>NZ_FNDT01000001.1 GCF_900099735.1 Arthrobacter subterraneus | reverse complement strand
AGGCGACTGCCCGGCGCATGACTTCGGCTTCCTGTTCCAGAAGCTTGATGCGCTTTTTCGCTTCGCGCAGTTCGGCGGATTCTTCTTTCGCTGCCCTGGTTTTGGGGTCGTCTTCCTCGTCGGCTTTCTTCAGCCAGCGGTGCAGCGCGGCCGGTGAAACGCCGAAGTCCTTGGCGATGGTGGTCAGGGGTGCTTCGCCCTTGCGGGCAACCGCGATCACGTCACGGCGGAACTCTTCGGGAAAGGCCTTGGGCATGATGAACATCCTTCCACCCGCGAGGTTAATCCTCACAGGTCAGGAGTCAACCAAACCTTCAGCAGTCCCGACTGTTGCACAAAATTGCCGGTTCGATTGTGCAACGCGTTGCACGATTGCTGTTAATCAATGTTGCAACAGGCCGTTGCAACATTGTGGACGGCATTACACGGCCGCGGCGGTGGCCCGATGTTGCAAGCCACTCTTGCAACATCGCGCATAGGTACTTGCGACGTGCCAATTGTGCAAGCACACTTGCACAATTGGACTCGGAACAAGCCCTCTTTGGTTATGAGGGCCTGTCCGAATCGATTCAGCCCTCGCAGGCGTACTAATGTTGCAGATGGCGTCTGCAATATTGACTTCATGACCCACAGAAACTGCCTTGAGGTGCAGGTTCGCCGCTTCGAACCGGCGAACCTGCACCTCCTGGCAGTTTCTGCAGGAAACGCGGCTCATACCAGGCTCTCGACGCGGTCGAAGGCGTCCTTCACCCGAAGTTTGCCGGACATGAGCTGAGGGAGGAGCGCGTCGCGGGTGGTGGCCAAGACGCGGTTCTCGTGATCCATCTGCGCCGACACATCGAATAGCTCCATAGCTTCTTCGGTGAAGCTTTGCAGTTCCGTTGGTTCCGGACACCTCGCTGGAATTGCCAGTGCCTCGTTTCGGTTGAGTCCCGGAACAGCAGAGTCGGAGTTCATCTCGTCGAGTCGCAGCGATTTTAGTAGGAGGTAGGCGAACACCGGGCTGACATCGTCCCTCAACGGTCGGACCCAGTACGCCGTGTCGATCGGAAAGAACGAGGTGGGTGACCAATGCACAGCTCCAGCGGTTCCCTTTCGGCCCACCACAACGCCTGGACCAGAACATAACGCCTCAGCGTGCGTCCCCACGATGCCACCACTGCCATATACCGGAACATCTCCCGGCACACGCTTAGTCGCTGGGAGAGACTTGCCGTAATCCAGAGCGAGGAGATCACCGAGAACTACGGATGTCTGCGCAACTTTCATTAGGCGATGGAATTCCAATTGAACAAGGGTTGATGCGTCTGTGGCGAGTTTGGTGTTGGCGGCCATCTTGTCGTCGAGCGCGCCAAGCACCTCAACGATCGCTCGCTGAGCCGATGCGCCCGGTACAGCGATGGGCATTTTGTCGACACGCGTTATGTAGATGTGCTTGATAGTCGAACCATCCGAGTCGCTCTCCATGCGGCGCTGATATGCGGGTGCTTGTAAGAGGTATGAAAGAAATCGAGGCAGGATGGCAGAGTTGGGACGTAGTAGGGCAACGGATTGATTGATGCAGACATCGCTTCGGTCGCATACGGCGACGCGACCGATGCTGCCGTCTTTAGTAAGGAGAACGTCTCCAATCTGGGGACGGCTTTTGTTCGTCAACTTTGAGGTGAAAGCTTCACGGGAGGTATGACGAGCTGTGCCGTAGTCTATTTTTCCGCCTCGAATGTCCTTGGCAGTCAGCATGTACGGGCCAACGTCCGTCGTAGGCATAGGGTTTGTGAAACCGTAGGTGATCAAGTCGAGAAAGTCCCCCAGCGGACGAATCGTCCAGCCGTCGATGCTCACGAGACCCTCCCCAACTGCTCCCGCACCACAGCAGCCAACCGCTCCGACTCGTCGAACTGCTCGAACAGCTCCTTCTTCAGCCGCTCGATTTTCTCCTCGATCGGCTCGCCGTCGTCCTCGATCTCAGCCGAACCAACGTACCGACCGGGGGTCAGCGCATAGTCCGCAGCCTTGATTTCCGCCAAGGTAGCCGACTTGCAGAAGCCGGGTTCGTCGTCGTAATCAAGTCCGGACGAAACAGCGGAAGGGGACCCGCGCCAGGAGTGGTAAGCATTCGCAATGCGCGCAATGTCCTCATCCGACAGCGCACGCTCCGCCCGATCAACCATGTAACCCAGGTTCCGCGCGTCGATGAATAGCACCTGCCCGGACCGGTCAACCGCACCGGCGCTCTTGTCCTTAGCGAAGAACCAGAGACACACTGGAATGCCGGTCGACCGGAACAGCTGAGTCGGCAACGCAACCATGCACGACACCAGGTCCGCCTCCACGAGTTGCGCCCGGATATCGCCCTCACCGCCCGAATTCGACGACATCGAACCATTCGCCATCACCACACCCGCACTGCCGCCCGGCGCCAGCTTCGAGATGATGTGCTGAATCCAGGCATAGTTCGCGTTACCTGCCGGCGGGACACCGAACTTCCACCTCGGATCGCTCTCCGACCGCGCCCAATCCTTGATGTTGAAGGGCGGGTTGGCCATGATGAAATCGGCCTGCAGATCGGGATGCTGGTCACGCGCAAACGTGTCCCCCCACCGCGACGCCAGGTTCCCGTTCAGTCCGTGGATCGCGAGGTTCATCTTCGCCATCCGCCAGGTGCGCTCGTTCAGCTCCTGCCCGTAGACGGAGATGTTGGAACCCTCCTTGTTGTGCGACTCCAGGAACTTCTCCGTCTGCACAAACATGCCGCCCGAACCGCAGCACGGGTCATACACCCGCCCGTGATCCGGTTCCAGCACCTCCACCAGCACACGCACGACGCCGGCGGGCGTGTAGAACTCCCCGCCACGCTTGCCCTCCGCCCGGGCGAACTTCTCGAGGAAGTACTCGTACACCTCGCCGAGCAGGTCACGCGCCTTCGTGGCACCCTGTCCCGTGAACCGCGCCGAGTTGAACAGGTCCAGCAGCTCACCGAGCCGACGCTGGTCCACGTTGTCCCGGTTGTACAGCTTCGGCAGGGTCGCCGCGAGGGACGGGTTGGCCGTCATCACTGCGTCCATCGCCTCATCGATCAGCTGCCCGATCGACTTTGGCGGTGCCCCATCGAACGCGGGCAGCCCCTTCGCGTTCTCGGCCAGGAACGGCCAGCGAGCCTCCGCGGGCACCCAGAAGACGCCGCGTCCGGTGTACTCGTCCACGTCGTCGAGCAGGTCCGCAATCTGCGACTCATCGAAACCCTCGGCCGTCAGCTCCGCCTTGATCTGCTCGCGCCGCTCCTCGAACGCATCCGACACGTACTTCAGGAACACCAGCCCCAGGATCACGTCCTTGTACTGGGACGCATCCATGGAACCGCGCAGCTTGTCCGCCGCCTTCCACAGCGTGTCCTTCAGTTCCTTCATGGTGGACGGCGTCGCGTCGACCTTCTTCTTCGGTGGCACCAGGCCCTACCTTCCGCTCGCTTCGATATCCGTAAACTCAATGCCGTCCGTCTCCAGGACCAGACCGGCCAACTCTTCAATCCGCGCAAGCCGCTCCCGCGCCCGACTCTTTTCCTGCTCCAGTCTGCCCAACACCTCGCGCACCGGCTGCCGCTGAGCATCCGACACGCGGCGCACCGCCCGCTTCCGCCAGTCCGGCGCGGCAGCAGATTTCAGCGCGTGCGCCACGAGCTCCGGCACGAGACCGCCCGGGTCGCCGTCGTCGATCCGCAACACCCGAGCAGGGAAAACGACGACGGCGCCGCCCTCCTCATCGACCATCGCTGCGGTCCGCGGTGAAGTGCAGAACAGGACGTCACCGGGTTCCGTCCGGCGTGCCGACGGATACGTGGCGGCAAGCTCCAGCTGACCGATACGCCGGGTTCCATCCTCGAGTTCCCCGAGGAGCTCCGCCACCCCAAGCAGGCGGACGCCGGTGGTGCCCGAGAGATGCTCACCGTGGATCCGATGGCCGGGGAAATACCGCAGGCTGCGCGCCTCGATCGCTTCTCCGATCAGAAGCGGAGGCAGTTCCTTGCCTCCGCTGCGCACGGCAGCCGAGAGTGACAGCGAAGATTCGGCATCGTCCTGCAGCAACTCTTTGTCCTGCAACGACTCCGCCAACGCATCGATCCTGGCCAGGGCTTCCGCAGGATCGCTCGCTGTGCGGCGCGGCCTCAGTGCCGCGCCCGTCAAGGACCCCCGTGCGGTCAGCAGCGAGCGGGTCAGCACGATCCGCCCAAACCGGAAGGAGTGTGCGAAGACATCGCGGCGGCTTCCCATCGCCGCTGCGAGGTCGCCGACAAGGTCCTGGATGACGACGTCGTCAAGGGTGTGTGCAGTCAGGTCCGCCACCAGCGTCCAGCGGTCCGCGAGCGGAACGTCATGGTGGTCCTGCCCGAGAACCCACAGCGTGTGCTGCTGCCGCGGCTTGTTCCGCACCAGACCGCGGGGAAGGGCTACAGCGGCCCGGACCCGGCCGGACCGCAGAATGTCCGCGCGCCGCCGGTCCTCTGCCCGGTTGTTCAGTGCGGCGGACAATACCGACGACGGCGCCACCACCAGTGCGCGGTGGGTGTCATCCATCGAATCGATGAGCAGCTCGATCTTCGAGAGCATCTCAGCAGGCGCCATCGCTGGGTGCTGTTCGGAGGGGAACTGCGCGACGATGACAGACCCCTCCGGGAATTCGAGAGGGTCAGTGGTGAGTGGACGGTGCAGGGCGCCGTGCAGCCGCAGCCGCCGGTGTGCCAGGCGAACCGCCGGAACATCCACGAGCGGCGTCAACACGGTGACCGGTGCTGCCTCCGGTACGCGATGAAGGACGGCGCGAAGAACGTCTCCGGCGCTCGCGAAGGGATCAACCAAGGTGCCGTCCGCCGCCGGGTTCCCGAGCTCTATGGCTGAGGAGGCAAGGAGTTCAAGGGCGGATTGTTCCAGAGCGGTTGCAGCCTGCTCACGGAGATTCAGGCGGCGCTTTTCCTGCACCAGTTGTTCAAAAGCGGCGGCATTGCTGTAGGCGGAGTGCACGAGGTTGTCGCAGTAAGCGGCCGCTTCCGCGAGGTCACCTGTCCGCTCCAGGGAGTGAATCTCGGAGAAAAGGAACGCGTCATCCGGATCCGCCTCGTCTGCTGCATCCACCAGGTCCGCCGCCGACATACCCGCGAGCGGGTGCCCGAGTACCTCTCGCAGGGTAAGGAGTGCCGTGCACCCATGCAGCGCTGCCGCCTCTGAATGCTGGAAGGTGGCAGCGAAGGTGAAGGCACCGACGTCGTCGACTGCGGCGGGATTGTTTCCGCGCCCGGTGGCCGTAAGCCAGGCGACCACCTCGCCGGCGTCGAAAACTTCCCTGCCCTTGGAGTTTCCGCACACCGGCGGGAAAGGGAGGGCCGAGTCCTTGCTTCGGCTGCGCCACATCGAGACGACCGGGCGTTGCACACCGGCGAGCCGGGCAATGTCGGAGAGCGTGATGCGCTGATCCAGAGTTTCGGTGGTCATCTCGCTCCCTTCCTGCACAGAGTGACTGTGAACGAGTGTATGGGTGGCCAGTGACATTTACGTGCGAAGGCGCCGATAAGGGGGGTTATCAGCTACCGCCGGAAGCTGGGCGATGGAATCCGCCTAGTGTTCCACTCAGCACCTGAAAGACCGCTAGGGGGAACACCATGTACGCCATTGGAGAGCGACCGGGTATCGGCTCTTACCGCGATGAAGCCGGCCACACCATCACGCTCAACCGTCCGGCCGACGCCTTGCCGCCGTGCCCGCGCTGCACTCCATGGCGGATCACCACCTGGACCCGGGTGCCCTGACCCCGGTCGCGGGATGGGAGATGGGTGGGGGCTTTTCCCATCCCGCGACCGGCATTTCCACTTACAGGCGGAGCCATTCCACCGCCACCATCAACAACCAGCCAGAGGACGGACAAGGATGAACTACGAACAACCTCTCATCACGGACGGACCGGACCCAGCGGCAGCCGAATACGGTACCGCCGGTCCAGCAGAACCAGCGGTGACTTCGACGAATCGCGGTCGCGGGAAGGCATGGCTTGCCGGCAGCATAGGCGCAGCGGCCGGACTCATTGTCGGGGTGCTCGTAGGCCAGCTCGAGTTCGAACAGCAGTCTGCCGCGCTGTCTGACGCTGTGACTGCATGCGGCGTTGAGTCAACCGACGGGATCCTCCTCGGTGACGAGGGACAGAGCATCTCAATGCAAACGGAAGGTGCGGAGTCGTTCGGAGCACCGTACGAGGACGTGGCCTGTGTCCTGTTTGAGCTTGAGGTCCCGGACAGTATCGTGTCACGAATCGACTCAACCCGTGCGCTTGATGGTCGGCAGGAAGCCGAGTGGGAGAATTACTCCGCCTCATGGGGATACCACCCCGACAGTGGGCTCGACATCGTCGTCGAAATCAGCGACGAAAAGTGAAAAGGAAAAAAAGAATAGTGAAAGTTGTAGACAAGGCGCGGACGCGCGCCATGGGGGTTGCCTCCAACTCGAAGGCTCGGTGGATTGCTGCCGGGGTGGCCGCCGTCGTGCTCTTCAGCGGCGGTGCTGCGTTCGGATCGGTGCTGCCGGATCCGACCAGGAGCGACGAATACGTTGCGCTCAACGAAGAGAATACGGAACTGGACGAGTCACTGGCGTCGATGGAAGAGAAGTATCGGGGAGTGCGCGGCAAATATGCTGAACTGCTGACCGATATCCAGGATCGCGAACGCGCGGTCGACAGCGAACGCAAAGAGGTTGAAGAGCGCGAGGCCGCCGCCGCTTCCGCGCAGGAGAAAGTGAAGGCTGCCGAAGCCGCCGTCAAGAAGCGCGAAGACGCAGCCTCCGGTGCCGAAGCGAAGCAGGCAGCGAACACGGTCGCCGAGGGAACCTGGACAGTCGGTGTCGACATTGAACCCGGCACCTACCGGACAAAGGAAAACGTCGGATCGAGCTGCTACTGGGGTATCTACACCACAGGCACCAACGGGGACGACATCCAGGCCAACGACATTCCCGGCGGCGGGCGTCCGATGGTGACCCTGGTCGAAGGCCAGGACTTCACTACCCGGCGCTGTGGGGCGTGGCAGAAGCAGTAGCCGAAGGTCCACAGAAACTGTCCGTAGGTGCAAAACCGCCGCTTCGAACCGGCGATCCTGCACCTCCGGGCAGTTTCTGTGTCCACGGGCGAAAGTCTGACGGCGAAAACTGCATGCCTGAGTTAACTAACTGTCCGCATGGTGTTCAAATCCGGGTGGCGGGGAGTTCGGGTGCGCTCGATTCAATGGTGGCAGTCGCCTATCCGGAGGTCCTGCCACCATGTTCGATGCCCTGTCTGCCAGCACTGACCGACGCCGTTTCCTCAGCCTCCTGGGCGGCGGCACGCTCGCCGCCGCCGTCGGCATGGCTGCAACCCAGCCGAGCCGCGCCTGGGCCAATCCGCAGTTCTCCGACTACCCCTTCTCGCTGGGAGTGGCCTCCGGTGAGCCGGTGCCTGACGGCGTCGTGATCTGGACCAAGCTGGCACCGGAGCCAACGGCACCGGACGGCAAGGGCGGTATGCCCAACAAGGCCGTCCCGGTGAACTGGCAGATCGCCGAGGACCCTGCGTTTGCGCGGGTGGTCCGCGCAGGCGCGGAAATGGCCTCTCCGGAACTCGGGCACTCGGTCCACGTAGAGGTCAGCGGCCTGCGGCCTGACCGCGAGTACTGGTACCGCTTCCGCGCAGCCGGGCAGCTCAGCCCGGTGGGCCGGACCAAAACGGCGCCTGCCGCAGGTGCTGCACTCGCCTCGATGGCGTTCGCCTTCGTGAGCTGCCAGAACATGCCTGCAGGTTACTTCACCGCGTATAAGCACCTGGCGCAGGAGGACCTGGACGTGGTCCTGCACCTCGGCGACTACATCTACGAGGGCAGCGGGCAGGGGCAATTGGGCCGCGGGCACCTACCTGTCTCGGAGATCTTCTCGCTCAGCGACTACCGGGTACGGCACGGACAGTACAAGACAGACCCGGATCTGCAGGCCGCCCACGCAGCCTTCCCCTGGCTGGTGACGCTCGATGACCATGAGGTGGAAAACAACTGGGCCGGCAGTATCTCGCAGGAAGACAACGAGCCGGACCAGGATCCCGCCGTGTTCCTCGAGCGCCGGGCAGCGGCGTTCCAGGCGTTCTATGAGTTCCAGCCCCTGCGTCTCGCCAACAAGCCCAACGGCCCGGACATGCAACTGTTCCGTCGCGCGAAGTTCGGGAACCTCGCGGAGATCAACATGGTGGACACACGGCAGTACCGCGACGACCAGGTGTGCGGCGGCGGGCGTGCCTTCGACTGCTACGAACGGCTGGACCCCGCCCGCACCATGCTCGGGGAAACGCAGGAGCAGTGGCTGCTGGACGGCATGGAACGCTCCGACTCCACCTGGAACGTCATGGGGAACCAGGTCTTCTCCATGCAGGTTGACGCCACGCCCGGCCCTCAGGTGGGGCTCGGGATGGACACGTGGAACGGGTACGCCGCTGCCCGGCAACGCCTGTATGACGGCGTGCAGCAGCGCGGAGTCGACAACTTCGTCATCCTCACGGGAGACGCCCACCGGAGCGCCGCCGCGGACCTCAAGCTCAACTTCGACGACCAGTCGTCCCCGACGATCGGCACCGAATTCCTCGGGACCTCCATCAGCTCGGGCGGGAACGGCCGCGATATGGATGCGACCGGCCAGCAGTGGCTCGCAGAAAATCCGCACCTGAAATTCCATAACGCACAGCGCGGTTACGTGCGGTGCGAGCTGACCCCCACCCAGTGGCGCACCGATTACAAGGTGGTGCCCTACGTCACGACGCCGGACGCACCCCTGAGCACAAACGGAACCCTCTACGTCGAAGCAGGCCGCCCGGGCATCGCCCAGGTGGAAAAGAACGCCTGACCCTCCCAACCAACCAATCCCGACAGTCTGGAACCCCATGAAGCTCCTTCACCTCACCGCTGTATGCGCAACCCTCGCCGCCTTCACCATCAGCGCCGCGCCGGTGGCAGCGGCACCCGCCCAGCCCACCGACGTCGTACTCGGTGAACCGCAGGCCGCCGCCCACGCACACAACGACTACGAACATGACCGTCCGCTCTTCGACGCGCTGGAACAGGGTTTCACCAGTGTGGAGGCTGACGTCTGGCTGGTCGACGGGGAGCTCCTCGTGGCGCATGACCTCGAGGACGTCCAGCCCGGCGTCACCCTCGAGAGCCTTTACCTCGACCCGCTGGCCGACCTCGTGAAGGGCCAGGGACGCAGCGTCTACCCGGGCTGGGACGGTGAATTCCAGCTGCTGATCGACATCAAGAGCGAGGGCGAAGCAACGTACGCCGCCATCGAGGAAGAACTCGCTGAGCACCGGTCGATCCTGACCCGGTACAGTCACGGGTCGACCAAGCAGGGACCGGTGACCGCGGTGATCAGTGGAAACCGCCCCCTTGCGACCATGGAAGCGGCAACGCAGCGGTTCGGGTTCTACGACGGCCGGGCCTCGGACCTCTCCTCGGGGATGCCCGCGGAACTCATGCCCCTGGTGAGCAACAACTGGACCCAGCTCTTCACCTGGCGCGGCGAGGGCCCGATGCCTGAGGAAGAACGCGCCAAACTCCAGACCTACGTCGAAACAGCGCACGACGCCGGGTACCGCGTCCGCTTCTGGGCAACCCCGGACACCGAGGGCGCTGCCCGTGACGCAGTGTGGACCGAACTCGTCAACGCCGGTGTGGACCACATCAACACCGACGACCTCGCGGGTCTCGCCGACTTCCTCCAGCAGCAGTAACCCGGGACTCCGTAAGTAGAAACTGCCCTTGGGTGCAGGGTCGCCGCTTCGAACCGGCCGTCCTGCACCTGCGGGCAGTTTTTGCGTCCGAGGCCCTCCGGGGAGCGGTCAGGAACCAGGCCCCACGACGCCCGGGACCAGCCACAGCCGGACGCCCGGACCATCGCCGCGGAAGCTGCCGGAACCCGCGCTCGCACTCGCGCCCGAACCGGAACCCGCAAACGGCGCCCACTCCGCTGCGCTACCGCCGATATCCCACAGGTCCGCGGCGCTATCGGCAGCGTCGATGCCGAGGTTGTCCAGGGGCAGGGTCACGTCATCGAAACCGGAACGGCACGCCACCACCAGCACCGACCCCGAGGCGTGCTCACGGATATAGGCCAGCACGTCGCCCTGCGCGTACAACCACCGCAGTCCTCCGAAAGCAAGCGCCGGCGTATCCCGACGCAGACGTCCCAGGTGAGCCGCGGCGTCGTACAGGTCGTGGTGCTCCCGCGAGAGCGAATCCCACGGCATCGGCGTCCTGGACTCTTCGCCGTTGACACCCTGCAGCCCGAACTCGTCACCGGCAAACAGGGTGGGAATCCCTGGCATCGAGAACAGAATGCCGAGCCCAACCAGCTGCCCTCCGGGAATCATGACCGTCGCAGCCCTCGCGGTGTCATGCGTGTTCAGCGCAATCAGTTCTGCGTCCGGACCTGCCAGGGGAAGGCGGCGGCAAACACGGAGTGCAGCTCAACGAACTGCTCGGCCGGAATGCGGTTCGGCCCGGGCAGGGGAGTGCCGAAGAAGTTCACCCGGTCCGCAGCGGAACCGGCCAGCCACTGCCATAGCGGGCGCGTAAAGTTCGAGTACGTCATGGCCCCATGCCAGGTGTCGCCGTGGAAATCGCGCGCCGCATCATTGGTGGACTCGGCAAGCAGCAGCGTGTCCGGGTTGACGTCCCGCATGGTCGAACGCACGGCTGAGGCCACCGAACGGTTCAGATCAACCGCACCGTGGCGGCCCGTCATGTTCGCGACGTCGATCCGCCAGCCGTCCAGATTGAACGGGGGCTGCAGGAACCGCGCGACGACGGACGACGGCCCGCCGATAAACCGCTCCCGGAGCGCGGGGGAGAGCCAGTTCAGCTTCGGCAGGCTCGGCACGCCGAACCATGCCGCGTAGTCGGAGCCATCCTCGGAGAAGTAGTAGAAGCCCGCTTCCTCGGAAGCAGGATCCGACGACGCCGCCTCGAACCACTCGTGCGCATCGCCGGTGTGGTTGGTGGTCAGGTCTCCGACCACCTTAGCGAGCGAAGCACGTCACAAGTGTAAGCGTTTCCATTCTGAGATGTTCGCCCACAGTTCCAGGTGCATCCGGCGATACTCCGGATTCCGTCTGGACCGGCGGAATGGCGCCGATTATGAACCGTACCGAGAAAGTGGTGAAGTGAAAGCGTTTCCAATTGCGTCCCGTATACCCGTACACTTTTCCGCATGTCGCTTTCTTCCTCCCCCGTTCTGCCTGCCTCCGGCCCCGCACTGCAGACTCTCGATCTCACCCTGATCCACCCTCAGGACTCTGATGCGCGCTGGTGGCGGTCATCGGTGATCTACCAGGTCTACCCCCGCTCTTTCCGCGACCTGAGCGGCGACGGGATCGGTGATCTCAGCGGGATCACCGCCGAACTGCATCAGCTCGCTGAACTGGACATCGACGCCGTCTGGCTTTCACCCTTCTACACCTCACCGCAGAAGGACGGCGGCTACGACGTCAGCGATTACTGCGACGTCGACCCCATCTTCGGCACCCTGGCTGACTTCGATGCCCTCGTCGCCCGCGCGGACGAGCTCGCCATCCGCGTCATCATCGACCTGGTACCGAACCACTGTTCAAACGAGCACCCGCTTTTCCAGGCGGCCCTCGCGTCCGACGCCGGCAGCCCGGAACGCGAAATGTTCATCTTCCGGGACGGTACCGGTGAGGACGGGAACTTCCCGCCGAACAACTGGCAATCCCACTTCGGCGGCTCCGCCTGGACCCGCACCCAGAATCCTGACGGCACGCCCGGCCAGTGGTACCTCCACCTCTTCGACTCCTCGCAGCCCGACTTCAACTGGGACAACACCGCCGTCCGTGCGGAATTTGAGCGGATCCTCCGATTCTGGCTCGATCGCGGCGTGAGCGGCTTCCGCGTGGACGTCGCCCACGCACTGGTGAAAGCCGCGGGCCTCCCGGACTGGGGCGGCCGGGCTGACGGCATCAGCACCCCCGGCTTCCCGGGTGCGGACGCCCCCATGTTCGGCCAGGAAGAGGTCCACGCCATTTTCCGCAGCTGGCGCGCCATTCTTGACACGTACGACGGCGACCGCGTCCTGTGCGCGGAAGCCTCCATTGACCCCCTGCCGCGGCTGGCTGACTGGGTCCGTCCGGATGAGATGCACCAGACCTTCAACTTCGCCTACCTCGGTGCGCCGTGGGAGGCATCTGGCCTGCGCAGGGTCATCACCGACTCCCTTTCGGCCTTCGATGCGGTCTCCGCGCCGACCACCTGGGTACTCTCCAACCATGACGTCGTCAGGCACACCTCACGGCTGGGACTCTCGGAGCCGGTTCGGGGCGGCGACGGGATCGGCGCTGCCGACCCGCAGCCCGATACCGCGGTCGGCCTCTCACGCGCCCGCGCCGCCTCCCTGACCATGCTGGCACTGCCCGGCGGCGTGTACCTGTACCAGGGTGAGGAACTCGGCCTGCCCGACCACACCCGCATGGCAGCCGAGCACCGCCAGGACCCGTCATTTCTGCGCACCGGCGGCGAACGCCTGGGCCGCGACGGATGCCGCGTCCCCCTTCCCTGGAACGCCAATGCAGACGGCGCCTTCGGCTTCAGCACCACCGGACAGTCCTGGCTTCCGCAGCCCGAGGACTGGGCTGAGCTCTCACGGGAGGCCCAGATCAGCGACAGCAACTCGACCCTGAACCTGTACCGCACCGCACTCCGCATCCGCCGCGAACGCGCACTCGGCTCCGGCTCCCTTTCCTGGGCCGGCGGATTTCCGGAGGACGACGTCGTGGCTTTCCTCAACGGGGACACTCTTGTTGTGCTCAACATGGGCAGGGATGCCGTGCAGCTTCCGCCGCTTGATATCGTCGTAGCGAGTGAAGCCGGCGCGGGAGCGGACGGCAGGCTTGACAGCAACCACGCTGTCTGGCTTGACCTGTCTGCGGACCGCAGCGCTTCTTTCCAGGACTGATTCGTGGGCGGTAAACCCGCCGGGTGCATATTGAATATCGAGTGAGGGGGCGGCGTGGCCAGTATCAAGGACGTCGCCGCACGTGCAGGGGTTTCCACTGCCACCGTGTCCCGTGCGCTCAGCGGCAACGGCCATGTCTCGGAAAAGTCGCGTCAGCGTGTGCTCGCCGCCGCCGAGGCACTGGGCTTTGTGATGTCCTACTCGGCTTCCAGTCTTGCTTCGGGCCGGCACCGGAATGTCGGCGTGGTGGTCCCGACTGTGGCGCGCTGGTACTACTCGGAAGTCATCGAGGGCGCCTCCAACGCGCTGCTGGAGGCGGGCTACGACTTCACGCTGTACAACACCGGGAGTATCCCGACCTACCAGCAGAGCGTGCTGAAGGACTTCCTGCTGCGGCAGCGGCTCGATGCCGTGATCGTGGTGTCCATGGAGCTGGACGCGGAGGAGATCGCGCAGCTCCTGTCGATCAAGCGGCCCGTGGTGGGTATCGGCGGGCCGTTGCCCGGTGTGCCGTCGATGGGCATCAACGGATTTGATTTGGCGTCCCTGGCAACCGAGCACCTGATCGCCCTGGGGCACACCAGAATCGCCCACATCAGCGGGACCCAACAGCACGAGGTCCGGGACTTCAGAGTCACCGGAACGCGCCGTGAGGGGTATGAGGACGCAATGCGCCGCGCCGGCCTGAGCGTGCCTTCCGGCTACATCTGCGACGGCGATTTCACCATTCCGGGCGGCTACCGGCAAGCCAAGCAGCTGCTGTCCAATCCCCGTGCCCGGCCAACGGCGTTCTTCTGCGCTTCGGATGAAATGGCGATTGGGGCAATATTGGCAGCACGGGACCTCGGCCTGCAGGTGCCGGGGGACGTGTCGGTGATCGGCATCGACGGACACGAACTGGGTGAGCTGTTCGGGCTGACCACCATCGAGCAGCACCCCCGCCGGCAGGGTGAGCGGGCGGTGCAGCTTATGCTGCAGGCACTCAAGTCACAGGATCCCACGTTCCACGGCGAGAACGAACTGGTCTCCACGAACCTGCGGGTTCGTTCCAGTACCGCTGTGCCCCAGTTAGGTTCAGCCCGCGCTTCCGGTTATCCGTCACCGGGTTCCATGGGCGGCAGTTCATCGGAGTAGGGCGCACGCGGGCCCTTCCCGTCGGGCAGTAGTTCGTTGGCGGCCATGGCCAGCAGGTCCCGTTCCAGCCGGGGCAGGGAGAACAACCCCTGCAGATAGGCGTCCACCTCGTATTCTCCGGCGGAACCACCGATGCTGAAATAGCGAAGCCACAGCTCGCCGGTGGTGATGTCACCGGTCTTGAGCGCCGCCTGCAGTTTATGCCGCTGCTCGGGTTCGTAGCTTTCGAATGCCACGGCGAGCCCTCAGCGCCCGTCGGCCGCAGTTCCGGCCACAAGGTCAGTGCAGACATCGATCAACGATTTCTGCTGGGTACGCGCCATGGTCATCAGCTCCGACAAAGCCTGCTCCGCGGTGCCGCTTCCCCGGGCGAGGAGGATCCCGCACGCCCGGTTGACCAGGTCGCGGCTGTAAAGCGCTGCCTGGAGGCCCCCGCTGATCTGCTTGACGGTTTCAGTGCCTTGGATATGGGATAGCAGGATGGCGGCGGGAGCGGTGAATTGCTCCAACAGGCGGGCCGTGCCGTCGTCATAGATGTTCGGCGCATCGGCGTAGACCTTCAGTGCTCCCAGTGCATGTTGTCCCACCATCAACGGCGCGCTCAGCACGGAACGGATGGGAAGGCCCCAGACGGCGGAGCTCCATTCCGGCCAACGCCGGTCAGTAGCCACATCCGGGACGATGATGGACATCTCCGATGCCCAGGCAGTGAGGCACGGCCCCTGCCGCAGCTCGTACTGCAACCGATCGGCTTCGGCGACCACCTCATCGGTGAACCCGGTGCTGGTCCGGTTGCCACGCACATCGAGCAGGCTCACCCCGGCGCCGATCGACCCCGGAATGGCCTGCCTGATCCCCTGGGCGAGATGAAGGACGGCATCGTTCACCTTTTCCTCGGTGAGCAGCAGGCCCATGATCCGGCCGACTGCCGCGGACAGTTCGTCCAGCGGGGCTTTTCTGTTCATGATGTGCCTTCAACGTGTCGGGAGTCAGCTGACGCCCATCCGGTGGAAGCGCGGGCCGTGTACGCTCTTACAGCCTAGGCTTCTGCGGCTCGTCCTACCACCCGGGCCCCTGCAGCGATTACTCCTGGAAGATTGTCCCCTGGCCGCAGTCGCCCCCGACCCGATCGACAATTTTCTCGGCCAGAACGCGCAGCTTGATATTGCGATGGCTGCTGGCGTCCACCAGGACCTGGAATGCCTTGTCCCGCGTGCACCGGTTCTCGGCCATGATCACCCCCACTGCAGTGGCGATAATGGTCCGGGACTCCAATGCGGCGGTGAGGTCATCCCGCAGTTCACTGAGCTGGGCGATTTTGAGTGCGAGGTGGAGCGCCCTGGAGGCTTCGCCTGCTACGTCCTCCGCAGTGGCGACGCTTTCCGCGGAGAAGCCCAGGACGCGGGGCGAATAGAGGTTCAGGACGGCCTGTCCGGTGCTCTTGACGTCCATGGGAACAGCCAGCATGGACGAGACACCACTTGCTGCGGTTGCCCGAAAGTAGTCCGGCCATCTGTTGTCCGAGTGCACGTCCGGAACAAGAATTCTGGTTCCCTCACGGAGCGCCGTGAGACAGGGGCCGTCCCCGTAGCTGTTCTGCAGCTCGTCGAGTGTGCGGGCGCGGGGGTCGCTGCTCGCCACCGTCACAGGCCTCTTGCGCCGAATCACAGTCACGCCACAGGAAACCTCGTTGTCCGGGGCGGACAGCCGTTCGGCGGCCGCCCGGGACATCTCGCCCAGAAATTCCCGAACTTCGGCGCTGCCGGACAGGAGGTCCTCCAACTGCACCAGGACGTCCGGGCGCTCCATCCCGCCGGCGGCATGGGAATGGCGGTTCTGGGTATCCATCTCACTCTCCCTTTCTTCCGTGACTGTCTCTTTTCCATCGTCCTCTGATGCCATCCTCGGCGAAACCCCAATGCATCCCGTGTCGAATTACCCGTCCTCGGCCGTGCGGCTAACCACGGTGGCCGCCGTCGATTTTCTGAGAAGTTCGTCTGCGATGTCCTGGATTTTCGTGTCGTGATGCCGGGAGGCCACCTGCAGCAACGTCATTGCGGCCTCCCGGCTCAGACGGTTCTGGACCATCACCAGCGCAATGGCGGCATCCACCACAGCCCGTGACTTCATGACCGCGCGCAGGTCATCGGGATAGTGGTCGGCCGGGTGAACGCGCAGGGCCAACCTCAGGATCCTCGATAGCGAGACCGCGTGCTTCTCGATGGACGCAACCATGTTCACCGTGAAAACAGTGGTGTCAGGGGCATAACAGTTGAGTGCTGCCTTCGCTGTGCTGTCCGTGGGGATCGGCACGGCGAGGACGGCCCCGATTCCTTCGCCCGTCACAGCTTGCGCATACCGGCGCCAGCGTTGATCCCCGCCGAGGTCTGGAATCAGGACAGTATGTTGCCCGCGCAGAGCAGTGAGGCAGGGGCCGTCGTCGAACGCGTACTGCTGTTCATCCAGCCGCTGGGCTGTGGTGCTGCTGCTTGCGACGGTAGTGGGGCCCCCGTTACGTTCGACGGTGATGGCGCAGTGGACCGAACCGTCTGTGCTGAACAGAGACGCCGAGATGGTGCTGAGGCTCAGCAGGAACTCAGTGAAGCCGGGGCTTTTCAGGAGCAGATCCTGCAATTCCTCAGGTCCGGGTGCTGGATCGTTGGCGGCCAAGACGGCCTCGATTCTGTACAACGCCAGAGCATGGACCCCGACTGGCGGCCGTGCACTCGCTTCGCGCGCGGCCCGTGGTGGAAACCTGGAGTATCTCTGCCGAGCGGCTTCCTACTATCGAGCCTACGCTCGATGGTCCGCACTGGGCCGGTTTCGGCAGCACCAATACGGCTGTCAGTCCATAGAGGGCGGCAGCCGACGTGCGGCTACCGCCCCGAAATGTGAAAGCGTTGGTACTCGGCGGCGATCCGGTTACGGTGCAGGAACCAGTGCGGGATCGACCTCGCGAGCCGGTTCAGTGCCCGTGGCCCCAGCCGCAGTGGAAGCGGATGCTGATGCGGTTGCAGAGGCAGATGCGCACAGCTCTGAAGCCTTGATGGGTTTACCGGTCACCGGGTCGAGGACCGGCTCACCGGTGACCGGGTCCACCACAATGGCCTCGGGGTCAACCGCGGGATCGCAGGCCTCAAGCGGGTTCGTGACCGAGATTGTCGGTACCGGGGCCGGAACGGCGGGCGTGGGATCGGTAACTCCAGGCGCCGGTGTCGGATCGGGTACCACCACCACGGGCGCGGGTTCCGGTGCCGTTACCACCGGCGGAGGCGCGGGCGTGGTGTCGGTGACCGGGGGCGTGGGCTCGTTGACCGGCGGCGTAGGGGTGGTGTCGGTGACCGGTGGCGTCGGCGTGGGATCCGCTACCGGCGGTGCCGGTGCCGGATCGGTGGCTGTCAACGCCGGCGGAGTTGGAGTGGAAGGGGCGGACTCCGTGTCCCCGGAAGCCTTTGGTGGCGGTGGCGTAGTACTGGTTGTCGGAGTGGGTGAGCTGGTCCCCGGAGCTGGCGTCTTGGGTTTCGGAGACGTGGTGGTGGACTTCGTCCCGGACGGCGAGGGCGACGGGGTGGCGGCCACGGAGATGGATGAGGACGGCTTGCCCGGGCCCGTCGACTGGTTTCCACCGGCGGTGGTGGTCCGCGTGGATGACCGCGGGCCCTGGGCGGCCATGTCCGCATCGACCCGCGGAGGTGAGTTCACGGCCACCGGGTGGATAGCTTCGGCAGAAGCGAGGTAGGCGACCCAGGCGGTGTTACCGTCTTTGCTGCCATTTGTCCCGGGGGTGTAGTTCACCAGGGCGGGCATGTCGGCCGGGCCGCTGTTCTCAACCGGAATCAGCTTCCATGCAGCGGGGTCGGTGTGCTCGCCATCGAGTATGGTCTCGAAGTGCAGGTGGCAGCCCGTGGACAACCCGGAGGTGCCGATGGTGGCGATGACCTGACCCGCACCAACGCGGTCGCCGGTCTTCACAGCGATGCCCTCGAGGTGGTTGTAGGTGGTGACCAGGCCGTTGCCGTGGTCAACTTCCACGCGGTTTCCACCACCCCAGGGGTGCCAGCCGACAGCCCGCACAATACCGGCGTCGGCCGAGAAGACTCGGGTGCCGCAGGGCGCCGCGAAATCCTGTCCGGAGTGGAACTCGTTATTTTGCCCTGTGATGGGGCTGGTACGTACGCCGAAGGGGGAACTCGGCGAGAGGAACTGCAAGGGAGAGATGAGCATTCCCTTGTCGGGACGCTCCGCGCCGCCGTTCATCCCGGCAATACTGGTGCCACTTCCTTCCGTCGACCTGCCTGACGCGGCCTGGCCGGGGAGCTCGCGCCCGGGAACGAGGGAATCGGTTGTGCCGAACGGGAACGTTTGCGACGGCTGTCCGAGTACCTGCGCGCCGACGTATCCGGTATGCGGGAGACCTGCCTCCATTGTCAGGCCGCTGCCCTGCGCGAGGATGGTTCCGCTGGAGCTATCCAGGCCCGATGTCACGGCGCCGGTGACGCCCACGCCGGAGGTCAGTGGGGTGGATCCGGGATGGCCGAAGGAATAGATCACAGCCAGCGCAAGACACACGCTCATACCGGACCGGACCGCGCGCGGCCGGTTCTTCACAGCGCGGCGGCGGCCGGATACCGGCTTGACATCACTCACAAATCACTCCCCATTTGGTTCCCCTATCGAAGGTCGTCACGACCCGCCCAAGGGAAGGAACTTGAATAATCAGCCTCCGCTAGGTGCCCGCGAGGGGCACGTCATTGCTGTAGCTGACACTCAGCCTACGTGGCTGATTGCCATGGAAACAGAGTCCTCTCACTCTCTTGTGGAAACCTTGAGTGATTCCGGACTTGCCTGCAGAAACAGCGGAAAATCCGTGCCGATTACTGCGGCGCGATGACCTGCCAGGCATTACATTGCACTTCCCAGCGGCGGTGGGTGAAAGGGCCTAAAAGTTCGCCGTCATTGCTGATCCGGAAGCCGCAGCCGTCCACCGCCTTGATCTCCACGGTCCGTCCGCGGCCGATCCGCACGTCACTTCGGCGCGCATGGTCACCGTTCTTGAGCCCGAGGGCGTAGCCCACCCGCGCTGCCCTGCCCACCGATTCCCACAGCACGACGTCGACAAGCCCGTCATGCGGGTTGGCGTCCGGTATGAGGCGCGCACCTCCGCCAACGGTGCCGCCGAGGCCGAGCGCCGCCATCAGCAGGGGGCTGGAACCGTCATGGAGAACCTCACCATCCACCTGGACAGTGAGGTTCAGCCCGGGAGAACTGATGCCGGCTGCGAGGGCGCCCAGCGGATAGCCCAGCTTTCCGGCCTTCACCTTCCGCAGTTGCTTCTTCACCTCGGCACCCTTGTCAGCGGCATCCGCGCCGATTCCCATGTGAACGGCATTGACAGCGACGCGGTCCCCGCTCAGCAGCAGCTCCATGGACCGCGGCCGGCCGGACAGCACACAGTCCGCGGCCTGCAACGGCTCAAGCGGGATCTCCAGCGACCGGGCGAGGTCATTTCCGGTGCCCACGGGAATGATGCCGATCGGCCCCGCCGAGCCGAGGGTCCCTGCCTGATGGAGGCACTGGACCGCCGCGTGGATGGAGCCGTCACCGCCGAGCAGTATCAGCTGCCGCCCCTCGAGGCTTCGCAGTACGGCGTCGAGCCCGTCAAGGTCCTCGGTGTGGGCAAGATCGAAGGACGTGCGCCGCCTGACCGCCGCCGAGGCAAGGAAGGAGGCGACGGCGTCAACACTGCGCCGGTTCGCTGTTCCGGCGGACGCGTTAACGACCGCCAACATGCCTTGGTGATGCACGGGTGCTCTCGTCTGCCGGACGGATTAGGACAACTGGGCCTCACAATAGTACGTACGCTCAAGGAACGGCGAGGGGCGCCGTCGTACCGTCGGTGACGCGGAGGAGATCAGCCGGCGCCAACTCGATTTCAAGGCCCCTCCGCCCGCCGGAGACGAGGATGGTCCCGAAGGCCAGAGCGGACTCATCAAGAACCAGCGGGCTGGGGTGCCGCTGCCCGAGCGGTGAGATGCCGCCCAGGACGTAACCGGTCCTGCGCTCCGCGGCGGCGCGGTCGGCCAGAGCCACCCGCTTGCTTCCGCACGCGGCGCCCATCGCCTTCAGATTCAGTGACCGGTTGACGGGTACGACGGCGACGGCCAGGTGGGTGCCGGCGTCGACCATCAGTGTCTTGAAGACCCGCGCAGGATCCGTGGCCAGTTTTTCCGCGGCTTCGGTTCCGTAGGATTCGGACGCGGGATCAAGCACATAGCTGAAGGTTCGGAAGGGAATCCCGAGCTGTGCCAGCAGAACTGTGGCCGGAGTCCCGGTCGACGCTTCGCGCTTTCCCATCCGGCCCAGTATCCCATCCGTGCTTCCCCGCCGCCACGAAGTGCACGTGCCCCGAGTATCTTTAGGCAGGACCAATTTGGTGAGAGGCAACTGACGTGCTCAAGCTTTTCGAGGGACCGAGCATCATCTATACGGTTCTCGGCATCATCGTTTTTGCGGCAGCGCTCCTGCCGCGCCTGCTGCGGCGGGCGCCCGTTTCCATGCCCATGGTGTTCCTTTCCGCGGGAATCGTGGCGTTCGCCCTGATCAAGTACCTTCCGGACCCAGACCCGGTGAAGTACGACGTCGTCACCACGCACCTCACCGAGGTCTGCGTGATCATCTCGCTCATGGGCGCGGGGCTGGCCCTCGACCGGCCGCTCGGCTGGCGCTCGTGGTCCACCACCTGGCGGCTGCTGGGGATCGTGATGCCGCTCTGCATCCTGGCGTTCACTCTCATGGGGTATTTCTTCCTCGGTCTCGGGCTGGCGAGCGCCGTTCTCGTCGCCGCGGCACTGGCCCCCACCGACCCGGTGCTTGCCTCGGAAGTCCAGGTCGGTGAACCGGCTGACGGCGAGGAGGGCTTCGACCGTGAGGACGAGGTCCGCTTCGGGCTGACGAGCGAGGCGGGCCTCAATGACGGGCTCGCGTTCCCGTTCGTCTACCTCGCCATCACCATGAGCCTCCTCGGCACTTCGCCGGAGTGGTTTCCGCAGTGGTTTGCGGTGGACGTCCTGTGGCGGATCGGCTTCGGGGTGCTGATCGGTTACGGGACGGGCCGGCTGCTGGGCCGGCTCTTCTTCTCGTCGAGGAAGGACTCGTTCCGGCTCTCGAACCACTCGGAAGGCTTCGTCGCGCTGGCAGCGACCTTCCTGGCCTACGGGCTGGCCGAAACCTTCGAAGGGTATGGCTTCATCGCCGTCTTTGTCTGTGCCATCACGGTCCGGAACGAGGAACGCGACCACGGTTACCACCGCGTGCTCCACAGTTACGTTGAACAGCTTGAACGGCTTCTCTCGGTGGTCATCCTGGTGCTGCTCGGTGGAGCGATCGCGAGGGGACTGTTTGAAACGATCGGTTGGACCGACGTCGTTCTGGCCCTCGCCTTCCTGCTGCTGGTCCGCCCGCTGGCAGGCTTGCTCGGCTTGCTCGGGGGAGATACCGGTCTCAGGGAGAAAGTGGCGCTCGCCTTCTTCGGGGTCCGTGGAATCGGCTGTCTCTATTACATCGGGTACGGGCTCAGCAACGGTGAATTCGACGCCGAGGCGACCGAGGTCTGGGCGTTCGTGGGGCTCGTGGTCGCGCTCTCCATCCTGCTGCACGGCATCACCGCCACGCCGGTCATGGACGCGCTGGACCGCATCCGGAAACGGGAGACCGACGTCGAGGGCGGCGAAGAGGTGCCGAAGACCCATGTCTGATCCGGGACCGCAAGTGTCCTGGCCCCAGCCGCCACCCCTGCGCGGGCCGGCGCTCATGGACCAGTTCTGGGGCGACGCCGTCTTCCTGCACTGGCGGATCAGTACTGCCCAGGCGGCCCGCTTCATGCCGCCGGGCACTGGCCCGGACGAGTACGACGGCGATTCCTGGGTGGGACTCATCGGTTTCCGGATGCGCGGAGCAGGGTTTGGGCGCGGCGTGCCGGTCCGGTATTTCGGCACGTTCACGGAAGTCAACGTGCGGTTGTACTCACGGGGCAGGGACGGAGAGCGCGGCGTCGTGTTTCTCACCCTTGATGCGTCCCGCCTCGCCGTGGTGCTCGGTGCACGTGCCGCGGGCATTCCCTACGTCTGGTCCAGGTGCCGGACCTGGAACCGTCCGGACGGAATCGGGTACTCGGTCAACCGGTTCCGGGGCGCGTCGTCATCCTTCGCTGTCATCCCCGAGGACCGTGCGGCCGCTGATCCGCTCTCGGTTTTCCTGACCGCGCGGTTCGGTCTCCATTCCACCTTGGCAGGCCGGACCCTCTACATCCCCAACACCCACTCGCCCTGGCCGCTCCAGGCCGCCGCGCTGCAGCATTGCCACGACGGCCTCGTGCGTGCAGCGGGCCTCGACGTGGACGGCCCGCCCGAGTCCGTGCTCTACTCGCCGGGCGTCCAGACCCAGTTCGGGAAGCCGCGCGCGGTGGAGCCGGCCCGCTAGTCGGTGACGAAACCGCTCAGACCGCCGGCACCGTCGTCGTGCATTTCCGCCTCGACATTCTCAACGCGCCCTGGAGCATCTCCCGAGCGCAGCCAGCGCAGGAACTGCTGGACGGACGACGGCGGTCCGGCGGCCACCACGAGCACCGAGCCGTCGGAGCGGTTGGTGGCGGACCCCACCAGGCCGAGCTGTTCAGCCTGCTGACGTGTGCGGTACCGGAACCCGACGCCCTGGACCTCGCCGGTGACCCTGGCAACCAGGCGGACGGCGTTCATGCCATTCCCGAGGGCCGGATGCTGAGGGACTCCACTGTGGAATCACGGGGCGCGTCCACGGCGAGACGAACCGTCCTGGCGACCTGCTCGGGCTGGATCCAGGCGGTGGGGGAGTAGTCCTTGCCCTCGAACTCGTGCAGCTCAGCCTGCATGTCGGTGGCTACCCGGCCGGGGTGGATCGAGGAGACCCGGACGCCGTGGGGCCGCTCCTCCTCGCGGAGCGCGTCGGTGAGGGCCCGGAGCGCAAACTTGGTGCCGCTGTAGACCGCTGATCCTGCCCCGGAACTGTAGCCCGAGCCCGAGTTGATCGCGACCACCTGCCCCCGGGCGGCGCGCAGGGCGGGCAGCAGCAGCCGGGTCAGCTTTGCGACGGCGAAGACGTTGATCTCGAAGCTGGTCCGCCAGGCCTCGTCCTCAAGGTCGGCGATGGCGCCCATCTTGAGCACACCGGCGGAGTGCACCAGCACGTCCAGCCGGTCAATCCCCGCCACGTCAGTTCCGGACACCTCCCGCACATCCACCGCGAAGGGCTCGGCTGATGGGTACGACGAGGCCAGGGCCTCCAGCGCCGCCCGGTCCCGACCGCCGAGGAGGAGGTGATGGGTGGACGCGAGCTCATCGGCAATGGCACGGCCGATGCCCCGGGAGGCTCCGGTGATCAGCGCCACGGGCAGGGCGGAGGGAGAAGTCATGGATGAAATCCTAGGCGTCCGGCAACGTTTGTGCAGGTCTGGTGGGTTCTCCGCGGCCGGAGTCACCAGAGGTGTACAAAAAGTCACCTCTGGCGCTGGAGCCCCGGGCTTGGCAGGATGGAAAGCGAATTCCAGCTCGTCCCCGCACAAACCCGTTAGGAACTTCGCTGATGCAGTACACGCACCTCGGCCGCTCCGGCCTGACTGTTTCCCGGCTGTGCCTCGGCACCATGAACTTCGGACCCAAGACGGAGGAGGCTGACGCCCACTCGATCATGGATTCGGCCCACGCCTCGGGCATCAACTTCTTCGACACCGCGAACGTCTACGGCTGGGGAGTGAACAAGGGCCGCACCGAGGCGATTGTCGGCCGCTGGTTCGCCAAGGGAGGCGGGCGGCGCGAGAAGACGGTGCTGGCCACCAAGCTTTACGGCGACATGGACGAGTGGCCCAATAACGGCAAGCTGTCCGCGCTGAACGTCCGCCGCGCCCTCGATGCCAGCCTCCGCCGCCTCCAGACCGACTACATCGACCTCTACCAGTTCCACCACGTTGACCGGAACACACCCTGGGATGAGATCTGGCAGGCCATCGAGGTGGCCGTCCGGCAGGGCAAGATCCTCTACTCCGGCAGCAGCAACTTCGCCGGCTGGCATATCGCCCAGGCACAGGCCGCAGCGGCCCGCCGTAACTACACCGGTCTTATCAGCGAGCAGTCCATCTACAACCTGCTGACCCGGACGGTGGAACTCGAAGTCCTCCCCGCCGCGCAGGAGTACGGTCTCGGCATCCTCCCCTGGTCCCCGCTGCACGGCGGGCTGCTCAGTGGTGTCCTGAAGAAGGAAAACGAGGGCGTGCGCCGTCTCGAGGGACGTGCTGCGGACACGCTTCAGAAGCACCGCGACCAGATCCAGCGCTACGAGGACCTCGCGGACTCGCTCGGCCAAACACCGGCCGACCTCGGGCTGGCCTGGCTCCTCGCGCAGCCCGCAGTCACCGCGCCGATCATCGGACCGCGCACCCGGGAACAGCTCGACGGCGGCTTGCACGCCCTCGACATAAAGCTCGACGACGACACCCTGGCAGCGCTCGACGACATCTTCCCGGGCCACAAGACGGCGCCCGAGGATTACGCCTGGTGAGCACGCCGTGAGGATTCTGTGCATCGGCGGGACCGGAGTGATCAGCACCGCCGTCGTCGACCGGGCGCTCGCCTCCGGCCATTCGGTCACCCTGATGAACCGGGGGAGCAGTACCGGGCGCCCGGCAGCGCCGCGCGCAGAACTGGTGCAGGCGGATATCCGGAAGCCGGAGGACGTCCGGGCAGCCCTGGGCAACGGCACCTTTGACGTCGTCGTCGACTTCGTGGCGTTTACGCCCGACCATGTGGCGACCGATATCGAACTGTTCACCGGGCGCACCGGACAGTATGTGTTCATCAGTTCGGCCTCGGCCTACCAGAAGCCGCCGGCCGCACTGCCCATCCGTGAATCCACCCCGCTGCGCAACCCGTTCTGGCAGTACTCGCGGGACAAGATCGCCTGCGAGGACCTGCTCGTCGCCGAGTACCGGGAGCGGGGCTTCCCAATCACGATCGTCCGCCCCTCCCACACCTATGACCACACCAAGATCGCTCTGGCGGGAGGCTGGACGGATATTGCCCGGATGCGGGCCGGACGCCCGGTGTTGGTTCACGGTGACGGCACGTCCCTGTGGACGCTGACGCACAGCACCGACTTCGCGAAGGCCTTCGTGGGGCTGCTCGGGCTGCCTCAGGCGATCGGGGACAGTTTCACCATCACCTCTGACGAGGTGCTGCCCTGGAACCGTATCTACCAGCTGTTCGCCGAGGCCGCGGGAGCGCCGGAACCCGACCTGGTGCATGTTGCCTCCGAGGCGATCGCCGAATACCTTCCGGACCTCGGCCCGCAGCTCCTCGGCGACAAATCGCACTCCGTGATCTTCGACAACACCAAGGTGAAGGCCCTCGTCCCGGAGTTTGTCTGCACAACACCCTTTGCGCTCGGTGCGCGGGAGATTCTCGCCTGGTATGACGCGGATCCAGGCCGCCAACAGATCGACTCCGAACTGGATGGGGAATTCGACAGGATCATCGCCGCAGCGAGGAGGCCTTCTACCGGTAGCTGAATTGCTTGCGGGTGCGCTGACCGTCGAACTACCGTGAAAGCCACGCCCGCTGCCGAGGAGATACCGCATGGAAGTACCCACTACTGTCTGGATGTTCACGATCGTCGGCATTGTGGGGCTGCTGCTGTTCGACTTCTTCTTCCACGTACGGAAGGCGCACACACCCTCGCTGAAGGAAGCAGCGGTCTGGTCCTCCATCTATGTGGGCATCGCAATACTGTTCGGCTTCGGTGTGCTGATTTTCGGCGGCGGAGACATGGGGGCGGAGTACTTCGCCGGGTACATCACCGAGAAGGCCCTCTCCGTGGACAACCTCTTTGTCTTCCTCATCATCATGACCACGTTCAAGGTTCCGCGGGCCGATCAGCAGAAGGTGCTCCTGTTCGGCATCGTGTTCTCGCTGATTGCGCGGACCGGCTTCATCTTCCTGGGCGCGGCGCTGATCAACTCCTTCGCCTGGGTGTTCTACATCTTCGGACTCATCCTCCTGCTCACCGCAGGCAACATCCTGAAGCCGAAGAACGTCGAGGAGGAAGAGACCCTGGTAGTCCGCCTCGCTCGGCGCTTCCTTCCGGCCACGGAACACTACGACGGCGACAAGCTCTTCACCATCGAGGACGGCAAGAAGGTCCTCACGCCCATGCTCCTGGTGATGGTGGCGATCGGCGGCACGGACATCCTCTTTGCCCTGGACTCCATCCCGGCAATCTTCGGACTGACGCAGAGCGTCTTCATTGTCTTCACGGCCACGGCGTTCTCCCTGATGGGCCTGCGGCAGCTGTACTTCCTTATTGACGGCCTGCTCGACAGGCTCATCTACCTCTCCTACGGGCTGGCGGCGATCCTCGGCTTCATCGGAGTAAAGCTGATCCTCCACGCGCTGCATGAGAACACTGTTCCGTTCATCAACAACGGCGAGCACGTCGAGGTGGTGGAGATCCCCACCCTGCTGTCGCTCGGCGTGATCGTGGCCATCCTGTTCATCACCATCCTTGCGTCCCTCCTCAGCCCGAAGGGCAAGGTCAAGAACCTCGTCTCCGGTGCCCGCCGCCACGCCGTCCAGTACCTCGACCTCAACTACGAGACCGACATCAACGAGCGCGAGCGCATCTTCGACAAGATGTGCGCCGAGGAGAAGATGCTGCGGAGCCAGCCCGAGAAGTACAAGCGGCTCATCCGGAATGAAACCGAGTTCATGGCACTGCTCAAGCAGGCCCACGAGGAGCACGAGGCCGCGCTGGAACGCGAGCCCACCCGCTAGGCCGGCAGGCACCCCACAGCAGTACGACGGCGGTTCCCTCCCCGTAAGCGGGAGGGAACCGCCGTCGTCGTCGTGGCTTGATTCTTGTGGGCGCGGTTACGCGGCGATACCGGTCCGGGCTGGCGCCGTGCGAATCTGCCAGATGGCGTATTCCTCGGCGTGGAGGATGGCGCGGGTGCCATCGGAGGAATCACGGATCCACACCACGCCGATGCCGGGAGCGGTGTCCTCCACCCGGCCGCGGTAGTGGACTTCGTGACGGAGGTGGGCTTCGATCTCGTCCCCGCGGCGCAGGGCTGCGAGGTCGCGGATGCGGATTATTTCGGTGTGGGTGAGCAGAGACATTGCGGCTCCTGGAGTGCGGTGGAGACCCGGCTTTCCCGCCGGTGATTCAAGCGTCCCTCCCCGGTGTTGCCGTGCAGTTACGGCGGCGTTATTTCTGCGGGTACACCATGTTGCCTGTCAAGGGGGAAACGCGTTTATTACCCCGGGTTGCCTCGATCTCCTCCCGGCGGGGATTGGTTGCCTAAGCTACCCAGATGACCGAACCAACCGTGCCGGACCCGGCCTTCCTCCACGCCATCGCAGCCGAGACCCGGGTGCGCATGCAGACCGCAGAACCTGCACCCTCCCCGTACCGCGGCGCGCCGCAGGAGCTCACCGACGCCGTCAACCATCGCATAGCCGCCCTGGAGGGCGATCTCGCGCACATCGTCCACACGCTCCACGCCCATCCGGAAACGGCCTACCAGGAGCACGCCAGCGCCCGGGTCCTCGCCGACGTGATCGGCGCCCACGGTCCTGACGCGACGGTGGGGGCGCACGGCGTTGCCACAGCCATCCGCGCCGAGATCACCGGAAACGCGCCCGGACCCACCATCGCCGTCCTCAGCGAGTACGACGCCCTGCCGGGCATCGGCCACGCCTGCGGGCACAACGTCATCGCGGCCACCGGCGTCGGTGCCTTCCTCGCGCTGGCATCCGTTCGGGACCGCCTGCCGGGACGGGTGGTGTTCCTGGGGACCCCTGCCGAGGAGGGCCACTCCGGCAAGGAAGTGATGGCGCGCAACGGCGCTTTCGACGGCGTGGACGCCGCCATCATGGTCCATCCCTACGGCTATGACCTCGCGGACCAGGCCTGGCTCGGCCGCCGCCTGCTGACCATCACCTTCACGGGCGTCCCCGCCCACGCATCCGCCCAACCGTTCATGGGCCGCAACGCCCTCGACGCCGCCAGCCTCGCGTACCAGGGAATCGGCCTGCTGCGGCAGCAGCTTCCGCCGTCGGACCGCGTGCACGCCAACATCGTGGAGGGCGGACGAAGCCCAAACATCATCCCCGACCGCGCTGTCCTGAAACTGTATGCACGTTCGCGGCTTCCGGAGACGCTGAAGGACCTGAGCAGGCGCCTTGATGACATTGCCCGCGGCGCGGCGCTCATGACGGGCACCGCCGTCGAACTGTCCTGGGATGAGCATCCGCCGTCGCTGCCCATCCGCACCAACAGCGCCCTCACCGGACGATGGGTCCGCGCACAGCAGGGCCGCGGACGCGCGCCGCTGCCGGCCGGCGTTGTCTCCGACACCCTTGCCGCCTCCACGGACTTCGGCAACGTCAGCTACCGGATCCCCGGAATCCACCCGCTCATCAGCATCGCGTCCCCGGACACCGCCCTCCATACCAGCGGGTTTGCCGCCGCCGCCAACACGGAGGCCGCCGAGCAGGGCGCGTACGACGGCGCCGCCGGACTTGCGCTGACCGCACTGGATTACCTGTGTGACCCGGACCTGCAGCGCGCCGTCGCGGACGAGTTCGCCGCGCAGGGCGGGCCGATCGACGTACCCGCCTACTTCGACTGACACCCACCTGAACTTCCGCACTCCTAGGAGCACCCGTGTCAACAGCAACCACCGACTCCCGGCGCAGCCTCACCGACCGTTTCCTCAACGGCGTGGAGCGCGTAGGGAACAAGCTGCCCGAGCCGTTCACGCTCTTCCTGATCCTGTTCGGGATCACCGCCGTTGTCTCGACCGCCATGGCGTGGGCGAACGTCACCGTGCAGGTACCCGGCGCAACCGAAGTCACAATAATCCGCGGGCTCTTCACTGCAGAAGGCCTCACCTGGCTGACCGAGAATCTCGGGCCCAACTACCTCGGGTTCCCGCCGCTGGTCACGGTGCTGCCCATCCTGCTCGCGGTCGGCGTGGCTGAGAAGTCCGGCCTCCTCGCGGCGATGATCCGCAAGGCGTTCGGCTCCGCGCCGCGCTGGGCGCTCCCGTACGCCGTCGGCGTAGTCGGCGTTCTCGGCTCCATCATGTCCGACGCCGCCTTTGTGGTCATTCCACCCCTGGCCGCCCTGGTGTTCAAGGCGGCCGGGCGCCACCCCGTCGCCGGTCTCCTGGGCGGCTTCGCTGCCGCGGGCGCAGGCTACTCGACCAACCTGTTGGTCACCAGCCTGGATGCACTCTTCGCCGGAATTACGACGGCGGTCACCGAGACGCTGCCCAACGCCGGCTCTCCGGTCACACCGGTCTCGAACTACTACTTCAACGTAGCCTCCGCGCTGGTGCTCATGGCTCTGGCCGGATTCATCATCGACAGGGTGCTTGAGCCGCGACTGAACCGCCAGGGGGTGCCCCGCGATGAGGTGACCGGAGACGCTGACGCGGCGCCCAGCCGGGCCACGGACCTGCGGGCGGAACTGGAGCCGAAGGAAAGCAAAGCGCTGCGCTGGGCGATGATTGTCGGCGTCGTGCTCGCCGTGGTCATCGCCGTTGCGGTGAGCCTGCCCGGTTCGCCGTGGCGCAACGAGGAGGGTGACTACCTGCCCAGGTCGCCGCTGCTCAGTTCGATCGTCTTCATTGTGTTCACCATGTTTGTGGTGCCCGGCCTTGTGTACGGGAAGATCGTCGGAACCATCACAACGGGCCGGGACGTACCCCGGGTGATGGGCGAGGCGATCCGGGACATGGCTGGATTCCTGGTGCTGGCGTTCATCCTCGGCCAGTTCATCGCACTGTTCAACTGGTCCGGGATCGGCCAGTGGATTGCGGTGGCCGGTGCCACCGGACTGGAAACGATCGGCCTGACGGGATACCCCGCCATCCTGGGATTCATTGTGCTGGCCTCGCTGCTGAACCTCTTCATTATCTCGGGGTCTGCCATGTGGACCCTGATGGCGGCGGTGTTCGTGCCGCTGTTCGTGCTGCTCGGCTATGAGCCGGCGTTCATCCAGGGCGCCTTCCGGGTGGGCGATTCGGCCACCCAGGTGATCACCCCGCTCAACCCATACATGATCGTGCTGCTGGCGATGCTCCGGAAGTACGAGCCCGATGCCGGACTCGGCACGCTGATTGCGCGCATGCTGCCGTTCGTGATCCCGTTCTGGCTGGCGTGGGCAGCCATCCTCAGTATTTTCTTCTTCTTCGAGATCCCGATGGGTCCGGGGAACGGAATCTATCTGCCGGCGTCGGAGTAGGCGTGGGAACAGGAATAGCCCGCCGGAACGGAAGGTTGCACCGGACATGAGCCGCACAAAAATCTATGCCCTGCATGAGAACCCGGAGTGGTTCCCGCCGTTTGCCCGCGCCTTCGAGGAGGAGGGCCTGGAGTTCGAGGAGTGGCTGCTGACCGACGGGGTCCTCGACCTCGACTCGGTGCCGCCGGAGGGCATCTTCTGGTCGCGGATCAGCGCCTCCGCCCATACCCGGGACCACGGGCTGTCCAAGGATTACGCCCGGGCGGTGCTGTCCTGGCTCGAGGCGCACGGCCGCCGGGTCATCAACGGACGCCGCATCCTGGAACTCGAGATGAGCAAGGTGGATCAGCTGACGGCGCTGAAGGCGGCCGGGATCGACACACCGCGGACCGTGGCGGCGATCGGCCGGGACCGCATCCTCGAAGCGGCGAAGGACTTCCCGGTTCCGTTCATCACCAAGCACAACCAGGGTGGAAAAGGCCTCGGCGTCCGCAAGTTCGAGAGTCATGAGGAGCTGGCCGAGTACGTGGCGTCCAGCGAGTTCGAAGAGCCACAGGACGGAATCACGCTGATCCAGGAGTTCATCCAGGCCGCGGAGCCGATCATCACCCGCGTCGAGATTGTGGGCGGCGAGTTCATCTACGCCATCCAGGCTGACACCGCTAGGGGTGGGTTCCAGCTCTGCCCGGCGGACGCCTGTGCCATTGACCCGGATACCGGCAAGCCGATCATGCCTCCCGGCGCAACCATCGAACCCGAAGCCGACCAGCAGCTGTTCAGTCTGCGCCGCGGCTTTGACCACCCGATCATCGGGAAGTATCTCGAGTTTGCACGCCGGAACAGGATCGAGGTGTGCGGGATCGAGTTCATGGAGACAGCCGACGGGCGTGTGCTCACCTATGACGTGAACACCAACACCAACTACAACGCACGGGTGGAGTCAGAGGCACCGCGCTCGGCACCCGGCGCGCTCGCGAAGTACCTGGCGGGGGTGGCAGCCGGCCCGGCTCCGTCGTTCGTCTAAAGCCGCTGGGTGCGCAGATAAAACTTCCTGTCTATCTGCGCACGCAGCGGTAGTCTCGTTAAGTGCAATCCCTGCCCGTTGTGTGAAGAGGAGCAGATGCAATGCCCAAGGTGACGAAGTCAGGCAAGGTCAAGAAGGACGAGCTGCCCAGCACCCTGCAGCGGTCGAACAAAAAGGCGCAGGAAACCTTCGCCAAGACACTCGATTCGGCGGAGGAACAATACGGTGACGGCGAGCGGGCGCACCGCACCGCCTACAGCGCCCTGAAACACACCCACGAGAAGGTGGGGGACCACTGGGAGCAGAAGGGCAGGAAAGGCCCGTCGGACGAGCAGGCAAAAGGCGGGCGCGGAACGTCGAAGGAAACCGCCGGCGGTGTTGACGCCAATGCCACGAAGGAGCACCTGTACGAGGTCGCGAAGAAGCTGGATATCTCCGGACGCTCGAGCATGAGCAAGAAGGATCTGGTGGACGCCATCCAGAAGGCCAACGACAGGGAAACCCGCAAAGCGCGCGGCTGAGGGATTACGCAACATAAACATTTCGTAATCGGAGAAAGCGTAGGCTAACCTTACTTTCGTATCCATTCCGCGCGTCGTGGTCGACGCCGTTTCGAAAGTCAAGGAGCCCCCATGGCCCCCACACGCCTCCGTGGTCTGATCGCCGCGGCAGCGGTCGCCGCCCTGTCCCTCTCCGCCTGCTCCACGGGCCCGGCTGGAGGCGGTTCCGAAGCCGCAGGAGCCAACGACGCCGGTTCCGCAGAGGCCTTCCCCGTCACCATCGAGCATGCCTTCGGCGAGACCGTCCTCGAGGAGAAGCCCGAGCGCGTCGCCACCGTGTCCTGGGTCAACGCTGATGTGGCGCTCGCCCTCGGAGTGGTTCCCGTCGGTATGCCGGTGGACGAGTACGGCGGAAACGAGCAGGGGTCCACGCCCTGGAAGGACGCCAAGCTTGAAGAGCTCGATGCTGCGATCGGTACCGAGAACGCGCCGGTGCAGTACTCCGAAGCTGACGGCATCGCGTTCGACGAGATCGCGGCAACCAACCCGGACGTGATCCTCGCTGCCTATTCCGGCCTCACCGAGGAGGACTACAACACCCTGAGCGAGATTGCGCCGGTGGTGGCCTACCCGGAGGTGGCGTACGGCACCGCCTGGCAGGACTCCACCGCCATGATCGGTGAGGCGCTGGGGCTCGCTGAGGAAGCGGACCAGTTGATTGCGGAAACCGAGGAGCAGATCGCTGAAGCCGCAGCCGAATACCCGGCCATTGAGGGGAAGACCTTCATCTTCGGCAACCTGGAGCCGAACAGCGCCGAGGGCGTGAACATCTACACGGCCAGCGACAACCGCCCGCGGTTCCTGACCCAGATCGGCATGCAGATGGCCGACGTCGTCGCAGAGAACACCACCGGTGACGAGTTCTTCATTCCGTGGTCAGCCGAACGTGCCGATGAACTCGAGTCCGACGTCTTCGTGACCTGGGTTCCGGATGACGCCACCAGGGAAGCAATCGGCGAGGACCCGCTGCTCAGCCAGATTCCGGCGGTGGAGACCGGGGCGCTCGTGGCCGATGCGGACAACACGCTCACGCTGTCCATCTCCGCGGCCAGCCCGCTCTCGCTCGTCTGGGCACTGGACAAGTGGCTGCCGATGATCAACGAGGCGGCTGAAGCGGCCGACGCGGCGTAGCTGTTCGCTCACGCAGGCACGACGGCGGCAATCGCCGGTGAAGGAGCGCCCCCTTGAGTGGGGCGCTCCTTTCGTTGCCTTTGCGGCCCAGATGCACTGGAATGGTAAGGCTACTTGTTACCGGAATCGTGGAGGCGTCATGGATCACCTGGGAATGGAAGAACTGCAGACGGCTACGGCGTGGGATGCCGACGGCGAAAAACTCGGCAATGTGTCGCAGGTGCACCTTGACGGGATCTCGCGCAAGCCCGCCTGGGTGACGGTGGGGCTCGGCCTTTTGAACTCGAGGGAACACTTCATCCCCCTCGCCGGCGCACGGCTGGATGGTGACAACCTTTATGTTGCTGTCTCGGGAGACAAGATCAAGGATGCCCCCGACTTCACGGCGGAGGAGGGGCTCACCGCCGAGCAGGAAACCGAGCTGCGAAACTACTACGGAGTCTAGCGGCGGACCGCCCGGACACAGCAAAGCGGCCGTCCCCCACGGGTACGGCCGCTGTGCTTTCGCCTGCCCCGGTTAGCTGAACAGCCCACCGATGTAGCCGACAAACAGGAGGATCCCCAGCAGCACAAAGACACCGATCGCAGCCAGCCACACAAACGAGGCGCCCCTGCCTGAGGGGGCCTCTTCGTCATGCCCCTGCGGTGCGGCGGTGCTCGCCTCGCCCGGAGGCGTCTCGCCCGGGGGCACGCCGCCTCCGGGTTCGAGGCCGGCGACCTTGTCCTGCTCGGGATCCGGGTTCGGCGCACTCATTACTGGTCCTCGTCTGCGGGTCCGCGTGAAGGCGAAGTGCTCGGCGTCCACGACATGGTGATGTTGGCACCGTGGTCTGTCTCAGTGACGTACAGGTGCAGGTCCTCACCATAAAGATTCTCGTCTTCGACGACATCGCCCGCCTCGTGCGCCAGCTCGACCAGACGGCTCATGGCCACGGCCATGGCACGCCCCCAATCGCTCGGGTGCTTGCTGTCCGACTCTTCGGTGGCCGAAAACTTCTTCTCTGCGCTGCCCATGGCTACTCCTCACTGCGCCTATACCGGCGCCGGGACGGAAGTGCCCACGGCGGGTACGGTGATAAGCAAGCTTTGTAGTGATCCTGATCCCACACTAGCAGTCCGGCCACCAGGAGTCCCCTCACTTCCTAGGTGGAGGGGACGCCCGGAATCCGGTTCTCACGGAAGGCGTCGACAAAGAGCGCGTGGTCAGCCCGGACCGTCTTCGCATACTCGAGGGAGAACTCAAGGATGTCACCGATGAACTCTTCGCGGCGTCCCTCGATCACCCCCATGATGGCGCGTTCCGTCTGGAAGGTCACCAGATCCTGGTCGCTGTCCTCGTCAGAGGCGCAGTGCACCTTGGCTGTCGCCCGGCCGAGGTCCACCAGGACAGGCTCGATCTCATCCGGCTCGGTGAGGTTGTCCCAGCGGAGGTCCGCCTTGTACGGGGAAAGCTCGTCGACCACAAAACCCACGCCGTCCACTGTGGTGTAGCCGAGGAAAGTGTCAGTGTGGACCTGGAGCGCGCGCTGGCTGATGACCGTGCGGTGCCCGTCATGCTTGAAGTACGAGGCCACCTGTTCATCGGTGACCACCCGGCTGGGCGCGGCAACGTTGCCCTGTTTCATGGAGATGATGATGTCGTTCTCCAGCGCCTCGTTGTAGCCCTCAATGAGCACGTTGTAGGCAGGCAGGCCTGCGCTCCCGATCCCGAAACCGGTGCTGCCGACAATGTCCTTGACGTGGTAGAAGACCTCCCGCTCGGACCGCTTGTCGCTGGGGATGGTTCCGAGATAATCGTCGAACGCGCGTGCCACCATCGCGTGCTCGTCCGCCTCCAGCCGCCGGGTCTTCCCGTTGTCCTGGAAATGCCGCTCATGGTTTTCCACGACGGTCATCCCGTCGAGCAGGTCGGTGCGCCGGGACGCGCGCGCGGCCAGCAGCACGGCGTGGATGGATCCGGATGTGTTGTCCAGATGCAGCGCGAAATCCGTCTGGCCGGCGTCGTCGTAATGGTTCACCTGGTCCAGGTAGGAGGAGAGATAGGTGCGCGTGAGGGAACGCACCGCATCCTCGGGGAGGGCCTTCTGCCAGCACATCAGGGCCAGCGAGGTGGTGAACCGCCGCAGATCCCAGGAGAAGTGGCCGAGGTACGCCTCATCGAAGTCGTTGATGTCGAACGTGAGTTGGCCGGTGCTGCTCATATAGGTTCCGAAGTTCTCCGCGTGGAGGTCGCCGTGGATCCATACCCGGCTGGTCTGCTCGTTGGCCCACTGGTCCGTCAGATCCCGCATGTCCGCGTAGAACAGGCACGCGCTGCCGCGGAAGAACGCGAACGGATCAGCGGCCATCTTGCGGAACTTGGTGCGGAATCCATGCGGATCCGCCTCCATGAGCGGCTTGAATGCTTCGACGAGGGTGCCGGCGATGTGTGATTCGCGTGCTTCGCTGTGGGCAGTAGTGTTCACCATTGCGCAAGTCTAGGCGCGGGCACCGCCCGCCGTGCAGGCGTAAGCTCGAACCATGACCACCACAACGGTGAGCCGTGACGCGCGCCCCCGGGTGCTGCCGCTCCTGTCCGCCGCCCTGGTTTCAGGCTCCGGCTTCCTCCTGTTTGCCCTTGAGCAGCGTTTGTTCGGCTATCTGGCCCTCGCGGCCGCACTGGCAACCGCCTACTTCACCCGCAGGCCGATCTCGGGAAACCCGCTATTCAGGGACCTGCTGCTGCTCGCCATCGGACTGGTGATCATCAGTGCGGTGCCCATCACCACCGACATCAGTTTCAGCCACATGATGATCATGGGCGCGGCGATGATCCTGGCCGTCGGAGTGCCCTACTCACTGTCCCGGTTTGTCTTCAAGGACCACGCCATCCGTTTCCCGGTTCTGACCGGGCAGAAGTGGAACCGGACGGAGCGCTGGTACCTGCTTGCCGTCGTCGTCATCGGGTACCTCCTCCTGCCGGTGTACATGATCCCTACGGGGGTCTATGAGAACTGGCCGGCGGCCTCGGATCCCGGGACCATCGCGCGGCTGTTCCTGGGAACCAACGTCCTCGGTATCTGGGATGAGCTGTTCTTCATCTGCACGGCGTTCACGCTGCTGCGCCGCCATCTTCCCGACTGGCAGGCCAACGTGCTGCAGGCGGTGCTATTCACGTCCTTCCTCTGGGAACTGGGGTTCCACGCCTGGGGGCCGGTGCTCATTTACCCGTTCGCCCTGATTCAGGCGTGGATCTTCTCGAAGACCAAGTCGTTGAGCTACATCGTGAGCGTGCACCTGCTGTTCGACTTCGTGCTGTTCCTGGTGCTCCTCCATGCGCACAACCGCGAGTGGTTCGCGATCTTCCTGTACTGACCCTGCTGACTCGAGGGGGGGGCGGGATTGGACTGACCCCCGGGGCCATCTGAGACCGTAGGATCATGGACTTTCTTGAGGCGCTCACTCCCTTTCTTGCCGTCGCGGGTGCGGTTCTTGCCGCCGTCGTGCTCGCCTGGATCCTGCGCAGGATCGCCGCCCGGACCCTGCGGAAAGTCCCGCAGATCCACGAGGTCACCCGCAAGTCCCGCGCCCCGCTCCAGGCCGTACTGGCCGTCCTTGGCATCCGGATAGCGCTCGGCGCCACAGCCCGGGACGCCGCGTGGTTTCCGCCCGTGGACTACGTGCTGGTGCTGGCGCTCATCGTCTCCCTCGCGTGGCTCCTGGTGGCCGTACTCTCCATCATCGAGACCGTGGTGCTGCGCCACTATGAGAGCTCGGGCCGGGACAACCGGCGCGCACGCCGGCTGAAGACGCAGATCATGCTCGCCCGGCGGGTGGCCGTCGCCGTGATCATCACCCTCGCCCTGGCGAGCGTGCTGCTGACCATCGACGAGGTGCGAGCGCTGGGTGCAGGGATCCTGGCCTCGGCGGGGCTCATCTCGATCGTTGCCGGCCTTGCCGTGCAGAGTTCGCTGAGCAACGTCTTCGCCGGCGTGCAGCTGGCCTTCACCGACGCAATCCGGGTGGACGACGTTGTCCTCGTGGAAGGCGAAATGGGAACCATCGAGGAAATCACCATGACCTACGTGGTGGTCCAGTCCTGGGACGAGCGCCGCATCATCCTGCCATCGACGTACTTCACCTCGACCCCGTTCGAGAACTGGACGCGGCGCCGCTCCGAGCTCCTGGGAACCGTGGAACTCGACCTGGACTGGCGCGTGCCGATCGAGCAGATGCGCGTAAAGCTCAAGGAGATCCTCGACGGATCCGAGCTGTGGGACGGCCGTACCGGCACCCTGCAGATCACCAGCGCGACGGACGGCATGGTCCGCGCCCGCATCCTGGTCAGCGCGGCGGACAGCGGTGCCCGTTGGGACCTTCAGTGCCTCGTCCGCGAGGAGATGGTCGGGTTCATCCAGAGCCGCTTCCCGGAGGCGCTGCCGCGCCAGCGCTGGGAGGCAGTGCCGCCGTCGTCGTCTGCTTCCAGTTCACAGGAGACCGACGACGACGCCCGCCGGCACCCACGCGACGCCCGCCTCTTCACCGGCTCCCCGGACGCAGAGCGGCGGCGGAAGGACTTCAGCGGGCCGGGTGAGGACGTGCTTGAAGAGCGGGAAACCCGCAGGATTTCCTGACACCGGGCGCGCGGCGTGGGTTACATTGACTTATCGGCAGCCGACGGCGGGAGAAAAATGAACGGGACGGACGCTGACAGCCGTTTTTCCCTCACCCGGGAAAACGGTTACGTCCGGGTTGAGTGGAATGAGGACATCAGCGTCACGGAGCAGGACGCGCTGGACCTCCTCGACCGGCTGGATCAGGAATGCCCGGGGGTGTGTAAGCCGATGCTCGCGAACCTCAACTCCATGGTGACGGTCCACGCCCCTGCCCTGGCGATCTTTGCGTCGCGGCTGAATGTCGCAGCGTTGGCGATAGTAGGCCCGACGGCAGTTGACCGCACCATCGCCACCTTCTTCAGCGAGGTCCACGAACCCGCCTACCCCACCCGCTATTTCACCGAGCCTGCAGCGGCGCTCGACTGGCTTCTGACACCGGGACACGGCGCCCCGGGCACTGAGGGATAGCCGGACAATGGCACTGTTATCGGGGGGCAGTCCGCGCTTTGAACTGGACGACGAGGGTTCCTACCTGCGCCTCCGGTGGCATGCCGGAATTGTGATGGAACTGCATGACGTGGAGGCGAGCGTGAGTGCCGTCATCGCGATGTCACCGACGTGCAAACGACCACTGCTGGTGCATATCGACCTCGTGGATGGCATCAGTGCCCCGGCCAGGGACCTGCTCCTGGAGGAAACCTGCTCCAGCCGCACCGCTGTTCTCGGCAGCGACGAGGTGGCGCGGGTGATGACGGCCTTCAACTACCGCGCCGCGACGCCCAGCCGGTACTTCACCGATGAGGCTGCGGCGGTTCAGTGGCTCATTTCCGGGCACGCGGAACGCGTCGGGGCCGCCGGGCCCGGCAGCGCCTGAACCCCGATCGCGGTTCAGGCGCCGACGGTCCACGGGGCCCGACGGCGGTCTAAAGCCCGCCGAGCGCCTGCGCGATCGGAACTGACGACGCCGCAGCCCACGCCTGCGGCCGGCACGACGCCGGGTACGGAACCGGCGGCCACACCTCGCTTGCGGGGTGCCCGGAGAACAGCTCGGGCAGGCGCCAGTCGAACCCTTCCGCGGCGCGCAGCAGCCCACCGGCCAGCCGCGAAGCCTCCTCGGTGAAACCGTCCTTGAGCAGGCCGCTGATGATCATGCCGGTGTCATGGCTCCATACCGAACCCGCGTGGTAACGGGTCGGCCAGAACCCGCCGTTGGTGGTGGACACCGTCCGGATGCCGTAGCCGGAGAACATGGTGGGATCCATCAGACGCCCGGCAATGGCGCGGGCCTCATCATCATTGAGGATCCCGGTTCCGAGCAGGTGGCCCATGTTGCTGGTGACGCCGTCGACTGCCCGCTTGGACGAGTCCAGGGCGATGGCCGGGTACGGTCCCAGCTCATCGGTGCACCAGAAGGCATCCCGGAACCGTTCCTGCAGATCAGCTGCATATCGCCGCCATTCGTCGCCGCCGCTGCGCCCGAAAGCGTCCAGCAGAGCGGCTCCTCCAAGGGCTGCCTCATAGGCATAGCCCTGCACTTCTGCCAGGGCAATGGGCCCGTCGGCGAGTGAGCCGTCGTGCCAGCGGATGGAATCGCCGGAGTCCTTCCAGCCCTGGTTGGCCAGGCCGTGCCCGCTCTCGTCCTTGTACTCGAGGAACCCGTCGCCGTCGGAATCGCCGTGGTCCCGCAGCCACACCAGTGCTGCCTCAAGCTGGTCCAGCAGCCCTTCCACCTGCTTCTCCGGCAGTCCTGCCCGCCAGGCGTCATGCAGGAGGCTGATCCACAGGGGAGTGGCGTCGATGGTGCCGAAATACACCGGTGGGAGGGATATACCCGAGCCGCCTTCGCTGAAGGACAGTGTGCCGCGGCGTACCTCGTGGAGGATCTTTCCGGGTTGTTCGGCGGTGTCCGGATCGGTGCACTCGCCCTGGCGGGACGCCAGCGCCCGCAGGGTGCTGCCCGCCAGGGAGGTGTCCACCGGGAGCAGGAGCCGTGCCGCGATGAGCGAGTCGCGGCCGAACATGGTGAAGAACCAGGGTGCTCCGGCAGCAAGGAACGCGTCCTCCGGGCGGTCCGCGGTGGCCATGCGCAGGCCGTTCAGGTCGGAGATCGAGCGGTCCAGCAGCTGCTGCAGCTCCTCACCCTCGACCGTCGGAGCAGTAAGAACAGGGCCCGACGGCGCCACCATGGGTGCGCCGGCATCGGCGACTCCCAGCCTCCAGCCGAGCTCGACGGCGCCGCCCGGCTCTACCTCCACCAGCCAGGTGAGGGTGATCCGGCCGCCGTCGTAGCTGATCTGCGCCTCCGGGGCTTCCAGCCGGGCGGTAGTGTCTCCGTCCCGCCAGTTCCAATCGGGGCCGGCCACGGTAAGGCCCGAGTTTCCCGCTGCGCCCGACTTCACCTGCTCCATCGGGGTGTTGTCCGCCTCCAGCACCAGCCGGATTTCCTGACGGGAGGGGAAGTCGTAGGCCGATTCGAGGCGGATCTGTTCCGAGATTCCGGTGGCTTCCGCCGAGCGCGCCCGGGTCAGGTACATCAGCGGATCCGCAACGTTCGACTCCACCCGGACAAAGTGCAGGTAATCAACCCGCTGGGCTGAGCGGACCTGGGTGGATACCCAGTCCGGCTCTGCGCCGTTGACCGTAAGGACAGCGGAACGAATGACGCGGTCATCACCGCAGTGGACGCCCTGGGCGCCCGAGTCCCGGATCTGCCCGTAGGGGTCAGCCCAGGCCTGGACGGGGGCGCTGAACACGCCGGTGAGGTTGTGGAGGAAGGGCTGGAGGTACGCCACTGGTTTCTCCTAGGGAGGTTCGGATTTTTAGATCGTTCAAACTTTTCGTTGACAACACTATTTGAACGTTCATATTCTGTAAACACCCCGTAACGGTTCGGGGCACCACGAGGCCCGAGAGGAAGAGCATGTCGAAGACCACCCTGGTCAGCCTTGCCGAGTCCCTCGGCGTGTCCCGGCAGACCGTCTCCAACGTGATCAACGCTCCGCACCGTGTGAAGCCCGAGACCCGGATGCGGGTGCAGCACGCAATCGTCGAGAGCGGCTACCGGCCCAGCGCAGCCGCCCGTCAGCTGCGTACGCGCCGCTCCATGAACTTCGGCATCCGCATGATGCCCGTGGTCGACGGAATCAACGGCTCCATCCTGGACCGCTTCCTGCATGCGCTGACCGAGGCGGCGCAGGAGGAGGGTTACCGGGTCACGCTGTTCTGCGCCGATACGGATGCCGGGGAGATCCGCCAGTATGAGGAACTCCTCAAGGTGGCGGACCTGGACGGGTTTGTCCTCACCGGCACCCACCATGGCGACCACCGCACCGCATGGTTGCTGGAGCACGGGATCCCCTTCGCCGCGTTCGGCCGTCCGTGGAGCAGCATCGAGGACCCGTTCGGCTCCCTGCACCCCTGGGTGGATGTCGATGGCGGCGCGGGCACCGAGCAGGCCACCCGCACGCTGATCGAACAGGGACACACTGCCGTCGGCTTCCTCGGCTGGCCGGGAGGCTCCGGCGCCGGCGATGACCGCCGGGCAGGCTGGGCGCGCGCCATGCGCGCGGCGAAGCTTCCCACCGACAGCCTTGACATCCAGGCCGACGACGGCGTCCCCGCCGGTGCGCAGGGTGCAGAACAGCTCGCTTCCAAGGGAGCGACGGCGGTGGTCTGTGCCAGTGATTCCCTCGCCCTTGGTGCCCTGGCCAAACTGCGCCAGCTGCACCCGGAGCAGGCCTCGCCCGCTCTGATCGGGTTCGACGACACACCGGTGGCTGCCGCAGTCGGTCTTTCAAGTGTTTCCCAGCCAACGGAAGACGCGGCACGGCACATTGTTGCCGTCCTCGCCCACCAGTTGGCCGGGAGCAGTTCCCCGCACGGGGACGAGGAGCCGGCACCGGAGCGGCATCTGCTGCTGCCGCCGACGCTCATCCAGCGCACGCCGTACTCCTTCAGCAGCAGTACCTGACCACATCCGCAAGAAAAGCAACAACATGAGGAAACAGACAATGAAGACTGCACATCCCCGGCGGCTCGCCGTCGCCATCACCGCGGCATCAATGCTTGCCCTCACCGCCTGTGGAGGCTCCGGCTTCTCGGAATCCGCTGAGGAAGGCGGCGGGCAGGCCGAGGCAACGGACGCTCCCATCAGCGTGCTCATCGGATCATCCGGCGACGCCGAAACCCAGGCCGTCACCAGCACCGTCGATGCCTGGGCCAGCGAGTCCGGCATCGATGCCTCCGTGATCGCCGCCTCGGACCTCACCCAGCAGTTGAGCCAGGGCTTCGCCTCGGGTGAGCCGGCCGACGTGTTTTACCTGTCCACCGACGCTTTTGCCGGTTACGCCGCCAACGGCTCCCTCGAGCCGTACGGCGAGGACCTCGAGAACAAGGACGACTACTACCCGGCGCTCCGCGAGGCCTTCACCTACGAGGACCAGCTCTACTGCGCGCCCAAGGATTTCTCCACCCTCGGCCTGATCATCAACACGGCCAAGTGGGAGGAAGCGGGCCTCACGGAGGACGACATCCCCACCACCTGGGAAGAACTGGCCGCTGTGGCTGAGCAGCTGACCACCGAGGACACCGTCGGACTCGGCTTCAGCCCAGAATTCCAGCGCCTCGGCGTCTTCACCGCACAGGCCGGCGGCGGACTCGTCACCGACGGCGAGGCAACGGCAGCCAGCCCAGAGAACGTCGAGGGCCTGAACTTCGTCAAGCAGATGATGACCGACGGCGTGGCGGACTACTCCTCCAACCTCGGCGCAGGCTGGGGCGGCGAGGCCTTCGGCAAGGGTCTGGCGGCGATGGTCATCGAGGGCAACTGGATTGCCGGAGCCATGACGGCCGACTTCCCGGACGTCGAGTACCAGGTTGCCGAACTTCCTGAAGGTCCGGGCGGCAAGGGCACGCTGCAGTTCACCAACTGCTGGGGTATCGCTGCAGACAGTGACAACATCGAGGGCGCCAAGGCGCTCGTGGAGTACCTGACCTCTGCCGAGAGCCAGCTGGCCTTCGCCGAAGCGTTCGGTCCCATGCCGTCGCTGCAGTCAGCGGCCGGCGACTGGGCCGCCCAGTACCCCGAGCTGGAAGCCTTCATCGCCGGCGGTGAGTACGCGCAGAACCTGCCCGCACAGCAGGGCGCAGCGGACGTACTCGGCGAACTGAACTCGCAGTTGGAGTCCCTCGAGTCCTCGGACCCGCAGCAGATCCTCGAGTCGGTTCAGCCGCTCCTGGAATCCGTAGTCACCCAGTAACGCCCCACCGACCCCGGACCGGCGCGCCACTGCAGGCGCGCCGGTCCAGGCCCCAAAAAGCGTTCCAAACCGAGGAATCCCATGCCATCCACACCAGCAGCCGCTCCGAAGGCGACCGGAACAACCAGCCCACGGCGCGGCAACATCCGCGGCAGGCAGGGGCTCGCCGGCTGGCTCTTCATCGCCCCCGTCGTTGTGATCCTGGGACTCTTCCTCGTGGTCCCGGTGCTCATGGCCGCCTGGGTGAGCATGTCCGACTGGACAGGCAGGGGAAGCCCCTTCTCCGGCAACGTCAGCTTCGTCGGCGCTGAGAACTATGCGGGGATCCTCGGGGGCGAGGGGCTGATCGGGCGCGACTTCGGAACCGCGATCCGGAACAACCTCTACTACGTGCTGCTGGTTGTCCCGCTGCAGACGGCATTATCCCTCTTTTTGGCGGTCATGGTGAACCGCCAGATCCTGCGCGGCAGAGGCGTCTTCCGGACAGCGTTCTACTTCCCCTCCGTCACCAGCTCCGTGGCCATCACGGTGCTGTGGCTCTTCCTCTTCAGCGCGACCGGCGTAGTGAACAAGGTCCTTTCCTTCTTCGCCATCGAAGGGCCCAACTGGTTCCAGGACCCCCGCGGAGTGCTGTACATCCTGCTCGGCCTTGTTGGCCTGGACCAGGCGCCGGATGCACTCCAGACCCCTGGATTCCTCGGCATCACCGGGTGGGACTGGCTCGCCGGGCCCTCCGTGGCCATGAGCGCCTTCATCCTCATGGCCGTCTTCACCACCTCCGGAACCTTCATGCTGCTCTTCATCGCCGCGCTGCAGAACATCAGCGGCGAAGTGCAGGAAGCCGCCATGATGGATGGAACCACCGGCTGGCAGCGGTTCTGGAACGTCACCCTGCCGATGCTGCGGCCCACTCTCTTCACCGTCCTGACCCTGGGGCTGATCGGCACCTGGCAGGTGTTCGACCAGATCTATACCGGCACCCAGGGCGGCCCCGCGAAGACAACCCTGACACCCGCCTACCTCTCCTTCAACGCCGCCTTCGTGGACCAGCAGTGGGGAGTCGGCGCCGCCATCGCCTTTGTCCTGTTCGCAATCATCGTTGTCCTCACCCTCCTCCAGCGCTGGGCGCTGCAGGAACGGGATGTACCACGACGACGGCGCATGGTTCCGGCCGGCGTCAGCGCTGGTTCCAGCGCGGCAGGAGCCACCGGCACTGCCGCACGCAAAAACGAAGAGCGAGGATCCAGCCGATGAGTACCTCAACAGCACCGGCCCCGGAACAGACGCGCCGCCGTCGTCCGCAGTCCGAGGGGCGGCGACGGGCAGTCCGCCGGGCCTGGCTCACCTACCTGCTGCTGATCGCGCTCGCGATCATCTACATTTTCCCGTTCCTGGTGCAGGTGGCCACGTCCTTCAAGACCGAACCCGAAGCGGCGCAGAACCCGCTCGGCATCATTCCGCAGAACTGGACCGTTGCCGCCTACATTGGCCTCTTCGCCAACTCCGACTTCCCGCAGTGGGGGATGAACTCCTTTATTGTCACGCTGTTCGTGACGCTCGGCAGGGTGTTTTTCAACTCACTCGCAGGGTATGCGCTGGCCCGCATCCCCTTCCGGGGCCGAGGCCTGGTGTTCGCACTGCTGGTGGCAGTGATGGCGGTGCCCGGCGTCGTGCTGCTGATCCCGAAATTCCTGGTGATCAACCAGCTCGGAATCTACGACTCCTATGCGGGCATGATCCTGCCGCTGCTGGCGGACGCCGCGGGGGTGTTCATCATGAAGAACTTCTTCGAATCCATCCCTGCCAGCGTGGAGGAACAGGCGCGGATCGACGGCGCCGGTACGTTCCGCACGTTCTGGTCGGTGGTGCTGCCGATGGCCCGGCCGGCCGTGATGACGATCGTGATTCTGTCCTTCCAGGGGTCCTGGAACGAGCTGAACCACTTCATCATCTCGACCCAGAGCCCTGATCTGACCACGCTGACCAAGGGCGTTGCGCAGCTTGCCTCCGGTGCCCTCAGTCAGGGAACGCAGTACCCGCTCAAGCTCGCCGCGGCCGCGCTCATGACCGTGCCGGTTGCCATTGTGTTCTTCATCTTCCAGAAGCGCATCATGAACGCCTCGGCCGGCGCCGTGAAGGAGTAGCAGGCACACACATCGAGTGGGCGGAAATGACGTCCTCGTGGAGGAAATCTGGGTGATTTCCGCCCGCTCGATGCCAGTGATGGAGCGCTCAGCCGCCCGGTCGCAGGCTGGGGGAGCCGTGTACGCCGGAGCCGCCCGCCATGCCGTCGATCACCTCTCGCATCGCCGCGACCGAGGAGCGGGTCGGTTCCCAGCCGAGCAGCGTCCGCGCCCGGTCCGTGTTCATCACGGGGGCCTGCGAGGCCATGTCGATCCAGCCCGGATCGGTGGCCTGGAGGTGCAGTGCCCACGACGCCGCGACGGCCGCCCGCAGGACCGACACCGGCAGGTTGAACACACGCTTTGCGCCGAGCAGTCCGCCCACCAGGGGCGGCGTCAGAATGGGATCAGCGGCAATGTTGAACGCCCCGGAGGCGCGCTGGTCAACGATGCGCCAGTACGCGTCCGCCATGTCCGCAGCATGCACCGCCTGGAACACCAGCTGTGACGGGATGGGCAGAATCGGCAGGCTCAACTTGTTGAGGATGGACTTGGGGATGAGCGGGCCGAGGAAGTAGCGACCGATCTCCTCGCCGGCGTCGGCCTGGAAGATGAGCCCGGGGCGCACCCTCGCAACGGGGATCTCGGGGAAATCCCGTTCGAAGGCGTCGAGCAGATCCTCCTGCGCGGCCTTGTGCCGGCTGTAGTGGGATGACGCGATGCCGCCGGTAGGCCAGCCCTCGGTGACCTGCCGGTCCTTGGGTGCGGGACTGTACGCGCCGACGGAGGAGGCGCAGACAAAGTGGCGGACTCCGGCGTCGGCAGCGGCCTGGAGGGCGTTCTGCGTCCCGATGACGTTGGTGCGGTGCATCGCATCCTCATCCCGGTTGGGCTGGATGGCCCAGGCAAGATGGACGACGGCGTCAGTCCCCTTCAGCGTGGCGGTGAGGCTTTCCCTGCCGGTGTCAGTGCCGACGTCGGCCGTGTGCCACTCGACGCCGCTGTACGGAGCGTGGTCCTGGGAGGGCTTGCGACGGGAAATACCGACGAGTTCGAGGGCCGGGTTCTCCGCGCGGGCCTGCTGGAGCCGGCGGAGAAGCGCCGTCCCCACATTGCCGGTTGCCCCGATAACTGCAATGCGCATGTGGAACCCTTCAATCGATGTGGCGGCCTGAAATCCACACTAAGGGGTCGACCACTTATTGCAATACTAAGTATCCTTATGGTTCGGTTGGGGGAGGTAATTCTGAACCGGAGGTAGAAACGTGACCACTAAAGACCCCGCGAAGGCGGACTCGGCGGAGGAAGCTACGCAGGCGAAGGCGGCCTCAAGTCCGCACCCGGACGATTCGCGGAAGCCGGATGATCCGACCGACCTTGCAAAACCGGCCTGGGGATACGTTTTCAAGCGGACCGTCAGCGAGTTCGGCAAGGATCAGTGCACCGATTTGGCTGCGGCGCTGACCTACTACGCAGTGCTGGCCATCTTCCCGGCGCTGTTGGCGCTGGTGTCCATCCTTGGATTCTTCGGGCAGGCCGAAGCGACCACCGAGACAGTCCTGAATATCCTGTCCAACGTTTCATCCCAGGCCAGTGAAACCGTGGGGCCGGCGATCGAGCAGCTGGCCTCCTCCGAGACGGCCGGCCTGACGTTCGTGGTCGGCCTGCTCGGTGCGCTCTGGTCCGCCTCCGGCTTTGTCAACGCCTTCTCCCGGGCGATGAACCGAATCTACGAGGTGGAGGAGGGGCGCCCATTCTGGAAGCTCCGCCCGGTAATGCTGGCGATCACCGTCGTCGTGCTTCTCCTGGTTGTCCTCATGGCGCTCCTGCTGGTCCTCTCCGGGCCGGTTGCCGAGGCAATCGGCGGGGTGATTGGCCTGGGTTCCACGGCACTCACCGTCTGGAACATCGCGAAGTGGCCTGTGATGGTGTTCTTCGCCGTCCTCATGGTTGCTGTGCTGTATTACGCAACACCCAACCTGCAGCAGCCCAAGTTCAAGTGGGTGAGCATCGGCTCGCTCATCGCGCTGATCGTCCTCGCCCTGACCACCGTTGCGTTCTCCTTCTATGTGGCCAATTTCGGCAGCTATCAGCAGACCTACGGTGCCATTGCAGGCGTCATCATCTTCCTGCTGTGGCTCTGGCTGGCCAACCTCTCCCTGCTCTTCGGGGCAGAGTTCGATGCCGAACTCGAGCGCGGCCGCGAGCTGCAGGCCGGCATCGAGGCAGAGGAGACCGTACAGCTTCCCCCGCGGGACACCAAGGCTGCACAGAAGAAGCGCGACAAGCAGCTCGAACTGGTGGATCGGGGCCGTGAATTGCGGCAGAAATACGGCCGTGACCGCGACGACCGGCGTTCCTCCAGGTCGAAGAACTAGGGTGACACCCATGAGCCAAACCGAACACAGCACCAAGGGCGCCTATGTGGACTCCGGCAAGGAGTTCACCCGCGACACCAACTACATCGAGACGCGGATTACGCGTGACGGCGCGGACGGGTTCCCGGTGGAACCGGGCCGCTACCGGCTGATCGCGGCCCGCGCCTGCCCCTGGGCCAACCGGGCAATCATCGTCCGCCGGCTCCTGGGGCTGGAGGATGCCATTTCGCTCGGCACGCCGGGTCCCACTCATGACAAACGGTCCTGGACGTTTGACCTCGACCCGGGCGGCAAGGACCCGGTGCTGGGAATCGAGCGGCTGCAGGAGGCGTACTTCAAGCGGGACCCCGAGTACCCCCGCGGCATCACGGTGCCGGCGATCGTGGACATTCCGACCGGTGCGGTGGTGACCAACAACTTCCCCCAGATCACCCTGGACCTCTCCACGGAATGGAAGGAATACCACCGCCAGGGCGCTCCGGACCTCTACCCGGAAGACCTTCGGGAGGAAATCGACGGCGTCAACAAGCGGGTCTTCACCGAGGTCAACAACGGGGTCTACCGGTGCGGGTTCGCCGGGTCACAGGATGCCTACAATGCCGCCTATGACCGGCTCTTCACCGCCCTGGACTGGCTCGAGGAGCGGCTGACAAACCAGCGGTACCTCGTGGGGGATTCGATCACCGAGGCGGACGTCCGGCTTTTCACCACGCTGGTGCGGTTCGATCCGGTCTACCACGGGCACTTCAAGTGCAACCGGAACAAGCTCACCGAGATGCCGGCCCTGTGGGGGTACGCCCGGGACCTGTTCCAGACCCCGGGTTTCGGTGACACCATCGACTTCGACCAGATCAAGAAGCACTACTACATCGTCCACGAGGACATCAACCCGACGCAGATTGTTCCGAAGGGGCCCGCGCTGGAGAACTGGCACACCGACCACCAGCGCGAGCGCCTGGGCGGCAGCCCGTTTGGGCGGGGCACCCCGCCGGCTGCGGCCCCTGATGGAACTTTCGTGCAGCTATGGCGGCTTCTCCGGCCCGGAACCCGCCAGAGCTGCACAAAAGTTCCCGGGGAAAGGGGAGTAGGAGTGTCGGGCGCGTTCGGGAATAGGATACATAACCGTTTCCTAATGCAGGCATGCATAGGCTAGCCTTACTTAAGTCCGTTTCGGTTGGCTCAAGGAGGCATGCATGGCCGCCCTCGATGCGCCTGCCTCCCCGGCACTCTCCGCACCCCGGGCGCCAAGGCGTCCGGCCGCCCGCGGACTGAAACTGGTCCTGGCGATTGCGGTCCTCGCGCTCGCTGGTGTTGCATCCCTCGCGATCGGCGCGCGTCCCATCAATCCGGAAACACTGGTCCAGGCTCTAACCGCGTACAACCCCGCCAACGGAGACCACGCCGTGGTCGTCTCGCGGATCCCGCGCACGCTCGTCGGCCTGCTCGCCGGCGCCGCCCTCGGCCTCGCAGGTGCCGCCATGCAGGGCGTCGCACGCAACCCGCTCGCCGACCCGGGGATCCTCGGCGTCAATTCCGGCGCAGCGCTCGCCGTGGTGATCGGCATCTTCGTTTTCGGCGTCACCAACTTCACGGGCTACATCTGGTTCGCGTTCCTCGGGGCGGGGGCCGCAGCCGTGCTGGTCTACGCGGTGGCGAGCCTCGGCCGTGACGGTGCCACACCCATCAAACTGGCACTGGCCGGCGCGGCCCTCTCCGCCGGCATGGTCTCGCTCCTGAACGCGGTGCTCGTCTCCAGCCAGCAGACCTTTGACACCTTCCGGTTCTGGCAGGTGGGCTCGGTCGCCGGCCGCGGTTGGGACGTGATCGTTCCGGTACTGCCCTTCCTCGCGTTCGGTTTCGCCCTGACCCTGCTGACCGGCAAGGTCCTCAACAGCCTGTCCCTCGGTGACGACATCGCACGCGGCCTGGGCCAGAACGTGACTGCCGCCCGCGCGCTCACGGCGCTCGGCGTCGTCGTGCTCTGCGGTGCGGCGACAGCGGCCGCCGGGCCGATCGCCTTCATAGGCCTGGTCATCCCGCACGTGGTGCGCGCCTTCACCGGCCCCGACTACCGCTGGATCCTGCCGTTCTCCATGGTGCTGGCACCCGTTCTGCTGCTCGCGGCGGACATCCTCGGGCGGGTCATCCTCCCTCCCGGTGAGGTGCAGGTGGGAATCCTCACCGCCGTGATCGGGGCTCCGGTGTTCATCTGGCTGGTACGACGCCGGAAGATGGCCGAGCTGTGAGCCTCGGAACCCGGCCGGCCGCAAACGCCGCTGAGCGCGCAGACAACGGGGCCATGGTGCTCCCGGGACGCTCGCACCTTCGCGCCCAGCGGGCTGTGAAGATCGGCAGCCTCGCGTTCCTCATTCTCGCGCTCAGTGCCGCCACACTGCTGCTGGGCCGCTACACCGTCACCATCCCCGACTTCTTCCACATCGTTGCGGGCGCTGACATCCCCGGCGCCAGCTTCATCGTGATGGAGAACCGGATTCCGCGGGTGCTCATCGGCATCCTGGTCGGGGGAGCGTTCGGCGCGGCCGGAGCCGTCTTCCAGACCATGCTCCGCAATCCGCTCGCCAGCCCGGATATCATCGGCATCAGCTACGGTGCCAGCGCCTCGGCCGTCTTCGCCATCGCGTTCCTCGGCGCTTCCGGTCTTGCACTTTCAGGGTTTGCGATGGCCGGAGCACTGGCGGTTGCGCTCGCGATCTACGTCATCTCCCGCCGCGGTTCGGTGGCCGGATACCGGCTCATCCTGGTGGGTATCGGGTTCTCCGCTGTCCTGCAGGCGGTGGTCAGCTTCCTGCTGACGCGCACCGACATCAACGTCGCCACCGACGCCCTCGCCTGGCTGAACGGATCGCTCAACTCGAGCAACTGGGACCGGGTGACCGTTCTGTCGATGGCGCTGGCAGTGCTGGCGCCCGCCGTCGTCGTGCTCTCCCGTCCGCTGCGCGGTCTGGAACTGGGAGACGACGCCGCTGCGGGCCTCGGCGTGAACGTCGAGCGGTCACGGCTCGCGCTCATCGTCACCGGCGTGCTGCTCGCGGCAGTGGCGACGGCGGCGGCCGGGCCGGTTGCCTTCATCGCCTTCCTCTCCGGGCCCATCGCCCGGCGCCTCCTCGGCGGCTACCGCCCGCTGGGAACGGCGGCCCTCGTGGGAATGGTGATTGTCCTCGCCGGCGATTTTGCGGGGGCAAACCTGATCCCGGGGGTTTCCCTGCCGGTCGGAGTGATCACGGGCGTCCTCGGGGCGCCGTTCCTCCTCTGGCTCCTTGCCACCGCCAACCGATCCGGCCAGGGAGGCTGACATGAGGTTGAACGCCCAGAATCTGACCCTCGCGTATGACAAGCGCCGGGTGGTCGAGGACCTCACGGTGGAGCTGCCTGCGGGCAAGGTCACCGTCATCGTCGGCGCAAACGCCTGTGGCAAGTCCACGCTGCTCCGCGGGCTGGCCCGGCTCCTCAAGCCGGCGGCCGGGACCGTCCTGCTGGACGGCAAGGATATCCATTCGCTGTCCACCCGCGCCGTGGCGAAGACCCTGGGTCTGCTGCCGCAGACGCCGGTCGCCCCGGACGGGATCGCCGTGGCGGATCTTGTGGGCCGCGGCCGCTACCCCCACCAGGGCTGGTTCCGCCAGTGGAACACCGACGACGACGCCGCCGTGGCGTCCGCGCTGCGCCTCACCGACACGCTGGAACTGTCCGACCGCAACGTCGACGAACTTTCCGGCGGCCAGCGCCAGCGCGTGTGGATTGCGATGGCTCTCGCCCAGCAGACCGACATCCTTCTCCTGGATGAGCCCACCACCTTCCTGGATGTCACCCACCAGATCGAGGTCCTGGACCTCATCACCGACCTGAACCGGAGGGCCGGCACCACCGTCGCGATCGTCCTGCATGACCTGAATCTTGCCGCGCGGTACGCGGACCACCTCATTGCCATGAAGGACGGACGCATCGTCGCCGAGGGGGCGCCGCTGGACGTTGTCACGGAAAAAACGGTGGCCGACGTCTTTGGTCTGGAGTCCCGGGTGATCCCGGATCCGGTAGCAGGCACGCCCATGGTGGTTCCCGTGGGACGGCATCACTCTGCTCGCCGCCCGGAAGCATCCACGACGGCGAAGACGCCGGGTTTCTTAGCCAACCCGCAGGACGGGTTATCCGCACTGAGCATGGAGGCAGCATCGTGACAGAAGTCAGCACCACCCGCCGGGCGGCGCGGAACACCTCTGCGCAGGGGGCGGTATCAGCCGTCCGCGCCTTCGACGTGGTGATCAGCCGCACGGAGCGCATCAGCTCCAACTTCCTCCGCATCACCTTCGGGGGTGCGTGCCTTTCCGATTTCGGCGTGCAGGGGTCCACCCTCGATCTCCGCATCAAGGTGGTGATTCCGCCGGTGAGCGGCCGGTGCGCCGACCTCGGCGCCCTGATGGACGGTGCAGGCAGCGGCTGGTACCAGCAGTGGCTGTCCCTCGACCCCGCCGAGCGCGGAACCATGCGCACCTACACGGTCCGCGCTTCCCGGTGTGATGCCGTGGTCCCCGAACTGGATGTCGACTTCGTGATGCATTTCGATGCGGACGGCAAGGGCGGACCTGCTTCACAGTGGGCTGCCGCGGCACAGCCGGGGGACCGGGTGTGGCTGATCGGGCCCAACATCCACGCCGCGAGCTGCACCACCGCCGGCTCGTACGGCGGAATCGAGTGGCGCCCCGGCCTGGCCCAGAATGTTCTGCTGGCCGGTGATGAAACTGCTGTCCCGGCCATCAGTGCCATCCTCGAGTCGCTGCCCGAAGACATCAGCGGCCACGCCTTCCTGGAGGTCCCCGACGGTTCCGACTGCCAGGAGATCCGGACCCGCTCCAGGGTCGGCGTCAGCTGGCTGGCACGCGGCGGGCGTCCGCACGGTGAGCTGCTCGACGCCGCCGTCCGCCAAGCGGTAAGGGTGCCTGGCTGGGTGTCACTGGCCGCGCCGTTCCGGGTCAGCCTCGGAAGCGACACCCCGACGGGGCAGGCGCTTGCCGCTGCCGCCGGCGCCGGGGGGCCTTCCCGTGCAGCCGGGCCCGAGCCCGAAGAGATCGACATCGACCGGACCGTTCTGTGGGAAACGCCGCAACTGCTCGACGCCGCGGCCCTGGACGGTTCCCTGAACCCGGACAAGCCCTCCGGTGCCCTGCCCTTCTATGCCTGGATTGCCGGTGAGGCCGCCGTGGTCCGCGGCCTTCGCCGCTACCTGGTGCGCGACGTCGGCATCGACCGCAAGCAGGTGGCGTTCATGGGCTACTGGCGTCAGGGAAAATCGGAACTCGCTTAGCATGGCGTGATGCAATTCATGCGGAGGTTCGCATAACGGAATTGTAACTATTGTGCGGATGCCGTAGCGTTGAACCCGGTCATTCGTACCGTGACCGCCGGTCTGTACGCTCAACCCTGTCAGCAGCCCGGCCCCGTTCTTCTTCAAAGACAGGGGCGGAGAACCCAATACCAGGCAGCGTGTCTGCCTTGGGGTGAAGCCTGCATACCTCGTCCCGCCGCCGCGGTCACTTCGAGGTCAGGCCGAGTCAACTCTTGCTCGAACCCGACAGCTAACTTCGCCGGCGTAAAAGAGAGGCACCCCCTTGTCCCAGCACGCCCACGCGCCCACATCCTCCCCCCACCGGCCGTCAACCGGTGCCGAAAACCGGACCCGCAGCGCAGCACGGCGCCGCGACCGCTTCCACCGCCGCGTCCGCACCCTGCTGCTCACGGGCGGAGCGCTCACCGCTGCAGCCGGCGTCGCGCTGACCGCCGTGGCGGGGAACCCCACCCTCACGCAGGCCGGACTCGTGACTCCGAACGCCACCCAGGGCGTCACCGTGCCCGAGGACGCAGCAGTGGACTTCAGCCGCGAACCGATTGCACCGTCGTCGCAGGGGAGTACCCAGGGCGGCACACCGGCCACCGAGGAAACGAAGGTTTCAACCCTTTCCAGCGGAAAGCCCGACGTCGCGGCAGCGCCGGCCAGGGAGCCGGTGGAGCGCGACCGGGAGCCGGAGAAGCCGGCCGAGGAGCCCGCCGAGCCCGCAAAGCCGGTGGAGAAGCCCGTCGAGGAGCCGTTGCTCGGCCCGCCGCTGACCGAGCTTTCGGTGGCTTCCCCCTACGGGAACCGGGTCAATCCAATGGGCGGGTACGGCCAGGAACTGCACACCGGAACGGATTACTCCGGGGCCTGCGGTACGCCGGTCCTCGCCTCAAGCGCAGGGACGGTCACCGAGTCCGGCTGGCACCCCTATGGCGGGGGGCAGCGCATTGTCATCGACCACGGCGGCGGACTGAAGACCACCTACAACCACCTGAGTTCGCTGGGAATCCCGGTGGGCGGGAAGGTCGAGCGGGGCCAGACCATCGGCGCGGTGGGCACCACCGGCAACTCCACAGGCTGCCACCTGCACTTCGAAGTGGTTGTCGATGACCTGACCGTGGACCCGAGCGGCTACCTCTGAGTCCGGGGCTTACGGCTCCGGGTCGGTGAGGATCGCCGGATCCTTGCGCCCGTAGGGCATCCGAACCTTCAGCGAGTTGGGTTCAACCCTGAACGCCATGTGCGTGCCCTCGCCGAGGGCGTCGCCGTCCAGCTCGATCTCCAGCGGAGTGTCCGACTCCACTTCCGCCGTCTTGCATTGGTAGTACTCCACTGACGGGTCCTTGCCCTTGCCCCGTGCAAGGAGCTTCGCGACAACGGCGAACCATCCCAGCTTGCCGCTCGGTGCGATGGTCATGATGTCCAGGAGGCCGTCGTTGAGCCTGGCGCCCGGAAAAATCTCCAGGCCGCCCATGATTTTTCCGCAGTTGCCGCCCATGACGCTGCGCAGTCGGCGGGTGACCCGCTTGCCGCCGTCGATCGAGAGGTGCACCTTCGCCGGCTTGCCGGGAAGGTTGCGGATACCGGCGTCCACGTAGGCGAGCCAGCCCACCTTGTCCTTGAGGTCATCGCGGGTGTCCGCCATGACCGAGGCATCGAATCCGAGCCCGGCCATCACCAGGAATACGTGCGCATCCTGGGCCCGGTCCACGTTCACATGCACAACATCAATGAGCCGCTCGGTGCCTCCAAGGGCCGCCTCGACCGCGCCGCGCGGATCATCGACGTCGATATCCAGGTTGCGGGCCAGCAGGTTGCCGGTGCCCAGCGGCAGGAGGCCGAGTGCGGTGCCGGTGCCCGCCAGCTCCTCGGCCACGCAGCGCACTGTGCCGTCGCCCCCGGCAGCGATCACGACGTCGACGCCGGCCTTGAGCGCCTTCTGAGTCTGTCCGTGCCCCGGATCATCCTTGGAGGTCTCCAGGAAAAGCGGCTCCTGCCAGCCCTGCTCGAGGCTCAATTCCGTGACGATTGCGCGGATGTCCTCCTCGGTGGGCTTGACTGGGTTGAGGATCAGGGCCGCACGCCTGGTGCGCGCATCCGGCTGCGTTTCGACCTGCGGTTCAGACTCGGTGTCCTGCAATGAAGCCATGTGTGTACTCCTGACGAGAGCGGTTCGTCATCGAGCTTAGCGTCTGGGTCCCGTGGGGCGTGCGCAGGAATTGCACCGCAACTATGCTGGGTGGTCGAACCACAAGGAGGAGCCATGACCGAGGACCAGCCCAACGCACCGGAGGGGCGCGGCGAAACGAAGGACCCGAGCGAGGGCAACCCGTTCGGCGGATCGCCGACGTTCCCTGACCCGTCCGGCGTACGTCCCACCGGAAATGCCACCGGCTTCAACGGCACCTACACGGAAACCGAACATCACACGCAGCATGAATATGATGCGGAGCACCAGCGCGGCGGCACGCCCCCGGAAACCTCCGAGGAGGAGCAGGCGGATTGAGCAGCCGGTACACCCATCGTTATGTCGCCCTCGGCGACTCCTTTACCGAGGGCGTAGGTGACTGGGACCAGCGCAGCCCCAACGGTGTCCGCGGCTGGGCTGACCGCGTCGCGGAGCAGCTGGTTCTCGCCGATCCTTCCTGGGGCTATGCGAACCTTGCCATCCGCGGCCGCAAGATGCGGCAGATCCTGGGTGAGCAGGTGGACGCGGCGCTCGCGCTCCAGCCGACCCTTGTCACCATCTATGCAGGGGCGAATGACATCCTGCGTCCCTCCATTGATCTTGATGAACTGCTGGCGGAGTACGACGCCGGAATCGCCCGCCTGCGCGCCGGCGGTGCCGCCGTGGTGCTGTTCACCGGATTCGATTCGGTGAAGTCGGCAGTCTTCGGCAAGACCCGCGGGCGTACCGCTATCTACAACGAGCTGGTCCGCGAAATCGTGGACCGCCACGACGCCGAGCTGGTCGACTACTGGCGGATGCGCGAATTCCAGAACTGGGGTTACTGGGACGTGGACCGCATGCACATGGCAGCTTCCGGACACACGCTCATGGCGGTGAAGGTGCTGGAAGTCCTGAAGTCGGCGCACAGCATCGAGGTGCCGGAACTTGAGGCCCGCCCGGCACTTTCCCGGCTGACGCAGCTGCGCAAGGATGCCCTCTGGGCCCGCGAGTACCTCGGACCATGGGTGGGCAGGCGGCTGCGCGGGCAGTCCTCCGGAGACGCACTGCCGGTGAAGTATCCCGAGCTGACACATCCGGTGTGGACGCGGCAGGCAACATCCCCGTGACGGCCGCGGTTCTGCAAGAATGATTCGCATGACTGGCACGCGATGGCTGAATCCTGCTCAGAGGCAAGCGTGGCTGGCTCTCTACGCGGTGGCAACGATGCTCCCGGGCGCCCTCGACGCCGAGCTCAACCGGCGGGCCAGGATCACCCTGTTCGACTACCACGTGCTCGCGATGCTCTCCGAGGCTGATGACCGCACCCTCCCCATGAGCGAGCTGGCCGGCCGCTCCAATGCTTCACTGTCCAGGCTCAGCCATGTGGTCACCAAACTTGAGTCCCGCGGTTGGGTACAGCGGAGCCAGAGCACCCGCGACCTTCGCGTCACCACGGCGTCCATCACGGTGGAGGGCCTGGACAACCTGCAGGATCTGGCGGTGGAACACGTGGAACATGTCCGTCGGCTGGTTTTCGACGGGCTCGATGAGCGGGATGTTGCCGACCTGGAAAGGGTGGGCAAGAAAATCCTCGCCCGGCTCGATGAAACGCACTGGATCCTGAAGCAGTCCCAGCCGGTGGCGTCGGCGTGACCGAACCGTCCATTCTGGCGGTGATCCTGGCCGGCGGCACCGGCGGGCGGCTCGGGGCGCTCACGGACAGCAAGGCCAAGCCGGTGGTGCCGGTGGGCGGAACGTACCGGCTCATCGACATTCCGCTGTCCAACCTGCACCACAGCCATATTTCGGACGTCTGGGTGGTGGAGCAGTACCAGCCGAAATCGATCAACGACCACCTGGCGAACGGCCGGCCCTGGGACCTCGACCGCACCAACGGCGGTCTGCGGGTCCTGCCGCCCTTCCAGGGGGAGCACGGTGCAGGATTTGCCGCCGGAAACGCCGATGGTCTGTACCGGCAGGCGGAATTCATCCGCGAATTCGACCCCGAGCTGGTGCTGGTGCTCAGTGCCGATCATCTGTACCGCCTGGACTACCGGGATGTGGTCAGCACCCACCGGAAAGCAGGGGCGGCACTGACCATGGTGACGGTGGAGTACGACGGCGATGCCTCCCAGCATGGCGTAGTCGAGTCCGAGCGCGGCCTGGTTACAGGCTTCCAGTACAAGCCCGAGGACCCGCGCAGCAGCGTGGTGGCGGCGGAGATCTTCCTGTATTCGACAGACGTGCTGCTGGACACGCTCGCGTATCTGCACGAGCGCGACGGCGAGCTGCAGGACTACGGCGACCAGCTCATTCCGCACCTCGTGGAGAACGGGACGGTCGCTGACCACCGGCTGGACTCCTACTGGCTGGACCTCGGCACCCCCGAGAACTACCACCGCGCACACATGGACCTGCTGTCGGGTGCCGGTCTGGCCTTCGACGATCCGGCCTGGCCGATTCTCAGCGCCAGCCCGCGCCGCCTGCCTGCCTTTGTTGCTGACTCCGCAAGGGTGGCGAGCAGCCTGCTCTCGCCGGGCGCACGCATCGCGGGCGCCGTCACCAACAGCGTGATCGGACCGGACGTGGTCGTGGAGGAGGGGGCCGTCGTCGAACATTCAGTGGTGCTGGACCGGGCCCGCATCCCGGCCGGTGCGGTGCTGCGCTCGGTGATTGTCGACGCCGACGCGCAGCTGGATCCCGGCGCGGCGATCGGTGAGGCCGGCAGCGTGACGGTTGTCGACGCCAACGGTAAGGCCACGCACCCAAGCGGGTGAGGCGGCGGCTGAGACCGGCCGCGATTGGTCTTAAAGCCGCCTCCCTCCTAGAATGGAAAGGCATCAGTTGGCGGAGCGTGCGCAATTGCTCCGGTTTTCGGGAGTTTATCTCGCCCGAGGGCCGGTAGTTAGGGGCTCAGGTTGCGCTCACATCGCGAACACCGCAGATGGCCGTTGTAGCCGTCAGGACGGTGACGCCGCTGAAGCATTCCATGGCAGGTAGCACTGTCTGTTACCTGTTTTATTCAATCTTTGGAGGATCATCATGGCAGCTCACTGCCAAGTGACTGGGGCCGAGCCGGGCTTCGGGCACAGTATTTCGCACTCGCACCGCCGCACCAAGCGCAGGTTCGACCCGAACATTCAGAAGAAGCGCTACTGGGTTCCGTCCCTGCGCCGTAACGTAACGCTGCAGGTTTCCGCCCGCGGCATCAAGACCATCGACGTGCGCGGTATTGACGCCGTCGTCGCTGAAATCCAGGCGCGGGGAGTGAAGCTCTAATGGCAAAGGACAAAGACGTACGTCCGATCATCAAGCTGAAGTCCACGGCAGGCACCGGGTACACCTACGTGACCCGCAAGAACCGCCGTAATGACCCGGACCGTATGGTTCTGATGAAGTACGACCCCAAGATCCGCAAGCACGTCGAATTCCGAGAGGAGCGCTAAACACATGGCTAAGAAGTCAAAGATTGCTCGCAACGAGCAGCGCAAGGTCATTGTTGAGCGCTACGCGGCCAAGCGCCTCGAGCTCAAGAAGACGCTGGTTGATGAAAACGCAACCGACGAGGCACGCGAGGCTGCACGCCTCGGCCTCCAGAAGCTGCCCCGCAACGCGTCGCCGGTCCGCCTGCGCAACCGCGACCAGATCGACGGGCGCCCCCGCGGCACCCTCCAGAAGTTCGGCATCTCGCGTGTCCGCTTCCGCGACATGGCGCACCGCGGCGAACTGCCCGGCGTAACCAAGTCAAGCTGGTAGACCCGGCAGCTGGCTGAAACTGACAACAGGACGGTGGCCATACGGCCGCCGTCCTGTTGCGTTTAACGCCGTCCCGCGGGGTTTTTGGGGTCCCCGAACCCCGAAAAAGCCCTGAATTCCCCGGAAATCCGGGCAATAATGCCCGAATCTACGGGACATCCCTGTTGAAGCTGGTAGGTTTTCCTCCAGAAGCTTTGCCGGCACGGTGAAGTTCTGAATAATCCGCACAAGTCCAGGAGGACATACATTGGCTAAGAAAGAGACCAAGAACCGCAGCGAACTGGTGGCCGAGGTAGCAGCAAAGGCTGACACCAGCCAGACTGCCGTGAACAGCGTGCTGGACGCCCTGTTCGACGTTCTCGCTTCCTCTGCCAAGGACGACGTCAAGGTGACCATCCCGGGCTGGCTCGCAGTTGAGCGCACGGAGCGTGCAGCGCGCACCGGCCGCAACCCGCAGACCGGCGAGACCATCGAGATTGCAGCAGGCAGCAGCGTCAAGCTGACCGCCGGCTCCAAGCTCAAGGCTGCCGTCAAGTAGCTCAGCTGACGCAGGGACTGCCACCACGCGGTGGCAGTCCCTGCTTCGTTTAACACCCGTTCCTTTCAGCGTCCGGCCCGCTCTCACCAGTGCGGCACGTTACGTTAGTTGGCCGTTGTTCTACTGCGGGTAGACAATGGAAGGCGTGGCCACAACAACCAACCAGTCGAAGTCCGGGCGCGCCGGCGCCGCCGGGGGAACCGGGATCGGACCCGGCTGGCTGATCGCCGCGGGGGCTGCCGTCCTCGCAGCAGTGGTTCTCGCACTGGCCTTCTCCGGGGCAGCGGCTCCCCGCCAGCTGAGCGACCCGGGCGTCCTCACCCGCTGGGGCCTGCCCGTGGCCAAAGCCGCACACAACCTCTCGGTGGCCGCCGTCGTCGGCTCCCTCGTTTTCGCGGTGGTGATCCTGCCCCGCCGCGTCCGGTCCGGAACCGGCACAGGACGTGCGGCGGGAGAAGATCCGGAGGAAACGCCTGCCTTTTCCCGGGTGATGTCGCTGGCGTCCTGGGCGGCGGTAGCCTGGACGCTTTCCGCCCTTGCCGTCATGGTGCTCACCTACTCGGACGCCGCAGGCCTGCCGCTCAGCGGCGACCCCGTCTACACCCAGGGCCTGGCGTCCTACCTGACGGACTTCGACACCGGCAGGGCCTGGCTGGCCACCACCATGATTGCCGCTGTCGCCGCAACCATGACGTTCGGCGCCCGCTCGAGCCTCTGGCTTGCCCTCACGCTGGTGCTCTCACTCGGCGGTCTGCTGCCGATGGCCCTGATCGGCCACTCGGCAAGCGGCGATGACCACAACGCCGCCGTGAACTCCATCCTGCTGCACCTGGTGGGCGTCTGCCTCTGGGTCGGCGGGATCATTGTCCTGGCCGTGATCGGCGGAAAACTCGGAACCCAGACTGCGGCGGTCCTGAAGCGTTTCTCCGCCCTCGCCGGGTTTGCCTTCGCCCTCGTGTTCCTGTCCGGCATCGTCAACGCCAGCCTGCGCATCGGCAGCCTCTCCCAGCTCAGTTCCGAGTGGGGCCTGCTGGTGACCTTCAAGGCGATCGCCACAATCTTCCTCGGCGGAATCGGCCTCATGCACCGCCAGTGGGTCATCCCTCAACTGGAAACCAACCTGTCCGCCCGCCGGGTGCTCTGGCAGCTCATCGCCGTCGAACTCGCCATCATGGGGGCCGTCTCCGGGGTGGCCGTCGCGCTGGCCCGGACCGCGCCGCCGCGCCTGGAGGAACTGCAGCCCGACGCGAGTCCGGCACGCATCCTTACCGGCTATGAACTGCCTCCGGAGCCGACGCCGATGCGCTGGCTGACGGAATGGCGCCCGGACTGGCTGTGGATCGCCTTCGCCGTCACGGTCGCTGCCGCGTACATCCTCGGCATGGCCAAGCTGCACCGGCGCGGTGATTCCTGGTCGGTTCTCCGGCTGATCTCCTGGCTGACCGGACTGACCGCGCTGACATACTTCACCTCCGGGGCCCCCGCCGTCTACGGCATGGTGCTGTTCAGCGCACACATGATCGACCATATGGCGCTGACCATGGTGGTCCCGCTGTTCCTGGTCATCGGGGCGCCGGTCACACTGGCATTGAAGGCGCTGACCCCGCGCCGGGACGGCAGCAGGGGTATCCGCGAGTGGATCCTGGTGATCGTCCATTCGAAGTTCTCCGCCCTGGTCACCCACCCGCTGTTCGCTGCGGCGAACTTCGCGGGGTCGATCGTGATCTTCTACTACTCGCCGCTGTTCGGGTTCGCCCTGCGTGAGCACGTGGGGCATGAGCTCATGAACCTGCACTTCCTGCTCACCGGTTACATCTTTGTGCTGACCATGATCGGCACCGACCCCATCCCGCGGCGTGCACCCTACCCGCTGCGGCTGCTGCTCCTCTTCGCCACCATGGCCTTCCATGCGTTCTTCGGTGTGGCACTGACCGGAGGAACCTCCCTGCTGCAGGCCTCCTGGTTCGGCAACATGGGCCGGGACTGGGGCCCGTCGGCCCTCGCCGACCAGCAGATCGGCGGTGCGGTCACCTGGGGGATCGGTGAGATACCCACGCTCCTGCTCGCCATCGGCGTCGCGGTCATGTGGTCCCGCAGCGATGCCAGGGAGACCCGCCGCAAGGACCGCGCGGCGGAACGGAATAACGACGCCGAACTTTCGGCTTATAACAACATGTTCGCCTCGCTCGCGGAACGGGACCGCACCCGGTCCTCCGCCGGGCACCCCCCGCATGGCACTCGCCAAGGACAGCGCCCAACCCCACCAGGAGATCCTGAATGACCGAAACCTCGCTCCGCGTCGGCTACCGCGTCCGCGCCTCCGAACTCGTTGGACGGAACTGGCTCAACACGGGAGGGCGGCAGCTGACCCTTGAGGATCTCCGCGGGAAGATCGTCCTGCTCGACTTCTGGACGTTCTGCTGCATCAACTGCCTCCACGTGCTCGACGAGCTCCGGCCGCTTGAGGAGAAGTACTCGGATGTCTTCGTGACGGTCGGCGTCCACTCACCCAAGTTCGAGCATGAGGCCGATCCCGTGGCCCTTGCGGCGGCCGTGGAACGCTATGAAATCCACCACCCGGTGCTCGATGACCCGGAGCTGGATACCTGGCAGGCGTACACGGCCCGCGCCTGGCCCACCCTCGTGGTGATCGACCCCGAGGGCTACATCGTTGCGCACCTCTCCGGTGAGGGCCACGCCGCCGGACTGGAGTCCCTCGTCGAGGAACTCGTAGCGGAGCACGAGGCGAAGGGCACGCTGCACCGGGGGGACGGCCCCTACGTACCCGCAGAGCCCACCGCCGGGGACCTCCGCTTCCCAGGCAAGGTGCTTGCACTGCCCGCCAGCAATACCTTCCTCGTGGGCGACACCGGCCACCACCGGCTGGTGGAGCTGGAAGCCGATCTCACCACCGTGCGGCGTATCATCGGCTCCGGCACCCGCGGTTTCGCGGACGGCGGTCCTGACACAGCCCAGTTCAACGAACCGCAGGGACTGACGCTCCTTCCAGCGCAGATCGCACGGCGGGTGGGATACGACGTCGTTCTCGCCGACACGGTCAACCACCGCCTGCGCGCCCTCAGCCTGGAGACCGGGGCAGTGACCACCGTTGCCGGGAACGGTGTGCAGCGGCTGCTCGACGCCGGTAACCAGGTCAAGGCCCGCCCGGTCGAGCTGGAGGAGGTTTCCCTGGATCTCGGCGGCGACGCCGAGGACATCCCGGAGGACGCAGCACCGCGCCTGGAGGACACGTTCCTGGGCACCGACGCATTGAACATCTCCCTGTCCTCACCCTGGGACGTTATCTGGTCCACCACGCTGGAGCGGGTGGTCGTGGCCATGGCCGGCACCCACCAGATCTTCACCTTCGATCCACTGACCGGCGGCGTGGACATCCTTGCCGGCACCGGACTGGAAGGGCTGCTCGACGGCGACGCCACCGCCGCGTGGTTCGCACAGTCCTCGGGCCTGGCGGAGGACGCGCATGGGAACATCTGGGTTGCTGATTCGGAGACCTCCGCGCTGCGGGTCCTGAGCTTCGTCACGGTCAACGGCCGGAGCCGCACCCAGGTGCAGTCCGCGATCGGCACCGGCCTGTTCGACTTCGGGTTCCGCGACGGCGAGGCGGGGCAGGCACGCCTCCAGCACCCGCTGGGAGTTACGGCACTGCCGGACGGGTCGATCGCCGTCGCCGACACCTACAACGGCGCCGTCCGTCGGTACGACCCGGCGACGCGGCAGGTCTCCACCCTCATCCGCGGGCTTGCCGAGCCGTCCGACGTGCTGGTGGACCAGGCGCCGGTGGAATCAGGCGGCGAACCGCTCCTCATCGTGGTGGAGGCAAACAAGCACCAGCTGGTGCGGGTGCCCATCCCCAAGGAGGCACTTGCCGTCGATGAGGGCGCCTCGCAGACGCAGCGGCCCAAGACCACCGTCGCAGCCGGCGGGTTCGGTGTCACCGTCAGGTTCAGTGCGCCGAAGGGGCAGAAGCTGGACGACCGCTGGGGCGATCCCACGCAGCTGAAGATCTCCTCCTCGCCGGAGGCGCTGCTCGTCTCCGGTGGAGGCACCGGCGTAGGGCTGCAGCGCCGGCTGGTGCTCTCCGACGAGGTTCCCGAGGGCGTCCTGCACATCACCGCGCGCGCGGCGGCCTGCGACGGCGAACCGGGCGGAGAGATCCCGGACCATGCGGCCTGCCACCTGTACCAGCAGGACTGGGGGATCCCGGTCATCCTCAACGCGGACGGGGAGACCGAACTGATCCTCGACCTGCGCGGTCTGGACTAGCCCTAGTACTCCACCACGGGGGTGACCGTGATGCCTTCTTCGGTCACGGCGAGGCGGGCGGTGAAACCGAACTCCTGCGGGACGCTGACAGGCTCGATGATTCCCGTGAACAGGTCCTGCAGCCGGGTCTCCAGGAGAACGGTGCCTGTGAGCGGTGAGATGATCCAGTCGCCGTTGAACGGTTCGATGCGGACTTCCGGGTACTCCGTGATGGACCAGTCGATCGGTCCGGCCACCCGGTTCTCCGTCTCGAACCCGAAGGGACAATTGGCGGGCTGGAACACGGTCTGTTCCGCACACCTGTCGAGGAAGGTCTTGAGCTGTGCGGCCACCGCGTCACTCAGGGCGGGAGTGGCGGCGGTGGCGAGGTTGATCCGGGTGGGCGCCTGCCGGCGGTCCGTCACCGCAGCGGTCTGGGCTGGCGCCGCGAAGTACTCGCTCGTGTAGTGGGCTTCCACCTCCGCCGGGTAGAAAACGGCGAAGCGGTTGCGTCCTTCCGGCATCAGGACACGGGTGCCGTTGAGCGTCGCCTCGTTCTGGTTGATCACAGAGACTTCCAGGGTGGGCAAAGCGGACGGCACAAATTCCCACCGGTTGAAAAAAAGCCACTCGGTGCCGGTCCTCTCGAGGAGGAACGCCGTGGTGTGTTGGGTATCGGCGATGGTGTAGGAGACATCCACCTCAACCCGGTTGTCCCCTGCCGGCCGGGGCGTGCCGACCTCGACATTCTCTACTCCGCGTGTGGCCCGCTGCAGCGCAGGGCCGTCGAGGAGCGCGGCGTTGGCGTCCGGAACGGTGGCGTTCAGCAGCCCCAGCGCCCGTTCTCCCTCACCCTGGCGCAGCGCCTCAAGGTAACTTTCCACCTGCTGGTGAGGGCCGTAGACGTGGGTGTTGACCAGCGTCACGGTAGTGATTGCAGCCGCCACCGCGAGCATGAGCCCGCCCAGCCAGGCGGCCAGGACTCGGATCAGGCGGGACGAATTCACCCTCTTACGTTACCCAATGACCGTGCCGGACCTACCAACGACGACGACGGCGCCTCCGTTGCGTCCCGAAAAGACCCCGGACCAGCTCAACACCGATGGTCCCGGCAGCCTTGAGGGCAAAGTCCATCATTTCATTCCTGTCCGGCTGATTCCCGTCGGGCTGATTCCTGTCGGGCTGATTCCCGCCGGTGCGGGGAGCCGGAGGCGGGTTTGTCCCGGAGTCAGGCGCGGGCTGCTCCCTGCGTGCACTGGGCGGACGGTTGCTGGGCCGGCCGAGGATTTCCTCCTCGATACGGCGTGCATCGGCGTCGATCTCGGCCTGGGTGGGAAGCCGCCCTGCAGCGGGAGGTTCGTCCGCAGTGGATGGGGGAGCCGCCGTCGTCGTTGTTGGAGTTTCTGCTTCCGCCTGTCCGGAGAGTTTCTCGAAGGCGGAGTGGCTGTCGATGGGGGTTCCGTAGTCCGCGAGGAGTGGAGAACTCTTCACGATGTCCTCGACGACGCCGGCAGGAGACGGTCCCATGGTGGACTGCGGGGAGAACATGCGGGTCCAGGCGACGGGAGTGGGGGCGCCCTTCTCGTTCATGACGGTGACGACGGCCTCGCCGATGCCGGCCGTGGTGAGGACCTCCTCGAGGTCGTAGGGGCTGATGGGGAAGGTGGAGACGGTCGACTTCAGCGCTTTGGCATCATCCGGGGTGAAGGCGCGCAGCGCGTGCTGGACGCGGTTCGCGAGCTGGCCGAGGACCTCCGCGGGAACGTCACGGGGGGTCTGGGTGACAAAGAAGATGCCGACGCCCTTGGAACGGATCAGCCGGACGGTGGTCTGGATGGACTGCAGGAACGCCTTCGATGCGCCATTGAACAGCAGGTGCGCTTCGTCGAGGAAGAACACGAGTTTCGGTTTGTCGAGATCGCCGACCTCGGGCAGGTCTGCGAAAAGATCGGCGACCAGCCACATGAGGAAGGTCGAAAACAGCTGTGGCTTCTGCTGGAGCGTGGGAAGTTCGAGGCAGTTGATGATGCCGCGGCCGTCAGCACCGGTACGCAGCAGATCCCCGGTGTCGAATTCGGGTTCGCCGAAGAACCGGTCCATGCCCTGCGCCTCGAGGGTGATGAGCTCGCGGAGAATCACGCCGGCGGTTGCTTTCGACAGGCCGCCGAGCTGTTCGAGCGCGTCCTTGCCCTCATCGGAGACCAGGAAGGTGATCACAGCCCGGAGGTCTGCGAGGTTGAACAGTTCCAGGCCGGCCTTGTCCGCGTAGTGGAACACCAGTTGCAGGCTGGACTCCTGGGTCTCGTTGAGATCCAGCACCCGGGCCAGGAGCAGCGGACCGAAATCGGAGATGGTCGCCCGGATGGGTACCCCCACGCCGTCGCCGCCGAGCGAGAAGTACTCCACCGGGAAGCTCGCCGCAGACCAGGACTGGCCTACGGACTGTGTGCGTTTGAGGAGCTTCTCTGCGCCCGCTCCGGGCGTGGACAGTCCGGTGAGGTCACCCTTGATGTCGGCAAGGAACACAGGCACCCCGCCGATGCTCAGTTGCTCGGCGAGGACCTGGAGCGTGATGGTCTTCCCGGTTCCGGTTGCCCCCGAGACGAGGCCATGACGGTTCATCATGGCCAGCGGCAGGCGCACGGCAGCCTCGGGATGGACGGTGCCGCCCACCACCGCGGCTCCCAGCTGGATGGAAGGTTCCTCGAAGGTGTACCCGGCCGTGATCAGGGAAATGTGATCGGCCGATGTTGTCTCAGCGTCTGCTGCGTCTTTGCTCGCCATAGCCATCAGCGTACAACCCGGTCACCGTCAGCTTGCTGCCGCGTGGCTCCCTCCTGAGCCGGCCGAGCCGGTACCCGATTCCATGTCGCGGTCGGCCGCATGTGCGCTGGCGATTTCCTCGGCACGTTCCTGGCTGGCCTCAGCGGTGAGCGCAGCGCCGGCTTCGGCATCACGGGTGAGGTTCTCGCCTGTCTCGGGATCGAAGAGGTGCAGCTTGCGGGTATCCAGCCAGATCTCCGATTCGCGGCCACCGCGGATGCGGCTGACGGCATCAAGGGTCACCACAACCTGCGGCCGCAACTCATCAGCGTCCATGTCCCGGGCAAGGTTGTCGAGCAGTTCGCGGACCTCCGGGGCGGGATCGAAGTTGATGTACCCGTACTGTTCGTTCCCCAGCCACTCCGTGTGGGTCAGGGTTGCCTTGAACGTTGAGCCGTGGGGCTTCTTGGCGTCATCGACGAGCTTGGCGTCTTCGAAGAATTCCGGGCGGACACCGACCAGGACAATCTTCCGGCCTTCCGCCTTTGCCGCTTTCTCGGCGGGGACGTCCAGCGCCCCAAGGGAGGTCTGGAGCTTCCCGTTCTCGATTGTGGCCGGAAGAAAGTTCATCGACGGGCTCCCGATGAACCCGGCAACAAAAAGGTTGACCGGCTGTTCATACAACTCCCGCGGCGATGCGATCTGCTGCAGTTCGCCCTTCTTCAGAACTGCCACCCGGTCGCCGAGCGTCATGGCCTCGGTCTGGTCATGGGTCACGTACACCGACGTGGTTCCCAGCCGCCGCTGCATCTGGGAGATCTCCGAGCGCATCTGCCCGCGCAGCTTCGCGTCGAGGTTGGACAGCGGCTCGTCGAACAGGAAGGCATCCGCCTGACGCACGATCGCCCGCCCCATCGCCACGCGCTGCCGCTGGCCGCCGGAGAGATTGGCCGGCTTGCGCTGCAGGTGGTCTGTCAGTTCCAGGGTGGCGGCCGCCCCGTTGACGAGGCGCTGCACTTCCTCCTCGCTGTGCCTGCCCTTGGCCAGACGCAGCGGGAAGGCGATGTTCTCGAAGACCGTCAGGTGCGGGTACAGCGCATAGTTCTGGAAGACCATCGCGAGGTTTCTCTCTCGCGGCGCCTTGGAGTTCACCCGCTCGTCATTGATGTAGAGATCACCGGACGTGATGTCCTCGAGCCCCACGATCATGCGCAGCAGGGTGGACTTGCCGCAGCCCGAGGGGCCCACCAGGATGATGAACTCGCCGTCCTCGATGTCGATGCTGATGTCATTGACGGCGGGAAACCCATCCCCGTACTTCTTGACGAGATTCTTCAGCGTGATAGAAGCCATGTTCTGGATCCTCTTCCTTCGGTTCTCAACCCTTGACTGCGCCCTGGGTCAGGCCTGAAACGATTTGCCGCTGGAACAGCAATACCAGCAGCACAACCGGAATGGTGACAATGATGGCCGCCGCCGAGATGGCGCCGGTGGGGGACTCGAACTGCGAAGCCCCGGTGAAGAACGCCAACGCTGCAGGCACCGGGCGGGCTGCTTCTGTGGACGTCAGCGATATCCCATAGACGAAGTCGTTCCACGCGATGAAAAAGGCAATGATCGCGGTGGTGAACACTCCCGGAGCGGCAAGCGGAACGATCGCCTTGCGGAAGGCCTGCCAGGTGGTGGCGCCGTCAACCTGTGCCGCCTGCTCAAGTTCCCACGGAATCTGGCGGAAGAACGCTGCCAGGGTCCAGATCGAGATGGGGAGAGTCAGGGACAGGTACGGGATGATGAGCCCCAGCCAGGTGTCGTACAGCCCGATGTTCCGCCAGAGGTTGAACAGCGGGGTGACGATCGAGATGACCGGGAAGATCGACACGGCGAGCGCCGTCGTCAGGATGACCTTCTTGCCGGGGAAGTCCAACCGCGCAATCGCGTAGGCACACAGCGTAGCGAGCACAACGGCGATGAACGTCGCGATCAGCGAGATTCCAATGGAGTTCCGCAGCGCCGACAGGAACAGTTCCTGCGCGTCGCCGACCAGGATCTGCTCATAGTTGCTGAGCGTGGCCAGGCCGGGGGAGGGGAGGAACTTGCCGTTGGTCAGATCTCCGGGTGACTTGAACGAGGTGGCAAGGATGGATGCCACGGGGAACAGTGCATAGATCAGAACTGCAATGGAAATGAGCGTCCACACGAGTTTTTCGCGTCCGGATGACTTCATCGCTTTCCTCCTGTCGAGCCGGCGAGATCAACCTTGAAGATCTTGATCGCAATGAAGCTGATCAGGAGAACGCAGGCGAAGAGCAGAACCGACACCGCTGAACCCAGCCCGATCTCCAGCCTGCTGATAGACGTTCGGTACGCGAGCAGCGAGAGCACTTCCGTGCCGTACTGCCCGTTGGTCATGATGAACACGTTGTCGAAGATGCGGAAGGCATCGAGTGCCCGGAACAGGACAGCAACCATGATGGCTGCCTTCATGTTCGGGATGATGACCTTGCGCATCTGTTCCCACCAGGTGGCGCCGTCGACCTTTGCGGCTTCCGTCAGCTCGTCCGGTACCTGCGCCAGACCGGCGAGGAGAAGGAGCGAAATGAAAGGCGTGGTCTTCCAGATCTCCGAAGCCATGATGACGGGCAGCGCCGTGCTCGCCTGCGCAAACCAGTTCAGGTCCTGATCAATGCCCGGTACCCAGTTGAACCAGGAGTTGACGTAGCCGGAGCTGATGTCGAACGCATAGAACCAGGCGTAGGCGGAAACCACGGTGATGATCCCGTAGGGCACCAGGATGGCTGTGCGGAGCCAACCCCGGACTGCCTTGAGTGCCCGGTGCATCACCAGGGCAAGCGCAAAACCGAGGACAAGCTCGACGGCGACCGTCACCACGGTGATCAGGAGGGTGACGAGCAGGTCCCGCCACCAGACCGGGTCGCTCAGAATGGTCACGTAATTCTGGAAGAAGATGAACTGCCGCTCATCCGGTGCGGTCAGGCGGAACGCGTAGAGGGAGTCGAAGAAGGCCTGGATGATCGGATAGAGGGTGACCGCCAGCATGATGATGAATGCAGGCCCCGCGAGAATCCAGCCCAGGCGCCGCTCCGCTTTGGCCCTGTCGCTGTAATCGTTGTTCCGGCGGCCGTTGGTCTTCATGGCCTCCGGGTTCTCGGTGGTCGCCCTGGTCACAACAGCCTCTCCCCTCTCAGCACAGCGGTGATGAACTCCGCGGATTCTTCCGGCGTGGTTTCCGGCTCCACTCCCTCTGGTGGGGTCCAGGTCTGCTGCAAGCCGCTCGAGATCTCGTTATAGAAGGGGGTCTGCGGGCGGGGTGCTGCGTTCTCCAGTGATTCACGGATCGTTTCCGCCATCGGGAACTGCTCCTCGATGCGCGGATCCTCGTAAGCCTCGGAATTGGATGGCGGATTGCCGTTGGTCAGGAAGTACTCGGTCTGGTTTTCCGGCTGGACGATGCACTCGACAGCCTGGTACGCGAGTTCGGGGTTATCGCTGCTCGCCCCGACACCGAGGTTGATTCCCCCGAGCGGCGCCGCCGCCTCCTGGTCCTCGCTGACCCGTGGGTAGAGCGCCCAGCCGATGTCATCGAGCAGCGCCTGATCCAGGCTGCCGCCTTCGACGGCGCCCTGCGTGGCCGGCCAGACAAACGGATAGTTCACCATGAAGGAGCCGGTATCACCCTGGAACTCCGTCAGCGAGGTGCCTTCCGTGGACGTTGCCAGGCCCGGGCCGCCGAGCCCTTCGTCGCCGATGGTGCCGATGATCCGGGCGGCCTCCCGGCCGGCCTCACTGTCCAGTCCCAGCTCGATTTCGTCAGCCGGGGCCTCCGGATTCTCCAGGATGGTGCCCCCGGCCGATTCGATCAACGAATTGATCCACACGGTCATGGACTCGGCCTGCGAACCCTGGACACCAAGTTCAACGTCCTGTTCCGCGGCCACTTCCATCAGCTGGTCCCAGGTCACGGGCTGTGACATGTCGAGTCCGGCTTCCTCAGCCACTGATTCCCGGTACCAGAGAATCTGGGTGTTCGCCCAGAACGGTACGGTGACCAGTCGGTCCTCGTACATGGCTCCCGCCAATGCGCCTTCCAGGGTGTTCTCGGTGGTGCTATCGGCAATGTCCTCGGGAACCGGGGCGAGGAAGGTTGCCAGCTCGGGGACAAACGGAGGATCGATGCTCATGATGTCGAGCGAAGAGTCATTGGCCGCGAGCCGCCGCGCAAGCTGCTCGCGCTGCGCCGCTGCGTCATTGGGGAGGAGTGATGTTTCGATCCGGTATTCCCCGTCTGCCTCCTCGGTACAGCGCTGCGCGATGTCAGCCTGGCCGCCGGCGTCGGGGTTGATGTACCAGGTGAGAGTCGGTGGACCGGAATCCGCCGGTCCGCATCCGGTGAGTAGGAGGGAAGTGAGGCCCAGCGAGGTGACTGCCACTGCGACACGGCGTTCCCGTACCCGCTCTCGCTGCTGAATAATCCTGCGATTTCCCGGCATACGTACCTCGCCTCCACATCGAGTTTGGACTGCTTCCAGCCCTCCGGTTGTTCCAACCGGAGAATACGAAGCACCCTTTGTGTTCTCGACACTAAGCCCTGGGCGGCGATTCCGCTAGGAGGCGCAGTTCGCGCGGTGCGCCGGTGCCCGGGTACGGCAATGGCCCCGCAGAAACTGCGGGGCCATTCGAAGGTTTGCCGGGTGGGTTTGCCGGGAGCGTGCTAGAGAAGCGCTGCGTTGTTCAGTGCGAACGGCGGACGCTGCAGGCCCTCCGTCAAGCCTTCAGCTGGGTCATTGCCCAACTCGATGATCTTGTTGGCGGAATCGACGTGCACGATGGTGGGCACATAGGAGCGCGCCTCTTCGGTGGTCATTGCCGCATAGGTGATGAGAATGACGGTGTCGCCCTGGTGAACCAGGTGCGCTGCGGGACCGTTGATGCCGAGGACACCCGAACCGCGCTCGCCGGCGATGGTGTAGGTCTCCAGACGGGCACCGTTGGTGACGTCCACGATGGAGACCATTTCGCCGGGAAGGATGTCCGCGGCGTCCAGCAGGTCCAGGTCGACCGTCACCGAACCCACGTAGTGGAGGTCCGCGTGGGTCACCGTGGCGCGGTGGATCTTGGACTTGAACATTGTGCGATTCATCGCGTCAAGTCTACGCTGGCTGCCGCCGGTGTGCGATGTGGGGTTGGGCACGCCGCCGGCACCCGGCCGGCTCAGGAGTCAGCCGATTTCCGCAGCGCCCGGCCGAGGATGGCGCTGCTCAGTGTCTCCACCAGTTCCTGGTTTGCCAGCGGGTTGCTCTGTAGGGTGAAATCCACATCCCCGAGCGGCGGCAGGTCAAACCGGTTGGTTACCTGCACCAGGTCGTCCGGAATGAGGGACTGCGGAAAGACCGCCAGACCGATGCCCGCGCGCGCGGCCGCCAGCACGCCGTTGATCTCACGGGTGTTGCACGTGATCCGCCAGGTTCGGCCGGCCTTCTCGAGCGCCTCGATGGCCATCTGCCGGCTGAGGCTGGGCGCCTGGTAGGCGATCAGCGGGACGGGTGCGCCGTCGTCGAGCGTTGTTTTGCCGTGGCCGGCCCACACCAGGCGGTCACGCTGCACCAGGGTGCCCTCACCGGTTCCAGCCATGTACTTGATGAGGATGAGGTCCAGTTGGCCGGCGCGCAGGCGCCGCAGCAGCGGAGGGCTCTGCGACACGGTCAGCTCCAGGTTGATCTGCGGATACAGCTGTCGGAAATGGCGGAGGATGCGGGGGAGCTGGGTGATCGCAAGATCATCCGCGACACCGAAACGGAGCCGCCCGCGCATCGCCGAGCCCGAGAAATAGGCGAGCGCCTGTTCCTGCGCCGCGAGGATGGTGCGCGCGAACCCCGCCATCGCGTCGCCGTTGTCGGTCAGGCGCACCTCCCGGGTATCCCGGGCAATCAGCATCCTGCCGGCCGCCTTCTCCAGCTTCCGGACGTGCTGGCTGACTGTGGGCTGGCTCAGGCCCAGCCGCGCGGCGGCCCCGGTAAAACTGTGCGTTTCCGCGACCGCGAGAAAGGACTTCAGCTGGAGCGAATCAAACACGGACGGCCCTTCCCTCATGTTTATTACGTTCTGCAATAGTACTTATAAGCCTGATCACTGTTCCTAATGTGACCGGCGCTGGTTAGCGTTGAATGGTCCCACTCCTTCCAGCCGTCACCCGAACTAGCTCAGGAACACTCTCTTGGCACCCCCACCACCCTCCGCGCCCGCCGGAGACGCGACTCTGACCGCTCCGATCGCCGTGATTCACCAGCGCCCCGCCTGGCGGGACACGTTCATCTCCCTGCGCATCCCCAACTTCCGCCTCTTCGCCATATCCCACCTGATTGCCGTCGTCGCGCTCTGGATGCAGCGCATCGCGCAGGACTGGATGGTGCTCGAACTGTCCGGGTCGGTGACCGCGGTCGGGATTACGGTGGCACTGCAGTTTGCGCCGATGCTGATCCTTGGACCGTGGGGAGGGGTGGTTGCCGACCGCTGTTCCAAGCGCGTGCTCCTCATCATTTCGCAGAGCGTTGCCGCCCTGATGGCTGCAACCATGGCCGTGCTGTCACTGACCGGGGCCATCGAGGTATGGCACGTCTACCTCATTGCCCTCGTGCTGGGCCTGGTCACAGTGGTGGATGCGCCGGCACGGCAGGTCTTCGTCAATGACCTCGTGGGCGCCACCTACCTGCGCAACGCCATCAGCCTCAACTCCTCGATCTTCCAGCTCGGAGCCATGGTGGGTCCGGCCGTCAGCGGTTTGCTGATTGTCGCTGTCGGGAGCGGCTGGGCGTTCGCCATCAATGCGCTCGCCTGCACCTACACGGTGCTGACCCTGTGCCGGCTGCGTACGGACCAGCTCAACACCACCGCCCCCGCCGCTCGTTCAAAGGGACAGCTGCGCGAGGGTGCCCGGTATCTCGCCGGCAAGCCGGCGATTTTCTGGACCACCGTCTGCGCGGCGTTTGTCGCGGTGTTTGCGCTCAGCACTCCGGTGCTCCTGGCGGCCTTTGCCGACGACGTCTTCGAGTCCGGCGCGGGTGGCTATGGGCTGCTCAATACGGCGCTCGCGAGCGGGTCGCTGGTGGGAGCCCTCGCATCAACAAGGCGGACCCAGTTGCGATTGCGTGGGGTGCTCGGCGGGATGACCGCGTTCGGCGGGTTCATGGTGCTTGCCGCGTATGTTCCCAGCCAGCTCGCGTTCACCGCGCTGATGTTCTGTGCCGGTATCGGATGCCTGTGGTTTGTCACCGGAGCCAACCAGCTTGTCCAGGTTTCCACGAACCTTGCCATCCGCGGCCGCGTCATGAGCCTGTACATGATGGTGCTCATCGGCGGCCAGGCGCTGGGCGGTCCTATGGTCGGCTGGCTCGCGGAGAATATCGGCGCGCAGGCAACAATGGTGGTGGCGGGCGGGGTTCCGGTGCTGGCGGCGGGGTGCATCGCCGTCGTACTTGCCCGCCGGGGCCAGCTCACGGTGCGCTTCCGCTGGACACGTTCACCGCACGAACGACGCCGGCTGGTTGCGATCGTGCCGAAGGTTTCGTAGCCGGGCCGCCGGTCCGCTTCCCCAGGGAAATAAGGTCCGCTTCCGCAGGGAAATAAGGTCCGCTTCCGCAGGGAACAAGGTCCGCTTCCGCAGGGAAATAATGGGGACCATGAACGTGCTCCTTGTGGTTGTGCTCTTTGCCGTTGCAGCGTTGGCCGAAATCGGGGGTGCCTGGCTTGTCTGGCAGAGCATTCGGGAGGGCCGGCCATGGTGGTGGGCCGGATTGGGCGTGATGGCCCTCGGTGCCTACGGATTCGTGGCGACGCTCCAGCCGGAAGCGCACTTCGGCCGGATTCTCGCGGCCTATGGAGGCGTATTTGTTGCGGGTTCCCTCGCGTGGGGAATCGTTCTGGACGGGTTCCGTCCGGACCGCTGGGACCTGGTGGGCAGTGCCGTCTGCCTGATCGGCGTCGCCGTGATCATGTTCGGCCCCCGGACGACGGGCTGAGCCATGATTCTTTTCTGGAGCGGATTCTTTTCTGGAGCGGGCGACGGGAATCGAACCCGCGTATCGAGCTTGGGAAGCTAGCGCTCTACCATTGAGCTACGCCCGCATGCGGCCTGAACCGCTCCATAAACACTACAACATCTCCCGGGTGGCCTGATGACGTGACCTGATGACACAGGTGACGGAGCAGCCGCTGCGTGACGGACTCAGGTGTGGCCCCCTGGTTCCTCCGCTGGCTCGTCAGGCAGTTCTTCCGCCGGCTCCTCGGGCGGCGCGTTGCGGGCACGTTCGAGCAGTTCCTTCCAGGGGCCCTGGACGGCGCTCTCGGGGACCGTCGCATCGCGGTAGCCCACCACCACGATGTGGTAGATGAAGCGGTCCCGTTGGAGGGTCTCTGCGTTCTCCGCCTCGGCCTGCTCCAGGAGAGGCAGCCAGCGCTCCTCAGCCTCGGCGGGACTCACCTCGACACTCCAGGTACGGGACAACCCGGCGAAGCCGCCGGACCGCGAGACCTCGATGCGGGTCACAGCACATCCACCTCCCGCCAGGCGTACCCGACAGCCTCCACCTCCGGTGAACCTTCACCGAAGCGGGCCTTCGCCGCGTCCACTGTCACGTCCGCGAACCGGGAGAAGGTGCAGTCCTCGGGAACGTTTCCACCGGTCGCGGCGTCATACCAGATCTGGCCTGCCCGTTCCCAGGCGTAGCCGCCCAGCCGGGTTGCGGCGATATAGAACGCGTGATTCGGGATACCGGAATTGATGTGGACACCGCCGTTGTCAGACGTAGTTTCCACATAATCGGCCATGGTGGCGGGCTGCGGGTCCTTGCCCAGGACGTCGTCGTCGTGAGCGGTTCCGGGCGCCTTCAGCGAGCGCAGCGCGCGCCCCTGCACCTGATCGGTGAAGATGCCCTCCCCGACCAGCCAGCCGGCGGTATCAGCGGACTCGCCGCGCACCCGCTGCTCCACCAGCACACCGAAGACGTCCGAGACCGACTCATTGAGAGCTCCCGACTGGCCCTGGTACCGCAGGTTGGAGGTGTATTGGGTGAACCCGTGTGCGAGCTCGTGGCCGATGACGGTGAGCGAGGCGGTGAACCGGCCGAAGATCTCGCCGTCGCCGTCTCCGAAGACCATCCGGAAGCCGTCCCAGAAGGCGTTGTCATACCGCTGGCCGTAGTGCACGGTGGCGTCCAGCGGCAGCCCGGCATCGTCGATCGAGGACCTTCCGTATACCTCCTGAAAGAGCCCGTAGGTTGCACCGAGACCGTCATAGGCTTCATCTACCGCTACGTCTCCCACCGGTGGATCGCCCTCCCGGCGGACAGCCTCTCCCGGCAGGGTCTCGGTGCCGTACGCGTCCGAAATAGTTCGGCGCAGAGCGAGCACGACGGCGGTGCCGGCTCCGCGCGAAGGATCCCGCGGAGCTGTGGCTCTCGCACTGTGGATCGGGTCCAGCTGCACCAGCGCCCGCCGTGCCGCCGCCGCGGCGTTGTGGTGCCGGGGGTCTTCCAGGCCGGCAAGCCTGGACAACAGATAGGGCGGAACGATGCTGCAGCGGGTATGCACGGGTGCGTTCATGCGGCCTCCTTGGTTGGGTCCAACCTAGTTGCCGCCTCTGACAGTCTTCAATGTCCAGCTAAGAACTAGGCTGGGGCCATGAGTGTGGAGCGGAACACCCGGGATCTCGAGGCCGGCATTGAGAAGGACTTCTCGCAGAAGATGAGCTACGGCTCGTACCTGGCGCTGGATGCGCTGCTGAGCGCACAGCATCCAGTCAGCCGGCCGGAGCACCATGACGAGATGCTGTTCATCATCCAGCACCAGACCTCCGAGCTCTGGCTGAAGCTCGTCCTGCATGAGCTTGGCGCGGTCCGGACGCGCCTGCGCAGCGATGACCTGCGGGCAGCGATGAAGGGCATCGCCCGGATCAAGCACATCCAGCGGTCCCTCACCGAACAGTGGTCCGTGCTGGCGACGCTGACGCCGTCGGAGTATGCGGAATTCCGTGGTGCGCTCCAGGCGGCCAGCGGTTTCCAGTCCTACCAGTACCGCGCCGTCGAATTCCTGCTGGGCAACAAGAACGCGGCGATGCTGCAGGTCTTCGAAAGTGACCCTGAGGCCCGGGAGCTTCTGTCCCGGCTGCTGCACGAGACGAGCATCTATGACGAGTTCACCCGCTACCTGTCCCGGCGCGGCTACGCTATCCCGGCGGAGCTGCTTGAGCGGGACGTCACCCAGGCACACGAATTCAACCCCGCTCTGGTGCAGGTCTACAAGGAGGTCTACGAAGACTCCGCCGGGCACTGGGATGTCTATGAGGCGTGCGAGGAACTCGTGGACCTGGAGGACAACTTCCAGCTGTGGCGGTTCAGGCACCTGAAGACGGTGGAGCGCACCATCGGCTACAAGAGCGGAACCGGCGGCTCGAGCGGGGTCGGTTTCCTCCAGAAGGCCCTGGAGCTGACGTTCTTCCCCGAATTGTTTGCGGTGAGAACCGAGATCGGGCGCTGAGCTTCGCCGATGAATCTGCGGCAATCCTCGTACGGTATTTTTAGACGGTGCTGATCTCAGACCGCGACATCCGAACCGAAATTGCCGCCGAGCGCATTCTCCTCGATCCCTATGATCCCGCGATGGTCCAGCCGTCGAGCGTGGACGTCCGCATCGACCGGTTCTTCCGGCTCTTCGACAACCACAAGTACGCCCACATCGATCCGGCCGAGAACCAGCCGGACCTGACGCGCCTGGTCGAAGTGGCTCCGGATGAGCCGTTCATCCTGCACCCGGGGGAGTTTGTCCTCGGTTCCACCTATGAGATGGTCACCCTGCCCGATGACATCGCTGCGCGGCTCGAAGGCAAGTCATCGCTGGGCCGTCTGGGGCTGCTCACCCACTCAACCGCCGGGTTCATCGACCCGGGCTTCTCCGGCCACGTCACCCTGGAGCTGTCCAATATGGCAACGTTGCCCATCAAGCTCTGGCCGGGTTCCAAGATCGGTCAGCTGTGCTTCTTCAAGCTCACCTCGCCCGCGGAGCACTCGTACGGCTCCGGCACGTACGGCAACCGTTACCAGGGTCAGAGGGGCCCGACGGCGTCGCGCAGCCACCTGAATTTCCACCGCACTCCCATTACGGAGGGCTCGGCGGAGCAGGAACCCGCTGCCGGCGCCTGACAGCAGAACTCAGGGCGCAGACACGGTTCAGGGAGCAGGAACGACGGCGGGAGGCACCTTTGCCGGCGGCTTCACCGGCAGCAGCACCAACAGTCCCGCAAGCAGCACCACCAGGATCCCGATGATCCCGAACCGCTGTTCGCCGAAGATGCCGATGAAGAGGGAGAACAATGCCGGAGCCAGGAAACTGACGGCGCGCCCTGTAGTTGCATAGAGGCCGAACATCTCGCCCTCCTCACCGGCGGGGGACAGACGTGCAAGGTACGCACGCGACGAGGCCTGCGCCGGCCCCACAAACAGGGTCAGCAGAAGCCCGAAAACCCAGAACGTGGTGTCACCGCTCCACTGCACCCCGAAGAACTCGTAGTCCGCCGCACCCAGTACCAGAACCGCCGTGCCGGACACCAGCAGCCCGATCAGCGCCACGATGATCACCAGCTTGGGGCCCACGCGGTCGTCGAAGAAGCCTCCGATCACTGCACCGACCGCTGCGATGACGTTGCCGACGATCGCGAAGAGGATCACCTCGCTGAGCGCGAAGCCGAAGGTTCCCGCCGCGATCACGCCGCCGAACGTGAACACCGCCGCAAGGCCGTCGCGGAAGATGGCGCTCGCGAGGAGGAAAAAGATGGTGTGCGGGCTGGTCCGGTAGATCGCCTTGATGCGGCGGAAGAGCAGGCCGTAGGACGCAAGGAAGCCTAGCCGGTCGGCGTTCCGCTGGCGCGGGACTTCCGGCACGGCGAACATCACCGGTAGCGCGAACGCGAGGAACCAGAGTGCGGAGAACACGGCAACCAGCCGGATGTTGAGGGCGTCCTCAGTGCTGGAACCGAACCAGTCGAAGACCGGCTGAACAAAAGCAACCAGCACAATCACCAGGGCCGCAATGCCGCCCACATAGCCCATCGCCCAACCGAAACCGCTGACGCGGCCGATACTGGACGGCGTGGAGATCTGCGCAAGCATCGCGTTGTAGTTGACGCCGGCGAATTCGAAGAAGATGTTGGCCGCCGCGATCAGCGCGACGCCCAGGAGCAGCAGCTCCGGCCGCGGGAAGACAAAGAAACACAGCGCGGTCAGGACGGCTACTGCGAGGCTGTTCACTCCGAGCCAGAGCTTCCGGCGGCCGCCTACATCGGATCGCTGGCCCGTCACGGGTGCCAGCAGGGCAATGAACAGGCCCGCGACCGCCAGGCCGGCTCCAAGCACCCCGGATGCATAGGCCTCGCCGCCGAACGCGTCCGAGGTCAGGTAGACGGTGAACACGAACGTGGTCATGACGGCATTGAACGCGGCGGAGCCCCAGTCCCAGGAAGCCCATGCAAGTACGGGCCTGGACAGTAGACGGCCGGCGGGCCGGCGGGGTTCCGTGCTCATACGCTGCATGCTATCTGCTGGGGGAGTTCAACCGTCTGAGCCCCGCTTTTTATTCCGGGTGCCGGCCGCTTGAGCGGAGGGCTGAACGGGGCCGGAGTATAAGCATGCCGCGGGTAGAATGGAGAACGCCCTTGACCGTCAGCAGACCGTCTCTACAGGAGAGATCAGGAGATCATCGTGCTACTCGTGCTCATCGCCCTCTTCGCGGTGGCCGGGATAGCGCCCCTGATCTTCCGGCTCATGGGACGGTCGGCGTTCTACGTCCTTTCAGCCGTTCCGGCGGCGGGTTTCATCTGGCTGCTGATGACCTTCGGCGCGTACACCGGCACCGGGCAGGGTCTCGGCAGCGGCCAGCCCAACGCACCGCCGTCCGTCGTCGTTCCCTGGATCCCCCAGCTCCAGCTCGAGCTGGCGTTCCGGATGGACGCCCTATCGGCCGTGCTCAGCATCCTGGTCCTCGGCGTCGGGTCCCTCGTGCTGTTCTACTGCGCCCGCTACTTCAAACAGGACGACGCGGACATCGGACCGTTCGGCGCGCACCTGCTTGCGTTCGCCGGCGCCATGTTCGGGCTCGTGATTGCCGACGACCTCATCCTCCTGTTCATCTTCTGGGAACTCACCACGGTGCTGTCCTATCTGCTCATCGGGTACTCACGGCACCGGCTGTCCGCCAGGCGGGCTGCGTTGCAGGCGCTCATTGTGACAACGCTCGGCGGCCTGGCCATGCTCGTCGGTCTGATCCTCCTGGGACAGTCGGCGGGAACCTACCGGATGTCGGACATCCTCGCCCGCGCAGAGGCGCTTACCGGCCCGATGGTTGAGACCGCCTTCGTGCTCATCCTGGTGGGCGCGCTGTCCAAGTCAGCGCTGGTGCCGTTTCACTTCTGGCTTCCGAGCGCCATGGCGGCGCCCACACCGGTCAGCGCGTATCTCCATGCCGCAGCCATGGTGAAGGCGGGCATCTACCTGGTCGCCAGATTCGCGCCCGGCTTCTCCGAGCATGCTGTGTGGGCGCCGATTGTGCTCGCTTTCGGGCTGGTGACGATGATCTTCGGGGGCTGGCAGGCCCTGCGCCAGCATGACCTGAAGCTCCTGCTGGCGTATGGGACGGTGAGCCAGCTCGGGTTCCTGACCATGGTGGTTGGTCTCGGGGGCCAGGAGGCGGCGCTCGCCGGCCTCGGTCTCCTGCTGGCGCACGGTTTCTTCAAGGCAACGCTGTTCCTGGTGGTCGGCATCATCGACCACCAGGCCGGCACCCGCGACATCCGCAAGCTGTGCGGTATCGGCCGCTCGGCGCCCTTGCTCGCCTCGGTCGCTGTCCTCGCCGCCGCATCCATGGCCGGCCTGCCACCGCTGCTGGGTTTCGTGGCGAAGGAGTCCGTGCTCGAAGCGTTCGTCCATCAGGCAGAAGACGGTCCGTCCGGCGCGGTGGTCCTGGCAGGGATGGTCCTCGGCTCGATGCTGACCTTCGCCTACAGCGCCCGTTTCATCTGGGGCGGGTTTGCACGGAAGTCAGCAATGCCCACACCATTCAAACGGGTGGAGCCCTCCTTCCTCTTTGCCCCGGCGCTGCTTGCTGCCGCCTCCGTGGTATTCGGACTGCTGCCGGTGCCGCTGGACGCAGCTGTCCAGCCGTACGTGAGTCTGTTCCCGCCGGTGGAGGAGACACCCCACCTGCTGCTGTGGCACGGCGTCACGCCGGCACTGTTCCTCTCCCTGGCCACCATCGGCGGCGGCCTCGTCCTGTTCCTGCTGCGCGAGCGGTTCGAACGGCTGCAGACAAGGATGGCGACAAACATCGACGCCGAACAGAACTACAAGTTCGTGATCGGCGTCCTCGATGATGTCGCCGTCTGGCTGACCGGCCGGACCCAGCGTGGTTCCCTGGCGTTCTACCTGTTCGTGATCCTGACGATGGCGATCCTCACCCCGCTCTCTGCGCTGATCCTCTTCAATGCGCCGGTGCCGCAGGAATGGTATCTGGCGGACTCACCCGCCCAGCTGATTGCCGGCGTCGTCGTCATCCTGGGCGCGTTGGCCGCACTGCGCGCCAACAAGCGGTTCATGGCCGTCATCATGGTGGGACTTACCGGCTACGGCATCGCGCTCATCTTCGCGCTGCAGGGCGCCCCGGACCTGGCGTTGACGCAGCTTCTGGTCGAAACCATTGTGCTGGTTGCCTTCGTGCTGGCGCTCAGATCGCTGCCCGCGCGCCTGTGGCAGCGGGAAACCGGCCGGAAATACCGGGTGCTGCGGGCAGTGCTGGGAATCTCCTTTGGCCTGGTGATGGCCGCCATTGCCATGTCTGCAATGGCTTCCCGGGTGGCGGAGCCAATCTCGCGGAGCTTCCCCTCGCTGGCGTACGACGACGGCGGCGGCGCCAACATTGTCAACGTCACCCTGGTGGACATCAGGGCCTGGGACACCTTCGGTGAGATCAGCGTGCTCGCCATCGCAGCCACCGGTGTTGCGAGCCTCATCTTCATCCGGGGCCGTGGCGACGGCCGGTTGCGTGCGGACGGCGTCAAGAGCGGAACTGTAGGCCGGAACCGGGAACCGATCGATGCCTACGGACGGGAAGCCGCGGCCCTTGAGCTGGCGAAAAAGTTCGCGAGCTCCGCCAACGATGCCTGGCTTGTCGCCGGACGGACGCTCGCTCCGGAGCGGCGCTCCATCATCTTCGAGGTGGTTACGCGGCTGCTGTTCCACTCGATCATCGTTTTTTCGATCTACCTGCTGATCGCCGGGCACAACCTGCCCGGCGGGGGCTTTGCCGGCGGTCTGATGGCGGGGCTGGCGCTGACCATCCGCTACCTTGCGGGCGGGCGGTTCGAGCTGGCTGAGGCAACCCCCGTCAGCGCAGGGCTGCTGTTGGGCGGGGGCCTGGCTACCGCAGCGCTCACCGCGATTGTGCCGGTGTTCCTCGGCGGCCAGGTGTTCCAGAGCGCAATCCTCGAGTTCACCTGGCCCGTCTTCGGAGACATCAAGTTCGTCACCTCCACCATCTTCGACATCGGGGTCTACCTGGTGGTGGTGGGGCTGGTTCTTGACGTGCTGCGCAGCCTCGGCTCGGAAATCGATGAACGCAGCGAGGGTCAGACCGCAACCATCGACGCCGGAACGCCTGAACCGGCGGCGGAACAAGAAGAGTCCAGGGGTCCAAAGGAAGAGGTGGTTCCGTGAGCGTCAACATCACGCTGCTGGTGATCATGGCCGCCCTCTTTGCTGCCGGGATCTACCTTCTGCTGGAACGAAGCCTGACCCGGGTCCTGCTCGGTCTGATCCTCGTCGCGAACGGCGCGAACATGCTGCTTCTCGCCGGCGGCGGACCGGCGGGGAAAGCGCCCCTGTATTCGGCCGGCATCCCTGCCGAGGATTACAGCGACCCCCTGCCGCAGGCGCTGATCCTCACCTCGATTGTCATCTCCTTCGCGGTGACGGCGTTCATGCTCGGCATCATCTACCGGTCATGGGTCCTCGGCCGCCAGGACGAGGTCCAGGACGACATCGAGGACCGCCGGGTGGCGTCGCAGAGCAGCTTCGATGCTGAGGATGACGCAGAGATTCCCGTGGAGACCACTGAATTCACTCCGGTTGAAGAGGCGGAGGAAGCACCCGGCGCGCAGCGCGGACCCAGCACCCGGACCACTACACGGAGGGAGAAGCGATGAATGTAGCCAACCTTGCGCCGCTGGCGGTTGTGCTGCCGTTCCTCGGCGCGGCCATGGCCTTCCTTCTCATCCGCCACTCCCGGTCACAGCGCGCGGTGAGCATCGGTACGTTGAGCGTCACGCTGCTGATCGAGGCGTTCCTTCTCGTGGACGCAAGCGCGAGAGGAACCACGGCGGTCTTCATCGGGGGATGGGCAGCACCGTTCGGCATCACGATGGTGGTGGACCAGTTCTCCGCGCTGATGCTGGTGGTCTCCTCCGCGGTGAGCCTGGCGGTCCTGATCTACGCCACCGGCCAGGGCATGACCGACGGCGATGAGGACGGCCCGATCTCGATCTTCCACCCCACCTACCTGATTCTGGTGGCCGGTGTTTCCAACGCCTTCCTGGCGGGTGACCTGTTCAACCTGTACGTCGGATTCGAAATCCTGCTTACGTCCAGTTATGTGTTGATGACCCTCGGCGGCACCACCCCGCGCATCCGTGCCGGGGTGACCTACGTCGTCGTCAGCGTGGTGTCATCGATGCTGTTCCTGATCAGCATCGGCATGATCTACGCCGCCACGGGCACCATCAACATGGCCGACCTGGCTCTGAAACTGGCCGACATAGATCCCGCCACGCAAATGATCCTCCATCTGATGCTGCTGGTGGCCTTCGGCATCAAAGCGGCAGTCTTCCCGCTGTCGTTCTGGCTGCCCGACTCCTACCCGACAGCGCCGGCGCCGGTTACTGCGGTGTTCGCAGGCCTGCTGACGAAGGTCGGCGTGTACGCGATGGTCCGCACTGAAACGCTGCTGTTCCCTGGCGACCGGATCAATACGCTTCTCATGGTGGTCGCGATGCTCACCATGATTGTGGGGATTCTCGGCGCGCTCGCACAGTCGGATATCAAACGTATGCTCTCCTTCACGCTCGTCAGCCACATCGGCTACATGGTGTTCGGGCTTGCCATCTCCACCGTCATCGGTCTCGGAGCCGCGGTGTACTACGTGGCGCACCACATCATTGTGCAGACCAGCCTGTTCCTCGTGACGGGCCTCATCGAACGCCGCGGCGGAACTGCCAACATGGACAGGCTCGGCGGGCTCGCGAAAATCTCCCCCTTCCTGGCACTGCTGTTCTTTGTACCCGGCATGAACCTCGCAGGCATACCGCCGTTCTCCGGGTTCCTCGGGAAGCTCGGCCTGCTGCAGGCAGGCGTGGAGCTCGGTACGCCGCTGGCCTTTGTGCTGGTGGGAGCAAGCGTGACAACCAGCCTCCTGACCCTGCTGGTGATTGCGCGGGTATGGAACCGCGCGTTCTGGCGCAGGCCCGAGGACGCTACGCACCCGGACCCGATCCTGATGTCCACCTCACACGACGGGTCCGCCGCCACCACCTCGGGGAAGGTCACCGGACACAGCACCGGGAAGTTTGCGGGCCGGAACGCCGTGGACCTGCTCCCGCGCACCATGGTGGGAGCCACGGCCGGGCTGGTCCTGCTCGGCGTCAGCCTGACCGTCATGGGCGGGCCCCTGTTCGCGCTGAGCGACCAGGCGGCGCAGCAGATGCTGGAGCGGACGCCCTATATTGACGCGGTCCTCGGTGAGGGAGCCACCGAAGCGGCAGGAACCACACCATGATGACCAGGCAACGCATCCCGCTCCTCGTTGAACTTCCACTGCTGGTCTGGCTTGTGCTGGTGTGGGGAGCCCTCTGGCAGGATTTCAGCCCGGGCAACCTGCTGTTCGGCGCGCTGATCGCGTTCGCCGTTGCCAACCTGCTCTACCTCCCGCCGGTTGAACTGGGCGGGCGGTTCAACCTGCTGTACGCCGTCGGGTTTGCCGGCAGGTTCCTCTACCAGTTGGTCCTCGCCAGCGTCCAGGTCTTCTGGCTGGCGCTCACCCGCGGCCCCCACCTGAAGAACGCGGTGGTTGCGGTGCGGCTGCGCAGTCCCTCTGACCTGCTGGTGACGGCCACCGGGCACGCACTCTCGCTGATCCCCGGGTCCCTCGTGGTGGAGGTGGACCGATCCACCTCCACCCTGTACCTGCACTGCCTGAACGTCGTTACCAGCGAGGACGCGGAGAACGTCCGCCGGAATGTGCGGCGGACCGAGGAATGGCTGATCCGGGCAATGGGCTCACGCGAGGATCTCGCACGGCTGGGCATGCCTGCGCCGCATCACCTCGACGGAAGGGGACACCAGTGACCATCCTGTTCGGCATTGTGGCCGTCATCCTCGGATTCTCGGCGCTCTGCGCCATCTACCGGGTGGCACGCGGACCCTCGATCCTTGACCGAGTACTGGCTGTCGATGTGCTGCTCGCCATTGTGGGCGGCGCACTGGCGGCGGACATGGTGTTCAACGGTCACACCAACAGCCTGGTGATCCTGGTGGCGACCTCGGTCATCGGGTTTATCGCTTCCGTGACGGTGGCCCGGTTCGTCACGGAGAGGAAGTGAACCGCTGATGGACGCGGCCCTGGATCTTCTTGCCGGTGTGCTGCTCCTAGGCGGGGCTCTCATGTCGCTGGCCGCCGCCGTCGGCCTGCTGCGTTTTCCTGACCTGTTGAGCCGTATGCACGCGGCGACCAAGCCGCAGGTGCTCGGCCTGCTGCTGTTCCTGCTGGCAATTGCGGTACAGCAGCGCACCTGGGCTGTGATCCCTGTGCTGGTCCTTTGCTGGGTCTTCCAGCTGCTGACGGCTCCGGTTTCCGCGCACATGGTGGGACGCGCAGGTTACCGGACCAAGCACCTGCGCAAGGACCTGCTCAGCATGGACGAGTTGGACGAAGTCGTGGAACACGCGGCCAACCGCCGTCGTAAAGAGGCTGACCGGGCGTCGAACGAGTAAGTCGGGCCGCCCCTCGGACGAGTGAGCCTGACGCGCGTTGAACGAGTGAGCCTGACGCGCGTTGAACGAGTAATCTTGACCGCGCGTCCAACCAGCGAGCCCGACATGACTTTCATGTCGGCTGGTAGGCAACAATTGCCCAGGCGTCTTCCGGTCATGGTGGCGCGGTGCTGGGTCCGGTGTGTGCGAGTTGGTGATGGACGGCTTCTTCCACTTGCCGGTACCGGTTGCGTTTGGGGTTCCGGTGGGGGTCGATGTATTTCGGTGGCCGGAACCATGGGATTCCCTGAACCGATTCGACCGACCAGTTGCCCTCGTGGAGCAGGTGGTGATGCCGGGAGCAGAGCAGCACGCCGTGGCTGATGCTGGTGGTTCCGCCCGCTGCCCACGGGACGATGTGGTGGGCTTCGCACCAGGTGGCGGGCACCGTGCAGTCCGGGAAGGCGCAGCCCTTGTCACGGGCAACCAGTGCCCGCCGAAGGTGCGGCGGGAAGAGGCGTTGGGCCCGTCCGATGTCCAGGACCTGACCCTTTCCTCCGAGCACCAGCGGCAGGATGTCCGCCTCGCACGCCAGTTTACGGATGCTCCGGGCGCTCATTTGTTCGGCGAAGACCGCATGGCCGTCCTGCCCCAGATCGCTCAGGAGATCGCGGTAGTTGATGGTGACCATCACCTGCGGGCGGTGCCCTCCGGTGGCCGGCAGACCGTCACCGGCAAGGGCGATCCGGCACCCGGACACCAGCCCGTCGAGCAACTCCTGCGCGCGGGTCGGGCGGCCCGGTACCGGCTGGGCGTTCACGCCCGGCCCCTGGTCGCCCGGTCCCTGGTCGCCGGGTCCCTGGTCGCCGGGTCCCTGGTCGCCGGGTCCCTGGTCGCCGGGTCCCTGGCTGTTCGGTGCCTGGTTGCCCGGCGTTCCCGGTTCAGCCGGCTGGTTCCCGCCACCGGTCCGCGTTCCGGGTGGGGTGGTGCCGTTCGCTCGGGGGTTGGTGGCCGTGTTCATGACGGTCAGGAGATACTCAAACTGTTCATCGGTGGCGCCGATCTCCAGGAACTGCAGACCATGACGCCTACCGCGCAGGAAGACGCCCTGCCTGGCCCGGAGGACCTTCTCCGTCGGTTCCACGCCGTCCTGGTCGAGCACGCTTTCCCAACGCCGGGCTAGGACCCGCAGGACGTCCTCATCGGACTCCACGGCCTGGCGGACCAGGTGTTCCTCCATGGCCTCCACCTGGCGGCCGGTCGCGACAGCCCGGACACGGTGAACGGCGTCCCTGACCACCATCGCCGCCCGGGTGCTGAGTACTCCGGCACGGGTTGCAGCGGCCAGGGCAGGCAGCGGAGCCTGGACCGGTGCACCCGGCCCCGGAACCGCGGGAAGCACGTCCTGGCCCAGCCGCAACCGGCGGTTCGCCTCGGAACGGCTGACCCCGAGCTTCGCCCGCAGGTACTCAGCCGTGCCCTTATGGGCTTCCTGACCGTCCGTGGCGGCAAGTGAATGGTCTTCGGCGGCCCGGGCAACCAGGGTCTGAAGGTGATCCACCACCCTGGAGATCTCCTCCACCCCGACAAGAGCCGCAACAACCTCCTCCCGCCCCAGGAGGAGATAACCCGATTCGAAGTGCTCCGCGAAAGCCAGCAAATCCGAACGCACTGCACGCAGGAGAGAATCATCTACCCCATGGTGTTCGAGCAATGCGACGGCCATACCAAAATATTATCGAAGACACGTACTAATACCGACCGAAACCCGGCAATGTGGAGGAGCAGTCACCCACAACATATCCACACACGCAGACGGGGATCATACGCGAAGCAGGAACAGGGATCACACGCAGAGAGGGATGTCGCCAACGTACCCGGGCAATTCCTAGGTGATGTGGCGGGTGCGCTCGTAGCGGCGGATGGCCTGCTGCGTGGTCCGGTTCGTGAGGACGCGGATAGTGGTGCTCACCGTTCCGGAAATGACCGCAAATGCCAAGGCCGACCGCAGGCTGTTCTCCAGGCCCTCCTTGTCCTTGGGGGGCTCGTTTCCGGTAACCCGCTTCCAGATGAAGTCGACCAGCTGTGTGCCTACGAGCCCCGCTCCAATGCCCAGTCCAACGCCCATCAGTTTGAAGATCGTGTTCATGGTGCCTCTTTCAGTCGGCTTGTGCTTGGTCCCAGCCTAGCGTTATCACCGCGGCGATAGATGACGCGACGACGGCGGAGACGGGAGCGGCGGGTGTAGAGTTGGTATCGCTCAAAACAACGACAGGGGAGCGCAGCCACGTAGGTGGTGGGCGCTGAGAGTGCGGACCACCGCAGACCCTCGAACCTGATCCGGCTAGTACCGGCGAAGGGAGTCGAGTTCTCAGGGCAACCGGCGTCCTGCCGGTGTGCCTTCCCCTCCTGTACCCAGGAGGATCAAACACCATGACTGAAACAAAGGGCCCTACCCCGGCCACATCCCGGCGCCGTTATGAATGGCGGGTGGTGGATATTGTGGTCGCTTCCGTGATTTCGGTGGCCGTCGGCGTCATCTTCTTCGCCTGGTCGGCAGGCTACAGCGGAATCGCCGCCGTCACTGCGGCCTACCCACCGCTGGCAGGCCTCTACTCCGGCGGCTGGCTGATTGCCGGCGTTCTCGGCGGACTCATCATCCGCAAGCCGGGCGCGGCCATCTACTGTGAGGTCCTCGCAGCGGCGGTATCGGCGCTGATCGGCACCCAGTTCGGCATGGCCGTCCTGCTCTCCGGCCTGGTCCAGGGCATCGGTGCGGAACTGGTGTTCGCGCTGTTCCTGTATCGCCGCTGGAACATCGGCGTGGCGCTGCTTGCCGGCCTCAGTGCGGGCATTTTCCTGGCGGTCAGCGAAAACATCATGTACAACGTCGAATGGGCCCTCGAGTTCAAGCTGATGTACGGCGTGTTCGCCGCCATTTCCGGTGTGGTCCTGGCGGGGCTGCTGCCCTGGCTCGCCACCCGGGGACTCGCAAAGACCGGCGCATTGTCCTCCTTCGCTGCGGGCCGTACGGCCGACGTCTAGCATGGGTTCGCCGATCACCGCCCGGGGCTGGGGCTGGCGCCATCCCGGGCGCGTACGCTGGGCAGTCCGGGACATCGACCTGACGGTTGAAGCCGGTGAGCGGGTGCTGCTTCTCGGCGCCTCGGGTGCCGGCAAGTCCACGCTTCTGCACGGACTGGCCGGTGTCCTGGGAGATCAGGAAGAGGGGGAGCAGGCAGGCCACCTCACGGTCGACGGCGTCAGCCCGGCCGATGCCCGCGGCCGTTCCGGTCTGGTCCTCCAGGATCCGGATACCCAGCTGGTACTGGCGCGCGTCGGTGACGAAGTGGCGTTCGGGGCCGAGAACCTTGCCGTGCCGCGCGCCGAAATCTGGCCGCGAGTGCACCGCGCGCTCGACGACGTCGGCCTGGACGTCCCGCTGGACCACCCCACCACGGCGCTCTCCGGCGGCCAGAAGCAACGGCTCGCCCTGGCAGCCGTCCTCGCCATGCAGCCCGGACTGCTCCTGCTCGACGAACCGACTGCCAACCTGGACCCGGCAGGCGTCATCGATGTGCGGGACGCCGTGGTGCGCGTGCTCGAACGGACCTTAGCCACGCTGGTGGTGGTGGAGCACCGCGTCGACGTCTGGGCCGACGTCGTCGACCGCGTGGTGGTGCTCGATTCCGACGGCGGGATCCTCGCCGACGGTGCGCCCTCGGTGGTGCTCCGGCAGGAAGGTACGAGGGCCCGGCTGATCGAAGCCGGCGTCTGGGTGCCGGGCTACCGTCCGGAAACCCCCGCCGTCAGCGCCCGGCCCGGCGCCGACCTGCTGCACGCAGCCGGGCTCGCCGTCGCGCGGACCAGGCGCGGAAATGCAGTGCTCGACGACGTTGACCTCACCCTCCGCGGCGGGGAAGCTCTCAGCGTGCTGGGCCCCAACGGGTCCGGCAAATCGACGCTCGCACTCACGCTTGGCGGGCTGCTCCGGCCCCGCAGCGGTGAACTTGCCGCCCGGCCTCCGCTTGCGCGCGGGGCCGGAACCAGCCCTGCGGGTTGGAAGTCCGCTGAACTGGTCAGCCGCATCGGCACCGTCTTCCAGGAACCGGAACACCAGTTCCTGACCCATACCGTGCTGGACGAGCTGGAATTCGGGCCCCGCAGGGTTGCCCGCCAGGACGAGGCGGAAGTGCGGCGTCGCGTCGACCCCCTCGCTGAGCGGCTGCGCCTTACCGGCCTGTTGAAGGCGAATCCGTTCACCCTCTCGGGCGGTGAGAAGCGGCGGCTGTCGGTGGCGACAATGCTGGCCACCGGCCCGGAAATCCTGATCCTCGATGAGCCGACCTTCGGCCAGGACGCGCACACCTGGGCGGAACTGGTGGCGCTCCTCGCCGAGCTCATCCACGCCGGCACGTGCGTTGTCTCTGTGACCCACGACCGTGACTACACCGCCGCACTCGGAAGCCGGGTTCTTGCCGTCGACGGCACGTCCGCAACGCTGGAGGTGGCCGCGTGAGCGTCGATGTGCTGAATCCAGAGATCACCGGGAAGGTGCTGCCCAGGGCCAACCCGCTCTCCAAGCTCTTCGCCGCGGTGCTGATCACCGTGGTGGTGATGCTCAGCGTGGACTGGGTGAGCGCCGGCGTCGTCCTGGTCAGTGAACTGCTGCTGCTCCCGCTGCTGGGCATCAGTGTGCGCCGGCTGCTGTTCCGCACCTGGCCGTTCGTGGTCGCCGCTATAGTCGCCGCGTACGGCACCGCGCTGCTGGCGGACAAGACGGGGAGGGTCCTTTTTGAGCTGGGCCCCGTGCTGTTCACCGAGGACTCGGTCAACGCCGGACTCGCCATCGGGCTGCGCGGGCTCGCCATTGCACTCCCAGGGCTCTTCCTGCTGGCAAGCACAGATCCCACCGACCTGGCAGACGCCCTCGCCCAATGGCTGAAGGCGCCGCACCGGTTTGTGCTCGGTGCACTGGCGGGCATGCGTCTGGTGGGCCTGCTGTTTGACGAGTGGCGGACCCTGGGGCTTGCGCGGCATGCCCGCGGCGTTGCCCACGAAGGCAACCCGGCGGCGCGGTTCGGGAACTTCCTGGGGCAGGCGTTCGGGCTCATGGTCCAGGCCATCCGCCGGGCCACCCGGCTTGCGGTCGCGATGGAAGCGCGTGGTTTCGGGGCGGGTCCACGCACGTGGGCGAGGGAGAGCACCTTCAGCCGGATCGACGTCGTCGTTGTCCTGGTGGGGACGCTGATCGCGGCGCTTGCCGTCACCGCAGCGGTGGCGGCGGGCACCTGGAACTTCATTCTCGGCTAGCAGCACCTGTTCCGAAGACGCCGCGGAGGAGCACACTGGAGGGACAGTGTTTCGAGAAGCCGCAGGCTTTTCCCAACCTTGCACGGCGTCAATGGGTAGGTAACGCGGTAGCGATGGCTTGAATGTCGAGTGTGGGGAACGAACATGGCCGAGGGACAGGCGGAGTGGCTCAGCGTCATCAGGGACCACCACCTGCGTGCGCTGCGGCGGTTTGTCCGCCGGCTCACCTCCGATGTCTTCCTGGCCGATGACGTTGTCCAGCTGACCCTGCTGCGTGCCTGGGAACACCCGGTCATGCGCGGACACAGCGAACTCGAGATCCGGGCCTGGCTTTTTGTGGTGGCCAGGAACATCCTCACCGACTCGTACCGCAGCGGTTTCCGCCGCCACGAGTTCGACGTCGATGAACTCCCGGAAGTGCCCTCGGACGACGACGTCGAGCAGTTACTGACGTCCTGGCTGCTGACGGACGCGCTCAACGAACTCTCACCCGACCACCGCGACGTGGTGCTGCACTTCTACTTCCGCGGCGAAACAGCGGCGGAAATTGCACGGGCCCTCTCGATACCGGAGGGGACCGTGAAATCCCGCCTGCACTATGCCCTGCGTTCCCTGCGGAACGCGCTTGCTGCCCGGGACGTCGCCTCGGGCAGCTAGCTCAGCTCAGTGCGCGGCTTACTGGATCATGGTGCCGTCAGGTGCCACCACGTACCAGACCTCGTTCACGCCCTGGCCGTTGGTGTCGCCCGGGGCCTCATCCTCGGCGAAGTAGTAGATCGGCATGCCGTTAATGGTGACCTGGAGTTCACCGTCCGGGGTTTCGATCGTGCCCAGTTCTCCGGTAACGCCCTCAGCCTCGGGGGTCTCGCTGTCACTCAGCACCGGCGGCCAGGCCTCAAGGCAACCGCCCTCGCAGGCGCTCACCCCTGAATCCGGCTCGTCATTGGTGAAGTAGTAGACGACCATTCCCTCGGCGTCGACGACGATCTCGCCCAGGTCGGTTTCAGCCACAGCGAGCGGCGTTCCGACGGTCCCGCCGCCGGCGGCACCCTCCGTCGGTTCCTCGGATTCACCCTCGGTGGGTTCCTCGCTCGCCGGTTCCTCGCTTGCCGGTTCCTCCGCCGCCGTTTCCTCGGCCGGTGGCGCCTCGGTCTCGCCAGACCCGCCACAGCCGGTCAGCGCCAGCAGGCAGATGGCGAGGATGGCGAACAGGACGCGCATTGCTTTACTCATCTTGATTCCTCCCGTAATCACCCCCTGGACACCCGGGGGATGGGAGTGGCCACTCGACCCCTCTGCTGGGAAGACGCACCGACCGCCCCTGATGGTTCAACGGTCAGGCGAACTCACAGGTGAATCCCAGCTTGGAGCATCTATGCGGCAGGGGCATCCCAGACGGGGCGGGCGGACGTGATGGGATCATTGGGATCCGCCTCGCCCTCCTTCAGACCAACCCGGAACTGCAGCATCATGTCATGGTCCTCGTGGGGCAGGTTGTGGCAGTGAACCATGTAGCGGCCCTTGTGCGGTGTGAAGCGCATGATCGCCTGGACCGTCTCGTTCTCGCCGACATACATGACGTCCTTGGGCCCCTCCTCGTAGCTGAACGCCCGCTGTCCGTTCCGGCTGATGATGTGAAAGTCAACAAGGTGGATGTGCAGGGGATGGAACCATCCGCCGGACTTGTTCTCGATCTCCCAGATCTCGACGTCGTTCACGCCGGGGTTGGCCACGGCCCACTGGAAGTTGCTGGCGATGACATCCGCCCAGCTCTTCCCGTTGATCTTCCAATCCCCGTTCTGGCGCTCGACGCGGAGCCGTCGCGTGGTCTTCGCCATGGCACGGGTGAGGGTCATGGGCTCGCTGTTGGCGAGCACGGTGGGAAGCCTGAGCGCTGTGGGATCGTTCCGGTCAAACGCGTCATCCGTGACGTCGAACGCCATGACGCGCCTGGTGTTGCCGTACTCGGTGTTGTTGTCCAGCGGCAGGTTCTGCAGCTCGACCCGTTGGCCGGCGCGGTAGCGGGAGAAGTCGATCAGGACCTCGTAGCGCTCCGAATTCGCGTGCCGGTACTGCCCCACAGGAATCGCCCGGGGCGTGAGCCCTCCGTCGGTCGCAACAACGGTCAACGGCTCTCCGGTGCTGAGCCTGAATTTGAAAGCGCGTGAGATTCCGCAGACCAGCACACGGAAGCGGTAGATCCGGCGCTTGACCTTCATGACAGGCCAGGGCACCCCGTTCACCAGGTTGATGTCACCCCACAGACCGCTGTGCCCGCGGTCATCGTAGTAGGGGTTTCCGTCCGCGCGGAGCTGGATGTCGCTCACCATGAGAGGCACGTCGAACTCGCCCTGGGGGAGGAGCGCCCGCTCCACCGGGTCGTGGATCTGGTACATCGCGACCAGCCCGGAATACGCGTTCTGCGCCGTGTAGTGGACGCCGTGGTCGTGGTACCAGAGTGTCCGGGCCGGCTGGAAATTGGGGTAGAGGTAGTCCTTCCGGAACCCGGGAAGCGTGGTGTCGGAGGCATAGCCGTCGTACTGCGGCAGCGATGCCGATCCGTGGAGGTGCGTGGAGGTCGCCAGCGGTGTGCCGAAGTCCGGGTGCGACTGGGGAAGCTGGTTCCGCATGGTCACTACGGCGTGGGTGCCCTGGTTGATGCTGATGGTGGGGCCGGGGAAGATCCCGTTATACCCGAGGATCCGGGTTTTCAGCCCGGGTACCAGGGACGCTACTGCGGCCTGCTGCGTGATCCGGTAGAAATTCTGTGGCTTTCCGTCGAGGGGATTGATGCCGGTCCGGTACGGGGCCAGGAACGGCGGCCGCGTGAATGCAAGGAGGTACGGCTTCAGTTTCGAGCCGTCCAGAACCGGTGCGGACTTGGCACTGATGGAGGAGAGAGGAGCGGTGAGAGTTGCGGCGGCGAGCGCGCCGAAACCACCCATCGCAAGAAAATTGCGCCTGCTGATAGACATTGCTGCCATCCCTTTCCAAAGATTTTCTCTTGGCGGGACGCGCATCGGGAGGCGTATCAGACGCCTGCCCCAGACTCCGTTCTCGATGTGGTCTCAGCTGACAAGGATGCTCCTGGGTGCTTGGAGAAACCTTGGACGATCGTTTTCCTTACCCGACGGAACCCCGAACCTCCTACGGGTCAGGAAGCAAGCGCCTTTCGGAGGTCGGACTGCAGGTCGCTCACATCCTCAAGGCCCACCGAAAGCCGCACGACGCCGTCGGACAGGCCAATCGCCGCACGCCCGTCGGGGCCCATGGCGCGGTGGGTTGTGGTTGCGGGGTGGGTGATCAGCGTCTTCGAATCGCCCAGGTTGTTCGAGATGTCGATGATCTCAAGGGCGTCGAGGAGCGCGAAGGCGTGTTCCTTGCCCCTGTCCGCGGGCGCATCCAGTTCGAAGGTCACCACTGTTCCCCCGGCGGTCATCTGCGCGGCAGCGAGATCGAACTGCGGGTGCGATTCCAGTAGCGGGTACCGTACCCAGCTCACCGCCGGCTGCGCCTCAAGCCACCTGGCCAGCGTCAGCGCCGAGGAGGACGCGTGGTTCACCCGCAGCGACATGGTCTCCAGCCCCTTGAGCAGGGTCCACGCGTTGAAGGATGACAGAGCCGGGCCGGTGTGCCGCATGAGCGTTTTGACCGGGCCCTCGATGAATTCCCGGCGCCCGAGGATCGCTCCGCCCAGCACCCTGCCCTGGCCGTCCATGTGCTTGGTGCCGGAATAAACGACGACGTCGGCGCCCAGATCGGTGCACCGCTGCAGCAGCGGTGTGGCGAAGACATTGTCGACCACAACCTGCGCACCGGCCGCGTGGCCCAGTTTCACGACCCCGCCAATGTCCACGATCTCCTGCATCGGGTTGGACGGTGACTCGAAGAACACAGCCGTGGTGGGGACGCTGAGCGCCTCCTCCCACTGCGAAAGGTCCCAGCCGTCCACAAAGACCGTCTCCACACCCCAGCGCGGCAGGATTTCGTTGAGGATCACAAAGCAGGAACCGAAGAGACTCCGGGATGCGACCACCCGGTCGCCGGCAGCCAGAAGTGCACCCAAAGCGGTGAAGACTGCGGACATGCCGCTCGCAGTGGCGAAGCACGCTTCAGCGCCTTCCAGCAGCCGCAGGCGTTCCTGGAACATGGCGACGGTGGGGTTGCCGTACCGGGAGTAGACGAAGCGGTCGACGTCCCCGGTGAACGCGGCCTCCGCCGCCGCCGCGGAGGAATAGACAAAACCCGAGTTCAGGAAGAGAGCCTCGGAGGTTTCCTCGAAGTTTGACCGGGCCAGCCCGCCGCGAACCGCCAGCGTGTCCGGCGACCAGCCGGCGACGTCGTCGTCCGGCCGTTGAATGCGGGGGTATCCCCCGTTGCCGGCGATGGGTTCGCGGCCGGCTGCCGGGGAGAACGACGACGGCGTCGGCTCACTCACCGGCGTGGCCGTGGCTGTCCGTCGGCTGGTCAGAGCCGCGCCCGGCGGTACCTGGGTTCGCTTCAGAAGCGCTGGTTTCTGGGCCCGTGGCGGTTTCTGAGTGCACTGCGGTTTCTGAGTGCACTGCGGTTTCTGAGTGCACAGCGGTGGCGAGGCCGCTGGAGCGCCAGCCGCCGTCGGCCTCAAAACCGTGCAGCACGTTGAACGCCGTGTGACCGGCAGCCGCGGCGCTCTGTGCGGCAGCAACCGAACGGACGCCGGAGCGGCACAGGAACAGCAGTTCCCTGCCCTTGAGGCCGTTCAACTGGTTGAGGAAGGAGACATTGCGGGAGCCGTCGGAACGGTTCCATTCAAGGAAGAGCGGCACCGTGCCGGCGTCGGTGAGGTCGGGGACACCGACGCTGCGCCACTCCTCCACCGTGCGGACGTCCACGAGGACGGCGCCCTTGCTCACCCGCTCCACCGCTTCGCGGGGTGTGATGTTGCCGGCATAGCCGTCGGCGGGATGGGAATGGGGAATGGAATGCTGTGACACTGTGTCTCCTCACGCTGTGCACGCTGGTGATCGTGGATCCTGATCGGTGTGCCGAGTAGTCACCTGAGGCACCCCGCCGTGAAAGAGGGTTGCCGGCCAGCAAGTCAGGGCTTGGCGCTGGCGCTCGTTACTCCGGACTGAAACGTAGCACCGGCGGCGCCCCCGCTGCCACGCCGAGCCGTAACGTGCGGTAACGCCTGAAGCTGCGGTAACGCCTGGTCCTCCCGGACGTGCTTGGGACGAAGAGCTAGGACACCGAGTCGACGAGCGCACCCAGCTCGGCCGTAAGCTCCGGCGAGACTGTCACGGGCTTGCCGTCGATCGACTCCACCTCGGCGAGCAAACGGACGCTGGAAATCAGCCAGACGCCGTCGGAGGCGAAGAGATCCGCTGGCACCAGCGGTCCATAGCCGAGTTCCCAGCCGGCGCTGCGGGCAGCGGTGAACAGCGCGCCCTGCGAGGTGCCGGGCAGGATCCCGCTTTCCAGCTGCGGCGTGATGAGGTGCTTGACGCCGTCGCGGACGCGGGCGATCAGGACGGTCGACGTAGGGCCCTCCAGCACCTTCCCATCGGATGAGGTGAAGATGACGTCGTCGGCGCCGTGGGACCGTGCATGGCGCAGGGCTGCCATATTCACGGCGTAGGAGAGAGTTTTAGCCCCCATCAGCAGCCACGGCGCGCGCTGTCCCACAGTGCTGTCGTACCCGCGGTCAAGCAGGAGGACGGCCAGGCGCCGCCCGCGCAGGCCCCCAGGCACGGGAGAGACCAGCACCCAGGCGGTCGCGCCCGCTCCCTCTTCCCCGCGGGTAGCCACGAGCTTGACCACCAGGTCGCCGTCGTCGTCGGTTACCGTCAGTGCGGTGGAGATGGCACGTTCCCAGACGTCCGACGCCGGGACGTCCAGTTCCATCGCCTCGGCGGACGTCGCCAGCCGGGCCAGGTGCGCCCGGAGCTTCCGCGGTGTGCCGCTGACGGCAAGCATGGTCTCGAAAATCCCGTCTCCGCGCGTGACTCCCGTGTCCGTGACCTTGAGCTGGGGCTGGGACGCGTCAGCGATCCGTCCGTCGGGGTAGTCGGGATCCAGGAACACCAGAACAGTCATGCGCCCAAGCCTAGCGACCGAGGGCCCCGCGGTGAGCGAAGCGAGGCGTGGGAGGGCGGTAGGCGCTAGCGACCGAGGGCCCCGCGGCGAGCGAAGCGAGGCGTGGGAGGGCGGTAGGCGCTAGCGACCGAGGGCCCCGCGGTGAGCGAAGCGAGGCGTGGGACGTCAGTCCGGGAACGCCGTTCCGAGCGCCGACAGCACGCCGAAAGCCTTTGTCCGCACTTCCTCCCACTCGTCGGCAGGATCGGAATCGGCGGTAATCGCACCGCCCACGCCGAGCGTGAGGCGGGTGCCGCCGTCGTCGTCCTCCAGCACGAGGGTGCGGATGACGACGGCGAGGTCCGCCGCCCCATCGAGTGAAAAGTAGCCGGCCGCGCCGGAATAGATGCCGCGGGGGGCACCCTCGAGCCGGTCGAGGATCGCCATGGTGCTGATTTTTGGCGCGCCGGTCATCGAACCGGCAGGGAACGCGGCGGCAATGGCCTCGGCACGGGAGGACCCGGGGCGTAGCCGGGCGTCGATGGTACTCACCATCTGATGGACGGTCGCGTACGTTTCGATGTCACACAGGCGGCTCACCGTCACGGTGCCGGGGATCGCCAGATGGGAGAGGTCGTTGCGCAGGAGATCCACGATCATGATGTTTTCCGCGCGGTCCTTGGTGCTGGTGCGCAGGTCTTCCTGCAGGGCGGCGTCCTTGCCGGGGTCCGGGGACCGGCGCCGGGTTCCCTTGATCGGTTCGGCGCGCATTCCACCGGTTGAATCGAGCCGGAGGAACCGTTCCGGGGAGGTGCTCGCAACCGCAAGCCCGGGGAACGCGAGGAAGTGGGCAAAGGGCGCCGGATTGGACCGGCGGAGTGCGAGGTAGGCCTCGAGCGGGTCCAGCCCGGTGTCTTCGCGGGCCGTCAGCGCTGTGGTCAGGCAGACCTCGTAGGAATTGCCGTCCGCAATCTCGGCCGCTGCCGAACGGATGTTCCTCAGGTACTGCTCCCTCGTATCCCGAGCGGTAAAGCGTGGGGCCGGCAGGGAAGCGGCCGGCGCAGCGGGACGGCCGCCGGACAGAATCACGGCGCGTGCACGGTCCAGCCAGGCATCGGCGTCATCGTCGCGGAAGCCGTCGCGCAGGGTGAGCAGGTAGGTGCGCTTCTCCCGGTGATCGAGGACAACGGCACGGCCCGCGAAGAGCAGTGAGGCATCCGGCACCGGGGAAGGCATATCAGTGCGGCCGCCGGTTTCGCGCTTCAGCTCGTAGCCCAGGTAACCGAGCCAGCCGAGGGCAAACGGCCCGGGATAGATATCGGGCGACCGGACGGCACGCCGGCCCCAGACCCCGTCGAGCCAGCGGAAGAACGGACCGGCCATGCGCGCGGTGACCGGGCCGCTGGTGACGAGGGTAGTCCCGCCGGAATGCTGGGCAAGCTGCCCGTACCGGCCGCCGTCATCGGCGAGGATGGAGAACCGGCTTCTGCCCTGGGGATCTTCGGCGGCGGAGCTGTCCAGCCAGGCAGCGGACCCCGAGCCGGCGTAGAGCTCGCGGAATACCGCTTCAGCGCCCGGTAAAGCGTGGAGCATCTCGACCTGAAGGGTGAGCCCGCGCCGCGCAGCCCGTTCCATTGACATCAACGACTCGCACTGCGGCAGGCCGGTCAGCGCACGGCGGAGCTGATCCGGGACGGCGTTCCCCCGATGGCCCTGGACGAGGAGGTCGGCATGATCTGCGGGCCGGTCGGACGCCAGCCAGCGGTCTTCCTGGTCAGACCAGCGCTGCCAGAATGGTGCGTAGGTGTCGCCGTCGCGGGCCAGGGCGCTGGTCCGGCGCAGGTCGTCGTCGGCGTCGATCCAGATCACCACATCGAGGAGGTCACGGGCGGCGGAGCAGGCCGCACCGACTCCCTCGACCACCACAATGTCGGCGGGCTGCGTGAGGCGGGCGGCGCCGTCGTCGTTCGCGGACCAGTCCCAGGCTGTCCATCGGGCTGGCTCCCCGGCGGCAAGCGGAGTCAGCACGCTCCGGACATACCGTTCCAGGCCGTCGGCGAGGCCGTCCCAGCCGGGGTAGATGTCCTCGAGGTGGAACAGGCTGACGGTATGGTGTTCGCGCAGGAGCGCAGCCAGTTCTACGGCAAGGGTTGTCTTGCCGGCGCCGGAACGGCCGTCCACGGCAATCAGCAGCGGGACGACGGCGTTGGCTGGCTTGTGTGCCATGGGTCAGGCGAAGGCCAGCAGAGCGCCCACGGCAACGAAGAGACTGCCGAAGATGCGGTTGAGCAGGCGTTGTCCGCGCGGCCCGCTGGTGAACCGGCTGAACGAGCGCGCCGCGGCGGCGAAAAACAGCCACATCACCATGACATCGATGACGACGACGGTCCCCGCCAGCACGCCGTACTGGCCCAGGAACTCCTGGTCGGGGCGGATGAACTGGGGGATGAAGGCGAGGAAGAACACGATGGCCTTGGGGTTGAGCAGGTTCACCCAGAGGCCCCGGCGGAACATCGAGGCGGCGCCTTCCGCGTAGAGGGTGGCAGCCTGCTCAGCCGGCACGGGAGGCTCCAGGAATTTCCGGATCCCGAGGTAGACCAAGTAGGCGGCGCCCGCATACCGGATGATATTGAACGCCACCGGTGACCCGGCCACCAGCAGGCCTACCCCGGCGGCCACAACGGCGATATGTACGAGCAGCGCCGTCTGCTGGCCGAGGATGCCCCACATGGAACGGCGGAAACCCACCGTGAGCGCGTTGCTCATAGTGTTCACGGCACCGGCTCCGGGGGTAAAGCTGATGAGCGCCTGGGCACCGACCAGTGCCAGCCAAAGCGAAAGAGTCACTGAACAATCTTAGGGGCGGCGGGAAGTCTGCCGCGCCGGGCATCCGTGTTGATCACCAGAGAGTGCTGAGGGGCTCGAAGCCCTGCATTGCGGCATCGCTGGTAATGACCGTGGCACCCTCTATCAGGGCCTGCGCAGCAATCAGTCGGTCGAAGGGATCGCCGTGGTGCCAGTCCAGTGACGCGGCGGTGAGCGCGTGCTCGGAGGTAATGGGGATGGTCAGCGGAGCCACCCGCCGGACATGGTGCTCGTAGCCCACGAAGACCTTGTCCAGGCCGGGAAGTTTCCCCTTGCGGAACTTGTACGCGAGTTCGTAGGCGGTCGCGGCGGAGGCATACAGTGTCTCATCCATGCTGCTGATGATCCGGCGCGCCTTGGCTGAGAGAGAGCGCGGACTGGCCATCGCGAAGAGCAGGGCCTGCGAGTCGATCAAATAAGCGGTTGCTCCCACGCCTCCAACTCCTCCCTGCTCATCGGTTCGAACGCCTCCGCAGGCACATCGAGCGGGCCCAGAAAACCCAGAGTCCGTTTCAGGGGTCTTTCGATCTTGACGAGCTTCGCTACCGGTCTGCCGCCGCGGGCAATTACGACCTCGTCGCCCTTCTCGACCATATGAAGTAACTCCGACAACCGGGTTTTCGCCTCTTGGACGTTGTACTGGCCCATGTTGACCAAGTCTAGTTGGTCAACCTCTGCTGTGTACGGTTCAGCCCAATATTCGTGGGCGTCGAATGCGGTCATGCAGCAACGGTACGAAGCGGGATGGCCTCGAGAGACTCAACCGGCCACTATGTGGATAACCCTCTAACGATCCCCACGCTGTGGAGGGGAAGTCACCGGGACGCGCGCCGGCGCGCCAGCTCATCCTGGACGTACTGCACAATGCCCGGAACGGCGTCGTGGATCATCTGCCAGGTCGCCTCAAAGTCGGCGCGGTCGCCGTACCAGGGGTCATAGATGCCGAGTTCCGAGACCGGGGTGCCGGCTGCGGAGGGATCGAACTCGCGCAGCATGCGCACCCTGCCCCGGCTCTCGGCGTCGGGTGCCTCGAGTTTGAGATCCTCGTAGTGGTCCACGTCCAGTGCGAGGATGAGGTCCCGCTCCGCGTACCAGCCCGGATCGAACTGCCGTGCACGGTGGGCCTCACTGGCCAGGCCCAGTTCCGTCAGCTTCGCGGCGGCACGCTCGTCGATCGGGTTGCCGCTCTCCCAGCCCGTGGTGCCTGCCGAATCCACGAGCACCTCGCCGCCCAGCCCGGCTTCCTCGAAAGCCTGGGTCAGCATGATCTCGGCCATGGGAGACCGGCAGATATTGCCGGTGCAGACAGTGACAATCCGGTACATGCATCAATCGTAGGTCGCTGCGTCCTGCTCGTCCTCAAGCAACGCCATTGCGGCGCTGTGCCCGCCGAGTCCGCTGACGCCTCCGCCGCGACGGGAGCCCGCGCCGCACAACAGGACGCGCGGATGGTCCGTCGCCACGCCCCACCGCCGGGCGGGGGTGTCGAGGGGGTCGTCGTCGTCCGCGAAGGGCCAGGAGAGCGGGCCGTGGAAGATATTTCCGCCGGTCAGGCCCAGGGTTTCCTCGAGATCGAGGGTGGTCTTGGTTTCGATGCAGGGATCGCCCGACGGCCCCGCAAGGAGGCAGTCCTCGATGGGCTCAGCCAGCACGCTGTTCAGTGATTCCAGGACGGCCGCCTGCAGCGCCGCCCGGTGGGCGTCATGGTCCCCGCCCACCACCAGCCGGTGCGGAGTCTGCAGGGAGAAAACAGTCAGTGTATGCGCGCCCGATTCCCGCAGTTCCGGCGAGAGGATCGAGGAATCCGCCAGGGAGTGGCAGTAGATCTCGATCGGCAGCGGACTGGGAACCCGGCCGGAGGACGCCGCGGCATGGGCACTCTCCAGCTGCGAGTAGGTCTCGTTGATGTGGAGCGTTCCGCCGAATGCCTGCTCCGGGCTTACTTCGGGATCCTTCAGCCGGGGCAGCCGCGAGAGCAGCATGTTCACCTTTACCTGCGCTCCCTCCGGAGCGTGATGCTGCGGCGCCGTGAACCCGGACGCTTCCGGCCCCCCCATCAGCCGGCCCAGCACAGCGGGTGTCACATTGGCGAGGACAAATTCACCGCTCACACGGTGCGGAGCGCCACCGCCATAATGGACGACGCCGTTGGGCGCCACGGCGGTCACCTCCGCTCCGGTCCGGATCACCACGCCGGCCTCCCGGGCCGCACGTTCCAGGGCGCCGGAGACGGCACCCATCCCGCCGACAGGCACGTCCCAGTCGCCGGTTCCGCCGCCGATCACGTGGTAGAGCAGGCACTTGTTCTGCTGCAGGTCCTGATCATGAGCGCTGGCAAAGGTACTGATCAGTGCGTCGGTCAGCAGCACGCCACGCACCAGGTCATCCTTGACAGTGCGCTCGATCACTTCGCCGACCGGGCGTTCAAGAAAGCTTTCCCACACCTCGTCATCGCCGACCAGCGCCCGGGCCTCGGACCGGCGCAGCAGCGGGGCAGTGACGGTGGGCCACAGTTTCCTCGCCAGCAGGGCCGTGCTCCGGTAGAAGGATGCGAAGCCGGCCGCATCCTCCCCGGCGCCGATCCGTTCAAAGCCCGCTCGCGTGGCCTCGCCGTCGAGATTGTCGACCAGCAGGCCCGCATCCGAACCCGGCACCGGCGTATAGGAGGAATACCGGCGTCGTACCAGCTGCAGGTCAAGGTCAAGGTCCTTGATGATCTGCTGCGGAAGCAGGCTCACCAGGTAGGAGTAGCGGGACAGCCGGGCGCCGGTGCCGGGGAAGGCCTCCGCAGAGACCGCGGCGCCGCCCACATGGTCCTGGCGCTCAAGGACGACCACGGATCTGCCGGCCCGGGCCAGGTACGCCGCCGCCACCAGTCCGTTGTGGCCACCGCCCACCACAACAACGTCGAAGTGGTCAGGATCCTGGAGTCGGGGCCGGCTCATCATCGCCTCACCCTATAACTTCACACCCGGATGATGAGTTCGCCGCAGGGGATGAGGAACCAGCCATCCGGTGACTCGCCCCAGCGCCGCCAGCCCGCGGCCATCCGTTCCAGCGCGGCCCGGTCTGCCAGTCCACGCTCGAGCGTCTGGTCGGCGAAGGCGGAGCTGAGTACCCGCTCGGCCCAGGTGTCCGCGTGCCAGCGGCGCCGCTCGGCCGTGGCATACAACCAGTTCGACGACGACGCCTCCACCTCGGCGAGGCCCGCCTCGTGCGCCCAGGCGAGGAGGTGGCGGCCGGCGTCGGGCTCTGCCCTGTTGCTGCGGGCGAGCCGCTGGTAGGTTTCCATCCACTCGTCGAGTTCCGGGGTGGGCGGGTACCAGGCCATGGCGTGGAAGTCGGCGTCACGGACGGCGATGATCCCTCCCGGCCGCGTGACGCGGTGCATTTCACGCAGCGCGGCTACCGGATCGGTGAGGTGCTGCAGCACCTGGTGGGCGTGGACCACGTCGACGGACTCGTCTTCAAGATCGAGGTCATAGACGTTGCCCGTGCGGAAGTGCAGGTTCTCCACTCCGGCGTAGGTCCGTTCAGCCAGGGCCACGACGTCCTCCGACCGGTCCATGCCGATCACCCGGCCGGGGTCCAGCAGCGCCGCGAAGTCTGCGGTGATGCTTCCGGGTCCGCAGCCGACGTCGAGGAGGTCCATCCCGGAGGAAAGATGCTCGAGGAGGTAGCCGGCGGAGTCGGAGGCGCGGCGCGTGGCGTGCGCGCTGGTCACGCTGGTGTGATGACCGTGGGAGTAGACCTCATCGCTCATGATCGACACGTTACTCCGGCGGACCGCCGAGCGCCTGCTGGCGTGCCTGCACGGTGGCAGCGGTGACCTTGCGCATCATGTCGCTGAGCAGCTCGATCTGAGTGGGGGAGTACCCGGACAGCGCAGCCTCCACTTCACGGGCCAGCGGCGCAAACAGCCGGGACCCGGTATCCAGGGCTTTCTCCGTCATTTCCAGGTGGACCTGCCGGCGGTCAACCGAACTGCGGGAGCGCCGGACATGGCCTGCCTGGCCCAGCCGGTCGATGAGCGCGGTGGTGGCCGGCGAACTGAGGTTGAGCGCCTGGCGCAGCATCCCCGGCGTCACCGTTACGCCGGCCCGGGCGGCTCCCATCATGATTCCGAGCGCGTTGAGGTCCGTCCTGTGCAGGTCATCCCGCACGCTGACGGTATCCACGTAACGGTCGGTCTCGACGGTGAACTGCTGCAGCAGGGCCAGCAGTTCACGGGGTGCGGCGGCCATGGTCCTCCCTTGCTCAACTCAAGATTAGCCAGTACCCAATTATCTCCATGATGGATATAGTAGCCTGCAGAGATACTTTGGAAAGGATCGGCATGTTCAACAGGAAGTGGGCTCGGGCGGTCATCCCCGCGTTCATCGTGGTGCTGTGGTTCATCGGTGCAGGCTTCGGCGGGCCCACCTTCGGGAAGCTGGAGGAAGTCTCGAGCAATGACCAGGCCTCCTTCCTGCCCGCAGGCGCCGAGTCCACGGCGGCGGGAGAGCTGCAGAAGGCATTCACCGAGTCGACGGCACTGCCCGCCGTCATTGTCGTCGAATCAGAGACGGAAATTCCGCCGCAGGAACTCGCGCTGTACCAGGACATTGCCGGCGAGCTGGCGGAGGTTGACGGGCTTGAGCCGGCTGCCGAGGGGCAGCCTGCACTGCTCGGTCCCATTCCCTCGGAGGACGGGCTCGCCATCCAGTTCATTGCTTCCGTATCCGACGACGCCGAGCTGGGTGAGGTGGTGGCGGAACTCCGCGAGGTGCTGGAGGCCCAACTGCCCGACGGTGCGGAAGGTTACGTCACCGGCCCCGCCGGATTCACGGCCGACCTGGTCAGCGCCTTCGGCGGTATTGACGGAATCCTGCTCGCCGTTGCGCTCGCCGCGGTCTTCGTGATCCTGCTGGGCGTTTACCGCGCGCTCATCCTGCCGTTCCTCGTCCTGTTCACCTCTGTGTTTGCGCTCGCCACGTCGATCCTGCTGGTCTACGCCTTCGCGCTGTGGGGCTGGATCGAGCTGAGCGGCCAGAGCCAGGGCATCCTGTCCATCCTCGTGATCGGCGCGGCCACGGACTATGCACTGCTGCTGGTGGCACGCTACCGGGAAACGCTCACCGAGTTCAGCTCAAAGTGGGATGCCATGCGGGTAGCCTACCGGGCTTCGGTGGAGCCGATCGTGGCCTCCGGCGCAACGGTGATCCTCGCGCTGCTGTGCCTGCTCTTCTCGGACCTGAACTCAAACCGGAGTCTTGGTCCCATCGCCGCCATCGGCATTGTCTTCTCGCTGCTTGCGGCTCTGACACTCCTGCCGGCGCTCCTCCTTCTCTTCGGCCGGAGCGCGTTCTGGCCGCTTCGGCCGAAGGCGGGCACCCACCCGGCCGGCGTGCATGGCCGGAACGTCACCGGGCTTGAGGGGTTGCGCGGAATCTGGAAGCGCGTCGGCCGCGTGATTTCACGGTCCTCGCGGCCGGTGTGGATCGTCTCGCTGGTGGTGCTCGGGGCGGGTTCCCTCGGCCTCCTGCAGCTGCAGGCCTCCGGAGTGCCCCAGTCCTCGCTGATCCTGGCGCCGTCCAATGCGGTGGACGGACAGGACGCGCTGGCGCGCCACTTCGACGCCGGCGCCGGCAGCCCGGTCACGATCATCGTGCCGGAAGGGCAGCAGGACGGCGTGCTCGACGTGCTCGACCGGCAGGAGGGTGTCACCGAGGCGACCGTGGTCGCGGAACAGGGAGGCGACGTCGTCGTTCGCGGGGGTAATGTCCTGGTCCGTGCCACCCTCGACTTCCAGGCCGACTCCGCGGAGGCTGAGGAACTCGTCCGGCAGTTGCGCACGGACCTCGATACGGTGAGCCCGGAGGTGCTGGTGGGCGGCGTGACCGCGGTGGCCCTGGACACCAATGTGACCGCCCAGGCGGACCTGGCGAAGATCATTCCGATCGTCCTGGTGGTCATCCTGGCCGTCCTGATGCTGCTGCTGCGGTCGGTGCTGGCGCCCCTGCTGCTCATCGCCTCCGTGGTGCTGTCCTACGCGACGGCGCTTGGCGTCTCGGCCCTGGTGTTCAACAACGTTCTCGGGTTCGACGGCGCCGATGCCTCCGTGCCGCTTTTCGGCTTTGTGTTCCTCGTGGCACTCGGGGTCGACTACAACATCTTCCTGATGACCCGCGTGCGGGAGGAGTCACTGCGTATCGGTACGCGCCCGGGCATCCTCCGCGGCCTCGGCGTTACCGGCGGCGTGATCACCTCCGCGGGGATCGTGCTGGCGGCAACCTTCGCGGCCCTCGGGGTCATCCCGATCCTCTTCCTTGCCCAGATTGCGTTCATTGTGGCATTCGGCGTGCTGCTGGACACGGTGATTGTCCGGTCCCTGCTCGTCCCGGCCCTCGCGTATGACATCGGCCCGAAGATCTGGTGGCCGTCGGCACTGGCGCGGCACGACGGCGGAGCCACCCTTGGCCGGGAGGCTGAAAGTGAGCAGGAGGAGCGGAAAGAGCCCGCCCACCGGGCATAGCTGCGGTGGGCAGCCGCCGAAGCGTGCACATATTCCCATTCGTGTTGCGCAGGTTACCGGCGAGTAGCTAGCGTCTGTGCGATGCCCGCTCCCGCCCGGGGAGCTTCGATGATACGAAGAGGTTTCAACGCATGCCACACCGCCTGTCGACAATCCTTGCCACTGCGGCCCTGCTTGGCGGAAGCCTGGCCGGGGCAGCACCCGCCGCAGCCGATACCGAGGACATTTCCCCGCCCGGCGCAAACAACTGGTCCTGCAAACCGAGTGCGGAACACCCGTATCCCGTCATCCTCGTGCCCGGAACTTTCGAGAGCATGCTGAAGAACTGGTCCACGCTCTCGCCGGTCCTCGCCGGGCAGGGATACTGCGTTTTTGCCCTCAACTACGGAACCACCAACGGCATCGACGCCACCGGCCCGGTGGCTGACTCCGCCGCTGAACTGGGCTCCTTTGTTGACGCTGTCCTCGGCGCCACGGGGGCGCGGAAGGTGGATCTGGTGGGCCACAGCCAGGGCGGCATGATGCCGCGCTACTACATCGGTTTCCTCGGAGGCGCAAAGAAGGTCAACCACCTGGTGGGAATTGCTCCGTCCAACCACGGGACCGAAGGTGTCCTCGTGCCTTCCGGGGACGGACCCGTGACAACCTCTGATTCCGGCTTCCTGTGCCAGGCGTGCGCGGATCAGGAGGCCGGCTCACCGTTCCTGACTGAGCTGAACTCCATCGGCGACACCGTCAACGGACCCGCCTATACCGTCATCAGCACCAAATATGACGAGGTGGTCACGCCGTACACCAGCCAGTTCCTCGACGGACCGGCCAGGCAGGTCACCAACATCACCATCCAGGACAAATGCGCGCTGGACCTGATTGAGCATGACCAGGCGCCGAATGATCCGGTGGTGCACCGGCTGGTGTCCCATGCGCTGACGCAGGAAGGGCCGGCGGACCCGGCCTTCCAGCCGCGCTGCCTCTAAGGGATCTCCCGACGTCGTACCCCGTCAAGCCAGAGTTGAGTCGCTTTCGCTCAACTCTGGCTTGACTCTTGTTCGGGGCCGGGTACACTTGAGTGCAGAACGCTCAATCTGGGCGGAATCCGAACATTCTGGCCGGGCGGTGACACGCCGCCGGCTCGTCGAAAGGAAATACGCATGTCACGTGCAGTAGGTATCGACCTCGGAACCACCAACTCCGTTGTCTCCGTCCTTGAAGGTGGCGAGCCCACCGTCATCGCCAACGCGGAGGGTGCGCGCACCACCCCGTCCATCGTCGCGTTCTCCAAGAGCGGTGAAGTGCTGGTCGGTGAGATCGCCAAGCGCCAGGCCGTCAACAACATCGACCGCACCATTTCCTCCGTCAAGCGCCACATGGGCACCGACTGGAAGAAGCAGATCGATGACAGGACCTACACGCCCCAGGAAATCTCGGCCCGTATCCTGCAGAAGCTGAAGACCGACGCCGAGAGCTACCTCGGCGAGAAGGTGACTGACGCCGTCGTCACCGTCCCCGCATACTTCAATGACGCCGAGCGCCAGGCAACCAAGGAGGCCGGGGAGATCGCGGGCCTCAACGTCCTGCGCATCGTCAACGAGCCCACCGCCGCAGCGCTCGCCTACGGACTGGACAAGGGCAAGGAAGACGAGCTCATCCTGGTCTTCGACCTCGGCGGCGGTACATTTGACGTCTCGCTCCTCGAGGTCGGCAAGGACGAGGACGAGTTCTCCACCATCCAGGTCCGCGCCACCGCCGGTGACAACCGTCTGGGCGGCGACGACTGGGACCAGCGTGTTGTTGACTTCCTCCTGTCCCAGGCCAAGGCGAAGGGCGCTGACCTTTCCAAGGACAAGATCGCCCTGCAGCGCCTGAAGGAAGCTGCCGAGCAGGCCAAGAAGGAACTCTCCTCGGCCAGCTCCACCAACATCTCCCTGCAGTACCTCTCCGTCACCTCCGACGGCCCGGTGCACCTGGATGAGCACCTCAGCCGTGCCAAGTTCCAGGACCTCACCAAGGACCTGCTGGACCGCACCAAGAAGCCGTTCCAGGACGTGATCAAGGAAGCCGGCATTAAGGTTTCGGACATCGACCACATCGTGCTCGTCGGTGGTTCCACCCGCATGCCCGCTGTTTCCGAACTCGTCAAGGAGCTTGCCGGCGGCAAGGAGCCCAACAAGGGTGTCAACCCCGATGAGGTCGTCGCTGTCGGTGCCGCTCTCCAGGCCGGCGTGCTGAAGGGTGAGCGCAAGGACGTTCTCCTGATCGACGTCACCCCGCTTTCCCTCGGCATCGAGACCAAGGGCGGCGTGATGACCCACCTGATCGAGCGCAACACCGCCATCCCCACCAAGCGGAGCGAAACGTTCACCACCGCGGATGACAACCAGCCGTCCGTTGCCATCCAGGTGTTCCAGGGTGAGCGCGAGTTCACCCGGGACAACAAGCCGCTGGGAACCTTCGAGCTCACCGGGATTGCCCCGGCGCCGCGCGGCGTTCCGCAGGTCGAGGTGACCTTCGACATCGATGCGAACGGCATTGTTCACGTGTCCGCCAAGGACAAGGGCACGGGCAAGGAACAGTCCATGACCATCACCGGCGGCACCGCGCTGTCCAAGGAAGACATCGACCGCATGGTCCGTGACGCCGAGGAGCACGCAGCGGAGGACAAGGCACGCCGCGAGGCAACCGAAACCCGCAACTCCGCCGAGCAGCTCGCCTACTCTGTGGACAAGCTCATCGCCGATAACGCTGACAAGCTGCCCGAGGAGGTCAAGACCGAGGTGCAGGCCGACGTCGACGCCCTCAAGAAGGCGCTGGAATCCCAGGACAATGATGAAGAGGTGAAGGCCGCCTTCGAGAAGCTGCAGGCTTCCCAGACCAAGCTCGGTGAGGCCATCTACGCCCAGGCGCAGCAGGAAAGCGCCGCCGGTGCCGGCGACGCCGGAACCGGCGAGCCCAGCGGAGACGGTTCCAGGGCTGACGACGAGGACATCGTCGACGCCGAGGTTGTTGACGAAGACGAGAAGAAGTAGCCATGCCTCACCACGGAAACGAAGAAGAGCACTCCGAGCCGGTCAGCTTCCGGGACAACCGGAAGATTGATCCGGAAACGGGCAAGGTCCGTGGGCAGGAGCAGCAGCAGGACGCCGGCGCGGGCAATCCTGACCCGGAACCCTCAGCGGGTACCGGGCAGGAGCCCGCGCCCGCGGAAGACCCGGACGGCGGTGTGGACGCCCTGGCGCAGGCCGAGGCCATCCTCAACGAGGCCGGCGGCGGGGAGGAGATTCCCGCGGCGTCGACCGACGTTGAGGCTGAGCTCCGGAATGACCTCCTGCGGCTCCAGGCCGAGTACGTCAACTACCGGAAGCGGGTGGAGCGGGACCGCGACGTGGCACGGGACATGGCAGTGATCGGGGTACTGAACTCCCTTATGCCGGTACTGGATGACATCGACGCCGCCCGCCAGCACGGCGACCTTGCGGACGGGCCGTTTGCGGCGATTTCCACGAAGCTGGAGAACGCGCTGAAGACCTACGGCCTTTCCCGCATCGATGAGACCGGGGTGGAGTTCGATCCGAACATCCACGAGGCGCTCATCCAGCAGCCGAGTGCCGAGGTGCAGTTCGACAGCGTCAGCCAGATCCTCCGCACGGGCTACAAAAAGGGAGACCGCGTCCTGCGCGCCGCCCAGGTGATCGTAGCGGTACCGGAGTAAACAGGATGGATGCAGGGAGCCCCCGTTCGGGGGCTCCCTTCGTCCCCCACCGGACACCATGAAGATTTGAACGAGAGGAGGAGTCAGATGGCTAGTCAGGATTGGGTCGACAAGGACTTCTACAAGATCCTTGGCGTGCCCAAGGACGCCTCCGACGCCGACATCAAGAAGGCCTACCGGAAACTCGCCCGGAAACACCACCCGGACCAGAACCAGAGCACAGGCGGCTCGGACAGGATGTTCAAGGACATTTCCGAGGCCTATTCGGTGCTGTCCGATCCCGAGGAGCGCCAGCAGTACGACGCCATCCGGGCCATGGGAAGCGGGGCCCGGTTCACAGCGGGCGGGCCCGGCGGGGCAGCCGGCGGCGCAGGATTCGAGGATGTGTTCGGCAATCTTTTCGGCCAGTCCGCGGGCCGCCAGCGCGGCGGCTTCGGCGGCGGCAGTAATTTGCCCCCCGAATTCGCCGACCTGTTCGGCGGCGGCGGCTACTCCTCCGGCGGCGGATTCCCCGGCTACCAGGCACCGCCCCGCAAGGGAGCGGACCGCACCGCCAGCACCACCATCTCTTTCGCGGGGTCAATCCGCGGGACCACCATCGGTCTGCGGGAACCGTCCGGTGAGGTCATCGATGTGCGGATTCCGGCCGGCATCCGGGACGGACAGAAGGTCCGGGTGCGCGGCAAGGGCCAGAACGGCCCGGCTGGAAGCGGGGACCTGATGGTCACCGTCAATGTGAAGCCGCATCCGTTCTTCCAGCGCGACGGCGACAACATCCGGGTGCACGTGCCGGTCACCTTCCCGGAGGCCACGCTGGGAGCGCAGATCGAGGTCCCCACCCTCGACGGTGAGAAGGTCACGGTCAAGGTGCCGGCGGGTACCCCGTCCGGCAGGACGCTGCGGGTGAAGGGGCGCGGGGTGAAGACTTCGAAGGTAACTGGTGATCTGCTGGTGACCATCGACGTCGTCGTTCCCCAGAATCTCAACAAGGACGCGGCAGCCGCGGTCGAGGCGTTCGCCAACGCCACGAAGGACGCTGACCCACGCGCCAGCCTGGCCGAGAAGGCGCGGCTGTAGGGTGTGGGCAATCTAGGCAGCAGAGGGGAGAAACACCATGTCTGTTGACATCAATATGCCGATCTACGTCATCTCCGTAGCGGCGGAGCTGGCGGACATGCACCCCCAGACGCTGCGTCAGTATGACCGGCTCGGCCTCGTGACCCCGAGCAGGGCACCGGGACGCGCCCGCCGCTACTCGCAGCGGGACGTCAACGTCCTGCGTGAGGTCCAGCGGCTGTCCCAGGAGGGCATCTCGCTCGAGGGCATCCGGCGCATCCTGGAACTGGAGAACCAGGTCATGGCCCTCCAGCATCGGGTGAGTGAGCTCACGGAGGAGCTGTCCCAGCGCCGCAGGTCCGAGACCAGCCGGGTGTTCGCTGCGGGTCTCGCAGGCGACGTCGTGACCCTGGCGCGGGGGCAGCGGCCCCGGCCGCGCAGCCAGGCGCTCATGATCTGGCGGGGCGATCCCACCCGCTAAACCCACCCCCACGTGGCGCGCAGCCGGATTCCACGGCACACTTGATACATGCCTGACTCAGAGTTCGAAGACGCCGCGGGATTCCTGCTGGAGGGCATTCTCCAGCTCCTACTGTTCGGGGGCGCAGTCCTTGGCGTCCTCGCCATCGGTGCAGCGACAGGCACCTGGCTGATCGTCCGCCGAGTCCGCCGCTCGGGAATTCTCCGCCGCAGGATCGAGCGGGGTTCAAGCCGCCTGCGGACCTTCTCGACTGACGCGTCATCACGCGAGCTCGCGCGGCTCCGCCTGCAGCTTGAGCGTTCCACTGATGCGACGCGCCGCTCGGTTGCGGCGGCAATCGCCCAGGGCGCGCCGACCGGCGACCTGGCTGCCACCGCAGACGATCTCGCCCGGGCCGAGGCAGTGCTCTGCGAGCGTCTCGCCCTTGCCGAACGGGAGCCGAACCGGCCGCTGCGTGAGGAGCTTGCCCGGGACATCGCCCGACAGGTCAGTTCCCTGTGTGATCTCTCCGCCCAACTGCGGCGGACCCTGCTCGAGGTGCACCAGGCAGCGGGTAGCAGGCAGTTGGACCGGGCAACCTCGCGCCTGACTATGGAGATCGGGGCACTCAACACCTGGAGCACCGCCTACGGCACCGGTAGCAGGCGGGCATAGCCCCAGTGTCTGTCCGGCGCCGCATCTCACGCATCATCTCCTCCCGCCGCAACGCCGCCGAGCCGGTCGATCCCATTGCAGCGCTCGGGGATTCCCAGCGCCAGCAGGAGGAGAACCTTGATCGCGCCCGGCGGAGCGTGGCGGATCTCGCCGCTGTCCGGCACCGCGTCGACACTCTGGCGCGGCAGGCTGCCTCGGATCTGGACCAGTGCAACCGGGAGGCGGAGCGCGCAGTCGCGCAAAACAACGACGACGCTGCACGCTCAGCGCTGCGCCGCGCACTGGAGGTGCAGAAGAGACTGGACTCGCTGACCCGCCAGCGCGACGACGTCGACCGGCAGTTCCACTCGCTGGAAGCCGACCTGTACCGGTTGGAGACTTCACTGCAGGAGAACGCGGTTCGATATGAATCCCTGAAGGCCCAGCACGGCGCAACCCAGGCAGAACTGAACGTCCGCGGCGCGGTCTCAGCTTCGGCGGGGAACAGCGCTGAAACAGCGCGTGCGGCCCGCGAAGCGGAACAGGAAGCACGGCGCCTGCGGCACCTGCAGACAGCGCAGGAGGAACTCTCCTGGTCCGACCCAACAGCCGGGAAGCTTGAGGAGGCGTTCAGCGAGCTGGAAGCCCGCGAGGCGGCCGAGCAGGAGCTGCGCCAACTGAAGGCCCGGGCTGAGCAACGCGGGCAGGGCTAGGTAGCGCCAAGGCAGCAGCCTCTGGAGAACCGTCGCTCAGACGCGGCGGTATGCCAGGTCGAAGATCATGCGGCCGGCGTCATGCGCCTTGTTCTCGAAGCTTGTGAGGATGCGGCCCTCGAACCGGGGAGCCCAGCCGCCGAGGGCGTCCACCTCGCCCTCGTTCAGCGAGGCTGTACCGGCGGGCTCGCGTCCCTCCCTGCGGGGAGTGCCTCCGACCTCGTGCTCCACACCGCTGGCCCACACCTGGGTGAGGGGGCTCTCCGCGCCCGCCCGAACACCTGCGTGCAGGTTCTCGAACAGCGGGGATTTCTCCGCTGCGGCGCGCATCTGGGCGGCGTAGTCGGACCAGTCGGTGGCAAGGCGCAGGAAGCCGCCGGGTTCCAGCACCCGCCCGGCCAGCTCGATAAATGAGTCCTTGACCAGCCGCCGCTTGTGATGGCGGGTCTTGTGCCACGGGTCCGGGAAGAACACCCAGAGCTCGGTGACCGAGGCAGGGCGGATCATCGTGGCCAGTGCCTCGGCGGCGTTGACCTGCGCCACCCGGACGTTGGTCAGGCCCCGCTGATCGATCCGCAGCAGGGTCTGGGCGAGCCCCGGTTTGTACACCTCGAGTGCGAGGAAGTTGCGGTCCGGGTTTTCGGCGGCGGCGTGCGCCACCGCCTCGCCCAGGCCCGATCCGATTTCGATCACGAGGGGAGCATCGCGGCCAAAGGAGGCTCCGGCGTCGTACTCCCAGGAAGGATCCACGGAGGTGTCCGCCGCAGAACTGCGCGGCACCTCGACCACCAGGCCCTCGGACAGCTCGGCCCAGGCATCACGACGGCGGCCCTGCAGGCGGGAGCCGCGGCGCACAAAGGAGACGGGCTGGGCGGGGAAGGGCTGGGGATCAGGGTGCGTGCTCATCGGTACCAGCGTACCGAGCGGCGCCAAAGCAGGATCAGGCGCAGGCCAGTTCAGCGATCCGCGACAGGGCCAGTTGCGCGTAGAGGGCCGTGCCGTCGGCCAGGATGCTGTCGTCAAACGCGGCGTAGGGCGAGTGGTTGAAGGCGGTGTCCGCCGGGTCGGCACCCGGCCGAACGGCGGAGAGGAACACAAAGCTCCCGGGGACGGCGGCCAGCACCCGGGAGAAGTCCTCGGAGCCGCTGAGCGGATTTACCATCTGCGTGTACCGCTCGTCACCGAACAGGTCCCGGACGTGCTTTTCGATGTTCGAGGTTTCGGCCGGATCTGTCACGGTCAGCGGGTACTCGGTTTCGTACTCGACCGTTGCGTAGAGCCCGTGCGCCTCGGCGATGCCGTTCACCAGGCGCGGGATCGCGGTGCGCATCAGGTCCCTGTTCTGCTCGGAGAAGGTCCGGATGGTTGCCTCGATACGGGCCGACTCGGGGATGACGTTCCGCTTGGTTCCCGCGTGCAGCAAGCCCACGGTGAGCACCACGGGATCGAACATGTCGAACTGCCGAGTGATCATTGTCTGCAGACTCGTCACGATTTCCGCTGCAACAGTTACCGGATCCTTGGCGCGGTGCGGCGCGGAACCATGACCGCCGGCCCCGTGAACGGTGACGTAGAGCCCGTCGGACGCCGACATCAGCGTGCCGGGCCTGCTGGCGAACAGTCCGTTGGGCAGCAGTGAGGACACCACATGGATGCCGTAGGCCGCATCCGGCCGCCGCCCGGCGGCTTCCAGCACGCCTTCGCGGATCATCACCCCTGCGCCGTCGAAACCCTCCTCACCCGGCTGGAACATCAGTACGACGTCGCCGGCCAGCTCCTCCTGACGGTCGGCGAGGAGCCGGGCAGCCCCGGCGAGCATTGCCGTGTGCAGATCATGGCCGCAGGCATGCATGGCTCCATCGATACGCGAGGTGTAGGAAACTCCCGTCTGCTCCTGCACTGGCAGAGCGTCCATGTCACCGCGCAGCAGCGCCACGGGCTTCCGTGCGCCGTTACCGGGCGCCGTCCCGCGGAGCACGGCCGTCACGGACGTGGTGTCCCGGCCGACGCTGATCTCGTAGGGGAGTCCGTCGAGTGCCTCCAGTACCTTTTCCTGGGTCCGCGGAAGGTGCAGGCCGATCTCCGGTTCCTGGTGCAGCCGGTGGCGGAGTTCGGTTACCTCCCCTGCAAGGTCTGTTGCGTGGGAACGGACAGCGCCGGCGTCGGACATGGTTTCTCCTGCTCGCGGAAGGGATCGTGATGGGATTCCGGTGCGGCGAACCTGGTGGGCTTGCTCACACAATCCCAATCCTCACCGTCCGGCGGCGGGTGTGCAACCGGACTGCTGATAGGCTAGGAACACTTGTCTGCGGCACGTGTTGCTTCTTTGAAGCCGAACAGCTGCAGCCTGCGTCGATGAACGCATTCTTTTGTCCCGCGCTATCTCCCAAGATCGTGAGAGCGGTTGACACTGTCTGACTTTCCTTCGGCGGACTCTGGGCACCAACCGGTGCGCAGGGAAGATGAGAAGAAAGTTCGTGTACCTTACATGACTACTTTTGCTGCCCTTGGCGTGCCTACAGCGCTGGTTCGTTCCCTTACCGACCAGGGAATCACCGAACCGTTCCCCATCCAGGTGAAGACCCTCCCGGACACCCTCGCGGGCCGGGATGTCCTGGGCCGCGGCCGCACCGGCTCCGGAAAGACCCTCGCGTTTGCCCTGCCGATGGTGTCCCGCCTCGCCGAGCGTGAAGCGGCCTACCGCCGCAAGCCCGGGCGTCCGCTGGCGCTGATCCTGGCCCCTACCCGTGAACTTGCCACGCAGATCAACGCCACCGTTGAACCGCTGGCCCAGGAGCTCGGCCTCAACACCACTGTCATCTACGGCGGAGTGTCACAGGCCCGGCAGGAAAAGGCGCTGCGCGCCGGCGTCGACATTGTCATTGCCTGCCCCGGCCGGCTCGAAGACCTGATGGGCCAGAAGCTGCTCACCCTTGAGTCGGTTGAGATCACCGTGCTCGACGAGGCCGACCACATGGCCGACCTCGGCTTCCTCCCCGTAGTGAAGCGGATCCTCGACACCACACCGGCCGAGGGCCAGCGCATGCTGTTCTCCGCCACACTGGACAACGGTGTCGACAAGATCGTGCAGCGCTACCTGTCCAACCCGCTGACCCACTCCGTGGACACAACCCAGGCCTCCGTCACCACCATGGAGCACCACGTCCTGCTCATCGGTGACCAGACCCAGAAGAAGCAGCTCATCGTCCAGCTCGCTTCGGGCAAGGGCAAGCGCGTGCTCTTCATGCGCACCAAGCACCATGCGCGCAAGCTCGCCAAGACCCTGACCGACGCCGGTATCCCCGCCGTCGATCTGCACGGCAACCTGTCGCAGAATGCCCGCGACCGGAACCTCGCGGAGTTCTCCACCGGTGATGTGCGGGTGCTCGTCGCAACCGATGTCGCTGCCCGCGGTGTCCACGTGGATGATGTTGAACTGGTGGTCCACGTCGATCCGCCCACAGAGCACAAGGCGTACCTGCACCGCTCCGGCCGTACGGCCCGCGCCGGGTCGGACGGCACCGTTGTGACCATCACCCTGCCCGAGCAGAAGGGTGAGGTGCAGAAGCTCATGCGGGCGGCCGGCGTCGATGTCGCATTCGAAAACGTCTCCGCTACCTCCCCGCTGGTGGGCAAGCTCGTCGGCGATGTAGCGGAAAAGATCGATCCGCGGACCCGCGCCGCACTCCAGGCCCAGCGCGAGTCCAGCGGCGGCGGGTCATCGACCGGCGCCAACGCCCAGCGCAAGCGCGCCCGTCGCGCCGCTCCTGCCGCAGGTGGACGCGGCGGCCGTGGCGGCCGCGGGCGCGTTGCCGCCGCGGAGCCCCAGGGCAACCGCGCGGAGCGGCGCAAGGACCAGCCGCAGGCTGCCCGCTTCGGTACGGACAGCGACCGCCGTCGGACGGGCGAGGGCGCTGCCGCAGGCGGCGACCGTACCCGCCGGCCGCGTTCGGCCCGCTCCGGTGACGTCGCCGCGCACAGCGCCGGCGGCGCGCGCAGTGGAGGGGCCCAGACCGGTTCCGGGCAGCGGAGTTCGGGGCAGCGCGCTTTGGCGCCGTCGTCGTCGGGCCGGCCGTCCGGCAACCGTGCATCCGGTTCACGCCGGGCCAGTGCACCGGCTTCGAACGAGCGCCGCGGCCGCTAGGCAGTACGCCGCAGGAACCACGCTGCCCACCGAGCCCAACAGCCCGGTGGGCAGTGGCATTTCTGCCGGTTCCTGACATTTCAGGGAAGCCCCTGATGGCCTTTGACCGCCCACGATGGGAAGAATGGAACCATGAACGCACTCCTGAATGTCATTTGGCTTTTGTTCGGCGGAATCTGGCTCGCGATCGGCTACTTCCTGGCGGGCATCGTGTGCTGCCTGCTGGTGGTCACCATCCCCTTTGGGATCGCCTCGTTCCGCATCGGTGCCTACGCGCTCTGGCCGTTTGGCCGGTCTGTGGTGGACCGCGGCGGCCGCACCTATTTCTTCTCAACCCTCGGAAACGTGGTCTGGGTGCTGGTCGCGGGCATCTGGATTGCCATCGGCCACGTACTGACGTCCATCCCGATGTTCCTCAGCATCATCGGGATTCCCCTGGGCATCGCGAACATCAAGCTCATCCCGGTGTCACTGATGCCGCTCGGGAAGGAAATCGTACCGACGTCGGGCACACGGTTCCCCCAGCAGCTGCGGTGAGCGGCGCCTACTGAGCCGCCCCGCGCAGGAACTCCTCCATCAGCGGTCCGCCGGAAATGGACCCGCGCTCGCCTTCCCCGACAAAGACGGCGACGGCGAGGTCACCCTGCAGCGCCACCACCCAGGCGTGGGTCCGCGGCGGATCCTCCGTACCGAACTCGGCAGTACCGGTCTTGGCGAGGACCGGTTCACCCGGCACATCAGCCAGCAGTTGCGCACCTCCCACGGTGACCACAGCTCCCATCATCTCGCGCAGCGCTGCCGCCTCGTCCGCGGTGAGGTTACTGGGGGCGGGCGTTTCCGTCGCCTCCGCAGACGGCTGGGCTGAAGCGGACGACGACGGCGCGACCGACTCCTCCCCGCCCCCGGCCAGGAGCGTGGGAGCCACCCGCTCCCCGGCTCCCACCGACGCCGCCATGATGGCCAGCGAGAGGGGAGAGACAAGGACCTCGCCCTGACCGATCATGGACGCGGCATGGGTGGTGCCGTCCGCCTCCGCCGGAACCGAACCGAAGAAGGCCGGGGTGCCGATCGGAACATCGACCCCGATCCCGAGATCCGCCGCCGCGGAGGCCAGATCTTCCTGCGACACGGTATCCCGCTGCGAGATGAAACCGGTGTTACACGACTGTGCAAGAGCCTGGAGGAGGGGGATCTCCCCGGTGAACCCGACAGGGTACCCGGGTACGTTGGTGAATGTACGGCCATCGACCTCCAGCTCCGGAGGGCAATTGGTGATTGTCTCCGGGGTGAAGCCGCTCTTGAGCAGGGCCAGCGAGGTGGCCACCTTGAACGTCGACCCGGGAGGATACTGACCGAGCAGGGCCGTCTGCAGTCCTTCCGAGCCAGGACCGTTTGCCACCGTGAGGATCTCGCCGGTGGAGGGCCGGATGGCAACGATCGAGGAGGCGGAGGGCTCCTCGGCGAGCACTTCCTCGGCGAGTGTCTGCAGGCCCGCGTCGAGGGTGAGTTCGAGCGGTTCGCCGGGCACGGCAGCCTTCTCGAACAGGACCTCACCGGTACGGGTTTCACCTTCGCCGGTCACGGCCTCGATGACTATCCCGGGAGTGCCGCCCAACTGCTGGTCGTACTGCAGCTGGAGGCCGGAGAGCCCGGCTAAGTCCCCGGCCTCCAGACGTCCCTCCGACTGCTCCACCAGCTCTGCGGTCACCGGTCCCACGGATCCCAGAAGCTCTCGCGCGAAGCTGCGTGTTGGTGCCAGGGGGAGGCTGTCGGGAATGCCGGTGGCACCCGGGATGGCCTCCAGCTCAGCGTCCGAAACGGGCCGGTCCCCGTTGTCGCGGAGCACGATCGCCTCAACGAACGCCTCCGCGCCGGCACCGAGCACCTGTTCGGTATAGGTAGCGGCGTCCACTCCGACCAGTTCCGCCAGTGCCGCCGCCGACGATTCCAGGGCGGACGCTTCAACAAGCGTCTTGTCGATTCCCACCCGAATGACAGGGCGGTCGGTCACAAGGACCTCACCGCCGGCACCGAGAATCTCGGCGCGTTCGGCGGGTGCTCGCGACACAGCGAGGGAGGCGTCGGCACCCAGCCCGTCGACCGCGATGGAGGGGTCCCAGGCCACCTGCCAGACGTCATCGACCAGGGTCAGCTCCGCGGTGGTGGTGTAGGCCCAGTCGCTTTCTCCCGGATCGACGTCCCACACGTGACTGAGCTGGGCTGTCGCGGTGTCATCACCCGTGGATTCGACGGACGCGACGGAGACCGTGGGTGAGACCGGTTCGAGGGCTGCGCTGATCTCTTCGAGCTGTACGGTGGCTTCCTCGCCGGAAACGGACGAGAAGGCGATGCCGCTGAGGTCCTGGTTGGTCAAGCCTTCGGCAAGCTGTGCTGCGGCATCTTCCGGATTCGGACCTGCCTGCGTGCAGGCAGACACAGACAGCACCATGGCGGCGGTCAGGATCAGAGACGTTCCGGTTTTCCCCATGCGCTCCATTATGCCGACCGCTTCCTGAACCCGCGTTCTCTGTCCACAGCACAGGCACACCCTGTCCGGGTTGACCGCCACCGGCATACCATCGGAGACATGACTCTGACCCGTACTGAATTGGCAGCAGGTTTCACCGTGAGCGCGCAGGGTTTCGGCGGCATGGCGCTGACCGAGGTCTACGGCGGTCTTGACCAGGAGCAGGCGCTGCAGACTCTTCGTCACGCCGTCGATGCCGGTGTGACGTTCATCGACACTGCGGACATCTACGGGGCGGGAACCAACGAGGAACTGGTGGGCCGGCTGCTGGCCGCACGGCGGGACGAGGTCGAGGTGGCCACCAAGTTCGGCATCCAGGGGAGTCCGGCCGCCGGCTATACCGGGGTCCGCGGCGATGCCGCCTATGTCCGGAGTGCGGCGGAGGCGAGTCTGCGGCGGCTGGGCACCGACGTCATCGACCTTTACTACATGCACCGGAGGGACGAGTCGGTACCCCTTGAAGAGACCGTGGGCGCAATGGCGGACCTGGTGTCGGCTGGAAAGGTGCGCCATCTGGGCCTTTCGGAGGTGACCGCGGATGAACTGGCCGCAGCGCACGCGGTGCATCCGATCGCCGCGGTACAGAGCGAATGGTCGATCTGGAGCCGGGATGTGGAACGGCAGGTGGTGCCGACAGCCGCCAGGCTCGGAGTCGGGTTTGTTCCCTACTCACCGCTCGGCCGCGGATTCCTCACCGGCACGGTCCAGTCGCAATCGCTCTCCGCCGGTGATTTCCGCCATCGTGTCCCGCGGTTCAGCGCGGACGCGATCAAAGCCAATGCCGCCGTAGTGGAAGCTGTCCAGTCGGTGGCGGCCCGCACCGGTGCCACGCCCGCGCAGGTGGCGCTGGCCTGGCTTGCGGTGCAGGGAGTGAAGTTCGGTCTGCCCGTGGTGCCGATTCCCGGCACCCGCAAACCGGAACGTATTGATGAGAATGTCGGTGCGCTGGAGGTGCGGTTGTCGGATGCGGACTGCGATGTGCTGGATGCGGCCGCGGACCTTGTGGTGGGGGAGCGGAGCGCGGATCCTGCCTGGGTGTCGAAGGGGAGAGAGGCCTGAAGGGCTGTCTATGGCCGGAGCGGTTCGCCTGAAGAGAAAAGGGTCGAATGGCTCTATGCGACTAAGTTGAGCGTAGTACACTCAATTTAGTCGTTGTGTTATCGCAGGAGGCCACCATGGACACCAAGTTCACCACCAAGAGTCAGGAAGCGCTGTCCGCTTCCGCTACGAATGCCTCCACCGCGGGCAACCCGCAGGTGGAGCCCGCGCATCTGCTCAAAGCCCTGATGGACCAGCGCGACGGCGTGGCCGTCGCGCTGCTCACGGCTACCGGAGTGGGCGCGGACAGTGTCAGTGTCAAGGCGAGTACCGCGATCAAGGCAATGCCGGCGTCGTCCGGCTCCTCCGTCGCGCAGGCCCAGTTCTCGCGCCCCATGCTGCAGGTCATCGCCGCCGCCCAGCAGGAAGCGGAGTCACTCGGTGACACCTATGTCTCCACGGAGCACCTCCTCCTTGGCATCGCAGCGGACTCCGGCGCCGCGGGGCGGATCCTCCGCGAGGAGGGCGCCTCACGGGAGGCGCTGCTTGCGGCGCTTCCCGGCGTGCGGGGTGATCGGCGTGTCACCAGCCCTGATCCCGAAAACACGTTCCAGGCACTCGAGAAGTTCGGCGTTGACCTGACCGAAATTGCGCGTTCGGGGAAGCTGGACCCGGTCATCGGCCGTGATACCGAAATCCGTCGCGTGGTCCAGGTCCTCTCGCGGCGGACCAAGAACAACCCGGTACTGATCGGTGAGCCCGGCGTCGGCAAGACCGCCGTGGTTGAGGGCCTCGCCCAGCGGATGGTCGCCGGTGACGTGCCGGAGTCCCTGCGGGGAAAGACGCTCATCAGCCTCGACCTCGGGTCCATGATCGCCGGCGCGAAATACCGCGGCGAGTTCGAGGAGCGGCTCAAGGCCGTCCTTGAGGAGATCAAGGCGTCCAACGGCCAGATTGTCACCTTCATCGATGAGCTGCACACCGTCGTCGGGGCCGGCGCCTCTGAAGGTTCAATGGACGCGGGCAACATGCTCAAGCCCATGCTTGCCCGCGGGGAACTCCGCCTGATCGGCGCCACCACGCTCGATGAGTACCGCGAGAATATCGAGAAGGATGCTGCCCTGGAGCGCCGCTTCCAGCAGGTGTACATCGGCGAGCCGAGCGTCCAGGACACGATCGGCATCCTGCGCGGTCTCAAGGAGCGCTACGAAGCGCACCACAAGGTTTCCATTGCCGACTCCGCCCTGGTTGCCGCGGCCACGCTGTCCAACCGGTACATCACCGGCCGGCAGCTGCCGGACAAGGCGATCGACCTCGTGGATGAGGCGGCCTCGCGGTTGCGGATGGAAATCGACTCCGCACCGGAGGAAATCGATCAGCTGCGCCGCGCCGTCGACCGGTTGACCATGGAGGAACTGGCGCTCGAGGGCGAATCCGATGAAGCGTCAGTGGAGCGACTGGCGGCCCTGCGTGCCGACATGGCGGACCGCAAGGAGGAACTTGCCGCGCTCAACGCCCGCTGGGAAGCGGAGAAGGCGGGGCTGAACCGGGTCGGTGACCTCAAGGCGAAGCTGGACGAGCTGCGCTCGGAGGCTGACCGCGCACAGCGTGAGGGAGATCTGGAACACGCTTCACGCATTCTTTACGGTGAGATCCCGCAGCTGCAGCGCGAGCTCGAGACGGCGCAGGCCGAGGAGGAAGGCTCGGCCGATTCGCCGGAGCTGATGGTGGCGGAGGAGGTCACGGCGTCGGACATCGCGGAGGTCATCTCGGCGTGGACGGGCATTCCGGCCGGACGCATGCTGCAGGGCGAAAGCCAGAAGCTGCTGCACATGGAGGAGAACATCGGGAACCGCCTGATCGGCCAGAAGAAGGCTGTCGCCTCCGTCTCGGATGCGGTCCGCCGGGCACGCGCCGGAATCTCGGATCCGGACCGCCCCACCGGATCCTTCCTGTTCCTTGGACCGACCGGCGTGGGCAAGACCGAGCTCGCAAAGGCACTTGCCGATTTCCTCTTCGACGATGAACGGGCGATGGTCCGGATCGATATGTCGGAGTACTCGGAGAAGCATGCAGTTGCGCGGCTGGTCGGTGCGCCTCCCGGTTACGTCGGCTACGAGGAGGGAGGTCAGCTCACCGAAGCTGTCCGCCGCCGGCCGTACAGCGTGGTGCTGCTCGATGAGGTGGAGAAGGCGCACCCGGAAGCCTTCGACATCCTCCTCCAGGTGCTCGACGACGGTCGGCTCACCGACGGCCAGGGCCGCACGGTCGACTTCCGCAACGTGATCCTCGTGATGACCTCGAACCTCGGTTCGCAGTTCCTCGTGGACCCGACGCTGGACGAGTCGGCCCGGAGGGACGCCGTCATGTCGGTGGTGAACATCAGCTTCAAGCCCGAGTTCCTCAACCGGCTCGATGATGTCATCATGTTTGACGCACTGAGCCTGGAGGAGCTTTCACAGATCGTGAACCTGCAGGTGCAGTCGCTCGCCGCCCGTCTCCAGGAACGCAGGCTCACACTCGACGTGACGGACGCCGCGCGGGAGTGGCTGGCGCTCACCGGGTTCGACCCAGCGTACGGCGCCCGTCCGCTGCGCAGGCTCGTACAGCGGGAGATCGGCGACCGGCTTGCCCGCGGCCTGCTTTCCGGAGAAATCAACGACGGCGACAAGGTACGGGTGGACCGCGCGGCGGATGGTTCGGAGGCGCTGAGCGTTTCCAGCGTTCCCGCGTAAGGGGTGCGACCGGGGCCGGTTTACTCAGCCAGGAGGGTGTCCGTGATGACGTTGCCTTCGTCGGATACCACGAAGCAGTCGATGCGCCGGTCGCCCTCCGCCCAGGTTCCGGAGGTAGGCGTGACCTGTGTCAGCGTCAATCCGGAGTAGCCGGCAGCCGCATCCTCGTCGATCGGCACTGAATTGCACAGCTCGTCGCCGCTGGCGTTGAGTGCGGCTTCGCCGGGGAAGTCGGCGTCCTCGGGCAGGCTTGTGGTCGCCAGCAGCTGGGCGTTGTGCGGTGTGGTGCAGGTGACGGTCGTGACGTCCGCGCTGACGTTGGCCGCATCGAAGCCGAGGATGCAGGCACCGGCCTCCAATTCCAGCGGCGAGATGTTCTCGGCGATGATTCCGTCGGCACCGGGCGTGCTGCCGGGGGTTGCCCCCCTACCGGTGTCGTCCCCACGCAGTGCGTTGACAATGCTCACGATGGCGAAAATCAGCAGCGCAAGCAGCAGCAGGCCTGCCGCGCCGAGGATGAGCAGCTTTTTGCGGTTCGAGCCGGATACGGACCGGTCAGCTGCCCGTGCACGAATCCGGGTGGGCGACGCCTGCTCCGTGCCGGCCGGCGGAAGGCCATAGGGCCCGCCGACCGGTGGCACAGGACTGCCGGGAGTCTGCGGCCCCTGGACGGGGAACGGCTGCGCCCAGGGTGTTTCGGGTGCCGCGTCAGGAGCTGCCGGGGGTGTTTCAGGCGCCGCGTCAGCGGTTTCAGTGGCCTTGCGGGCTGCGGCGGAAGCTTCGGCGCCTTTCGCTGCTGACTCTGGGGCTGCGGCAGGCTCGGCGGGGAGACCGGCCGGCAGGTCCGCGGGGTCGGCTGCCGGCTCACGGGTGCTCTCAGCGACAACCGGCAGGCCGGTTGCCGCAGAATGCCGGCCGGCGTCGAACAGGGCATCCCAGCGGGACTGGTCCTGTTCCTGTCCCGTTCACGCTGGTTCACTGCCGGACGCCGCGAGGCTGGCCAGTCCAGGAGGGGTGTCGCTCTGCCCGCCGTCGTTCTCCTTCGGGGCCGGTGCCTCGGGCGCGCCAGCCGGGTCCGGCGCCTCAACCGAATCGTGCGAATCGACCCGACCAGCCGGGCCGGCTACTTCCGTCTCATCCGCTGCTTCAACCGGGCCGGGCAAGTCCGCCTCGTCCTGCTGCTCCGCCACATCACCCGCAGTCCCTCCGGCCGGAGCCGTGCCGGCGGGTGCGGCGGCCTCCGCGGGGTCATCCCCCGTTCGCGCGCCGGTGGCAAGCGTGCCTGCCTCTTCGGCTTCCCGGGCGACCGACCGGGCTTCTGCCGCCACCTCGTCCAGCGACGTGGCCTGCGCTGAGTTCTCGCTGATCTCGGCGGCGCCAAGCGTCGGCTCGTCCAGGCGCAGTTGGTCGGCGGGAGTGCTCAGTTCCGGCTCGACAGCCTCGGGGGAAACATCGGGTTCCGGGAGATGAACGTCGTCGGCGCTGAGGAGCGGTTCCGACGTGGACGGTTCACCCGGCGCGGCATCGCCGTCCTCCGGCTTGTCCGGCTGATCGCTCATAGTGAACTGCCCCCTCGTGGCCTGCCGGGTGACGGGCCGGCTTTTTCTCCCAAATTACCCCTCGACTCTAGTCAACAATGGGGCCTTCCCGCATGATGGGTGAATTGTCTGTCACGTGTTGCCGGATCGCGCCGGTCCGCTCCGCACGACGGACCGGTTAAACCATGTAATCTATAGGTACGACACATTGACCGGATACTCCGGGGCCTCGCTGCGCCTTTAACTCTGAAGGCTCCGCGACCACCTCCGGATCGACGCAAAAAGGGGGTCACGCCATGGGGCGCGGCCGTCAGAAGGCGAAAGCCACCAAGCAGGCACGGGACATGAAGTACTTCAGCCCGTCCACAGACTACTCGGCGCTCCAGCGTGAGCTCACGGGCCCCGGTAGTCGCGCCTCCCGCCATGATGATCCGGTAGAGCCGGATTATTCGGCGTATGAGGACAAGTACGCGGACCAGTTTGATGATGAAGAGGACGACGGCGGCACCCGCCGCATCGGCTGAGTCCCCTTCCCTGTGAGCTGAAGGCTCGCACCATACTTTGAGAACCAGCGGCCCGGACAGAATCTGTCAGGCCGCTGGTTCTTGTTGTGTCGGGGAAGTCCGGGGCGTACCGGACCAGGTCAGGACGCGTATGCGCCGACGAGCCGAACCGCACCGCCGTCAACGCCCTTGGCGCCCTGTACGTAATCCGGGCCGTCGGTGTCTTCGCCGGAAGCCTGTCCTACCTGGCCCATAACCCACGCAGGGACGCCGCGCTCGTTCAGGCGGGCAACGGCGTCGTCGGCTCCTGCGGCGGAAACCACCGCGACCATCCCGACACCGAGATTGAGCGTGCGCTCAAGGTCCGGCAGCGGCACGCTGCCCAGCTCGGAAACCAGGCTGAAGATCGGGGGGAGTGACCACGTTGAGCGGTCCACGGTTGCTTCGAGTCCGCGGGGCAGCACCCGGGCGAGGTTCGCAGCGAGACCGCCGCCGGTGACGTGGCTGAAACCATGGACGGCGCCGTCGGAATCGAGAGGGAAGTGCCGGGCAAGGTCAAGGCAATCGGAGGCGTAGACGCGGGTGGGCTCCAGGAGTTCCTCACCCAGGGTGCGTCCCAGCTCCGACACCTGCCGGTCCAGTGCCCAACCGGCCTGGTTGATCACCCGGCGGACCAGGGAATAGCCGTTGGAGTGCAGCCCGGAGGAAGCCATGCCGATGATCACGTCGCCTTCCCGGACGCGGTCGGGGCCCAGCAGTGCGTCGGCTTCCACCACTCCGGTAGCTGCGCCGGCGACGTCGTACTCGTGTTCGCCGAGGAGGCCCGGATGCTCGGCCGTTTCGCCGCCCACCAGGGCTGTGCCCGCTACCGAGCAGGCTGCTGCGATGCCCCGGACAATCCCGGCGATCCGCTCCGGTACCACTTTGCCGCAGGCGATGTAGTCGGTCATGTACAGCGGTTCCGCGCCGACCACCACAATGTCATCCACCACCATGCCCACGAGGTCGAAGCCGATGGTGTCATGGATGTCCATCGCCTGGGCGATGGCCACCTTGGTGCCCACGCCGTCGGTGGAGGTGGCGAGCAGCGGCCGTCGGTAGGTGAGCAGCCGCGACACGTCGTAGAGACCTGCGAAACCGCCGACGCCGCCCACCACGCTGGACGTGTGGGTGGCCTTGACGGCGTCCTTCATGAGCTCCACCGCCCGGTCGCCGGCTTCGACGTCCACTCCGGCGCTTGCATAGGTGATGGGGTCGGAAGAGGTCATACCCGCTCTTTCTTGTCTACGTCGGTCAGGAGGGTCTCGAGCTCGTTGCCGGGACCCGGATCGCACCCGTTGGCCCCGGATTTCTCGGCGGGATCAACCCGCTCGAGGAGGTTTTTGCCGCGGCGGTCTTCCTCGGGCAACTGGATGGGGTAGTCGCCGGTGAAGCAGGCCGTGCACAGCTTCTCGCGTGGTTGCCGGGTGGCGTTGATCATTCCGTCTTCGGAGATATAGGCCAGGCTGTCCGCTCCGATGGACTTGCTGATCTCATCAACGGCGGCGCCGTTGGCGATCAGCTCGGCACGGGAGGCGAAGTCGATGCCGTAGAAGCAGGGCCACCGCACCGGCGGGGAGGAGATCTTCACGTGCACTTCCGCGGCACCGGCCTCGCGCAGCATGCGCACCACGGCGCGCTGGGTGTTGCCGCGGACAATCGAATCGTCGACGACGACAATCCGCTTGCCGCGGATCACCGACTCCAGCGCGTTGAGCTTCAGCCGGATGCCGAGCTGGCGCAGCGTCTGGCTGGGCTGGATGAAGGTGCGCCCTACGTAGGCGTTCTTGACGAAGCCGTGGGCAAAGGGAATTCCGGACTCTTCCGCGAAACCGACAGCGGCAGGGGTGCCTGACTCGGGAACGGGAATGACGACGTCGGCCTCTGCCTGGTTTTCCCGGGCCAGCTGGCGGCCCATCTCCACCCGTGAGTCGTACACCGAGCGGCCTGAGATGGCGGCGTCGGGACGGGCGAGGTACACGTACTCGAAGACGCAGCCGGCGCGCGTGGTCGGCGCGAAGCGGCGGGAGCGGACACCGCCCTCGTCGATGGCGATGAACTCGCCCGGTTCGATTTCCCGGATGAAGCTGGCGCCGACCGTGGCGAGTGCAGCCTGCTCGGATGCGACAACCCAGCCGCGCTCCAGCCGGCCGAGCACCAGCGGGCGGACGCCGTGCGGATCCCGTGCCGCGTACAGCGTGCCCTCATCCATGAACACGAAACAGAATGCGCCCTCGATGGTGGGCAGGAGCTCCAGTGCAGTGTCTTCAAGCGAGCGGCCGTCGTCGCCGTCGAGCAGGGTGGTGACCAGCGCGGTGTCCGAGGTGTTGCCCTGCGCCATCTCGCCGGAGCGGGGCTTGCCGTGGCGTTTGAGGACCATCTGGTACAGCTCGGCGGAGTTGGTGAGGTTGCCGTTATGGGCAAGGGCCACGGTTCCGGCGGCGGTGGCGCCGAGCGTGGGCTGCGCGTTGGCCCAGTTCGAGGACCCGGTGGTGGAGTAACGGCAATGACCCACGGAGATGTGGCCGGTGAGCGTGTTCAGCGTGGCTTCGTCGAAAACCTGGGAGACCAGGCCCATGTCCTTGTAGACGTTGATGCGGGTGCCGTCGCTCGTGGCTATGCCCGCGGACTCCTGGCCACGGTGTTGCAGCGCATACAGGCCGTAATACGTGAGTTTGGCGACTTCCTCGCCGGGGGCCCAGACGCCGAAGACGCCACAGGCATCCTGGGGGCCTTTTTCGCCGGGAAGTAGATCGTGGGAAAGCTGTCCGTCACCGCGCACCATTGCTACATTCTCTCACGGCGTACCGGGGGTCTCTTCCTGATGCGCTATGTTGCGAACTTTCGTGTAGCTCTGGTGGGTTGCGCACGGTCGAAGCCGCCAAAGGTACGCAAAAGTTCCGGAGGGTCAGGCGTCGTCGTCGTCGGTGCGCTCCGCCGTCGCTTCCTTCATGCGGCGGACGCTGATCCAGTCGAGCAGCAGCACCACCAGCCCGCCCAGCAGCAGCCCGGGCAGCGCGAGGACCACCGTGAAGAACCCCAGCACGGACTCGCGGGTCAGGGTCGGGTCAGCCGGCCCGGTGTAGGCGATCACCAGCGCGGCGATAAACCCGATCAGCGCTCCCAGACCCATGAACGGGGCGAACTTCGGTGCCCGCCGGATGGTGACCTGACGGCGCTCGGGAGGTTGCTGCGAACTCATGATTCAAGGCTACCGGGCATCAGCCCGCCCGCCGGACCAGCTGGTAACCGTCCTCATCGGACACCAGCGTGTAGTCCTCGCCCGGCCAGGTCTCTTCGGCATGCTGCTCGGCGCTGGCGGGGCGGACGGGCCCCCAGCTCCAGTCCTCCGCGTCCACCACGAGGTAGTCCGGCGCGGGGTTCTCATTCCCGATCCAGTACACCTCGGTGTCCGGCACCAGGTACGGCATCAGCACTACGCCGGTCTCCACGGTCGAGCCTGCGGGGATCCGGTCCATCATCCGGTGCGCCGCATCCCAGCGCGGCGACTGCTGGAACGTCTCCGGCTTTGACAGCGCCGCGAGAGGCTGGCCCGGCAGAAGCATCAGCGCCACCACGGTGACAACCGGCACGACGGCGGCGCTATAGGACCGCAGCCAGCTGCGGTTGCTGCGGCGGGCCAGCAGGATGGCGTGGATCAACGCACCGAACAGGACGGGCATGAGCACGGCGTTGTAGTGCCAGCCGGGCCCCCAGTAGGACTCGTTCGCTGCCGCGAAGCGCCACAGCAGCGTGGGCAGCATCACCCACGCGAGCGGTGAACGCAGGAACAGGAACCCGCCGGCGAGCAGCAGCAGCCAGAGCGTCTCGTATTTCTGTTCGGCGGTCAGCATGGCGAACAGCGTAGGAAGCGGGTCCGCCAGGAGAGCGTCTATGTCGATACGGTCGGAATAGTCGTAGGTGCCTCCGCTGTTCAGCGCCGGCAGGATGACGCCGACGGACAGCGCCACCCAGGCGAGCCCCCACAGAGCCAGTCCCAGGCCGGCCAGGTAACGGCTCCGGAAGCGCCAGGCCAGCACCAGCCCGAACGCGAACACGGTGAGCCCCATGTCCTCCTTCACGAACACCAGGAGCCCACTGACGACGACGGCGGTGCGCAGCCTGCCTTCGATGTACGCCTCCATTGCCAGCGCCAGCAGAGGCAGCGCGAGCGCCACTTCGTGGAACTGCACCGCAACCGCGGACTGGATGCCCCAGGAGAGGGCGTAGGCGCCCCCGAGGAACAGCCCGGGCATCCGGCCGACGTGCCTCACGGCAAGCCGGGTGAGCACTAGGGCCGACCAGCCCACCAGCAGGTTCTGCACCACCAGGAGCGTGAGCGCGGACGGGAAGAATGCATAGGCGGGCCCGAGGAGGACTAGCAGCGGGTGGAAATGGTCGCCGAGGAGATTGAACCCGTGACCCTTGATCGGAACGATCGGCGCATCCAGGCCGGCGTATGCCTTTGCGAGCTGGGTGAAGATGCCGAGGTCCCAGGACGGGATGTCGAACCTGTGCCACTGGGTGATCGAGAAGACCGTGTACAGCGCGGCGGCGGCGGCCGCCACCGCCCAGGCTTCCACCGGCTGGCGGCGCAGGGCGCTGCCGGCGCCGCGTAGTCCGCGGACCAGGAAGGTTTGCCTGCTGCCATCACGCTCGAGGATCATGCCGGGCCCGGTGGCTGCGGCGCCTGGGGGAAGAGCGGCAGCAGCGCGGACAGGTCCGCGCGCTGGCCGGAGGCGGAGACGGCACCCGATGCCACTGCCTGGGCCCAGTCCACCTCCCCGATGATCAGGGCAAGCCAGGTGTCGGCGCTGGTTTCAATGACGTTCGGCGGGGTGCCGCGGGTATGGCGCGGGCCCTCCACGCACTGGGTGACCCCCAGCGGCGGGACGCGCACCTCCACGGTGTTGCCGGGTGCGCGGGCGGCGAGCTCCTCCAGGGAGTAGCGCACCGCCGTCGCGCGTTCGGTGCGGTCTGTGCTGCCGGCGACCACCGCGCGGACCGCAGCGCTGCCCGCGGCCGCAGGGATACGCCGTCGTGCCATGGTCAGTCCAGCAGCGCCATGACCGGAGCGGCGAGACGCAGCCTGCCGACGGGAACACCGCCGCCCAGCACGGGCTGCACAACCTTCTCCAGCACGGGTGCCACGTCCTCGGCGTCGAGGGCGCCGGAGGCGGCAAGGAGGGTCAGGCCCACCAGGGTGGTGGCGCGGATGTTTCCGTCCAGGATCTTGAGCGCCATCGAGACGCCGGTGGGAGCGGCCATCACGAGGACGCCCTCGGCGCCGTTCTTGGCCAGGATCCCGAGGTCTTCCATGACCACGGAGTTCTCGCGGCCGTGGCCGTGGACCGCCCACGGGTAGTCGAGCATGGCCGTGGCGATGGTGGCTGCGCGGGCATCGGCGTTCTTGTCACCCGGTGCCTTGGCGATCTTGCCGATGCCGCGGGCCAGCCCGGTGAGGGAGACTGCGCCGAGCGGGGCGCCGCAGCCGTCCACCGCCCAGTGCTCCACCGTCTCTTCGGTGTATTCCTCGATGACGGCGGCGATGCGCTGCTGCAGCGGGTGGGCCCGGTCGAGGTACGTCTTGTGGTCCCACGAATTCTCGGTGCAGGCCCAGAGGAAGGCGGCGTGCTTACCGGAGCAGTTGAACGCCACCCGCCGGCGCCCCTTGTCGGTGCGGATGAGCCAGTTGCGGGCTTCCTCGTCCTGCGGCCAGTCGGCGGGGCACTGCAGGTCATCCTCCGTGACGCCCGCCGCGCTCAGCATGGACTTCACCACATCCATGTGCTCGTGGCTGCCCACATGGCTCGCCGCCGCGAGGGCTACCTGCGCGCCCCGCAGCGGGACTCCGGCCTGCATGGCGGCAAGGGCCTGGAACGGTTTCAGGGTGGAGCGCGGGAAGATGGGCGCATTCACGTCGCCGAGTTCCGTGACCGTGGAGCCGTCAGCCGCGAGCACCACGGCGGAGCCGATGTGGCGGGACTCGATGAAGCCGTTACGCTCCAGGACCGCGAGGTCAACCGCGCTGGACGAGGGGAAAATGGAGGGCATGCTTCAAGTATTGCGCATCCGGCTGAAGTGCTACTCCGCGGAGAACTGGACGGTGTGCCAGCCGGACGCGCCGTCGGGGACGCTGTCGGCGCGCTCCTCGGTCTGGACGCCGTCCGGGTCATAGGCCCGGGAACGGATCCGGTGGGATCCCGGCTCCAGCTGCACTTCATGCGTCCACTGCCGCCAGGTGTCCACGGTGTATTCGGCGGCGAGGGTGGCTTCCTCCCAGGGTCCGTCGTCGACCTGCACCTCCACCCTGTCGATGCCGCGGGTCTGGGCCCATGCAGTACCGCCCACCCGGACGGTCCCGGGGGCTACCTTGGCGAAGGCCCGGGGAACCTCGACGCGTGACTGCGTCTTGATGGGGCCCTCTTCCGCCCAGCCGCGGTCTGTCCAGTAGGCGGTGGCGTCCGCGAACCGGGTCACTTCGAGATCGACCACCCACTTGGTTGCCGAGACGTAGCCGTACAGCCCCGGGACCACCATGCGCACCGGGTAGCCGTGTTCCAGCGGAAGCGGTTCATCATTCATGGCGACGGCGAGGATAGCATCGCGCTCGTCCTGCAGGATGGGCAGGGGAGTGGAGGCGCTGAAGCCGTCGGTGCTCGTGGAGAGCACCATGTCCGCACCAGCGGTGGGCCGGGCGCGCTTGAGCAGCTCGCGGATGGGATAGCCGAGCCACTTCGCGTTGCCCGCGAGGTCCCCGCCCACCGGGTTGGACACACAGGTGAGCGTGATGTGCCGCTCGATCAGATCGGACTCCAGCAGCTCCTGGAAGGTAACCCGGACCTCCTCCTCGACCATCCCGTGGATCCGCAGTTCCCAGGTGTCCACGTCGATGGTGGGGACCTGCAGGGCGGTGTCGATACGGTAGAAATCCTTGTTCGGGGTGACCCACGGCTCAACGCCGTCGAGGTCCACGTCCACACCGTCCGGGACCGGCATCGCGGTGCTGGCCGGCGCCGGGAACTTCAGCCGCTCCCGGGTGACATTCACGGTGTTGCGGATACCGCTGACCACGGCCCCACCCGCCGCGGTTGCAGCGGCGACGACGGCGGTCACCCCCGCCGCAGCGAAGAACCCGCGCCTGCTGACCCCGGTACGTGCGCGCTCGGGTGGGTTGTCAGCGGTGCTGAAGGCGCCGTCGTCGTCGGCTGCTTCGGCAGCAGTGGGCCGGGCAGCGCGGAGCTTCTGGATCATCCACCGGAGCGCGGCCAGTCCGGCCAGCGTTCCGATGACTGACGGCACCGCGTCAAGGACTGTTGCGCCGGCACGGGAGACGACGGCGGCAACCATGACCGCCCCCATGTAGAGGACCCCCGCCACCCCAAGGACCCAGCGACGCCAGGCGACCAACCCCAGGAGGGCGGCCAGGAAGACGATCGTGACAGCCATGCCGACAAAGAGGGCGAGTTTGTCATTGGTCCCGAAGGTGTCGATCGCGAAGTCCTTCAACCATGACGGCGTGAAGTCGATGAAGGTCGATCCCAGCGCAATGAGGGGTGCTGACCGCGTCGAGAAAAACGCACCGACCAGCTCGGCCACGCCGAGGACCAGGCCCGCCGCGAGGATTCCGGCGAGCATCGGGAGTGCACGCAGCGACGGGGCGCTGCGGCGGGAGGTGCGGACGGCTTTCATACCAAGTGTTCGGAGAGGGCGGCTTCACGTATTGGTGTTGCAGTTTTTGTCGCCGTTCTGCTGTTATCCAGGCGTCTTGGCAGCAGAACCGCGACAAAAACTTCCGTAGTCATTACTTTGGCACAGGAGTCAGCCAGTACCCTGAACTACTGTGAAGGTTCTTGTGATTGGCCCCGGAGGCCGCGAACACGCCATTGTCCGAGCTCTCCTCGCCGATCCCTTTGTGAGCGAGGTGCATGCAGCACCGGGAAACGCCGGAATGGCCCAGGACGTCCCGGCGCACAGCATCGATGCGAACAACCCGGCAGCCGTCACGGAGCTGGCCGTCTCGCTAGGCTCCGACCTGGTGGTGGTGGGTCCGGAAGCTCCATTGGCTGCGGGTGTTGCGGACGCATTGATCGAGGCGGGGATCCCCGTTTTCGGTCCCACGAAGGCGGCTGCTCAGCTCGAGGCGTCGAAGGCGTTCGCGAAGCAGGTCATGGCTGCCGCCGGGGTTCCCACGGCGATGGCGAAGGTCGCCTCCACAGCGGCCGAAGCCGAAGAGGCACTGGATTCCTTCGGTGCACCCTACGTCGTCAAGGATGACGGGCTCGCGGCGGGCAAGGGAGTGGTGGTGACCTCCGACCGCACCGCAGCCCTGAACCATGCGCAGGCGTGCTTCGACGCCGGCGGCACCGTGGTCATCGAGGAGTACCTTGACGGCCCGGAGGTCTCGCTCTTTGTCCTCTCGGACGGCTCCACCGTAGTGCCGCTCGCCCCGGCCCAGGATTTCAAGCGCATCTTCGACAATGACGAGGGCCCCAACACCGGCGGCATGGGCGCCTATTCACCCCTGGAATGGGTTCCCGCCGGTCTGGTGGATGAGGTTCTTGAGCGCGTGGCGCAGCCCACCATTGACGAGATGGCGCGCCGCGGCACGCCGTTCACCGGCGTTCTCTACTGCGGGCTGGCCCTGACCTCCCGTGGGCTGCGGGTTATCGAGTTCAACGCACGCTTCGGTGATCCGGAGACCCAGGCGGTCCTCGCCCGGCTCAGGACCCCGCTGGGCGGGGTTCTCCTCGCTGCCGCGAAGGGCGAACTGGAGACCGTCGACAACCTGCACTGGTCCTCCGAAGCTGCTGTCGCCGTCGTGCTTGCTTCCGCGAATTACCCGGACGCACCGCGCACCGGCGATCCGATCTCCGGGCTGGAGGATGCCGCCGCCCTCGAGGGGGTATCCGTACTCCATGCCGGCACCGCGCTTGCCGGGGACGGCGCAGTGGTGTCGTCCGGCGGGCGGGTGCTCGCCGTCGTCGGGCTCGGTTCCGACCTTGCGGAGGCGCGCGACAGGGCGTACGACGGCGTGAGTCGCCTGACGCTCGAAGGCGGCCAGTACCGCACGGACATCGCTGCGAAGGCCGCGCGCGGTGAAGTGGTTGTTTCGGCGACGGGCGGAGCGTAGGAATGGCACAGGAACTTGCCGGCTGGCAACACATCTACTCGGGCAAGGTCCGGGACCTCTACGAACCAGTGACAGGGGAGGACGACCGCGTACTGGTGGTAGCCAGTGACCGGATCAGCGCCTATGACTTTGTGCTGTCATCCGAGATCCCGGACAAGGGCCGGGTCCTCACCCAGTTGAGCCTGTGGTGGTTCGAGCAGCTCACGGGGATCCCCAACCATGTGTTGTCCACCGATGTTCCGGCCGAGGTGGCCGGTCGCGCCATGATCTGCCAACGGCTGGAGATGTATCCGGTCGAGTGCATCGCCCGCGGGTACCTGACCGGTTCCGGGCTGGCCGAATACAACGAGTCGCGGACGGTGTGTGAATTGCCGTTGCCGGACGGCCTGGTGGACGGATCGCGGCTGGACAAGCCCCTGTTCACGCCGTCAGCCAAGGCCGAAGTGGGCGAGCATGACGAGAACATCACCTACGACGCCGTGGTCATGATGGTCGGCGATGACCTCGCGGCAAAGCTCCGGTCCCTGACACTCGATATCTACGCCCGGGCGGAGTCCATTGCGCGGGAGCGTGGGATCATCCTCGCGGACACCAAGGTGGAGTTCGGGATGTCCAGCTCCGGCGAGGTAACCCTCGGGGACGAGGTGCTGACGCCGGATTCCTCGAGGTTCTGGGATGCTGAGCTGTACTCTCCGGGCAAGGCGCAGCCCTCCTTCGACAAGCAGTTTGTCCGGGACTGGCTCACGTCCGACGACGCCGGCTGGGACCGCGTGTCAGCCCCGCCTGCCCTGCCGGCCGAGGTGGTCGAGAAAACCCGCGCCCGGTACATCGAGGCCTACGAGCGGCTGACGGGGCGGACGTTCAGCTGATAAATAGACACCGATTGCCCACTGGGTTGAGCAGCTCAGTGGGCATACACAAAAGCTGCCCACCGAGTAGTGCAACTCGGTGGGCAGCTTTTGTTTTCGTGTGTGGTCGGGGTGACAGGATTTGAACCTGCGGCCTCGTCGTCCCGAACGACGCGCGCTACCAAGCTGCGCCACACCCCGATTGTGCTGTCCCGGGCAAGCCGCGAAAGCAACCTCTCAAGGATAACGGACAAATGTGCCGGTGACGAACTACACCAGTGAGTCCCGCCAGGCAGCGTGGAGTGTCGCGAAACGGCCCGTACCGCTGATCAGGTCGGCGGGCGTGCCGTCCTCCACCACGGCGCCGTCGTGCATCACCAGCACGCGGTCGGCGATCTCCACCGTCGAGAGCCGGTGGGCGATGATGAGCGCAGTCCGGTTGCCCAGCAGTTTCTGCAGTCCCTGCTGGACCAGGCGCTCACTGGGGATGTCCAGTGATGACGTCGCCTCGTCGAGAATCAGTACCGCCGGATCGGCGAGGAAGGCCCGCGCGAAGCTGATCAGCTGCCGCTGGCCGGAAGAAACGCGCCCGCCCCGCTTGTTCACGTCGGTGTCGTAACCTTCCGGCAGCGAGGTGATGAACTCATGCGCACCCACGGCCCGCGCAGCGCCTTCGATCTCCTCACGGCTGGCTTCCGGTTTGCCGAGCGCAATGTTGTCCGCCACGCTCCCGCTGAACAGGAAGGCCTCCTGGGTGACCATGACGACGGCGCGGCGCAGGTCCTGCGGCGCCAGCTGGCGCAGATCCACCCCGTCCAGGGTCACACGGCCTTCCGAGACGTCATAGAACCGCGCGATCACCTTGGCGAGTGTTGACTTTCCCGCACCGGTCTGGCCGACGAGGGCCACGGTCTGACCCGCGGGAAGGGTGAGATCCAGGCGCGGCAGGATGACGGGACCGTCCCCATAGCGGAACTCCACGCCGTCGAACTCGATCCGGCCCTGGGCATTCTTCAGCGGCACCGGGTTCTTCGGCGGACGCACGGTCGGAACTTCCTGCAGCAGTCCGGAGACCTTCTCCAGCGCCGCGGCAGCGGACTGGAACGAGTTGTAGAACATGGCCATCTGGTCCACCGGCTGGAAGAACCGCTTGCTGTAGAGCAGCAGGGCCAGCAGCGCGCCGACCTCGAGGGACCCGCCCAGGACGCGGAACCCGCCGAACAGCAGCACAGCGGCCACGGTTACATTGCCGATCAGCACCAGGCCGGGCTGGAAGACACCGTTCAGGTTGATCGAGCGCACCGTCACCTTGCGGTAATCCTCGGCGAGCTCGTCGTAGCGGTCGGCGTTGACCTTCTCGCGGCGGAACGCCTTGACCGCGCGGATGCCGGTCATGGTCTCAATGAAGTGGACGATCAGCCTGGCCGATACCACCCGCGATGACCGGTATGCGATCTGCGAGTGCTTCTGGTACCAGCGGGCCAGAAACGTCATGGGGATGGCCGCGACGAGGATCAGCAGCCCGGTAGGCCAGTCCAGCACAAAGATGGTGACGGCAGTGAAGATCATGTACATCAGGCCGGATGCCAGTGAACTCACGCCGGAGTCAAGCAGCTCGCGCAGCGCTTCAAGGTCTGAAGTCTGGCGGGAAATGATGCGTCCCGACGTGTACTTCTCGTGGAATTCGAGGCTGAGCCGCTGGGTGTGCCGGAAGACCCGCAGACGGAGATCCAGAAGCATCGCCTGGCTCAACCGGGCGGCGGCGAGAACGTAGCCGGCCGTCAGCGTAGCCGCGAGCACAGCGGCTACGAGGTAGGTGATGCCGGCAGCCCAGAGCAGCGCCGGATCGCCCTGCAGCAGCGAGGGCAGAGCGTGGTCGATCCCGAAGGCAATGATGGCGGGCCCTGCCACCCGGGCAATCTGCGAGAAGACCACCAGGAAGGCCGTCCAGATGAACTGCCTGCGGTTGGGTCGGATCAGCGAACCGAGCAGCCTGAAGGACCGGGACCGCACCGACTTGTTCTGCGCGCGGTCCAGCATCACCTCGTCCTCGTTGGTGACGCCCGAGGAAATGCCCGACGACGACGGCCGGTCGGTCGTCACACGGCTGTTCTCCTTCGGTTCGGTGCTCATGCGCGCGCCTCCTGGTCATTGCGGCCGAGCTCTTCCAGCTCACTGTCCAGGTCGACTGGCTCATCGGACAGGCTGGCGATGACGTAACGGTAATGATCGCTGCGCGCCAGCAGCTCGGTGTGGGTGCCGACGTCGGCGATCCGGCCGTTCTCCATCAGCGCCACCCGGTCCGCCAGTGCAACGGTCGAGGGCCGGTGCGCGACGATCAGGGTGGTGGTGTCCGCCAGGAGCTCACGGAGCCGCTCTTCCACCAGCTCCTCGGTGCGAACGTCGAGTGCGGACAGCGGGTCATCGAGCACGAGCACCTTCGGCTTCGCGGCGATGGCGCGTGCCAGGGCCAGGCGCTGCCGCTGCCCGCCGGAAAGGCTCAGGCCTTCTTCGCCGATCAGGGTGTCAACGCCGTCGGGGAGTGAATACACAAAGTGTGCCTGCGCCACGTCCAGGGCCTCCGCAAGGATTGCCTCGGCGTCGTCGTCGTTCCGGGGATCCGCACCCATCAGGACGTTTTCGCGGACCGAGTTCGAGAACAGCGTGGTGTCCTCGAAGGCCACGGCCACGTGGCGGCGCAGTTCGGAGAGGCTGAACTCGCGCAGGTCGATGCCGTCGATGCGTATGGCGCCCCCGGTGACGTCGTAGAGCCGGGGCACCAACTGCAGCAGCGTGCTCTTGCCGCATCCCGTGATCCCCACCAGTGCCATGGTCTCTCCGGCCCGCAGTGTCAGGTCCACACCGTTGATGACGGATGCGGAGGTATCTACCGCGTCCGGGTAGCGGAAGTGGACGTCGTCGAACGTCACCTCTCCACGCGGGTCGGTGAGGCTCCGGGCTCTTGCCGGATCGGTGATGGTGTTTTCAGACTCCATGACCTCGTAGTGGCGGTCGATCGCCGTTTTGGCGGTGAAGGTCATGGCCAGGAGCGGACCGATGAATTCCACGCGCCCGGCCACCACCCCCGCGGTGGCGAAGAATGCGACGAGGCTGCCGATGGTCACGGCATCGTTTGCCGCAAGCACGATGCCGGTGACCAGCGATGCCCCGAGCGCCAGTTCGGGGAGGAGCGTGACGATCAGGGAGAAGGTGGCAAGGCTCTTCGCCTTGTGAATCTCGGTTTCGCGGAGTTCCTCGGCCTGGTCGCTGAACGCGTCGAGAGCCTCGCGGCTCCGGCCGAACGCCTTCAGGACGCGGATCCCGTGGACGGACTCCTCCACGGTGGTCGCGAGGTCACCCGCCTGGTCCTGGCTCTTGCGGGAGACCCGGCTGTAGGAAGTCCGGAAACGGAAGCCATAAATCATGACCGGGACTGCTGCAGCGAGGAAGATGAGCGCGAGCGGCCAGCTCATGAAGAACATGATGGCCACCCCGGCGGTCACGGTGATCGAGTCGACCACCAGCATGATGGCGCCGAAGGCCATCCAGCGCCGCATGAGGTTCAGGTCGGTCATGGCGCGGGACAACAGCTGGCCGCTGCCCCAGCGGTCGTGGAAGGCTATGGCAAGGTTCTGCAGGTGCCGGTAGAAGGACGTCCGCAGGTTGGTTTCCACGGTGGTGGCTGGATTGATGACGAAGAAGCGGCGCATGGCCACGAAGGCAGCCTCCAGCACACCGAGCATGAGGACAATCCCGGAAGCTATCCACACCGTCGCGGCGGACTGGCCCTCGGCGAGTGCGTCATTGACGAGCACCCGGAACACCTGCGGGATCGCCAGGACCATGATGCTGGCCCCGAGCGCGGCAAACAGCCCCAGTACCAGCCGCGGCAGGATTGGTCGGAGGTGCGGGTAGAGACGCCTGAGGGACTCCCACAGTGTAGATTGCGTCGGCATGCTCTTCTCTCGAAGTTGGAGACGTGAGGGAGCCGAAATTTCGTGTCCCCCAGCAACTATCCTATGTCAGGGAGTGCATGGCGCGCGCGTTTTTGCGTTCCGGTGGACCCGGGAACTCAGCGGGACGTGAGCGTCAGCAATACTGCTTCGGGGCGGCAGGCAAAACGGACTGGTGCGAACCGGGACGTACCGATACCTGCGGACACATTCAGCGGAACGGTGCTGCCGTTGTGCTCCCACTGGGTCAGGCCGCGGGCGCGCCAGGTGGGCAGATCACAGTTACTGACGAGCGCCCCATACCCGGGAATGCACACCTGACCGCCGTGGGTGTGGCCTGCAAGGATGAGGTGTGCCCCGGCGTCGGTGAAGGTGTCCAGAACACGCTGGTACGGAGCATGCGCGACGCCGACCCGAAGGTGCGGTGCCTCGGCTGCGGTGCTGCTCCCGGCCGGGAACCCGGCAAATCGGTCCCGGTTCAGATGCGGGTCATCCACGCCGCTGAAATCCAGCCGCAGGCCGCGAAGAGCGACGGACTGGGAGCGGTTGGTGAGGTCAACCCAGCCGGCCGAGCCGAACCGGGCGAACATCTGCTGCCACGGCAGTTCCTTGAGCGGCTTTGATCCGTTGGTGGAGGACGGTCCGCTCAGGTACCGGAAGGGGTTGAGCATCCGCGGGGCGTAGTAGTCGTTGGAGCCGGGAACAAATACTCCCGGGAAATCGAGCAGCGGCTCCAGAGCGTCAAGCAGGGGAGCGAGCGCCTTGGGATGGCTGAGGTTGTCGCCGGTGTTGACCACCAGATCGGGCTTCAGATCGGCAAGTCCCCGCAGCCACTTTGACTTCGCGGATTGCCTTGGCACCATGTGGATATCGGAAAGGTGCAGCACCCGGAGGGGGCGGCTACGCGGCGGCAGGATCGCAAGCGACTCCTCGCGAAGGCCGAAGAGGTTCCGCTCAATGAACGCTGCGTACCCCACAGTGGCGACGCCCGCCGCCGCGGTTGCACCAAGGGTGAGCGCTGCGGCGGTGCGGGCGCCGTCTCTAGTTGTCGCCACGATCAGCCATTGCCTCCACCGTTGCCGTTGCCATTACCGTTCCCATTGTTCCCCGAATTGTCCGGCGGGGTGACGGGCAGGGTGTTGCCTGCAGGCGGCGCCGGAACGAACTGCTGGAAGCCGTTGTTGTTCAGCGGCTGCCCGGGCGCGGTCGGCTGCGGCGTCGGCTGGTTCGGCGAAGGCTGCAGGGGGCGCTGGACCAGCATGTTGGACGGCGGGTCGGCAAAAGGTTCCGGCTGATACGAACCCTGGATCTGCTGCATGTAGCGGGCCCATGAGGGTGCGGCGACGAATGCGCCGTCGATCTCCTCGTAGACCCGTCCGCCGATCCGGAGGGCGGACAGCGAGGTGCTGTTCTCCTTCCAGTTGCCCACCCAACTGGCCGTGGCCATGGCCGAGTTGTAACCCACAAACCAGGTCTGTGACCGGGCGTCGTTGGTGCCTGTCTTGCCTGCCATCGGAATGTCGCCGAACTCCAGCAGCTGGCCTGAGCCGCGCTCCATCACTTCCTGGGTCGCGTAGTTGACTCCGCGTGCAAGCTCCTTGGGAATGACCTGCTCGCATTCCGGCTGCGGGACGGGGAAGGTGCTTCCGTCGACGGCGGTGACCTCGGTGAGTGCCCGGGGCTCGCACGTGAGACCCTCGGCTCCCAGTGCAGCGAACGCGGTAGCCATGGACATCGGGGCAACTTCGCTGCCGCCGCCGATCAGTGCGGACGGCTGCACCTGGAGCGGCGTGTATTCCCCGCTGGCGCTCTTGCCGTCGTGGACTCCAAGCTTCGAGGCGATCTCGAAGGGCTTGCAGAGATCCACCTCTTTTGCGGTGTACATGGTGACTGTGTTGTAGGACTGAGCAAGACCTTCGAGCACGGTGTAGTTGCCGTAGTTGATGTCGCCGTAGTTCTGCGGCTCGTAGCCTTCCTCGTCGGGGAGGACGTACTCCCCGCCGGGCAGGCAGCTGGCTTCCCAGGTTTCACCCTGTTCATACTTCTTCTTGCTGCCGTCGACCATGGCGTTCAGGGAGCGGCCATCCTCAAGCCAGGCCGCCACGACAAATGGCTTGAAGGTCGATCCCGGCTGGTATCCGCCCAGCCCGCCCACCGGCTTGTTGGGGTCACCGCCGGCGTACTGGTCGACGTTGAAGTTCAGGACGGAATCGCCGGCCGTCTCTCCCGGCATGAACCGGGTGTTCTGCGCCATGACGAGGATGTTGCCGGTGCCCGGCTGCAGGCTCACCATCGAGTGGCCCACGGCGGCGTCCGTGGTTTCGCGGTTGGCTGTCTCGTTGACGGCGGTCTGCGCGGCCGCCTGGGCCCGTGCGTCCAGGGTGGTCTTGATGGTGAGGCCGCCCCGGTAGAGCAGGTTTTCTCGATCCTCGCGGGTCTCTCCGTACGCCGGATCGTTGAGGACCAGATGGGTGACGTAGTCACAGAAGTAGGGTGCCTGCTCGGCACCGACACAGCCGTTGAGGACGGGCGTGATGTTCAGTCCGAGATCGGACGCGACGGCGGCGTCGTACTCTTCCTGCGTGATCTTGCCGGTCTCGAGCATGCGGCCGATCACGAGGTTGCGGCGCTCCAGCGAGCGCTCCGGGTAGAGCTCCGGGCTGTAGAAGGTGGGGCCGTTGACCACACCGGCGAGGAGCGCAGCCTGCTGGATGTTGAGGTCTTTCGCCTCGACGTTGAAGAAGTACTTGGAGGCAGCCTGGACGCCGTAGGTATTGCCCGTGAACGGCACGATGTTGAGGTAGCCGGCGAGGATTTCGTCCTTGCTCAGCTCCTTCTCCACTGCAATGGCAAGCTTGGCCTCGCGCAGCTTGTCGCCCAGGGTCTTCTGGCCGCTGAAGGTGATGTCGCCGCCGGTGCGCATGCTCGCGTCAATCAGGACGTTGTTGACGTACTGCTGGGTAATGGTGGAGGCCCCGCGCGTGGTGTCGCTGCTGATGTTGCTGATGGCGGCGCTGATGATGCCCTGCAGATCCACGCCGCCGTGCTCGTAGAACGCGTCGTCTTCGATGGCGATCAGCGCATCCGTCATGTTTTCGGAGACCTGGTCCAGCGTGACGGGCTGACGGTTCTCCTCGTACAGCGTCGCGATCAGCGAGCCGTCGGAGGCGACGATCTTGGACGGCTGGGCGAGCGCACCGCGCTCCAGCTCAGCCGGAAGATTCTCGAAGAACTGAATGGACGCCGACGCGCCAGTGCCGGCGGCAGCAGCCACGGGCACCAGAAGACCCGCAGCAAGCACCCCACTCAATCCACTGATTCCAAGAAATGCAATGATTTTCCCCAGGGTGGTTGCCGTGTCAAAGAAAGGAGATTTACGAGCAGCCATGTACTCCAGTTTACAAGCACGCGCTACCCTGTGAGTCATGACCAAATGGGAGTACGCCACAATTCCGCTCATCATCCACGCCACCAAGCAGATCCTTGACCAGTGGGGTGAGGACGGCTGGGAACTGGTGCAGGTAGTTCCCGGCCCCGACGGCAACGGTCTCGTTGCTTATCTTAAGAGGGAGAAAAACGCGTCGTGACCAGCGCCAATGAAGCGGTGTCAGCCGTTGAGAGCAGGCTTCAGGACCTGGGAATTACGCTCCCGGAGGTGGCAGCGCCGGTAGCGGCCTACATCCCGGCCGTGGTGTCCGGCAACTACGTTTACACCTCTGGTCAACTTCCGTTTATTAATGGCGAACTCCCAGCTACGGGCAAGGTCGGCAGTGATATAAGCGCGGAGCAGGCCAAGGAGTATGCGGCCACCTGCGCAGTCAATGCCATGGCCGCGGTGAAGTCCCAGATCGGTGACCTGGATCGCGTGAGCCGCATCGTCAAGGTGGTCGGTTTCGTGGCCTCGGACCCGTCTTTCACCGGCCAGCCCGGCGTCATCAACGGTGCATCCGAGCTCCTCGGCCAGGTGTTCGGTGAAGCGGGTGCCCACGCCCGTTCCGCGGTGGGTGTTGCCGTACTACCATTGGATGCGCCCGTCGAAGTCGAAATAATCGCGGAGTTCATCTAGTTTCGTGAATCGCTCAAGCACCAGGCTCTTCCCAGTCCCGGAAGAGCAGCAGGGCGCCGCCCGCAGTTGGATCGACCATGGCGAGCGTACCCCCGTAAAGCCTCGGCCGGCGTCGTCGGTCGTGCTGATCCGTGATGCCCCGGCGGGCACGGAGGTCTACCTCTCCTACCGCCGCGGGGAGTCTCCGCTGGGCGTCGTCGCCTTCCCCGGCGGCAGCGTGGAAGAGCACGACGACGACCCCGTCACCTGGTTTGGTCCCTCACCTGCCCAGTGGGCGGCGGCGCTTGCCACTGAGGATCACCACGTGGCGCGGCGTTTTGTTGTTGCCGCCATCCGCGAACTGTTTGAGGAAACAGGGGTGCTGCTGGCCGGTCCGGATGCCTCCAGCCTTGTCGAGGGAACCCGTCACCCGCAGTGGATGGAAGCCCGCGAGGCGATCGCTGCCGGTGAGAAGACCTTCGCGGAGATCCTGTCGAAGCGTGCTCTCGGGTTGCGCACCGATCTGATCAAGCCGCTCTCGGCGTGGCTGAGCCCGGACTTTGCGCATCGCCGTTTCGACACGCGCTACTTCGCGGCTGCGCAACCGGTCAACCAGGAACCGACCCTCCTTTCCAGCAAGGGTGTGTGGGGGCAGTGGCGGTGGTCGGCCGAGGAAATCAGGCAGCGGGATACCACAAAGCTCGGCGACGAGGTCGGCCAGCCGAATACTGTCGGCCGCACCCTGAATGAACTGACCGTGCCCGCCGTCGAACTGATCCTTGAAAAGATCGGATCCTCGCGCGGCTGCATCGCCTACCTGTCCCACAAGCGGCCCATGAAGGTTTTCTCGCCCCGACTGGTCGAGGCCGATGACGGACCGCAGGTCGAAGTGGAATGCTCCACCGCCACGGAAGGTTCCGAACAGCGGGGGCGGTAGCCGCCGCCGTCGTCGTCGAGGTCCAGCCTCCGTCCCTTCTGTCCTCCGCCCCTTCCACCTCCCGGAACTTTTGCGCATTTATGGCGGCTTCTCCGCACGGGAAGCCGCCATAAATGCGCAAAAGTTCGGGGCTGTGGATACCGGACGCAGACGTACGGGGAATGCGCTGAGATGGAGCATGCCCCGATACGCTCAGTTGCCCGAGGAACTTCATGGTCGGTCCTTCACTTTGCGGCAGGCACTCGACGTGGACCTGACCAGGAGCCGAACGCGTGCCAGGGATCTGGTGACCCCGAGCCGCGAAGTGCGCGTTCCGGTCGGCGTTGCGCAACCGGTGCTGTCGCGTTGCAGGCCCTATGTGGAACTGCTCCCGGGGAGTTTCGTATCGCATACGACTGCGGCAGAGGTTCACGGGATTCACCTGCCATCCTGGATTTCCTGCGAGCGCCTTCACCTGTCACGCGGCAGGCAGTCAGCTGCACCGCGAAGGAAAGGCGTGACAGGCCACCGGCTCGATGTCTCTGACGGTGATGTCGTCGAGTTTGACGGGGTGGCGGTTACTGCCGTCTCTCGAACCTGGCTTGACCTTGCAACAGTGCTCCCTCTTGAGGATCTGATTGTTGCGGGCGACCAGATTGTGAGCGAGCACGTCCGCTCTTTTGGCCCGCCGACGACAGCTATGGTGCCCAGGCACGAACTGTCCGCATTTGTGGCGACACACGGACGGAGTTGGGGAATCCAGAAGGCGCGGCTGGCTTTAGACCGCCTGCGGGTCGGCGTGGACTCGCCTCCCGAGACGCTGGTTCGCCTGACTCTGGAAGACGCCGGCTTGCCGGAATTTGCGGTCAACTACCCGTTGCGAGACCGGCATGGATCGATTGTCGCGTGGACGGATCTCGGCTGCGAGGCATTCCAAACCTGCATCGAATACGACGGTGAACATCACCTGACGCCGGAACAGCAGGCCCGGGATATGGCTCGCGACGCCAAGGTCGCCGAAGTCGGGTGGGCTCAGGTGAAGCTGAACCGGCTCGATCTGCAGGAAGGTGGCTGGCGGATCGTTGCGAAGGTCAGGAAGACGCTCTTACGTCAGGGCTGGCGCCAGGGAATCCCGGAACTTCTGCGCAGCTCGGGTGGCTTGCCACGACGAGAACCCGCCTGATCTGCGCAAAAGTTCGGGGAGGTGCGTAACTTCCCGGAGCACTTGTGCACGTCCGGCGACGTGTCGGCCGGTTAAGCCACCAGACATGCGCAAAAGTTCGGGGAAGAGTGGGATGGGTCAGCGGCTCCGCTGGCGCAGCCGCTGGATGTCGAGAATGACGACGGCGCGGGCCTCAAGGCGGAGCCAGCCGCGCTGCACAAACTCGGCGAGGGCCTTGTTCACGGTTTCGCGGGAAGCGCCGACGAGTTGCGCCAGTTCCTCCTGGGTGAGCTCGTGCGCCACCAGGATGCCGTCGGTCGCGGGCCTGCCGAAGCGGTCCGCGAGGTCGAGCAGCGCCTTGGCAACGCGGCCCGGAACGTCCGAGAACACCAGGTCCGCCAGCGACTCGTTGGTGCGGCGCAACCTGCGCGCGAGGGCCTGCAGAAGCTGGGCTGACACCTCAGGGCGGGTCTCGAGAAGCGCACGGAGGTTTTCATTCTTCAGGCCTGCGAGCCGGGTCTCTGACACTGCGGTAGCTGTTGCGGTACGCGGGCTCGGATCGAACAGTGCCATTTCGCCGAAGAGTTCGCCGGGGCCGAGGATTGCCAGCAGGTTCTCGCGGCCGTCCTGTGCGGTGCGGCCAAGCTTGATTTTGCCGGAGACGATGAAGTAGAGCTGGTCGCCCTGATCTCCCTCCCGGAAGACTGATGCGCCGCGGGAGAGATCCACTTCGGTCAACTCATCAGTGAGTGCCGCAAAGACCTCGTCACCCAGCGAAGCGAACAGGGGCGCCCTGCGCAGTACCTCAATATCCATGAAATCTCCTCGGTGTAATGCAACTGCATGATGAAAACTGGCCAGATTACCGTCTTTCCCCATCTTGCCGTACGCGGGGACGTTGTGACACCTGCTACACGCATGTTCGCCGAGGGGAAAGGTAAATCACGTTCCCGTCGGGGGACTGTCGGACCGGGAACGTAGAATTGAACCTGTTGGGGAAGTACGGCGCTTCCTGAAAGGGGAGTGACGTGCTCGGCTTGACGTTCCTGGATATCCTCCTGGTCCTGATGCTGATCGGATACCTGATCGCCGGCTTGAAGAACGGGTTCCTCGTCACGCTCGGAGGGATCATCGGATTCGGCGCAGGCGCCGTAGCCGCGTTCTTCGCCATCCCCCTGGTGAGCGCCTGGGTGTCCGAGGACAACTGGAGACTGGCCGCGGTCATCGCCACAGCGCTGCTTCTTGTCATTATCGGACAGGCCCTCGGCGCCGGCCTCGGACGTGCGCTCAGCAGCAGGACGGGCTCGGTGCCGGTCCGCGTGATCGACCGTCTGCTGGGAGGCGCCACCAACGTCGTCGTCGCTGCCCTGGTCCTGGCCATGCTGGCATTCAGTATGAGCACCATGGGTGTGCCGTTCCTGTCCCAGTCCATCGCGTCGTCGAAGGTGCTGGGCACCATTGATACGCTGACGCCGTCGCCGGTGCGCACCTGGATGGCACAGATCCGCTCCATCGCTGTCGCCGACGGCATTCCCACGCTCCTGGAGTCTGTAGCGCCCGCAACTCCGGCGCCCATTCCCGATGCGTCGGTGGACACCCCGGAACTGGCGGCTGCATCGGCCTCCGTTCTGCGGATCGCGGGCACCGCGTTCCAGTGCGGCCAGAACCAGACAGGATCGGGGTTCGTCGTCGCACCCGGCCGGGTCGTCACCAACGCCCACGTCGTGGCGGGAGTGAACCAGCCGGTGGTCGAGTACCCCGGCAACGGCGCCGTACCTGCGAATGTGGTCTACTTCGACCCGGTCAGGGACATCGCGGTTCTGGCGGTGGACGGACTTGACCGCGCACCGCTCGCGCTCGGTGAGGGGCTGGAAACGGGAGACACCGCCGCATTCGCAGGTTACCCGGCAGGCGGGCCGTTCCAGATTCAGCCCGCCAGCGTCCAAAACCGTTCCGATGTACTCGTCGAAAACATCTATGGAGCGGATCCGACGGCAGTCGACGTCTACACCCTCGCCGCGAACGTGCAGCAGGGGAACTCCGGCGGGCCGCTGCTGGATATGCAGGGGCGGGTTGCAGGCCTGATCTTCGCCAAGTCCACCGCAGATGTACCGGTTGGTTATGCACTCACACTCGACGAGCTTCGCCCCGTCGTCGAGCAGGCGGCGGATCTCACCGAGACGGTTTCCGCCGGTCAGTGCACGGAGCGCTGAGAGCGCTTAACCAAATCGTGATGGCTTGCTGACGGGAAATGCTGGACCCGCCAGCGCAGCGAGTTAGGCTCGTCACATTAGGTAACACGGGATCATCCGTGCGCCAACCGGACACAGGGACGTGTCCGCCCGGTAACAGATCATCAGGAGCACTAATGTTCACAAGCAAAACAGCGCGGGGGACGCTTCCCACGAGGAAGCGCGCTGCCGCCTTTACCGCAGGTGCCGCGATCACCGCGCTGCTGCTCAGCGGCTGTGTCCAGAGCCAGCGTGAGGAGGACGGCGGCGCAGGCGGGGAAGGGGAAGTTGATTCGACCTTCGTCTTCGCAGCTTCATCCGATCCGGCGTCTCTCGATCCGGCCTTCGCCAGTGACGGCGAGTCCTTCAGGGTCAGCCGGCAGATCTTCGAAGGTCTGGTCGGCGTGGAACCGGGAACCGCTGACCCGGCACCGCTCCTGGCCGAATCGTGGGAGACGTCCGAGGACGGACTGTCCACCACCTTCCAGCTGAAGGAAGGCGTGACCTTCCACGACGGCACCGATTTCAACGCCGAAGCCGTCTGCTTCAACTTCGACCGCTGGTACAACTTCACCGGGCTGGCTCAGGCGCCGTCCGTGTCCTACTACTACAACAACCTGTTCCGCGGGTTCGCCGATTCGCCGGAAGCAGCGGTCTACGAGTCCTGCGAGGTGAACGGCGACCTCGAGGCCACCGTCACGCTCGCCAAGCCGTTCGCCGGATTCGTCCCCGCGCTGTCGCTCCCCGCCTTCTCCATGCAGAGCCCCACCGCGCTGGAGGAGTTCAACGCGGATGACATCGGCGGGTCCTCCGAAGCCCCGCAGCTCAGCGAATACGCCCAGGGCAATCCTGTCGGAACGGGCCCGTTCAAGTTCGATTCCTGGAACGTGGGCGAGGACCTCACCATCTCCGCCTACGAGGAGTACTGGGGCGAGCAGGGCGATGTCCAGCAGGTCATCTTCCGGATCATCGATGACCCGCAGGCCCGCACCCAGGCGCTGCAGGCCGGAACCATTGACGGCTTCGACCTGGTATCGCCCGCGGACATCCCGGTGCTCGAGGAGGAAGGGTTCATGATCGTCCCGCGCGATCCGTTCACCATCCTCTACCTCGGCATCAACCACGCCGTCGAAGAACTGAGCGACCCCCTGGTGCGCCAGGCTATCCACCACGCGATCGACAAGCAGGCTCTGATCGACCAGACCCTGCCTGAGGGCACGCAGCTTGCCACGCAGTTCATCCCGGATGTTGTGGACGGCTACAACGAGGACGTCACCACGTACGAGTATGATCCGGAGCGCGCTAAGGAACTGCTTGCCGAGGCAGGCTACCCGGACGGCTTCGAGGTCGAGTTCAACTACCCGACTGACGTCTCCCGTCCGTACATGCCCACTCCGGAACAGGTCTTCACCAACATCAGCGCCCAGCTGGAAGAGGTCGGGATCACCGTTACTCCGGCACCGGACGTATGGACGCCTGACTACCTCGACCGCATCCAGGGCACCGAGGATCACGGCATCCACCTCCTGGGCTGGACCGGTGACTACAACGACACGGACAACTTCATCGGCGTCTTCTTCGGCCAGGAAAAGATGGAGTTCGGGTTCGACAACCCGGAGCTGTTCGAGGCGCTGAGCGAGGCACGCGGCATGACCGACCGGGAGGAACAGACCGCGATGTACGAGGAGATCAACCAGCAGATCGCGGAGTTCAACCCGGCGATCCCGCTGGCCCACCCTGCGCCGTCGCTGGCCTTCGCCCCGCGGGTCGATTCCTACCCGGCGAGCCCGGTCAATGACGAAGTCTTCAACATGATCGAGCTGAACGAGTAACAACAGGAGCGGAGGGACCGGCTCCATTGGTCCCTCCGCTTTTGTCTGCTCCCGTTCGGCCCGGTACCGCACTGTCGAAAGGACACTGTGCTTCGCGTCATTGGTAAACGCCTCGCCCTGCTGATTCCCACCCTGTTTGGCCTTTCGGTCCTGCTGTTCCTTTGGGTTCGGAGCCTGCCGGGCGGCCCCGCCACAGCCCTCCTGGGTGAGCGGGCAACTCCCGAGGCAGTGGCCAGAGTCAACGAACTCTACGGCTTCGACCAGCCGCTCCTGCTGCAGTACTTCACCTACATGGGAAAGCTGCTCCAAGGCGATTTCGGGACCTCCATCATCACCGGCCGCCCCGTCCTCCAGGAGTTTGCAACCCGCTTTCCCGCCACGATCGAGCTGAGCGTGGTGGCCCTGATCTTCGCAATCGGCATCGGCATTCCGCTGGGATACCTCGCCGCCCGGCACTACGGGAAGGTGGTGGATCACGGCTCGGTTGTCCTGAGCCTGATCGGCATCACCATCCCGGTGTTCTTCCTTGCTTTCATCCTGAAGTACCTGTTCGCCATCCAGTGGCCCATCCTGCCGCCGGACGGCCGCCAGAACCCCCGGATCAATGCCACCCATTTCACGGACTTCTACGTGCTGGACGGCATCCTCACGGGAGAGTACGACGCCGCGTGGGACGCTTTCCAGCACCTGATCCTTCCGGGGCTGGCCCTCGGAACGATTCCGCTCGCCATCATTGTGCGGATCACCCGGGCCTCGGTGCTGGAAGTGCAGAACGCCGACTACGTAAGGACGGCCCGCGCCAAGGGCCTCATGGAGAAAACCATTCGGAGCCGGTTCATCCTGCGCAACGCCATGCTGCCGGTTGTGACAACCATCGGCCTGCAGACCGGACTGCTGATTTCAGGCGCGGTCCTCACGGAGACTGTCTTCGCCTTCAACGGCATCGGCAGTTTCCTGCGTGATGCGATCTTCGAACTGGATTATCCGGTGCTTCAAGGCTTCATCATCTTCATCGCGATCCTGTACGCACTGATCAATCTCATCGTTGACATTTCGTACACCATCATCGACCCAAGGGTGCGTGTGCAATGAGCAACATTCTGCCTCCCGCCGCGGGCGGAGAAGTCACACCGGCCACCGCGGAACCCACGCTTTCCGAGGGCAGCGGCACCGGCCTCTGGAAGGATGCCTTCCGAAGGCTGCGACGCAACCCGCAGGCCATCGCCGGTGCGATCATCATCGGTCTGTTCCTTCTTGTGGCCGCGCTCGCCCCTATCCTTGCGCCCTACGGCGGAAATGAGCTGCCCGGCCGGACGGAAATCACGCCGATCAACATCCCCGGGCCGGGGGAGCTGCCGGAATACCCGCTGGGACTGGACCGGTTCGGCGGTGACGTGCTCAGCAAGCTGATCTGGGGTGCGCAGGCATCGCTGATGATCGGTGTCATCTCAACCGCAATCGGGCTGGCCGGGGGCATGCTGCTCGGGCTGCTGGCCGGCGGCCTGGGCGGTTGGGTGGACAGCGTCATCATGCGTTTCGTGGACATCCTGCTCTCGGTCCCCAACCTGCTCCTCGCCGTCAGCATTGCCGCCATCCTCGGACAGGGGCAGTACGCGGTGATGATCGCCATCGGCGCATCCCAGCTGCCGATCTTCGCGCGCCTGCTGCGGTCCTCGATGCTCTCCCAGCGAGGGTCCGATTACATCCTCGCCGCCCAAACCCTGGGACTGAGCAGACGCACCATCACCATGAGCCACCTGCTGCCCAACAGTGTTGGACCGGTCATTGTGCAGGCGACGCTATCCCTGGCAACGGCCGTGATCGACGCGGCTGCGCTGTCGTTCCTCGGGCTCGGCGGCGGACTGCCGCAGACTGCGGAGTGGGGCCGCATGCTGACGTATGCCCAGGCCGAACTGGCGTCCTCCCCGTACCTGGCGTTCCTGCCCGGTGCATGCATCGCCATCACTGCGCTCGGCTTCACCCTGCTGGGCGAATCGCTCCGCGAGGCGCTCGACCCGAAGACCCGCCAGAAATAAGGCTTCCAGTACGACGGCGGCCGGTCACCTTCGCAGGGAAGGTGACCGGCCGTCGTCGTACTCTTTCTGCGGAACTTTCGTGCAGATCTGGCGTTTTCCGGCGCTCAGAAGCCGCCAGAGCTGCGCAAAAGTTCCAGGGGGAGTGGGACGCTAGGCGATGTTGAGCTCGTTGCCCGGGATCGACGCCAGGAGCCTGCGGGTGTAGGGATGGCGGGGGTTCTGGAAGACTTCCTCGGAGCTTGCAGCCTCGACCAGTTCGCCGTCCTTCATGACGCACACGTAGTCGGAGATGAGCCGTACCACCGCGAGGTCGTGGGAGATGAACAGGTAGCTGAGCCCAAGCTCGGACTGCAGGTCGCCCAGAAGCCTGAGGATCTGGGCCTGCACCAGAACGTCGAGGGCGGACACGGGCTCGTCGCAGATGATGAGTTCGGGCTTCAGGGCCAGCGCCCGGGCAATCGCGACGCGCTGCCGTTGGCCGCCGGAGAGCTCGGAGGGGTACCGCCGCAGCGCGTTGTGCGGCAGGGACACCTGGTCCATCAGCTCACGCACGCGTGCTGCACGCTCCCTTTTCGACCCGCGCTTGTACGCGTTGAGGGGCTCCTCAACAATGCGCTCGATAGTGAACATCGGGTTCAGCGAGGAATACGGGTCCTGGAAGACGGGCTGCACCCGCTGCCGGAAGTCCGCAAGCTGGGCCTTGTCCAGGGTGGCCACGTCCATGCCGTCGAACGTCATGGTGCCCGAGGTGGGCTCGATGAGCTTCAGGAGCATGCGAGCCGTCGTCGTCTTGCCGGAGCCCGACTCGCCCACGATGGCGACGGTCTGCCCACGCGGGATGTCCAGGGTGACGTTCTTCGCGGCGTAGAAGTCCTCCGAGCTGCCGCGCCGCTTGTAGATCTTGGTGAGGTCCCGGATCTCGACGATGTTGTCTGTCGGCGCGGCCTGTTCCACCGAGTCGGCGTCGGCCTGGTGTTCCTCGAACGCGGCCTGCGCCACGGCAGTGCGCTTCGCGGCGTCCTCGTGATAGGCGCCCGGCCTCAACCGGACGGCGGCCACGCTGGGCGCGGCGCGGACCAGGGACTGCGTGTAGGGGTGCTTCGGATCGTTCAGCAGCTGCGCGGCCGGCCCGGTCTCCACCACGCGGCCGCGGTGCATCACCACGAGCTCTGACGCACGCTCCGCTGCCAGCCCGAGATCATGGGTGATGAGGAGCACCGAGGTGCCGAGCTGCTCGGTCATGGTGTCGATCTGGTCCAGGATGGTGCGCTGCACGGTGACGTCGAGGGCGCTGGTCGGCTCGTCGGCAATCAACAGCCGGGGACGGCAGGCCATGCCGATCGCGATGAGCGCGCGCTGGCGCATTCCGCCGGAGAACTCGTGCGGGTATTGCTTGGCACGCTCGGCGGCGTCCGGCAGGCCGGCAGCGGACAGAACCTCGACGACGCGGTCCTTGACGTTCTTCTTGTCCGCGAGGCCGTGCACCAGCAGCGTTTCCGCCACCTGGGTGCCGATCTTGGCGACGGGATTGAGATTGGACATGGGGTCCTGCGGAACCAGGCCGATAGCCCGGCCGCGGATGGTTCGCATTGCCGATTCCGGGAGGGGAACGAGATCGCGGCCCTCGAACAGAATGCTTCCGCCGGTGACCCGCCCGTTGCCCGGAAGCAACCCGATGCAGGCCATCGCGGTGGTGGACTTTCCCGATCCTGACTCGCCAACGATGGCCAGGGTCTTCCCGCGATGAAGGGTGAAGCTGGCATCCTCCACGGCGTTGACCTCGCCGTACGTGGTGCGGAAGCTGACTGCCAGGTTCTTCACCTGAAGCATGGGCGCGTTCTTGGCGTCATCGACGGCATTGTCGATGGAGGTGATTTCCGTCATGGCTCTATCGTCCCTCATAACCGCCCTGCATCAGGTCATGCCGCGTGAGTTTCCGAACGAGGTGATCGATGGCCAGCCGGTACCCGTCCACCCCCGCCCCGACGATCACCGCGTCAACCACGGCCGACAGGTAGGAGTGGTGGCGGAACTCCTCGCGGCGATGCACGTTGCTGATGTGCACCTCCACGGTGGGCAGGCCCACCGCGCTGATCGCATCCCGCAGGGCCACCGAGGTGTGGGTGTAGGCGGCGGCGTTGATGACGATCCCGTCAGCGGTTCCTGCAGCCTCCTGGATGGCCGTCACCAGTTCACCCTCGTGGTTGGACTGCCTGCAGTCCACGGCCCAGCCGTGCGCGCCGGCGGCGGAGGCACACAGCTTCTCGACGTCGTCGAGGGTGTTCGAGCCGTAGACACCCGGTTCGCGGGTGCCAAGCAGGTTCAGGTTGGGGCCGTTGAGGATCAGCAGGGTAGTGGTCGCCATGGCTTAACTATGCCCCACGGCCAACCGCGGATAAGGGCGTCACGCACCCGGCTCCGCAACGTGCCCGGGTTGCCGCCAGAACGGATGCGGCAACCCGGGCACGCTGGGTCTACTTGCGCAGCGACGCGGCGATCTGCTGCATGATCGTCGGATCGGACAGGGTGGTGGCATCGCCCACCTCGCGGCCCTCCGCAACATCCTTGAGGAGGCGGCGCATGATCTTGCCCGAGCGGGTCTTCGGCAGCTCCGGTACCACGAGGATGTTGCGCGGCTTGGCGATCGGCCCGATCTCCTTGCCCACATGGTTCCGGAGGGTGGTGACGACGTCGTCATCCTGGGCCGCAGAGCCGCGCAGGATCACAAAGGCAACCACAGCTTCACCGGTGGTCTCGTCGGAAGCGCCGACGACGGCGGCCTCCGCCACCGACGGATGGCTCACCAGCGCCGACTCGATTTCCGTTGTGGACAGGCGGTGTCCCGAGACATTCATGACGTCATCCACGCGGCCGAGCAGCCAGATGTCGCCGTCCTCGTCACGTTTTGCACCGTCACCGGCGAAGTACATGTTCTCGAAACGGGACCAGTAGGTTTCCTTGAATCGCTCCGGATCGCCCCAGATTCCGCGCAGCATGGCAGGCCACGGTTCGCGGATCACGAGGTAGCCGCCGGCCCCGTTGGGTACCGACTGCCCCATCTCGTCCACCACGTCGACGGCGATACCCGGCATGGGAACCTGCGCGGACCCCGGCTTGCATGCGGTGACGCCCGGAAGCGGGGCGATCATGTGCGCGCCCGTCTCGGTCTGCCACCACGTGTCCACAATCGGCGCGCGGCCCTCCGCCCGGCCCCCGTTCCCGCCGATGATCTCCCGGTACCACATCCACGCCTCGGGGTTGATGGGTTCGCCAACCGATCCGAGGACCCGGATCGAGGAGAGGTCGAACTTCGCGGGGATGTCGCGCCCCCACTTCATGAAGGTGCGGATGGCCGTGGGGGCGGTGTACAGAATCGAGACCTTGTACTTTTCCACCAGCTCCCACCAGCGCCCCTGGTGCGGGGTATCCGGCGTGCCTTCATACATGAGCTGGGTGGCGCCGTTAACCAGGGGGGAGTACGCAACATAGCTGTGCCCGGTGACCCAGCCGATGTCCGCGGTGCACCAGAAGACGTCCGTTTCAGGATGCAGGTCGAAGGTGTACTTCTGCGTGAAGGCGGTCTGCGCCAGGTAACCGCCGGTGGTGTGCAGGATGCCCTTCGGCTTTCCCGTTGTACCGGAGGTGTAGAGGATGAAGAGGGGGTGTTCGGAATCGTGTCCCTCGGCAGTGTGCTCGTCGGAGGCCGACCCCACAGCATCATGCCACCAGACGTCGCGGCCCTCTGTCCACTCGACTGGCTCCCCGTTGCGCTTGACCACCAGCACGTTCTCGATGGTGTGTCCCGGACGTTCCAGGGCGCCGTCCACGGCCGGCTTCAGCGGGCTGGGCTTGCCGCGGCGGTAGGTGCCGTCCGAGGTGACTACCAGCTTCGCTTCGGCGTCGTCGATCCGGCTCCGGAGGGCATCGGCGGAGAATCCTCCGAACACCACGGAGTGCACGGCGCCGATGCGCGCGCAGGCCAGCATGGTGATGACGGCCTCTGGAATCATGGGAAGGTAGACGGCCACGCGGTCGCCCTTGGCCACGCCGAGGGACTGGAAGGCGTTGGCGGCCTTCTTCACCGCCGTCGTCAGTTCTGCGTAGGTGTAGGTGAGGGTATCTCCCGGTTCGCCTTCAAAGTGGATGGCGACGCGGTCACCGCGGCCCTGCTCCACGTGGCGGTCCAGCGCGTTATAGGCGGCGTTGATTTTTCCGCCGACAAACCACTTGGCGAACGGCGCCTCCGACCAGTCAAGCGCCTGCGAGAAGTCCTCGTGCCAGGTCAGGAGTTCGCGTGCCTGGCGGGCCCAGAATTCGGGGCCTTCCCGGCCCTGCTCATACAGGTCGGCGGAGCCGATGGCATTGGCGGCGAAGTCCTCGCTGGGCGGGAATCGGCGCTCCTCGTGCAGCAGATTTTCGAATGCGTCACCCGTGGAAATCTGGGTGTTTTCAGACATTGTGAACCCCTTCGGCAGGTCGGTGCGGAGGCAGGCCTGAACGACGTCAGCGACCCGCAAATGTGCTGTGTCCCACACTAGCGGGGGCCTCCGCCATTCTGTGTGCGGGCAGTCACAATTCGGGTGCGAATGGCACACATTCTGCGGTGAACGGCGAGCACGGTGCGCCGACATGTCCCATCATTGGTAGGAAAGGAAGTGGTCGTTGACTAGGGTTGGCTGAGAAATCCGAATCCGGCTCAACGCCCTCGGCACCTGCGACTGCGGCACCAGCCGCCGTTATGAAACGGAGAATCCAGACATGACCGAACAGCGCCAGTACGACGGCGGCGCAGGCACCGCGCATAGCTCGCCGGTGCAGCAACCCGGCCGGTCCGAGACCCCTGCTGATCCCTCCAGCTCCGCCGGACCCGAGGCAGTCGCCGGCCCGTTCACCCTGCGGGAGACCGTGATCGGTGTTTCCGTGCTGGTGATGTTCACCGGCACCATCCTGCCCTTTGTGGACGGCGTGAACCTGTGGCGGGCGTTCCCGCTGTTCTTCCTCGGCATCGGAATACTGCTGCCGGTCGCCGCTCTCGCACTGCTGATCGGCCGCCGGTCCGGCGCCAGGCACCTGCGGGTCGGTTCGCTGTCCGTTGACCAGTTCGCCTCTGTCACCGCAGCTTTCGCCGCGGCGTTCTTCTTCCTGCAGACCGTCACCATCTTCGGCATCGGATCATTCATCGCACTGCTGGGAGCAGTCGGGTTCCTCGTGGCCACGGTCGGGGGTCCGCACCTCGGGGTATTCAAGAGCGATTTCACCGGACGGCCCTCGTCCTCCGCGCACCCGATCGCACGGGAGGCACTTCCGGCCCGGCCGCGCCCACCCAAAGCCGACACCGCAGAGAAGGCAGGCGGTTGGAAGAACTTCCGGCCTGGATCGAAGGCCGCGCCGGCGTCGGACGGCCCCAACAGCACCGGCCGCAGTGCGGGCTACGCCGTTGCGGGTTACGCGGCAGGCCAGGGCGCGGGCAACCAGCAGGTGCCGTTCTCGGCGGGACAGGGCAACGCTGAGGGCAGTGCACAGGCAGCTCCCGCCGCCCGCGAGCCGGCCGCCACCAAGGCAACAGCAGTGCAGCCGACACCCGCGCAGCGCTCGGATGCTGAGCGCTCGGACACCCAGGTTTCAGCGGCACAGCCTTCCGGCGCGCAGGCCGATGCCGGCCGTGCCGAAGCAACTCAGCCCGCCGCCACCGCAGCCCAGCCCAAGGTCGAAGCGGCAGAGCCCGCAGCGAGCGAGCCGGAGAACGCCGACGCGCAGGCCTCCCACCCGCGCACTGAGTCAATCTCGGCCACCCGCGATGCGGAGGACGAGGAGCCCGTGCTGGAGGCGTTCTGGTTCGCGGTCGGTACTCCCCGGTCGGTGGTCGACGAGCAGACCGGTGCCCAACTGTTTGTGCTGCAGCCCGGCGATTGGGAAGTGGGAATCGAGGACCGTGGCCACGAGTTCCTGGTCCAGGACAAGCGGACCGGGCGAATCGGTGTCATGCGTGACCTCCGGAATATCGAGCGCGCTCCCCGCGAGGGCTGATCCGGCGCCGGGCCGGACTCAGCGGGAGGGGAGGAAGGAGTCAGCGTGGATGCATCGCCGATTGCACTGAAGCGCCGGGCGCGCAAAATCCACCGTGTGCTCGCGGATGCGTACCCTTACGCTGTGGCGGAACTGGACTTCCGTAATCCTTTCGAGCTGCTCGTAGCCACCGTTCTCTCGGCACAGACAACCGATGTCCGGGTCAACCTGACCACTCCGGCGCTGTTCGCGCGCTATCCGGATGCCCGAAGCCTCGCGGAAGCGCCGGAAGGTGTCCTCCAGGAGATGATTCGTCCGACGGGATTCTTCCGGGCCAAAGCCAGGAGCCTGCTGGCTCTGGCGACCCGCATCGTGGACGATTTCGACGGCGAGGTGCCCGGCAGGATGGCGGACCTGGTGACCCTCCCGGGCGTGGGGCGCAAGACGGCCAACGTGGTGCTCGCCAACGCCTTCGGGGTGCCCGGTATCTCGGTCGACACGCACTTCGGCCGGCTGTCCCGGCGGTTTGGCTGGACGGTGGAGGAGGACCCGGTGAAGGTGGAGTCCGACGTCGCTGCCCTGTTTGAGCGCAAGGACTGGGGCATGCTTTCCCACCGCGTGATCTTCCATGGCCGACGGGTCTGCCACGCACGCAAACCGGCGTGCGGCGCCTGTCCGGTCGCTTCGCTCTGCCCCTCCTTCGGCGAAGGCGAGGTCGATCCGGAGAAGGCACGAAAGCTGCTGAAGTACGAGCTGGCACCGGGTCGCGAGGAGCTTCATCGCCGCATGCTGGAGGGCGCCTCGCGGGCCGAGCTTCTGGCTGACGGATTCACGCTGAGCGCATGAGCGCCTATTCCGAACTGAAGGCGTTCGCCCAACGCGGCGAACCCATCGGGCCCGGCGGTGACACTTCCGAGGCCTGGCAGATACGCGGCATGGATATCGCGACCGCGAGGCCGGCGGCCGTCCTCGTCCTTTTCGGACACCTCGACGACATGCCCGCCAGGATCCACTCACCCGCCGTGCCGGATGACCTCGACGTCCTGTTCGTCACCCGTGCCGGAACTTTGCGTAACCACCCCGGCCAGGTCGCCTTTCCTGGCGGCAGGATTGACGACGACGACGCCGGCCCCGTTGCTGCAGCGCTGCGCGAGGCGGAGGAGGAAACCGGGTTGGACCCGGCCGGCGTCGAAATCCTCGGACCGCTGCCGGAGGTCGGGCTTCCCGTGAGCAACTACCTGGTAACACCGGTGCTGGCCTGGTGGTCCTCACCGACCCCCGTGCGCGTAGTGGACCACGCCGAGTCCTCCCATGTTTTCCGGGCGCCGGTTGCTGAATTGCTTTCGGCCGAGGTGCGATTTACCGCGGTGGTCCGGCACAAGGGACGCGAACACCGCACGCCTGCCTTCACCATTGACGGCATCACCATCTGGGGTTTCACCGGCCTGTTGCTCTCCCGGCTGTTCGACGGACTGGGCTGGACCCAGCCGTGGGACGAGTCACGGGAGCAGGACGCACCCATCGGGCGGGATCGCGTCTAGCTACTTGGCGTCGGCGTAGGAATCCACCACAACCACGTTCACGGGAAACTCCACCGGGATCTGTCCGAACATCAGGTGTGCGGCGGAGCGTGCAGCCTCGGTGACCATGGCGGACACCCGGTCGGCCAGCTCACCGGGCACATGCAGCATCACCTCGTCGTGGAGGAAGAAGACAATGTGCGCCCCGGCGTTGCCGGCAGTGTCGGCGCGCAGCCGCCGTCGTAATTCTGCGAGCCAGCACAGTGCCCACTCGGCGGCAGTCGCCTGGACCACGAAGTTGCGTGTGAAGCGTCCACGGGAACGGGCGAGGGCATCGGCGCGCTGCTGCTCCGCAGCATTGCCGGTGCGCTGTGCGGTGAGCCAGCCGTCCGACGGCGGCGGGCAGCCACGGCCGAGGAAACTTGCGACGACGCCGCCCCCCTCTCCGGTGCGTGCCGCCGCCTCCACCACGGCGATCGCCTGCGGGTAGGTGCGCGTCAGCTGCGGCATCAGGCGGCCGGATTCGCCGGTGGTTGCGCCGTACATCGCACCGAGCATGGCCACCTTTGCCTTCGCGCGGTCGCCGCCGAAACCCTGATCGGCAATTCCCTGGTACAGATCCAGCCCGCGACCGGCTGCAGCGAGCGCGGAATCCCTGCCCAGTGCCGCGAGCACTCGCGGCTCGAGCTGCGCGGCGTCGGCGACGATCAGGACGTGGCCCGGGTCGGCGCGGACAGCATCCCGGACCTGATGCGGGATCTGCAGGGCACCGCCGCCGCGGGAGGCCCAGCGCCCGGACATGCTCCCGCCGACCACGTACTCGGGCCGGAAGCGGCCGTCATGCACCCAGGTGTCCAGCCAGGTCCAGCCGTTCGCCGTCAGCAGCCGGGAGAGCTTCTTGTACGTCAGCAGCGGGGCAATGGCGGGATGCTTGTGTCGCTGTAGCTCCCAGGATCGGGTGGACGACACCTCGATTCCTGCCCGGTGGAGGGCCCGCAGCAGCTCCTGCGGCGAGTCCGGGTTGAAACGGGGGTTGCCCAGGGCAGCGCGCAGTTCACCTGCCAGGCGTTCGAGCTGAGCGGGCCGGTGACCTTCGCGCGGGCGCTTTCCCAGCTGGGATTCGAGCAGCTCATTGTGGAGGTCGGCGCGCCAGGGGATGCCGTGGAACTCCATTTCCGCCGCGATCAGGGCGCCCGCGGACTCAGCAGCCAGCAGCAGGGCCAGCTGTGAAGGCCGGTTGCCGGCGTTCACGGCGCGCTGCTGAGCGGAGAACTCAGCTGTGACCTCGTGGACGTCGGCGCCGGCGGCAGGCTGGGCTGATTCGAAGAGGCTTCCCTGATGCGGCGACGGTGCAGACGGCGGCAGCGCCCGGGCGGGATTCGCATCCTCCGCCCCGTCCGGCAGGGACTGGAGCCTGCTGCCATATTCGGTGTCTGCACAGGCGGGGGAGTGGCGCAGGATCTCCCTGCTCAGTGCGACGTCGTGACAGCGGTCGATGGAAATTCCGGCTGCCAGGAGGGCTGGGTACCAGTTCCGGGTGCTGTCCCAAATCCAGCGGGTGCCGGGGCGTTCCAGCTGGCGGACTGTGGCTGCCAGCTCCGCGGCCGGCACGACGACGGCATCACCTGCCGGTACTCCTGTCGAATCCACCGGCAGGAAGGCTATCTCGGCACCATCGGCTCCGTGAGTGCGCTGCCCGCTCGAAGGCGGCGCGAGGACGATGTACACGCCTCCTATTGTTGCCCACCATGGACCCCGACTATTCCTGCACTTCGGCTGAAGATATCCACATAGGCAGGTTCCGGCGCGGGACGCGCACGTTTGCGGGCGCAGGCTTACGGTATGTCTTCCTGGATCCCGGCTCCTGATTCGGCCAGCGTCGTACTGGTCAGTTCCTCGCAACGTCTCCGCGATGAAGCGGCGAGGGTAGTGGTGGCTGCGGGTCTGACGCTCGCGAACGCTTCCACAATTGGCGAGGCCCTTGCGCTCCGTCCCGCCGTCGTGCTGCTGGACAGCGGGAGCGCCCGGCATGCCGTCCCGGGCTGCGCCGTGATCGTGCTTGGGATTGAGGGCGAGGAGGCAGGTGCCTGGGCCTCCGCCGCGCGCTGTAACGCAGACCGTGTAGCCATCCTGCCGCAGGCTGCCGGCTGGCTGGCCGAGCATCTGGGCATGCTGCAGCGTGCCCAGGATGAGGGAACCGTTGTCGGAGTGCTGGGAGCCGCCGGGGGAGTGGGTGCGAGCATGGTCAGCGTGTGGCTCGCCGCCGGCGCGGGTTCCCGGAACCTGCGGCCGCTACTGGTCGACGGCGATCCCCTGGGCGGCGGGCTGGAGCTGGCACTTGGCAGCGAGGCCCTGCCCGGCGTGCGCTGGCCGGATCTGGGAGAGGTCCGTGGCACGCTGAACCCGGATCAGCTTGTTTCCGCCCTCCCTTCGCTTGAAGGATTCTCCCTGCTGTCGATGGGCGTGGATCCGCCTCCACCGGGCATTCTGGCGTCCACCGCGGTGCCGCCCGTCATGGAGGCGGCGAGGGCCGCCTACGGCGTAACGCTGGTTGACGTGGCGCGGGGCTGGTCAGCGGACGGGTCGCTGCTTCCGTACTGCGACAGCATCCTCCTGGTGGTGCCGGGAAGGACCCGCGCCATCTCAGCGGCCCGCGCGCAGGTCGCCCAGTTGCACCCGTTGCCCATCCGGGCGGTTATCCGGGGGCCGCTCGGACCGGATCTTGACCCACAAAGGATCGCTGACGCGCTTGGACTGCCGTGCGCCGGCTATCTGCCGCATCTCCGCGCCGCCGACGAGCGCGAGAACCAGGGGAGGCTCCTCGACCTTGCACGCCGGCGGGCGGTCCGCTCCTTCGTCCGTTCGACACTGGATGCCATCCTCACCGGAACGTTGGAGCTGAGCGCATGAACCAGCAGCCCGGATCGCGGCGCAACCGCCGGACCGCCGTGGCCACCGACGCCGCCATGGTCACCCAGGTGCGGAATGCGGTCCTCAGCGAATCGGCGCCGGTCACCGGGGCACGTCTGGCAGCAGCGGTCCAGTCCACCGGGCGTTTGTTGGGCTCCGAGGGGGCCTTCCACACCATGGACCGGGTCCGGGCCGAGCTGCAGGGTCTTGGCCCGCTGCAGCGGTTCGCGGAGGACCCTTCCATCACCGACATCCTTGTGAACGGCCCGGATGCGGTCTGGGTGGACGACGGCGGCGGCCTCCAGCGCACAGATCTCTCCTTCCCCGCTGATGCTGACGTGCGGGCACTTGCCGCCCGGCTCATTGCTGCGGGCGGGCGAAGGCTGGATGACGGAAACCCCTGCGTGGATGTGCGGCTGGACCGGTTCCGTGTGCATGCGGTTCTCCCACCGCTGTCCACGCACGGGACGCTGCTCTCCATCCGAATCCAGCGGCAGCGCTCCTTCACCTTCGACGAACTGGTGCCCGCAGCCGGGCTCGACGCCCCCATGTCGGCAGCCCTGCGCGGCATCGTCCACAAACGGTTGAACTTCCTCATAAGCGGCGGCACCGGTACAGGGAAAACCACGCTGCTTGGCGCTCTGCTGTCCCTGAGCGGCCAGGATGAACGGCTGGTCACCGTTGAGGATTCCGCTGAACTCAGCCCCGTGCACCCGCATGCCGTGGGGCTGCAGGGCAGGCACGGAAACCTGGAAGGCAGCGGGTCGGTGGACCTGGCTGAGCTTGTCCGGCAGGCATTGCGGATGCGTCCCGACCGCCTCATCGTCGGTGAGTGCCGCGGAGCCGAGGTCCGCGAACTGCTGGCCGCAATGAATACCGGACACCACGGCGCCGGCGGGACCATTCACGCGAATTCGGCGGCGAGCGTTCCCGCCCGGCTCTGCGCGCTTGCGGCCCTCGCCGGGATGGAGGCCGGCGCCTTGGCGTTACAGGCCGCCAATGCGCTCGATGTCATCATCCACGTTGTTCGCACACACAGCGGGCGCACGGTCTCCGAGATCGGTGTGCTGGAACAGGCCGGCGGCGGCGAATTGACCGTGCGGACGGCGTTGAGGCGGAATGGGGCAAGATCAGAGCGGGGGCCGGCCTGGGAAAAGCTGGCTGGAATGCTTGACCGGGGCCGTTGACATGAGCGGCGTACTTTTGGCCGGAACGCTGTTCGCAGCCTATTGGCTGCTGATGCTCCCACGTCGTCCCCTGCATGCCGCCGGGGCGCCGGCCCGGCATCCGGTCGCCTCCCCTCGGCTGGTCCTCCCGAAGCGCCAGCGCACAACGGACCCACATGAGATTCCGCTGTTCATCCACCAGCTCACCGGTCTGCTCCAGGCAGGCCGGGCACCCTCGCAGCTGTGGGGAGACATGCTCAGCGTGCACGGCGGAAGCAGCGGCTTCCCGGCAGCCATCAAACCTGCCCTGCTGCCGGCGCATCAGGCGGCCCAGCTCGGGCTCAGCGTTCCGGAGGTGCTGCGGGAGGCAGGGTCGCAGACCCGCGATCCCGCATTGAGGTCCCTCTGGCGTGATCTGGCCGCCTGCCTGGAGGTTGCCGAACGCAGTGGCGCGTCCCTCGCCGCCGTCCTTTCCCGTTACGCTGCCCAGCGCGATGCCCAACTGGATTCCGATGCAGCCCGCGGCACGGCACTCGCCGGTCCCCGGGCAACGGTCCGGCTGCTGTCATGGCTGCCGCTCTTCGGGCTCGGGGTCGGATATCTGCTTGGGGTTGACCCCGTAGCGGTCCTGCTCGGTTCGGCACCCGGTATTGCCACGCTGTGCGCGGGAGCGGTGCTCATGGTCATTGGCAGGTTCTGGTCAAGCAGGCTGGTCCGCGCCGCCGCGGGTGATTCGGCATGACCGGTGCGCTGGTTGCGGCCCTCCTCTGGGCGGGGTGTTGGCTGCTGCACTGTTCGCCGGCACGTTCGCGTGGAGGCATTGGTTCCGCCCCGACCACCTGGCGACGGACTCCGTCCCGGCAAAACCCAGCCGGCGGAATCCCACAGCAAGGGTTCCCACAGCAAGGGCTGGACGACCCGGCGCTCATGATGGACCTGATGGCGTCCATGCTTGCGGCCGGGTCGCCGCTGGACCGTGGCCTGGACATTCTTGCCCGGTCGGCATCACCGCCCGTCCGTACGTCTCTGATCTCCGTCAAGACGGCACTGGATCTTGGGGCGTCCTGGGAGGTGGCGTGGGCGGCAGCCTCCGCCGGCGGCTCCTGCGAGGCCGTCCAGGAACTCGGGCGCGCGCTGAGATTTGCCGGCACAACAGGGGCGCCGTCCGCCGCCGTTGTCACGGCGCACGCTGCCCAGTTCAGGCGGAGAAGGAACAGGGCTGCGGAACAGAGGGCTGCCGCGCTCGGGGTCCGGCTGGTCGTTCCGCTGGGTTTGTGTTCGCTTCCTGCCTTCGTGTGCCTGGGAGTCATCCCCATCCTGGTTGGCCTGTTTCCGGCTTTCACCACCCAGTAGAGGGCGCGACCGTGCGCTGTCAGCGGCCTCGCGCCAGCTGGCACTCCCTACGGCGCCACAGCGGTCACCGCCGCCTCACGCCACAGCCGCTATCGCCGCCTCACGCCACCGCCAACCGGCGCGGCCACCGGCGCCGTTGCTACCCCGCTCGCAGCGGCCGCAGCTGCGGGGCCGCAATCCCTCTCGCGCTCCACAATCCCTTGTAACACCTGCACTTATCCACTTACGGGGTTCTCCCTCTCCAGGTTGAACGGGTGCGCGGAACACTCGAATCAGCCGCTCAAGCGGTCAACCGTAACAACCACTATCAAGGAGTTGTCATGTCACGTTCCATCACCGCACCGACCGCACCGACCGCACCGACCGCGTGCTCCGAGGGTTTGCCGCAAGACCGTCAGAGCGAACAGCCGCTCGCCACCGTGACGTCCCTGCGGCCCGGCAGCATCGGGGACAACCGGCCTGCACCGCGCGGGCTGATGCGGTCGGAGGCCGGGCTCGCGACGGCCGAGTACGCGATCGCCACGCTGGCTGCCGTCGGATTCGCGGCGCTTTTGGTGGCAGTCCTATCCAGCGGGGAGATCCGCGGCCTGCTGACGTCCCTGATCACCAACGCCCTCAGCTTCGGCTGAGGCTTCATGGCCCGGGCAGGAATGCCGGTGACCGACCGCGGGGATAGGGGAACGGTCACTGCAGAGGTGGCGGTGGCTTTCCCCGCGGTGGTGGCTCTGCTGGGGGTCGTCCTGGCGGCTGCAGCACTAGGGGTCTCGCAGCTGCGTATCGAGGAGGCAGCGAGGGCCGGAGCACGCGAGATCATGCGTGGTGAAAGCAGCGCAGCCGCGGCAGCCACCGCCCGCAGGATCGCCGGCGGCGACACGCAATTCGCCGTCCATCCGGAGGGCGGCTACAGCATCGTGACCGTGACAACTTCGGTTGATGTGCCGGTACTGGATCTGTTCAGCATCGACCTTTCGGCCCGCGCCGTCGCTCTGCCGGAGCAGTTATGAGGCGCCGAGCAGTTATGAGGCGCTGCAGCTGTGAGCGTGAAACGGGCGCGGGAACGGTGTTGATGGCGGGCATCGCGATAGCGGCCCTGCTGGTTCTCGCGGTAGTGGTGCTCTTTGCCCAGGCGTCGGTGGCCGCCTCGCGGGCGGCAACGGCCGCGGACCTGTCGGCGCTTGCGGCGGCGGACGCCGCACGCGGGCTGCGTGACGGCAGCCCGTGCGCAGTAGCTGCCGGGGTTGCCGCTCACCATGGCGCCCGCCTCACGGGGTGCCTGGTGCAAGGGCAATCAGGCCATATTGTTCAGGTTCATACTGAGGTGGATTCCGTTCCCGCGCTGCCTCCGGCGTCGGGCCGGGCGCGAGCCGGGCCACCACCGTAGACCACTGCCGTAGGCTGCCGCCGTAGGTCGCGGCAGACGGGTTGCCCTCGCCGTAGGCCTCCGCGCCGAAGACCGGCCGCGAACTCATCCCCGCGCGGAGCCACCCCGGAGCACAGCCTCACCGAAAGGAGCTTCACAGATCCGGCATGCTCGCCGCTGGCGCAGGTTCACCAAGCCGGGCCTGCGCCAGCAGCATGTTCAGCAGGGTGAGGGCACCCGCCTTGCTCAGCGGGTTGTTGCGGTTGCCGCACTTGGGTGACTGGACGCAGGACGGGCAACCGGACTCACACTCGCAGGCGCTGATCGCTTGCGCCGTAGCGCTGAGCCAGGTCTCGGCAGCGTCGAAGCCACGCTCGGCAAATCCCGCGCCGCCCGGATGGCCGTCATAAACGAAAATGGTGGGCAACCCGGTGTCGGCGTGCAGGGCGGTCGAGACCCCACCGATGTCCCAGCGGTCGCTGGATGCGACGAGCGGGAGCAGCCCGATCGCGGCATGTTCCGCAGCGTGCAGTGCGCCGGGCAGGTCTGCTGCGGTGATGCCGCTGCTTTCGAGCAGCCGGTTGTCGCACTCGAACCAGACACTCTTCGTGAACAGGTCCCGCGCCCCGAGTTCCAGGGGTTCCTCCCCGAGGATCTCATTCGAGACGAACGCCTTCCGCTGGAAGGAGATCACCTGCGTGGTCACCTTGACCTCGCCGAAACAGACCCGGACAGGGCCCCACAGTACTGCGCGCTGCTCAGAGATCACCTCGATCTGCGTGACGTCACGGGCTTGGGTGTAGTAGTCGGGATTGGAGCGGGTCACCATCGCGCAGTGGTCCTGCTCGTTCAGCTCATCCACAACGTAGCTCTGGCCCTGGTGCACGTACACGGCACCCGCGTGCGCCTGATAGTGGCTCTGCGGTGAATCCATGGTTCCGAGCACCGTCCCGGTGTCGCTCTCGATAATGTTGATGGGCCCGCCCCCATCAGCGCGCAGGTTGACCATGCCCGCGGCGCTCTGCGGATGTGTCCAGAACCAGCCCGCAGGCCGGCTGCGCAGGAGCCCCTGATCCACCAACTGGTCACACAGGGCCCGCGCGGTCTCCCCGAAGAGCGGCAGGTCCTCGGGTGTCAGGGGAAGCTCGGCGGCAGCAGCGCACAGGTGCGGACCGAGCACATAGGGGTTCGCGGGATCGAACACCGTCGCCTCCACCCCGACGTCGAACACCGCCTCGGGATGGTGGACCAGGTAGGTATCCAGCGGGTCATCACTGGCAACAAAGGCCGCGAGGGCGTCCTGTCCGGAACGGCCGGCTCGCCCGATCTGCTGCAGCAATGACGCACGGGTCCCAGGCCATCCGGCCACGAGTACGGCGTCCAGACCGGAGATATCGATCCCCAGCTCCAGCGCCGACGTGCTCGCCACCCCCAGCAGGCGGCCGGACCGCAGCGCAGCCTCCAGCTGCCGGCGCTCCTCGGGAAGGTATCCGGAACGGTAGGCCGCCACCCGGGCCGGCAGCTTCTGATCCACCTCGCTGAGCAGCCGCTTGGTATTCGCGGCGATACTTTCAGCGCCGCGGCGGGATTTGATGAAGGCGATGGTCCGCACCTGCGCCGAGACCAGGTTGGTCAGCAGGTCGGACGTTTCCGCGATTACTGTCCTGCGTTGGCGGGCTCCGTTTTCACCGCGCAGGTCAGTGAGCTGAGGCTCCCAGAACGCCACCGTCGTAGACCCGTGCGGCGAAGTATCCTCGGTGAAGGCGGTGACGGGCGCTCCGATCAGCTTTCCAAAAGAGTCGGCTGGAGCCGCGGACGTGGCTGAAGCCCCGATGAACACGGGGTCTGCGCCGTAGGAGGCGCATACCCGGCGCAGCCTGCGAAGCAGGTTGGCGACATGCGATCCGAACACCCCTCGGTAGGTGTGGGCTTCATCCACGACGACGTAGGTGAGGCGCCGGAAGAACCGCGCCCACCAGGCATGGTTCGGCAGGATGCCGTAGTGGAGCATGTCCGGGTTGGCCAGGACCAGGTTGGCGTGGTCGCGGATCCAGCGTCGGGCACCCGCGTCCGTGTCGCCGTCGTAGGTGTCCGCCCGGACGGTGGGCAGGCCAAGCGAGGAGATGGCTGCCAGCTGGTCCGCGGCCAGCGCCTTGGTCGGTGAGAGATACAGGGCCACGGCACCGGCGGGCTCAAGCGAGATCTTCTCCGCCAGGACGGATCGGTGGATCGCGTCGAGGACGGGCAACTGGTAGCTCAGGGACTTCCCGGAGGCCGTGCCGGTTGCAATGACTACATGCGATCCGGCATGTGCGGAGTCCGCGGCGTCACTCTGGTGCTTCCACGGCATCGGGATCCCACGCATCCGGTAGGCGTCCACCACCTCGGGGTGGACCCAGCCGGGCCATTCGCTGGAGACGGCCTCACGCGCCGGAAGATGCCGGACATGAACGAGCTGCTCAGGATCTCCTCCGCCGAGAAGCGGGATCAGTGAATCGTGTGCAGGCACCCAGCTATTTTGTCACCCCGGCACAAATCGGACCGGCGCGGGATCGTTGAGAGTGCTCAGCGGCGGATGACGAATGCGTCCGCCAGGTAGGTCCACCCCAGGTACTGGTACAGGTGACGCCCGCTTTCCGAAGCCATCAGCAGCCCGGTTTCCACGTCCTCCTCAAGGATGGCGGCGGTCAGTGCCCGCATCACGAAGCTGCCGAGGCCCCGACGGCGGTACAACGGATCAGTGATGATGCGGTCGAAGACTGCATGGTTGTCCTGTCTGGCGACCGACCCCCGCGCCACCTCCTCGCCGTTCACCGTCACGGACACGCGCCGGCAGTCTGCTTCGCGGATGTGCTCGAGCTTGAACTCCTCGTCCGGGGGGAGCGGGTCCTCGACGTCCTGTCCGTCCATGTCCGCGCACATCAACGCCTGCTGCGAGTCGGTGACCCGCAGCTGGAGGGGAGCGGAGGCTTCGATAAGGTCATGCATCCGGTTGGTGACCACTGTGAGCACCCTGCGGGAGTCCTCGCGGGTTTCACTCGCGAGCTCGAGGAACTCCCCGATGGTGGGCTCGTAGACGATGGTTTCCAGCTGGTCCTGTTGGTCGGTGAGCAGGACGGACACGCTGCGCCCGCGGTCCTGGGGAGTGTAGCCGCGGCATTTCGCCCAGCCGGAAATCCACGTGCGGACGAGTTGATCTGAAAGAGCGGCTTCCATGCCTGAACCCTAGTGGGGAGCAGAGGGCTTGAACATAGATTCCCGAAGAGGTTGCAGATTTGAGACCTCGCACCCGCACGCCGGTACCCTTTAATGCGTGTCCATGAACCGAATTGTTTTGTACTATGCGTTCACTCCGCTCCCTGATCCCGAGGCGGTCAGGCTGTGGCAGCGTGCCCTGTGCGAGAAGCTGGGGCTCCGTGGCCGCATCCTCATCTCCAGGGACGGCATCAACGGCACGGTCGGCGGCGAACTGAACGCCGTCAAGCAGTACGTGAAGACCACCCGAGAGTACCCTGCCTTCAAGAAGATGGACATCAAATGGTCCGAGGGCGGCGCGGACGACTTCCCGCGGCTCAGCATCAAGGTGCGCGAAGAGATCGTCTCGTTCGGCGCCCCCGGGGAGCTGAAGGTCGATGAGAACGGCGTGGTCGGCGGCGGGACGCACCTCAAGCCCGAACAGCTGCACCAGCTGGTTGATGAACGCGGCGACGACGTGGTCTTCTTCGACGGCCGCAACGCCCTCGAAGCGCAGATCGGCAGGTTCCGGAACGCCGTGGTCCCGGATGTGAACACCACCCACGACTTCGTGCGCGAACTCGATTCCGGCAAGTATGACCACCTCAAGGACAAGCCCGTGGTCACCTACTGCACCGGAGGCATCCGGTGCGAGGTCCTGTCCAGCCTCATGGTCAACCGCGGCTTCAATGAGGTCTACCAGCTGCAGGGAGGTATCGTCCGGTACGGCGAAACCTACGGCGATTCGGGCCTGTGGGAAGGGTCGCTGTATGTCTTCGACAAGCGTATGCACGTCGAGTTCAGCAAGGACGCCAGAACCATCGGCAAGTGCGTGCGCTGCTCCGCCCCCACCAACAAGTTCGAGAACTGCTCCAACCCCAGCTGCCGGAACCTCACGCTGTACTGCGCCGAATGCGCGGCGGACCCGGCAAAGCTCCGCTGCCCCCAGGGGTGCGAAACAGACGAGGCTGAAGCCACCGCCGTCGGCGCAGCCTGAAGCTCCCGCCTTCATCCGGTCAGTTCTAGCACCGGCCCTTCATGGAGTGCAAGGTACACCCGGTCCCGCAGCGCATTTGCTTCCGTATCGGTCAGGGTCCGGTCCAGCGCCTGCAAGGTGAGCCGGACCAGCAGGTTCACCTGCCCCGGCTGGGCATTCAAACGCACGACGGCGGGAGCCGGCAGCTGCTCCACCGGCGTCCGGGCGCGGATCACCAGTGATTCCAGGACGTCGGCGTCGGCGCCGAGGGTATCCCTGGCGGCATCTCCCAGCGTCTCCTCATCCATATCCGGGCCGCACAGGACGGACAGATCCCTCCGGACCGCCGGCATGAGCGAGACGGGGCGCCAGGGCTGAAGATCGAGCAGCTGCGAGGAAACGCGGGGGTCCGGTGAGCGCAGCAGCCGGATATCCCCGATGCCCTTGCGCAGCATCAGCGCCCGGTCGAGTCCCATTCCAAGCGCGAGACCGCACCAGCGGCGGGGATCCAGGCCGGAACTGCGGAGAACTTTCGCGCGCACCAGGCCGCACTCGGCGAGTTCCAGCCAGCCGGCAGGCGTCTGGACATCAATCTGCATCCCGTGCGATGTATAGGAATGTGTTGCCGGAACCGCCCGCCAGTGCGCGCCGGGCAGCACGGAATCCACGACGGCGTCGGCCATGCGGTGCAGGTCGTCCTCACCCAGCAGGCCGCGGGCCTTGAGCCGCCACAGGTCCACCTGGTGCGGCGTCCCCACGTGGGTGCGGTCCACGGCGTCGCGCCGATACACCAGGCCGGGCAGTACATGGAGCCGGTCGTAGGGGTCAGCAACCGGTGCAAGGGAGTCCAGGACGGCGGGAATGCCTGCGGAGGTATGGCTGCGTAGCATCACCGTGGGGCTCGCGTGGCGGGAGTAGCGCTGATCCCGGGTGACGTCGTCGGGCGCGTAGCCCAACCGGTCATAGTTGTCCGCTGTGGCCACCAGGCCGGTGGTGCGGTGGGTTGTGGCGGGTATGTCCCAGAGCTGCGTCAGGCGGCTGATGACGCCGTCGAGCAGTTCCTGCATGGCATGCGGACCCTGCGCGGGATCGGTGAGGTCCCGGACGGCCAGGGCTGAGGTGAGTTGGGGGATGGTGAGGTACATGGCTGATCCTTGGAAAGTGTCGGGGAGGGTTTCTGGAACGAAACCCCGGCCGCGGACACCGTGTGGACCTAGCTGGAGAAGACGCGCAGCGCAGAGCCCTCACGGCCGAGAGGCGGCCGGGGGCTGGTAAATCGCTGGTTTGCGTGCATGGCTCAATGGTACGTGAGGACATTTGTGGGCGGAATTTCCCCATAAACTTTCCCCGTGATGAACCATGCAGCCGGCGCCCCGTACAGCGATGACCAGGACCTGATCGACCGTCTCGCTGCGGATCTCGGGGCGGCGGACTACACGGTCGACGGCGTCGCCGGACTGGTCGGTGGAGACGCCTACGCCGCGCTGGATCGGGACCAGGCGGTGCCCGCGCTGCTGGCCGCGCGTGGCGCGCACCGCACCGGGGCCGGAAGCCGGCTTGCCGCCGTCGTGCTGGTTTTCCTGCTCGGTGAAGCGCTGCCCGCGGCAGAGCTGGACGGCGCCTTTCCCTCGGTCGGAGCAGCCGGGCTCCTGGCGCTCGGACTGGCGGAGGAGTACGACGGCGGCCTCCGCGCCGCGGTGGACCTCCGCCCCTATTCTTCGGACGCCGGCGGTGACCTGTGGGTGGCATCCGACCTCGGCTCACACCTGCGGCCCGGCGTGCTGCGGACCGATCACGTGCTGGGGATAGGGCGTGCGTCGCTGACCCTGGCGCAGTTCGCCGCGCGCGCCCCGGTTGACCGTGCCCTGGACCTGGGCACCGGCTGCGGAATCCAGACCTTCCATCTGCTGGCCCACGCCCGGCACGTCACTGCGACCGACATTTCGAAGCGCGCGCTCGCGGTCACCCGGTTCAACCTGCTGCTCAACGCGCCGGCGCTCGGGATTGACCCGGAACATCTCGACGAGCGCGTGTCGCTGCGGTCGGGGAACCTTCTGGAGCCGGTGGCGGGGGAGACCTTCGGGCAGATCGTGTCCAACCCGCCGTTTGTCATCACCCCGCGCACAGCTGGGGAGGCGCCCGCGGATCAGTTCACCTACCGCGATGGCGGCCGTGCGGGCGATGACATTGTGTCCTCCCTGATCCGCGGGTTGCCGGGCGTCCTGGAGCCCGGCGGAACGGCACAGCTCCTGGGCAACTGGGAGATACCGGAGGGCCTGGCCTGGGAATCCCGGATCGCCGGGTGGGTGCCGGACACCGCGGACGCCTGGGTGGTTCAGCGTGAACAGCTGACGCCCACGCACTACGCGGAAACCTGGCTGCGTGACGCGGCCGAAAACCGGAACCCCGACCGCTTCGCTGAAAGGTTCGGCGCCTACCTGACCGACTTCGCCTCCCGGTCCGTCGAACACATAGGTTTCGGCATGGTCTGGCTGCGGAACGCCGGCGGTCCGGCGACGCTCCGCCGGTTCGAGGAGATCACCCATGACCTGGAACAGCCGATCGGGCCCCACATGAGTGCCGGCGTCGCACGTCTCGACTGGCTGGGCACCGTGGGGGACCTGTCCGCCGAACATCTCACGGTGGCGGACGATGTCACCGAAGAGCGGCACCAGCGCCCCGGCGCGGAGCATCCCGGGGTGATCCTGCTGAGGCAGGGCGCCGGCTTCCGCCGCACCACCCTGCTGAGCACGGAGTTGGCCGGCTTCGTTTCAGCGTGCGACGGCGACCTCACCGCGGGGCAGATCATCGGTGCGCTCGCAGCGCTCCTGGACCGCGACGATGAAGCGTTCGGCAGAGACCTGCTGGAGGACGTAAGCAGCCTGGTGGCGGACGGCTTCCTCCTTCCTGCCTCGGCACGGGCAAGCGCCTGAGGCGCCGCGGCAGCCGCCTGCAGCGCACCGCGGAATTATTCACAGTGGCCGGCCCCGTGACAAGGGTCCCGAATCAAGCCGTTACCCTAGTGCAGGTAGGCATGCCGCATACTGTGAAGGGCAGGACGCCCACCCAATCCGAATATTGAGCTCAGAACGAGCGGTAGTTCTGCTGTTTAAAAAGCACCTGTATCGAGGAGTGAAGTGCCAGCTAAGGCAACGGACAAGAAGCCCGGCAAGAAGCTCGTTATTGTCGAGTCTCCCGCCAAGAGCAAGACGATTGCGGGCTACCTCGGTGAGGGCTTCGAGGTCACTGCGTCGATGGGACACATCCGCGACCTCCCCCAGCCCTCGGACCTCCCGGCGGAGCTGAAAAAAAGCTCGCTCGGCAAGTTCGCGGTGGACATCGAGAACGATTTCGAGCCCTACTACGTGGTGTCGGCGGACAAGAAGAAGCGCGTCGCGGAACTCAAGGCGGCCCTCAAGGACGCCAGCGAACTGTATCTCGCGACTGACGGTGACAGGGAAGGCGAGGCCATTGCCTGGCACCTCCTTGAAGTGCTCAAACCAAAGGTGCCCGTCTACCGGCTGACCTTCCCCGAGATCACCCGCGAAGCAATCCAGCGCGCCATGGAGGAGCTGCGTGACCTCGATATCCCGATGGTCGACGCACAGGAAACCCGGCGCATCCTGGACCGCCTCTACGGCTATGAGATCTCACCTGTCCTGTGGCGCAAGGTGGCGCGAGGACTCTCCGCGGGCCGCGTCCAGTCGGTGGCCACGCGGCTGGTAGTCGAACGTGAGCGTGAGCGCATGGCTTTCCGCCCGGCGTCGTACTGGGATCTCACCGGAACCTTCTCACCGGTTGATGCGTCGAAAGGCGAGTCCTTCACCGCAAAGCTCGTGGCGGTGGACGGAACCCGCGTCGCAACCGGCAAGGACTTCAGCGACCTCGGCGAGCTGAAGTCGCAGAACGTCGCCGTCCTCGATCAGACTGCCGCGGCTTCTCTCGCTGAAGGCCTGAGCGACGCGGCGTTCGCCGTCCGGTCGGTGGACACCAAGCCGTATACCCGCCGTCCCGCAGCGCCCTTCACCACCTCGACGCTGCAGCAGGAAGCCGCACGCAAACTGCGCTTTTCCTCCCGCGTCACCATGCAGGTAGCCCAGCGTCTGTATGAGAACGGCTACATCACCTATATGCGTACCGATTCGCCGGCGCTGAGCGACCAGGCCATCAACGCAGCCCGCCGTCAGGCCTCGGAACTGTACGGTGCGGAGTACGTGCCTGAGGCGCGCCGCGTGTACAAGGGAAAGTCCAAGAACGCGCAGGAAGCCCACGAGGCCATCCGTCCCGCCGGTGACTCCTTCCGCACACCTGCCCAGGTTGCCAAGCAGCTTCACGGTGACGAGTTCCGGCTCTACGAACTCATCTGGAAGCGTACGGTTGCGTCCCAGATGGCGGATGCCAAAGGCTCGACGGCGTCGGTCCGCCTTGGCGCTGTTTCTCCCGACGGCAAGGACGCAGAATTCTCGGCTTCCGGCACGGTCATCACCTTCCGCGGTTTCATGGCTGCGTACGAGGAGGGCAGGGACGCCTCACGCGATGAGGATGACGCTGCGGGCGGAACCGAATCGGGACAGGGCGGCAGGCTGCCCAACCTCGCGACCGGTGATGGCCTCGGTGCGGAGGATATTTCGCCCATCGGACACGAAACCTCACCGCCGCCCCGCTACACGGAGGCCTCGCTGGTCAAGGTGCTTGAAGAGCGGGGAATCGGGCGACCTTCCACGTATGCAGCGACGATCTCCACGATCATGGATCGGGGTTACGTACGCACCCGCGGTCAGGCGCTCGTGCCGAGCTGGATTGCCTTCTCGGTGGTCCGGCTGCTCGAGGAGCACTTCCACGACTACGTCGACTATGACTTCACCGCCGAGCTCGAGGAAGACCTCGACCGCATCGCCCGGGGTGAGGAAAGCCGCGTCCAGTGGCTGAACCACTTCTACTACGGGGACCGTAAGGAAACCGGGCTGAGCACCATCGTCAACGACCTTGGCGAGATTGACGCCCGCCGCATCAACTCGGTGGAGATCGCGGACGGCATTGTGCTGCGCGTCGGCAAGTTTGGGCCCTACCTGGAAAAGCCGCTGCCGGCAGACGCTCCGGAGGGTTCGGAACCCCAGCGGGCCAATGTGCCGGAGGACCTGGCCCCGGACGAACTGACGGCTGAGAAGGCCGTTGAGCTGATGAACACTCCCGCCTCCGAGGAGCGGGTCCTGGGGACCGATCCTGAGACCGGGCGGACTATCGTTGCCCGCGACGGACGCTATGGCCCCTACGTCATCGAAATCATTCCGGAGCCTACCGCCGAGGATCTGGCCAACCAGCCTGTGGAGTATTACAAGAACGGCAAGCCCAAACCGCCGAAAAAGCCGGTCAAGGTCAAGCCGCGCACCGGATCGCTGTTCAAGTCAATGTCGGTTGAAACGGTGACCCTCGAGGATGCCCTCAAGCTGATGAACCTGCCCCGCGTGCTGGGCAAGGACGCGGAAGGCAATGAGATCACCGTGCAGAACGGGCGGTTCGGGCCCTACCTGAAGAAGGGCTCGGACTCCCGCTCGATCGGTTCTGAAGAGGAAATCTTCACCATCACGCTGGAACAGGCACTGGAGATCTACTCCCAGCCCAAGCAGCGCGGCGGCCGGACGGCCACGCCGCCGCTTGCCGAGTTCGGTGACGATCCGGTGTCCGAGAAGCCCATCGTGGTCAAGGAGGGCCGCTTCGGTCCCTACATTACGGACGGCGTCACCAACATCACCGTCCCACGGTCCACGGCCATTGAGGAACTGACCCGGGAAACGGCCGTGGCACTGCTGGCCGAGAAGCGCGCGAAGGGACCCGCTCCGCGCAAATCAGGCGGCCGGGCCCCGGCCAAGCGCAAGGCCACCGCCCGGAAGTAATCTTGGCCGCCCGCGGTCTCCTCGTGGAGCCGGTTCAACGCCCGCGGGACATAATAGGGTCATGCGGCTAGGCGTTCTTGATATCGGGTCCAATACGGTGCACCTCCTCCTGGTGGATGCCCATCCGGGCGCACGGCCGGTGCCGTACGCTTCACACAAGCGGCCGCTGCAACTGGTGAGCTACCTCGATTCCGAGGGGCGGATCAGCGACGAGGGGCAGCGGGAACTCGTGGACTTCATCCAGCAGGCCCGTGCCTTCGCCACCGACCATCGTGCCGAGGACTTCCTCGCGTTCTGCACCTCGGCGATCCGGGAGGCAGGAAACGGCGAGGAGGTTCTACACCGCGTTGAAGCAGACGCCGGCGTGGTTCTCCAGGAACTCTCCGGTGACCAGGAGGCTGCCATGACGTTCCAGGCGGTGCGGCGCTGGTATGGGTGGAGCACCGGGTCCATTCTGAACCTGGATATCGGCGGCGGTTCTTTCGAAATGGCCATGGGACATGACGAACTCCCCGAAGTGGCCCGCTCCGTGCCGCTCGGTGCCGGGCGCCTCACCCGGGAATGGCTGCCGGGTGACCCGCCTGCGCCCCGCGACGTGAAGAACCTCCGGCGGTACATCAGGCAGACCCTCAAGGAGTCCGCCGGCAGCTTCACCTCCCTCGGCCGGCCGCACCTGGTGGCCGGAACTTCAAAGACTTTCCGTTCCCTCGCGCGGATCGCCGGGGCGGCGCCGTCGGGTGCGGGCCCGTTTGTGCGGCGCACGCTACGGCTCGAGGATCTTTCCCTGTGGGCGAAGCGGCTGGAGGCGATGTCCTCGAAGGACCGGGCGAACCTTGACGGAGTCTCCGAGCTGCGTGCACGGCAGGTGCTTGCCGGAGCGCTTGTGGCCGAGGCGGCTTTCGAGGTCTTCTCGGTCAGTGAAATGGATATCTGCCCGTGGGCTCTGCGGGAGGGCCTGATTCTCCGCCGCTTCGACACCCTCATGTTCGAAGCGGACGAGCCGATGCCCTCCGTCGGCGTCGGGCATGTGCACCTCGGAGCGCGCTGAGCCGCACGGCGGAACCCCCACGCACGCGCAACCCCATCAAAAGGAGACGCCGGCGGGCCTGCAGCGTAATTGGGGGAAATCACAGCTGCGGCCCACCGGCGTCGGCCGGGCCAGGGAGAGCCCGGCCTCATCACTCGCACCTTTATGAGGTAATAACGACTGTACTGCTATTTCCCGGAACTGCACCCCTGCGCAGCCTGTGAGGATGCTGTGAATCGCTCAGTCATGACACGATGGGCCGATGGCTATCAACATCCCCCAGCACATCTCGTTCCTCGGCTGCGGTTCAATGAACGGCGCTATCCTCACCGGTCTGCTCGCGGCGGGCCTCCCTCCCCAACAGGTGACAGCTACCGTCCGGGGTGCGGAAAAGGCCGCAGGCCTGAGCAGGAAGCATGGTGTGTCCGTGTTGTCCTCGACTGAGGATTCGGCCGCCAACAAGACAGCAGCGGCGGCAGCCGACGTCGTACTGCTCGGAGTGAAGCCGGTCGGGATCCTTGACCTTGCCCGCGAGATTTCTCCGGCGCTGAAGCCGGGGACGGTGGTGATCAGCGTTGCTGCAGCGATCTCAATCAACATGCTGGAGGCGGCACTGCCGGAGGGCCAGCCGGTGATCCGGAGCATGCCCAATACTCCCTCGAGCCTCGGCCGCGGCGTGCTGTCCATTTCGGCGGGAACCAGTGCCACCCCCGAGCTGATGGACCAGGCCCGGGCCATCCTCAGCGCGGCAGGAACCGTCGTTGAAATCCCCGAAGAGCAGGTTGATGCGCTCTCGGCGGTGAGCGGTTCAGGGCCCGCCTACGCGTTCTACCTGGCGGAAGCGATGGCAGCGGCCGGCGTGAAGCTGGGACTCGACGAGGACCTGGCCAAGCTGCTGGCAACCGAGACCGTGGCCGGCGCAGGCTTCATGCTCGCTGAGGAAGGCGCGGACGCGACGGCGCTGCGCAAGGCCGTGACGAGCCCCAACGGGACAACCGAGCGCGCGATAGCAACCTTCGACGAGCAGGGACTTCCGGACATCGTCGCTGCAGGAGCACGTGCAGCGGCGGAGCGGGCGGCTGCGATCACCCGCGAGCTGGGCGGGTAAGCCCCGTCAGGGCCGTGCGGCGAAGCGTTCGAGAAGGTCCACATGGCCGGAGACGATGAGCATGTCCCGGCTGGTGACCTTGGTTTCCGGGCGGGCGTAGGTGAAGTCCTCGCCCGGTGATTTCACGCCGACCACCGTGACCCCGTATTTGGAACGGACTGCCGATTCGCCCAGCGTGAACCCCTGGGTTTCCTTCGGCGGGAACATCTTGACGATGGCGAAACCGTCCTCGAACTCGATGAAGTCGAGCATCCGGCCGCCGACCAGGTGCGCGGCGCGCTGCCCGGCGTCGGCCTCGGGGTAGATGACGTGGTTCGCCCCGATCCGCTTGAGAATCTTGCCGTGCGAGGGCGTGATCGCCTTGACCCACAGATTGTCGATGTTCAGGTCCACAAGGTTTGCGGTGATCAGAACGCTCGCCTCGATCGAGGTTCCCACCCCCACGACGGCGGCAGGAAACTCCTGCGCCCCCAGCTGGCGCAGGGCGTCGATGTTGGTGGCGTCCGCCTCCACGACATGGGTGAGGGTTCCCGACCACTTCTGGACCAGCTGCTGGTCCTTCTCAATCGCGAGCACCTCGCGTCCCTGTTTGACGAGCTGCTCGGCCGTGGCGGCGCCGAATCGCCCCAGCCCGATCACGAGCACTGGCGCGTTGTGTGCTGGTCTCTCAGCCAATGATTGGCCTCTCTTCCGGGTAGTGGTAGAGCGTGCTGCGCTGGCGCAGAGCGAGCGCAGAAGCAAGGGTAATCGTTCCAAGACGGCCGGCGAACATGAGCGCAGAAAGAACATACTTTCCTTCAGGTGGAAGTTCCGCGCTGAGGTTGGTGCTGAGACCGCAGGTGGCGAACGCCGAGATGACCTCGAAGAGCACCCGGTTCAGCTCCACCCCTGAGATCCACACGATCAGGCCGGTGCCGACCAGCACCATGGTGGCACCCATGAAGATCACCGAGATGGCAACCCGCATGGCTCCCTGGGGGATCTTTCGACCGTAGACGCTGACGTCCGAGTCGCCGCGGGCCTCAGCGAGGATTGCGAGGAACATGACAGCGATGGTGGTGACCTTGATTCCGCCGGCTGTCGAGGCGGAACCGCCGCCGGCGAACATCAGCGCATCCGTCAGGAGCATCGTGGTCGGCTCCATCTGGTTCTGGTCCACGAGATTGAAGCCGCCCGAGCGCGTGTTGATGGACGCGAAGACAGAATGAATGATCTTGTCACTGACGCTCAACCCGCCGACGGTGTTGCTGTTGGACCACTCCATCCCACCCCAGAGCACCGCTCCCGCAACCAGCAGGATGAGTGACACGTTGATGGTCAGCTTGGTGTGCAGACTCCACTTCTGGATGTGGTGGCGGAACTGCACGAGGATCAGGATGACCGGGAAGCCAAGGCTGCCGACAAAGACACCGACCATGATCGGCATGAGAATCCACAGGTCAGTTTCGTAAGGCACCAGACCGTCCGAGTGCGGAGTGAACCCGGCATTGTTGAACGCCGAGATGGAGTAGAAGATCCCGTGCCACACCGCGAGCCAGAAAGGCTCACCGAGGATGATGAACCGGGGAATCAGGGCAAGGGCCAGGACCACCTCGACGGCCACGGAGGTGGTGATGACAATCCGGAGCAGGGTGCCTACCTCGCCCAAGCGGGTCGCGTTATTGAGTGCGGACTGCGCCAGGAGTTTGCCGCGCACCCCGAGCCGCTTGCTTACCACCAGGGCCAGGAGGGAGGCGAGGGTGAGGGTCCCCAGTCCGCCCACAAAGATGCCGATCAGAATCACCAGCTGGCCGAAGAAAGACCAGTGGGCAGCTGTCGACACGACCGTCAGTCCCACCACGCAGACCGCGGAGACGGCAGTGAAAAGGGCATCGTGGAGTGGAGTGAATTCACCGGAACTGCTTGACGCCGGCAGGGAAAGCAGAACGGTGAAGACGAGCACCACCAGCGCAAATACCAGCAGGGCAACCCGTGCGGGGGAGCTGTTGACTACGCCGTCGATGAAGTCGCGCGCCCGGCGCAGCAGGTGCAGGTGAACCTGGTCTTCCCCTCCCAGCCAGGAGGGGTGTGTCCGTGTCATGCTTGCTGATCCGCTCCGTATCTCCCTGGTCCCTCCGAGTAGTAAACCACCTTCACACGTGCGCCGTGGGCAGGAAGGGCCCGGATCGCGTAGCCTGCTGGAGTGGCCAGTACCTCCGTTCCCGCCTTTTCAACGAGGGTGGTGTGGGACGAATCCATGCTCGCGTACAACTTCGGCGCGCACCATCCGATGAGCCCGCTGCGGCTCGACCTGACCGCGCGCCTTATTCGGGCCGTCGGATTGTTTGACCTTCCCCAGGTCCGGATCCTTGTGCCCGAGGTTGCCGACGACGTGAGCCTGCTGACCGTTCATGATGCGCGGTATGTGGACGCGGTGAAGGCTGCCGATGCCGATCCGGAGGCTGCCGATGGAACCGCGGGATTCGGAACCGATGACACGCCGGCTTTTGCGGGCATGCACACGGCCAGTGCTCGCCTGGTCGGGGGTTCGATCGCCGCGGCCGACTCCGTGTTGTCGGGAGCTGCGCAGCACGCAGTGAATTTCGGCGGCGGAATGCATCACGCCGGCCGTGCGGTGGCAAGTGGATTCTGCATCTACAACGACGCCGCCGCGGCAGTTCAGCGCCTGCTCGACAACGGCGTGCAGCGCGTCCTCTACATCGACGTCGATGCTCATCACGGTGACGGCACGCAGGAGATCTTCTGGGATGACAATCGGGTAATGACCATCTCCCTGCATGAGACGGGCATGAGTCTTTTTCCCGGCACGGGGTACGCCAATGAAATCGGCGGTCCTGCGGCGCAGGGTTCCGCAGTCAATGTTGCGCTACCCACCACCACGGGGGACGCGGGATTTCTGCGGGCCTTCCACGCGGTGGTGCCCCAGCTGACGGCCGCGTTCAAACCTGAGGTGATCGTGAGCCAGCACGGTTGCGACAGCCACGTCGATGATCCGCTGACCAACCTGCGTATCACGGTGGACGCGCAGCATGCGGCAGCGGTGGCCGTGCGGGAGCTCGCTTCGCAGCATTGTGAGGGACGCTGGATCGCAACGGGAGGCGGCGGGTACAACATCACGTCAGTGGTGCCGCGCTCCTGGACCCTGCTCACGGCTGTGGCCGCAGGCGCTGATATCACCCTGACGACGCCGGTGCCCGGTTCCTGGCGTTACTATGTGACCGAGCGTTTCGGCCGCAACGCGCCCGAAGTGCTGGGGGATGGTGTCGATACCTGGTGGCAGTCCTGGGAAGCCGGGTTCGATCCGAACGCCAACCTGGACCGCTCGATTATGGCCACGCGGAAGGCCGTGTTTCCCTTCCACGGATTGGACCCCTGGTTCGACTGACTTCGCCCCACCAAGGGATGCCGCTTTCGTTATATACGGATATGGTAATGGGATGGTCATGGATGATGTGTTCGCCGTCATCGCCGAAGCAACCCGCCGTCAGATCCTGGCATCCCTGCGGGATGGAGACAAAGCGGTAGGCGAACTGGTGCAGGAGCTTGAGGTAAGTCAGCCCACCGTTTCCAAGCACCTCAAAGTCCTGCGGGAAGCGGGCCTTGTATCCATGCGGGCACAGGGTCAGAAGCGGTTCTACTCCCTCGTCCCGGAGCCGCTGCAGGAGGTTGCTGCCTGGCTTGCCGGGTTCGAACTACCTGTTCCCCAGAGCAATTCATCCCTGGCCCCAGCTGTTGTTGAACCCGCGCTTGGTGAGATGGTCCCGGTGACGCCGGCTCTTGCGCAGGCAGATGGAGCTCAGCAATTCGGGCGCACCGTCGGCAGAGCCGCCGAGCGGGCGGCCGACCTCCTGTCCCAGTTCCCGAAGCTGCGCCGCCGCAAGGAGTAACCCGGCCGGGCATGACTGTTACTTCCACACCGGTCACAATTGCGCCGCCACTTTGGCAATATGCCGCGGGCCTATTACGCTCAAGCCATGACAACCCGTTGGTATGCGTATTTTGCGTTGGCTCTGGAGGAGCCCGCGGCCTAATACGCTGACCAACACCTTCAGAGCCAACAGGGCAGGACACGCTTCCTGCCCTTCGTCGTTTCCACGGCGGGTTCTGATGGACAGACCCGCCGAGAACCTCTTCGAAAGCGGGACCATGAAAACCCTCACCACCTCCTCGTCCAACGTCAATGTGCGCACGATCGAGCCGCTGCCCACCCCGTCTGATGTGCTCGCGGAACTGCCCGCGTCGGACGAGGCAGCCGCCTCCGTCCGACGCTCCCGTGAGGAAATCAGGGCCGTGCTCAACGGGCTCGATGATCGGCTCCTCGTCATCGTTGGTCCCTGTTCCATCCATGACCCCGCCGCCGGCCTCGAATACGCGCGCATGCTCGCCGATGCTGCCCAACTGCACCGCGAGGACCTGCTGGTGGTCATGCGCGCCTACTTCGAAAAGCCAAGGACCACCGTGGGGTGGAAGGGGCTTATCAATGATCCGCACCTGGACGGCAGCCATGACATCGCTGCCGGCCTTCGTGCTGCGCGGAACTTCCTCCACGATGTGGCGGCGCTCGGTGTCCCGCTGGGCACCGAGTTCCTCGAACCGATCAGTCCGCAGTACATCGCCGACCTTGTCAGCTGGGGCGCAATCGGAGCGCGGACCACGGAAAGCCAGATCCACCGACAGTTGTCGTCGGGACTATCGATGCCGGTGGGTTTCAAGAACGGAACCGACGGCGGAATAGGAGTAGCGCTGGACGCCTGCGCCTCCGCGAGTGCGCCACAGGCCTTCCTGGGCGTGGACGACGACGGGCGGGCAGCCCTTGTGTCCACCACCGGCAACCCCGATACTCACCTGATCCTGCGTGGCGGCGCTGACGGCCCGAACTACGGCGCCGAGGACGTGGCGAACGCATCGGCACGCCTCGCTGCCGCGGGCCTGAACGGCCGCCTCATCGTGGACGCGAGCCACGCGAACAGCGGCAAGGACCACCGCCGCCAGGCGGCGGTCGCCCGCGAGCTGGCGGACGCGGTGGAGGGTTCCGATGCAATCGCCGGCGTCATGCTGGAGAGCTTCCTGGTGGAAGGTGCCCAGAAGCTGGATGTCTCGGCCCGGGGCGACCTTGTCTACGGCCAGAGTGTCACCGATGCCTGCATGGGCTGGGGCACCACGGCGTCGGTACTGGGTGATCTGGCGAGGGGATCACGCCGTCGTCGTAGTGTTGGCTGATCGTGACTTTGGGCGCTTTCACTTTGGCCACATCAACCACTAGAGTATCTCCCTAGACGGACTATCCTCAGGTCTCAAGGCGACACGCCGTTCGGCGTTCCACCAATTATGGTGGGCGCCCATCTCAGGGTCAGCTCCAGGAGAAAAGGACAGTGGTGAGATGACGAACGGGAGCAACTTCTCCGACGTGCGCTTCCTAACGGTGGCGGAGGTCGCCGACGTGATGAGGGTGTCAAAGATGACCGTGTACCGGTTGGTCCACTCGGGTGATATGCCGGCGGTCCAGTTTGGGCGTTCCTACCGGGTGCCCGAATCAGCCGTACAGCAGTATCTCCGGTCGGCCTCTGTTGAGGGCGAGTCCGGCACCGGCTAGCAGGCCGGTCAGGGAGGCCGGTTTGACCGGGTACTCTGTTAAGAAGCGTTTTGCGTAGGCGGCCGTTCATTCGGCCGCAAGATGTGCGTCATCGCGATGTACGTCAATTGTCAGATTCGAGCTTCCACGCCGCAGCACCTGCGGTGGAGGTTGTCCGGAACCGGAATGAATAGTTTGTGAGGACTCTATGGGTTCAGTAATCAAGAAGCGCCGCAAGCGGATGGCGAAGAAGAAGCACCGCAAACTGCTTCGCAAGACCCGCCACCAGCGCCGCAACAAGAAGTAGCATCGCATCCGGTCCGCCCTCGAGCGGACCGGTTTTGCGTTTAAGGGCTAACCCCTCATCCGGGTGAACCCGCGCCACAGTCCGTAGACCACGCCGGCTCCCGTCGCTGCCTTGAGTCCCAGGGTGGCTGCCCGGCGGCCGCTCCGGAAGTCATAGATGGGCCAGTTGGAGTCCCGGGCGTGTTTGCGCAGGCGGTGATCCGGATTGATGGCCACGGGGTGTCCCACGATGCTCAGGAGCGGGATGTCATTGTACGAATCGCTGTAGGCCCAGCAGCGCGACAGGTCCAGGCCCTCGTTGCCTGCGAGCTCGCGAACGGCAACGGCTTTGGCGGGACCGTGAAGGAACTCACCCACCAGTTTGCCGGTGTAGAAACCCTCGGAGACCTCGCCGACGGTGCCGAGCGCGCCGGTGAGACCCAGCCGGTTGGCAATGACGCTGGCCACTTCAACCGGGGTTCCGGTGACCAGCCAGACGCGGCGTCCGTTCCGGAGATGCTGCTCGGCCAGCGCCCGTGCGCCCGGCCAGATCTTCGAAGCAATCATCTCGTCATACACCTCTTCGCCGAGGGCGAGCACGTCCTCATGGGCGATCCCGATAGCGAAGGCGAGCGCTGCGTCGCGTACCGCGTGAATGTCGGTCATGTTCTCGCCGCGCATGACGAAGCGCAGCTGTTTCCAGGCCAGCCCGGCAGCAAAACGGAGCGTGAAGGCCCGCCGCTGGTACATCTTGCGCGCCACATGGAAAAGGCTGGCACCGCGCATCATGGTGTTGTCGACGTCAAAAAATGCTGCTTCTCCGGCCGGCCCGCCCAGCGGCGCCGCTTCAGCAGGCACAGCCTCTGCGGCTGACCCGGGAACGACGACGGGCTGGAGGCTGGCTGCGGACATAGCATGAGTCTAATCACTGCCCGGCGCTGGGCGGGGAACCTGCGGCCGGTACCCCACACCTCGCTGCGCTCGGCGCGGGTCCCGCGGCCGGTACGCTTGGATCCATGAGCGAGCAGACGCAACCGCCTGCGGGGGACTGGACGTCCGGTCTTGTGCTGGTCACCAGGCCTGACTGCCACCTGTGCGAGGCCGCCCGGGAAACCGTCGGCCGCGTCGCCGGTGAGCTGGGGGTCGGCTGGCGGGAGGAATCCGTAACCGACCACGCCGAACTGCTCCAGCGTTTTTCGGAGGAGGTGCCCGTGCTGCTCCTCGACGGAGTCCAGCGCGACTTCTGGACCATCGACGAGGCACGCCTGCGCAGGCTCCTTGCCTAGGCCTCCGGTACGCCCGCCCGCGCGCGGGTTCATCAAACTTTGAGCGCTACGGTCCGGGACCTAGAGTGGAGATACCCCGCCGTCATCTTCGGGCGGGCGGGCGGCGCAGGTCCTGACCGCCGGCGCACAGCGATGGAGCGATGAAGCAGTGACCATGTCGGAGATACCCGGGCTGCGGGCAGCCAGTGATCAGCACGGCAGGCAAATTCCGCCTGCCTCACTGGCCCGCCTGACAATCTACCTGCGCGCCCTCAACTCGCTGCTGGCGGAAGGTATTGAGCGCGTCTCCTCGGAGGAGCTCGCGGACGCTGCCGGGGTTAACTCACCGATGCTCCGCAAGGACCTGTCCTACCTCGGCTCCTACGGAACCAGGGGCGTGGGCTACGACGTCCAGTACCTCAATAGCCAGATCTCCACGGCGCTGGGACTGACCCAGGATTGGCGCGTCGCCATTGTGGGTGCCGGAAACCTCGGCAGGGCGCTCGCCGGTTACTCGGGCTTTCAATCCCGGGGCTTCGAAGTCGTGGCACTTTTCGATGCCGATCAGATGGTGGTCGGTACGGAGGTCGGCTGGCTCCGCGTCAGTCCCGTCCAGGACCTCGCCACCGTGCTGCACCGGACCCGCGCCAATATGGCCGTCCTTGCCGTTCCCGCTCCGGTGGCACAGGCACTCTGCGATGAACTCGTCGAAGCCGGCATCACCAGCATCCTGAGCTTCGCGCCGGTAGTGCTCCAGGTTCCGGATCACGTGCAGCTGCGGAAGGTGGACATGGCCACCGAACTCCAGATTCTTGCCTACCACGCACAGCGGGCGCAGCACCCGGATATCGATCCCGGTCCCAGCGCCCGCGCAGCGCAGTAGCAGAGCTCTCCGGCACAGCCGGAACACAGCCGTCGCTAGTAAGTGATCCGTTGCGGCTTGAAGTAGGCGTTGGAAGGCTTCAGCCAGCACAGCACCACCGCCGCCACGCCGAGCAGCACCACCAGGATGTTCAGTGCGATCTCAAACCCGCCGGGCCCCAGGCTCTGCCCGCCAAGCTGTTCCTGGATCTCGGGGTTGCCCTGTAGTGCCGCGAGTGTCATCCAGCTCATGACCATCAGGATCAGCGAGAGGGCGGCGAGGACGGTCGCCGTGATCCGCGCCCAGTTGTGCCCTTTGCGGATGAAGAAAGCGAGCAGCACGTAGATACCGGTGGTGAGGACGCCGACGAACACTGCGATCCCGATGCCCAGGCCCTCCGTGCCGGCGGGGCCGGCCGCCGCTCCCGAGCCGAGCAGTGTGGTGACGAAATTCAACGCTCCCGCGGCGATGATCAGCCAGAAGGCGAGATTCACTTCACGGGGGAGCGGGGGACGGGCAGCCTCCGGCATGCGCGCCGCACTGGGATAGGCGTATCCGGCGGGTTGTGCTGCCTGGTAGGAATACGGAGATGCAGGCTTCTGCGGTTCCGGGGACAGCCCGGCGCCGGAGTTCTGGGTCGGGCCAGACTCTGCCGGACTGAGGGGATCGGTCCCGGAGAGCTGATGCGGATCGCGTTCGGACGGATCGTGGGATGGCGTGCTCATGCGCCCAGCGTACCGCCGGAAGGCGCCGGTGGCGGGAGATTCAGCGGGGAAGGTTCGCCGTCAGGAAACTCCCGGAGAAAACAATGGGGCGCACCGGATATCCGGTGCGCCCCATTCGTGGGGAGGCTGGCCTAGTTGGCCGAGGGGGCCACGAAGGCTGCGTCGAGGTTGATGGTGACCTTGTCGCCCACCAGGACACCGCCGGCTTCGAGGGCGGCGTTCCAGGTCAGGCCGAATTCCTTGCGGGAGATGACGGTCTGTCCGGAGAAACCGGCGCGGGTGGCACCGAAGGGATCCACTGCGACGCCGTTGAATTCGGTGTCGATCACAACCTCCTTGGTGATGCCGCGGATGGTGAGATCACCGATGAGCTTGTAGGTCTCGCCTGCGCCTTCAACGCGCTTGGACTCGAAGGTCATCTCCGGGAACTGCTCGACGTCGAAGAAGTCCTCGCCGCGCACGTGGGCGTCGCGGTTCTCATCGTTGGAGTTGAAGGACGCGGTCTTGATGGTGGCGGTGACCTTGGAGTCCTCCAGCGAGGAGCCGATCTGCAGTGCGGCATCGACGGTGTCGAAGTTGCCGCGTACCTTGCTGATGCCTGCGTGGCGGACGCTGAAGCCCACCTCGCTGTGCGAGCCGTCGAAGTTCCAGGTGCCCTGAGTGAGTCCGGTGGGGATAGCCATGGTGATTCTCCTGATCTGTGGTGTTTCGGTTGTCGTCCGGCCGGGGCGGTCGAACTGCATGTACCTGTAATAAACATGCATTTGCATCTTTTATTCCAGAGATTGCTTCAATCTTCAAATATTTTTTCCCGGACGGTCAGGGGTGTGCCTCCAGGTTCCCGATTTAGCCCTCCGACGTCGGGATGAGAAACTTGGATTATGCCTACTGCCACCGTTCACCTCGTGCGCCATGGCGAAGTCCATAACCCGGACGGAGTCCTGTATGGCCGCCTGCCCGAGTTTCACCTGTCAGAGCTCGGCCGGGAGATGGCGGAGCGCGTAGCCGGGTATTTCGCCGAGCGCAGGAACAGCGGCTCCGACATCGTCCACCTCGTGGCCTCGCCGCTCACGCGCGCCCAGGAAACCGCGGAACCCACCGCCCGTGAGCTCGGCCTCACCATCGTCACCGATGAGCGCATCATCGAAGCCGAGAACAAGTTCGAGGGCATGGCCCAGGTTGCCCAGCAGCTCCGGCATCCGAAGCACTGGAAGTCGCTGCGCAACCCCTTTACCCCGTCCTGGGGAGAACCGTACAGCGCCCAGGTTGAACGCGTCATGGCTGCTGTCCACGATGCGCGCCGGTCTGCGCTCGAAGCGACCGGCGGCAAGGACGCCGAGGCAATCATGGTGAGCCATCAGCTGCCCATCTGGGTTGCCCGGCTCGCAGCGGAGAAGCGGCGGCTGTGGCATGACCCGCGCCAGCGCCGCTGCACGCTGAGTTCCGTGACATCCCTGTATTTCGACGGCGATGAGCTCACCGGCGTGCGGTATGAGGAACCATGCGCGGACCTGTTGCCCCGCGCCAGCAACCTCCCGGGAGCGTAATACAATTACTACACGTTGTAGAACCCGTGGAAGACGTTGTGACTCACACTGAAGCTGCCCCGCGCCGCCGCTTACGCGGCGCGCTGATGCGCCTTGCCGCATCGGCGCTTGCCGCCGTCGTCGTGCTGTCCGGTTGTGCCGCACAGGATCCGCTGGCGCAGCAGGCAGCCGAGGGCAGCAACAAGAATTACATCGCCGGTGACGGATCGGTTACCGAGTACGCCGCTGCGGAGCGGGGCGAACCCGTGCAGGTCGATGGAGTGCTCTACGACGGTGAGCCCGTCTCGTCCGCGGATTGGCCAGGTCAGGTCACAGTCCTGAATTTCTGGTATGCGGCCTGTGCGCCGTGCAGGGAGGAGGCGCCCGATCTGGTGGCGCTTCACGAGGAGTACCAGCCGGAGGGCGTGCAGTTCTACGGCGTCAACATCCGGGACGGCGAGAAGAACGCCGAGGCGTTCGAACGCAACTTCGGAATTCCCTATCCCAGCTTCAACGATTCCGACGGCGGCGTGCTCCTGTCGATGACGAGTTACGTTCCGCCGCAGGCAGTGCCGACAACTCTGGTCCTCGACAAGGAAGGGCGCGTCGCGGCCCGCATCCTGGGCCTGGCCGACAAGGGAACCCTCAGCGCGCTCATCGACTCCGCGCTGGCCGAGTAGTGGCTGTGCCCACGTCCATCGGCGCCATGGTTGCCCTCTCGCCCGCAGGGAACGCCTTCGCTGACACTGTCCTGAACGGTTCCATGCTCCTCGCGCTCCCCGTGGCGCTGCTCGCGGGCCTCGTCTCTTTCGTGTCGCCATGCGTGCTGCCGCTCGTCCCGGGCTACCTCGGGTACGTCAGCGGACTCACCGGTGTGGACCTGGAGCAGCAGAAGCGCGGGCGGATGGTGGCCGGGATCGGCCTGTTCGTCGTCGGGTTCTCACTGGTGTTCATGGCCTACGGTGCGCTGTTCGGGCAATTGGGGGCGTGGATGGCCGGGTCCCAGGAATGGCTGATCCGGGTCTTCGGTCTGGTGGTGATCATCCTCGGGATTGTTTTCATGGGCGGGCTCTCGTGGTTCCAGCAGGACCGCAAACTTCACGCCCGCGTGCCGAGCGGCCTGTGGGGGGCGCCGCTTCTCGGCCTGACCTTCGGCCTGGGCTGGGCTCCCTGCATCGGGCCGACGCTATCCGCGGTGCAGCTGCTCGCTTTCTCGAACGACGGCGCCAGCGCGGCCAAGGGCGCGCTCCTCACCTTCGTGTACTGCCTGGGCCTCGGCCTGCCGTTCCTGCTGATTGCGTTGGGGCTCCGGCGGGGGATGGGCGCAATGGCCTTCTTCCGGCGCCACCGGTTGCTGCTCCAGCGGTGCGGCGGCGGAATGCTGATCCTGGTCGGCGTGCTCATGGCGTCCGGCGTCTGGAACCTGTGGATCAACGAGCTCCAGCAGTGGCTCGGCGGCGTCACGCTACCGATCTGATCGACTGATGACTGAACCGAAGGAAAACCCCATGGCAACGAAGGACCGCAGCGGCGACATCGCGCTTCCCGCTCTCGGGTTCCTCGGTACCCTGCGCTGGGTGTGGACGCAGCTCACCAGCATGCGGACCGCCCTGTTCCTGCTCCTGCTTCTTGCCGTCGCCGCTGTACCGGGATCGCTCTTCCCGCAGCGGCCCGCAAACCCGGCCGTGGTCACCCAGTACATCCGGGACAACCCCGAGACGGGCCCCGTGCTGGACTGGTTCCAGCTGTTCGACGTCTACTCGTCCGTGTGGTTTTCGGCGATCTACCTGCTCCTGTTCATCTCGCTGATCGGGTGCGTTGTGCCGCGGGCCATCGCCCACGGCCGGGCCTGGCGTTCCAGGCCTCCGCGCACCCCGCGCCGGTTGACCCGCATGCCCGTTCACGGTGCATTCACCGTTCCCGCGGGGCCGGACGGCCAGCCGGGCGGGCAGGAAGGCGGGCGTCCGGCGTCGGCGGGTGCCGCCGTCGTCGATGCCGCTTCCGTACTGAAGAAGCGCGGGTACCGCGTGGATGTGCGCGATGAGAACGGGAACCAGCCGTCGGTCGGTGCGGAGCGGGGTTTCCTGAAGGAACTGGGCAACCTCGTGTTCCATGTATCGCTGATCGGGGTGCTGATTTCCGTGGCCGTGGGCGGACTGTTCGGCTACCGGGGGCAGAAGATCCTGGTCGAGGGCGAGACGTTCGTGAATACCCTGGTGGGCTACGACTCCTTCACGCCCGGCACCAATTTCTCTGAAGACAACCTGGACCCGTACTCGATCACGCTCGAGAAGTTCGAGGTGCAGTTCGACCGGCAGCTCACGCACTACGGCCAGCCGATCGACTTCACGGCAACCATGACCACCAGGAGCGCGCCCGGGGAGGAGCCCGAGCGGCAGATCCTGAAGGTCAACGAACCTCTGACCATCGGCGACACCAGCGTGTACCTCGTGGGTAACGGGTACGCCCCCGTGGTGACCGTGCGCGACGGCGAGGGGAACATCGCCCACCAGGGTCCCGTGGTCTCGATTCCGCAGGACGGACTGTTCACGTCCCTGATGGTGCTCAAGGTTCCCGATGCACAGCCCGACCAGCTGGGATTTGTCGGCTTCTTCCTGCCGACGGCGGCGATCGACGAGAACGGCGTGTCCTTCTCCCGCGACCCGGACCCCTTCCTGCCGCAGCTGAACCTGAACTCGTATTACGGGGATCTGGGTCTGGACGACGGCGAGCCCCAGAACGTGTATGTCCTGGATACCGACACCCTGACGGAGCTCAACAGCCGCAACAGCGAGGCGGGCGGTATTGTGCTCGACGCCGGAGAAACGGTGGAACTCCCGGACGGCAAGGGCTCCATCACCTTCGATGGGCTGCGCCGCTATGCAGCGCTCGACATCACCCACGATCCGGCGGAACTCGGCGCGCTGCTGTTCTCCTCCCTGGCACTGGCGGGGCTCAGCGCATCCCTGTTCATCGGGCGCCGCCGGATCTGGGTGCGAGCCGGCACCACCGACGACGGCCGGATCAGCGTGGAGTATGGCCTGCTGGCACGCGGCGAGGACCACAGACTGGCCGGCGAGGGTGCAGCGGTGGAGAAGCTGCTGCGTGATCGGTGGCTGGCGGACAGCGCCGAAGACAACGAGAATGAGACAGCCCATGCGGGAGCGCCGGCGACCGGAAGCGGTAAGGACAACTAATGCAGAACATCAACCAGACCCTCGGGCAGTACAGCGAGCTGTTCATGCTGCTCGCTGCGCTTGCCTACACGGCGGGCTTCCTCGCGTTCACCTGGGACCTCGTCAAGAGCAGCCGGCGGATCCGTGAAATCGAGGCAGCTCTCGCCGAGTCAGCCGGGGATCGAGAGCTGGTTCTCGCCGGCGCTGTAGCCGGCAAGGGCGGTAAAGCGGCCGGCGACGGCGCCGCCCCGGCAGGCGCGACCGCTGACGACGCGATGAACTACCAGGGGGAGCGGCGCACGATAGCCCGCATCGCCGTCGTGCTGACCGTCCTTGCGGCGGCCATTCACGCCGTGGCCGTGGTCACCCGCGGCGTTGCCGCCGGCCGGGTGCCGTGGGGCAACATGTACGAGTTCTGCACCACCGGTGGACTGGTGGTTGCGGTGGTTTTCCTGCTGGTGCTGACCCGCAAGGACCTGCGGTTCCTCGGTACCTTTGTGATCGGCCTGGTTGTGGTGATGCTCTGCGCCGCGACGATCGGCTTCCCGACGCCGGTGGCCAACCTCGTACCCGCTCTGCAGAGCTACTGGCTCATCATCCACGTGTCCGTGGCGGTCGCCGCGTCCGCGCTCTTTACGCTGACCTTCGCGATGTCGGTGCTGCAGCTCATGCAGGCCAACCGCGTGGCGCGGCTCGCGGCGGGCGGTGATGACCGTCTGCCCTTCATGCGGCTGGTCCCCTCGGCGCTGAGCCTTGAAAACCTCTCCTACCGCATCAACGCCATTGCGTTTGTGCTGTGGACGTTCACCCTGATGGCCGGCGCAATCTGGGCCGAGAAGGCGTGGGGGCGCTACTGGGGCTGGGACACCAAGGAAGTCTGGACCTTCGTCATCTGGGTGGTCTACGCGGGTTACCTCCACGCCCGGGCAACCCGCGGCTGGACCGGGACGCGTGCCGCATGGCTCTCCATCGTGGGTTACCTGTGCATCGTCTTCAACTTCACCATCGTGAACATCTACTTCTCGGGGCTGCACAGCTACGCCGGCGTCTGATCTCCCGTCTTCCCGCGTTGATTTGGCAGGACACGCCGCTTTCCCGCGCTCATATGGGGTGTGTCCTGCCGAATCAACGCGAGGCGGGAGGGCAGGTGGGCACGCGGGCGGGGAGGTGCGAGGACGAGGGGCCGCGGCTCAGTCGCGGATGGTCCCCAGAAGTGGTGCCATCCGGTACGGGATTGGCTGGCGAAGGAACATGCTGGTCCTCGTCCGGAGGATCCCCGGGCAAAGGCGGATCTCCTCCGACACCCGGTACAGGTCATCGGGGTCGCGGGCCACAACGCGGCACAGCAGATCCGTCTCACCCGCGGGGGCCAGGCACTCGATGACTTCCGGTATGGCGCGCAGACCCTCGACGGCGAGATCGATCCTGTGCTGGTCGAGTTCGGCAGCGACATGGGCTGAGATACCCATTCCCAGAGCCTCAGGATTGATGCGCACGCTGTGCGGCCTCAGCACGGCCTCGCGCTCAAACCGGTCGAGGCGGGCCTGGACGGTGCCGCGCGCCAGCCCGGTCCGGTGTGCGATGCCAAGGATGGTCATACGGGGGTCCGCGTCGAGGGCTTCAAGGATGGCGCGGTCGATCGCGTCCCTGGTGGAACGGCGTTCCTGGTTCATGCGTTCTGCACTCCCTCGGTTGGTCTGAACAATCTGATCATTCCTGCCGACGCTGATTGGGTCATCGTAGTCAGACTGACCATCTAAATAGCCAGCTGTTGTGCAGATCTTCGCATAGAGGGTCAAATGATGGCATAAGAGTGCTCCGGGGAACACAACCTGAGGGCATGGGGCCGCGGCTGTACGGGCACATCAACCCGGCAGTGGTGTCAGGAATCCCACAAGGAGTCCGAACGCCCGAGCAGGACCGTCTGGACTTCCTAGGCGGTCTTGCCGTCGTTGGCGGTGCCTTCGTCCTTCTTCTTCTGCTCGGCCTCGCGGGCACGGTTCTCCGCCTCCCGCCGGCGCAGCTCGGCTTCCCGAGCCTCCTGGCGCCGCCGAACCTCGAGGTTGCGCAGGAACTGGGGATCGTCGTCGGGCGATGAAGGACGGCGCGTCTGCCGCTGGCTGGGGCGGTCGTCTCCCCGTGGGCGGCCGAAGAGGAACCACAGGCCCGCGCCCAGGAGCGGGACAAGGAGGATGGTGAAGAACCATGCGGGTTTTGAGATGCTGCGCACCGATTCTGCCCGGCTCATGATGCAGTCGAAGAGCGCGTAGATAATGACAGCGATCCCGAGGATCACGAGTAACAACAACAGGCGCGGCATGCATCAATTGTAGGCGAGTAAACTTGGGACGTGCCTTTCCTCAAATTCACTGCCCTGCGCCTCGGCTTTGTCGTGGTGTTCTTTGTGATCTGCTACTCCCTGGGCCTGGGCGCAGTCTTCTCGGCGGTCGCCGCGGCCGTTCTGGCCTGGTGCGTCACCTACCTGTTTTTCCGTGACCTTCGCAACGAGGCCGCGTCCACACTGCAGCGCCGGTTCCGCGACGGCGCTCCGCCGGTGCGCACCAGCAGCGAACTGCGCGACGCCGATGCCGAGGACAGCCTGGACCCGAACACTCCGGTGAATTCGGACCGCCGCCAGCCGTAAGACTGCCGCCAACCGTAAGCCGCCGGTAACCGTAAGACCGCCGCCAACCGCAGCCGCCAGGGAAGTTAGGCCAGCACTCCGGAGAGCACCACACCGGCACCGAACAGCACGCTGAAGCCCAGGTTGATGATGCTCGTCTGCTTGAGTACCGGGATGAGGCTGCGGCGCTTCTTGCCCTTGAGCATCAGCCAGCTCGGCATCAGGCACAGCGGGATCAGCAGCAGGACCAGCAGCACCCACGGGTAGTCGTACACCAGGAACAACGGCAGCAACAGCGCCACGGCGAGCATCATCACGTAGCTGATCCGGGCGGCGGTGTCGCCCAGCCGCACCGCGAGGGTGAGCTTGCCCGCTTCCCGGTCCGTGGGGATATCCCGCACATTGTTGGCCATCAGCAGGGCCATGGCGATGATGCCTGTGCTGACCGCGCCGATCCACGCCGGCCCGCTGAGCTGTCCCGCCTGCGTGTAGGTGGTGCCGAGGGTTGCCACCAGGCCAAAGAAGACAAAGACGAACAGGTCCCCCAGGCCGAGGTACCCATAGGGGTTACGCCCGCCCGTGTAGCCCCAGGCGGCAGCTACGCAGCCGACTCCCACGAGCAGGAGGAACCAGGCCTGCGACAGCACGATCAACGCGATTCCCGCGACCATGGCCAACGCGAAACACCCGAAGGCCGCCCACTTCACCTGCCACGGCCGGGCGGCGCCGGACCCGGTCAGCCGCAACGGACCCACCCTGTCGTTGTCGGTGCCGCGGATGCCGTCGGAGTAGTCGTTCGCGTAATTGACGCCTACCTGCAGCAGGACGGCGACCGTCGCAGCCAGCAGCGCATTCACCAGCTTGAAGGATCCGAGGTCAAAGGCGGCCGCGCAGCCGATGATCACGGGCGCCACGGCCATAGGGAGGGTGCGCGGACGTGCTCCCTCCACCCACTGCGCAGCTGTTGCCACGGGTTCCTCCGGTTGTCTACTCGCGAATTCTGATCTGGACGTGGTGAAGCGGTGCGGTTACAGCACGGACTGCTCGAACAGCGCCCGGACGGCCAGCCGGTCCGGTTTGCCGTTGGCGAGCATCGGCAGCTTGTCGAGTGTCAGCACGATTCTGGGGGCTGCATGCGCCCCCAGCTGCTCCTGGGCATGCCGGCGCACGGCGTCCGGATTGACAGAGCCGACGACGGCGGCAGCCACCTGGGCGCCCCACTCCGGGTGGGGGATGCCAAGCACCAGTGCTTCGCTGACGCCCGCCATCCCCTCGATGGCGCTCGAGACGGCGACGGCCGACACCTTGAGGCCGCCGGTGATGATGACGTCATCCACGCGCCCATGGATCGTCAGGACTCCGTTCCCGTCAACGGTGCCGTCGTCATCCGTGCGGAACCAGCGCCGCCCGGAGTTGAATGGGAACTTCTCCCGGGTCAGTTCCGGCTGGCCGAGGTAGCCGTCGGCCAGGACGGGGCCGCTGATCCAGAGCCGGCCCTCGTCATTGGTGAGTTCCACGCCTTCCAGGGGGACGCCGTCGTACACGCAGCCTCCGGAGGTTTCACTCATGCCGTAGGTCCGGACGATGTTCAGGCCGTGGGAGCGGGCACGGTGGCGGAGGGCATCGGAGACCGCCGCCCCGCCCAGCAGGATCGCATTGAACCGCTGGAGCACCTTGATGGTTTCCGGCGCCGGGTCCTCAAGGAGGCGGTGCAGCTGGGTGGGCACCAGGGACGTGAAGCGGACCTTGTCGGTGAGTTCGCCGGCCGCTTCGGTGAATCGTGCCGGGCTGAAACTCGTCGACAGGTCCATGGCCCAGGGCCGCGTGCCGGCGTAGAGCGAACGCACCAGCACCTGGAAACCGGCGACGTAGTGCACCGGCAGGGTGAGCAGCCACTGGCCTTCGGACTTCAGGGCATAGGCGGTGCCCATGGCGGATGCGGCGAGAGCATCGACGCTGAGCATGGTCTGCTTCGGGGCGCCCGTGGAGCCGGAGGTGCTGAGCACGGCCGCGATCTCGTCGTTGGGCAGTTCACCGGTGAAGCTCTGGTTCTCATCAATGTGGGGCGCCACGGCCGGGCCCTCTCCGGCAAGCGCCGCCGCCAGCGGTGCAAGGAGGGTGTGGGGGTCGAAGCCGGGCGGGGTATGAACGGGGAAGAGTTCCATTGATGCCTAGAAGTAGTAGGGGAAGCTGGACCAGTCGGGGCTGCGTTTGGCGAGGAACGCTTCCTTGCCCTCGACAGCTTCGTCGGTCATGTAGGCCATGCGCGTCGCCTCACCGGCGAAGACCTGCTGGCCGGCCAGGCCGTCATCGGCGAGGTTGAACGCGAACTTCAGCATACGGATGGCCTGTGGGCTCTGACGCGCGATGTCCGCCGCGTACTCCAGAGCCACTTCCTCGAGCCGCTCATGCTCGACTGCCTCATTCACGGCGCCCATCGCGACCATGTCCTCGGCCGAGTACTCACGGGCAAGGAAGAAAATCTCGCGTGCCTTCTTCTGCCCGATCTGCCGGGCCAGAAGGGCTGACCCATAGCCGGCGTCGAAGCTGCCCACCGTCGCGTCGGTCTGCTTGAATCTGCCGTGCTGACGCGACGCGATGGTCAGGTCCGCGACGACATGGAGACTGTGGCCTCCGCCTGCCGCCCAGCCGTTGACGACGGCGATGACCACCTTGGGCATGGTCCGCATCAGCCGCTGCACCTCGAGGATGTGGAGCCGGCCGGCGCGGGCGGGGTCGATGGTTTCCCTGGTTTCACCCTCCGCGTACCGGTAGCCGTCCCTCCCGCGGATCCGCTGGTCGCCGCCCGAGCAGAATGAATGCCCGCCGTCCCTGGGGGAGGGGCCGTTTCCGGTCAGGAGGACCGTTGCGACGTCGGGCGTCATGCGCGCGTGGTCCAGGGTGCGGTACAGCTCATCGACCGTGCCCGGACGGAACGCGTTACGCACCTCCGGCCGGTTGAAGGCGATGCGGACAGTGGGGAGGTCACGGCCCTCGCTGCGATCTACCTGGCGGTGGTAGGTGATGTCCTGAAGATCCTCGAATCCCTCCACGAGCCGCCACCGGGCAGGGTCGAAGACGTCGGATACCTTGGCTGGGAGATCTGTGGTCACCAATCGAGTCTAGCTTCGGAGGCCGGGGTGACTTCAAAGTGGCGGCTTCGCCGGATCGTCAGGCCGGAGGGTCTGGACCGGGACGCGCGGTGCGACTAGCGTGACACCCACCCGCCGGAGAAGCCGGTGCCAATGAAGGAGCAAGCATGGCGAACCATACGTACAGCATTTCCGAGGTTGTCGGCACGTCGCCGGACGGGGTGGATGCGGCCGTGACCAATGCCGTGACCCAGGCCGCGAAGACCCTCCGCAACCTCGACTGGTTCGAGGTCAAGGAGATCCGCGGACATCTGGTGGACGGCAAGGTGGCGGACTGGCAGGTGACGGTCAAGCTGGGCTTCCGGCTGGAAGAGTGACCGGGCCAAAACCGTTGACGAAATCCAGGAACACGGGCAGGCTGTTACCTAGGCGGGCCTAGACCCGCACCAGTTTACTCGCCGGCGTTGAGCGAGCCCCGATGCGCAATCCCGGGGCGCTCCGCCGGCGCTTCTTTTGTGTCCCGCTTTTTGTGCCTGCTTTTTGTACCCGCCGCCTGCCCCCACGCAACAGAACGGCGGCCGGTTGACCGCTTCCGTGCACCGTGCGATTCTTTATAGAACGAACGGTCGGTAATTACGCCGCCTTCAAGGTACCTCGCTGAATGACGACGACGATGACGGAGGCTGGCATGGCCGAGGCTTTTCTGGTGGGCGGGGTTCGCACCCCGGTGGGACGGTACGGCGGAGCACTTTCCGCGGTCCGGCCCGACGACATGGCGGCCCTCACCCTCCGCGAACTGGTCCACCGAACCGGTCTTGACCCGGAGACTATCGACGAGGTCATCCTCGGCAACGCCAACGGCGCCGGTGAGGAAAACCGCAATGTTGCCCGCATGGCTACCCTCCTTGCAGGCCTGCCTGACACCATTCCGGGCATCACCGTCAACAGGCTCTGCGCCTCGGGCTTGTCGGCGATCATCATGGCCTCTCACATGATCAAGGCAGGCGCTGCCGACGTCGTGATAGCCGGCGGCGTCGAGTCGATGAGCCGCGCGCCCTGGGTGATGGAGAAGCCGACGACGGCGTTCGCCAAGCCGGGCGCGGTGTTCGACACCTCCATCGGCTGGCGGTTCGCCAACCCGACCTTCGCGGCGCAGGAGAAAACCACGTTCTCGATGCCGGAAACCGCCGAGGAAGTGGCCCGCGTGGACGGCATCACGCGTGACGACGCCGACGCCTTCGCCCTGCGCTCGCACCAGCGGGCCGTCGCGGCGATCGACGCCGGGCACTTCGCTGACGAGATTGTCCCCGTGAACACCGTGCGCGGGAAGAAGAACGTCACGGTGGACACTGATGAGGGGCCCAGGCCGGACACCACGCTGGACGTCCTCGCAGGGCTGAAACCGGTAGTCGCCAAGGGCGGAGTAGTGACCGCCGGAAACTCGAGTTCCCTCAATGACGGCGCCTCCGCAGTGATCGTCGCATCCGAGGCGGCGCTCACCCGGCTTGGGCTCACGCCGCGCGCCCGCATCGTCACCGGAGCGTCTGCGGGCGTGCCCCCGGAGATCATGGGCATCGGCCCGGTGCCGGCCACGCAGAAAGCCCTCGACCTGGCCGGCCGTTCCATCGCCGACCTCGACGCCGTCGAACTCAATGAAGCCTTCGCTTCCCAGTCCCTGGCGTGCATCCGCCGGCTCGGCCTGGACGAGGAAATCGTGAACCGCGACGGCGGGGCCATCGCCCTCGGCCACCCGCTCGGTTCCTCGGGATCCCGGCTCGCCATCACCCTCATGGGCCGCATGGAGCGCGAGGGCGGCCGGCTGGGCCTTGCGACCATGTGCGTCGGCGTGGGACAGGGCACCGCCATGATTCTGGAGCGTGTGTAGTGGAGACGCTGAAAATTGACGACGGCGGCGACCGCCTCAGCGTCCAGCTGCACCGTCCGGAGGTCCGCAACGCGATTGACCAGCAGATGGTGGACGAACTCCACGAGGTCTGCGCGGATCTGGAGCGCAACCCGCGGGTGCTGGTCCTCTCGGGGACGGGCGGCGTCTTCGCCTCCGGTGCCGACATTGCACAGCTCCGGGAACGACGCCGCGACGACGCGCTCGCAGGAATCAACTCGACGCTGTTCTCCCGGATAGCCCGCCTCCCCATGCCCGTGATCGCGGCGCTGGACGGCTACGCCCTGGGCGGCGGCGCCGAGCTCGCCTTCGCTGCGGACTTCCGCATCGGTGCCCCCTCGCTCAAGATCGGCAACCCGGAAACCGGTCTGGGAATCCTGCCCGCCGCCGGAGCCACCTGGCGGTTGCGTGAACTCGTCGGTGAACCGCTGGCCAAGGAAATCCTGCTCGCCGGCAGGGTGCTGGACGCCGATGAGGCGCTCGCCGCCCGGCTGATCACCGAAATCCATCCGGCTGAGGACCTGCTGCCGGCCGCCCACCGACTGGCCGACCGGATTGCACGGCAGGATCCACTGGCCACCCGCATCACCAAGAGCGTGTTCCACGCCCCACCCGAAGCGCATCCCGTGATCGACCAGCTCGCCCAGGGGATCCTGTTCGAGTCCGAGGCGAAGTTCGAGCGCATGCAGGCGTTTCTCGACCGGAAGAAGAAAAAGTGAATCACACCATTCCGGACACAGTCGGCGTTCTCGGTGGAGGGAGGATGGGCGCGGGCATCGCCCACGCGTTCTGCGTGGCGGGTGCCGCCGTCGTCGTCGTGGAGCGTGATGACGACGCCGCGGAGGCGGCGCGCGGACGTATCACAGCGGCACTGGACCGCAGCATCGCCAAGGGGTCCACACAGGAAACCCTCGAGGCGCTCACCGGGCGGGTGACGGTCGCCACCGATTATGCGGCTCTCAAACCCTGCGGGCTCGTGGTGGAAGCAGTACCGGAGGATCTCGCCCTGAAGACGGCGGCGCTGCGCGGCGTGGAGGAACAGCTCGACGGCGACGCCTGGCTTGCGACGAATACCTCGTCCCTGTCGGTCGGCGAGCTGGCCGGTGTGCTGCAGCGGCCCGACCGGTTCTGCGGGCTCCACTTCTTCAATCCCGTTCCGGCATCGACGCTGATCGAGGTGGTACTGGCGCCGTCGACGTCGGAGGAACTAGCCGGGAAGGCGCGCGGCTGGGCTGAAGCGCTCGGCAAGACTCCGGTAGTGGTCAACGATGCCCCGGGATTCGCCAGCTCCCGGCTCGGCGTTGCGATTGCCCTGGAAGCGATGCGAATGGTCGAGGAGGGGGTGGCCTCGCCCGAGGACATCGATACGGCGATGGTGCTTGGCTACAAGCACCCGGTCGGCCCGCTGCGGACAACCGACATCGTGGGACTCGACGTCCGCCTGGGAATTGCCGAATACCTGGCCTCGACTCTGGGCGAACGGTTTGCTCCGCCGCAGATCCTGCGGGACAAGGTGGCGCGTGGTGAACTGGGACGCAAATCCGGGCAGGGCTTCTTCACCTGGGATGAGTAGGCGTGTGCTGCCGGGCTTTTGCCCCTCCAAGGGTCAAAGGGGCTAAGGTTTTTTCATGAGCGAGCGGACCACCCTTGCGGACAAGCCGTTGATCGGACCTGTCGAGGCGCCCCAGCTCCATGTGATGACCTACAACATCCGGCGCCGGGTGGCCCATGTGAACCCCTGGAGCCATGACTACTGGGGCCGGCGGGCACCGCTGGTACGCCGCCTGCTCGCGTCCGAGCATCCCACCATCCTAGGCGTCCAGGAAGCCCTTCCCGACCAGCTGCCGGCAATCCTTGAGGGGCTGGGCGGGCATTACAGCAGTATCGGCCGCGGCCGGAACGCCGACGGCGGCGGTGAACAATGTCCGATCGTCTATGACGCTGACCGGTTGCAACTGCTCGAGTGGGACCAGGACGCCCTGTCCAATACCCCCGATACCCCCGGGTCCAACGACTGGGGCAACCTCATCCCGCGCATCGTCGTGACCGCCCGCTTCCGGGACCGCGACACCCGCAAGGAGCTCACGGCGGTCAACACGCACCTCGACCACATGTCCCGGAAGTCTCGCCAGCTATCGGCGGAGGCAATCAGGTCCCTGGTCGCGCGCACGGAGGGCGCCGTCGTCGTGATGGGTGACTTCAATACCGGTGCCGCCTCGCAGCCCTACGAGGCGCTGACCAACGGCGAAGTGCTTGCCGACGCGTGGGATGCGGCGCAGGACCGGCTGACCGAGCTGTGGGGGACGTTCCCGCACTACCGCGCGCCGAAGCAGGGGCGGAAACGGATTGACTGGCTGATGGTGAATGAAGGCGTCACGGTGGTGGAGATGGGCATCAACACCACGCGCTACGACGGCGCGTGGCCCTCGGACCACACGCCGGTGCAGGCGATCATCACCATCAACTGACGTTTTTGTCGCGTTCTGCTGTTATGCGTCGCTCAGAACAGCAGAACGGCGACAAAATCTCTTATGGGGTCAGTCGATGGCCTTGCGGACCTCCGGGAGGTAGCCGGACTGGTAGCCCTTCGCGGTGGGGTGCAGATCGTCAATCGCGGTGAAGCCCGTGAAAATGATCCAGGGCTCCGGCGAACCGATACCGTGCTTGTCGAACCGCTTGGCCACGTCCACGAAATCGAACCCCGCGGCTTCCGCGCGGTCCTCGATGACGTCGTTGAGTGCGTCCGTGCCGGCATTGAAGAGCTCCTGCGCCTCGAGGGAAAGCAGCGGAGCGTTCCCGAACTCAGGCGAGAACAGGTGGGGATAGCCCGTGACGATGATCTGCGCGTTCGGCGCGGCACTGTCCAGCTGGGCGTAGAGGGCATCCAGGTCCCCGGCCACGGTTGTCCGGGCCTGGAACACAGCGAAGTCAACGGCCTCTTGGCAGACCTCGATCGGCTGGGTGGCGCAGACCCCGACAATCCTGCCGAAGTCAACGTCGTTGCCGCCCGCAGCGACCGTCACAAGGTCCGTCTGCGGGCCGAGGACGCCGGTCCCGGCAAGGCCTACCACCTGCTCAGGGACATCCGGAATATCAGGAACATCCGGCTCGCCGCCGGGGATGTTGGCGGCCCGGGCACCCGAACATGCCGCGCTGAAGGTCAGCTGGATCTGCTTCCGCGCATCCAGCAGGCCCGGTAGCCCCAGCGGTGACTGGCCGCAGCCGTTGACATAGGAGCCGGCACCGAAACCGGCGGCGTAGGAATCGCCCACAGCGACGTAATCGAGCGGCACAGGGGGAGCGGCCACGGAGGCCGAAGCGGGGACAATCAACCCGACGGTCATGAGAGCGCCGGCGGTCATGCGGAGGAGATTCATCGCATCAACATACTCGCGAAAAACCGGCGCGGATAGGGGCTCACGGCGTGTTCATCGCTTGCTACGCTTCGGGCATGGCGTGGATTGACCTCGAGCAGGTGCGGCGGGCGGGCATCAGCCGGAAGGTGTCCTGGGACGGCGCAGTCAACGCGCGCGATCTCGGCGGCGTCAGCCCCTCCATCCGGCCCGGCCGGCTCTACCGGATGGGCCGCCATGAATGGCTCACCGACGCCGGGTGGCAGCAGGCGTACGACGACGGCGTCCGCACCGTTGTGGACCTGCGGAACCCGGGGGAGCGCGGCCGGCGCGATTCCGATCCCGTGGTGAACAGCGCGATGCTGGACCGCTTCCGGGTGGTGAACTGTCCTACGGAAGACCAGTCCGATCAGGAATTCATGCAGCTCGTCGGCCCGTACCTCAGCTCACCGGAGTACTACAGAGAGAACCTCCGCCGCTGGCCCGGGAAGGTTGCCGGAGTGGTGCGGGTGATCGCGGAGTCTGAAGGCGCCGTCGTCGTGCACTGTTCCGCGGGACGGGACCGGACCGGGCTGGTCACGGCGGTGCTGCTGGCGCTCGCCGACGTTCCGCATGAGGCAATCGCCGACGACTACGCGCTGGCCGTGCACGGGATCAATGAGCACCACCTCAGGCAGGAGCGGCCGCACGAAACCCCGAAGTCGCCCGAGCAGCTGCACGAGTGGATCGCTGCCACACGCCGTCACCTCCTGGAGCTGCTGGAGGGATTCGACGCCGAGGGCTACCTCCGGAACGCCGGGTTATCCGGGCAGGAGATCGACGCAGTCCGGCGCCGGCTGACCGACTGAGGGCTTATTTCTTCTCGAGCAGCAGGTTGGTGATGCGCAGGGTGCAAAGGCGGACGCCGTCGTCGTTGGTGATCAATACCTCATGGGTGGTGAGGGTGCGGCCCAGATGGATGGGGGTGGCCGTGATGGTGATGGTCCCGTTGCGGGCCGACTTGTGGTGCGTCGCCGAGACGTCCACGCCCACCGCGGTCTTGCCCAGCGTGCTGGCGTGGATGACGGCCGCCCAGGATCCCACGGCCTCGCCCACCGCCAGGGACGCGCCGCCGTGCAGCAGGCCGAATGACTGGCGGTTCCCCTCGACCGGCATGGTTGCGACCACCCGCTCCACGGACTGTTCAAGAATTTGCACGCCCATCTTTTCGTCGAGTTCGCCGAGGGTAATCTGCCAGGGTTCGCCGGTCACTTGGGCTCCTTGTGGGGTGTGGCGGGATTGCGTGTTCATGTACTCTGGATATATTACCGAACGTCCGTTCAGTAATGTTTGCCCCGTTTCTGCAGCTCCCTAACGCGAAAGGTCAACGATGACTTCGACCGCCCTCAGCGTGGACATTGTCCCCAGCTTCATCCATGACGCCTGGTGGACCCCCGACCAGCACGCGGTGTCCGCGGACAACGCCACCGAAGTACGGGATGCCAGTACCGGAGAGCTGCTTGCCATGGTGAGCACCAGCGGGCTGGATACTGCCGACGTCGTCAATTACGCCCGCACCACAGGCCAGAGCGAGCTTGGCAACTTCACATTCCATCAGCGGGCGCTGAAGCTGAAGGCACTCGCCCAGTTCCTGAACGGGCAGCGCGAGCATCTCTACGAGCTGTCCGCCCGGACCGGCGCCACGAAGGTCGACTCGATGGTGGACATCGACGGCGGCATCGGCGTGCTGTTCACGTTCGGTTCCAAGGGCCGCCGTGAACTGCCGAACTCGCAGGTGGTCATTGACGGGCCCGTCGAGGTGCTGTCAAAGGACGGGTCCTTCATCGGCGAACACATCTACACCCGCATCCCGGGCGTGGCCGTGCAGATCAACGCGTTCAACTTCCCCGTGTGGGGCATGCTGGAGAAGCTGGCGCCCGCGTTCCTGGCCGGCGTGCCCACCATCGTGAAGCCCGCGACGCCGACGGGTTACGTGACGGCCGCCGTCGTGAAGCTCATCATCGAGTCCAACATTCTTCCCACCGGTTCCCTGCAGCTCATTTCCGGGCCGGCGCGGGATATCCTGGACACCCTCGACTACCGCGACATGGTCCTCTTCACCGGGTCGGCGTCCACCGCGCACAGACTGAAGTCCCACAAGAACGTGACCACCGGCGGCGTCCGTTTCTCCTCCGAAACCGACTCGCTCAACGCCGCCATCCTCGGCGAGGACGCCGTTCCCGGTACCCCGGAATTCGACGCGTTCATCAAGTCCCTGGTGACGGAGATGACCGTCAAGGCCGGCCAGAAGTGCACCAGCATCCGCCGCACCCTCGTTCCCAAGGCCCTGGTGAACGACGTCGTTGCTGCCGCCCGCGAACGCATTGAACAGCGCGTCACGCTCGGCGACCCGCGCGCCGAGGGCGTCACCATGGGTGCGCTCGCTTCGGTGGACCAGCTGCGCGATGTCCGCGCCGCCGTCGAGTCGATGATCGCGGCCGGCGGTGAGCTGGCCTACGGCACCCTCGATTCCCCTCGCGTGACGCAGGCGGACGGAACCGTGGACGTCGCTGAGGGCGGCGCTTTCATGGCCCCGGTCCTCCTGACCTGGGAGAACGCTGACGCGGTGGAACTTCACACGGTGGAGGCCTTCGGCCCGGTTGCATCGGTGGTGGGGTACGACGACGTAGCCCACGCCGTCCGCCTGGCCGCCATGGGGGAGGGGTCGCTGGTGGCGACTGTGTGCACAAACGACCCGGCGATTGCCCGCGAGCTGGTGACCGGCATCGCCGCCCACCACGGCCGCGTGCTGGTCCTGAACCGTGAGGATGCCCGGTCCTCCACCGGACACGGATCGCCGGTACCGCACCTGGTGCACGGCGGGCCCGGGCGCGCGGGCGGCGGTGAGGAACTCGGCGGCATCCGTTCAGTGCTGCACCACATGCAGCGCACCGCCCTGCAGGGGTCACCGAACATGCTGACCGCCGTGACCGGCGTGTGGCACACCGGCGCTGACCGCAACTTCGATAAGGAGCACCCGTTCCGGAAGAACCTCGCGACCCTGCGGATCGGCGACGCCGTCCGGTCCGATCTCCGCCAGGTGACCCGTGAGGACATCACAGCGTTCGCGAACAGCACGGGCGACACGTTCTACGCGCACACCAACGAGGAAGCCGCGGCCGCCAATCCGTTCTTCCCCGGCATCGTGGCGCACGGATACCTGCTGCTTTCCTGGGGCGCCGGGCTCTTCGTTGAGCCCGCTCCGGGTCCCGTGCTGGCGAACTACGGACTTGAGAACCTCCGGTTCATCACGCCGGTTGCCGCGGGCGATTCCATCCGTGTGACCCTCACCGCCAAGCGCATCACGCCGCGCGAGGATGAGGAGTACGGCGAGGTTTCCTGGGACGCCGTGCTCACCAACCAGAATGACGAGATCGTGGCGACCTACGACGTGCTCACCCTCGTGGAGAAGTAGGAGCGCGCTGCGCCGTCCGTCAGTCCCAGCGTCTGCGCGGACCCAGTGGGAACGAGCGGTTCGCTCCCACGCGGCCCAGCGCGTCACTGGGATTTCCGGGTGGCAAGTCCCTCACGAACGAGTTGGACAAGGATCTCAGGCTGCCGGAGGATCACCTTGGCGCTGACACGCAGGACAGGTATGCCTTTCACCGTGAGCAAGTTCCAGCGTCGCCGGTCCTCCTCAAATTCTCTGGGGCCACTGTGATGCTCGCGGCCGTCCGCTTCGATCCCAAGGATCCCGTCGACAAAAAGATCCAGCCGTCCAACGCCCGGAATGGACACCTGTGAACTGACGTGAAAGCCTGCGTTCCGAAGGTGGTACCGACCAACGGTTTCGAGGATGGACTCGGCATGAGGGTCAACGAGCGCGATGATCCTCCGCAGCGGGGCATCCCGCGCGCCGGTGGCCAGTGTCCGCAAATGCTGGAGGGAAACCTTTTTCTGAACCACCGCCGACTCCACTATGCACAGGGCATCGAGCTCCGGCAGGCACCGCATGCTCTGAACACAGATATCGGCCATCGTCAGTGGCTTTGCCTGACGATGAACCCTAAAAGACTCGGGGAGCGGACGTCCATGATCCACAATCACGTGGATGAGCGAGGGCTCTCGAAGGATCCATAGCCCTTGGTGGCTGGCAGCGCTGATGCAGGCGAGGTCGGCACCAGCACAGGACGCGCTGAGCAGCGCCGGACTCGCACCATGCACCGCGTAGACGCCGCGAGTGGGGCGCGTGATCCGTTCCTCTGTCAGCGCCTGAGCGACGCTCTGCCGGGAAATTCCCAGTGCAATGAGATCGCTTCGGCGGGCGACGCCTCCTTGCATCAGTAAAGCCGCGACAACATCCATGTAGCCCATCCTGCGCGGAATACATACAGGGTAGTCCGCGCAGGAGGCTTATGTGGATAACCGGGAATCCCACCGTGAGCAAGTCATCGTTGGGAACAAGCCCCCCGTTTCCCTACGAATGCGGCGAGTCGGTGGGAACGACGGCGGTTGAAGACGGAGAGGGGAACAGTCAAGGCGTCTGCCTCACGGCTCACGGATGATGGTGGAGGCCCTCGAAGACCATGGCGATTACGTCGTCGGCAAGCTTCTGCGGGGTCACTGGGCCGCCAGGCTTGTACCACTCGACCACCGAGTTAATGGTGCCGAACAGCAGCCTGGTGGTGGTCCGCGGGTCGATGTCCTTGCGGATGGACCCTTCCGACCGGGCCGCCTCCACGAGGGAGGCAACCTTGTGGTCAAAGGCACGACGGCGTTCAAGGGCCTCGCGCTCAACCTCCGTATTGCCGCGCAACCGCAGCAACAGCGTCACAAAGGGGAGCCGCTCCGTCAGGACGGCGATGGTTCCCCGGAGCACGTACTCAAGCCGCTGGTCGGCCTTACCGGCCGTCGCGTCCGCATCGGTCAGTACGGCTTCCAGTCCGCCGAGCGCATGGTCCAGGGCGAGCCGCAGCAGGTCGCCCTTTGACGGCACATGGTGGTAGATGGCCGACTTGCTGATGCCCAGGTTCTCGGCAAGGACGCCCATGGACGTGGCCTCGTACCCGTGCCGGTTGAAGACGTCGACGGCGATATTGAGGACGGTTTGCTGGTCATATCCGGGTCGTCCACGGCGGCTGGCAGCCTGAGAGGGGGGCATACCAGTCATTTTCGCATGAACGTTCGGTCAGATCGGCAAGCCGCGCAGCCGCGGCGCTACGCCTTGGGCCGAAGGTCGTAGATCCGCTTCAGCTTTCCGCTTGAGCGGGTCAGGGATCCGGGCTCCACCACGGAGACTGCGCAGCTTGAGCCGATGTGGATCTTGATCTGCTTGCTGAGCTCCGATGCTGCTGCCGCGGCGTCATCCGCGCTGACGCCCTCCCGCGGTTCGATCCGGATGGTCAGCTGGTCCATCCGCTGCCCCTCAGGGCGGGTGAGTTCCAGCTGGAAGTGCGGGCTCAGGGCGGGGATCCGCAGCGCAATCTCTTCGATTTGCGTGGGGAAGAGGTTCACGCCGCGCAGGATGATCATGTCATCGCTGCGTCCCGTGATCCGGTCCATTCGCCGCATGCCCGGGCGCGCGGTGCCCGGAAGCAGCCGGGTGAGGTCATGGGTGCGGTAGCGGATGATCGGCAGGGCTTCCTTGGTCAGGGAAGTGAACACGAGCTCCCCGGCCTGGCCGTCGTCGAGCACTGCATCGGTGAAGGGGTCAATAATCTCCGGACGGAAATGATCCTCCCAGATGTGGGAGCCGTCCTTCGTCTCGACGCATTCGCCGGCCACGCCCGGGCCCATCACCTCGGACAGACCATAGATGTCGCAGGCATCGAATCCCATCCGCTGCTCGAGTTCGGCCCGCATCTGGGTGGTCCACGGCTCGGCGCCGAGGACGGCCGTCTTCAGCGAGGTCCCCTGGGGGTCGATTCCGGCCGCCACCATGGCATCAAGGATGGTGAGCAGGTAGGTCGGAGTGCTGAGGATTGCATCCGGCTCGAAATCCTGGATGAGCTGGACCTGGCGTTCGGTCTGTCCACCGGAGATGGGGATGACGGTGCAGCCGAGTTTCTCAGCGCCTGCGTGTGCGCCCAGCCCGCCGGTGAACAGGCCGTAGCCGTAGGCGTTGTGGACCTTCTGGCCCTTCTTCACCCCGCTGGCGCGAAGGCATCGGGCAACCAGTGTGGCCCACCGGTCCAGGTCACCGGAGGTGTAGCCGACGACGGTGGGGCGTCCCGTGGTTCCCGATGAGGCGTGGATGCGGGCTACCCGCTCCTGCGGGACGGCGAACATCCCGAACGGGTAGGTCTGGCGAAGGTCTTCTTTGGTGGTGTAGGGGAATTTCCCCAGATCTGATAGCTCACGCAGGTCCGTCGGGTGCACACCGGCGTCGTCGAACTTGCGCCGGTAGAGATCCACATTCTCGTAGGCGTACTTCACCGTCCACTGCAGGCGCTCAAGCTGAAGTTCCTCAATGCGTGCGCGGTCGAAGCTCTCCTCCGGATCCCAGGTGGATGTGTCCGCGGCGGTTGCCTTGATGGCGGTGGTGCTCATGGGTTCCTCTTTCCGGACAGGTCTTCGGACGGGGGCAGGTTCTGGTTACGGTGGTTGGGGACCGTGCGTGACCGGCCGCGGAACAGCGCGACGAGGCGTCCGTCGTCGGGATCGCTGCCCTTCACAGCCGCGGTGATCGTGATGTCATAGATTCCGCTGCGTCCCGCACCTGCGCTTTTCTGCGCCACCGCAGTGAGCTGCTCGCCGGGCATTGCGGAGGACAGGAAATTGATGTCGACGCCGGAGGCAACGGTGATGGTGCCGGTCTCACCGACGGGATTGCAGGCAAGCGCAAACGCGGTGTCAGCGAAAGCGAAGATCATTCCCCCGTGGGCAATGCCGAACCCGTTGAGCATTTCCTCCCGGACCAACATGGTGGTGGTGGCATGCCCGTCCGCGAGGCGAAGCACTTCGATGCCGAGCCACTGCGAGGCGTAGTCCTTCTCCAGCATGGGGTGCACGGGGCGGACGTCAGTGTCCTTCATGGAGGCCTCTCGAGATTTATTTACCGATCGTTCATTAGGTAATACCTCAGGGGCCTCCACTGTCAAGCAGATGAAGGGAGTGTGGCGTCCGGGAAACTATCAGCCGGCGACGCTGCCCGCCTGGGAAAGCACCCGGGTGGCACCCAGCGCATCCGCAACAAACGCGTAATCCCAGGCCACGTCCTTCCACAGCTCGTACCGGCCGCTGGCGCCGCCGTGCCCGCCGTCCATTTCGGTCTTGAGGACAATGGGTTCACTGCCCGTCGTCAGCTCGCGGAGCCGGGCCACCCATTTGGCCGGCTCCACATACAGAACCCGTGTGTCATTGAAACTCGTCACCGCGGCGATGCGCGGATACGCTGCCTCGCGGATGTTCTCGTAGGGGGTGTACTCCTTCATGTACCGGTAGACCTCGGGGTCTGTGATGGGGTTGCCCCACTCCTCCCACTCCAGTGCCGAGAGCGGGAGTTCCGGATCCAGGATGGTGGTCAGGGCGTCCACGAAGGGAACCTGCGCCACGATGGCGCAGTACTTCTCCGGAGCCAGGTTGGCGACCGCGCCCATCAGGAGGCCGCCGGCGGAACCGCCGATGGCCGCAACCCGCTTGGGGTCCACCCACCCTGATTCGGCCATATGGGTGGTGGCGTCGACGAAGTCCGTGAACGTGTTCTTTTTCGCGAGCTTCTTGCCGCCCTCGTACCAGGTGCGGCCCATCTCGCCGCCGCCGCGGATGTGAGCGACAACAAAGATGATTCCCCGGTCCAGCAGCGACAGCCGTGAAATGGAGAACGCCGGATCCATGCTGATCTCGTAGCTGCCGTAGGCGTAGATCACCGCGGGATTGGAGCCGTCCTGCTGCAGGTCGCGGCGCCTGAGCACGGACAGCGGAACCTGCGTGCCGTCCGCGGCTGCCGCCCACTGCCGCTCAGCGACATAGTCCTCCGACCGGTAGCCGCCGCGCACCTCCGTCTCCTTGCGCAGGCTCAGGACACCGGCGTCGAGCAGGTAGTCATAGACCCGTGGCGGGGTGAAGTAGGAGGCGTAGGACAGCCGGATCACCGGGGATTCGAACTCGGCTCCGGCGAGGTTGCACGTGTAGAGCGACTCGTCGAAGGCCGGCTCCACCGGCGGCTGCTGGAGGGGCGTCCCGAGGCCCTCGCGCGGCAGGATCTGGACCCGCATGGTGGTGTCCTTGCGCACTGATACAAGGACGTGCGTGGCGGTGACGGTGGCACCGTGAACGCGGACGGCGTCGTCGTGGTTCACCACAGTCATCCACTCCTGCTCCGCAAGCGGGCGCTGGAACTGCTCCGCGGCCACGAGGCTGACCATGGAGTTCCTGGCCCCGCGGTCGTGGGTGAGCAGGTAATGAAGCCGGCCATCGACGCGGAGGGGCTCCGCTTCGTAGAGGATGCGCTCCGACCGGGGGATCAGCGTGGTGAGCCCGGCGTCCTGCCGCTCAAGATCCAGCACCCGGTACTCGCTGTATTCCGAGCAGCCGATGCCGATGAGAAGCTGTGTGCGGTCAGCGGAGAGATCGAAGCCGGTCCACATGGCGACGTCGTCCTCTTGATAGACCAGCGCGTCCTGTTCGACGGCGGTGCCCAGCCGGTGTGATTTCACCTGGTAGGGGCGCCAACTGTCATCGACGACGGTGTAGAACACCTGGGATCCGTCCGACGAGAAGGCCAGGCCGTAGAAAACGTTGGGGATCTCGTCGGGGAGCAGCTCACCCGTTCGCAGGTCCTTGATCCGCAGGCTGAAGCGCTCATCCCCGGCGTTGTCCACGCTGAAAGCCAACAGGGTGCCGTCCTCGCTGACGGTGAGGCCGCCGAGAGAGAAAAACGGTTTGCCCTCTGCCTCGAGGTTGCCGTCGAGGAGGACCTGCTCGCCGTCAACCGGACGGCCCGGGACCACCTCGGGCGGAGTCCAGTCCCTGGCGACATCGCCGGTGTCTTCCGCCTTCACCCGGCAGTGGATGCTGTACTGCTTGCCCTCTTCGGTGCGCGAGTAGTACCACCAGTCCTTCTTGCGCGCGGGGACGGAGAGGTCTGTCTCCTGGGTGCGGTTCTTGATCTCGCTGAAGATGTCCTGGCGCAGCTGCTCCTGCCCGGCCGTCACTGCCTCGGTGTAGGCGTTCTCGGCCTTGAGGTGCTCCACCACCTCGGGGCTGTCCTTGGCCCGCAGCCATTCGTACGGGTCTATCACGGTGTCGCCGTGATGGGTGCGCTCGGTCGGAACCTTCTTGGCAACAGGGGGCGTGGAAGTCATGAACCCATCCTGCCAGAGGGCGCCGACGATCAGCCGGGAGCGGCCGCGGTGGAGCCCCGGACAATGAGGTCCGATTCGAAAAGGACCTCCGTACGGCTGACGCGCTCACCGGACAGCTCCGTGAGCAGTGCCTGCACCACGGCCTCGGCCATCGCGGCGACCGGCTGCCGCAGGGTGGTCAGCGGCGGGTCGGTGAAGGCCATCAGCGGGGAGTCATCGAAGCCGACAACGGACACGTCCTCCGGTACGCGCAGTCCCCGGGAGCGCGCGGCGCGGATGGCGCCGAGGGCCATGACATCGGACGCGCAGACAATGCCGGTGTGGCCGGCATCCAGAAGCTCGACGGCGGCGCTGTGCCCACCCTCGATGCTGAACATGGTGACGGCGGTGTGCGGCGCCGGATCCGACACGCCAAGCTGCTGTTTCAGCCCGGCCCGGAATCCTTCCGCTTTCCGGCGGCTCGGAATGAAGTGCTCCGGCCCCGTGGCGAAGCCGATCTTCCGGTGGCCCAGGGATGCCAGATGGCGGACAGCGGTCTGGATTGCCATGGAGTCATCGTTGGCGATCGACGGAGCGTCCACCTCAGTGCGGGTTCCGTTGGTCAGTACAAAGGGAATGCCGCGTGCCCGCAGCCGGTGGTAGCGCTCCACGCCTGCACGGCCGTCGGCGTGGGCGGCACATACAAAGATCAGTCCGCGCACCCCCTGGTCCAGCAGAAGGGAAACGTACTCGTCCTCGGTGACACCTCCGCCCGGCAGCGTGCACAGGGCGGGGATGTAGTCATTGGGGGCAACCAGCGCGCTGATGGCACCGGCGAAGGCCGGGAAGATCGGGTTCACCAGGTCCGGCACCACGATGCCGATCTGCCCCCTGGCCCGGCCGGACAGGCGGTCGGGGCGCTCATAGCCGAGGTCATCCATGGCGGTGAGGACTGCCTGGCGGGTTTCCCTGGAGGCGCCGCTGCGTCCGTTGAGAACGCGCGACACGGTAGGCACGCTGACTCCGGCCCGCCGCGCAACGTCTTCGAGGCGCGGCTTGTCGGTCAGTGGGGGAAGCGTCACAGGTCCATGCTATCCGGCGGTCGGGACGGACAGTGAAAACTTTCATGAAACTTTCTGTAAAGCCTTGACCGGGTGCAAACAGGCTTCCTAGGGTGAGATGGCCTACTACCAAGATCGGACGTGCGCTGGAGCACGTCGAGGAGGATCCATGCCCATCCCTTCACCCACCCACCACAGCCGACGGCGCTCCGCCGGACTGGCCGCCGGCATCCTCGCCGTGCCGCTGCTGGTCAGCCTGGTGCCGGTCCCGGCGCTCGCCGACCACAGCCCGTCGCCCTCAACGGTCACGCTCGTCGGCTCCCTGCAGTCCGAACTCGGCTGCCCCGGAGACTGGCAGCCCGAGTGCCCCGCGACCGCCCTGACCGAAGTGGAGGGCTCGCCCGGAACGTACAGCGGAACCTTCGAGGTCCCGGCGGGAGATTACGCTTACAAGGCGGCGCTCAACGGGAGCTGGGCCGAAAACTACGGCGCCGGCGGCGCTGCGGGAGGGGGTGACATTGCCTTGACTTCGCAGGGAGGGTCCGTGACCTTCACCTACAACCACGGCACGCACGTGATCACCAGCGATGTTCCGGAATCCCTCGTCTCCGGGGCGGCTGCGCACTGGCTCGCCCCCGGCGTCCTGGCCTGGGACCTCAGCGACGCGCCCGAGGGGTCCTCCTATCGCCTGTACTACGCGCCCGACGGCGGTCTGGAAGTTCTTGACGGCGCGGTCACCGGCGGTGATTACATCGAGCTCGAGCGCACCTCTGACGCCCTGACTCCCGAACTCGCCGCCCGGTTCCCGCACCTGGCAGCCTTCGATTCGCTGACTCTCCCGAAGAAGGCTGCAAAGCAGGCGAAGCACCTGTTGAAGGGGCAGCTGCTTGCAGTCCAGGTCGGCACCGACGGATCCGTCCTGCAGGCGACCGCCCTCCAGGTCCCCAACGTCCTCGACTCGCTGTACCCCAACGCGCAGAAGCGCAGCCTGGGGCTGAGCTGGAAGGGCCCGCGCCCGCGCTTTGACCTCTGGGCGCCCACCGCGCGCCAGGTCAACCTTCACGTCTACCGTGAAGGATCCGGCGGAGAGGCCCTCGCCACTGTTCCCCTCAAGGAAGGGAACGACGGCGTCTGGTCGCTTCTCGGTGAAAAAGGCTGGGCGGATGCCTACTACCTCTACGAGGTGGAGGTGTACGTGCCGGAAACCGGGAAGGTTGAGCGCAACGTCGTCACCGACCCCTACAGCGTCGGCTTGTCCACCAATTCCGAGCGCAGCCTCATCGTGAACCTGATGGACCCCGCGCTGGCTCCGGCGGGCTGGGAGACACTCGAAAAGCCCGCGCTGGAGAAGCCCGAAGACCTTTCCCTCTACGAACTGCACGTCCGCGATTTCTCAATTGCCGACACCACGGTTCCTGAGGAGCGCCGCGGCACCTATGCGGCCTTCGCCGAGAGCGGCAGTGACGGCATGAACCGCCTCGCGGACCTCGCAGCGGCGGGGATGAACGCCGTCCACCTCCTGCCGGTCAATGACATCGGCACCATCGAAGAGCGCCGCGACGCCCAGGCGGAACCGCAGTGCAACCTGGAGAGCTTCGCGCCCGACAGCGAGGAGCAGCAGGCCTGCGTCTCCGCCATCGCAGGCAAGGACGGCTTCAACTGGGGCTACGATCCACTGCACTACACGACGCCGGAAGGCTCCTACTCCACCAACCCGGCTGACGCCACCCGCATCCGCGAGTTCCGCGACATGGTGGCCGGCCTGAACGACACCGGCCTGCGGGTCATCCAGGATGTGGTCTACAACCACACCGCCGGTGCGGGCCAGGCCTCCACCAACAACCTCGATCGCATTGTCCCGGGCTACTACCACCGGCTGAATCCGGTCAGCGGCGCCGTGGAGACATCCACCTGCTGCCCGAACACCGCCACTGAGAACGCCATGATGGGCAAGCTGATGGTGGACTCCATCGTGACCCTGGCGCGCACCTACAAGCTGGACGGATTCCGCTTCGACCTGATGGGACACCACAGCAAGCAGAACCTGCTCGACGTGCGGGCCGCCCTGGATGAACTCACGCTCGAGCGGGACGGTGTGGATGGCAAGAGCATCTACGTCTACGGCGAAGGCTGGAACTTCGGCGAGGTGGCAGACAACGCCCGGTTCGAGCAGGCCACTCAGGCAAACATGGCCGGCACCGGCATCGGAACCTTCAACGACAGGCTCCGCGACGCAGTGCGCGGCGGCGGGCCCTTCGACGAGGATCCACGCGTGCAGGGATTCGGCTCCGGCCTCCTGACCCGGCCCAACGGTGCGGAGGTCAACGGCACCCCGGAGGAGCAGCGCGCCCGTCTGTTGCTGAACCAGGACCAGATCAAGGTGGGCCTGACCGGAAACCTGCGGGACTACACCTTCGTGGACCGCACGGGCGCCGAGGTGACCGGCGCGGACGTCGACTACAACGGCAGCCCCGCCGGCTACACCGCAGACCCGCAGGAGGCCGTCACCTACGTCGAGGCGCACGACAACGAGACCCTCTTCGACAGTCTCGCGTTCAAGCTGGCCCCCGGTACCTCCATGGCCGAGCGCATCCGGTTCCAGACCCTCTCGCTCAGCACCACGGCCTTCGGCCAGGGCGTGTCCTTCTGGCACGCCGGGGGAGAGGCTCTGCGCAGCAAGTCCCTGGACCGCAACAGCTATGACTCGGGCGACTGGTTCAACCTTCTGGACCACACCGGTACCGAGAACGGCTTTGCCCGCGGACTGCCGCCGCGTGCGGACAACGCGGACAAGTACGGGTTCATGGCGCCTCTCCTGGCGGACCCCGCACTGAAGCCCGAGCCGGCGGACATCGCAGCAGCCCGGGAGCAGGCCCTCGCGCTCCTGGAGATCCGGAAGAGCACCCCGCTGTTCCATCTCGGCACCGCCGAACTGGTCCAGCAGAAGGTGTCGTTCCCGACCGGGGGTCCGGAGCAGGCTCCGGGCGTCATTGTCATGCACATCGATGACAGCGCCGGACCGGACATCGACGGGGAACGGACCGGCGTCGTCGTCGTTTTCAATGCCTCTGACGCCGCCGTCACGGAAACGGTCGAGGCAACGGTGGGACAGTCCTTCGGGCTGCATCCCATCCAGTTGAATGGTTCGGATGATGTGGTGAAGGGCGCCTCGTTTGATTCGGCGACCGGCAGCTTCACAGTCCCGCCGCTGACGGTTGCCGTCTTTGAGGCGAAGTAGCCCGTAACTGTCAGGCAAGGAAGGGCCGGAACAGCGCACCTGCTGTTCCGGCCCTTCCTTACGTCTCCGGACCCGCCGGTGTTGACTCTGAACTCGCCTCGCCGATATCCTGAACGAACGGTCGGTAATTATTTCGGGTCGGCGCTTCAGCCGGCCTCCCACAGTGAGGTGACCATCATGACAACCGCGACTGACACTCCGCAGGACCTGACCGCGGAGCAGGAACAGTTCGACCGGCTGATCGCCGAAGACTCCCGCATCGAACCCCGTGACTGGATGCCGGAGGCCTACCGCAAGACCCTTACCCGGCAGATCTCCCAGCACGCGCACTCCGAGATCATCGGTATGCAGCCCGAAGCGAACTGGATCAGCCGCGCCCCCAGTCTGAAGCGCAAGGCCATCCTCATGGCCAAGGTCCAGGATGAAGCCGGGCACGGTCTCTACCTCTACTCGGCTGCGGAGACCCTCGGCACCAGCCGCGACACCATGACTGAGGACCTCATCGCAGGCAAGGCGCGCTACTCCAGTATCTTCAACTACCCGGCGCGCACCTGGGCTGACATGGGCGCCATCGGCTGGCTGGTTGACGGCGCGGCGATCGCCAACCAGGTTCCGCTGTGCCGGGCGTCCTACGGCCCGTACGGCCGCGCGATGGTCCGCATCTGCAAGGAAGAGTCCTTCCACCAGCGCCAGGGTTTCGAGATCCTGCTGGAGCTGTCCAACGGCACCGAAGCGCAGAAGAAAATGGCGCAGGACGCCGTGAACCGCTGGTACGCGCCGAGCCTCATGATGTTCGGCCCTCCGGATGATGACTCACCCAACTCCAAGCAGTCGATGGCCTGGAACATCAAGCGCTTCTCCAATGACGAGCTGCGCTCGCGCTTTGTCGGCATGATCGTGGAGCAGGTCAAGGTCCTCGGTCTCACCCTCCCGGATGACCAGATCCGCTTCAACGAGGAAACGGGCAAGTGGGAGCACGGCCCGCTGGACTGGAACGAATTCAAGGAAGTGCTTGCAGGCCGTGGACCGTGCAACGCCCAGCGCCTGGAGCGGCGGCGTGCAGCGCACGACGACGGCGCCTGGGTCCGCGAGGCGGCTGCGGCTTACGCCGCAAAGCAGGCAGCAAAGCGCAACGAACTGAAAGAGGCGGCATAAATGGTCGGCGGATCACAGACAGGCGACGACGGCGCCAAGGCCCCCAGCGCGGAACAGCCGGGCCACCCCACGGCCGAGCCGTGGCCGCTGTGGGAAGTCTTCGTGCGGTCTTCGCGCGGGCTCAGCCACGTCCACGCCGGATCGCTGCACGCACCAGACGCGGACATGGCCGTCCGCAACGCCCGCGATCTGTACACCCGGCGCAACGAGGGTGTGAGCCTCTGGGTGGTGCCGGCGTCGGCCATTATCACCAGCGATCCCGATGCCAAGGGCCAGTTCTTCGAGTCCCCGCAGGGGAAGGACTACCGGCATGCCACCTACTACACCAAGAGCGAGGGAGTGAAGCACCTGTGAGCGAGTCGAACGCGAGCGCCACCCGCATCACTCCGGGCAACGCGCTGCGGCCGGAGGACATTGCGGCCTCGGATGTCCGCCCCAGCGAGGCCGTCGCCGAGTACGCCCTGCGCCTGGGCGATGATGCCCTGATCCTCGCCCAGCGCCTTGGCTGGTGGATCTCGCGGGCTCCTGAGCTCGAGGAAGACGTAGCCTTGGGCAATATTGCCCTGGACCAGATCGGGCACGCCCGGTCATTCCTCACCTACGCCGCGCGGGCCTGGGACAAGACCGAGGATGACCTCGCGTACTTCCGCGGGGAGGACGAGTTCCGCTCCACCCACCTGGTGGAGCAGCCCAACGGCGACTTTGCGCGGACCATCGCGCGGCAGCTCGTGGTTTCGCAGTACCAGTTCGCCCTGTATTCCCGGCTGGTCAGTTCGTCTGACGCTACGCTCGCGGCCATCGCCGCGAAGGCAGTGAAGGAAGTGGACTACCACCGCGACCACGCCCGCCAGTGGGTGCTGCGCCTCGCCCTGGGCACCGAGGAATCCCGGCGCCGGATGATCGAGGGGCTGATCCTCACCTGGCCGTATGTCGGGGAGCTCTTTGAGGATGACAGCCTCGTGAAGGAGCTTGAGGGGACTGCGGTTCTGCCGTCCTCGCTGCGGGAGTCCTTCGATGCGGAGATCCACGGCCTCTTCGCGGAGGCTGACCTGGAGGTCCCCGAGGTACCTGCGGCAGTCGGCGGCGGCCGGCGCGGCGAGCACAGCGAGCACCTCGGCTACCTGCTGGCCGAAATGCAGGTCCTCGCCCGGGAACATCCGGGGGCAACATGGTGACCACCCTGCACCCGTCCCGGACCGCGTCCGAGGCCGCCGTCTGGGAGATCGCTGCCACCGTTGCGGATCCCGAAATTCCGGTACTCACCATCGAGGATCTCGGTGTCCTCCGCGCGGTGGACATTGACGACGACGGCGCCGTCACCGTCACGATCACCCCCACCTACTCGGGGTGCCCGGCCATGGATGCCATCCGCGACGACGTCATCACTGCCCTGGCAACGCAGGGGTACGCGGACGTGCGGGTTGCCCTGGTCCTCGCACCGGCCTGGACCACGGACTGGATGAGCCCGGAGGGCAAGGCAAAGCTCGAGGAATACGGCATCGCCCCGCCCACGGGCAAGGCGGCCGCCGGAAAAGTGAGCGTCGGCCTGAGCGTGAAGTGCCCCCAGTGCTCATCGTTGAACACCCGTGAGCTCACCCGCTTCGGCTCCACGTCCTGCAAGGCGCTCTACGTCTGCCAGGACTGCAGGGAGCCCTTCGACTACTTCAAGGTGCACTAATGGCAGTGAAACTGGCGCCCTCCACGAAGCGGCGGACCGCTTTCCATGAACTGACCGTCGCCGAGGTGCGCCGGCTGACGGAAGACGCGATCGAGGTGACGTTCGCTGTCCCCGAGGAGCTGGCCGGCCGCTTCGACTACGTGCCCGGACAGTATGTCGCCCTGCGCACCACGCTCGACGTCGACGGTGAGCCCAAGGAAGTGCGCCGGAGCTACTCGATCTGCGCGGAGCCGCAGCCCGGGGAAATCCGGGTGGCCATCAAGAAAGACCTCGGCGGGACCTTCTCGACCTGGGCCAACGAGTTCCTCAAGGCGGGCGACAAGCTCGATGTGATGAGCCCCATGGGTCAGTTCATCTCGAAGCACCCCATGACCGGGTTGAACAACCCGGAGAGCATCGACACCAGCACGGAGCACTCCTTCGTGGCCGTTGCCGCGGGCTCGGGCATCACTCCGGTCATCGCCATTGCGCGCTCGGTCCTGGCAGCCGACCCGGCGGTACGCTTTGACCTGATCTACGCGAACAAGGCGTCGATGGACGTGATGTTCCTCGAGGAGCTCGCCGACCTGAAGGACCGCTATCCGGCCAGGTTCGCGCTCCATCACGTGCTGTCCCGCGAGCAGCGCATTTCCCCGCTGCTGAGCGGACGCATTGACGCCGGGAAGCTGCAGACCATGCTGACCAGCGTCATCCGTACCGAAGAGGTGGACGAGTGGTTCCTCTGTGGACCCTTCGAGCTGGTCCAACTCTGCCGCGACACCCTCGCCGAGCGGGGAGTTCCGCCGGAGAAGATCCGGTTCGAGCTCTTCACCACGGGTGAGCCCACCAAGCCGGAGGGGCAGATCGGCCGGCCGGTCAAGGAGGCGGAGGGCGACGACGTCTTCTCCATCAACTTCAACCTCGACGGGCTGCAGGGCACCGTCTCAAGCCCCACTCACGCGCGTGAGTCCATCCTGAACGCCGCGTTGCGGGTGCGTCCCGACGTGCCGTTTGCGTGCGCAGGCGGGGTATGCGGCACCTGCCGGGCCAAGGTGGTCAGCGGAACGGTCGACATGGAGGAGAACTACGCGCTGGAGCCGGACGAGCTCGCCAAGGGGTACGTCCTGACGTGCCAGTCCAGGCCCACCAGCCCCGAAGTCACCGTCGACTACGACGCCTGACCCGAGTCGCCTAACGCGGGAAGTTTTTGTCGCCGTTCTGCTGTTTTCGCACGCTCATAACAGCAGATAGGCGACAAAAACTTCAGAAGAAGAAGAGGAGCGCTTGCATGATCGACCTGACCATCGAGAACAACGTCGCCGAGATAGTCCTCAACGCGCCGGGGAAGCTCAATTCCCTCAACGAGGACGCGCTCGCTGAGCTGTCCGCAGCGTACGACGACGCCGCCTCCGCTGCAGCGGACGGCCGCGTCCGTGCGCTGCTGCTGCGCGGTGAGGGCAGGGCTTTCTGCGCGGGACGGGACATCTCCGGCGTCGATCCTGAAACCGACGACGCCGTTGCCTACCTGGACGGGCTCGTCACCCCGCTGCTGAAGAAGATGGCGGCGTTCCCGGCCCCCACCTTCGCAGCTGCGCACGGTGCTTGCCTCGGCGTGGGCCTCGGGCTCCTGATCGCCACGGATGTGGTCTACGTTGCTGATTCCGCCAAAATCGGTTCACCCTTCGCCAAGCTGGGCGCAACACTGGACTCCGGCGGCCACTGGCTGTTCACGGAGCGCCTGGGCGCGCACCGGACGCTCGACCTGATCTACACAGCGGACCTGATGAGCGGCGCCGACGCCGTCGCCGGGGGGCTCTTCAGCAGGGTCTTCCCAGCGGCGGAACTGCTCGCGTCCACGAGATCCACGGTTGAACGCGTAGCTGAGGGCGCCACCGGAGCCTTCCGGGCGTCGAAGGAACTTGTTGCCTCCATCCGTGACCGGAGGTTGGGACTCTGGGACTCCGTGACGGAGGAGAACCACGCCCAGGGTGAACTGTGCAGCAGCACCGATTACGCCGAAGGGTTCCGGGCCTTCCAGGAGAAGCGGCCGCCGGTTTTCCGGGGTTAGTGCCTCGTTTATTACACCCGGGAAACCGGTTGTGCAACGGTTTGAACTCAATACGGCGTAATTTCCGCCAGGGGACCACATTTTGTCTTTTCGTGGCATTTACTGGGACAGGTGGTCGGGACGCCTGTCGTGGGGGCCTCATGGGGGACGGTGACATTCAGAACGGGATGTCACTTTCCAGTACGGCGGGCATCCCGGCCATCTTCTTCTTCGCTATGTGATGTCCGCGAACACAGCTCCGTCACTCAACAGAAGCAGGCAGGGCCGGGGAGACGTACGCCTCCCCGGCCCTGCATGAAGCGGCAGTAGTCAGTCCACCTGTGCCGTCAGGCCGGAAGCTTCAATCGCCGTCGACGCCGCAGTCTCGTCGTTGTCGGAGCTGTCACCGCTGATTCCCACGGCACCCTGGATGATGCCGTCGCTGTCCCGAATCAGGACGCCACCGGGTACCGGGATCAGCCGGCCACCCAGTGTGGCAGTTGCAGCTGCGATGAAGTAGGCCTGCTGCTCGGCCCGCTCCATGATGGCACGCGAACCCATGCCCAGGGCCAACGCACCGTACGCCTTGCCCTGTGCGATTTCAAAACGGTTGTTCGAGGCGCCGTCCTGGCGTGCGGCGGCGATGACGTGGCCGCCGGCGTCGAGCACGACGACGGTCAGCGGCTTGAAACCGTGCTGCTGCCCTGCCGCCAGGGCGTCGGTGATGATGGACTGGGCGAGCGCGTAGGTCAGACTCATAGTGTGTTCCTTGTCAGGTTGTCGGGGATAGCCTGCTTGCGCAAGGCACGGCGGCTGTGCAGGACAGGTTCGGTGTACCCGGAGGGTTGAGCGGCGCCCTCGAGAACCAGCTCCCGCGCAGCCAGGAATGCCTCGGTGTCAAAGCCGGGCGCCATGGGTGTGTACCCGGGGTCAGAGCTGTTCTGTTCATCGACTATCGCGGCCATCCTTTGCAGTGACGCCTCAACATCGTCCCTGCTCACAATGCCGTGCATAAGCCAGTTGGCAACGTGCTGTGAGCTGATGCGGCAGGTGGCGCGGTCTTCCATGAGTGCCGTGCCGGAAAGGTCCGGAACCTTGGAACAGCCGACGCCGTCGTTCACCCAGCGCACAATATAGCCGAGGGTGCTCTGGATGTTGTTGTCCAGCTCGTTGCGCCGGTCCTCGTCAGTCCAGTCGGCCGGGTCGCCGACAGGGATGGTGAGAAGCTGCCGCAGCGTTGATCGGCGCTTTCCGGTGAGCTCGGACTGCCGGGCATCCACATCCACCTCGTGGTAGTGGATGGCGTGCAGCGTTGCCGCGGTGGGGGAGGGAACCCAGGCGCAGTCAGCCCCGGCACGTGGGTGGGCGACCTTCTGGACGAGCATGTCCGCCATGTTGTCAGGAGCTGCCCACATGCCCTTGCCGATCTGGGCCCGACCTCCGAACCCGCATTCCAGACCGATGTCGACGTTGGCATCCTCGTAGGCCGCGATCCAGCTGGAGTTACGCATGTCGGCTTTGCGGACCATCGGGCCTGCGAGCATGGAGGTGTGGATCTCATCGCCGGTACGGTCCAGGAATCCCGTGTTGATGAAGGCGACGCGTTCCCGCGCCTCCCAGATACAGGCTTTCAGATTGGCGGAAGTACGGCGTTCTTCGTCCATGATGCCGATTTTCAGGGTGCGCGGGTCAAGGCCCAGGACGCCCTCGGCTCCCGCTAGCAGGGCGCACGCCACGGCAACTTCAGCAGGGCCGTGCATCTTCGGCTTCACCACATACACCGAGCCCGCGCGTGAGTTGCGGCCGGCGTTCGGGCCGCGCAGGTCGTGCAGCGAGCCAAGGCCGGTGAAGAGGGCGTCAAGGATTTCCTCAGGCACCGGAGTGCCGGCTGAATCCAGTACCGCGTCGCTGGTCATGAGGTGGCCGACCTGGCGGATGAGAAGCAGTGAGCGGCCAGGCAAAGTCAGTTCTGATCCATCCGCTGCCGTGTATACGCGGTCCTCGTTGAGCCGGCGGGTGAAAGTTTGGCCGCCCTTTTCGATGTCGGCGGTCAGGGTGCCCTGCATGAGCTGCAGCCAGTTGCGGTAACCCGCCACCTTGTCCGGGGCATCGACCGCGGCAACGGAGTCCTCGAGGTCCATGATGGTGGTGATAGCGGATTCCAGCACGATGTCCTTGACGCCGGCCGGATCTCCCGAGCCGATCGGGTGCTGACGATCGATCTGGATCTCGATGTGCAACCCGTGGTGGCGGAGCAGCAGAGCTTCCGGCAGGTCTGCGGAGCCCCGGTACCCTGCGAACTGGTCCGGCTCCGCCAGGCCGGTTGTGCCTGAAGCGGTCTCTGCCACAAGGCTGCCGTCCGAGACCCGGTAGCCGGTGACGTCTGCGTGGGATCCGTTGGCCAGCTCGAAGTGGTCGTTCAGGAACTGCCGCCCCTGTGCCACGACGGCGGCTCCACGGACCGGATTGTAGCTGGAGGTGAGCTCGCGGCCCTCGGCCTGGTCGATGGCGTCTGTGCCATAGAGTGCGTCATACAGTGAACCCCAGCGGGCATTGGCAGCGTTCGCTGCGAAGCGCGCGTTGAGCAGGGGGACCACCAGCTGGGGCCCGGACACGGTGGCGATCTCCGGGTCGACCCCGTCGGTGGAGATGCTGAAGTCCCCGGGCTCCTCCACCAGATAGCCGATCGACCGGAGGAACTTCTCGTACTCGTCCGGATCCAGGGCCTCCGTACCGCGGGAGCGGTGGTACTCGTCGATTTGCTGCTGTATCCGGTCACGGGTTGCCAGAAGTTCGCGGATCCGGGGCGAGAATTCCCGGATGAGCTCGGCTGCACCCGCCCAAAATGCTTGCTCTTTGATCCCCGTACCGGGCAGCGCTTCCTCGCGGACAAAGGTGTACAGCTCTTCGGCAACGCTTAGTCCGCTGGTCTCCAAATAATTTGGCATACGGCTTGTCCTTCGAGTTCTCATAATGTGGAAAAAATTTACCAGTAGGACGAACCTAACCACCGGGGGCGTCGCTGTCAACGTCAATCCTCAGGCAGGCGTCAATCCTCAGGCAGGCAATGATGGCCCGACAGCGGTCTCTTCCACGCGAGTTCCATGCCTGCGGCCGTTTATCTCACAGGGGCCACCGTTCGCCTCATGGTTGCCGCTCCTCATCGAGGAAACCCATAATCCGTTGACCCCTCCTCTTCTCAAAAGTAGTGTTTATTATCCTGCAAAAGTTTTTTCTCACATTGCGAAATCACATAGAGCGCCGAGGCTCGCTGCAGGATGTTTACGCATGACGAAGGAGTTTTGTGAGATGACGGTTCAAGCCAGTTCGACTGCCAGGGTTCTTGAGGGCTTACGCCACGCTTCCGTCTCGGAAGCGGACAGGTGGAGGGCGAGTACCGACAGGTCGGGCTACGTCTCCGCCTCTGCTCCGGACGGCGTTGTCTTCGCCGAGTCGGCCGACGACGTCGTGACGACCATGCGCCTTGCCGCCGCCAACCGTACGCCGGTTGTGACGCGTGGAGCAGGGACAGGTCTTGCCGCCGGCGCATCGGCGAGATCAGGCGAAATTGTCCTTGATCTGTCCCGGATGAACAGCATCCTCCGGATCGACCCGGTGGAGCAGCTCGCGGTTGTCCAGCCGGGCGTCCTCAATGCTGAACTGAATGCCGCCGCAGGCGAATACGGTCTCTTCTACGCGCCGGACCCTGCCAGTACCGCCATATGTTCGATAGGCGGGAATATTGCAACCAATGCCGGAGGGATGCGGTGCGCGAAATACGGCGTTACCCGGGAGGCCGTGCTGGCCCTGCAGGTGGTCCTTGCGGACGGCAGGACGTTGAGGACAGGCCGTGAAACGCTCAAGGGGGTTACCGGATACGATCTCAACGCCCTGATAACGGGTTCCGAAGGAACGCTTGGAGTGGTGGTTGAAGCGACACTGCGCCTCCGCCCGCTCCCCGTCTCTACTGCGACGGTGGCAGCCTTTTTCCCGGATTTCGCCACGGCCGCTGCTGCAGCGTCAGCCGTCATCGCCGCACGAATCCAACCGTCGCTCCTGGAACTGATCGACGGGCAAACCCTCGAGGCTGTGGACATGGCACTGGGTACCGACTACCGAAGCCGCGGCGGGGCATTCCTCCTCGCACAAACCGACGGGTTCGGAGCCTACCTTGAACAGGACGTCCTCATTGAAGCCATCAAGCCCTTCGCCACCTCCTTCGAAAAAGCCGCAGACGCCGAGGAAGCAGACCGCCTTCTCATGGCCCGCCGTGAGGCGATCCCCTCCCTTGAAAAGCTGGGCCGGGTGTCCATCGGCGATATCGGAGTACCCCGGGGCCGCCTCGCAGAAGTGGCGCTGGGCCTCGAGGACATAACGGCAAGGACCGGGGTCCGGATTTTCACCGTGGTTCACGCATCTGACGGCAACCTGCATCCGATGCTTGTTCTCAATGAGGAGGATTCGGTGACCGAGGGGCCTGCGAAGGTTGCACTGGGCGAGATGTTCCACCTCGCGAAGCGTCTCGGCGGAACGTTGACCGGGGAGCACGGCGTCGGGCTTCTCAAGCGGGATTGGCTGCTACCCGAGCTTGGCGAGGTGTCGATGGACGTGCATCGAATCATCAAGGACGCGCTGGATCCCGATGGAATCCTGAACCCGGGCAAGGCCATCTGAATTCATCGCTCCAAATAAAAGGACGGTAGCCTTCGCTACCGTCCTTTTATTTGGTGTTTCTTACCTGAGCCGTCCCTCGTGACCGTAGGCGGTCCCAGGGGCATTTGTTCTTCGTCAGGCCGGGTCCTTTTCCTCTGCAAGCACTGCAACGTCCTTTTCCTCTGCAGGCACTGCACCAGGGAAGGCCGGCTTCTGCCGAATCATCCAGCGGGCCAGGAAAGCCAGTCCTGTAACGAGTGCCACGAGCATCACGGTTCCGAGGTTCAGGCCGATTCCGTGGATGAAGACAAAAGCTACCGCTCCGGCAGTGAATGAGTAGTAGATGGTGACCAGCACGGTCTTCCGCAGGAGGTCTCCCTCCCTGCCCAGCAGGCCCACCGTGGCGGCGGCGGCAACGATGTTGTGAATCGCCACTGGGTTTCCGCCGGCACCACCGACGGCCTGCGCAGCAACGACCTGCTCGGGGGGCACGCCGATGGCATTGCCGGTGGAGAACTGGAACTGGGCGAACGTCAGGTTCGAGACAGTGTTGGAGCCGGCAACGAAAGCTCCGAGCGCTCCGATCCAGGGTGCGATGGCCGGCCAGGAACTGCCGGTCAGCGCCGCGGCACCCTCCGCGAGCGTTACCGGCATGCTGGAAAGTCCTGAGGCGTTGAGGTCCGGTCCGGACTGGATCAGCACCCGCACGAGGGGAACTGCGAACAGCAGGGCGACGGCGGTTCCTGCGAGTTGCCTACCGGAGATCTTTACTGTTTGTGCGATCTGCGCACCATTCATGCGGTGCAGCAGGTAGGCGAAGACCGAGGCGAGGATCAGTAGGAAGGCCGGCGAATAGAAGGGCTGTACCGAGGTGGTGATGCCGGTTCCAAGGATGTTCTCGAAGGGAATGGCGATGCCGGTGAGGTAGGTCTTCAGCGATGGAATTACCCGTGTTGCAACCAGCAGCGTAGCCATCAGGACATAGGGCGCCCAGGCGCGCACGATGCTCATGTGCGTGGAAACGTCGGTTGCCTTGCTTGGCTCTATCGTTCCCATCCAACGATCGGACCAGGAGGACCTCGGGCCGAAATCGAAGGTTTCCTTGGGCATGAGGAATCCCCGGCTCGACGTGAACATCACCAGCGTCAACCCGATCAGACCACCGAAGAGCGATGGGAACTCCGGTCCGAGGAACCGCGCAACGAGTACGTAGGGAACGGTCATGGCCAGTGAGGAATACAGCGCAAACGGCCAGATCGCGAGTCCGTCACGGAACCGGCGCTCAGGTCCGAAGAACCCGGTCAGCATGCAGACCAGGATCAGCGGAATGAGCAGCCCGACGGTCGCGTGGATCGCCGCGACCTGGAACCCAATGGAGGCAACGAATTCCGGCATCGTCAAGCCAAGGACGGATATCCGTTCTGCGACTGCGGGATCTCCGCCCAGTCCGTTACCGACGCCGACAATGATTGGAGTGCCGACCGCGCCGAAGCTTACCGGCGTGCTCTGGATGATCAGGCCGACCATGACAGCTGCCATCGCAGGAAAACCCATCGCCAGCAGCAACGGCGCGACGACGGCGGCGGGAGTCCCGAATCCCGAAGCACCTTCAATGAACGAGCCGAAGAGCCAACCGATGATGATGGCCTGCACACGCCGGTCCGCGGAGATATTGTCAAAACCGGCCCGGATGGTCGCCATCGCGCCGCCGATTGTCAGGGTCGACAAGAGCAACAGGGCGCCGAACACGATATAGAGCAGTGTGGCGGCCGTGATCAGGCCTTCGAGGGAGGCTGCAAGGATTCCCGTGAAGTCCATTTGCCAAACGAACAAGGCAACGAGGACTGCGACGACGTAGCCCACGGGCATCGCATACTTTGCGGGCCAGCGGAATCCGGCAAGCAGTACGCCGACGATGAGAATTGGAGCTAATGCTAGGAGGCTGAGTACAGCAAGATTATCCAAAACGTGGTCCTCTCTGACCATATTCCGTATTGTGAAATAAATCTTTTATCCAGTGGATGAAGCCTAAAGTTGTCCCGAGTTATGGTCAACAGTTTTAAAGAGCTTTGGTAGTTATTTGCGACGAACGGCGCAGGAACCACCATCGAGGGCCAAGAGTTAAGGTTTCCAGTTCCTCTGTTGCAGCTGGAAGGTTACCGTGCGAAAAGTGGGTTGGTTGCTGGTGGGCCTGCTGCTTCTCGGGCTGGCCTCCACTGCGGTGTTCTCCGGATCCGGCTTGTCGGCCGGCCTTCGCGCCGGGAGCGGCCTGCTACCGGCACTGACCGAATGCACCGTCGAGACTTCCGAGGGGGAAATCGGGCTTGACCGGGATGAGGCCCGGCTGGCCACCACGGCAGTCGCGCTCCTCGCCCGCGGGCTCGAGGCCCCGGACATTTCCGGTATCGACCAGGCAGTGCTGCAGCGACTGGCCGACGGACCGCCTGATGACGCCGGCCCCAGCCTGAGCTGCCGCGGATCGGCTGCGGGCGACCTGCAGCAACAGGAACCCACCGCCACGGGCCTGACGCCGCGCGCTGAACGGCTGCGGAAGGAGATGGCCGGCGTGTTCGGCGACCAGAGCCTGGGCGGGTTTGCCCCAGGCGGGGTCGATCAGGGCCACGGAGCGGACTCGACCCATTACGACGGTCGGGCCATTGACATCTTCTTCCGGCCGGTGAGCGAGGAAAACCGGCGTCAGGGCTGGATTCTGGCTCACTGGCTGGTGGCGCATGCCGAGGAGCTGGACATCCAGTACGTCATCTTCGATGACCTGTTCTGGAGCGCGCACCTGGCCCGCGGCGGATGGCACAACTATGAAGCCCCGGATCCCGGCAACGATATCCTCCGCCATCTCGACCACGTGCACGTTGACGTGCTGCGTGGAGAACCCTGACCGGGGACACGCGCGTGGGAAAAAGCGCTAGCGGGTGTCCATGTCCTCGAACACCAGGAAGGTCTGCGTGTCCAGCACCCCGGGCATGGACTGCAGCTGGTCGAAGATCACCCGCCGCAGATCCACATTGTCTTCGGCGCGCACCAGGAGGATGACGTCGAAGTCCCCGCCGACCAGCGCAATGTGGTGCACCTCCGGGATCGCCCGCAGCTGCTCCCTTAGCTCCCGCCATGAGTGCTGGCGGACCTTCAGTGTCACGTAGGCCGAGGACCTGAGGCCGGCCTTGATCGGGTCGATCAGCGCGGTGAACTTGGTCAGCACCCCGGTTTCCGTCAGCCGCGCAATCCGTGAGTAGGCGTGCGCGCGGGAAATGTGGACGTTTTCCGCCACCGCCGTTACCGAGAGCCGGCCGTCCCGGGTGAGCTCGGCCAGGATCTTGCGGTCGACGTCGTCGAGGGGTTGCTCCGCCATCTGTCTACACCCTTATTAGTTATCCAGCTCACATCGGCAATTCGTCTGCCGAAATGCCTATCTCGGTTTCATTCTTCCACGATAGTGCGCATCTGTGGATACGAAACCGTGGACAAACGCATAATTGAGCAACAGATATCGCTATCCGGCCTGCGGGTCGGGAAGCGTCGGGCAGAGAAGCCGTCCCTCATTGTCGGAACGGCTGAGGAGGCAGCATGAGCATTTCAACCGGGAGCTCCGCCGGCAACCAGTACGGCGGGTCCATGAAGCGCACCGGCCAGGACCGCAGCATCGATGTGGGCCCCACGGCGGAGGAGTACATGCTTCCGTCCGCCCAGCCGGTCCAGCTTGTGGACCCGCAGGGAGAGCACGTCCACAACGACCGCTACCCCCTGCCCGACGGCGACGAGCTCCTTGCTGCCTACCGGAAGCTGGTCATCGGCCGCCGGATCAACGAGCAGGCCAATGCACTGGTCCGTCAGGGCCGGATGGCTGTCTACCCCTCCTCACACGGGCAGGAAGCGTGCCAGGTGGCTGCCGCCGTCGTTCTGGAAAAAGACGACTGGCTGTTTCCGACCTACCGGGACACCGTGGCGGTGATTACCCGCGGAGTGGATCCCCTCGAAGTGCTGACGCTGCTGCGGGGCGACTGGCATTCCGGGTATGACCCGCATGAACACAAGACCGCCACCCAGGCAACACCGCTGGCCACCCAGCTGCTGCACGCCGTCGGCGTAGCCCATGCAGCCAAGCTGCGCGGCGAGAACACCGTGGTGCTGGCGCTCTGCGGGGACGGCGCCACCAGCGAGGGCGACTTCCACGAAGCGCTCAACTTCGCCGCAGTGTTCCACGTGCCGGTGGTCTTCCTCGTCCAGAACAACGAGTACGCCATCTCCGTGCCGCTGAAGCACCAAAGCGTGGCTCCCTCCCTGGCCCACAAGGCAATCGGCTACGGCATGCCCGGTGAGCGTGTGGACGGCAATGACCTTGCGGCCATGCTGTCCGTCCTCGGCAAGGCGGTCGACCGGGCACGCGACGGCGGTGGCCCGGCCCTCGTGGAGGCCCACACCTACCGCATGCAGGCCCACACCAACGCGGACGATCCGTCCCGGTACCGCTCACAGTCCGACGTCGAGAAGTGGGTTCCCAGGGACCCGATCACCCGGATGCGCACCTACCTCGGGAACCTGAACCTGCTCAACGCTGATGTAGAGCGGGACATCGCCGACGCCGCCGAACAGACCGCCACGACCCTCCGCGACGGATTGAACTCAGACCCGGACATCAACCCGGCTGACCTCTTCGAGTACGTCTATACCGAGAAGACAAGCCAGCTGCGCGAACAGGCCGCCCTGCTGGCGGACGAGCTCTCACGGGAAGGTGCGTAGCGATGACTGAGACAGCAGTCCGGTCGGACGCCGCCGAAACGGCCGCACCCCCGGCAGGGCCCCAGCCGCTGACCTTCGCCAAGGCGCTGAACACCGCGCTGGCCGATGCAATGGAGGCCGATCCCTCGGTCATCATGTTCGGTGAGGACGTAGGCCCGCTCGGCGGAGTTTTCCGGATCACCGACGGGCTCACCGCCCGCTTCGGCGAGGAACGCTGCTTCGACACGCCCCTGGCGGAGTCCGGCATCATGGGCATGGCGGTGGGCATGGCAATGAACGGCATGCGCCCCGTCGTCGAAATGCAGTTCGACGCCTTCGCGTACCCGGCGTTCGAGCAGGTGGTCAGCCACGTCGCGAAGATGCCCAACCGGACCAGGGGCAGGGTCAAGCTGCCGCTGGTCATCCGGATCCCGTATGCGGGCGGCATCGGGGGAGTGGAGCACCACTGCGATTCCTCGGAGTCGTACTACGCGCACACGCCCGGCCTCACCGTGCTCGCGCCGGCAACCGTGCGCGATGCCTACCTGATGCTCCGCGCAGCCATCCGCTTCCCCGATCCCGTGGTGTTCCTCGAGCCGAAGAAGCTCTACTGGTCCAAGGAGACCCTCGACCTGGCGGAACTGCGGAAGGAAGCCGACGACGACGCCGCCACCGGTTCAGCGGTGGGCCTCGCCGTCGTTGCCCGCTCCGGAACTGATGCCACCCTCATTGCCTACGGTCCCTCCGTGCCCACCGCGCTCGCCGCGGCTGAAGCTGCCGCCTCCGAGGGGCGCAGCCTCGAGGTCATTGACGTGCGTTCCATCGTTCCGTTCGACGACGAGACGGTCAGCGCCAGCGTGCGGAAGACCGGCCGCGCCGTGGTCATCGCGGAAGCGCCCGGCTTCGCCTCCGTCGCGTCCGAGATTGTTGCCCGCGTCCAGGAGCGCTGCTTCCATTCGCTGGCCGCTCCCGTGCGGCGCGTGACGGGGTTTGATATTCCCTACCCCTCACCGAAGCTGGAGCACTATTTCCTGCCCAGCGTTGACCGGATCCTGGACACCGTCGACGAACTTCAGTGGGAGGACGCATGAGCGCCGTGACAACGAGCCCCTCCGTGAAGGTGTTCCTGCTTCCGGACCTCGGTGAGGGGCTGACCGAGGCCGAGCTGGTGAACTGGCTTGTTGCCGAGGGCGACACCGTTACCGTGGACCAGCCCGTTGCCGAGGTGGAGACTGCGAAGTCGATGGTGGTGGTTCCCTCGCCCTTTGCCGGCGTCGTGACCCAGCTGCACGGCGAGGCCGGAACCACCATCAACGTCGGTGCGCCGCTGATCTCAGTGACGCCGCCCGGCGCTGCGGCAGCTGAACCGTCATCTCCGGATGCTGCAGCCGACCCGGAAGCCGAGGCCTACCGGGACGAGGAGCGTGCCGGAGTCACCGTCCCCACCGACGAGCAGTTAGCCGCAGCTCCGGCGGCCGGGGAGCCCGAAGCGGAATCCGGCACCGGCTCAGGCAACGTCCTGATCGGCTACGGCACGCCGGGAACCGGAACGGGCGGACGGACCAGGCAGCGCCGAGGCGGGGCCGCGACCGCTGCCGGCACACCGGACCAGCCCAAGCCCGACGACGGCCGACGGGCAGTATTCTGCATCTCACCGCTGGTGCGCAAGCTGGCCCGGGACGCCGGGCTCGATCTCCACTCGCTTGAAGGTAGCGGCGCTGACGGCATGATCTTGCGCCGCGACGTCGAGCGTGCCCTCGGAACGTCGGCAGAGGCGCCGGCGCCGACGGATTCCGGAGAGACCGCTACCGAGACCCGCGCCGAAGCCGACCGTCGCAGCGGCCTGCAGATCACCGGGCGCGTCCCCGTGCGGGGCGTACGCAAGGCAGTGGCCGAGGCAATGACCCGCAGCCGCCGAGAAATCCCCGAAGCCACCGTCTGGGTGGACGTGGATGCGACGGCTCTGGTGGAGCTGCGGGCCGATCTGAAACGCCGGCAGCCGGACACCACTCCGGGACTGCTGGCCTTCGTGGCCCGGTTTGCGCTCGCCGGGCTGGCCCGGTACCCGGAACTGAACACTCGCATCGTCGAGCGGGAAGACAGTAGCCAGGAGATCCTCACGTTCGACGGCGTGAACCTGGGCATCGCCGCCCAGACCGACCGCGGTCTTCTGGTGCCGGCAGTGCAGCGGGCTGACCGGATGAGTGCCCGGGAACTGGATGCGGAGATCCGGCGCCTCGCCGCACTCGCACGCGAGGGCAAGGCGACTCCGGCGGACCTTACCTCCGGCACGTTCACGCTGAACAACTACGGGGTCTTCGGAGTGGACGGAAGCGCTGCGATCATCAACCACCCGGAGGCGGCGATTCTGGGACTGGGCCGGATCATCGACCGGCCGTGGGTGGTCAACGGCGAACTCGCGGTGCGCAAGGTGACGGAGCTGACGCTGACCTTCGACCACCGCGTGTGCGACGGCGGCGTGGCGGGCGGGTTCCTGCGCTATGTCGCTGATGCGGTCGAGAATCCGGGCGGTGTCCTGGCTGATCTTTAGCGGCGCGCGGGTCCACTGTCCAAGTGCTCGGTGGCGGCGGGTCATCCAATTGCGGATGGCCCGCCGCGCCCATCAGCGTGCCCTTTCTGGCACGAGTATGCTGGCAGGCATGGGAATGGTCCCAATGAAGTTCTTTTGTGCCACCTCGGTGGTCCCGGGGCAGGCGTCCCGGTGAGGGTGCTCGTACAGGGTGGTCTCCTTGCCGTACTGCTGCTGATAACGGGGTGCAGTGACAACGGCGAGGTGACCGGTCCGACGCAACAGACGCCTTCAGGGTCCGCGAGCCCGTCAAGCACACCGAGCCCGTCGCCGCGAGCCGTGGAGTCCGCTCCGGAAGTCTCGCCGAGCAGCCCATCGCCTACTCCCAACCCGCTCACGCCGGAAGAACTGACCGTGCTGAATCAGAATCTGATCAACGCTGCCTGGGAGAACAACGTCGCCGAAGCCAGCCGGCTCATCGAGGCCGGTGCCGACGTCAACTACGAGGACGAAACCCAACAGAGCGCTTTTCTCATCGCAGCGAGTGAGGGCTACCTCGAGCTGCTGGAGATGACTTTGAGCAACGGTGCGGACGTCCACGCTCTCGACAGTTTCAACGGCACCGCCCTGATCCGCGCCGCGGAGCGCGGCCATGCGGACGTGGTGCGTAGGCTGCTGGAGACCGAGGTGGATGTCAACCACGTCAACAACCCGGGGTGGACGGCATTGAACGAGGCGATCATCTTTGGCGATGGCTCGCCCCGGTACGTGGAGACCGTGCAGCTGCTCATCGAAGGCGGCGCCGACGTGAGACTCCCCTCCCAGGGAGATGGTCTGACGCCCTTGCAGCAGGCCGCGTCCCTGGGCTTCCAAGAGATCGCTACTATTCTTCGAAATGCAACGGAACAGTAGAGCCCGAGGGCAATGTGATCCGGTTGTGGGAGCCCGCTGGCACGGGCGGGAAGTGGTGGGAGCCCGCTGGATTAGAGCTCCCGAACGTTGAGTATCGATCTGAGCTGGAGCTTCCGCCGCAAAGGGGTTCTCTCAACCCCATCGACGACGACCGCAGCGCCGATCCAGGCAGCACCACTCATCTCGACGAGCGAATGGCACGCTTCTGCCTGAGCACCGGTGGCAATCCAATCGTCCACGAAGAGGACCCTGTCCCCAGCCTTCAACAATGAGCGGCGCAGCCCGAGTCGCAAGCTTCGGTTGAGGTAGTCAGGTCCGGTCGACGTCTCCCACCAGGCATCGCTGTCGGCCGCTCGCCCAGGGTCTTTCCGTACTTCCGCGAAGCCGATACCTAGATGCTGCGCCGTGAGGACGCCGAGTAAGGTTCCATGAGACTCGGTACCCATGACGACGGTCGGTGTCGAGTCCGGGAAGAGCGCACCTAGGCTTGGACCGAGCGACAAGAGCGTGTCTGGACTCCGCCACCACCCGGTGACATCAGCTCTGAAGTCCGGATCGGTCCGGTCTCCTCGCCATCGAAAAGACTGACGAAGACGATCCCGCATGTCAGATTCCTTCCGCATGCATTCATCCTCGCAACACGGCAGGAACTAGCCACGCAAGACCGCGAGGCCGTGTCGCTCAACAGTGTGTAGGAGAGCATCATTCATCGGATCCTACCTATGAGCCGACTTTCTCCCGCCATACAACGGCGTCCGCTGGCCGACGGGTCCCGACTGAGTCATTCGGGAAATGGTTCGGCCCGGAACGCTCCATGGCAGGATGCTCCTAGGGGGAACAATGAGGATAATCATCACTGCGGCTGTCATCTCCGCGGTCTTTATCGGCTTCACGGTCTGGGCTCTATCGAGGATCACCTTCCTCGAAGGTGCCGCCATCGTCGCACTGTCACTGTTGATCTCTCTGGCCCTTGGCCAGCTCAGGGAAAAAGATGTGAAGCTGACGGCGGACGATACCGGGCAGCGCCATCACGGTGGACGTGGTGGGGGTGGACTGGTCTGAAAACTCTCGGCCTGACGAGGCGTCTACATGCGCAATATGAGGCCGAGCCGCTGTTTCGGCGACCCCACGAAGGCCCTGATCAGCCCGGGAGGGGTGCCGTCGTTCCGTCCGGATCGTCGAGCACGTAGGTAATTTCCGAGGGCTCGGGCCATTCGTCGATGAGATCGTCGAAATGATCGGCATCCTCCGGGTTCGCAGGCTCCACGCCGAGGTAGTCGAGCTTGCCGTCCGATATCTGCAGGAACAGGCGAAGGGGTGTCCCGTCCGGGCCCGAGAACTGTCCGCGGACGGGGAACACCTGTTCGTGCGGCACAGCGCGCGGCAATTCGTCGGGCACCCTGAAGTGAACCACCGAGGTAAACCCGCCATCCCAGTAGACCTCCCGGGCCGCGTGCAACTGTGCATGCAGCGCATCGGCCCCTAACCAGTCAGTTGCCCCCAGGAGGCCTTCCACCAGGGAGCAGACGGCGGCTCCAGGTGAACGGAGCCGCTCCCGCTGGTCGATCGCCATGGGCTCGAAAAGCTGCGTACGGCTGGCAGCCCGGTCGCCCAGGTGCCCGGCGAACGTGAGCGCCGCTGCGCCCACCGCCATCCACACGCGAGGATACCTGGATCCTGCCTGCCGCAACTTCTGTTCCAGGTGGGCATCGAACGTGTCCCCCGCGTCCGCGAAGCGCAGGGCTGCACCTGTTGCTGCAAGCCCGGTGGCAACCTTCAACGGCATCATCCGCCTGTTCCTGCCACCTACGATGACGGCCGCGTAGACGCCCGTCAGCACTGCTGAGGCGGCGTGCACGGTACGGCGCTGCGTGTTGTTCAACTTGGACGGGTCAATCAGCGGGAGTACGCCCGCCACAGCAGTGGACAGGGCGCCGAAGACCGGAGATGCGGGGTCCGACCATGACGCATTCGTTCGATTCATTGATCGATCCTCCTTGAGAGGGCGGTCCTAGTCCAGTATGCATTCTTAGTCATGCCGAGACCATTGGATACCGTTGGGAGGGTTCATTTATCTGCACCACGAGCCTCCTCCATCGATCCGTGTGGTGCATAACGAGCGATGCCGCCACCCACTCGTCGGTTCCCTCACCACCCCCTTTCGAGTTGCCTGACCATGAGATTGGGAGAGAATGACCCGATGAGCGACTACAAAATTGTAGATACCCAGTTTGAACGCGCGCAGTACGGTGTCAGTCTGACCCAGATCATTCACGCGCCGATCAAGCAGCCGTCAGGGGAAGTCAAAACCTTCATCCTGAGCGCGCATATTTCTCGTGGAAAATCCGATAAGCATGGTTGGTCCACGGGCACTGTTTCAGCGCTGGATTCTGACGCCGAGAACTGGGGCGGCATCGTGAGTGTTGGCAATGAGGATGTTGTTCGCCAGGTTCCATCGCCGAAGGAGCGAAGCGCCGATCATAGGGCTGCTCTTGAAGCCGTGGCTGCAGGATTGTTTGAACGAGCTATCCGAGTCCTCACGGTCGTTGACTGATTCTCAGAAGCGATCCCTCGCCGTGCGGCCGGAACACGGTGAAGGATAGGCCGAAGCAAGCTCCCTCCATCGGGGCGAACGAGGAATCCTAAGGGCAGTCGTGGCGGCGAGGAGCTCCGAGATGCCAGTAGCGGCCTCGACGTCACTGGCCGCATTCTCCAACAGGGACGGCCTCTGCCGCGCGAGAACTACGACCATGAGGGTTGATTCTGGTGGAAGCAAACCCCGCTCCGGTAGGGAATCGAGTACTACAGTGGATACATGGCGGTCAGCCGCAATCCGCTCGACGACCTGCGCGAAACTATCGGCCATCTGACCGATCAGCTCAAGCTGCCCGGTTCGGAGCGCGTCGACGACCTGGTCGGTGATCTTCTCGGTTCGAGGCCCGGACCGACCCGGCCCCTGTCCGAGGTGCAGGCCGAGCTCGACGCACTGGTCGGACTGGAGACAGTGAAGGAACAGGTGCGGGCCCTCGTCGCTCTGCTCCAGGTTCAGGCCCGCCGTAAGGCGCACGGCCTGCCCGAGGTGGCCACATCACAGCATCTGGTCTTCCTCGGAAACCCGGGCACGGGCAAGACCACAGTTGCGCGACTCCTGGCCGAGATGTACCGCGCGGTAGGTCTGCTGCAGAAGGGGCACCTGATCGAGGTGGACCGTTCGGGCCTGGTGGGGCAGTACGTCGGCGCGACCGCTCTCAAGACGGATCGGGTGATTCGGCGTGCGCTGGACGGAGTCCTGTTCATCGATGAGGCCTACTCGCTGGCACCGGAGGACGGCCGAATGGACTTCGGCCCCGAGGCGATCGAGGTCTTGCTCAAGCGGATGGAGGACCACCGCCACCGCCTGGTCGTGATTGTGGCCGGGTACCCGCGGTTGATGGAGTCCTTCTTGCTCTCGAACCCCGGGCTGCGCTCCCGGTTCGCCCGCGAAATCACATTCCCCGACTACTCAGTCGACGCACTTCAAACGATCTTCCACCAAATGCTGGCCCAGCACGAGTACATGCTGGAGCCGGGTGCGGACCAGATGCTGCGCCGTATCCTCACTGGGGTCCACACGGGCGAAGACTCCGGCAATGCGCGGTTCGCGCGCACGCTGTTCGAACAGACGCTCAACCGCCAGGCACTGCGATTGTCGCTCGACGAGAAAAAAGTCTCGACGCGCTCGATCGTGAGGCCGTAATGACGCTCACCGCGGACGACATCGTCGAGGCTGCGCGGGCCCTTGGCGAGGAGGCGGAACCGGAACCAGTACCGGAGCAGTCACGCTGGTGGCGCTGGCTGGCCTGACCGGATTCGCGGCGACTGTTAGGCCAATCAAGCACACCTAGCAAGATCCTGGTTGACCCACCAGCTTCTACAGCCCAGATGATGCAAACAAAAGGTCGCGGTTCCCTTGGTTGGCGAGCCCATTCAAGGACTTCCCAGATACAAGCCTCGGTTATCCGAGGCTGGATGACGCCAGCCTAGCGCCGAAATTATCCGGCTGCCGGAGCCCGCCTCCGAAATCATGCTGCTCCCGTGTAGGAGTACGGGATGCGACCGGCATAGAAAATGTTTTGGGAATGACCCTCTGTTGGGTTCACAAGGAATGCACAAGGAGCGCGACGCACCCTTTGTGCTACCGAAGCGGATAGTAAGCAAGGTTTCGGTCTCACAAAGGGAGCTCTGAAATGTCCAGTTTTCACTATGCGGGTGGTCCCCCGAAGGGACGCCGCATTCATCAACCCAAGAAAGTCACGGCCTCCGTTCTTGCAAGCGTCATGCTGGTCGCGGCGCTTGCACCCCTGGCAGCCTCGCCCGGCCGGGCCGCCACCGCTGGTACAGGTCCTATCAGCACACTGCATGGCTATCCGGAATGGTACGACGATGGCACTATCAAGCTCGCGCTGTGCTACGAGGCTGGCCGTGGTTGCCTGTCCGAGCCGCCGAACCCGGAGCTTCCGGCCTCTTATCCGGATAACTTCCCGGACGAGTCATTCTGGTTCCAGGCTGCAGCAACAGTCGGCGCTATTGGGTCGTACGAGGCGGCCCTTGAGGCCGCCCACGCAAACGAAGCGGTGATTCCCGGTGACCAGATCGGATTCGGTCGGCTTCGGTTCCGCTTTGACGGACTCCAGGCAAACGCTGATTACACCATTACCCACCCGTACGGAACCCATGTTCTTAGGGCGGACGCCGCGGGCATCATCAATACGACAATCGATAATGGCTGTCTCGAGACTCCCTGCGATTGGAACAGAGTGGGAGCAGCATTCCTCGGCGACTTCGCCGTGGGCAGCACCGCGACGTTCCTGCGGCAGACCACTGCACCGGCAGGCACCATCGGCGACATCAACACGGCGCGGACCGTTACCGGTGCGCCCTCCGGCAACAACTCTGTCACCGTGGTTGGCCCCGGAGTCAACGTGACCACCAACCTCTTCACGGTGCAGGGCCTGATCGCTAATGTTGTCGACGGAGCCCCGTCGACCCCGAACCTCGACAACCTCAGCGACACCGGCCGCTCCAGCGCCGACAACATCACCAACGACACCACGCCAACCTTCTCGGGCACGGCCACAGCGGGGGCGACTGTTGAGCTTGTGATCAACGATGCTCCGACGGGTGTTACCGCTGTAGCCTCGGCAGCCGGCGCCTATACCCTGACTCCCACGACGCCGCTGACTGGCGGTGCGTACCGGATTCAGGCCCGCATCGTGACCGACGCGACCACCGGTGCAGCGGCTACTTCCGGGACTTTACAGATGACGGTGGACACAACCGCTCCGCTTGCCCCGACGTTCCAGAGCACGCCGTCGAACCCGACTGCAAGCAATACGCCGTCCTTCACATTCAGCGGTGAGGCCTCAGCCACGTTCGAGTGCCAGTTACTGCCGACGAACTCAGTCTGGCGTGCATGCACCTCGCCTCATGCCTATGATGCCCAGGTGAACGGTACTTACACGTTCAACGTCCGAGCCACCGACACCGCAGGTAACCTGAGCACAAACGGTTCGCACACCTGGCAGATCGGCACCGCGACGACGCCTCCTCCTCCGGCTACGATCGCACGGCAGAAGGACATGAACGGCGACGGGCGACCGGACCTCGTGGCACGCGACGGTGCTGGGACCTTGTGGATGTACCCATCCACGTCAACCGGTGGTTTCGGCACCCGGATTCAGATGGGTACCGGCTGGGGCATCATGAACACCATCCTGCAACCCGGCGACCTGAACAATGACGGACGCTCCGATGTCCTGGCCCGCGACACGTCCGGGCGGCTCTGGCTCTACGCCGGAACCGGCACCGGCAGGATCAATGCAGGCGTACAGATCGCCACGGGAACCAACTGGAACGCCTTCAACTCCTTCATCACCCCGGGTGACTTCAACGGCGACCGCCGGGCTGACCTTCTAGTCCGCGACGCCTCCGGTGCACTCTTCCTCTACCCAGGAAACGGGGCGAGTGGCTTCGGTACCCGCACCCAACCGGGCAGCGGCTGGGGAGGATTCACCTCCCTGGTCAGCACGGGCGACTTCAATGGTGACGGCCGCTCGGACGTTATCGCTCGAAACTCCACCGGAACGCTGAGCCTCTACCGCGGCTCCGGGACTGGCACCTTCGCCGGCTCGGCGCAGATAGGTACCGGCTGGAACGGCTTCCACCTGATCGGCCCGGGTGCCTGGGGTACCGCTGACACCCGCGCCGACATTGTCGCCAGGGACAGCGCAGGAGCCCTCTGGCTCTACCGCGGCAGCGGCACCGGAACGTTCTCCGGAACCCGCACTCAGATCGGTAGCGGCTGGGGCGGATTCACCATCGCCCAATAGAACACGCCAACCGATTGAAGCGCCGATGGCCCCTTTCACTCCGGTGGGAGCGGGCCATCGGCGTGCACGGCCAGCTCTCTGAGTGAACCTACCGGCGAACAGGAACGTTACCGACCCACCCGTTCTCGCCGTCATAGCAGAGCACTAACCGACAATTGGCGGTTTGTGCCCAATGACGGCAGGTCCCCGCACCGATGGGGCCCGGCCAGCTGATCCAAGGTCCTCATACGTGTGTCGGCACCGGTGTGTACTGCACCATCATCGGACGACCTCGACTTTCGCCGCGGCACTACGCCGCCGTCAACCGGACAACGCACCTCGCCGTTGCAGCTTTATAGCTGCACTCCAGCGTCCTTCCTCAACTCCCGCCGCAACAGCTCCAAGGACGCTTCCCGGCACGGATCCATCACCGCTCCCGTTGTCCGGCGGATATTACTTCAGGGCGATTGAGGGTCGCACCGGTGGGTCGGCAAGCGCGGCCCGTCGGTAGAGCCTGCAACTATCTAATTATGGGAAATGGGAACACGTCGAAGCTTCATCACTACGTGCCGCAGGGGTACCTACGTGGATTTGCGACCGTCAAGGAACCCATCACGGCTGTCCCGCTCGATCGAATTCGCTCGGCGTTCACCACATCGGTCAGAAACGTTGCGGCGCGGACGCACTTCCATACGATCCCAGGTGCAGAGTAGCCGGACGGCTTCGAGAAGATTTTGAGTGGCGTTGAAGGGGACGTCATCGGGATCATCAGACGCATGGAAGGCGGCGAGAGTTACCTCTCTCTGAGGAGGATCGCGGCAGGGTGTCTTTCTACCTGGCGCTGCAAGCGGTGCGCGGACCTGACACGCGCAAGACGATCGAGCGGCTGCAAGCGAAGATGGTTCGGGTTGAGGTGGGCGCCGGTGGCCGGAGGAACGGCAAGAGATGGATCAAGGAGAACCAAGGTTTCGACGCGACTGCGGACCAAGAACAGCGCATCTGGGCTGAGGCCACTCAGCCCGGCGGCCCGTCGATCACAATCTCCGTCGCAGCCCACATCTCGCACATGGTCGACACGGCAGAGCATCTCGCGACGCGACCTTGGTCCCTTGTTCGGTTCGAGAGGCGTTCGCTCATCACATGTGACTCGCCGGTCAGCCTAATCAGAAATCCGAAAGATGACGACTTCTATTCGGACGTTGGGTTCGCAACTGCCTGGGGAATCTCCGTTCCACTCACGCGCGAGCTCGGCCTGCTCATGAGTGACCCAATGGTCATCATCGAGCGCCTCGATCTCGCCGATCCGATGATTCAAGAGATCAGAACACGAACAAATGAGTGGCAGCTCTGACCGCGTCGAGTCCGGAACCACGGCTATGGAGCGCCTCTTCAATGAGCACACGGCTGAGAGTGCTCGCGAGTACATCTACTGATCCCAAGACAGCTAATCCGGCTCAACTAAGGTTGGTTCCATGACGCGATATGCGATCGACGCTCCAACGCTCCTGCATCTCGTCGCAGACAACTTCGGAGCCGATGTAAAGCACCAACTCGTGGCACCTAACCTGATCCGTTCCCAGTCGCTCTCGCTTTTATTCGAAGCCGTCCAACAGGGGCGAATTTCGGAGGACGAAGCTCTTCAACGGCATGAGCGGGTGACGGAAATGAAAATGCGATTGCTAGGCGACAGAGTATCCCGCCGTACGGCTTGGAGGATCGCCCGCGAGCAGCGCTGGGGATCAACCTATGACGCCGAATATCTGGCTGTCGCGAAACTGCAGGCCGACGCCCTCGTCACCATCGACGCGGAATTGCTGGTCAAGGCGCAGGGAATCGTGCCCTTTGCCCCACTCGAGGCACTTTTTAGTGACTGAGTCCAGACACAGTGACTTCGCAGATCACGAGAACAACACTCCGCCAAAGGCCGCGTAAGCCGAACGTCCAGCGCACGTCTCCGATTTGCGATCCCGCGGGAAGCACCGCGTGAAGGTCGGTGTGCATAAAGGCCGCACGCTACCCAATGCGACGAGGGCGGGATCAGCGCACGGGCGATTGGAGTGTGCTGCTATCTCGGCGGCACTCGATCTGAGCGGCTCATCCCGCCATTGATCCCGGGACCCAACCACTCGCACCGCTGCCCTGCCGATAGGCTAAGAGCCAGCCGCAAAGAGAGGAACACATGCCTGAGCCAAGCGTCGATCAGCAGTCCCACCCCTGGCAGCAGCTGGGGGACCGCGTGTGGAAACTTCAGAGCGATCCCTTCGGTGTGAACACCGGACTGGTGGTCGGATCGGAACGCGCGCTGGTGATTGACACCGGCGCCGGGCCGGTGCAGGCCGCGCAGATCCTCGACGCGGTGCGGCAGCTGACCGACCTGCCTCTCTCCGTAGTGAACACCCACTCGCATTTCGATCATGTCTTCGGCAACGCGTATTTCGCTGCCCACGGCGTTGAGGATTTCTGGGCAACCGGACGCTGCGCCGCCGTCGTCAGCGAAAGCGGGGACGCCCAGCGGGCCCAGGTGGCCGGGATGGAGCCGGCCATGGCAGCCGGCGACGGTGAGCATACGGCCCTCCATCCCGCGAACAGGCACGTTTCCGGATCACCGGTGGACCTGGATCTCGGCGGTATTTCAGTCACGCTGTTCCATCTGGGCCATGGCCACACGGACAACGACCTCCTGGTCGGCGCCGGCAACGTGCTGTTCACCGGAGACCTGGTGGAGGAAGGCGCAGACCCGGGCTTCGAGGACTCCTTCCCAACGGAATGGATCCGGACGCTCGGCAAGATCTCCGCCCTGGACGACCTCTACGACGTCTACGTCCCCGGGCATGGCGCCGCGGTGGATGTCGATTTTGTGGACACCCAGCTGAACAAGATGCGCAGCGCCGTCCGGGTCACCAAGACCGCCATGGACGAGGCCTCGGTGGACATGACCAAGGCGATTCCCATCCTGCCCTACGGCCCCGAGCAGTCCCGTGCACTACTGACACGCCTGCGCACCCTCGCCCACTGGAAGTGGCTGGAGCGCCAGCCCGGCAGGAGCTGACCGGGACTGAACGCCAGGCCGGAGCCTCGCCTCAATCAGCGCGAGGAGACCGGCTGCGGTATCCGCTTCCGTCCCCTCCGCATCGACGACGGCATACTCCCCGAACCCGGAGAGCTGCCGGTAGGCGGCGTCCAGCGCAGTAAGGAATTCCAGGCTTTCGGTGTCGGTGTTCCGTGCAGCGATGCGGCCCTGCGCGGTCTCTGGATCGACGCTCACATACACCACAAGATCGGGCTGAGGCAGCACACGCAGCAGCCACGGCAGCACAACCCCCGCCGGAAGCCCGCGCACGTGACGCAGCGCCAGCTGGCACTGCAGGTGGCGGTCGAAGAGGACCACGCCGCGTCGTCGTCGTGCCTGCAGTGTTGAACGCAGCACGGCCAGCACACGGAGGGTGCTCTCCAGCGCGTCCAGGCGGTGGGGACCAAGCAGCGCTTCGGCCGTGGGTGCGTGACGGGCAGCCCAGTGGTCGAGCGTGCGCCGCCCGCCCGGATTGCGGTACAGTGCGCCCTCGATGCCCTGCTGCTGCAGCGCCCGGATCACCGAACGGGCGGACGTGGTTTTGCCTGCGCCGTCGATTCCTAGGAGCACCACGTGAAGATCCTGTGGATTCCTTGGAACGGCGGTCATGTGAGCCTCTCGCGGGTGTACTCTTTCGGCATAATCTTCCACGGTAATCCTCGCAGGGATGGCTGGGTGAAGACTGGTAGCCGGCAGTGAGGGGACCACCATGAACATCCCACGCAGCGCGCTTGGCCTTGTGCTCGCAGCAGCCCTGGCCGGACTGGCTGGTTGTGGGTCCGGTGGAGAACCAACCAGCGAAGCCCCGCCGGCTGAAACAAGCGCCGCCGAAACAACCGCCGCAGAGCCTGAGGCAACGGCGGAAGAGACGGCGTCGTGGGCGGCCTCGGAACCAGCCGAGGAGGCACCGGCCGAGGAAATCGTCATCACCATCCGCAACTTCGAGTACGAGATGCCCGACTCTGTGCCCGCCGGCGCCGAGATCACCGTGATCAATGAAGACACTGCACCCCATACGGTGACGACCACCGAGACAGAGGACTTCGACGCCATCGTCGGAGGCGGCGAGACCACCACCTTCACCGCACCGTCGGAACCGGGCGACTACCCCTTCATCTGCACCTATCACCCGAACATGACGGGGACCCTGACGGTGAGCAGTGATGGCTAGCGCCGCAGCACACGGGCCCGTAGCGCACGGACGCTCGGCCCCGCTGATGATGGGCCTTCGCATACTCATTGCGCTGGGGCTCGCCGTCGACGCGTACGTCCACTTTGTCCTCGCGCCGCAATATCAGCAGGCGTATCCGGACGGCATCGGCGGCGGGAATCTCTTCCGGATCCAGGCCGCCGCGGCCATCCTCGCAGGGCTTTATGTGCTGGTCCGTGGGAGCCGCCTGTCCTATGCCATCGCCGCGGTGGTGGCGCTCTCGGCGTTCGCCGCCGTCGTACTCTCCGTGTACATCCAGCTTCCGCAGGTCGGTCCCATCCCGGCAATGTATGAGCCGCTGTGGTTCTTCGAGAAGACCGTGAGCGCGGTGGCCGAGGGAATCGCCGGAGTCCTCGCGATCGTCGGCTTCTTCCTGGTGCCGCGGAAGGACGCTCCTCTGCGCTAGCGTTGAACGGTGCGCCAGGAACCGTTCAGTCTTCGGAAGATCGCAGTCGGCGCCTACGGTCCGTCGCTCCTCTACGGCGCAGCCACCGGATCGATCGTCCCCGTCATCGTGCTCTCGGCCACCGAGCTGGGCGCCGATGTGGCAACCGCCGCGCTGGTCCTTACCCTCACCGGCATCGGATCGCTGGTCACCAACGTTCCGGCCACCCTGATCACCTCCCGTTTCGGCGAGCGCTGGGCGCTGGTCGGCGCATCCTTGTGGTGCTCCGCCGCGATGATCCTGGCGCTGTCCGCAACCAGCCTGGCGGTGTTCGCGGCGGCCATCTTCATGATCGGGATGGCCGGAGCGGTGTTCGGCCTTGCCCGCCAGAGCTACCTCACCGAGGCCGTGCCCCTGCACTTCCGGGCCCGCGCGCTCTCGACCCTGGGCGGGGTGACCCGCATCGGCGTCTTCCTCGGCCCGTTCGCGGGAGCGCTCGCAATGAGTGTCCTCGGACTCGACGGCGCCTACTGGGTGGGTGCCGGAGCCACCCTTCTTGCCTCCATCCTGAGCATCCAGGTTCCAGAGCTGGGAGCCCGCCGCACCTCGCCGGCAACGGCCGCCGCCGCGGTTGCCCCGCCCACCATGAGGAGGATTGTCCGCAGCCACGCCCCGGTCCTCGGGACTGTGGGAGTGGGCGTGCTCCTGATTGCGGCGGTACGGGCCACCCGGCAGGCCGTGCTTCCGCTCTGGGCACAGGAGATCGGTCTGGACCCGACGACGACGGCACTCATCTACGGCCTCTCCGGCGCCATCGACATGCTCATCTTCTACCCGGCGGGAAAGGTGATGGACTTATATGGCAGGCGGTGGGTCGCCGTTCCCTGCATGCTGATCATGGGGGCGGCTCTGCTCCTGCTGCCCCTGACAGGGGACGCACCGAGCCTGCTGGCGGTGGCCCTGCTGATCGGTTTCGGCAACGGCATCGGGTCAGGGATTGTCATGACGCTCGGCGCCGACTTCTCGCCCACGCCCGGCCGCCCGCAGTTCCTGGGGCTCTGGCGGCTGCTCACGGACATCGGGACCATGGCCGGTCCCGGAACGGTGTCGGCGGTGACCGCAGTGGCATCCTTGGCGGGTGGGATCTGGGCTACCGGTGTGCTGGGCCTGCTGGGGGCGCTTGTCCTGTGGCGGTGGGTGCCGCGGCGCCCGGCGCGGACGGACCGCCCCTAGGCGGAGTCCGGGCCATACAGCCGCGCCTGCCAGCCGAACAGCCAGCAGGCCGTCGCGCTGAGCGTGTAGCCCACGCCGACAATGAGCGAAAGCCCGGACCAGAAGAACAGCGGCACACCGGCCGTACCGGGCACGGGAGCCGGGCCGCTCAGCTGCACGTAGACGTACAAACCCAGCGACAGGGCCAGCCCGATCAGGCCCGGGACCCAGCACAGCGCCAGCCACACCCGTGACGCGGCCCAGAACTCGCCGAAACCGTCCCACACGTTCCAGCGGCTGCCGTTCCGCATGATCAGGAGACCGCCGATCAGGGTCCACGCCCCCACCACGAGGAACGCGGCGACCACGTCCGCAGGCCGGTGCCACAGGTTGATGAAGGTCGCCGCTCCCGCCAGGACGGAGTAGGTGCCTCCGGCTGCCGCGGCAAGGGGCCGCCAGCGGGGCGAGACGACCAGGAAGATCGCAGCCGCGGCGGAGGCGGCGAGCGTCGTGTGGCCGGAGGGAAGCGAATTGAAGTCGAGCGTGGGTACGCCCCGGTCGGGCCGGTCGAAGAGGAGGTTCTTCAGCACCTGGGTGGTGAGGTTGGCGCCGACGATCGTGCCGAGAGCTATGGCGGCGGCGGCCCACCGCCGTCGTCCCAGGGTGACGAACAGGATCACGGCGGCCGCAATGAACACCGAGATCACGGGCAGGCTGTCGAGAAAGCGGAGGAACGGGCCCTGGGTGTCCGGCGCTGCAATCCCCGCTTCGGCCCACGCAGATTCATCCGCGAACTGGCCGGTGGTGGTCCGGACGAAAGCCCAGTACGTCCACCCCAACGCCAGGAAGCAGCCGATGGCTCCAAGGACAAACAGCACGGGGTGCCGTGCGGCCGTGGAAAAGCGGTGTTTCTTGGTCGAGTGCTGGGTGCTCACGCGTTTAACACTGTCACAACTGCGTAAAGGTTCCGGTATCGGCTTGACTCGTCTGCAGGCCGCAGGCCGCGGGCCGCAGGCCGCTTCCGCGTACGCTGGGCGGATGGAGCACCCCACCACCGAGGAACTGCTGGCCTCCGCGCGCGTCGTCTCCCTGCCCATGCGGGTCCGCTTCCGCTCGGTGACCCACCGCGAGGTGCTGCTGCTGTGCGGACCGGCGGGCTGGGGCGAGTTCGCCCCCTTCCCGGAGTACGACGACGCCGAGGCAGCGGCCTGGCTGCGCGCCGCGGTGGAGGCCGCCTGGGAGGGATTCCCGACGCCGGTGCGCAGCCGCGTCCCCGTGAACGCGACCGTCCCCGCGGTGGCGGCGGCCGGCGTCGAACCTGTCCTTGCCCGTTTCGGTGCGGTCACCGCGGTGAAAATCAAGGTGGCCGAGCGCGGGCAGTCGCTGGACGACGACGTCGCGCGCGTCGCCGAAGTGCGCCGCCTGCTGCCCGCGGCCAACCTGCGCATCGACGCCAACGGCGGCTGGAACGTGACCGAAGCCCTCTCGGCGCTGGAGGCGCTGGCTCCCTACCGGCTTGAATACGCGGAACAGCCGGTCATGGCGGTCAGCGATCTGCGCGCCGTGCGGCTGGAGGTGCAGCGGCGCGGACTGCCCGTCCTGATCGCCGCGGATGAGAGCGTCCGCAAGGCGGAGGATCCGCTGCGGGTGGCCCGGGAAGACGCGGCGGACCTGCTTGTGGTGAAGGTGGCACCGCTGGGCGGGGTCCGGTGCGCACTGGACATTGTGGCGCAGGCCGGGCTTCCCGCCGTCGTCAGTTCCGCCCTGGACTCGTCGGTGGGAATCAGCGCGGGGGTGGCGCTCGCCGCCGCGCTTCCCGACCTGCCCTACGCCTGCGGACTGGCCACCCTGTCACTGATGGACGGCGACGTGTCTCCTGCGCCGTTACTGCCCGACGCCGGTTGGCTGGCGGTGCGCCCGGTGCCGGTTTCGGAGGAGCTTCTGGAGCGCTTCGCCGCTCCGGCGGACCGCACCCGGTGGTGGCTGGAACGGCTGGAGCGGGTGGCCGCGGCCCTGTAAAGCGAAAGGCCGGAGGTGCGCCGTTGCGCACCTCCGGCCGCATCTGCGGAAGGGGTTACTTCCGCAGGCCGTTACCGTTCTTGCCGCGGAACACCTGGACCACCGACGGGCGGGGTGCCGGGGTTCCGTCGTAGGGGAACAGCGAGGTGTTGTTGCCCCAGATGCCGTCCTCGCCCGGGTGCTGCACAGCAACAAAGACCATGCCTTCCTGGTCGTGGATGACGGGGCCGCAGGTTTCGGCGTCGCGCGGGACGGACAGGAACTGCTCCACCTTGCCGCGGTCCGCTCCCTCAAGCTGGACCTTGAACAGGCCGTCGTTGTAGCCGATGCCCGAGGGCGCGCCGTCGGTGGAGATCCAGAGGTTGCCCGCTGAATCGAACGCCACGTTATCCGGGCAGGAGATCGGGGAGACCTGATCCACCGGGTAACCGCTGAAGTAGGTGACGTCACCCTGCGCAGGATCACCGCAGACCATCAGGAGGTTCCAGTTGAACGTTGCCGCAGTGGCGTCGTTGTTGGTTTCGGTGATCTCGATGATGTGGCCGTCGCGGTTCTGCGTGCGCGGGTTGGCCTCGTCCGCCGGAGTGTTGGAGCCGACGCCGCGGTTGGAGTTGTTGGTGCAGGCCACGTAGATCCTGCCGGTGACAGGGTTGGGCTCCACGTCCTCGGGACGGTCCATTTTGGTGGGGCTGACTGCGTCCGCTGCGAGCCGGGTGTGGACAAGGACTTCCTCGGTGCTCATGCCCGGAACCGCGCTCCGGCCGTTTCGGGTCAGCGGGATCCACTCGCCGCTTCCGTCGAATGCGCCGTCGGTGGGGACTGCGCCGGAACCGTCGATCTCGGACTCCGAGTTGCCGCGGAAACGCGCCACGAAGAGGTCACCGTTGGCCATCAGGGTCTTGTTGTGTGCCCGGTTGCCCTCGATGTACTTGTCACGCGACACGAACTTGTACAGGTAGTCGAAGCGCTCGTCGTCGCCCATGTAGGCCACTACCCGGCCATCGGCGTTCACCCGGACGTTGGCGCCCTCGTGCTTGAACCGGCCCATGGCGGTGTGCTTGACCGGGGTGGAGGTGGGATCCATCGGGTCGAGCTCGACGATGTAGCCGAAACGGTTCGGCTCGTTCCTGTACTCTTCGGTGGACGCGTCGAAGCGCTGCTCGTCGAGGTGCCAGCCCCGGCCGGGGTTGGAATTGGTGAGTCCGTAACGGCGCTGTGCGGCCGTGGGCGCGGTCACCTTGAAGTAGCCGTTGAAGTTTTCCTCGCCGGAGAGGATGGTGCCCCAGGGGGTGGTGCCGCCGGCGCAGTTGTTCAACGTACCGAGAACGGTGCGTCCCTCGGAATCCGCTGCCGTCTTGACGAGGTCGGAACCGGCTACCGGCCCGGACAGCGTGAACGGCGTGGACATGGTGATGCGGCGGTTCAGTTTGGCGCCGCGCACGTACTTCCAGGGGAACCCTTCGGCCTTGCGTTCGAGTTCCACGACGCTCATCCCATGGGCGTTCTTTGCGATGGCGCGGACGGTGGCCGGATCCATGCTCGGCGGGAACATGATGCTCTCATTGGTGTATTCATTGTTGGCAACGAGCACTGCCCGGGTGTTCTTCTCATCCAGCGGAAGGATGTCCAGGTAGTCGTTGTTGTACCCGAACTGGCCGGCCTGTGACTCGGGGGTCTGGTTGTTGATGTCGAAATCCGGGGTGTCCCTGAACAGGGGATCTCCCCAGCGGATGACCGGCTCCCAGGAGTAGGTCTTCGGGACTGTGAACTCATCGACCGACGCCGACACGGGAGCAATGGCGGAGAACTGCAGGCGTCCGCCGGCCCTGGCGGCGGGGGAGAGTCCCTGGGCCTGGGCACCGGGTGCCTGGTTTACGGCATTGGCGCCGAGCAACAGGGTCAGGGCGCCGACGGCGCCGACGCCGAGGATGTTGCGGCGGGAGTACTCCGCGGAAACAATGTCCCGCATGTAGCTGTTGTTCGACGGGTTGCAGACGTCCTTGGCACACGCGTTGTCACACTTCAGCGCGCAGGTAACCGCGCTTCGCTTGCCCTTCACATGGTTGAGCATGGGCAGGAAACGGCGGGGGGATTCGAGAGTCATGGGAGGGAGCCTTCCGATGGTGAACGGTCGATTCCGAGGCTGTCAGCGCCACCTTTCCGCATGAGGACCAGAAGGTGAACCATGGGTGAAATCACGGACGTGCAACACAACAGTGTGAGGATGGAGGGGTGGACTCCTCTGACTCAGCCCGCCGCGTGACCGCCGCCCTCGCTACAGCCGGAATCACCGACGTCGTTCTTGCTCCCGGTTCCCGGAGCGCACCGCTGGCGTATGCGCTCGCCGAGGCAGCCGAACGCGGCGAGCTCCGCATTCACGTCCGCGTTGACGAGCGGGTGGCCGGGTTCACCGCGCTGGGGTTGGCCCTGGGCTCCCAGCGTCCCGCCGCCGTCGTCACCACCTCCGGCACCGCCGTCGGAGAACTGCTCCCCGCGGTGATGGAGGCCAACCACGCCGCTGTGCCGCTCGTGGTGCTCTCCGCCGACCGCCCGGACGAGCTCCGCGGCACCGGCGCCAACCAGACCACCCGGCAGGCGGGCCTGTTCGGGGTGCACGTGCGTGCCGCCGTCGACGTCCCGGCGGGCACCGACCCATCGCCTTACCTGGCGCGTGCACTTGCCGAGTCGCGCGGCGTCAACGGGCCGGCCGGTCCGGTGCAGGTGAACCTGGCGTTCCGCGACCCGCTGGTCCCCTCCATGCCTTCCACCGACACCGACGCCGAGGTCACGTCCGAGGCTGGGGTGCACGCCGCATCCGGGATGACAGGCGGTGATTCCGCAGGTCCAGACCGGGGTACGACGACGGCGGCACCCCCTTCCGGGGCAGCCGCGCGTACCGTGGTGGTCGCCGGGGACGGTGCGGGGGAGCTGGCGGCGGTGTTCGCGCAGCATCTTAGCCTGCCGCTGCTGGCCGAGCCGTCGTCGAACGCGCGGTTCGGCTCCTCGGTGATCGGCGCGTACCGGTTGCTGCTCGAGGGGTTCGGGCCACGGATTGAGCGCGTGGTGGTTTTCGGCCGGCCCACATTGTCACGTCCGGTCGCCGCCCTGCTGGCCCGAACGGATGTCGAGAGGGCACTGTACGTCCCGGAACAGCCGGCGTGGTTTGAGGAGGGCAGGCGCCCGGAGCGGCTGATCGGCACGCTCGATGAGCTTCTGGCCTTCGCCGGGCGCGGACCGGACGGCTGGCTGCGGCAATGGCGTGAGGCCGGTGCCCGCGCCGAGGCCGCACTGCAGTTGCTGCTGGACGAGGAACCTGCCCTGACCGGTCTTCACGTGGCGGACGCGGTGTGGGAGAACACGGCGGACAACCTCATGCTCGGGTCCTCGAACCCCATCCGGGACGTGGACCTTATGGCCTCCGGAGACTGGCACCCGCTCGAGGTGTACGCGAACCGGGGGCTCGCCGGGATCGACGGCTCCATCTCGACGGCCGGCGGCATTGCGCTCGCCGCCGGTATTCCCACCCGGCTGCTGGTCGGCGACCTGACCTTCCTGCACGACGCCGGCGGCCTCCTCCTGGGCCCCGGCGAGGAAGAGCCGGACCTGCAGGTGGTTGTCCTCAACGACGCCGGCGGCGGCATCTTCGGGCTGCTCGAGCACGGCCAGCCGGCCACGGTGGAACGCTACGGCACCGCCGTCGAACGCCTCTTCGGTACGCCGCACTCGGCTGATCTGGCGGCGCTGGCTGCCGGTTACGGCGTCCGGCACCGTCTCATCAGCACCGCTGCCGAGCTGGATGCGGCACTGGCGGAGCCGGTCACGGGCCGCTTGGTCCTGGAGGTCAGGACCGACCGCGCCGGGCTTCGCGGCTTCCACGCGCGTGTGAAGCAGGCGGTGCTGGCCGCCGTCGGGCACTGAGTACTCAGTAAGGTGGGTCAGTGTCCCCAAGGCGGTCAGTCTCCCCCAGCCAGGTCAGCTTCCTGGAGCCGGGTCAGTGGAACAGCCGGTAGGTCTGCCAGCCCTGCCCGATCGAGGCCGCGGTTCCCCACCGGTTGCCGGGCATCGGGTAATACCTCAGCTGCCCGGTGGACGTGCGCGCCCGCAGCCCGTACGAGCCCGGTCCCTGGAAGCCGGAGATGGCCTTGAGGCTGTCCATCGACTGCCAGCCGTTGCCGATGACGCGACGGGTCTCGTTGACAAAGGCACCGGCTCCGTTGGTGCGGTACAGCACCAGTGCGCCGGTGGGCCTGGCGGCCATGAGGTCCGAGTTGCCGTCACGGTCCCAGTCAGCGAGGGTGATGCGCAGGTCCTGCCAGCCGTGCCCGAGCCGGGCGGCGGTGGACAATCCCAGACCGGCGGGGTTGGCGTAGTGCCAGAGTCCGCCGCTTCCGTCCTTCGCCACCACTGACGGGAAGCGGCTTCCGCGCACCCACGTTCCGACGGAGATCTCGAAGGAACCCCAGCCGTGACCGATGCCGACGGGCGCCTGGAATCCTCCACCGACGAGGCCGCGGTACAGGGTCAGCCGTCCGTCATTCCACTGGGCGAGGATGTCCTGGATGCCGTCCGCGTTCCAGTCCGTGGTGAAGCCGGCCTTGAGGCTGGACCATCCGGCGCCGAGGCGGGCGCGCGGGCGGAACCCGTTCAGGTAGTTCGGCGGGTAGGTCCACAGCGTGCCGGTGGAATCGGCGGCCACAAGGTCCGCGGAGTCCTTGATGGACGGGTTGGAGCCGTTGTAGTAGTGCTCCATGGTGGGGATGCCGCGGGTCCGCATCTCGGTGGCCACGGACCGGCCGACATAGCGCAGGTGCCACGGCTCGAAGGTGTACCCGGTGGTGGACTGGTATCCGTCCGGGTAGCGGATGATGAACCCGTACCGGTAGGCGTTGGCCGCCACCCAGCGGCCGCCCGGCGTGGTGGCGAAGCAGGCGCCGAGCCCGCAGGAGCCGTCCACATTCCCGACGTCGACCGCCAGCCCGGTCTGGTGCTCGCTGTGCCCGGGGCGGGCGGAAATGGTGTCTGCGACAGCCTGGCCGTAGAGCGACACGTAGTAGTTGTAGAGCGACGCCTGCTCGTCATAGGAGCGGTAGGCGCTCACCACGGCAAGCGGCGCACCGGCATTCCGGGCGGCCGCGAACAGGTTCTGCAGCTGCCCTGAAACCTCGCGCCGCAGCAGGTAGCTGGTGCCGGGGTAGGCCACGAGGTCCGGTGGGACATACCGCAGCGGGTTCAGGGGCCGGGACTTGGTCACCAGCACCTGGACGTTGTTGGGGTCGCTGACCGGGAGCGCGGCGGTGGCCGGCGGCGCGGTGAGCAGCCCGGTAAGCAGGGAAAGACAAACAACGACGACGGCGGCGAACCGCGCCCTCAGGCGCGGACGTCCGGCGGTAACGGGCTCGGACATGGGATTCCTGGGGTAGGGGAGACCAGGCTGGTTGGTGCGTACATTGTTGCACGCACCAACCGGATGTGGAATGGGTCCTGCTCCGGGTCAGAGCACCTTTGAGAGGAAGCCCTGGGTCCGCTCGTGCTGCGGGTTTCCGAGGACGTCCTCCGGCTTGCCCTGCTCAACCACCACGCCGCCGTCCATGAACACCACGCGGTCGCCGACCTCGCGGGCAAAGCCCATCTCGTGGGTGACCACCATCATGGTCATGCCGTCGCGGGCGAGCTGCTTCATGACGTCCAGCACGTCGCCGACCAGCTCGGGGTCCAGTGCGCTGGTGGGCTCGTCGAAGAGCATCATGTCCGGGTCCATGGACAGCGCCCGCGCAATGGCCACGCGCTGCTGCTGGCCGCCCGAGAGCTGCGACGGGAAGGCATCGGCCTTCTCCGCCAACCCCACCTTGGCAAGGTTGCGCCGGGCGATCTCCTCCGCCTCGGCGCGGCCCCGTTTTTTCGCGCGGATCTGCGCCAGCGTCAGGTTGCGCAGCACGTTCAGGTGCGGAAACAGGTTGAACTGCTGGAACACCATGCCGATGCGGGTCCGGACCTTGTCCAGGTCGGTGTCCTCGTCGGTGATGTCGACGCCCTCGACGATGATGGTCCCGGAGGTGGGCTCCTCAAGCCGGTTGACGCAGCGCAGCAGCGTGGACTTGCCCGAACCGGAAGGCCCGATCACGCAGACCACCTCGCCCTGGTCAACATGGAAGTCAATGCCCTTGAGCACCTCGTTGTCCCCGAAGGACTTGTGCAGATCGCGTACCTCGATCGCGGGTACGTCGGTCCGTGGTGTTGCGGCCATGGCTTATCGGCCTCTCTTGTTATGGCGTTCCAGTTTGGCAACCAGCTGGGTCAGCGGGAGGGTGATCACCAGGTACATCAGCGCCGCGAGCACCAGCGGCGTCGCGTTTGCCTGGGACGAGACAGAGTCGCGGGCGAAGGTGGTCAGTTCCCGGTCTCCCAGCGCCATACCGGCGATGAACAGCAGCGAGGTGTCCTTGATGAGGATGACCAGCTCATTGGTCAGCGGCGGCGTGATGATCCGGAAGGCCTGGGGAAGGACTACGGACACCAGGGTCCAGGACGGCCGCATGCCCAGCGAACGGGCCGCTTCCACCTGGCCCTTGGGAACGGCCTCGATGCCGGCACGGATGGTCTCGGCGATGTAGGCGGCGGCGACCACGATGAGCGCGATCAGGCCGGCGCCCGCGCTGCCGCCCGGCGGACGCCACTGGAAGGCGATTGGAACCGCGAAGGCGAATCCGAAAATCACCAGCAGTGCGGGCAGGCCGCGGAACAGTTCAATGTAGGCGGTGGCCAGCCAGCGGTAGGGTCCGACGGGAGAGAGCTTCATCAGGGCCAGAATGAGGCCGCCGATCATGCCGCCCACAAAGGCGATGGCGGTGTAGACCACGGTGTTCTTCGCCGCGGTGGTGATGATCCCGGGAAACGCCTCTGCGGCGACGTCGAGATCGAAGAAGTTGGATTGGATTGCTTCCCAGTCAGCCAGCACAGCAACGACGACGACGGCGATGATGAAAATGGCGTACAGGGCACCCCGGAAGAGCCGCTTACGGGTGGTGGGTTTCACGTGTTATTTGCCTGTCTTTCAGGAGGTGAACACGGCTGCGGCAGTTCCAGCACCTGGAACTGCCGCAGATCCGTGGGGAGGTTACTTCTCCTCGAAGTAGGTGTTATAGATTTCGTCGTACCGGCCGCTCTCGCGCATTTCGGCGAGCTGGGTGTTCACGGCCTCGACCAGTGCCTCGCTGCCCTCCTTGGGGAACGCGAAACCGTACTGCTCATCTGTCTCGAACTCGGCGGCGATGGTGAAGTCGCCCTCCTGCGTGTGGTTGAGGTTGACGGGCAGGTCCTGGAGGATTGCCGCGACGTTGCCTGCCTGCAGGGCGGGGTAGAGCTCAGCATCGCTCGGGAAAGCCACTACTTCGGTGTCTTCGGGAACGTTGTCACGGGCGTACTGCTCACCCGTGGTGCCCTGCTGGACACCGAGGGATTCACCGGCGAGGTCCTCCAGGGAGGCGATGTCCGAGTCCGCCGGAACCAGCAGCGACTGCAGGGAATCGTAGTAGGGCTCGGAGAAGGTCAGGTTTTCCTCGCGCTCAGGCGTGATGGTCATGGCGCTGGCGCCGACGTCACACTGACCGGCGGCCAGGACTGCCCCGGACTGCAGGCCGTCGAAGCCGACATCCTGTACGGAGAACTCCAGGTCGAGACCGGTAGCGATCTCCTTCATCAGGTCCATGTCAAATCCGACGTACTCGCCGTTTTCTTCATACTCGAACGGCTCGTAGGGGATGTCGGAGCACACGGTCAGCGTGCCGGGCGACACGAGGTTCAGCTCGGAGCCTCCGGCTGCCTCGCCGCCCTCCTCTGGCTCGGAGCCGCCGCCGCAGGCGGTCAGTGCAAGGGTGCCGATGGCCATAACGGCAAACGACCGGGAAATCTTCGAAAACATGCAGTACCTCAGCTCGGGACGGGGTGTAAAGAAACGTCATCGACGATTCTAGCTGTAATAGAGATGTGCATCACAGGCTACAGGTATTGCCTATTGGTAACCAAGCGCCGGGTGAGAAGAAATCACGGCCGGAAGGGCGTGCGCAGTCCAAGGGCTTCGATCATGGGCCGGAACTTGCTCCAGGTCTCGGCCAGTTCCGCGACGGGTTGCGAGGCCTCGACGATCCCGCAGCCCGCGTACATGCGCACCCGCGTGGGCGTCTCCACCACTGCTCCACGCAGGGCGATGCCCCACTCGCCGTTCCCCTTCGCGTCCATCCAGCCCACCGGGCCGGCGTAGGGCCCCCGCTCGAGATGCTCCAGTTCACGGATCAGTTCACCGGCCACCGTGGTGGGCGTACCGCACACTGCCGCCGTGGGATGCAGTGCCTCCACCAGGGCAAGCGACGACGGCACATTCCCGTCGTCGTCGACCGCCAGTTCGGCACTGACATCGGAGGCCAGGTGCCACACGTTGGGAAGTTCGAGGACAAAGGGCTCGCTGTGCGAGGTCATGGTGCGGGTGAACGGCTCCAGCTGGTGCGTCAGGGAGTCGATCGCGATTTCATGCTCGTGCTGCTGTTTCTCGGAACCGGCCAGGACCCGCTCGGCGTAACCGGCCTCGCCCGCAGGAGCTGTGGACCGGTCAAGGGTTCCGGCGAGCACCCGGGCACGGGCCGTCTGGTTCTCGACCTTGATGAGCATCTCCGGAGTGGACCCGATCAGTCCGTCCACCGAGTACGTCCAGCAGTCCGAGTACCGGACGGCGAGCTCTCGGAGCACCTGCGCCGTCGAAATGGGCGAGCCGAGCTCGGCGACCACGTCCCGGGCCAGCACCAGCTTGGTCAGCTCACCCGCCCGGATGTGCGCGACGCCGCGGCTGACCGCCGTCATCCACTGTTCCTCGGTGAGGATGCCCGGCGCCAGCCGGTCCGCCGGACAGGGCTTGCGCTCCGGCTCGACCCCGTCGAGGTAGGAGGCGAGTTCCGCCTCGGCGGCGGAGGCACTCAACTCGGCGCCGCCGTCGTCCGTGATATAGGTCAGCCAGCTCCTGCCCTCGACACACCCGACGATGATCCGCGGCACGATCAGGCGGGACAGATGCCGGGACGTCTTCGAAAAGGCAAAGGAACCGAACGACGCCAGCCCTGTGCCGGGCTGGGAGACGGGGTCGACGACGTCGGCCGCCGCAACAATTTCCCGCCACCATGCCTGGGCCTGGGAGAACCGGTCGGGGCCGGCGGTGGTGAAGCGGGCGGCCTCCCCGAAGCCCACCATGCCGCCGCCGCGGCGGATCCAGGTGTGCACGTCACTACGTACTACATAGTCAAGAAGGCCGGTGTCCAGCTGGAGGTCGCCCCGCTCGAAGGTGATGCTCCGAAGCGCCGGCGCCTGCTGCAGCGGCGTCGCCACTGCAACTGGGGACGGATTGCTCATGATCCACTAGCGTACTCCCGCGCACTCTCCTCCCTGTTCCGCCCGTTCCACCGGATTGGGGGTGAGGTTCAATGTTTGAGACAATGACGGAGTGAATCGAGCATCGCTGGATAAGCGTCCCGACGAAGTAGCCGCAATGTTTGACGGTGTGGCGCCAAAATACGACGTCGTCAATGACGTCCTGTCGCTGGGGCAGACCCACCGGTGGCGGCGCATCGTGGTGGATGCGGTCGACGCGAAGCAGGGTCAGCGGGTACTTGACCTGGCCGCCGGAACCGGCACCTCAAGCGAGCCCTTCGCGGACGCGGGTGTGAACGTCGTGGCGTGTGATTTCTCTCTCGGGATGCTGCGCGTAGGCAAGCGCCGCCGCCCGGACATCGACTTCATCGCCGGTGACGCCACCAACCTGCCGTTCGCCGACAACTCCTTCGACGCGTGCACCATTTCCTTCGGACTGCGGAACGTGGACCGCCCCACCCGGGCTCTCGAGGAGATGCTCCGGGTCACCAAGCCGGGCGGCCGGCTGGTCATCGCGGAGTTCTCCCAGCCCACCGTCGCCCTCTGGCGGAACCTCTACACCGAGTACCTGATGCGCGCGCTCCCCGCGATCGCCACCAAGGTCAGCTCCAACCCCGAGGCGTACGTCTACCTCGCCGAGTCCATCCGTGCCTGGCCCAACCAGGATGAACTCGCCGCGTGGATCACGCAGAGCGGCTGGGAGTCGGTCCGGTACCGGAACCTGAACGGCGGGATTGTTGCCGTGCACCGCGCCACCAAGCCGGAAGGTGCCATCACCAGCACTGCCGCGGGCTCCCAGACGCGCCAGCGCCGCCGCAGCAGCAGGGCCGCAAACTAGGTGTCAGTCCTCATCATCGGCGCCGGCCCGGCCGGATCCACGGCCGCCTACTACCTGGCCGCCGCAGGCATTGAGACAACTGTCGTCGAGAAGACGTTCTTCCCCCGCGAGAAGGTGTGCGGAGACGGCTTCACGCCGCGCGCCGTCCGGGAGATCCAGTTGCTGGGCCTGCCCCACGGCGAGGAGCTCGGGTGGCGGCGAAACGTGGGGCTTCGCCTTCTTGCCGGCGGCAGGAAAGTTGAACTGCCCTGGCCGGAACTCTCCGACTTCCCGTCCTACGGCCTGGTCCGCACCCGGCTTGGCTTCGACGAGCAGCTCGCTTCGCACGCGCGGTCCGCTGGAGCGCAGATCCTCGAAGGCCACGCGGTGACCGAAGCGGTGCGGGACGCATCCGGGCGGGTGACCGGCGTCGTCGTCAACGTCCTTGGCCCCGACGGGCGCCGGACCGGTGAGAAGAAAACGCTGAGCGCCGACGTCGTACTGGCAGCCGACGGCAACTCGACGCGGACCGCCGTCAGCCTCGGCATGGCCAAGCGCGACGACCGGCCGCTCGGCGTTGCCGTGCGCACGTACTTCACCAGCCCCCGGCATGAGGATCCGTGGATGGAAGGCTGGCTCGAGCTGCCGGATGCTTCCGGCAAGCCGCTGCCCGGGTACGGCTGGGTGTTCGGTGTGGGCGACGGTACCTCGAACGTTGGGCTGGGGATTCTGAACTCCTCGGCGTCGTTCGGGAAGCTCGACTACAAGCAGGTGCTGCGCGACTGGACCGCCGGGATGCCCGCGGACTGGGGGTTCACTGCGGAGAACCAGGTGGGGGAGATCCGCGGGGCTGCGCTGCCCATGGGATTCAACCGGACCCCGCACTACTCCCCGGGCATGCTGCTGCTCGGCGATGCCGGCGGGATGGTGTCGCCGTTCAACGGCGAGGGGATTTCCTATGCCATGGAGTCGGCGCGGTATGCGGCCGAGTTCATCGAGCGGTCCCTGGCGGTCGTGCCCGGACTCGCGCGGGACAATGTGCTCTCCGGCTACGCGCCGTACATCCGGGACCAGTGGGGGAGCCACTTCACGCTCGGGCGGATCTTTGCGGGGCTGATCGGCAAACCGGCCATCCTGCGCCTTGCGTTGCGGACCGGCATGCCGATCCCGGTCCTCATGCGGTTTGTGGTGCGGATGCTGGCCAACCTGACAGACGCCCATGGGAAGGGGTTCGAGGACCGGCTGATCCACGTGCTCGAGAGCCTGGTCCCGGCCACGGACAACCAGTCCGCGGCCCGGACCCGGTAACCCCCGGGGAACTTTTGCGCACCTCTGGTGGGCTGAGCGGCCCGGAACCCGCCAGAGCTACACAAAAGTTCCGGCTGTTTCCCCCCAATACTCGCTGCGCTCGCATCGGGTCCCTCGCCCGATAGCGCCTGTCGGGCTCCCAATACTCGCTGCGCTCGCATCGGGTCCCTCGCCCGATAGGCTTAGCACCATGACGGATTCCCCCCCAACCAGCTGGACCAGTGCTGGCCATCCGCGCCCGCTCATCGAGGAGCTGGACCCGAGCACCGGCGTGATCGCTACCGGGCTGCGCCTGCCCGCGGGTTTTGCGCTGATCGCCGAGGACCCGGAACTCGGCCCGGCAGTGTCCACATGCCTGGCGAAGGTGGAGAAGCAGCTGCGCGAGGCGATCTCCAGTTCGGACCCCCTGGCCGATGCAACCTCACGCCACCTGGTGGAGGCCGGCGGCAAGCGGATCCGTCCGTTGCTGACCATCCTCGCCTCCCACCTCGGGGACGCAACGAAGCCGGAGGTGGTGGTTGCCGCCGTCGTCGTCGAACTGACCCACCTGGCCACCCTCTATCACGACGACGTCATGGACTCCGCGCCCTACCGCCGCGGTGCGCCGACGGCCCACGAGGTGTGGGGCAACTCCGTGGCCATCCTGACCGGTGACCTGATTTTTGCGCGGGCGTCGATCCTGGTGTCGGAGCTCGGGTCCCGTGCGCTGGGCATCCAGGCACGCACGTTCGAGCGGCTCTGCCTGGGACAGCTGCACGAGACGGTGGGCCCGCGGGACGGCGAGGATCCGGTGGAGCACTACCTGTCGGTCATCGCGGACAAGACGGGCTCCCTGGTTGCCGCGTCCGGCCAGCTCGGAGCGATTTTTGCTGATGCACCGGCGTCGGCTGTTGACGTCATGGTCTCCTACGGGGAGAAGGTCGGCGTAGCCTTCCAGCTCGCGGACGACGTCATCGATGTCACCGGCCTCAAGGTCAAGTCCGGCAAGTCCCCGGGCACCGACCTGCGGGAAGGTGTGCCGACGCTCCCCGTGCTGCTGCTGCGGCAGGCGGCTGCTGCCGGCGATGATTCCGCGCAGCGTGTGCTCACCCTGGTGGACGGGGACCTCACCTCGGACGAGGCACTTGCCGAGGCGGTCTCAGCGCTCCGGGAACACCCCGTCACCCAGCAGGCCTGGACGGTGGCGCAGCAGTGGGCGGAAGACGCCGTCGCCGCGCTGGATCCGCTGCCGGAGAGCATGGTCAAGCGGGCGCTCGCGAGCTTTGCCCAGGCGGTTGTCAGCCGCGACGTCTGATTCCGGCGTACCGCTGTGCCGGTTTGCTCAGTATTCAGGTCGTGTGACGGGGCGACCCCTGCAACGGGGGCGGTAACCAGCCGCAGCACCATGGAAAGCTGAGCAATCCGGCACGCGAGTTATGCACATAGCGGCATTTCCTGAGCCCGACGGGCTCATTCCCGGCTGAGCTGGTCCAATGGACACACTTGGACTAATGAGAAACTGGGGCGGCGTCGCCCGCACCGGAATGCTCCTTGACACGGGCGTCACAAACGGCAGATCGCAGCCCACGTCCGTCGCGGCGAGCTATTACGACTGCGGCCTGGGGGCGCTCGCATTGCCTGATGCACGCCACGATTTTCTGACCGCCATCCGGAACGACGGCTTTCTGACCTGCGTATCCGCGGCAAGTCACTATGGTTTATGGCTCCATACACCCTCGCCCTTACTCCACCTGAATTGCCTTCATGCACGCTCGAAAGATGTGGTCAACCACCGGTCCAGGAGCGTTCCTGCACACCCATACCTCCCACTGGTTGGCCTAGTCGATGTGCTGGTCCACGCGCTTCATTGTCTTCCGGGAGACCAGGCCGCGGTTATCGTCGAGAGCGCGTTGCGCCGGGGAGACACGGTCCGCAGCTTCCTGCTCGAGCGGCTGGAAGGACCCCGCAACGGGAAGGCCCGGGCCGCGCTCGATAGGGTGACAGGTTGCGCCGAGTCGCCCATTGAGGTTGTGGCCCGACTGTTGTTCAGGGACGCCGGTATCCGTTTACAGACACAGGTTCCTATCAGGGGCGTGGGCAGAGTCGACTTTTTGCTCGAGGGAATTCTCATTGTGGAGGTTGACGGAGATGCCTTCCACTCCAGCCGGAAGGAGCGGACCCGCGACCGCAGGAGGGACAACGCGGCGCTTGAGCAGGGGTATCCGAGCCTGCACTTCGGCTATGAAGACATCATGTTCAATCAGGAAAAAGTGCTGTCCCAGGTGATGGCCGTGCTTGCGAGGACTCGGAGGCGGTAGGCGTTCCGGTTTGCTCAACTTTCCGGCCTCGGCCGCCGCACCGCGAGTAGAATCCCAGGTCGCAGACGGGTCTATGCCGGAATCAGCCCGGGGACGGTGGGAATAGTGAGCAGTCCGGGACAGTGCACAGCTAAAGCGCATCCCGGAGTTCAGCAGCCTTGCGGGCACGGATGGCGGGATCAACCACGGGGCGCTTCGGCGTGAAGTAGAAGCCGTCGTCGTGCCAGCGGGGGAGCACGTGCTGGTGGTAGTGCCAGACGTGCTGGCTGCCGGCGGGCTCGTTGTGCTGGCGGGTGGAGACTCCGTCCGGATTCCAGGCGCGCTTGATGGCGATCGCCATGTCCCGGGTGACGGTCATGATGCGGCCGGCGACGTCGTCGGGCAGTTCATACAGCAGCTCGTAGTGGTCCCGCGGGGTCACCAGCACGTGGCCGGGATTCGGCTCGAACCCGTGGGAGGCAATGAACGCCATGACCAGGTCATCCGAGTAGATCAGGTCACCGGGCTCGCAGAGGTTCGAGGCGAACCGGAACTCGCCGGAGGCCAGATCGCAGAACGGGCACTCGTACCCTGCGGGAGCGTGGGTGTGCCAGGTCATTCTGCCTCGTCGTCGAACACCCAGTCGAACATGTCGAGCATGAACTCGCTGAACGTTCCTTCCTCGTTCTTCCAGGACCCCCGGGCGTTATTGCGCCGCCACACGATGGGATCGGGGACGGTCAGCTGATCCGCCTTGATGCCCCAGACGAACTTCTCATCCGCGTCTTCCATGAACAGCAGGAATCCGTCTTCGATCTCCAGCTCATCCGGGTCCCACACATAGTGGAAGGCTTCCATGAGGTCCTCGGAGGCGCCGACGGCGAGGTAGAACTCGCGCACGGCCAGAGGCAGCGGGAAATCCTGGCCCTCACGCAGCTCTGCAAGCTCGGCTTCGGAGAGTCCGTCTTCCGGGACCCAGGGCTCGTCAAAGTAGGCCGGTACGAGGGCGCGGAATTTATCCAGGAACAGCTCGGTCACGGTGGCTCCAGGTGAGGTTGGGGGATGCCCCCAATCCTATCCCGCCGTGGGAGGCTCGGAAGGACACGGTGCCCGGGTGGCCAGGGGAGCGTGCCAGCCGCCCCGCCAGGCAAGAACCCGGAGGAGGAACACCAGCGCAGCCACGGCGATGCCGGTGACCACGTTGAACAGGTCCAGCTTCGCAAGCACCACTGTGAGCGCCGCCCCGAGGAAGGCCGGCAGCGCATAAATGTCTCCCGGATTGAACAGTTGGGGAACCTCATTTGCGACGACGTCGCGCAGCAGTCCACCCCCGACGGCGGTAGTCACCCCGAGCAGCACCGCCGCCACCGGATTCCACCCCTCATCCACCGCCTTCAGCGCACCGACTATGCAGAACAGGGCCAACCCGCCGGCGTCGAACAGCATGAGCAGCGTGGACACCTTCTCGAGCCGCGAGAAGAGGAAGAACACCAGAAGGGTGGCCAGCACCGGCGGCGCGAGGTAGAGCGGGTTGGTGAAAGCCACTGGGTCGACGCCGATTATTACGTCGCGTGCCACACCGCCGCCCAGTGCCGCCAGGGACGCCAGAAGAAGCGAGCCGACCAGGTCGAACCCCTTGCGTGCAGCCAGCAGCGACCCGGAAACGGCGAAAAAGAAAACGCCGAACAGGTCGAGGATCAGCGCGGCGTTCATGAGGTCTTTTCGTTACGGCACACAACTGTCAATAGTCGCAGGCGGGTGCTTCAATGGCCAGCATGCAGACTTCCACGCCACCTGTGCTCATTGCGTGTTCACACGGCACCAGCAGCGCCGAAGGACAGGCGGCCGTCAACCGGCTGCGCGATGAGATGCGCGCACTCCGCCCGGAGCTGGACATCCGCGAAGCCTACGTTGACGTCCAGGAACCGGACCTTCCCGGGGTGGTGGCTTCCCTGCCGGACGGGCCCGCCGTCATCGTTCCGCTGCTGCTGTCGGTGGGTTACCACGTGAAGGTGGACATCGCCGAAGCGGTGCAGAGCCGGCCGGACACGTACGCCGCCGCCCCGCTGGGCCCCGACCCGCGGCTTGCCGCCCTGCTGCAGCAGCGGCTGGAGGAGGCGGAAGTGGGTCCGGGAGACGCCGTCGTCCTCGCCGCCGCCGGCTCTTCCGATGCCTGCGCGTCCGTTGACGTCGGAGAACTTGCGGAGCAGCTGGCCGCGTTGCGGTCCGGGCACATTGTGGTCGGGTACGGGGCGAGTGCGCGGCCGTCCGTTCCCGAGGCCGTCGCCCAGGCAGGGGAAGCCGCGGCGATCGCCTCCTACCTGCTGGCGCCCGGTTACTTCCACGACCAGCTGGCCAAGGCGGGCGCTCCAGTGGTGAGCGCGCCGCTGCTTCCCTCGAAAGCCGTCGCCGAGATTGCCCTCGCCCGGTATGACGACGCCGCCGCACGCCTTCAGGCGCCGGATCCCGCCCGGGACTGCGGCCGGCCGTGCCGGCAGCTTGTCACGGTGTGCGCCCGGCCCTAGCGCCCGCATTTCACGATTGAACGCGGAAGCTGTCAAGACCCTTACGGCATTGTGACGCGCCGTGTCCCCACGTGAACGGGTGTTGCCGAACCTTTGAAGGGGCTCTGACCCCGGTCCTACTGTCGTTACATGACGAGTTCAGTCGCAACCGAAGCAAGCCCGGCAGCCGCAGGGAAGCCCCGCGCATCCAGGCCTGCCGCCAAACCGCACGGCCAGTGGAAGGTTGACGGCACCACCCCCCTGAACGCCAATGAAACGTGGAAGCAGGAGGACAACGGCCTCAACGTCCGCGAGCGGATCGAGCAGATCTACGCGAAGAACGGCTTCGACTCGATTGACGGCACGGACCTCCACGGGCGCTTCCGCTGGTGGGGCCTGTACACCCAGCGCAGGCAGGGTATCGACGGCGGCAAGACCGCCACGCTGGAACCGCACGAACTCGAAGACAAGTACTTCATGCTCCGCGTCCGCATCGACGGCGGGGCGCTGACCACCGGGCAGCTGCGGGTCATCGGCGAGATCTCCACCGAATTTGCCCGGGACTCCGCTGACATCACGGACCGCCAGAACATCCAGCTGCACTGGATCCGGGTCGAGGACGTGCCGGAAATCTGGAACCGCCTCGAGTCGGTGGGGCTCTCCACCACCGAGGCCTGCGGCGACGTTCCCCGCGTGATCCTCGGTTCCCCCGTGGCCGGCATCGCCAAGGACGAGATCCTGGATCCCACCCCGCTGATCCACGAACTGAGCGAACGGTTCATCGGCGATCCGGAGCTCGCCAACCTCCCGCGCAAGTACAAGACCGCCATCACCGGCCACCCCAGCCAGGACGTGGTGCATGAGATCAACGACTTCGCCCTGGTGGGCGTGGTCCACCCCGAGCTCGGCGCCGGTTATGACCTGTGGGTGGGCGGCGGGCTCTCCACCAACCCCCGCCTGGCCGAACGCCTCGGCGTCTTCGTCTCCCCGGACGTCGCCGCCGAAGTATGGCTCGGAGTGACCAGCATCTTCCGCGACTACGGCTACCGGCGCATGCGCACCAAGGCCCGCCTGAAGTTCCTCCTGAACGACTGGGGAACCGCCAAATTCCGCCAGGTCCTCCAGGACGAGTACCTCGGCTTCGAGCTGCCAGACGGCCCGGCCGCACCGAAGCCCAGCACCCCGGGTGACCACGTCGGCATCCATGAGCAGAAGGACGGCAGGTTCTTCATCGGCGTTTCGCCGACGGTGGGCAGGGTCTCCGGAACCATCCTCACCTCGCTCGCCGACGCCCTCGAAGCCCACGGCTCAACCCGCCTGCGCACCACGCCCCACCAGAAACTCGTTGTCCTCGACGTCGAGAAGGACCAGGTGGAACCGCTGGTGAGCGAGCTCGAAGCCTTGGGACTCTCGGCCCGCCCGTCCCTGTTCCGCCGTTCCACCATCGCCTGCACGGGCATCGAGTTCTGCAAGCTCGCCATCGTCGAAACCAAGGCCACCGCGGCCACCGCCATCGCGGAACTCGAGCGCCGGCTCGCGGACCTCGTTGACAACGGCACCCTCACCCAGCCGATCGCCCTGCACATCAACGGCTGCCCCAACTCCTGCGCCCGCATCCAGACGGCGGACATCGGCCTCAAGGGCATGATGCTTCCAACGCCCGACGGCGACCCCACCCCGGGCTTCCAGGTGCACCTCGGCGGCGGGCTGGCCACCGTGGACCGCGGTGAAGCCGGCCTGGGCCGCACCATCCGCGGCCTCAAGGTCACCGTGGACAACCTGCCCGACTACGTTGAGCGCGTTGTGCGCCGCTACGCCGAGGACCGCCACGACAACGAGACCTTCGCCCAGTGGGCGCACCGTGCCGAGGAAGGAGTGCTGCAGTGAGCCTGTCACGCGAACACGTCGTCTCAGACACCGTGCGTCCCGCACGCCGCACCGAGGACGAGCTGAAGGCGCTCGCTGCCAGGGGCACCGAGGAACTGGGTTGGGACTCGCCCGCCGGGCAGGTCATCGCCTGGGTAGCCCGCAACTTTGACCTCTCCCAGGCGGCCGTCGCCTGCTCCATGGCCGACGCCGTCCTCCCGCATCTGGTCTCCCAGCAGTTCCCGGGCGTGGACGTGCTCTTCCTCGAAACGGGCTACCACTTCACCGAAACACACATCACCCGCAACGAGGTCGCTGACCAGCTGGATATCACGATCGTGGACGTGATGCCCGAGCTGACCGTCGCCGAACAGGACGCCCAGTACGGCAAGGACCTTTTCGGCCGGGACCCCGCCCAGTGCTGCGCCATCCGCAAGATGGACCCGCTCAAGAAGGCCCTCGCCGGCTACGAAGTGTGGTTCACCGGTGTACGCCGCGACGAGGCGCCCACCCGGACCAACACGCCCCTGGTCACCTGGGACCGGGTGCACAACCTGGTCAAGATCAACCCGCTGGCAGCCTGGAGCTTCGATGAGCTCCTCGACTACGCAGGCGAGCACCAGGTCCCCGTGAACATGCTCCTGTCCAACGGCTACCCCTCGATCGGCTGCAAGCCGTGTACCCGTCCGGTAGCCCCAGGAGAAGACCCGAGAGCCGGCCGCTGGGCCGGCCTAGCGAAGACAGAGTGCGGAATCCACCAATGAGCTCTTACACGAATACTTACGAGGTCGCCGTGGGCGCCGCATCCGATGCCGCCCCCGCCCCTTCGCGGGACGGCAATGCTGCAAGCAGCATTGCGTCCCGCTCCGACAGCGGTGGCAGCCTACCCAACGCTCGCGAGCTCGCGTCGGGACCCTCGGCTGACACCTTAGATGCCACTCCCTGGGCGGCATCGGATGCGGCTCCGCGAGTCGCTCACCAAGGGGCGGCATCAGCGGTTCCGGCTCGGCAGTCGGCCCACCTCGCTGCCTCCGCGCAGCACCGCTTGAGCTCACTGGACGCCCTCGAGTCCGAAGCTATTCACATTATTCGGGAGGTCGTCGCCGAGTTTGAGCGGCCCGCACTGCTGTTCTCCGGCGGCAAGGACTCCGTGGTCATGCTGCACCTTGCCACGAAGGCGTTCTGGCCCGGCAAGGTTCCGTTCCCGGTGCTGCACGTTGACACCGGCCACAACTTCCCCGAGGTTCTCGAGTTCCGCGACCGCACGGTTGAGCGGCTTGGGATTCGCCTGGTGGTCGGGTCCGTGCAGGAGTACATCGACCGCGGCGAACTGAGCGAACGGACCGACGGGACACGGAATCCGCTGCAGACCGTTCCGCTGCTGGACACCATCAACGCCAACCGGTTCGACGCCGTCTTCGGCGGCGGCCGCCGCGATGAGGACAAGGCCCGCGCCAAGGAACGCATCCTGAGCCTGCGTGACGAGTTCGGCCAGTGGGACCCGCGCAACCAGCGGCCCGAGCTGTGGAACCTGTACAACGGCCGGCACACCGTCGGCCAGCATGTGCGCGCGTTCCCCATCAGCAACTGGACCGAGCTGGACGTGTGGCGCTACATCGAGCGGGAGAACATCGAGCTTCCCGGCCTGTATTACGCCCACCCACGCGAGGTGTTCCGCCGCGACGGCATGTGGCGCGCCGTCGGAGAGGTCTCGCAGCCCACGGAGAAGGAAACCGTGGAGACGCGCACCGTCCGCTACCGCACGGTCGGTGACATGTCCTGTACCGGCGCAGTGGAATCCGACGCAGCGACCGTCGCGGAAGTAGTCCGCGAAGTCGCCCTCAGCACACTCACCGAACGCGGCGCCACCCGCGCGGACGACCGGATCTCGGAAGCCGCCATGGAAGACCGCAAGAAGGACGGCTACTTCTGATGTCTACCCCCACCGCTGTTGAGACAGCACTCGAACACTCCACGCTCTTCCGCTTTGCCACGGCCGGATCGGTCGACGACGGCAAGTCCACCCTGGTGGGCCGCCTCCTGCATGACAGCAAGTCTGTCCTCGCAGACCAGCTCGACGCCGTTGCCCGCACCTCCGCGGAGCGCGGTTTCGGCGGGGAACGTGGCGGCCTGGACCTCGCACTGTTGACCGACGGCCTGCGTGCCGAGCGTGAGCAGGGCATCACCATCGACGTGGCCTACCGCTACTTCGCCACCGCCAACCGGACGTTCATTCTCGCGGACACCCCGGGGCACGTTCAGTACACCAAGAACACGGTGACGGGCGCCTCCACGGCGGACGCCGTCGTCGTACTCATTGACGCACGCAAGGGTGTGCTGGAGCAGACCCGCCGCCACCTCGCGGTGGCGCGGCTGCTGCGGGTGGCGCACATCATCGTCGCGGTGAACAAGATCGACCTCGTGGACTACAGCGAAGCCGTGTTCCGCGACGTGGAAGCTCAGCTCAAGCAGGCCGCGCGGGAGCTGAAGGTCGACGAGCCGGCCATCATCCCGGTGTCCGCCCTCGAGGGCGACAACGTGGTGGACCGCTCGGAGAAGACACCCTGGTACGGCGGACCGTCGCTGCTCGAGACCCTCGAACAGCTGCCCGCGCTCGCCGACCTGGAAACCGACGTCGAAGCCTTCCGGTTCCCCGTCCAGACCGTCATCCGGCCGCAGGGCGCGGTGGCTCCCGGACTCGACGCCGACACGTACCGGGACTACCGCGGGTACGCCGGGCAGGTAGCGGCCGGGTCCATCCGGGTGGGTGACGCCGTCACCGTCCAGCCGGCCGGCCGCGTCACTACCGTCACCGGCATCGACTTCGCGGGTCAGGAACTGGACGAGGCCTTCGCCCCGCAGTCCGTGGTGCTGCGGCTTGCCGATGACATCGACATCGCGCGCGGTGATTTGCTGGCCGAAGCGGGACCGGCAGCTAGCCTCCCGCAGCCCACACAGGACCTCTACGCGGCTCTGTGTTGGCTCTCGCCGAAGCCGCTGAAGGAGGGCTCACGGCTCCTCATCAAGCACGGCAGCAGGACGGTCCAGGGACTGGTTCGCCAGGTCATCAACAAACTGGACCTCGCCACGTTCGCCGATCAGCCGGCGTCGGGCCTTGAGCTCAACGACATCGGGACCGTCCACATCCGGCTCGCAGCAGCGCTGCCCGTGGACAACTACATCAACTTCCGCCGTACCGGAGCCTTCCTGGTCATCGACCCTTCCGACGGCAACACCCTGGCCGCAGGCCTGGTGGAATCAGACCACCTTGAGCTGGCGGCCCGCGAGGACGAACGTTATGACATATGACCCCAACACAGCCACCAACGAGAATCTGATCCGCCCTGCAACCCGGGGCATTCTGCTGAAGAGCCGCACCGCTGAAGGCTTCATTGCCGGTGCGGCAATCGTCGCGGTTGCGACCGGCGCCGCGATCGCGGCCTATGCGTCCTCCCAGTCGTCACCCCAGACGACGACGGCGGCAGCACCTGTTTCCGATGCGGAACAGCTCCGGCTGGGCTACTTCGGCAACCTCACCCATGCCCCAGCGCTGGTGGGTTTGGAGAACGGCTACTTCGCCGAGGAACTGGGCGACACGGAGCTGGCTACCCAGGTGTTCAATGCAGGTCCTTCGGCGATCGAGGCACTGAACGCAGGGGCTATTGATGCAACCTTTATCGGTCCCAACCCCGCCATCAACTCGTATGTTCAGAGCAAGGGCGAGTCCCTGCGGATCGTGGCAGGCGCCACGGCAGGCGGTGCGCAGCTTGTAGTGAATCCCGGCGTCGAGTCGATCGAGGACCTCGCAGGCAAGACACTCGCCACACCACAGCTTGGCAACACCCAGGATGTCGCGCTGCGCGTATGGCTCGGCGAGCAGGGCTACGAGACCACGATCGACGGCGGCGGGGACGTCGCCATTGTTCCCACCGAGAACGCGACAACGCTTCAGCTGTTCCGGAACGGCGACATCGACGGTGCCTGGCTGCCCGAGCCCTGGGCTTCCCGGCTTGTGGTGGACGCGGGCGCCGAAGTGCTGGTCGACGAGGCGGATCTGTGGCCGGAGGGCAAATTCGCCACGACCGTACTGGTGGTGAACAAGCAGTTCCTCGCCGAGCATCCGGACCAGGTCGAAGCCCTCTTGCGGGGCGAGCTGCGCGCCATCGAGTGGTTGAACGAAAACCCGCAGGAGACTCCAGCGCTCATCAACGCGGGACTCACGGCAGCGGACGCCAAACCGCTCGCGGAAGCGGTCCTGGAGCGGGCGTTGGAGAATGTGACCTTCTCGCAGGACCCTTTGGCTGGGGCACTCGCCCAGCTTCTCGCGGACGGGGTAGCGGCCGGAACCACCTCTGATGCCGACATCACCGGCATCCTGCACCTCGATCCGCTCAATAGTCTGCAGGAAGAATCCGGCGGCCCAGTGTACGACGACGCGGGGCTTGGCTCCGGGACCACCTCCCCATGAGCAGCGCACAGATCAACATCGCCGGACTCTCCAAGCGGTTCTCCGCCGGCGCGCCGCTGGTCCTCGACAACGTCAACCTGCAGGTCCAGCAGGGCGAGTTCGTCGCCCTGCTGGGCGCTTCGGGTTGCGGCAAGTCCACGCTCCTGAATCTGATCGCGGGACTGGAGGAGCCGACGTCGGGCACCATCGCCTCACCCAAAGCCGCCTTCATGTTCCAGGACGCTTCACTGTTTCCGTGGCTGTCCGCGCAGGCAAATGTTGAGCTTGCGCTGCAGTTGCGCGGAGCCTCGAAGTCCGAGCGGCGTTCCGAGGCTGCCCGGCTCCTGGAACTGGTGCATCTGTCCGATGCCGCTGCGAAGCGGCCGCACGAGTTGTCGGGCGGCATGCGTCAGCGGGTCGCGTTGGCACGGTCCTTGGCCCAGAACCGGGACATTCTCCTTATGGATGAACCGTTCGCTGCGCTCGATGCCATCACACGCGACCTGCTCCACGATGAGCTGCAGCGGGTCTGGAAGGAAACGGGACGGACCATCGTGTTCATCACGCACAACGTCCGTGAAGCCGTCCGTCTAGGCCAGCGCGTGCTGCTGATGTCGTCTCGCCCCGGCCGGGTGGTCGCCGAGTGGCCCGTAGGAGAGCAGGACCCGGCGGTCCTGACTGCGGACATCACCACAGAGTTGCGCAAGGAGATCCGCCGCCATGCAGCCTGAATCAACGCTGACAAAGGCAGAACCGTCCTCGGGTCCGCTGACGAAGCTCCCCGCCGAGGACGATCGCGCCCTTGAGAAGGGCCTGGACAACCTTCAGCAGGAAGCGCGCGTCCAGTCGTCCTGGAAGTCCAGCATCACCAAGGCCCTGTTGCCGGTCGCTGCACTGGTTGCGGTCATCTACCTATGGCAGATGTACGTATGGATTGTCCGTCCACGGCCCGACCAGTTGCCCGGTCCCGCCGACGTCTTCGGAACCCTCGGCTCGCTGTGGCAAAACGGCGACGCAGTTGAGACAGTCCTGACAAGCCTGCAGCGCGGCGTTGTCGGCTTCATCATTGCCGTCCTCATCGCCACCCCGCTTGGACTCGTGCTCGCGCAGAGCAGGGTCCTGCGGGGTGCTTTCGGTCCGTTGATTTCCGGTCTGCAGGTGCTGCCTTCCGTGGCGTGGGTTCCTGCTGCGGTCATCTGGTTCGGGCTGAGCGATGCCACCGTGTACTTCGTGGTGCTGATGGGTGCCATCCCGTCCATCACCAACGGGCTTATCGCCGGCGTCGACCATGTCCCTGACCAGCACCGCCGCGTCGGGCACGTGCTGGGCGCCAGCCGGTGGCAACTTGCTATCCGGATCATTCTTCCGGCTGCGCTGCCCAGCTACGTGGCCGGCCTGAAGCAGGGGTGGGCATTCTCCTGGCGCTCGCTCATGGCTGCGGAGATCATTGCGACCGGCGGAACCCTCGGGTTCGGACTGGGTGCACTGCTGGACCAGGGACGCCAGTTTTCCTCGATGGCCACGGTTATCTCGGCCATTCTCCTCATCCTTTTCATCGGAATCGTCGTGGAGCTCCTTATCTTCGGACCGCTTGAACGCCGTCTGCTGCGCCGCCGCGGCCTGCTCGTTGGAGGCTCACAATGACCTACCCGCTTGGACTTCAGCTCCGCGGCCGCCGCGTCCTGGTGGTCGGCGGCGGTCCCGTCGCCGCCCGCCGGCTGCAGGCACTGCTCGACGACGGCGCCCTGGTCACGGTCGTGGCCCCCTACGCCTGTGAGGACATCACCGAAGCCGCTGCAGCCGGCCTCGTGGACTGGCAGCAGCGCGAGTACGGCTCCGCGGACCTCGACGGCGCGTGGCTGGTCCTGGCACACTCCGGCTCCGCCGAGGTGCAGGACCGGATCGCCGCCGAAGCCGAGGAGTTGCGCATCTGGTGCGTCAAGGGCGGCGACTCGGCAGCCTCCGCCGCCTGGGTTCCCGCCGTCGCGCGGATCGACGACGTCACGGTGGCGGTCAATACGAACGGTGACCCGAAACGCGCGGCCGCCCTGCGCGACGGCGTTGCCGCCGCCCTGGAATCCGGTGAACTGCCGCTGCGGCGGCACCGCCGGTCTCCGGAAGACGCCATCGGGACTGTCGCCCTGGTGGGTGGCGGACCGGCCGACGCCGGCCTTCTGACCGTCCGTGGGCGCCGGCTCCTGGCGCAGGCCGACATCGTCGTTGCTGACAGGCTGGGGCCGCGCTCCCTGCTCACCGGGCTGTCCGCGGACGTCCAGGTGATCGAGGTCGGCAAGCTCCCCGGCCACCACCCGGTACCGCAGGATGAGATCAACCGCATCCTCGTCGAGCAGGCGCTGCTCGGACACCGGGTGGTCCGGCTGAAGGGCGGCGACCCCTACGTCCTCGGACGTGGGGGAGAAGAGGAAGCCTACTGCCGCGACCACGGCATCGCCGTCGAAGTGGTTCCCGGCGTCACCTCCGCCATCTCGGTGCCGGCGGCTGCAGGAATTCCGGTCACGCACCGGGGAGTGGCGAAGGGCTTCAGCGTCATCACCGGGCACGAGGACATCCGGCAGCAGGCCGGGCACATCCCGCCGGGCAGCGACCACACGCTGATCCTCCTCATGGGAGTGTCACTGCTGCGGTCCTCCGCCGCCTCGTTGATCACCGGCGGCCGGACGCCGTCCACTCCCGTCGCGGTCATCGAGGACGGGTGGATGGAATCGCAGCGCGTCACCACCGGAACCCTCGCGACCATCGCGGACCTCGCGGAAGCGCGCGGGGTGAAGTCTCCGGCCGTGATCGTGGTGGGAGACGTCGTCGCGCTTTCACCGCATTGGAAACCCCCAGTCTCCCGCTGAACCCAGCCCTTCCGACCTGCGCACCCAGCGCCGCTTCACACGAACCACCATCCACAGCAAAGGAACACAGCCGTGTCGCAACCGTCCACGTTCTCCTTCCAGCGTCCCCTGCGCGTCGCCGTCGTCGGATCCGGTCCGGCCGGAGTCTACGCCGCCGACATCCTGACGAAGTCCGCGCCCGTCGCCTCCGGGGAACTGACCGTCAGCATCGACCTCTACGACCGCTACCCGGCACCGTACGGCCTGATCCGCTACGGCGTGGCCCCGGACCACCCGCGCATCAAGGGCATCGTCAACGCCCTGCACAAGGTCCTGGACCGCGGCGACATCCGCTTCTTCGGGAACGTTGAATACGGCACGGACCTCACCCTGGAGGACCTGCGCACCCATTACGACGCCGTCATCTTCGCCACCGGCGCCATCAAGGACGCTGACCTCAACATCCCGGGCATCGAGCTCGAGGGCTCCTTCGGCGGCGCCGACTTTGTCTCCTGGTACGACGGGCACCCCGATGTTCCGCGCGAGTGGCCGCTCGAGGCGAAGGAGGTCGCCGTCATCGGCAACGGCAACGTGGCGCTCGATGTAGCCCGCGTCCTGTCGAAGCACGCCGAGGACCTGCTGGTCACCGAAATCCCGGACAACGTCTACCAGGGGCTGAAGAACTCGCCTGTGACGGACGTTCACGTGTTCGGCCGCCGCGGCCCCGCGCAGGTGAAGTTCACGCCGCTGGAGCTGCGCGAGCTCTCCCACTCCCGCGACGTCGACATCGTGCTCTACCCGGAGGACTTCGAGTTCGACGCCGAGTCTGACCGGCAGATCCAGACGAACAACCAGACCAAGACCATGGTCGGGACCCTGACCAACTGGATCGCCGAACAGCCCGAGGACCCGGCGGAGTTCACCGCGTCCCGCCGGCTGCACCTGCACTTCCTGCACAACCCGGTGGAGGTTCTCGGTGAGGACGGCAGGGTCACCGGCATCAAGTTCGAGCGCACCGAACTGGACGGCACGGGCAACGCCGTAGGAACCGGCGAGTACATCGACTACCCGGTGCAGGCGGTGTACCGCGCGGTGGGCTACTTCGGTTCGGCGCTGCCCGAGGTGGAGTTCGATCACCGTCGCGGTGTGATCCCGAACGACGGCGGCCGGATCCTGGACGCCGCCGGCACCTCCGTGCCCGGTCTCTATGCGACCGGCTGGATCAAGCGCGGACCTGTGGGGCTCATCGGGCACACCAAGGGCGATGCCCTGGAGACCGTCACCTACCTGCTGGAGGACCTTCAGGACCTGCCCGCAGCCTCCGCGCCGGAGGAGGGCGCCGTCGTCGGGCTTCTTGCGTCACGCGGGGTGCAGTTCACCACTTGGGAAGGGTGGCTGGCGCTGGATGAGCACGAGCGCGCGCTCGGTGGCGCTGCGACGGAAATCGACGGGGTGGTCCGCGAACGCATCAAGGTGGTGCCCCGCGAGGACATGGTGGCGATCTCCCGCAGCGTCCACGCCGAAGCGCACCGCTAGGGGAGCGGCCCCTCGAAGCGGGAAGGGGTCAGCGGATCCGGGTGGCCAGGCCGGGGTATTCGAGGACAATCCCTTCCCGGTCGATCTCCAGCTCGGCGGTGAAGCCGTGGTTGTCGGAGCTGTAGAGCACCACCCCGTTGCGGTCTCCATCCGAGGACCGCAGCTGGCTGTACATCTGGCTGCTGCGCTTGACCTGGAGGCTGGGAACGTCAACCCATGCCATCACCATGGACGTCTCATCGACGGGTGCCAGCTCCTCGGAGTGGAGGTTCAGCCGCAGGATGGGCATGGTGTTGGTGACCGGGCACAGGCCGAGATCGCAGTCCAGGGCGCCGGTCAGCAGGGACGGATCCTCGATGCCGGGTGCGGGGAGGCTGCACTCGCCGGCGGTGGAGCCGGTGGCGGACCAGACGCCGTCGTCGTCTCGTTCCAGCTCAAGGTGCCGGCTCCAGCCGTGGCCGTGGACCGTGGCAGTCAGGCGGCGGGTGACCCAGCCGTCGGTGGTGGTGAGCGCCCAGCTCATGGCATACGAGTCCGTCCGGGAAGTGCCGTGCGCGCTTAGCCGGCCCGGCTCCAGGTTGATGGTGGCGGAATCCAGGCGAGCCGGATCGTCGATGCCCTGCCAGGTGTGCAGCAGGCTCGTATGCAGTTGATTTCCCATTCGCTTACCTTATGGAGCGGTGGGGGCGGCGCGCCAGAGGGCGGCCCGGAGTTCGTCCCTGCGCTGGAGTTTTTGTCGCTTATCTGCTGGAATTACGCCTCCAGAACAGCAGATAGGCGACAAAAACTCACCGGAGGACGCATGGGCGTTTCTGAGCATTTCCGACCGCTGCTTGTGCGCGAGCTTACCGAGACGAGGAAGGCCCGGGCGGGCCTGAGCACGGACATCACCTCGACCAGCGACCTGCGCCGGGAATCCAACGTGGACGATGAACACGACCCCGAGGGCTCAACCATCGCCTTCGAACTGTCGCAGTCGGCAACGCTGCTGCGTGATGCCGATGCCCGTATCGCCGAGCTCGAGGCTGCGCTGCTGCGGCTGGAGGAGGGGCGGTACGGTTCCTGCGAAGTGTGCGGGACTGCTATCGCCGAGGGGCGGTTGGAGGCACGGCCGTGGACGCGGTTCTGCATCAACCACGCCGGCGGCCGCTGAAAAACTCACCGGAGAGCGCGGACGTTCAACGCGAGGTAGAGGTGCACCCGGTCCGCGGTGACGGCCGGGTCATAGCCGGTCAGGTCCACGATCTGCTGCAGCCGGTACCGCACGGTGTTCCGGTGCAGCTGGAGTACGTCCGCGACGGCGGCCACCGACCCGTTGTGCGCGAGGTACTTCTCCAGCGTGAGCATCAGCTCGGCGCCGTGTCCCTCGTCGAAGGCGGCCACGGGGTCCAGTGCTTCGGCGGCCAGGTCCGCCAGCGGCACATCCTCGCTCGCCATGAGGAGCGAGGTGAGGCTGAGGCGGTCGGGCCGGTTGACCGCCTGCCCGCGGGTCAGCGACTCCCGCGCCTCGAAGTAGCTCCAGCGCAGCCCGCTGGCCTGTGCGTAACCGCCGCCGAAACCCACCTTCGCCGTGAAACCGGCCCCGTGCAGGTAACTGCTCAGCGCCCGGCCGAGGGACTCACCGTCACTTTCCGGCACCGCGATCACCAGACGGTCATCCACCACGGCCGTGACGACGTCGTCGTACTTCCCCGGCAGCGGCAGGGTCCGCAGCGCGCGGCGCTGGCCGGTGGCAACATCGGCCAGGACAATGCACTGCCGGCGCGCCGTATCGATGCCCGCGCTCCCGAGCCGGGCCGCCGCATCACTGCCCGTCAGCGTCCCGCGCACCACATCCTGCAGCAACTGCCCGACGACGGCGCGGTCACTGGCCCTGCGCCGCGCCTGGTTGCTCAGCTCGACGCTGATGAGGCTCTGCGCGTAGTCCGTGATGGCGTCGCGCTGGTAGGGCTCCGCGATGGCCAGGGTGCAGCGGTCCTTCAGCCCGGTGGCCACGGGCACCCGGTGCCAGTCCCGGTCCTCACCTTCGCGTGCAGGCCCGGTAGCGAACAGCTCGGTCCCGTATTGGGAAAGCGCGACGTCGGTGCGCAGCATCGCAGCGAGCTCCCGGAGGAGCTGGGGCAGGCCCCCTCCGCCCAGCAGGGCAGCGGCGAGAATCTGGTGCCCCCGAAGCAGGTGTTCGAGGCGTTCATAGTGCTCGGCGGAGAGCGAATCGGCAACGATTTTCCCGATCGCAATGAACGGGGTCTCGTACGGCACGAGGAAGACCGGCAGGCCCAACTCATCCGCCTGGTCGAGGAACGCGGCCGGAACCTTCTCGTGGCTGAGGCCGGTGGCGAACCCGACGGCGAGCGCACCGGAGGCATGCACATGGCGGACAAAATTGCGCTGTGAGGTGGCCGATTTCTGCCTCAGGCCGGTGGTGAGCACTACCTCCCCGCCGCTCAGGAACGGTTTGGGATTCTCGAGCTCGGTGACCGCAACCCACTGGACCGGCACGTCCGTGACCTCGCTGGTCCCGACCCGCTGGAGCTTCAGTGCGGGCGTGGCCAGCAGTGCCGACAGTGTGATCGCCATAACGTCCACTATAGGGCTGGAGGCTTGTGCGGCTGCATCACGGTTTTGGGTATGCATTGTGCGGATCACCCTAGGCGGCGTGGCGTGCACCACGTAGGGTCGGCAGTGAATTTGGGCACCCCCTGTCCGGGAAACGAGAGGAAAAACGCTGTGGTCGCAACCCTGCAGAACTTCATCAACGGCCAGTTCGTGACGCCGGGCGGCAGCGAGCTGCTCGACATCGTCAATCCGACCAACGGCGAGGTGGTCGCCAAATCGCCGGTGTCCGTCCAGGCGGACGTCGACGCCGCGATGAGCGCCGCCAAAACGGCCTTCACCTCGTGGAAGCGGGTCACCCCCGGCCAGCGCCAGCTGATGCTGCTCAAGCTCGCCGACGCCGTCGAGGCCCACAGTGAAGAACTCGTCGAGGCCCAGCACCGCAACACCGGGCAGGTCCGGGAGATGATCGCCGCCGAGGAGGTTGCCGCCGGAGCGGACCAGCTGCGCTTCTTCGCCGGCGCTGCCCGCCTGCTCGAGGGCAAGTCCGCCGGGGAGTACCTCGAAGGCCACACCTCGTACGTCCGCCGGGAACCGGTGGGAGTTGTTGCGCAGGTGGCGCCGTGGAACTACCCGTTCCTGATGGCCATCTGGAAGATCGGGCCGGCGCTGGCCGCGGGCAACACCATTGTGCTCAAGCCCAGCGACACCACCCCGGAATCCACGCTTGTCCTCGCCCGCCTCACCCAGGGCATCCTGCCCGACGGCGTTCTGAACGTGGTCCTCGGCACCGGTGAGACCGGCGCTGCCATGGTGGAACACAAGACCCCGGCCATGGTGTCCATCACCGGTTCGGTGCGTGCGGGCATCGCCGTCGCCACCGGAGCGGCGAAGGGGCTCAAGCGCGCTCACCTCGAGCTGGGAGGCAAGGCTCCCGCCGTCGTCTTCGCTGACGCGGACATCAAGAAGACGGCAGCGGCCATCGCGGAGTTCGCCTTCTTCAACGCAGGCCAGGACTGCACCGCCATCACCCGCGTGCTGGTGCAGGATTCGGTCCACGACGACCTCGTGGCCGCCATGGTCGACCACACCAAAACCCTCACCACGGGTAATGCGGATGACTCGAAGAACTACTTCGGGCCGCTGAACAACATCAACCACTTCAACGCCGTCAACGCGGTCATGGATGCGCTGCCGTCGCACTGTTCCGTGGCGGTCGGCGGCAAGCGCTCCGGTGACAAAGGGTACTTCTACGAGGCCACCATCATCACCGGCGCCAGGCAGACCGATGACATTGTGCAGAAGGAGACCTTCGGCCCGATCATCACGGTGCAGAAGTTCTCAACGGAGGATGAAGCCGTCGAGATGGCGAACGACGTTGAGTATGCGCTCGCCTCGAGCATCTGGACCACCGACCACGGCACCGCCATGCGCGTCTCCCGCGACCTCGACTTCGGGGCCGTCTGGATCAACACGCACATCCTCCTCACCGCCGAAATGCCCCACGGCGGGTTCAAGAGCTCCGGCTACGGCAAGGACCTCTCCATGTACGGCGTAGAGGATTACACCCGCATCAAGCACGTCATGAGCGCGCTGGACGCCTAAGCCACGCTTTCCGCCCACGAAAGGACTCTTCCCATGACCACCCAGGCACTCCAGCCGCAGTTCAGGCTCGAGCAGAAGCGCCGCATCATCGGCGATTTCCCCGGACCCAAGTCAACCGCCCTCAATGCCCGCCGCTCCGCCGTCGTCGCCAAGGGTGTTGCCTCCGGCGTTCCCGTGTATGTCGCGGACGCTGACGGCGGCATTGTGCACGACGTCGACGGCAACTCGTTCATCGACTTCGGCTCCGGTATTGCGGTGACCAGCGTCGGTGCGTCCGATCCCGCCGTCGTCGGCGCCGTGAAGGAGCAGGTTGAGCACTTCACCCACACCTGCTTCATGGTGACCCCGTATGAGGGCTACATTGCCGTCGCCGAGAAACTCGCGGAACTGACGCCGGGTGACTTCGACAAGCGCACCGTCCTCTTCAACTCCGGCGCGGAAGCAGTGGAGAACGCCGTCAAGGTTGCGCGGCTGGCCACCGGCCGGTCCGCCGTCGCCGCGTTCGACCACGCGTACCACGGGCGCACCAACCTCACCATGGCGCTGACCGCCAAGTCGCTGCCCTACAAGGCCGGCCCGGACGGCACTTTCGGTCCGTTTGCCCCCGAGGTGTACCGCCTGCCGATGAGCTACCCGTTCCGTGAGGAGAACCCGTCCATCACGGGCGAGGAAGCGGCAAAGCGCGCCATCACGCTGATGGAGAAGCAGATCGGCGTCGAGTCGCTGGCCGCGATCATCATCGAACCTGTGCAGGGCGAGGGCGGCTTCATTGTCCCGGCCGACGGTTTCATGCCCACGCTCGCCGCCTGGGCGAAGGAGAACGGCGTGGTCTTTATCGCCGACGAGGTCCAGTCCGGCTTCTGCCGTACGGGCGAATGGTTCGCCGTGAACCATGAGGGCGTGGTCCCGGATCTGGTGGCCATGGCCAAAGGCATTGCCGGCGGCATGCCGCTCTCGGCCGTCACGGGCCGGGCCGAAATGCTCGACGCCGTCCACCCCGGCGGCCTCGGCGGCACCTACGGCGGCAACCCCGTTGCCTGTGCGGCAGCCCTCGCGGCGATCGGCACCATGGAGGAACTGGACCTGTCAGCGCGGGCGCGGCGGATCGAGGAGATCGTGGTGCCGCGGCTGAAGGCGCTTCAGGAGGAGAGCGGCATCATCGGTGAGGTGCGCGGCCGGGGCGCCATGCTCGCCGTCGAGTTCGTGATGCCCGGCTCCAAGGAGCCCAACCCGGTGGCCACCAAGGCCATTGCCGCGGCCTGCCTCGCGGAGGGCGTCATCATCCTCACCTGCGGAACCTACGGCAACGTCATCCGCCTGCTGCCGCCGCTGGTCATCGGCGAGGACCTCCTCAACGACGGCCTCGATGTCCTCGAGGCGGCCATCCGCGCGGCGAAATAGGACGCGGCGAGGTAGCGCGCGCGGTGAAGTAGAGCGCAGTGAAGTAGATCGCGGGGAGGTAGCGCGCGCGGTGAAGTAAGCCTCACTGCAAGCACGACGACGGCGGTCGGCTGGACGGTTCCCTGCGGACCGGCCTGGCCGGCCGCCGTCGTCGTTTGTGCGTTCTCTGCGTTTGGGGCGTTGAATTCGCAGGACACGCCCCGAATAGCGCGGGATAAACGGCGTGTCCTGACAACTCAACGCGGGGGGAATCTTGCGCGGGGGAGCTGTAGCCTGCATACTAAACGAACGCAATTCGTTTATGAGTGACGCCGGTGACAGTGGAGATCCCATCCCACCCGGCAGCCCGAAACTCTTTTTCCGCAAGCTTTCCTGCGACAGCTTTTCCTACAACGAGGTAAGGAACCCATGAGCACTATGCAAGTGCGCACCGGCGCTCCCGACGGCACACCCAAGTTCTCCGGCAAGGGACTCAAGACCGGGCAGTTGGGCCTGCTTGCCGTCGTCGTCATCGGTATTTCCACCATTGCCCCCGCCTACGTCCTGACAAGCACGCTGGGCCCCACCGTGCAGAGCATCGGAGTGCACCTCCCGGCGATCTTCATCGTCGGGTTCATCCCGATGTTCCTCGTGGCGCTGGGGTACCGCGAGCTGAACGCGGACACCCCGGACAGCGGCACCACGTTCACCTGGGTGACCAAGGCGTTCGGTCCCTACCTCGGCTGGATCGGCGGGTGGGGGCTGCTGGCGGCAAACATCATTGTGCTGTCGAACCTCGCGGGCGTGGCCGTGGACTTCTTCTACCTCTTCCTCGCGCAGATCACCGGACAGGACGCCATTGCGGACCTGACCGGCATCCGGTGGCTGAACATCCTGACGTGCCTGGTGTTCGTCGGCGCTGCGGTGTGGGTCTCCTGCCGCGGCGTGAAGACCACCAAGGCCGTGCAGTACGCGCTGGTGGGCCTGCAGGTCGCGGTGCTCGCCTGGTTTGTGATCGCTGCCTTCAGCCGGATCCAGCAGGGCTCCGCGGCCGGCGCCGTCGCGTTCAGCTGGGATTGGTTCAACCCGTTCGCCATTGAGAGCTTCTCCGCCTTTGCGCTGGGCCTGTCACTGTCCATCTTCGCCTTCTGGGGCTGGGACGTGTGCCTCACGGTCAGCGAGGAATCCCGCAACGGCAGGCGCACGGCGGGCCTGGCAGCCGCGGTGACCGCCGTCGTCGTCCTGGGGATGTACCTGCTCGGCGCGATCGCGACGGTGATGTTCGCCGGCGTCGGGACCGAGGGTCTCGGCCTCAACAACGCCGACATTTCGGAGAACGTCTTCGCGGCGCTTGCCGCTCCGGTCATGGGGCCGTTCGCGATCCTGCTCTCGCTCGCGGTGCTGTCCAGCTGCGCGGCGTCGCTGCAGTCCACGTTTCTGTCACCGGCGCGCAGCCTGCTCGCCATGGGCTACTACAAGGCGTTGCCGGAAAAGTTCGCGACCGTGCACCCGACCTACCGCTCGCCCGTCTTCGCCACGGTGGTGGCCGGGGTGATCTCCGCAGGCTTCTACTCGCTCATGCGGATCATCAGCGACAACGTCCTCAATGACACCATCATGGCCCTGGGCCTGATGATCTGCTTCTACTACGGGCTCACCGCGCTGGCCTGCGTCTGGTATTTCCGGCACTCGGCGTTCAGGTCCGTACGCAATGTCGTGTTCCGCTTCCTCGCGCCGCTGCTCGGCGGAATCGGCCTCGTGGTCGTGTTCCTGCAGACCGCCGTGGACAGCTGGGATCCGGCGTTCGGCAGCGGATCGGAAATCCTCGGGGTGGGGCTGGTCTTCGTGATCGGTGTGGGGATCATCGCGCTGGGGGTGCTGGTCATGTTCATCGTCCGCCGGACCCACCCCGGGTTCTTCCGCGGCGAGACGCTGCGGCGGGACACACCGGCCCTTGAGGTGGCCGACTAACCGGCTACACGCCGGCGGGCTCCTCCAGGGGAGTGCCCCGGCGGGGCCTCGCGTTCTTCCGTACCGTACGGAGCATGTCCACGGTGAGGAGCGCGAGGCCCACCCAGACCAGGCCGAAACCGACCCACCGTTCCAGCGGCATCTCCTCGCCGAAGACCGTCAGGGCAAGAATGAACTGGAGTACCGGAGCAAGGTACTGCAGCATCCCGATGGTGGTCAGCGGAAGCCGCCGGGCCGCCGCGCCGAAGAAGATCAGCGGCACCGCGGTGATCACCCCGGACGCGGCCATGATCCAGAAGTGGCCCGGACCCTCCGTGGTCAGCGTTGCACCGCCGGACAGCGTCAGCCAGATCATCACACCCGCGGCAATCGGCGTCAGCACTGCCGTCTCGACGCTGAGGCTGGTCACGGCATCGACGCTCGGACCCACCCGCTTCTTCACAAACCCGTAGAAGCCGAAGGAGAACGCCAGCGCCAGCGCAATCCACGGCACGTTGCCGTAACCGACCGCCAGAACGACGACGGCGACAAGCCCCATTCCCACGGCTGTCCACTGCAGCGGGCGGAGCTTTTCCCGAAGCACGAGTACGCCCAGAAGCACCGACACGATGGGGTTGATGAAGTAGCCCAGGGACGCCTCGACCGCGTGGCCGTTGGTCACGCCGTACGTGTACACGAGCCAGTTCACGGCGATCAGCAGCGCGGCCACCGTCAGGGTGCCGAGCATCCTGCGGTCGGCAAGAGCCGCGCGCACCTTCCCCCAGGACCGAAGCACGGTCAACAGCAGGGCGCAGAAGATCAGCGACCACAGCACCCGGTTCGCCACGATCTCCACCGCGGTGGCGGGCAGAAGGATCAGAAAGTAGAGGGGGAGCATGCCCCACAGGCCGTAGGCGCCGATACCGAAAAGGATGCCCGTGGCATTGTCGCTTCGGGCGGGACGCTGGGAGGTGCGGGTGCGGCTCACATGCGTGCCAACCGCCGTCGTGCCGTTCCTATTCCGGGGTTCCGGAACGGGCTGTCCGGGTGAGCCCCGCCACTGGTTTAGACGCGCACTCAACAGGGGATTTAGAATAGGAAACTGTGCGCTAATGTGCGTGCCGTTGACCCTCGGGAGACCCCGGGTAAATCCACCAGGAAGAAGGCTTCAGTGTCCAGCACGACGTCGGCCCGTCCGCTTCGGGTCGCCATCATCGGCGCAGGCCCGGCCGGTGTCTATGCCGCAGACATTCTGACCAAATCGCAGGAGGTCAAGGGCGGAGACTTCGAAGTGTCGATCGACCTGTTCGACCAGTACCCGGCACCGTATGGGCTGATCCGCTACGGTGTGGCGCCCGACCATCCGCGCATCAAGGGCATTGTGACCGCCCTGCACAAGGTTCTCGACCGCGGCGACATCCGATTCCTCGGCAACGTGAACTACGGCCGCGACCTCACCCTGAAGGATTTCCGCACGTTCTACGACGCCGTCATCTTCGCCACCGGCGCGGTGAAGGACGCGGACCTCAACATTCCCGGAGTGGAGCTTGAGGGCTCCTTCGGCGGTGCGGACTTTGTCTCCTGGTATGACGGGCACCCCGACGTTGACCGGGACTGGCCGCTGGACGCCAGCCAGATCGCGGTGATCGGCAACGGCAACGTGGCCCTGGACATCGCCCGCGTGCTGTCGAAGCATGCCGATGACCTGCTGACCACGGAAATCCCGGCCAATGTCTACGCCGCGCTGAAGAAGTCGCCGGTCACGGACGTCCACGTCTTCGGCCGCCGGGGCCCCGCGCAGGTCAAGTTCACGCCGCTGGAACTGCGGGAACTCTCGCACTCCCGCGACGTCGACATTGTGCTCTACCCCGAGGACTTCGACTTCGACGAAGCCTCCGAGCAGCAGATCGCGAGCAACAACCAGACCAAGACCATGGTCAAGACGCTGACCAACTGGCTGGTCGAGCAGCCCGAAGACCCCAGCGAATTCACGGCCTCGCGCCGGCTGCACCTCCACTTCCTGCACAGCCCCGTGGAGATCACCGATTCACCGGAAACCCCCGGCAAGGTGGCCAACATCCGCTTCGAGCGCACGCGGCTGAACGGCACCGGCGGCGTCGAGGGCACCGGCGAGTACATCGACTATCCGGTGCAGGCGGTCTACCGCGCCATCGGCTACTTCGGGTCGGAATTGCCGGAGGTCGGCTACGACGAGCGGAACGGCGTCATCCCCAACGAGGGCGGCCGCGTCATCGACGAGTCGGGCAACGTCGTCCCCGGTATCTACTGCACCGGCTGGATCAAGCGCGGCCCGGTCGGCCTGATCGGGCATACCAAGGGTGATGCGCTGGAGACCATCGGCTTCCTCCTGGAGGACCGCCTGAACCTTCCGCCGGCCGAGCACCCGTCGGAGGATGCCATCATCGACCTCCTCGAGAAGCGCGGTGTCCGCTACACCACGTGGGAGGGCTGGCTGAAGCTCGATGCCCACGAAATGAAGCTGGGCGCCAACTACGTGCACGACGACGGCAGTATCTCCGATCTCGTCCGTGAACGTGTGAAGCTGGTTCCCCGTGAGGACATGATCGCGATCTCCCGCGGGGAGTAGCGCGCCCGGCCGTGCCGGATCCCCCTGCTTCTCGCAGGCCGATGACCAAACAGGCGGCGTGTCGCTATGCGACACGCCGCCTGTTCGTCAGGACCTGGGGAGAGTGGCCCGCGGAAGACGGGTGCCTACGCCAGGAACCGGACGTGGTCCTCATTGAGGTCCGACACCCTGTTGACCCCAAGCAGCTGCATGGTCCGGGCCACCTGGGTGCCGAGGATCTCGATCATGCGGTCCACGCCGGGCCGTCCGCCCGCCATCAGGCCGTACAGGTAGGCCCGTCCCACCAGGGTGAAGTCCGCCCCCCGGGCCAGCGCGGCCACGATGTCCCCGCCGCTCATGATGCCGGTGTCCAGGATGATGTCGGTCTTGCCCTTGAGCTCGGCGGCGACCTCGGGCAGCAGGTGCAGGGGGATGGGCGCCCGGTCCAGCTGCCGTCCGCCGTGATTGGAGAGCACAATCCCGTCCGCGCCGTGATCGACCGCCTTTTTGGCGTCGTCGAGCGTCTGGATTCCCTTGACCACCAGCTTGCCCTTCCACACCTCCCGCAGCCAGTCGAGGTCCTCGTAGGTGAGCGTGGGATCGAACATCGAGTTGATCAGGTCCGCCACGGTCCCCGAGTAGTGGGAGAGCGAGGCGAAGGTGAGCGGTTCGTGGGTGAGGAAGTTGATCCACCACGCGGGCCGGTAGGAAGCATCCAGCACCGTTTTGACGGTCAGTGCCGGCGGGATGGTCATGCCGTTGCGTACGTCCCGCAGCCTGGCGCCGGCGACGGCGGTGTCAACGGTGACCATCAGTGTGTCATTGCCGGCCGCGGCGGCACGGCTGATCAGCTCCATGGACCGGTCGCGGTCCGTCCACAAATAGAGCTGGAACCAGTTCCGCCCGTTCGGTGCTGCCGCAGCGACGTCTTCGACGGACGCGGTGCCCATGGTGGACAGCGTGAAGGGTATCCCGGCGGCTTGGGCCGCCTGCGAACCGGCGTACTCGCCCTCGGACTGCATCATGCGCGTGAATCCTGTGGGCGCAATGCCGAACGGGAGGGCGGAATCGGCACCCAGCACCGGCGTCGCGGTGTCGACAGTGGAAACGTTCCGCAGTACTCCGGGTCGGAACTCCAGATTCTTGAAGGCGTTCCTCGCCCTGGAAAGGGTGATCTCCTCCTCAGCACCGCCGTCCGTGTAGTCGAACGGGGCCTTCGGCGTCCGTCGCTTCGCGATGGCCCGCAGATCTGCGATGGTCTGCGCCTTCGCCACGCGGTTCCGCGCGGTGGGGAGGGATGGGGTCTTGAACTGGAGGAGGGGAGCCAGGTCGGCCGGCTTGGGAATCCGGCGGCGCAGCGCTTCCGGGGTGGCTCCTTCAGCTGCCGGAGCCGCGGACGAGACGGACGGTGCCGGCACCGCTCCCGCCTCGGCGGGCTGGGGCTGCTGTTCTGCTACGGCCTGATTGGACATGGGCATCCCTCTCCTGACACGGATATGTGGTTGGACCACATAGTGATGCAGGACACGCTACCGCAATGGTCCGACCACATCAACTAGGGTTGGTGCATGAAGGCCTACAGGACCGTCCTCGGGTGGGTCGAGCAGGAGATCACCGAGGGTCGCTTGCATATCGGCGAACGGTTACCTCCCGAGCGCAGTATCGCGCAACGGCTGAACGTGTCCCGCACCTCCGTGCGGGAGGCCATCCGGGTCCTGGAAGCCATGGGAATGGCCCGGTCCGGAGTCGGATCAGGGCCCGACGCCGGCACCCTCATCACTGCCGATCCCTCCACTCCCTTCACCTCGGCCATGCGGCTGCACTTCGCCACCTCCCACCTTCCCGCAGGGGATATTGTCCAGACCCGCCTGCTGCTGGAGGCGTGGGCCGTGGAGCACATCGATGCGGCGTCGCCGTTCCTGGATTCCGCCCGGGTGCTGCTTGTTGCCATGGATGACCCGGCTCTGGAGGCGGAACGCTTTCTGGAACTGGATGCCGAGTTCCACGTCGCACTCGCCCAGGCCGCCGGCAACGTCCTGATCAGCACCATGATGGGCTCGCTCCGCGACGCCATCGGCCAGTACACCCTGGATATGATCAGCAATCTGTCGGACTGGGGTGCCACCGCCGCCCGGCTCCGCTCCGAGCACCATGCCATCCTCGGCGCTGTGCTGACGGGCAATCCGTCCGAGGCATCCCGGCTGGTAACCGCCCATATCGAGGGTTATTACCGTGAGGCGGGCTTCCCCTCCCGGGTCGGCTAGGGCAGAAACTTGCACTCGGTGCAACGTTGCACTTAGTGTAACTATGTGACTGAACCCGAGCTCAGCCGCCGTGAGCAGAACAAGCTAGACACCCGACGGGCCATCGCGCAGGCGGCCCTCGACCTCGCACGCACCCGCGGCATGGGCGGCTTCACCGCGGAGCAGATCGCGGACCAGGCCGGCGTCTCCCGCCGGACCTTCTTCAACTACTTCCACAGTCCGGAAGAGGCGCTTATCGTCTCGACGGAGTCCTTCCTCGACCGGGCCGAGGCCGAGCTGCTGGCCCGCCCCGCGGAGGAGCCCATCCTCGACGCCATGATCGCCGCGCTCGCCGCCACCACCAAAGTGGAGAACCTGAAGGACTGCGGGGATCTCTTCCGCCTGTCCGCCGGCAACCCCGATCTGCTCGGCACCCACCTCCTGGCGTGGGAACGCGCCGAGGCCCGCATTATCAGTGCAGTGGAAGACCGCCTGCAGGGCCGCGCATCCAGCCTCTACATCCACGCCCTCGTCGGATCCCTGCTGTCCTGTGCCAAGGCCGCCATGCGCGAGTGGGTCTCCGCTGACACCCCGGATGCCGACGCCGCGCAGACCCTCGAACACCACATCGTCGCGACGCTGACCATGCTCCGCGACGGCTTTTCCAGTCCTTCTTCCTAACCCGACCCGCTAACCCAGGGAACACCATGGCCTTCCTCCTGTACCGACTCGGCACCTTCGCCTACCGCCGCCGCTGGTGGGTGGTTTCCGCCTGGCTGGCCGTCATGGTTGCCGTCGGAAGCTCCGCCGTCGCCTTCTCCGGCACGCTGAGCAACAACTTCACCATCCCCGGCACTGAATCCCAGCGCGTCCTCAACCAGCTCCGGGACACCATGCCCGAGGCGGTCGGCGGCATGGGAACCATCGTGTTCCAGAACCCCGACGGCGAATTCACTCCCGCGCAGCAGGAGGCAGTCGGTGCCGCCCTCACCGACGTTGGCGAGCTCGACGGCGTTGAAGCGGTCATCGATCCCTTCCAGACCGCGCAGCAGCTGGCTGACAGCCGTGCCGACATTGAGAACGGAAAGGTGGAGCTGGAAGCCGGAGCCCGGGAACTGATCGACGGCGCCGCCCAGCTCGATGCCGGGCAGGCCCAGCTCGACGCGCAGCGGGCCCAGTTCGAGGCAGGAAAGACCTTCCTTCCCGCCGAGCAGATCGACGCCACCGTTGCCCAGCTCGACGCCGCCCAGGCCGAGATCGATGCCCAGCGCAGGCAGCTCGACGAAGGCCAGACAGACCTCGACGCCGCCCGCGTCGAGCTGGAGCGCGGGGAGCGGCTCCTCGAGGCAACCTCCGGGATCCAGTTCGTGTCCGACGACGGCACTACCGCGGTTGCCAGCGTCCAGTTCACCACCGCTGTCGACGCCGTGACCCCGGAAACCCGCGAAGCGGTCCAGGAAGCGGCCAATCCGGCAGCCGAGGCAGCCCTGAACGTCGAATACAGCAAGGAAATTGTCCAGGACATCTCGGAGATCTTCGGCCCGGCGGAGGTGATCGGCCTCCTGGTTGCGGCCGTTGTCCTTCTCGTCATGCTCGGCACGCTGGTCGCCGCAGGGCTGCCGCTGCTCATGGCCATTGTCGGCGTCGGCGTCGGCGTGGGCATCACCTTCGCCCTCACCGGCATCATCCAGATGAGCTCCATATCACCGGTGCTCGCGCTGATGCTGGGCCTGGCCGTCGGGATCGACTACTCCCTCTTCATCGTCAACCGCCACCGCACGCAGCTGCTCCACGGCATGCCGATGCAGGAATCCATCGCCCGGGCCACCGGCACAGCGGGCAACGCCGTCCTCTTCGCCGGCATCACCGTCATCATTGCGCTGGCGGCGCTCGCCGTCCCGGGACTACCGTTCCTGACCATCCTCGGACTGTCCGCAGCCGGAACCGTCGCCGTCGCCGTGCTGGTCGCGCTGACACTGACGCCGGCGCTGCTCGGTGTCATGGGCCGCAGGGTCATCTCGAAGCGACGCTGGAAGACCGCACCGGCGGTCAGCGAAGCGGAGGCCAACGAACACGCCGTTGACGATTCCTACGCCGCCGGCCGCGGCTGGGGCGGCATGGTCACCCGCAGGCCGCTCCTCACGGTGCTGGCCGGCGTCGTCGCGCTTGGAGTGCTGGCGCTGCCGGCGCTGGAACTGCGCGTCGGGCTGCCCGACGGCGGCTCGGAACCGGCCGACTCCACCGCCTACGAGGCCTACACACTGGTGGGGGAGAAGTTCGGCGAGGGCACCAACGGCCCGCTCCTCGTGGTCGGGGAACTTCCGGCGATCGAGGACGAGGGCGAACGCACCGACCTCCGGCTCGACGTCGCCGAGCGGCTCGCGGAGATTGGCGACGTCGCCGCCGCTGTCCCCGCAGGCATCAGCGACGACGGACGCACCGCCATCTACCAGGTCATCCCGGAGGAGGGCCCGGCAAGCGAAAGTACCGAACAGCTCGTCCGCGACCTGCGCGCCGAGGCCGGCAGCATCGCGGACGCAACCGGGGTCACCGTGTCAGTCACCGGTCAGACCGCCGCCAACATTGACGTCTCCGCCAAGCTCATGGAGGCCATGCCCCTGTACCTGGGCATCGTCGTCGGGCTCTCCCTGGTCCTGCTGCTCCTGGTGTTCCGCTCCATCCTGGTGCCGCTCATTGCCACCGCGGGCTTCCTGCTCTCGCTGTTGGCCAGCTTCGGCGCCACCGTGGCGATCTACCAGTGGGGGTGGCTGGGCGATTTCTTCGGCGTCAGCAACCCCGGCCCCATCCTGAGCTTCCTCCCGATCATCCTGATCGGCGTGCTCTTCGGCCTCGCCATGGACTACCAGATGTTCCTGGTCTCCGGCATGCGCGAGTCCTTTGTCCACGGCCGGCCGGCCAGGGAAGCGGTCCGGGTCGGCTTCAGCCACGGAGCGCGGGTAGTGACGGCGGCGGCCATCATCATGGTCTCCGTGTTCGCCGGGTTCGTATTCTCCCACCTCACCATGGTCCGGCCGATCGGCTTCGGACTGGCCTTCGGCGTGCTCCTCGATGCGTTTGTTGTCCGCATGACGCTGATTCCCGCAGCCATGCACCTGCTGGGCCGCTGGGCCTGGTGGCTGCCGGCGTGGCTGGACCGCATCCTGCCGGATGTCGACGTCGAGGGCGCCCGCCTCGTGGAGAAAACGGACGACGACGGCGCACGCCGGGTGCCGGCGTCGGACGCGGCCGGCGTGCGCTGAGACAGAAATCACCCGGTGTTCCGTCTCGCATGGTGAGATTCAAGGCGAAGAAAAACGGGCCGAATAACTAGGATTACCCGGTCAGTTTTCCCCATCAAGGACACATAGCCGTGAATCTTTTCCGTACCAAGTCGATCGAACAGTCGATCGCGGACTCGGGTGAAAAGGGCCGCACACTCAAGCGGTCACTGACCACCTGGGATCTCATGATCATGGGCGTCGCCGTCGCCGTGGGTGCCGGTATCTTCTCCGTCGGCGCACAGGCGGCGGCGTTCAATGCCGGGCCCGCGGTCACCGTCTCCTTTGTGCTGGCCGCCATCACCTGCGCCCTGGCCATCATGTGCTACGCCGAGTTCGCCACGGCCATCCCCGTGGCAGGCAGCGCCTACGTCTTCACCTACGCCACGATGGGTGAGCTGCTCGCCTGGATCATCGGGTGGAACCTGATCCTCGAACTCCTCATGGCCGGTGCAGTGATCGCCAAGTTCTGGGGCGTGTACCTCAGCGACCTGTTCGCGGTGCTCAACCTGGACGTCCCGTCGCAGGTCAACGTCCTGGGGGTCACCCTGTACTGGGGGCCGCTGGTCATCGTGGCGATCTTCACGGCGATCCTCGTCCTGGGAACAAAGCTCTCCGCCCGGGTGAACAACATCTTCACGATCATCAAGATCGCCATTGTCCTGTTTGTCATCGTGGTCGGCTTCTTCTACGTCAACGGCGAGAACTACGCCCCGTTTGTTCCCGCCGCAGAACCTGCGGCCGAGGCTGCGGGCAGCTGGACCACCCAGCCGTTCCTGTCCTTCCTGAGCGGCGCCACCCCGGCGATGTACGGCTTCACCGGCATCATCTCCGGCGCCGCGCTGGTGTTCTTCGCCTTCATCGGATTCGACGTCGTGGCAACCTCCGCCGAGGAAGTGAAGGACCCGCAGAAGACCCTCCCGCGCGGAATCTTCGGGGGGCTCGCGCTCGTGACCGTCCTCTACATCCTGGTGACGCTCGCGGTCACCGGCATGGTCTCCTACCAGGAGCTGGCGGCGACCGAATCGCCGTCGCTGGCTACCGCCTTCCAGCTGGTCGGCGCGGACTGGGCCGCCGGAATCATTTCCGTCGGCAGCCTGATCGGGCTGACCACGGTCATCATGGTGCTGCTGATGGGCCTGGCCCGGGTGATCTTCGCCATGAGCCGCGACGGCCTGATGCCGCGCGGACTCAGCCGCACCTCTGCCAAGCGCAGCACTCCGGCACGCACGCAGATCCTGTGCGGCGTCGTCGTCGCACTCCTGGCCGGCTTCACCGAGGTGGAGCTGCTTGCGGAGATGATCAACATCGGCACGCTCTCCGCCTTTGTCACCGTCAGCCTGGGCATCCTGGTGCTCCGGAAGAAGCGGCCGGACCTCAAGCCGTCCTTCCGGGTGCCCTTCGGAAAAGTCATCCCCATCCTGTCCGCGCTGCTCTGCACGTACCTCATGCTGAACCTGGCCACCGTGACCTGGGTGTTCTTCGCGATCTGGCTGGTGATCGGCTTCGCGATCTACTTCGCGTACGGGCAGCGGCACTCGCGGCTGGCCGGATCCGGCGCGGGCGAGCCCGACCGGGAGGAAGTCCGGACGGGAAGCTAGGACCGTGCGCGGGGGCGCGCCGTACGGCTGTACTATTCAGCCATGGCGCGTCCCCCGAAACCGGAACGGAAGATCGAGCTTCTGGATCAGATTGTCGAGTATCTGCTCGACAAGACGTTCGCGAGCCTGAGCTTCCGGACTCTCGCTGACGGACTGGGCATCAGCAGTTACGTGCTGGTGTACCACTTCGGCAACCGTGAGGAACTGATCAACGAGATTGTGCGGCACATCGAAGCCCGACATGACGCGATGAAGCCGGAAAACCCTGAAGACCTCACGCCGGAAGGCTTCCGCGAGTGGCTCCGGGAGGGTTGGGACTGGCTGTTGATCGACCGGAACCGCAATCTGCAGCGGCTGGAATTCGAGGCGGCCGTCCAGGATCCGGTGAGTCCCGCGCCGCGCGGCAGCGCCACGAGGAAGTTCGCGTTCTGGCATGCCTTCATCACGGACTGGCTGGTCGCGCAGGGCGTTCCCCGGGAACGTGCGGATCCGGCGGCCCGCGTGTTCACGTCCAGCCTCTACGGGCTCCAGTATGACTACGTGCTGAACAATGACCGTGCGGCCGTCGAGCAGGCGGTGGACCTGTCCCTGGATCTGTTCCTGCAGTCCCTCGAAACGTCGCTGCAGCGCGGTCGCTGAGGCCGGTATACCGCGCCGCAGACGCAGTAAGGGTGGGTCCGTGACGGACCCACCCTTACTGCGTGACAGAGCCTAGAACTTGTTGGCGGCCTCAGCGTCGGAGTTCTGTGCCGCGCCGGACGCGGTGCCCAGGTTCGCGCGGAGCTTCGCACCGAGCTCGGCGTCCACGTTGGTCCAGTACTGGATGGCGCGTTCGCGGATGTCGGCGATGGTCACGCCGCCGACAGCACCAGTGATGGTCTCCAGGAACCGTGCCTTCTCCGCGTCGTTGTACACCTCGCGGTACAGCGTGCCGGCCTGGCCGAAGTCATTATCCTCGGCATGGAGGGTGTGCGCTGCACGTACCAGGTCGCCGTCGTTCTCCCAGCCGCCCTCCGGGCCGGTCAGCGACGGATCGGCGGCGGGGCCGCCCACGGAGTTCGGCGCGTAGACCGGGGTCTGCGGCGAGTTGAAGAAGAACCGCGAAGCGCCGTCCTTCGAGTAGTTCCGCACCTCGTTCTTTGGTGCGTTGACCGGCAGCTGCGCGTGGTTGGTGCCCACACGGTAGCGGTGCGCGTCGGCGTAGGAGAAGATGCGTGCCTGGAGCATGCGGTCCGGGGACGCCGCGATGCCCGGGACAAAGTTCGACGGCGCAAAGGTGGCCTGCTCGATCTGCGCGAAGTAGTTCTCGGGGTTGCGGTTCAGGGTGAGCTTGCCGACCGGGATCAGCGGGTAGTCGCCGTGCGGCCACACCTTGGTGAGGTCGAACGGGTTGAACCGGTAGTTCTTGGCGTCCTCATACGGCATGACCTGGACCTTGAGGTCCCAGCTGGGGAAGTTGCCCTGCTCGATGTTCTCGTAGAGGTCACGGATGTGGTGGTCGGCGTCCGATCCGGCCAGTGCCTCGGCCTCGTCGCCGGTGAGGGTTTCGTGGCCCTGGTTGGACTTGAAGTGGTACTTGACCCAGAACTTCTCGCCGGCTTCGTTGATCCACTGGTAGGTGTGTGAGCCGTAGCCGTTCATGGTGCGCCAGGAGGCGGGCAGACCGCGGTCGCCCATCAGCCAGGTCACCTGGTGTGCGGACTCGGGGGAGAGGGTCCAGAAGTCCCACTGCATGTCGGCGTCGCGCAGGTTGGAGCCGGGCAGGCGCTTCTGGGAGTGGATGAAGTCGGGGAACTTGATGCCGTCGCGGATGAAGAAGACGGGAGTGTTGTTGCCCACGAGGTCGTAGTTGCCCTCGGAGGTGTAGAACTTCAGGGCGAAGCCGCGGGGGTCGCGCCAGGTGTCGGGGGAGCCCTGCTCACCGGCCACGGAGGAGAAGCGCAGCAGCGTCTCGCTGGTCGTACCGGGCTGGAACAGTGCAGCCTTGGTGTACTTGCTGACGTCCCCGGTGGTCTCGAACACGCCGAATGCGCCGCCGCCCTTGGCGTGCACAACGCGCTCCGGAACCCGCTCGCGGTTGAACTGGGCGAGCTTCTCGATCAGGTAGTGGTCAGTCAGCGGGATGGCGCCGTCGCGGCCCAGTGCCGAGGAATTGCTGTCGTCAACGACCGGTGCGCCAGACTGGGTGGTGCTGAAATTCGCAGTCATGGATTCTCCTTCTTTCAGTGTTTTTCTGTGTGTTCGGGAAAGGCTGGAACATCTTCAGGGGACGCCTCGCGGCAGTCGGTGCACAGGCCCTGGTACACCACATCGGCGATCTGGATGGTCATCCGGCTGGACCCCGGTGACCAGGAGGGTGTGAGGCAGGGTGCGTGCCCGACGGCGCAGTCCACGTCTTCGATCCGGCCGCACCCGGTGCAGACGGCGTGGTGGTGGTTGTCATTGACCCGGGTCTCGTACCGTGCCGGAGAGTTGGGAGGCTCGATCCTGCGCAGCAGTCCGCTCACGGTCAGGTCGGACAGGACCACGTAGACCGACTGGACTGTAATGTCGGCGAGCTCGGCGCGGGCCGCGCTGACGACGTCGTCGGCGGTTGAATGCGGGGAACGCTCGACGGCGGCGAGCACAGCCAGGCGCTGCTTCGTCACCCTGCGTCCCACTGAACGCAGGGACGCAGCCCAGGTCTCCGTGGGGGTGGTCTGCAGGGTCATAAAACCAGTGAAACATCTAATGTGAGTAATTCATAATAAGGCATGCCTAACGGGTTAGGGTGGAGAAAGACGTCAGCTATGAGGGGTTGTGGAATGGGCCGTACGCCCTGGGAAGAAGTGCGCCGTGAGCGCATAGCAGACTGTGTTCTGACCGTGCGCAGAACCGGACAGGGGCGCCCGCCGGTTGTGCTTGTCCACGGGATCGGTGTCTCTGCCCGGTACTTCCAGCGTCTGGCTGCGGAGCTCTCCCGGAGCAACACGGTCTACGCCATTGAATTGCCCGGATTCGGACCGACTCCTGATCCGCACCGGGCGCTGTCGGTGCCGGAGCTGGGGGCACTCGTGGTCGCGGCCCTGCGATCCCTGGAATTGGGCGGCGTTGTGCTGGTGGGGCACTCGATGGGCTGCCAGGTGGCCACCGAGGCCGCGGCCAGTGCGCCCGACCTGGTGGACAGGCTCGTGCTGCTCGGTCCCACCGTGAACGATCAGGAGAGGTCCATCGGCAAACAGGCGCTCCGGCTGGCGCAGGACACCCTGCGCGAATCACCCGCCGTGAACTGGATCGTGTTCACGGACTACCTGCGTTCGATGGTGCCGTATCTGCGGATCCTGCCCGCCATGGTGGGCCACCGGCTCGAGGAGGCGCTCCCACGGGTTTCCTGCCCCGTGGTGCTGATCCGCGGCGAGCGTGACCCGATTGTGCCGGCGGACTGGTTGCAGCGGCTCGCCGCCGGCAACCCGGGCGCCAGGATCATCGAGGTGCCGGGGGCGCCGCACGTCCTGATGCACAGCCGCCCGGCGGAAACCGCCCGCGCCCTGCTCACCGGGAATCCGCATGCGGCTGCTTAGGCGCGGCTGGGCGTGGGCGCTCGACTATGCGTACGTGGGCTTCTGGCAGGCGCGCGGATTTGTGTTCCGCGGCGACGTCCGCCGCCAGCTGACCGGGGACAAGGCGCCGGTGATCCTCCTCCCGGGGATCTACGAACCGTGGCAGTTCATGCACCCGGTAGCGTCCCACCTCCATGCACAGGGGCACCCCGTGCACGCGGTCACGGCGCTCGGCTACAACCGCGGAACGGTTCCGGCGATGGCGGAGCTGGTAGCCCGGTATCTCCAGGACCAGGACCTGCACAACGTGATTCTGGTGGCGCACAGCAAGGGTGGGCTCATCGGCAAGTACGTCATGACCCTTCCCGACTCCGCGCCGCGCATCCGCCAGCTCATCGCCGTGAATTCGCCGTTCTCGGGTTCGGTCTACGCCATGTTTGCGCTGCTGCCGAGCCTCAGGGCCTTCTCGCCGCGGAACCGTACGCTCAACGCGTTACGCGCCAACCTGGCGGTGAACTCGCGCATCACCTCGGTCTACGGGACGTTCGATCCGCATATCCCGGGTGGCAGTGAACTGGTCGGAGCCACGAACGTGCAGCTGGATGTGATGGGACACTTCCGGGTTCTCGGCCATGACAGCGTGCTCAGGGCGATCGACACGGCGATTGCTGAGCACGTCCCTGATCCGGCAGCGTAGGCCGCTACGAGGGGCCGATGCGTTTGGCGATTGCGACGGCGTCTGCCGGGCTTGAGAGCCACGGCTCACCGTGGCCGGTGAGGACCTTGTCCGCCGGCAGAGCGGCAATGCGGTCCAGGGAGGAAAGGGCCTGCGCTGAGTCGGCCGTGGCTGCGCCGGAGACGATCTGCGGTCCTTTCATCCCGGTGTAGGGGTTGAGGGTCACCAGTGCGTCTCCGACAATGAGCACGCCGCGGTCCGGGAAATGCAGGGCGATGTGCCCGTCGGTGTGGCCGGGGACGTGCAGTATCTCGGGGGTTCCCGGCAGATTCCGCGCGGTCCCCGGCACCAGCGGCAGGGTGTCGGTGACGCCGCGGACAAACAGCGCTCCGGCCATCTTCATCCGACCGATGATGGGCAGGCTTGCGGGGTGGCGGAGGGGGACCAGCACCCGGTTCAGCTCGTGTTTGTAGCTGTAGGGATGGGCGGCGATCCAGGCGTCGTCGGGATGGACCAGAATCGGCACCCGGTAGGTGTTCCGCAGCCAGGCGGCCGTGCCCACATGGTCGAAGTGCCCGTGCGTGAGGACCAGCGCCACCACGGAGTCCTCGTATCCCAGGGCGCGCAGCCCTGCGCGGATGTGCGGCCGGCTGCCGGGCAGACCGGCGTCGATGATCATCACGCGGCCGTCCTGCTCCACGAAATACACATTCACGTGGGCATGCTCGAGCCAGTGGATTCCCTCGGCGACCTCGCTGGTATGCACGGTGATTCCCTCCCGTAGGCGCTCCGGTTGTGAGAGCAACACTAGCCACCGGAACGGTAAAAGTCAGCAGGCTGAGTAACCGGTGGAACGGATGCGGGTCGTTGCCGGAGGTAACCGCACCGCCGGTAGACTTGCCCGGTGCCCAGACTCCTTGCAGACATCACTCCGCTGAAGGAAAGTCCGGCATTCCGGAGGATGTATTTCGGTACCGCGCTGTCCGCGATCGGCACCAACCTCACCCTGGTGGCCGTCAGCCTTCAGGTGTATGACATCACCGGGTCCAGCCTGAGCGTCGGCCTGATCGGCCTGTTTGCGCTGGTGCCGCTCATCTTCGCCGGGCTGTACGGCGGGGCCGTCGCCGATGCCCACGACCGCCGCAAGGTGGCACTTCTCTCCGGCGCAGGGCTGTGGGGCTCCACCATCGGCATCGCGCTGCAGGCGTGGGCCGGCGCGGACAACGTCTGGCTGCTGTACCTCCTCATCGCCGTCCACAGCGGGTTCGCGGGCATCAACCAGCCCACCCGGACGGCCATCATCCCGCGGCTGGTGCGCCCGGAACTGCTGCCCGCCGCCAACGCGCTGTCCATGATCACGTTTGGCCTCGCGTTCACCGTGGGCCCCATGCTTGCGGGCGTGCTCATTGCGCAGGTGGGTTACGGCTGGACGTACACAATCGACGTCGTCACCTTCACGGCCGCACTGTGGGCGCTCTTCCGGCTTCCCGCCATGCCCCCGGAGGGCCCGGTGCGCCGGGCGGGACTCGGCACGGTCATCGAGGGGTTCCGCTACCTCGGCACGCGGCCAAACATCCGGATGACCTTCCTGATTGACCTCGCCGCCATGGTGATGGCCCAGCCGCGGGTGCTCCTGCCCGCAGTGGGGGCCGTGTTCATCGGCGGCGGTGAGCTGACCGTCGGTATCCTCCTCGCGGCCAGTGCATTCGGCGCGGTTCTCGCCGGGTTGTTCTCCGGCCCGCTGGGCCAGGTGCACCGCCAGGGCCGGGCCGTCCAGTGGGCGGTGGTGGGCTGGGGTGCCTCCATCAGCGGCTTCGGGCTGGTGGTCATCCTCTCCGCGCGTACCGGGGACGGTGCCATGACGCCGTGGATCATCCCCGCTGCAGCCTGCCTGCTCCTGGCCGGAGTGTCCGATTCCATCAGCGGGGTCTTCCGGAGCACCATCCTGCAATCGGCCACCCCAGACGCCATGCGGGGGCGGCTGCAGGGCGTGTTCATCGTCGTCGTCGCCGGAGGTCCGAGGCTCGGCGAACTGGTGGGCGGCGGGTTCGCCGAGTGGATTGGGGAGGGCTGGACCGCGCTCTGGGGAGGCATTGTGTGCATGCTGCTGGTGCTCCTGCTTGCCCGCCTCCAGCCGCGCTTCGGCCAGTACGATTCCCGTACCCCGGAGCCCTGATCCCGGTATTTTGACCCGGCTACCTGCCGAGCAGCCGGTCGTTCAGGCCCTGTGCCCGGCGGTAGTAGTCAGCCAGCTGCAGTTCCGCCGCTGCCTCCGGATCAAGAACGACGACGGCGTGCTGATGCAGCTGCAGCACGGAGGCAGGGCAGAACGCGCTCACCGGTCCCTCCACCATCGCGCGGACGGCGGCTGCCTTGTTGGCGCCCAGCGCGACGAGCACGGCCTGCCCCGCGTCGCGGATGGTTCCGAGCCCCTGGGTCAGACACAGCTGCGGAACCTCGCCGCCGGGAAAGAACCGCGCGTTGTCGGACCGGGTGATCCCGGCCAGGGTCTTGACCCTGGTCCGGGAGTTAAGCGACGACGTCGGCTCTTCGTTTCCCACGGCATGGTGCGCTCGGTGCTCCACCTGGCGTCCTTCAACGAGGATATGCGCGCGGCCGGATTTGTGCCGAGCACCCGGGTCATCGCGGCCGAGCTGGGGGAACCGCCGGAGTCTGCCGTGCGCCACCTGCAGTTGCCTGCGGAGGAGCAGGCCTACCGGCTGCAGCGGCTGCGTCTGGCCAATGGTGCGCCCGTCAGCGTTGACGAGTCCTGGCTGCCGCCCGCAGTGCTGCCCGGGATCCTTGACGAGGACCTGACGGGTTCGCTGTACCGGGTCCTGTCGGCGTCCGGGCATCCGGTCCGCAAGGTGGAGCAGACGGTGCAGGCTTCAGCGGCGTCCGTTGAAACGGCCCGGCTGCTCGACGTCGCCCCCGGCGCCCCGGTACTGCTGTTCCACCGCCGGTCATTCACCGGGCCGGAGGAAGCGAGCCGCCCGATCGAATACTCAATTTCGGCCTACCGGGCAGACCGCTACCAGATCTCGATGACCCTCGCCCAATAGGACCCCCGCGAACCGTTGCGCCGGCCCCGGACCGAGACATACTGGGACCATGGACAAGCTCACCAGCACACAGATTCTCGAAGCAGGGCTCGACGACTGGCGCCAGCTGGCCCAGGGCATCCACGCCCGCTTCCGCACCGGCAGCTTCACCAAGGGGCTGCGGTTCCTGACGGCCGTCACGGAAGCCGCGGAAGCGGCCAACCACCACCCGGACGTCACCCTCACCTACCCGCACGTGGACCTGTTGCTCATCAGCCACGACGTCGGAGCGCTGACTTCCCGGGACGTGGACCTCGCCCGGACCATCAGTTCAATCGCCGCCGAGCACGGCTTGAAGCCGCAGCCCGGGGCGCTCGCCGAGGTGGACCTTGCGCTCGACACCGCGGCACCGGCCGCCGCAGGCCCGTTTTGGGCCGCGCTGCTCACCGGGGACGCCAGCAATGTCCGCGGGGAGGACGTCGTCGATCCTTCCGGCCGCGTGCCGCTCCTCTGGTTCCAGGAGACCGACAGCCATGAAACCCCGCGGCAGAGGTTCCACCTCGATGTGTGGGTGCCGCATGACGTGGCGGGGGAGCGCATTGCCGCTGCCGTGGCTGCCGGGGGCGTCGTCGTCGACGATTCGCAGGCGCCGTCCTTCACCGTCCTGGCCGACGGCGAGGGCAACCGGGCGTGTGTGTGCACGGCCTTGGAGCGCTAGTTTCCCGGAACAGTCCAGGCCGCAGCGCCGTTGTACCGGTAGGTAAGTCAACAAGGAGAACAGGTGCACAACCACTTCAACGGGGCCAAGACGGCCTTGCTTTTCGGGTCCCTCATGGGGATCTTCCTCATCTTCGGCGCGGTCATCGCCTCGGCCACGCGCAGCTCGGCGTTCCTGTGGATTTTCGCGCTGATCGGCGTCGGCTCCATCGCCTACAGCTACTGGAACAGCGACAAGCTCGCCATCCGAAGCATGAAGGCGGTTCCGGTGACGGAACAGCAGGCTCCGGCGATGTACCGGATCGTGCGGGAGCTGAGCACCAAGGCCGGCAAGCCGATGCCCCGCCTGTACGTCTCGCCCACGATGGCGCCGAACGCCTTCGCCACCGGCCGCAACCCCGAGAACGCCGCCGTGTGCTGTACGCAGGGCATTCTGCAGATCCTGAACGAGCGGGAGCTGCGGGGCGTGTTGGGGCACGAGCTGATGCACGTCTACAACCGTGACATCCTGACCGGTTCGGTGGCGGCCGCCGTCGCCGGCGTCATCACGTCGGTGGCGCAGATGTTCGCCTTCACCGGCATGATGGGCGGGAACCGGAACTCGGGCGGGAACCCGATCGCGGCGCTGCTCCTGGCGTTCCTCGCCCCGCTGGCCGCCGGACTCATCCAGATGGCAATCGGCCGGACCCGCGAATACGACGCTGACGAGGACGGCGCCCGCCTCACCGGCGACCCGCTGGCGCTCGCCTCCGCCCTGCGGAAGCTCGAGCGAGGTACCCAGCAGGCGCCGTTGCCGCAGAGCCAGCAGCTGGTGAACACCTCACACCTGATGATTGCGAACCCGTTCCGCGGCGGCGGGGTGCAGAAGCTGTTCGCGTCGCACCCGCCGATGGAACAGCGGATCGCCCGCCTTGAGGGTATGGCGGGCGGCCGGCCCAGCTGATTCCGGCCTCTCCAGGCGGACGGTCCCACTGACGTCGGCAGTTCAGTGGGAAAGAGCTGCTCATTCCCACTGAGACGAGCAGTTCGTTGGGATATTCGTTCGTCTGACATCGAGAACGACGACGGCGGCGCCCCCTCTGAAGGGGAGCGCCGCCGTCGCTGTCTGGTTGGCTTGAACGCCTAACGCATGTTCACGAACTGGAGGTCAGCCTCGTCGAAGTTCTTTAGCAGCGCCATGGTGGCCTGCAGGTCGTCCCGGGACTTCGAGCTGACGCGCAGCTCGTCACCCTGGATCTGGGACTTGACGCCCTTGGGCGCTTCGTCGCGGATGAGCTTGTTGATCTTCTTGGCGACATCCTGGGCGATGCCCTCCTTGATGGAGGTCTCCAGGCGGAACTCCTTGCCGGAGGCGTAGGGCTCTCCGGTGTCCAGGGACTTCAGCGAGATGCCGCGCTTGATCATCTTCGACTGCAGCACGTCCAGGACCGCGAGGACGCGCTCCTCGGAGTTCGCCTTCATGAGGATCTTTTCGCCGCTGAAGTCGACCTCGGCGCCGACTCCCTTGAAGTCGTACCGCTGGGCGATCTCCTTCTGGGCCTGGTTCAGCGCGTTGGCGACTTCCTGCTTGTCGACCTTGCTCACAACATCGAATGTGGATTCGCTGGCCACCGTTGCCTCCTTCTGGTTGGTAGTTTTCCTGCTCCTACCCTAATTCACGGGCTCTCCGACAGGGCAGCTTCATCTGCAGGTGAAACGGGTCCCGAAGGCCGGATTCCAGACCGCCCGGGCACGATTCGATTATGTGCGGGATGTTCTGTAAAGTTATTTTGCCTGCGGACGGCGATCCGCGGGTGGTCTCTTCACGAGACGTTCGGCAGATTACCCGAGCGGCCAAAGGGGGCTGACTGTAAATCAGCTGGCACAGCCTACGGGGGTTCGAATCCCTCATCTGCCACTCGCCACGAAGGCCCGTACTACCCGGAAAACCAGGGGAGTGCGGGCCTTTCGCTTTTGCCTGCCCGGCCGCGCATCACTGCGGCGGGGGTGCGCCGGGTTGTACCAAGCGGCCTCGCGCAGAGCGAACACGGCGCGACATCCGGGCGGAAACTCGTTAGCGTGAAGATATGGCAACTATTGACATCACCGAGGCAACCTTCCCCGAGACCATCGAATCGAACGACATTGTGTTCGTCGATTTCTGGGCCGAATGGTGTGGCCCGTGCAAGCAGTTTGCTCCCGTGTATGACGCCGTTTCCCAGCAGCACGAGGACGTCACCTTCGCAAAGGTGGACACCGAAGCCGAGCAGTCGCTCGCCGCGGCAGCAGGCATCACCTCGATCCCCACGCTGATGGCGTTCCGCGAGAAGGTTCTCGTCTTCTCCCAGCCGGGCGCGCTGAATAACAACCAGTTCACCGAACTGGTGGACGCCGTCAAGGCCCTGGACATGAAGGAAGTCCATGCACAGGTCGCCGAGCAGCAGGCCAAGGCCTCCGCTGAAGGCGCACAGCCGCAGGCATAACAAGGCTTCGCAAAGGCCCCGGCTCCCGTCACTATCGGGAGCCGGGGCCTTTGTGCGCCGAAAGCGGGCCGCAGGATGGGCCGGATTTCCCATGTTCTGAAGCGCCTAGTCAGGCAGCCAGGCGATTCCATGGGAGGAGGGCTGTACAAACTGTGCTACAAAACGCATGAAGTCGGGGAAACCGGTACGGGGGACCGGGGTACTACCGCCGCCGGTGATCCTCCGGAGAGAGCCGTGGACCGTACGCCTGCTTCCGGAACCCGCTCGCGTAGAGCATCCGCACCACGCGCTGGCGCTGCCCTGCCCAGGGCGTGAGCAACTCCAGCATCCCGGCGTCATCGGTGCGCTTACCAGTAAGGGCCGCTCCCACAAAGGCTGCCAGGTGAAAATCCCCCACCGAAATCGAATCCGGGCAGCCGTGCGTCCGCTGCAGCACCTCCGCTGCAGTCCACGCGCCGATGCCGGGGATCGAACACAGCCCCGCGTGGACACCGGCCGCATTCATACCGTCCAGCCGCTCCAGCCCGGAGGCGGCGCCGGCAGCCCGCAGGGCAGCCGCGGACCGCTTTGAATCCACTCCGGCCCGGTGCCATTCCCAGGAGGGAACCCGCCGCCACTGCGCAGCCGTCGGCGGCAGCCGCAGTTCGACCGGAGCGTCCGGCGCGGCCGGCGCGGGATCCCCGAAGCGTGCCACCAGGTAACGCCACGCTCGCTTCGCCTCCAGTCCCGTCACCTTCTGCTCCAGAATCACGCGCACGACGGCGTCGAGCATCCTTCCCGTTGCCGGCAGCCTGAGGCCCGGCTGCAGATAGCGACCCTTGCGGGCAAGCTCGGGCAGCCCGGAGGCAAAGGCAGGCGCGTCGAAGCCCGACCAGTCATCCAGCAGCCCCACCAGGCGGGGCACGGACACCAGGGCGGCCGCAGCTCCCGGCCCCCAGGCCGTGGCCTGTACGGAGCACTGCCGCAGACCGCCCCGCTGCGTCAGCCGAAGTGTCACTGCACCGTCCTCATTACGGAAGGCCATCCACACTGCGCCGTCCCGGAAAACCACGGTCGGGTCCCTCGGGCCGCACTGGAGCGGGCTCACGGACGCCTGGAGTGAATAGGCGCCCTCCGGCTCCAGAACGGCCGACAGCGCGGCCGGTGCGGTGGCGGTGAGGGTCATGCCGTTAATGCTCGCACGGACCGGTGACAGTCCCGGCGTCGGGAAGTGTCAGTGCGTACCGGTAACTTGTTAACCATGAAGTTTGCCAACTCCGTCGTGGATCTCATCGGTAACACCCCGCTCATCAAGCTCAACAAGGTGACGGAGGGGATCGCTGCTACGGTCCTGGTCAAGGTGGAGTACGTGAACCCGGGCGGTTCGGTCAAGGACCGCATTGCGGTCAAGATCATCGACGCGGCGGAGAAAGAGGGCAAGCTCAAGCCCGGCGGCACCATCATCGAACCCACGTCGGGGAACACCGGCGTCGGCCTGGCGCTCGTTGCCCAGCAGCGCGGCTACAAGTGCATCTTCGTGGTTCCGGACAAGGTGGGTGTGGACAAGCGCAACGTCCTTGCCGCGTACGGCGCTGAGGTGGTGGTAACCCCTACCGCCGTGGCTCCGGACAGCCCGCAGTCCTACTACGGCGTCTCAGACCGCCTGACGCGGGAAATTACGGGCGCCTTCAAGCCGGACCAGTTCTCCAACCCCAACGGACCGGCCAGCCACTATGAGAGCACCGGCCCGGAAATCTGGCGGGACACGGATGGCCGGATCACCCACTTCGTTGCCGGCGTCGGCACCGGCGGCACCATCAGCGGCACGGGCCGCTACCTGAAGGACATCTCGAAGGACCGGGAGACCGGCCGGGTCCGGATCATCGGAGCGGACCCCGAGGGCTCGGTCTACTCCGGCGGCACCGGACGCCCGTACTTCGTTGAGGGCGTCGGCGAGGACATGTGGCCGGACGCCTATGATCCGTCGGTTCCTGACGAGATCATCCCGGTGAATGACGCCGAGAGCTTCGCCATGACCCGCAGGCTGGCCCGGGAGGAAGGCCTCCTGGTGGGCGGTTCCTCGGGCATGGCCGTCGTGGCCGCGCTGCGGGCGGCGAAGAATCTCACAGAGGATGACGTCGTCGTCGTGCTTCTCCCGGACAGCGGCCGGGGCTATCTCGGCAAGATCTTCAACGATGACTGGATGAAGTCCTACGGGTTCATGGACAGCGGTGACGAGGCAACGGTCGGCGAGGTGCTCCGCTCCAAGAACGGGGCGCTGCCGGACCTGGTGCACACCCATCCCAATGAGACTGTCCGGGATGTCATCATGATCATGAATGAGTTCGGCGTCTCCAACATCCCCGTCCTGTCCCAGGAGCCTCCGGTAGTGATGGGGGAGGTCCTCGGATCCGTCGACGAACGCCTGCTTACCGAGAAGATCTTCCACGGCACGGCCAAGCTCACCGACAAGATCTCCGAGCATATGGGCGCAACGATGCCGATCATCGGTTCGCTGGAATCCGTGACCACCGCACGCGAGCGGCTGCAGGACAGCGATACCCTCATGGTGACGTTCGTCGGGGCACCCGTGGGAATACTTACGCGCCATGACCTGCTGACGTACCTGAGCAGCTAAACCTAACAAGGAGAGCAACCAGTGACTTCAGGAAACGGCTTCAACACCCGCGCGGTCCACGCCGGCCAGGCACCGGACCCCACCACGGGAGCGGTCATCCCGCCGCTGTACCAGACCACAACCTTCGCCCAGGACGGCATCGGCCAACTGCGCAACGGCTACGAGTACGGGCGTGGCACCAACCCCACCCGCGATTCCCTGCAGGCGCAGCTCGCAGCCCTCGAAGGTGCAGAGCACGCGTTCAGCTTTTCCTCCGGCCTGGCCGCTGAGGACGCGCTGATCCGTGCGGCGCTGCGGCCGGGCGACCACATCGTGCTGGGCAACGATGCCTACGGCGGAACCTACCGGCTGATCAACAGGGTGCTCGGTGACTGGGGCATCACCAACTCCGCCGTCGACATGTCCGACCTCGACGCCGTGGAGAAGGCTGTTGCCTCCGGAAACACCCGGATGGTCTGGGTGGAAACGCCGTCCAACCCGATGATGAAGATCACCGACATTGCAGCGATCGCCGGGGTCGCGAAGCAGGCCGGCGCGGTTCTGGTCGTGGACAACACGTTCGCCACGCCGTACCTGCAGCAGCCGCTCTCCTTTGGTGCCGACGTGGTGGTGCACTCGACCACCAAATACATTGGCGGTCACTCGGATGCCAGCGGCGGCGCCGTTGTCCTCAACGACGCAGAGCTCGCCGAAAAGATCGGCTTCATCCAGTTCGCGGTCGGCGCCGTGTCCGCGCCGATGGAGGCGTGGCTGACCACCCGCGGGCTGAAGACCCTGGGCGTGCGCATGGACCGGCACAGCTCCAATGCGCTGGCCATTGCCCAGTGGCTCACCACCCGTGAAGAAGTGGAGCAGGTCTACTACCCGGGCCTGGCGGACCACCCGGGCCACGAGCTCGCCGCCCGCCAGATGCGCGGCTTCGGCGGCATGATCTCCGTCTCCTTCAAGGGCGGGGAGCAGGCCGCCCGGACGGTCGCGGAGTCCACCGAGCTGTTTACGCTCGCGGAGTCCCTCGGCGGCATCGAGTCGCTGATGAACTACCCGTCGGAGATGACGCACGCCTCGGTGAAGGGAACCGAACTCGCCGTCCCGGAAAACCTGGTGCGGCTTTCGGTGGGTATCGAGGACGTCGAGGATCTCATCGAGGACCTCGACAAGGCGTTCGCACGGCTCTAAGGAGCGTCAGCGCTTCCGGAACGGACTGACCGTCCGGCTGGCCAGCCGAACCCACTTGTTCTGCGGTCTGGGACTGATCTGCTGAAACCAGGCCGTGGAGGTGGGGACCCACATCAGCAGCACGCCGAGCAGCATCACGGCGGACACCACAGACAGCCCCGGTGTCCGCCGGACCAGGATCGGGATGCCCACCACAAAACCTATCGTGGTCAAAAGTTCCCGCGCGCCGCGCTTCCCCCGGCGCAGCCCAAGCACCAGGACCAGCTGGATGACAGCGAGCGCACCGAGCAGCACGCCGAGGCCGATCAGCCCCGCCCGGTCAATCTCCTGTGCGCCCGCGGAGATCAGGAAGGATCCTCCGGCGATCAGGAAGAGGACGCTGACCAGTACCTCCACGGCGATCGCCGCGCGGATGGTTAGCGGTTTCGGAGGAAGCGCGGGACGGGGCTGACGTGCCATCTCAGCCCCGGGGGGCCACGACGCCGGTGCGTGCGTCGTCGTCGTACCGGTAGACCTCTTTACCGCCGATCCACACCTTCAGGGCCCGCTGCATCACATCCAGCGGATCACCGCTCCAGAGGACGACGTCGGCGTCCTTCCCGGGTTCCAGGGAACCGATGCGGTTCGCCAGTCCCAGCACCTTCGCAGGATTGATGGTGATGGAGCGCAGCGCAACCACGGGGTCCAGCCCTTCCTTCACCGCGAGGGTGGCCTGGTGGACCAGGAAGTGGATCGGAATGACCGGGTGGTCGGTGATGATGGAGATTTCGACGCCGGCCGCCGCCAGCTTGCCCGGATTGGCAATCGAGCGTCCGCGCAGTTCCACCTTCGACTTCGTGGTGAACAGTGGGCCGATCAGCACGGGTACGCCGCGCTCCGCCAGCACATCGGCCAGCAGGTGCGCCTCCGTGCCGTGGTCAAGCACAAGCTCATACCCGAACTCGTCCGCGATGCGCAGGGCGGTGGCGATGTCATCGGCGCGGTGGGCGTGCTGGCGCCAGGGGATCTCGCGGCGCAGCACCATCGCCAGGGCCTCGAGCTTCGGGTCGCGGGCGTTCTCGTCCGCCTTGCCCAGATAGTTCTGGGCGTCCATGAAGGCCTTGCGGATCACCATGGCGGTGCCGAGCCGCGTGGAGGGTGTCTGTTTCTTCTCGCCGTACACGCGTTTGGGGTTCTCGCCGAGGGCGGACTTCAACCCGCTGGGGGAGCGCAGCACCATCTCCTCGATGTAGCGGCCGTGGGTGTGGATGGCCACGGCCAGTCCGCCGATCGGGTTGCCGGACCCGGGGTTGACGTTGACCGAGGTGACGCCACCGGCGAGGGCGTCGTCGAACCCGGGGTCAAACGGATTGACCGCGTCCAGTGCCCGAACGCCCGCCGTGACAGGGTCGGTCATCTCGTTGGTGTCGTCCCCGGCCCAGCCCTCGCCTTCCTCATGGGTGCCCAGGTGCACATGCGCGTCCACGAAGCCCGGAAGAAGCCACTTTCCGGCGGCATCGACGACGTCGGCCCCCTCCGGAGCAGTCACGTCCGCTCCCAGCGCGGAAATGGTCCCGTTCTCGATGACGACGGTTCCGTCGAAGGGTTCGCCTTCGATCGGTACGACGTGGGCGTTGATGATTGCTGTCACAGTCATGGATATAGACCTTTCGCCGGTGGTGGGGGTCACAGTCAAACTTACCGTCTGCCTACACTGATTCGATGATGCAACGATCTGCCCTGATTACCGGTGCGGGACGCTCCGCGGGAGTCGGCGCCGGAATTGCCCGGGCACTTGCGGCGGAAGGCTGGGACCTCGCGCTTTCCTACTGGCACCCCTATGACCAGCGGGTCAATTCCACCGAGGACCCGTACGCCGAGCTGCGGGACCTCGCGGCGGAACTCGAGGCGATCGGATCCCGGGTGATGCTCCTTCCCGCGGACCTTGAACAGCCCGGGACGCCCGATGTCCTCATCCGGAACGCCGCGGAACTCGGGCCCCTCTCCGGGCTGGTGCTCTCGCACGCGGAGAGCGTTGACTCGTCTATCCTCGACACGACCGTCGAGAGCTTCGACCGGCACTTCGCCGTGAACGTCCGCGCTGCCTGGCAGCTCATCCGCGCCTTTGCGCAGCAGTGCCCCGACGACGGCGGCGCTATCGTCGCGCTGACCAGCGACCACACCGTGCACAACCTTCCCTACGGTGCTTCCAAAGGTGCCCTTGACCGGATTGTCATCGCGGCTGCGCGCGAGCTGGGGGAGCGGAAGATCAGTTCCAACGTGCTGAATCCGGGCCCGGTGGACACCGGCTGGATGACCGACGGGGTGCGGGAGGCGCTTACGGCCCAACAGCCGACCGGAAGGCTGGGGACGCCAGCCGACGTCGCCGCCGTCGTGGCGTTCCTCCTGTCATCCCCCGGGCGGTGGATCAGCGGACAATTGATCAAGGCCGACGGCGGGTTCTCAGCGTCCTGACTTCGTCCGGCATACGATTCCTGTATGACCGCCGGAATTCTCCTCGCCGTGTGCCGAGTCCACGCCCTTCTGCCGACCCGGGACTCCACCGGTGTGACGGCAATCGACAAGCGCCCGGCGGAGGGACCGGTGAAGGTCCACCCGCTCGGGCTCACCGGTGACATCCAGGCAAGCCGCAAACACCACGGCGGCCCGTCCAAGGCTCTGTACGCCTACTCCCAGGAGGACGCCGATTTCTGGTCGGCTGAACTGGGCCGGGACATGGCGCCGGGCAGGTTCGGCGAGAACCTCCGGGTTGCCGGGATCGAGGCCACACAGGCCGTGATCGGCGAGCAGTGGCGCATTGGCGAGGTGCTCCTCGAAGTCACCGAACCGCGCACGCCCTGCATGAACTTCGCACGCTATCTCGGCGAGCCCGACTGGGTGAAGCGCTTCACTGCGGAAGGCAGGGTCGGCACGTACCTGAGCGTGCGCAGGGGAGGGCAGATCAAGGCGGGGGACGCCGTCGTCGTCGTGCACCGGCCGGAGCACGGGGTGACCATCGGCCAGCTTTTCGCGGGCCTGACGGTGGAGCAGGCGGGGCGGCTGCAGGATGCGTACGACGGCGGTGCGCAGCTCACTCCGGACGTCCGCCGGGCCCTCGCAAGGGCCCGGCAGGTGCCCGCCTGACCCAGGCAGGCACCTTTGCATGTGCTCAGCGGCGACTGAACTTCAGCGCCGGCTGAACCGCGTCCTCAGCGGACGGAGCCGGGCTTCGACCGGCGGCGGGGGAGCCAGGGCCGGGGACGCGTGTCGATTTCGCTCGGCAGGGCCGTCTCGATGCGGTCGTCCACCTGGTCACCGAAATGCTCGCTGAAGTTCTCCGACAGCTGCACGGTGACGCTTTCACCGATCTCACGCTCGAGTTCCTCACGGCGCTGCCGCCGCTCGGCACGCACCAGCAGCTGATGCTCGGCGTTCAGGGCTTTGTAGAGCGAAATGCACATCCCGATGATGACCACGCTGATCGGCAGTGCCGTGAGGATGGACCCGGTCTGCAGGGCGGCCAGACCGCCGGCCAGCAGCAGGGCGATAGCGAGGGCGCCTTCCAGCGCGGCCCAGAGTACGCGGCTCCACTTCGGAGGATCGGTCAGGCCGCCCGAGGCGAGCATGTCCACCACCAGCGAACCGGAGTCGGAGGAGGTGATGAAGAAGATGGCCACCAGTGCCACGGCGATGACGGAGAGCACTCCGCCCAGGGGCAGCCCTTCCAGAAGGTTGAACAGCACCTCTTCGGACACGATGCCCTCTTCAGGATCGAACAATCCGCCGTTGCCGTCCGCAAACGCGCGGTCGATCGCCGTCCCGCCCATCACCGCGAACCAGATGAAGCTCACCATCGACGGGACGAGCAGAACGCCCAGGACAAACTCGCGGACGGTGCGGCCGCGGGAGATGCGCGCGATGAACAGACCCACGAACGGCGCCCAGGACATCCACCAGCCCCAGTAGAAGACGGTCCAGAAGCCCTGCCATTCCCGGCCCGCCTCGCCGGCGAACGCGCTTGAGTCGAAGGACAGGCCGATGACGTTCTGAAGGTAGCCGCCAACGGACTGCACGAACTCACGGAACAGGAAGAGGGTGGGACCGAGCAGCAGCACGGAGACCAGGAAGACGGCGGCCATTCCGAGGTTGATGTTCGACAGCCACTTGATGCCCTTGCCGATCCCGCTGACGACGGACAGGATCGCAATGAAGGTAATCACGATGATGAGGCCCACCAGCAGCGCGTCGGTGGATTCACCGAAAGCCCCGAGGTGCACCAGGCCCGCAGCGATCTGCTGTACGCCGAGGCCCAGTGAGGTGGCTACGCCGAAAACAGTTCCCACAATCGCGATGATGTCGATCACATCACCGGCGCGGCCCTTCACCCGGTCACCGAGCAACGGTTCCAGGGCCCACCGGATGGACACCGGCCGCCCCTTGCGGTGGATCGCGTAGGCGAGCGAGAGCCCCACGACGGCGTAGATCGCCCAGGCGTGGAAACCCCAGTGCAGGTAGGTCTGGGTCATTGCGGCGTTGGCGAGTTCGCGGGCATCGCCCTCGACGCCGGGCTTGGGGTTGACGAAGAATGTCAGCGGCTCAGCGGCCCCCCAGAAAACCAGGCCGATCCCCATGCCGGCGGCAAACAGCATGGCAAACCAGGAAAGCAGTTTGAACTCCGGTTCGCCGTCATCCTTGCCCAGCTTGATATCTCCGAAGCGGCTGACGCCCATCCAGACGGCGAAGACCACAAAGCCCGCCACAGCCAGCAGATAGTACGGACCGAATACAGAGACGACGCCGGTCTGGGCGGCGGACAGCACTTCGCCGGTTGGTTCCGGGAGAATGATGGCGGTCAGGGCGGCAGCCAGGATGATGATGAGCGCGGGCCAGAAGATGCGCGGCGCAGGGATGAAACCGTGGGTCGCCGTTCCCCCTGGGGCGCCCTTCGAACTCTTGGAGGTCTTGTTTTCAGGAGGTGCACTCATGAGTGTTCCTTCGGTTGGGGGTTGCGGACGGTTTGGTCCATGCTGTCAGCGGTCAGGGGCGTAAATCAAGAAATGCCGGGGGCGTCCTGGGGCTGTGCGCAGGCTCACGTGCTGATTGGCGCCCCGCGGCACAGGCTGCGGAGCCCGGTAGGGTACACTGGAAACATCCCCCACACCGGTTTTCCCTTGATTCCTGCCCTGTAGAGGCATGGATTGGTTGTGTTGGGGCCCGCTGCGAATAGGCAAGCGGGCAGATTCATTCAGGGAGTGCCGGTCTCAGAGCATTGCTCTTCACCGCTGTGATAGCGGCCGGAGAAGGAATGCACGGTCCAGCCGCGGGATTGAAACAGCACTGGATCCCTGTTCATACGGCTCATCTCAGCCGTCCGGCTCCCTAGCGAAGGTCAACTTCCCCATGCCTGAAAACCTGCCCGCAGACACCCTCGAATCCGAGACCCCCGACATCACGTTCGCCGACTTCAACCTCGACGGGCGCGTGCTTGCCGCACTGTCCGACGTCGGCTACGAAAAGCCCTCTCCCATCCAGGCAGCCACCATTCCGGCCCTGCTGGAAGGGCGCGACGTCGTCGGGCTGGCCCAGACCGGTACCGGCAAGACCGCCGCGTTCGCCATTCCTGCTCTCTCAAAGATGGCCGAGCTCGCCGATCTGAACGGTCCCGCGAAGTTCACCCAGGTCCTGGTCCTCGCACCGACCCGTGAACTCGCGCTCCAGGTCGCGGAGGCGTTTGCCTCCTACGCCAAGCATATCGACAACTTCACCGTGCTGCCGGTCTACGGCGGATCCGCCTACGGCCCGCAGCTGGCAGGCCTGCGCCGCGGCGCGCAGGTCGTGGTCGGTACCCCGGGACGCGTGATCGACCACCTGTCAAAGGGATCGCTCGACCTGTCCAACCTGCAGTACCTCGTGCTCGATGAGGCAGACGAGATGCTGCGCATGGGCTTCGCCGACGACGTGGAGCAGATTCTCGCAGGAACCCCGGAGGACAAGCAGGTTGCGCTGTTCTCGGCGACCATGCCGAGCGCCATCCGCCGGATCGCGCAGAAGTACCTGAACAACCCGCAGGAAATCACGGTCAAGTCCAAGACCACCACCGGCGCCAACACCCGGCAGCGGTTCCTGCAGGTAATGGGCCCGCACAAGCTCGACGCGATGACCCGCATCCTTGAGGTCGAGGACTTCGACGGAATCATCGCCTTCGTGCGCACCAAGATGGCCACTGAAGACCTGGCGGACAAGTTGCGTTCCCGGGGCTTCCAGGCTGCCGCCATCAACGGTGACATCCCGCAGCAGCAGCGTGAGCGCACCATCGAGGCGCTGCGCGACGGCAAGATCGACATCCTTGTGGCCACGGACGTCGCAGCCCGCGGCCTCGATGTCGAGCGGATCTCCCTCGTGGTCAACTACGACATCCCGCATGACACCGAGTCCTACGTGCACCGCATCGGCCGCACCGGCCGTGCCGGCCGCTCGGGTGACGCGATCCTCTTCATCACGCCGCGTGAGAAGTACCTGCTGCGTTCCATTGAGAAGGCAACGCGCCAGCCGGTCGAGCAGATGCACCTGCCCTCCACCGAGACGGTCAACGAACTGCGCCTGAACAAGTTCGCTGAGCGCATCACGGAAACCCTCGCCACCGAGGATGTCTCGATCTTCCGCGACCTGATCTCCAACTACGAGAACGAGCACAACGTTCCGGCCGCCGAGATTGCCGCTGCACTTGCCGTGATGGCGCAGGGCGGCAACCCGATCCTGGTCAAGGACCTCCCGCAGGCTCCGGTCGGCCAGAAGGAGCGCGCAGGCGGACGGAAGGACGCGTTCGGGTCCCGCGGGCCCACGCGCACCCTCACCGAGGGAAATGCCACCTACCGCATCGCCGTCGGCCGTCGCCAGCGCGTGATGCCCGGCTCCATTGTCGGTGCCATTGCCAACGAGGGCGGACTGTCGTCGTCGCAGATCGGCGGGATTGACATCCGCGCGGACCACACCCTGGTTGAGCTCCCCGCAGAGCTCTCCAAGGACCAGTGGCGCGCGCTGTCCAAGACCCGCATCGGCGGCGAACTGATCCACCTCGAACTTGACAAGGGCCGCAAGCCCAACCGCGAGCGCCCTGCCGGAGACTTCAAGAAACCGCACCGCAAGGGCGGCGAAGGCTTCCGCAGCGACCGCGGGCACGACGGCGGCTACCGCGCGGAGCGTTCGCACGATGACTCCCGTGGGGGAGACTTCCGTCACGACCGCTCGGCTGCCTCGGATGACCGCAAGCCGCGCCACAAGAAGGGTGCCGGCGCCGGTACCGGGCGCCGCGAGAAGTGGTGATTGCAGGCGCTCTCTAGTGCCATGAAACGACGCCGGCGTTCCGCAGTTGCGGGAGGCCGGCGTCGTCGTTTCCGGGGTCGGGAAAGCAAGCGGAAAGCGCCCCGGAAGCCGATTTTTCAGCACGCGTTTTAGCTGGTAAAGTTTTCTGCTGTTGCCCCCCTAGCTCAGTGGTAGAGCGCGTTCTTGGTAAGAACGAGGTCACCGGATCGATTCCGGTGGGGGGCTCTCAAATGGGAGGCCCGCTGCAGATCGTAAGATTGAATGCGGGCAGTCTCATTTGTGGCGGTGTAGCTCAGCTGGTTAGAGCGCACGACTCATAATCGTGAGGTCGCGGGATCGAGTCCCGCCACCGCTACAGGTAGCAGGCCGGCGGCTCATTCAGGAGCTGCCGGCCTGTTGTTTTTCTCCGGGTATAGCTGCCCGGGGACGGGCTGGCAGCGGGATCTGATCAGCCTCCTTATAGTATGGTCGCGAGGCATCCCGACAGGACAGGAACCATGACTGACAACGATTCAGCCTGGGGACCGGGCGAGAACCCGGAGGATTTTCCAACCCGCGCAAGCAGGCGCCGCTCGGGCCGCGAGCCCGGCACCGGACCCATTTCCGAGGTTCCCCGGTTTGCCGACCGGTTGTCACCGGCTCCGCAGGCGCCGCCCGTGCAGCAGGAGAGCGCAGCCGAGGACACCGTCCAGCGCCAGGTGCTCGATATCCGGTTCGACGAATCAGCCCACGGCATCCGCACCATGTCGGTTCCCGTAGTCCTTCCCGAGCAGGCACCGGCCGCCGAGCTGCCGCAGATGCCCGTATCCGCCCCGTCCAGAGCATCATCCGCCCCGTCCAGCGCATCGGAGGACAGGATGCAGCCCGAAACCCGAACCGGTACAACGACGGCCGTTGCCTCTGCATCCACCGCACCCGCCGACCCGCCGCGGCAGGCCCGCCGGCAGGAGACAGCGGGAGGCCGGCGTCGGTCCTTCCTGGCCCCGGACAACGGCACCGTGCCCGCTGAGACCGGGTTCCGGGGGCTGCTGTCCCGGATAGGGATCCGGGTGGGGCCCTCGAAGAAGGAGCTGACCACGCGCGCGCACACCCGTGCCGTCAGCCAGCACTGGCCCGGCCCACGCACCGTGTCCGTGGTGAACGGCAAGGGCGGCGCCAACAAGACGCCCACCACTGTGATGCTCGCCGCCGTCTTCGCCCGGAACGGCGGGGGACCGGTACTCGCCTGGGACAACAATGAAACCCGCGGCACCCTGGGATGGCGTACCGAACAGGGCCCGCACAACTCCTCGGTGATGGACCTCCTGCCGGAGACCAACCAGTTGCTGGCGCCGTCGGCGCAGTCGGCGCTGCTCGCCCGGTACGTGCACCACCAGACCGAAGACAAGTATGACGTCCTGCGGTCGAAGCCGGACGTGCTCGCCTCGGAACAGAAAGTCACCGCAGACGATTTCGATGCCCTCCACGAGGTGGCGTCCAAGTACTTCCGCCTGAACTTCGTCGACTCCGGTAACGACGAAACCGCGGAACGCTGGCTGCGGATGATCCACCACACAGACCAGCTGGTCATCGCCACCACCACTCTCGAGGAGCACGCGGAGGCTGGAGCCCTGCTGCTCGAGGCGCTGCGCGCACGGGGCGGGAAGTACGCGGAACTGTCACAGAACGCCGTCGTCATTGTCAGCCAGTCCGACAAGAACGGAACCGCCGCACAGGCACAGCACATCGCGGACGGTTTTACGCAGCTTGCCCGCAGTGCCGTCACCATCCCGTATGACGTCGCGCTGCTGAAGGGGCGGATCCGGTGGGGTGCGCTGAAGCCGGCCACCCAGGCCGCCTGGCTGGCGGCGGCTGCCGCAGTGGCGGACGGACTCTAGATAGTCAGGTTGCTTAGCAGTTTCGTTGTTCCTACGCTGGAGTAGTACGCAACGGAATGGAGGAAGCATGACTACGCACGATATTTCCGGAAAGAAAGTGGCCTTCCTGCTCACGGACGGTGTGGAACAGGTTGAGCTCACCAGCCCCTGGGAAGCGGTGAAGGGTGCCGGCGGAGTGCCGACGCTGGTTGCTCCCAGCGAGGGCACCGTCCAGGGCTTCAACGGCACCGACAAGGCGGATACGTTCCCGGTGGACCTGACCCTTGACCAGGCGAAGGCCGGGGACTTTGATGCGCTGGTCCTGCCGGGCGGCGTGGTCAACGCCGATCATCTGCGGGTGGACAAGGACGCACAGGCCTTTGCCCGGGGTTTCTTTGAACAGCACAAGCCCGTGGCTGCAATCTGCCACGCCCCCTGGCTGCTCATCGAAGCCGGTGTGGTCAGCGGCCGGTCGATGACCTCCTACCACACGCTCGAAACGGACCTCCGGAACGCCGGTGCCGAATGGACCGATGATGAGGTGGTCGTGGATGCGGGCTTCGTGACCAGCCGCAACCCCGATGACCTGCCGGCCTTCAACGACAAGGTTCTCGAGGAGATCGCCGAGGGGCCGCACGAGGGCCAGACGGCCTGACCCCCCCGGTTGGAAGTTTTTGTCGCCTATCTGCCCTTATGAGCCGGTTTCAGCAGCAGATAGGCGACAAAAACTTTAATCACGACGGCGGCCGCCTCCCTGCGGTGTGACGTTTTTCTCCTCAACATATTGGGAGCTCCCCTCCAGGTTCGGTTAGGCTTACCTTTGTTCAGTACGCCTGCGGCCCTCGCCGCTACCACCAGGAGTCCCCACCATGCCCCGACCCAAGCTCCTTGCTGCCTGCACCGCGATCATGGTGCCCGCGCTGGCCCTCTCGGGCTGCGGTGTCCTTGGCATCGGAAAGGCTCCAGCGGACCTGCAGATCTACACGGCCCGCCACTATGACCTCGAGGGCGCGTTCGGCCAGTTCACCGAAGAAACCGGGATCTCCGTCGAGTTCATCACCGGCGACGACGCCGAACTGCTCGAGCGCCTCAAGGCCGAGGGCAGCGACACCCCCGCGGACGTCTTCATGACCGTGGACGCCGGAAACCTCTGGAACGCCGCACGCCAGGACGTACTCGCCCCGACAAGCTCCGCAGCATTGGACGAGGCCGTACCCGAAGACCTGCGGGATCCCGAGGGGCAGTGGTACGGGCTCGCCATGCGGGCACGCACCCTCACCTACAACCCGGACAATGTGGACCCGGCCGAGTTCGACGCCGAGGAGAGCTACGCCGGCCTGGCGGATCCCAAGTGGAACGGCCGGCTGTGCATGCGCGACGCCACCTCCTCCTACACCCAGTCCCTGGTGGCGAGCCTCATCGACCTGCACGGCCGGGACCGGGCGCTGGAAATCGTTGAAGGCTGGATGGCCAATAACGTGGACATCATGAGCAATGACGTCCTGCTCCTGGAAGCCATCGACGCCGGCGCCTGCGACGTCGGAATCAACAACCACTACTATCTCGCCCGCACGCTGGAAGAGAACCCGGACCTCTCCGTGGATCTGTACTGGGCCAGCCAGGAGGGCGCCGGCACCCACGTGAACATTTCCGGTGCTGGAATCGTCGCCGATTCCGACAACGCGGCGCAGGCCCAGCAGCTCATCGAATGGCTGGCGACCACGGGGCAGAACGCCTTCGTCGACGCAAACCACGAGTTCCCCGTGAACCCGGCCGCCGAACCTGAGCCCGTCATCGCGGAGTTCGGCGAGTTCGAGCGCATGCCGCTGAACGCCGAGGCGTACGGCGACCTCAATGCGGAAGCGATCGACGTCCTCGCAGAGGCCGGCTACAAGTGAGTGAAACGGCTGTCCTGGTAGATGCGGGTGTATCCGGCCCGCGCCGGCGCCTGCTGACCGGGAACGGCCGTCCGATGTGGTCGGCCGCCGTGCTGCTGGCCGCAGCCCTGGTGGTCACGCCCGTGGCCGCGGTCGTGATTGATGGCCTCGGCAGCCTGAACTCGGGCAGCCTCCCGCAGGACATCGGTCCGATGATCGTGACCACCGTGCTCCTGATGGGCGGTGTAGGCCTCAGCACCCTCCTGATCGGCGGAGGACTTGCCTGGCTGGTGACGGCGCATGACTTCCCCCTGCGGAACCTGCTTTCGTGGGCCCTTGTGCTGCCCCTTGCCATGCCCGCGTACATCCTCGGCTTCGTGTTCCTCTCCACCTTCGACGTCGGCGGTCCGGTACAGGGCATGCTGCGCACCGTGCTCGGTCCCGGCGCCTGGCTCCCCGATGTGCGGACCCTTGCCGGCGCCGTGGTGGTGATGTCACTGACCCTCTACCCCTACGTGTACCTCCTGGCGCGTTCGGCGCTCGTCGAGCAGAGCGCAACAACGTACGACGCCGCCCGCACCCTTGGTGCCGGACGTTCACGCGCGCTGTGGCGGGTGGTAGTTCCCATGGCCCGCCCATCACTCGCCGCGGCCCTCGCCCTGGTTATGATGGAGACCCTGACGGACTTCGCGACGGTGCAGTACTTCAACGTGCAGACGGTCTCCGTGGGCGTCTACCTCGTCTGGAAGGGCAGCTTCGACTTCCACGCCGCAACCCAGCTGTCGGTGCTGGTGCTCGTGTTCGCTGTTGCCGTGCTCGCCGGTGAACGTCTCCTGCGCGGCCGGTCCCGGTTCCACCAGAAGGCCGGCCGGGGCGAGGGACTCAAGTCCAGAAGACTCACCGGCTGGCGCGGGTGGGCGGCGGCACTGGCCTGCCTCAGCGTCCTTGGAGCCGGTTTCATCCTCCCGGTCGCCCAGCTGGCCGGCTGGGCTGTGGGCGAGGCCGCCGGCGGTTCGGAACCGCTGCTTGACCCCCGTTTTGTCGAGTATCTCGTGAACAGCGTGACCGTTGCGTCACTGGCCGCGCTGGTGTGCGCCGCGCTCGCGCTCACCATCGGGCACGCCCAGCGCCTCGGCGGCGGGCCGCTGGTGGCCGTCGCCGCACAGGCAACCACCTTCGGCTATGCCGTCCCCGGTGCGGTGATCGGCATCGGCGTGCTCATTGCTTTTGCCCGGGTGGATGAATGGCTGGAACTTGCCGGCGTCCCCGGGGGTACGGGTCTGCTGGTGACCGGCTCTGTTGCGGGCATTCTCTGTGCCTACGTGGTGCGCTTCATCGCTCCGGCCCACCAGGCCGTTGATGCGAGCTTCGCGAAGATCTCACCGGCGCTGACGTTCTCCGCGCTCAGCCTCGGGTCCACCCCGCGCCGGCTCCTGACCCGCGTCCACCTCCCGCTGGCCCGGCGCGGTGCTGCGGTGGCACTGGTGCTGGTGGCGATTGACGCGGTCAAGGAACTGCCGATCGTCCTGCTCCTGCGGCCGTTCGGTTTCACCACCATCTCCGTCTGGGTCTACGAGCTCGCCCGGGAGAATTTCTGGGAAAAGGCGGCGCTGCCCGCCCTGGGTATCGTCGCCGTCGCCGTGATTCCGGTGTACTTCCTGTTCCGCCGGTCCGCCGGGCTCAAGGCCGGGGCGGTGACTCATGACCAGTGACTTCAACGGCACCCGCCCGCCCGCTTTGACGCTGGCCGGGGTAAGCCGCCGCTACGGAGGGGTCCACGCAGCCACGTCGCTGGACCTGACAGTCACCCCCGGCGAAATGGTTACCGTGATCGGACCATCCGGATGCGGAAAATCGACGATGCTCCGCATGATCGCCGGCCTCGAACGCCCGGACTCCGGCATCATCACGATCGCCGGGGAGGTGGTCGCGGACCGCCGTCGCTACCAGGAACCCGAGCGCCGCCGCGTCGGCCTGGTCTTCCAGGAACACGCACTGTTTCCCAACCTGACCGTCGCGAAGAACGTCGCCTTCGGGCTGAACCGGCTGCCCTCCCGGGAGCGGCAGAAACGCGTCGCTGAGGTCCTGGAACTGGTCCGGCTCGGCCATCTGGCCGCCCGCTACCCACACGAACTGTCCGGCGGCGAGCAGCAGCGGGTAGCCCTGGCGCGCGCCCTGGCGCCCCGCCCCGCCGTCGTCCTCCTGGATGAACCTTTCTCCAGCCTCGACGAGACCCTCCGCGGGAGGGTCCGCGCGGACATCGTGGCGGTGCTCCAGGAAACCGGCACCACCAGCCTGCTGGTCACCCACGACCAGACGGAAGCGCTGTCCGTGGGGGACCGGGTAGTGGTGATGCGGGACGGCGCCATCGAGCAGGCCGACACCCCGGAGAAGGTCTTCGAACAGCCCTCGACCCGCTTTGTGGCTTCCTTCATGGGGGATGCGGATTTCCTGCCGGCGAATGTCCACAACGCGCTGCTGACCTGCGAAATCGGGGTGGTCTCCACGGTGCCGGGGTGGGCCAACTGCGACGTCAACGTCGACGTGGTGCTCAGGCCCCACGAAGTTGCACTCGCCCATGATCCGGCCGCAACGGCACGGGTCATCTCCCAGGAGTACCGCGGCGCCTTTGTGCTGCACTACATCCGTCTGGCCTCCGGCCGCACCCTGCGATCCTGGCAGCCGCATCACATCCGCTACGCGCCCGGCACCCCGGTCAATGTGACCGTCGCGGCCGGAACATCCCCGACGCTGCTGGTCGATGACCGCGCCGTCACCGAGCCGCCTGTCGGCACCGCCGGCCGCCCCACCCAGCCGCCGGCGCCGTCCCCCATCACCGTACTGAGGTAATCCCGTGTCGATCATCACCACCAGCAGGCCGCTGGATGCCCCGCCCCGGTCCGTCGGTTTTGCCGCAACGCTGGCGCGCTTCAACGATGCCCCGGCCATCGTCACCGAGACCGAAACGATCAGTTACCGGCAACTGGCCCAGCGCATGGAAGCGGTCGCGGACCGTCTTGGCACCGAACGGCGGCTGGTCCTGCTGAGCGCAACCAACGACGTCGACTGCCTCGTCGCGTACCTGGCAGCGCTGTCCGGCGGCCACCCGGTGATTCTGGTGCCGGGAGACAAACCGTCCGCGCCCGAAGCGATCCGAGCTGCTTTCGACCCCGACGTCATTCTGGCGGCAGGGGACGGCAACGGGCGGCCGCACATCCGGGAAATCCGTCCGATCAGCGCGCATGACCTGCATCCCGATCTCGCCCTCCTCCTGAGCACCTCCGGCTCGACGGGCTCACCGAAGCTGGTGCGGCTCTCTCACCAGAACCTGGAAGCGAACGCGGCGTCCATCGCCGAATACCTGCGGATCTCGTCGCAGGACCGGGCGGTCACCACGCTGCCGCTGTCCTACTGCTACGGATTGTCAGTCATCAACAGCCACCTGCTCACCGGTGCGTCGGTGGTACTCACCGACCTGTCCGTGGTGGACCCCTGCTTCTGGGAGCTGTTCCGCAGCACGGAAGCCACCACCTTCGCCGCCGTGCCCTACACCTTCGACCTGCTCGAGCGCGTGGGGTTTGCGGACATGGAACTGCCGCACCTGCGCTACGTGACGCAGGCGGGCGGTCGGCTGGCACCGGAACAGGTGCGGCGGTACGCCGAACTCGGCCGCAGGCGCGGCTGGGACCTGTTCGTCATGTATGGCCAGACGGAGGCCACCGCGCGGATGGCCTACCTGCCGCCGGGCCTGGCCGCCGAGCAACCCGCCCGGATCGGCGTTCCCGTCCCGGGTGGGGCCTTCCGGATCGACCCGGTGGACGGGCTCGACGACGGCGAACTCGTCTACACCGGTCCCAACGTCATGCTGGGGTACGCAGAGAAGCCGGAGGACCTCGGCTCCGGCCGCACCGTCCATGAGCTGCGGACCGGCGACCTGGCACGCCGCCATGCCGACGGCCTGTATGAAGTGGTGGGGCGGCGCAGCCGGTTCGTCAAGATCGCCGGCCTGCGCGTGGACCTCGGCCGCGTAGAGCAGATTCTGGCGGATTTCGGTGTGCAGGCAGTGTGCGCCGGCACGGATGAGCGGCTGGTCGTTGCAGTCCAGGGCGACCACGATCCCGGCCTGCTCAGGAAGGTGCTGGCTCCGGAACTGGGGATGCCCCGCGGGGCACTTCACATGTATGCCGTGGACCAGATCCCACGGCTCAGCAACGGCAAACCGGATTACCAGGCGGTGCTGGTCCTCGGGGAGCCCGACCCCGTTCCGCGGGATGTCGCCGGCCGGGCTGAAGGACCGCAGGACGTCCGCACCATCCTGGCCGAACAGCTGGAGATTCCGGCGGTCGGCGACGACAGCACCTTTGTCTCCCTGGGCGGGGACTCGCTCTCCTATGTGGCCACCTCGGTGCGCCTCGAGAAGGCCCTCGGTGCGCTTCCGCCCGACTGGCATCTCCGGTCCGTCGCCGAACTCGAAGCAGGGGCTTCCGTGCGACGGCGGCGACGGCGGTTTGTTGCGCCCGTCGAAACGAGCATTGTGCTCCGCGCCGTGGCGATCATCCTCATTATCAGCACTCACATCGGCCTGTTCCACTGGGAAGGGACCGCGCACGTCCTGATGGCGGCGGCCGGTTACAACTTTGCGCGCTTCCAGCTACAGGGGGAACGGGTACAGCGGTTACGGCGCCAGATGACCAGTATTGGTCGCATTGTTCTGCCGAGTATGGCGCTGATCGCGGTGGGCTACGTCATCACCGACCACTACAGCATTGCGAATATTTTCCTGCTGAACGCCATCCTCGGCCCCCAGGAGGTCACTCCGGAATGGCACTTCTGGTTTGTTGAGGTCCTGGTCTACCTCCTGGTCTTTGCCGTCGCGTTGCTGGCGATTCCGCAGGTCTCACAGTTGGAGCGTCGGTTCCCCTTCGGATTCCCGCTGGGCCTTGCCGCCCTCGGACTCCTGACCCGTTTCAACATCGTTGACCTCGACCTCCCGAATACGGCCCCCGCGCTCTGGCTCTTCGCCCTCGGCTGGGCCGTTGCGCGGGCGAGGACCGCTGCCCACCGCGTGCTGATCACCGTCGTCGTGCTGGCTTGCGTCCCCGGCTTCTTCTTCGGCGACCTGCTGCGCGAAATGACGCTCCTGACCGGGATGCTGCTGCTGGTGTGGCTGCGCACCCTGCCCGTACCGCGCGGTCTGCAGCGGATCACAGCGGTGCTGGCCAGTGCATCACTGTACATTTACCTCACGCACTGGCTGGTCTTTCCTCACCTGGAAAGCATGCACCCCGGGGTGGCCGTCGGAGCCTCCCTCGTTGCCGGCGTACTGTACTGGGCGGTGGTCATGCGCGTGCCGGGCCTGGTCCGCCGCTGCACAGCGTGGCGCCGCCGGGAGGCCGCCCTCCCTCTTGACGGTGCCGGGAACCGGCAGAGGCCGGTTCGATAGGGTGGAAGCATGCTGAACACGCCCTGGGACACGGGATCACCGCTCTACCGCAGGCTCGTTATTACGGCGCTGATCCTCACCGGCGTGGGTATCGCGCTCGCGGTCACCGGTGCCATGCTCCAGACGGACCCGCTCGTTTTCGCCGCCCTGCCCATCATCATCGCCGGCATGGCCGCGCACCTTGCGGGCCTTGTGGTCCGCGGTCGGGATGCGCGCCGCCGTTCCCATCCGACGCAGCGCTGAGAGCCGGTTCCGCGACGCTGAGCGGCGCCCCGTATTCCACGGCCGGGTGCCCAAGCCTCCCCTAAGCCGCTACCTGTGTCTGCCAGCCGGGCACCCAGGCCGACCGCCGGGTAACAGGGCAAACCGCTAGGGTTGTAACAGCGTGTCAGCGGCGGACCGGTCATTCGGCGCCCAACAAGAAGGAGTTCCATGACGATCAATCCCGACCTCCAGGGGCGCAGCTATCCCGCCACCGCGGTCTATACCGTTGGACGCGAGAAAATCCGCGAGTTCGCGCATGCTGTGAAGGCCACGCACCCGGCACACTTCGATGCCGAAGCGGCAGCAGCGCTGGGCCACCGTGACGTTGTGGCGCCTCCCACCTTTGCGATCATCGTCGCGCAGCAGGCTGATGCGCAGCTGATCAATGACCCGGAAGCCGGCATCGATTTCACGCGCGTGGTTCACGCCGACCAGCGGTTCACCCATCACCGGCCCATCGTCGCGGGGGACGAACTGGTGGCTGAGCTGCACGTGGACCAGGTCCGCGCGATGGGCGGGGGAGCCATGATTACCACCCGCGCCGAGATTTCCACAGTGGAGGGCGAGAAGACAGCAACAACGACGTCGTCCATCCTGGTACGCGGAGAGGATCAGTAGCCATGGCCATCACACTGACGGACCTTGAGGTAGGCCAGGAGGTCGGCCGCTCGACGATCGAGGTCACCCGGTTGGACCTCGTGAAGTACGCAGGGGCATCCGGCGACTTCAACCCCATTCACTGGAACGAGTCCTTCGCCCGTGGAGTGGATCTACCGGGCGTCATTGCGCACGGTATGTTCACCATGGGGTCGGCCGTCCAGGCGGTGACCGACTGGATCGGCGATCCGACCGCCGTCGTCGATTACCAGACCCGCTTCACCCGTCCGGTTGTCGTCGAGGACACCACTGCCCAGCCCGGGGTTCCCGGCGCAACCGTGGAAGTGACCGGTGTGGTCGGGGCGATTGATACGGACAACTCGACCGCCCGGATCGACCTGACGGTCTCCGCCGGCGGGCAGAAGGTTCTGGTCAAGGCCCAGGCAGTGGTGCGGATCTGGTGACCTCCCTGGCCGACTTCACCACGTCCGCCGTCGGTGGTCCCGCCCGCACACTCGTTGAGGCCCGCACCGAGCCTGAGCTGATCGAAGCGATCCGATCCGCTGACGCCGCAGGCGAACCGCTCCTGCTGCTGGGCGGCGGGTCCAACCTGCTGGTGGCGGACAGCGGCTTCGCCGGTACGGTGATCCGGATTGCCACCACCGGATTCACAGTGAACGACGACGACGCCACCTGCGGAGGCGTGATGGTCACCGCTCAGGCGGGCCAGCCCTGGGACGAGCTCGTCGAATACACCGTGCGCCACGCGTATTCGGGCCTTGAGGCATTGTCGGGGATTCCTGGTTCCACCGGCGCGGTCCCGGTGCAGAACGTGGGCGCGTATGGGGCGGAAGTGTCACAGACCATTGCGATGGTCCGCACCTATGACCGCCAGACGCAGTCCATCCGGTCGCTGGCCAACGCGGACTTGAAGTTCGGCTACCGCGATTCCCTGCTTAAGCGCACCACTGATGCTGGCTCGCCCCGCTTTGTGGTGCTCACGGTGCAGTTCCAGCTGGGGCTCGGCCGGATGAGCGCGCCGGTGCGGTACGCGGAGCTGGCCCGTGAACTCGGCGTTGCAGTCGGGGAGCGGGCGTACGCCACCGATGTGCGCCGCGCCGTCCTGAAGCTGCGCGCGGCCAAGGGTATGGTTCTCGATTCAGCCGACCGTGACACCTACAGCACCGGGTCATTCTTCACCAATCCGGTGGTGGACGCGGCGGACGCTGCGTCCCTGCCTGAGGGAGCCCCGCGCTATCCGATGCCCGGAAGCGCCGTAAAGCTCAGCGCGGCTTGGCTCATTGAGCAGGCAGGGTTCGGCAAGGGATTCGGTCTTGCTGCCGACGCCGGGTTCCGGGCCGCGGGCGGCCGTGCCTCGCTGTCCACGAAGCACACGCTGGCCGTCACCAACCGGGGCGGTGCTTCGGCCGAGGACCTGTTGAGCATCGCGCGGCTGGTAGCGGACGGCGTGGAAGAGCGCTTCGGCATCCGGCTGCATCCGGAACCGCTCCTGATCGGTTGCTCACTGAACTGAACGCCCGAATCCTCGGCTCGCGCTTTGCAGGTGCGCAGGTTTGAGACCGCGCGGCAGGCAGTGGTCGTTGCGAACGAGGCAGTGGTCGGTGCGACGCCGAATGAGTGCACGCCCGGTCAGGGCCAGCGTGATCGCTGCATGGCCCGCTCGCGCTGAACCGGGTGCGCACGGGCCATGCCAGCCTCGGACCGGCCAACTCGCCTTCACGTGGTTGCCCGCCGCCGTGCCTTTTCAGCCGCAGCGCGGGTCTGCATCACTGCGTGGCGGTGCCACCGGCTGTCCACGAGCTCGCGGCTGCATAGCCACTGCACCAGCCGTGAAACCAGGCTGATCTGTGCGAGCCGGTCATGGAAATCTGGCAGTAGCCAGGGCGGGCTCAGGAAACGGGGGAGTGCGTAGACAAGCTGTTCGGCGCCCAGAAGGCGTTCGAAGGCGCCCTCCGGCTCGAACTGACGCTCCAGAGCGAGTAGCGCACCAACGTCCGCGCTGACGGTGGAGTCCCCTTCCTGCTCAAGGAAGAAGCGCAGATGGGCAAGTACCCGCCCGTACCGCTCAACCGTGGCGGGGTGTCTGCCCGCAGCGCTTGCCGAGAAATACCGCCCCAGGACCTGTTCTACCGGAATCTGATTCATGCACCACAGTCTGCCCCGCGCCACTGACATTTTTTAGTACACAGATATTAGGTATCTGCTTAGCTGAAGTCCTTCTCGCTTTCCGGGATAACGAGCGTTTTCAGTGGATGAGGACCGGTGTTCAGTGGATGAGGACCGGTGTTCACGGCCTGGTCCAGCAGACGGTAGAAGAGCAATCCACGGCTCTTGGACGTGCGCCGGTTGAACCGGAAGGTGAACTCGTCGAGGCACGGGATTAGAGCCAGTGCCCGGGAATGGGGAGACAGGAGGTGTCAGAGAGCGGCGATAAGATCCTTCATCTTCTCGATCTCCGCTTCCTGGTCTTCCACGACCTGCTTGGCCAGGGCAACTGCCTCCGGATTGGAGCCGTTGGCCACTTCCTCTTCGGCCATCGCGACGGCGCCTTCCTGGTGCTCGATCATCTGGTCCAGAAACATCCGGGCTGCGTCATCGCTCTGGGCGGCTTCGAGCTTCCCGAGATCATCCGGGCTCATCATGCCTTCCATGGCATGGCCGCCGGACGTTTCCGTCGGCTCGCCCCAGGCCTCGAGCCAGCCGGTCACTTTCTCGATTTCGGGCCCCTGGGCGGCCTTGATTTCTTCGGCCAGCTGCGTGATCTGCGCGTCCAAGCCGTCTTTAGCCAGCATGATCTCGCTCATCTGCACGGCCTGCTCGTGGTGCGGAGTCGTCATCTGCGCGAACATCACATCAGCACTGTTGTGGTCACCGGCAACCCCGGAAGAGGCAGCGGAAGGGGACTGGGACATGGTTTCCACGCCCTGCGTGGTCTCCGCGGCAGTGTCCGATCCGGTGTCGGAGGCGCAGCCTGCCAGGAAAAGGGCGGCTGTGACGGCCGTTGCAGAGAGGGCAGTAAAGCGTTTCATGGTGGTTTCCTTCGAAACGTGGTGCCCGCTTTGTAGCCGGTGCTGGTTTCGAATGCGAACGGACCTGGAGCAAGGCCGTCCCGGTTTCGCGGCGGGGTCGCAGAGCCAAGGGTTGCAATGATGACCACGGTCGAAGCCCGCTGGCGGGTCAGCGGGCTTGGACGGTGGCCATCATACCTTGGTCTTCGTGGTCCAGGATGTGGCAGTGGATCACGGTGCGGCCGGCGAAGTCGTCGAAGGCCACCCGGACTTTCACCTTGCTGCGGGCCGGGACGTTGACGACGTCCTGCCATTTAGGCTCGGTCACGTCGCGGTCGCCGTCCTGGACGATCTGCATGGGCCACACGTGCAAATGGATGGGGTGGTCCATGGGGCTGGAGTTGGTCAGGATCCACTCCTCCACGGTCCCGGCTGCTACCGACTCGTCGAGCCGTTCGGGGTCGAACTCCCGTCCGTTGATGGTGAAGGCCATCCTGGCACCCTGTCCGTTGCCCATTCCCCTGCCCATGTTTCCATTCATGCCCATGGCGAAGTCCAAGGTGCGTGCGGCGATGACCGGCTCGTTCCGCAGATCGCGCAGGGGCCGGCCTTCGGGCACGGGCCCGGGGTCTGCGTCCGCGCTTCCCGAGACGGCCAGGGTGAGCAGTTCGACCGGATCGCCACCGGGTACGTTGGCACCCCTCATGGCCCCGCCCATCATGCCGTTCATGTTGCCGCGGTCCACGGGGGCAGCCGTGAGGGCGGAGGCTCCTTGGCGCGTTTCCACGAGCAGCTCAATGCGGTTGCCAGGGGCGAGAACCACTTCGGTGACGTCCTCGGGGACCGGCAGGCGTCCGAGGTCCCGGCTGAGCAGCCGGACCCCCTGGCCCTCCAGTGCCAGGCGCAGGTACCGGGAGGGGCAGGCGTTGATGATCCGCCACCGCTCCCGTTCTCCGGGGGCGGCGCGCAGTTGCGGGCGGACCTGCCCGTTGACCAGGACGATCTGTCCCTCGCGTCCCATCATCTGCTGCATCTGGTTTACCTCGGCGAGATTGCCGTCGGCGTCGAGGGACAGGTCGGAGACCACCAGCACCCGGTCCCGGGTGACCGGGACCGGGTCGGGGTCTTCCACCACGATGGCCCCGTAGAGGCCGGCGGCGACCTGGTCGGCGACGTGGCCGTGGCGGTGGGGGTGGTACCAGTAGGTACCCGGCGGGTGGTCCCCGGGCAGGCTGAACTCGTAGTCGAAGGACCCGCCGGGGTCAATGCTGACGAAGGGGTTGTCGCTGTTGCCCTGCGGGGAGACGTGCAGTCCGTGCACGTGCAGGTTCGTGGGAGCCTGCAGCCCGTTGCGCATCGTGATCCGGATCGTGTCGCCAGCGTGCACCCGCAGGGTCGGGCCGGGCAGGGAGCCGTTGAACGCCTGAACGGAGGCCTCCCGCCCGCCGACGCGGACCCGTGCCGGCGCGGCGGTCAGGTCCAGTTCCAGTACGCCGCCGCGGCTGGCCAGCACCTGGGGTTCGGCCAGGTCCTCACCCCCGGCGTATCCGGAGCCGGAGCCGGTGCCGGTGGTCAGCCACAGCCCGGCACCGCCGGCAGCCGTAGCACCGGCCCCGACCGCACCCAGTGCCAGCAACTGGCGGCGTGTCAGCTGCCTCACCTGCCCTCCTCATCCAGGATCCGCCGCCGTTCCTGGTATTCCTCCGTGCTGATCTCCCCGCGGGCGTAACGCTCCTCAAGGATCTCCCGGGCCCGGGCATGGCCCGCACCCGTGCGCGGTAATCCCTGCCCATCGGCGGGCGCGTTTCCGCCGGCGTTGCGGGTGAAGGCTTTGACCAGCACCACGGCGAGCGTGACCAGGCCCGCGATCAGCAGAAGCCAGAAGATCCACGCAAGCCCCATCCCGTCCATACCAAAGCCGTTCATCATGAAGGGATTCCTTATCTCTTTTCGTACACGGCCAGGCCGTTCCTGACAGCGGGTTCTTCGAGCCGTGCGGTGCCGGTGGTTCTATGCTTTGATTAACCGGCCGGAGTTCTGCCAGGTTTGCTAGCCGGCGTAGCTGCCGTCGAGCTCGACGACGTCGTTCCCGATCTAACAAGGATACGGTTACCGCCAGCGCCAGCGCCCGCGGTTTGGTTTCGTCGAGAATGCTGCTCTGTTGTTCAAAGGACCCACTGGTGGTGCGGTCTCTAAAATAGCCAAGGGGTAGTGCCGTGAGCTTGGGGTATATCGAATCCTGCTCCCGCTAGGGCGACGGTGTAGTCGACGCAGTCGACGACGTCGCCTTCAGCCCAAAGGCTCGCGAATTCGTCACTCTTCATCGTGTGTTCGCCGATAAGCTGGGCGAGTCGTGCGTCGGTTGGATAGCGCCCGGAGGTGAGTCGGAGATACGGACGTGTGTGCGTGCCAACTCCTCCCAATTGCTGTGTAAGTCTCGTCTAAGCGGGTCTTAGAAGAACGCACGGGGGGACTGACGATCGGTGATGCACATCCAATGGTGCTTCAAACGGGGGTGTGCTCTGAAAGCAACTCGTGACCCGAGCGTTCCAGGGCTCCTGCATTGTTGAGCCTCATCCTCGTGGTGCTGCGGTGGGTTGATTCTTTCGGATTGATCTGTAGAGCAGTTTGCGGAGTTCGTCGAACCACAACACCGCGGATGCCATGCCGATGCAGACTGCCCAGTGCGCCGCGTCCAGGGACGCGGTCCCAAAGGCCTGTTGCAGCAGCGGCAGTTCCACCACGGCCAGCTGAAGGGCAACCGCGAGCACGGCGGCGCCCCACAGCCACTTGTTGACGAAAAGCCGGTGGAACGCGCTGGTTGTGTCCGAACGGGAGTTGAAGGCGTTGAACAGCTGCGCGAGGACCAGCGTGGTGAACCCGGCGGTCCGGGCCACGTCCAGGGAGTCGCTGCCATCGACGAGACCGCCGGGCAGGAAGATGTCGATGGTCAGCAGCGAGGCAATGCCCATGACGAGGCCGACGGCCAATATACCGAGCCACATCCGCCGCCCAAGGACGCGGTCGGTTATCTTCCGCGGCGGGCGGGACATTACGTCGTCTATTTCCGGGTCAAATCCCATGGCCAGCGCGGGCCCGGAGTCGGTGACGAGGTTGATCCACAGGATCTGGGTGGCCAGCAGAGGCAGTGCTACTGCCTCGCCGCCTGCACCTGCCAAACCCAGGGTGCCGGCGAAGACCACGCCGAGGAAAACAGTGAAGACTTCCCCCATATTGGAGGAAAGAAGATAGCGCAGGAATTTTTCGATGTTATCGAAGATGACCCGGCCCTGGCGCACCGCTGAGACAATGGTGGCGAAGTTGTCGTCGCCGAGAATCATCTTCGAAGCTTCCTTGGTCACCTCGGTTCCCGTAATGCCCATGGCAATGCCGATGTCTGCTGACTTCAGGGCCGGGGCGTCATTGACCCCGTCTCCGGTCATGGCAACGACATTGCCCTGTGCCTGCATCGCGTCGATGATCTGAAGCTTGTTGTGAGGGGACACCCGCGCGTAGACGGACGCGGAACCGGCGGCGGCCCGCAGACCCGCGTCGTCGAGTTCATCGAGCCGGGCTCCGGTCACTGCTTTCTCCCCCGGTTGGGAAATACCCAGATCACTGGCAATCCGGGCGGCGGTTACGGGGTGGTCACCGGTGATCATCACCACCCGGATGCCTGCGCGTCGGGCCTCCGCCACGGCAACTGCCGCTTCGGCACGGGGTGGGTCAATAATGCCGGCAACGCCGAGATAGACGAGGGCGTTTTCATCAGCCTCGTCGATCACCTCCGCTTCGTGACGGTCCTGCTCTCCATATCGCCGGTAGGCCACCGCCAGGGTGCGGAAGGCCTGGGCCGACAGGGCCTCGACATCGGCCAGAGCTTTGCGGCGCAGCGTACCGTCCAGCGGGATAATGTCCGTGCCCACCTGCATCCGGGTGCAGCGCCCCAGGAGGACATCGGGGGCGCCCTTGGTGACAAGGGTGAGCTCGCCGAACTCCTTGTGGCGCGCCAGCGCTGACATCAGCTTCCGCTCGGAGGTGAACGGGACTTCGCCCTGCCGTTCGTGCTCTCCGACCCGCTCGGTAACTCCGACCAGCTTCCGGGCAGCAACCAGGAACGCAGCTTCGGTAGGGTCGCCCTGGATTTGCCACTCGCCGCCGTGTTCTGTCAGCTGTGCATTATTGGCGAATGAGCCGCCGGCCAGGACCATGCTGGCCTCTTGCAGCACGATCGGATCGCTGGCCTCATGGTTTCCTTGAAGAACCTGGCCTTCGGGTCGATAGCCGGTGCCGGTGAGCTCGATCTGCCCCGATGCGGTGACGATCCGGCCGATCGTCATCTCGTTCCTGGTCAGCGTTCCGGTCTTGTCAGAGGCAATGACAGAGGCGGAGCCAAGGGTTTCCACCGAGTGGAGGTCCTTCACGACCGCGTTGCGTCTGGCCATCCGCTGGACCCCGATGGCCAGTACGACGGACAGGATGGCAGGGAGCCCCTCGGGCACCGCGGCCACAGCCAGCGAGACTCCCAGCAGCAGCACGGTGACCAGATCCGCCAGCGAGGACACTTCGTTGACCAGCACGATGGTTACCATCACCACAATGGCGATGACTATCACCGTGATACCCAGCAGTTTGCTGACCCCCGCGATTTCCTTCTGAAGGGGAGTCGGTTCGGACTCGGTCCGTTCGAGCATGCCCGCGATGGCACCCACTTCGGTTTCCATGGCCGTCCCGGTGACAACCGCGAGCCCGCGCCCCTGCACGACGGCCGTGCCCTTAAAGACCATGTTCAGGCGGTCCCCCAGCGGCACGTCCCCGCCCAAGGTAGCGGGATCCTTGAAGACCGCTTCGCTCTCACCGGTCAGCGAGGCTTCCGATACGCGCAATGCGGTGGCCGTGATCAGCCGGGCATCAGCCCCGACGGCGTCACCCTCGCCCAGCACCAGGATGTCACCGAGGACCAGTTCCGCGGCGGGAACCGTCTTGAGCTCACCGTCGCGCCACACTGTGGAGGTTGCGGCTGTCATCGATTTCAGGGCGGCCACGGCGTTCTCCGCCTTGTTCTCCTGAACAAGGCCGAGCAGGGCGTTGAGCAAGACCACCGCTGCGATGACCACCGCATCGATGGGCGCACCGGTCGCGCCTTCAACCGCCCAGGCGCCCAGGGAGATGGCGATAGCGACCAGCAGCAGATAGATCAGCGGATCCTGAAACTGGGCCAGGATCTTCCGCCATCTCGGCACCCGCGCGGAAGTGCGGAGCTCGTTGGGTCCGTCCGTCTGCAGCCTGCGTTCTGCTTCAGCTGAATCCAAGCCCGCTGCCGGATCCACCCGGAAGGCAACCAAAGCGTCCGAGGCCGCCCGTAAGTGCCAGGCAGTGGGTTCAACAGGTGCGCGAACGGCATCGAAAAAAACCACGAAGAACTCCTCGAAGAAAGGACGGCCAAGGGACGTCTCTTCGGCTCAGGCTATCAGCCGGCCTGGGCCGTAAGGCCGGACCGCCGGGGGTACACGTGCTGTATGTACGGGTGCAGCGCGGCGGACCCTCCTCGCCGTCAGGGACATTGCCGCCGAGTAATCCGGGTAGGCAAGTTAGGTTCGGTTAACACGTCGGTCTTCGCCTGTCCCTACTCTTCCGTTTTCGTGCTGGTTGAAGCAACTCGACGTGCGCGGGCTGCAAGGGGACTCCCCTGCCTAAATGTGCCTTAGCCGTCGTCTACGGTGATCATGCCGCCCGCGGTTCTGGCTTTGGCCGCGGGTTACCGGCCAGCGGCGCGCAACGATTTAGCTTTTCCGTGCACGGAACCGCATTACCTGGCGCATAAGGCCGGTGCGTACCGATATATCGAGACTTGCCAGCCGCGCTGTGGCTGTCAGTTCTGCAGGCTGCACGAGCCGGTGCGGCGATCGGTCGACGAGGTGAATCAGCTTGGCTGCCGGCGAGGCCGTCAGGTCATAACCGATCAGCATACCGCCAGGTCTTAGTACCCGGGCCGCTTCCGCTATGGCGGCCTGCCAGTTCAGGACGTGATGCAGCATCAAGAAACTAAGCACAAAATCGAACGACGCGCTTTGAAAGGGAAGCGCCGTTGCGTCCGCTTGTTGCACTTTGGGACCCGGTCGCGGAAGGCGACCGCGGGCTTTGGCGAGCATGCCCTCATCGAGGTCTGTGACCGTCAGGCGAATTCCAGGTGTCTGCTGCAACAGCGCCGCAGCCATCGCGCCGCTGCCGGCACCTAGTTCCAGCACATCACCGCTGATGCCGCGGCCTTGAAGTGCCCAGGGCAGGACGACAGATCCCGTGAAGTGATGCCAGGAGGCGCTACGGCAAAACGCCGTTTCAATTCGGGACATCTTCGGCATGAAGTCTCCGGTCTAGAGAGCTGCAGCAAGAGCCTGGAGAGGACGAACATGAGGTCACCGCGTCACGCCATGGAGGGATGGTTGAAACAACCCGCCTAGACGCTGGGGACTGACCATTTGCGACCAAGCCTGCCGCGGTTCCCAACCTAGCAGCATGACAACGTAGGACCAAGACAAGGGACGAGGGCAACCGGTGCGTCGGGGTTCGCGGACCCAGTCCGTGAACCGGTTGGAAAGAGTGGGAAAGGATTCACGAGTGCCTGTCCGGGTCTCCTCGGATTCGTCGACCGTCGGCATGCCTTGCGCCGGAGGCTGTAATGGAATTTTCGACCGGAAAGTACTTTGTCTTGCCTGATCAATTCCCGTGCCTTCGAAGGAGACATAGATTCTTCATCGAACATCCTCGGCCCGATCTGTTCGGGCATCACCTCCACGCCCGAGAACGCGACCGGCAATGCGCCGCGGATCAATGAGGTACCGCGCATAGGGCTGGGTCTACGCGGCCGGAAGCCTGGGTTTACCCTCCGGCCTGCGTCATGCCCGTGTCCATCCAGCACGGGAGCTATGCGTCAAATCCCGCTCCGCCGTGAGGATCATACGGGGCGGGTTGCCTAACGCCTCTATGCCATCGCCTGAGGCCCTGATACCGGCCTCCTCATCCGCTTCCTGACCCGTTGCAGGACCCGGGCCGCAGCTCTTGGGTGCGCTTACGCTGCGGATCCTTGCCGGGGCCTGACGACCAATACGGGGCAGACTGCGTGATGGATGAGGTGCGTGGACACGGAGCCGAGCAGCAGGCCGCTAAACCCGCCGAGTCCTCGTGAACCGACGACGAGCAGGTCCGCGTCCTTAGAAGCGTCGAGGAGGACGGCCGCCGGTGATCCCTGGACCAGCAGCCTGCTGATGGGGACGTCCTCGGCCGGTACGCGTTTCAAAACCCGTGTTTGTTCGTTCTTTGCCGCGGCCTCAAACGACGCCGGATCCCAAATCAGGCCCTCCATCCCCGCCGTTACCGCAGGAGGCTGCCACGCGGTCACCGCCCGGACCTTTCCCCTGCGCAGACGCGCCTCGGACACCGCCCAGCCGAGGGCGGCCCGTGAGCCGTCCGATCCGTCCAAACCGACCACGACCTGAAAACTCTCCCCGTTGTCCACGGACCTGTCCTCCTTCAGCGCCTGCACATGCCTGACCCAGTGTGGCAGATATGGGACGGGCCTGCCATGGTTGTTCAACCAAACGAGAGGACTACAACCAAGCATCAGGGCGCGATCGCGGGGGGCTGCAGGACCGGAAGCGTGCCTGTCGCGGGCTTCTGGCTTTGGCAGAATGGATGCCGGTCAGGCTTCAGCAGGCGAATGCGGAGCCTGACCGGACCCACCCGATCCCAGGAGGCAGACCGATGCTCGTCCTCGTACTCAACTCCGGCTCCTCATCGCTGAAGTACTCGGTGCGCCGACTCGACTCCGGCAACCCGGGAACGGGCGGACAGGAGATCGCCCGGGGCGCCATAGAGCGGATCGGCGAGGACGAGGTCGCCGATCACACCGTGGCCCTCGAACTGGTCGCCGAAGAGCTCGCCGGTTCGCTGGGCAACCGGCAACTCGGCGCCGTCGGGCACCGGGTGGTCCACGGGGGCGGCCGCTTCACCGGTCCCGTCCTGATCGACATCGAGATTACCCGCGCCCTCGAGCTGCTCAACCCGCTGGCCCCGCTGCATAACCCGCCGGCCGTGCTCTGCATCCGCGCGGCCACCCGGGCCTGGCCGAATGTGCCGCAGGTTGCCGTCTTCGACACTTCCTTCCACCGCACGCTGCCCGAACACACCTGGCGCTACGCCCTGCCGGACGGGCTCTACCGGCGGCATGGCATCCGCCGGTACGGTTTCCACGGCATCAGCGTCGAGTATGTGGGCCGGCGTGCCGCCGGGCTGCTGGGCGTGCCGTGGGCGAACTTCGACGGAGTCATCGCCCACCTGGGTAACGGCGCCTCGGCCACTGCAGTGCGCGGCGGTCGAAGCGTGGACACCTCCATGGGCTTCACACCGCTGGAGGGCCTGATGATGGGCACCCGGTCCGGCGACGTGGATCCGGGCGTACTGGTCTTCCTGCTCCGACAGGGCTATTCCGCCGACGAACTGGACAACCTGCTCAACCGGGATTCCGGGCTCAAGGCAGTCGCCGGACACAACGACATGCGCGCCATCACCGACGCCGCAGCCGCCGGGGACGAGGAAGCGGAGCTGGCGCTGGAAATGGCAGCTCACCGGCTGGCCAGGTACATCGGCGGCTACCACGTGGCCTGCGGCGGGGCGAAGGCGGTGGTGCTGACCGGCGGCATAGGGGAGAACTCGGCGCCGTTCCGCGCCAAGGTGCTGGGCAAGCTCGAGCCACTGGGCATCAGAGCCGACCCGGACGCCAATGAAGCCGCTGGCGGAACGGAGGAGGCCCGGTCGGTTTCCGCCCCGGACTCGGCCATCCCGGTGCTGGTGGTGCCCACAGACGAACAGGCGGCGATCGCCGAGGCGACCGCCGCCGTCGTCCGGGCACGTTAAACTTGGCCGGAGGCGGGCAGGACGGACCGCCTGCCTGCGCTCGTTTCTGGAGACGCGCCGTGCCCGGCCAGAGAGTTGCTTCCGGATCAGTGTTTCCCCTCCGGTCCAGGTCCTGCCCGGGCCGGGCCCTGGTCACGATGGGGTGTTGAAGCGGTCTTTGGCATGGACCGTCCTGCCCGGTTCCCGAAGAACGAGGAGAGTGTGCGGTGGGATCTCCAGTATCTGCCCCGCGGTCAGGCCTGATCGGGCTGCCTCCCGGGAGCTGTCCAGGACGAGTTCCCAGCCAGGCGCGTACTGGGCCGGTGGCAGGGTGAACTTCCTCGCCTCGGCACCGGCGTTGAAGTAGAGCAGGAAGTCGGCGTCGGTCATCGTGCTGCCGGTGAGGTCGGAGCAGCGGATGCCGCTGCCGTTCAGATACATTCCCAGCGAAAGGTCGGTACCCCGGGTCCAGTCCGCGGGTGCCATCGGGCTGCCGTCCGGTCTTAGCCATACGACGTCGGGCAATTGCCCGCCGTCCGGTTGGATGACGGGTTCTCCGCTGAAGAACCGGCGCCGGTGGAAGGTGGGATGTGCCGCGCGCAGCCGGCTGACGGCGATGGTGAATTCCAGCAGGACCTCGTCCGCGCTGTCCCAGTTGATCCAGGCCAGTGCGCAGTCCTGGGCGTAGGCGTTGTTGTTGCCGTGCTGGGTCCGTCCTACTTCATCGCCGTGCAGGATCATCGGGACCCCTTGTGAGAGCAGCAGCGTAGCCATGAGGCTGCGTTGGCGCCTGGAGCGCAGCCGCAGGACGGCCGGGTCGTTGGTGGGTCCTTCGATGCCGCCGTTCCAGGACCGGTTATGGGTTTCGCCGTCCCTGTTGTCTTCCCCGTTGGCCTCGTTGTGTTTGTCGTTGTAGGACACAAGGTCGGCCAACGTGAAGCCGTCATGGGCGGTGACGAAGTTGACGGAGGCCCGGGGGCGCCGCCCGGAGTGTTCGTAGAGGTCCGAGGAGCCGGTCAGGCGGGAGGCGAATTCGCCGAGAGTTGACGGTTCGCCGCGCCAGAAATCCCGGATGGTGTCCCGGTATTTTCCGTTCCATTCACTCCAGTTCGGTGGGAAGTTTCCCACCTGGTAGCCGCCGGGTCCCAGGTCCCAGGGTTCGGCAATCAGCTTGACCTGGGAGACGACCGGGTCCTGCTGGACGAGGTCGAAAAAGCTGGAGAGCCGGTCGACGTCGTAGAACTCCCGGGCCAGGGCAGCTGCCAGATCGAAGCGGAAGCCGTCCACGTGCATCTCGGTCACCCAGTACCGCAGGGAATCCATGATGAGCTGCAGGGTATGCGGGGTGCGGACATTGAGCGAGTTTCCGGTCCCCGTGTAGTCCGTATAGAACTCCCGGCGGGTCTCGTCGAGCCGGTAGTAGGAGGCGTTATCGATGCCCCGGAAGGAGAGGGTGGGACCGAGATGGTTGCCTTCGCCGGTGTGGTTGTAGACGACGTCGAGGATGACCTCGATCCCGGCCTGGTGGAGGGTGCGGACCATCGTCTTGAATTCCGTGACCGCGCTGAGCGCGTCCGGTGCGGAGGCATAGCCGTTATGCGGGGCGAGGAACCCGATGGTGTTGTATCCCCAGTAATTCGACAGCCCCCGGTCGATCAGGAACCGGTCATGGATGAATTGCTGGACCGGCATCAATTCGATGGCCGTGACACCGAGCTTTCGCAGATGCGCCACGATTGCCGGATGGGCCACGGCCGCGTAGGTGCCGCGCAGCCGTTCAGGTACCTCGGGGTGAAGCCGGGTCAGGCCCTTCACATGGGCCTCGTAGATCACCGTCTCGTGGTAGGGGGTATTCGGGGCCGTGTCACCCTGCCAGTCGAATACGGGGTCAATGACCATGCCGAGCATCATGTGCGGGAGGGAGTCGGAGTGTTCGCGCCGTTGGGGATCTGCCTGGCCGTATGAAAAAAGCGCGGGATCCCAGTGCAGGCCACCTTCGATGGCCTTGGCGTAGGGATCGAGCAGGAACTTGCTGGGGTTGAAGCGGTGGCCGGCGGATGGCTCATAGGGGCCGTCCACGCGGTATCCGTAACGCTGTCCCGGTCCTATCCCCGGCAGGTAACCGTGCCAGATGTATCCATCGGCTTCGGTCAGCGGCACCCGGGTTTCGGAACCGGACCCGTCCACCAGGCACAGCGTTACAGCGGTACCGAACCGGGTGAACAGGGAGAAATTGGTGCCGCGTCCGTCAAACGTGGCCCCCAGCGGATACGCCGTTCCCGGCCAGAGACGCACTTCTACCATCCTCTTGAGCATCCGGCAGGGGGTTCATGCCCATCCGCCGTTGTCAGCCGTCCGATACTGAGGGCGCTGGCGGCGGGCGACGGGAGGAAGAGTTCCGCGGCGAGGGAAGGGTGCATAACATGATCCTGGGGTAGGGGCGGGCCCCCGGCGGGCAGGCGCATCGCCGGCGGCCCCGGGCGGTTACTTGAGGTAGGAGAAGACGCCCATCATGCCGGCTTCGGCGTGGTAGGAGTTGTGGCAGTGGGTGAGCCATTGGCCGGGGTTGTCGGCGTCGAATTCGAAGACCACCGTCTGTTTGGGTTTGACGATGACGGTGTCCTTGCGGGCACCGTTGCCGGCGAGTTGGAAGGTGTGGCCGTGCAGGTGCATGGGGTGCCACATGTCGGTGTCGTTGACGATCTTGACCTGTACGCGCTCGTCCAGGCGGAGGTCGAAGGCCCCGTCGAGCGGATTGGCCATGTCAAAGCGTCGCCCGTTGATGCCCCAGTCGTATTTCTCCATGGATCCGGTCAGCCGCATCTCGTGGACCCGGTCAGGCGGCTTGGGGGCGAACAGGACGGACTCGTCCGCTTTCAGGCGGCTGCCGTCCGTGACGGTTCCGTCCAGCGCCTTCGGCAGACGGTTGCTTGACGGTGCCGTGCCGATGCCCGTGCTGATCAGCCCGTAGGCATTGCCGTCCTTGCCTTCCGGCAGCGCCAGGACGGGCGTGTAGCCGTCGCGCACCGTGAGCAGGGCATCGATGCGTTCGCCCATGCCGAGCACGACGGCGTCAACGTCCTGCTGCTGGACGGGGAAGCCGTCCGTGTGGGTCAGGGTAATCTTCTGCCCGGGCACGCCGACCCGGTAGGCCGTGTCGCCGGCGGCATTGATGATCCGCAGCCGGACCCTGTTTCCGGGCCTGCTGTCCAGGATCTCGGGATCCTGGGGTGGTTTTCCGTTGAACAGGTGGACCGGGATCTTCACGTCCCCGGCGTCGCCGCCCAGATAGTCGCTGGTGGCGCCCATGAGCATATGCTTCATGCCCATGTCCATCCCGCCCATGTCGCCGTGGTCCATGCCTTCCATGTTGCCGCCGGACATGTCCATGCCCATGGACAGCTCTTCCAGGGCTTCCTCTGGGGTGCCGGTGATGCCATCGAGCCAGTCATCGAGGATGATGACCCACTCCTGGTCGTAGGACAGGGCCTCTTTCGGATCCTCGATGACCAGGGCCCCGTAAAGGGCACGCTCGCGCTGCATATCGAAGTGGGAGTGGTACCAGTAGGTGCCCGGGTGGGCCAGCCGGAACCGGTAGCTGTAGTCCGCTCCGGCGGCGATCGGCTCCTGGGTGAGGCCCTGGACGCCGTCGGCGTCGTTGCGCAGGGCCAGGCCGTGCCAGTGCACGCTGCTGCCTTCGGTGAGTTTGTTCGCCACCGGTATGTCGAGCAGGTCTCCTGTTTTAGCCCGGATCAGCGGGCCGTTCAGGGACCCGTTGTAGCCCAAGGTGGTCAGGGACTTCCCGGTGATTTGCGTGTTGAACGGTGCGGCGGTGAGTTGTTGGGTGACTATCGCCCCGCCGGCGGCGCGGCGGGCTTCGAAGTCTGCGATCAGCGGATCGGTCGGCAGGATCCGGGTGGCTGCGCCGGCCGGGGCCGAAGGATTGGAACAGGCGGCAAGGGCGGCCGCGGTAGCGGTGGCTACGGAGGCTGAGAGGACCGAGCGGCGGGTAAGGAGACGGTTCATGAGGGCTTTCTTTCCACGAGGGACCAAGGTTCAAGAGCTGTTGGCTCGACGCGCCGGGAGGCGGTGGCGTCGAAGCACGTGCCGGACGCACGTCAACGGACACGGGCTAAATATTAAGAGGGCACCGGAGCAAGGCAGCGGCCTGTGACGTATACCAGCCCCGGCCACGGGGGCCGGGGTTATGTACGGCTGATGGACAGCTGGACCAAAGAAGGCGGCCGTTTAAAGGGTAAATTGCCATGAGGCCCCGGCAGGACGGCGGCCGGGTGCGTGACAGCCAGCCGCCCGAGCGTGGACAGCACCAAGAGGACGGCCATGCCCAACAAGGCCAGGGCAAGAAGGCAGATCGCGGCCATGGCTGGCTCGTGGCCGCCTTCGTCGAAGGATATCGCCGGGAAAGCCGTTTCAGTGGCGCCAACTGCCGCGTCCTCAACGTGCGGGACGGCAATTGCCGCGGCACTCTGCGCTGCGGCGGAGGGAAGTGTGTCCGTCCCGCTTAGCGGCTGCGTTGCAGCGGTGACGTGAGCCGTCGTGGCGCCCGGAACGGCAGATCCATGCCCGGCAGGCATGACGTGCATTCCCAGGATCCCCATGATCACTGCGGCCAGCCCCAGAACCGTCAGCAACATGGCGGACGAGGATCTGGCGGTCCGCCCCGTTATCGTGCTGATCATGGACCCGTTCTTTCCGTCCTGTGGGGCTGGTTGTTTACCGGTATTATTCTACAAGGCGTAGCAGTGGTCTCCGGACAGGTTAAACTACTCAGGGACCGACGTTATTCCGGCCGTCTCGCGGCGATCCGCCCCGCCGGTCCCGCCCGTCCAGCAAGGAGCGCCTGTGGTCGTCAGCAGTCACGCCGGCCGGTACCGGGAGATTGCCGAGGTCCTGGCCCGGCATGGACTGGGCTTCCTCGCCGGGATCACGGGGCTTGAGCGGTGGGTCCCGTTCCACCACGGGGTGCTGGGCCATGAGTCCCGCGAGCTGTCCTACACGAATCCGGAACACCTTCGGCTGGCCCTTGAACAGCTCGGCCCGACGTTCATCAAGCTCGGCCAGCTGCTCTCCACGCGTTCGGATCTGCTGCCGCCGGAGTATCTGCAGGAGCTGGCCAAGCTCCAGGACGGGGCACCGCCCGTGCCCGGCGAGACGGTGCGGCGGCTGATACAGCAGGAACTCGGCGCCGGCCCGGAGGAGCTCTTCGCCGAGTTCGAGAGCGAGCCGCTGGCCAGTGCCTCGATCGGACAGGCACACGCTGCCCTGCTCGCCGACGGGACCCGCGTCGTCGTCAAGGTCCGCCGGCCCGGCGTGGTTGCACGCGTCCAGGAGGATCTGGAGATCCTGCAGAATCTGGCCGCCCAGGCGGACCGCCGGTGGGAGGCAGCCGCCGACTACAACCTGGCCGGTTTGGCCGGGGAATTTGCCCGGACCCTGCGCGCCGAACTCGACTATCTGCAGGAAGGGCGTAACGCGGAACGGTTCGCCGGGAATTTCGCCGGGAATCCGGGCGTACACATCCCGCGGGTTTTTTGGGGTACCACCACCTCCCGGGTGCTGACCTTGGAGCGGATCAGCGGGGTCAAGGTCGATGACCTCGAAGGCCTGGACCGGGCCGGGATCGACCGCCGCGCGCTGGCCAACCGCGCGGTCGGCGTCATCGCGCAGATGATCTTCGAGGACGGCTTTTTCCACGCCGACCCGCATCCGGGAAATCTTTTCATCGAAACGGGCGGCCGCATCGGGCTGATCGACTTTGGCATGGTCGGTGAGGTGGACGAGAAGCTGCGGGGGCAACTCGCTGTCCTGCTGGTCGCATTGGCCCGAGCCGACCCGGAGCGGGCCGGCTCGGCCTTGCTGGACCTGTCCGTTGCGAAACGGCCCGTGGACCGTGCACGGCTGCGCGCAGACCTTACCGCGGTCCTGGCCCTTTATCAGGACCGCCAGCTGGCCGAGATTGACATCGCGCCGCTGATCGGCCGGCTGCTCGCGCTGTTGCGCGAGCACCACCTGCAGCTGCCCCGTGAAATCGCGCTGATCCTGAAGATGGTTCTCATGGCAGAAGGCATAGGGGTCCGGCTGGATCCGGCATTCAACCTCACCGAGACGCTCAGCCCCTACGCGCAGCGGCTGGCACTGCACAGCTTTTCGCCCTCCGCCTATGCCAGGCGGTTTGGACAGGCCGGGCTGGATGCCGCTGAACTGGGCGTCGAGCTGCCCGGAAAGCTTCGCCGGATCCTGGACCTCATGGATACCGACGGCTTCGAACTGCATCTGCGTGCGGCGGAACTCGAGCCTCTCATGGAGCGGGCCGAGCGCATCGGCAACCGCCTGGTGGCAGGGCTGATCGCCGCCGCATTCATCAGAGGTGTGGGCGAACTGGTCGTTGCCGACAAGGAAGAGTTTCGCCGGTGGGCGCGGGCGCTCATGGGGGCAGGACTCGGCGCGGGCGCTACGCTGGGTTCCTACCTGGCCTGGACCGCGCGCCGGAAGAAGCGCTGACCCGCCACCTGTCACTGTGACTGCTTCCAGGATCGGAGGGTCAGTGGTGGTAGGACCGTTCCTTGTACGGGGTCGGCCCCGGCCGTCGCGGCATCCGGTGTCCCGCCCAGGTCGAGCATGCCTCTGAGCAGGTCGAGGATTGTTCCGGTGACGGCTCCAAGCGGGGCAGGCCGGGAACCACCAATCGGTGTTCCCTGGTCCGCAGCCAGGGCCCGTTCTTCAGGATCTGCGTATGCGCGCCGGCGCAGGGGAATGGTGGTGAGTGTGCTGACTTCGGCCAGGTTGGTCGTGCCCGTGAAGACGGGACCTGCCGACCAGGCGAGTACCGGGGTGAGCAGGAAGCCGCTGTCGGGATGCGCCAGCGGGGGCAGGGTGCCGAGAATCTGTACGCTGCCCGGGTCCAGTCCGGTTTCCTCGGCGGCCTCGCGCAGCGCTGTGGCGGCCGGCCCGTCGTCGCCGGCTTCGGCGCCGCCGCCGGGAAAGACCAGTTGCCCCGGGTAGTGGGCCAGGTCGGGTGCGCGTTCGGTGAGCAGTACCGCCGGGCCGTGCCGGCTGTCGTCGGTGAGCAGTACAAGCGCCGCCGCGGCCCGCAGGGCGACCTGCGTTGACTGCCACCGGTCCGGTCCGAAGCGGGCCGGCCCGGTCAGCCGGGCCAGCCGGCCGGCCCACACCGGCAGCATCGCGGTTCCGGTACGGCCCGGGTGCGGCCGGGCGGTACCGGTGTCCAGCCATTGCAGCTGTCCGGTCTGCACGTGCAGCAGCGCCACGCCCGGCTCGGCTCCGGGCGGCTGCACGAGCCGGGTCAGCTGCCCGAAGCCGGGGTGGCCGAACAGTGCCCGGGCGGGCCGGCGGGCGGTCGGCTCGGCCGGGCCGGAGAAATCGGCGGGGTTGTTGGCCACCGCCACGAAGGCCTGGCCCGCTCCGACAAGGTTCGCCACGGGGCCACCGAAGGCGGTCATAGTCTCGCTCATTGCCGGTACCAGCAGGAGGTTGGCGCCGGCCTCGGTCAGGGCGTGCACGGCGTGCGGGTTGAGCAGGTCCCGGCAGATCGCCATCACCAGGTGCCATCCGTCGTCGCTGACATGGACGCGTAACTGCGGCCAGCCCGGCGGCTGGATGTCTTCGTTGACCGGCCGGTCGGCAGGGGAATGCTTGTCCTGGGTCAGTGGGGACGGGCAGCCGCGCAGATAGGCGACGGCGGTGTTGCGCCGCCGCGGCGGCCCGTCGTGCCCGTCGTGCCCGTCGTGATGGTAGCTGCCGGCGACCAGCATCCGCGGCCCGTCGGGGCGGCAGGTCCAGCCCTGCAGCCGGGCGGCCAGCGGCTCGGTGACGCACAGTTCGGGAAGCACGACGATGCTCGCGCCGGCGGCAACGGCTGCGCCGATCAGCCGGTCAATTTCCCGGTGCTGGCGTTGTTCGTCCGCGGGGCGGACCGGGAAGGTACGGCCCCGGGTGTCGGCAGGGAACCGGAACTCGGCTAACGTCTGGTTCGGATGGCAGGTTGCCACGATGGTGTCCGGACCGATGAGGCCGCTGAGTGCGCCGGCCAGACCGTAGTCGAAGACGACCTGGAACTGCATGACCCACTCGCCGGCCAGCCGGACGTGGCGGGTCTCGTCCAGGCGGTTGGCCAGCCGCCACGGCGGGGACGTCGGCGGAAGCGTGGTGACCTGCCGTAGATCGGGACTGTCCAGCGGGATAGGATCGCCCACCCCCGGCTGGTAGGGGCTGCGGCGGCGAAAGGACTCGATGAAGCTGCGGAAATAGTGTTCGTCGAGCAGTTCGGCCAGGGCGCGCGCCACCACTACAGCCGGCAGGTCCGGGTCCGGGGCCAGTGCTGCCGCAAGGGCACCGCGGGCCTGCGGGCCGAACACGGCCCCCGGCGCCTGGGCGGGCAGCAGCGGCATCACGCCGGCTGCGATCCGTGCTGCCCGGGCTCGGCAGGCGGGATCCTGTATCCGTTCCTGCAGCACCGGGTGCTCGTCACGGCACAGCTGCAGCAGGTGCGTCAGTGTGACCAGCGGCTCCGGCTCTGCCGCAATGGCCGCCCGGACTGACTCCACGCGTTGGGGCAGCGGCAGCGGCCGGGCCACGCAGGGGGCGCACTCCGTCATCGACGCACTGCCTGGCTGATCATCCGGGACAGCGCCGTGGGGTTCGGCGGTGCCACTGCCCACGTTGTCTGCGCCGGGACCGTTTGCTGAGGGCAGCGCGGCGCCGCTTGTGGTCATCGACCCGGCGTCACAGCATGGATCCGGCACGATGCTCAGGGTTCTGCTGATAACGCGGCAGGCGCAGATTCATGGCAGTTGAGGCTCCAATCTCCCGTCACAGTACGTGCCCGGGCAGAGGCGGTACGAAGAAGCGACGCTGACACTTTCCAGGCCGCTTGTTCCGTTGTAGTGCCTGCGGTCGGGTTGCTTCGGGCTCTTCAGGTGAAGCCGGCTAACGCGTGATGACAACTTTCAAAGCGTTGGTTTCAGATGCCCGGGAGAAGGTGTCGTAGGCGTCCAGGATGTTGTCCAGGGTGAACCGGTGGGTCGCAAATTTCTCCGCGGGGAGCTTCTGCTGGGCCACCAGCTTCAGAAGCATGGGCGTGGTGTTGGCGTTGACGAGCCCCGTGCTGATGTTGATGTTCTGGATCCACAGTTCCTCGAGGTGCAGTTCGACGGGCTTTCCGTGTACGCCGACGTTGGCGACGTTGCCTCCGGGGCGGACGATCCGGGTGGCCATCTCGAACGTCTGGGGGATGCCCACGGCCTCAATGGCAACATCCACGCCCTGGCCATCTGTCAAAGCCAGGACCTGTTCTTTCCAGCCGGAGCCGGAGATGACCGTTTCGGTGGCGCCGAAGGTTCTGGCCTGCTCCAGCCGGTTCTCATCGAGGTCGATGGCGATGATGGCCGCTGCCCCGTAAAGTCCTGCCGTGGCGATTGCTGCCAGTCCTACCGGACCGGCGCCGATCACCGCAACCGTGTCGCCGGGCTTGACCCGGCCGTACTGGACGCCGATTTCAAAACCTGTCGGCAGGATGTCCGAGAGCATGACCGCCTGCTCGTCACTGACCCCTTCGGGGAGCCGGTGCAATGAGTTATCCGCATAAGGCACGCGCACGTATTCGGCCTGGGTGCCGTCGATGAGGTGGCCGAAAATCCAGCCGATGCCGGACTGTCCTTCATCCCCCAGACAGTGCGAGTACAGCCCTGTCCGGCAGTTGGCGCAGTGCCCGCACGATTTGATGCAGGAGATGATGACCCTGTCGCCGACCGTGAGATTGCCGACGGATGCGCCGACGTCCGTGATGGTGCCGACTCCTTCATGGCCGAGGATCCGTCCGGGCTGGACGGCGGGGACATCGCCTTTGAGGATGTGCAGGTCGGTACCGCAGATGGTCGTCGTGTCGATCCGCACGATGGCGTCGGTGGGGTTGACGATTCTTGGGTCAGGTACGTCCTGCCAGGATTTCTGACCCGGTCCGCCGTAAACAAGTGCCTTCACTGTGCCTCCTCGAAGTTGCCACGCGTCAAGCGTTCCGGAAACTAAGCATTTCGACCGCTCTGACAGGTGGAGCCTACCAAGGCGCAGGGCACCCGGGCCAGTGGCTGTTGTGCCGCCTACTGGTCCGGGAGTCATTGGGGCGCTTGGACGCTGCGTTTCCCCGGCGCTGTCAGGAAGACCATGGACAGCACAACCAAGCCCATGCCGGCCATGCTCCAGAAGGTCTGGGGTTCTCCCAGGATGAGTATCGACAGCAGGATGCCGAATACCGGCACCAGGAAGGTCCACGCCGAAAGAGTGTCCAGGCGGCAGTGCTGGACCTCGGTAAACCAGGCGAGGAATGCCGCGGCGGTCCCCACGAGGGACACATACAGGAGAATGGCGACGAACCGTGCACTCCAATTAATGGCCGGGGCGCCCTCGGTCAGCCAGGCTGCCAGCGCCAGTACCACGCCACCGACCACGAAATGCCATCCGATCACCGGCAGGACGTTGGACTTCAGCTGCCGTGAAATAAGTGTTCCGGCGGTGATTGCCAGAGCCGAGGTCAGCGATAGCCATGCCCCGGTGCCCGCGCCACCGGGTGCGGCCACAGCCAGCAGTCCCGCAAAGCCAACACCGACCGCGGCCAGAGTCCTTGGCGAGATCCTTTCCTTGTAGATCCACCAGGCCGGAAGCACGATGAGCAACGGCTGGGCATTGGCCAGGACCGAGGCGGCCCCCGTCGAGAGCCCGACCAGGCCGCCGAACATGGCGCCGAAGGCCACCGACACGTTGACAACGCCCAGCACCGTTATCAGCAGCCAGGTCCGCCGTCCACGCGGCATCGGCGCCCGCCGCAGCCCCGCCACCGCGAGGAGGGCTCCGCCGGCGAGGAGCGCCCGCAACGCGGCGAACCACAGGACCGGCGCGTCCTCCAGTCCTATATTGATGGCCAGGAAACAGGATCCCCAGGCAAAGGTGATCCAGAGCATGCGTAACGGCTTCGGCCGCCGCAAGGGATTTCCCGGTCCGGCCGGTCTCACAGGGACGCCTCCGTCACGGTTACGCATGGGAGCACCGTGGCTGCCGCCGCTGGAACGGAGGCGGGACGAAGGGCGGTCCGAGAGGTTCATGAACGTTCGTGCTCACCTCCTCCGGTCAGGATCATCAGGATACGCGAAGCGGAGCCAGTGACCCGGCGGACCGTCCCGCTGCGGACCGTCCCGCTGCGGGCCGCCCGTAAGGCCGGCCAAGGGGTGGCCGGGGGCGGCAGCGGTGGCTCCGCCCCCGGAGCGCCTGCAGCAAGTACAGCAGCCATTTACGAGAACCCGGAGTGGCTGCCGGAGACTGGCGGCCGCACCGGCCGCTACCGGGTGTCCGGGCCGTGCGGCCGGTTCGGTCCGGGACTGGTTTTGTTCGGCCTCAGCCGCGGTATGAAGGCCGGCACCCGGCGGGCATAGTCGAGGTAATCGTCTCCGAATCCGGCTGTGATGTCCTTTTCTTCGCGTTTGGCCAGCCGGTGGTAGACCACCACGAGGATCGGAAACATGATCAGTGTCAGGATGGTGGGCCACTGCAGCAGGAAGCCGAACATGATGGTCAGGAATCCCAGGTACTGGGGGTGGCGCATACGGGCGTAGATGCCGGTGACCGCCAGCCGGTGTTCCCGCTGGGCCGCATACAGGATCCGCCACGCCTGGTACAGCAGGATGAAGCCGGCGAAGATGAGCACGTTGCTCAGCAGGTGCAGGGGGTTCAGGTGCGGGTCGCCCTGCCAGCCGAAAAGGTCCTGCCACAGGTGACCGGAATTGTGGGTCAGCAGGTTCAGGTCCGGGAACCGGCTGCCCAGCCAGCCGGACAGGAAATAGATGGTCAGCGGGAAGCCGTACATCTCGGTAAACAGGGCGATCACGAAGGCGGAGAACCCGCCGAAGGCCCGCCAGTCCGGTTTCGTCCGGGGTTTGACGAAACTGAACGCGAAGATAATGAAGATTGCCGAGTTCAGGATCACCAGGAACCAGAGGTTGTACCCGTAGTCATCGGGCATCGTCCGTCCTCCCGCCGGTAGTGTTGCCGTGGCCGCCGTGGCCGCCGTGGCCGCCGTGCCCGAACAGGTGCATCCCCAGCATTCCCACCACGAGGACGTAGGGCAGGGCGTCGAGTACGTGCAGCCAGTGGCTGGTCAGCAGGTAGATCACGGCAATGACTATCAGGAAGGCCAGCCCGGCACGCACAGACAGGGCCCGCCTGTCCGGACCTGGCTGCTGCGGAGGCGGCGGGCCGGGCCGGTGGCCGGCCGGGTGTTCGTTATGGTTCACCGGTCGCCGCGCAGGGCGGACACGTTTTCGGCGAGGAAGTCCTGCCGCATGCCCAGGGTTGAGTCGGTGATCTTCATGGAGTCCGCCGCGTCGGGCGCGGTTTCGGTCAGGGCGCGGATGGCGTCGATGGTTTCGGGTACGACGATGGCCTCGTTGTAGACCTGGTAGGTCAGGTAGGCCTCGTCGCCCTGGACCGTGACGAGGTCCTCCCAGACGGCGACTTCCCACATGTCCCCGCGGGGCCGGCCGAGGTCCTTCATCAGTTCGATGGTCGAGTTCAGGGCGACGAGTCCGTCGGCCATCCGGATGAACGCGATGCGCGGCGCGGTGCGCAGGGCCGCGAGGACTTCCTCCCGGCTGGCCGGGCGGGTGAGCTGCAGCGTCCAGTAGTGGTTATGGGTCTGGGTGTGGGCGCCTTTGGCCGCGATGGTCACCAGGTCCAGGCCGGGCAGGACGGTCTGGGCGTCAGGCCCCTGATGGGAAGGGATTTTAGATTCCGGGACCATGGTGTTCATGATCCCGCCCAGGTGCGACTCCCAGGGGTCGGTCGCGCGGCGGATCAGAACGCCGCGGGCCTTGGCCAGCAGCCCGGCGTCCTGCAGCGCGCCAAGGACCCGGACAATGCTGGTGGTATTGCAGGAGACCACGCGGGTCATGTCCCGTCCCAGCGCGCTCTCATAGTTGGCCTGGGCCACGAACGAGTGCCCCGTGGTCTCGTGGGATTCTCCGCCCTGCAGCACAACTTTCACGCCTGCGGCCCGGTAGCGGGGCAGGTTCTCTGCTGCCACGTGTTTGGGTGTCGTGTCGGCAATGACGTCCACCTGCCCCAGGAGGTCCTCCAGTGAGCCCGCGACGGGAAGCCCGGCCTGAAGCATCGCTTGCCGGGCCTCGTCTGTGGACGCGAACAGCGGGAACCTTCCCGCAGCGGACTGGATCCGCCAGTCGGTGACGATGTCGGCGATGCCGATCAGTTCCATGTCCGGCTGCAGTGCGACTGCGTCCGCGACGCGTTTGCCGATGACCCCGTATCCGTTGACGGCCACTCTGGTCTTGCTCATGGGCTTGTCCTTCCTGATTGCGGTTGCGTTGTTGGTTTTGTGGTTGGTGCCGGCCCGGACAGTCCCGGCGTTGACGCTACGGGGAAAGTCTTTTCGTCGCCGCCGGCGAGCAGCGCGTAGTTTCCCGCGACGCCGATGCGGACCGGGGGCGCGGTGCAGGGCTGCAGCCGGATCCGGAGGTGTTCCGGGCCCAGGTGCACGTCGATGCGGTGCCCCCGGTACTGGACCTGGAATCCGGTTGTTCCCAGGTGGGCGGGCAGCCGGGGAGCGAAGGTCAGGGCGTCGGCCTCGATTTGTAGGCCGGCAAAGGAGCGGATAACAATGTCGACCGTCCCGGACATCGCGCCCAGGTGGATTCCCTCACGCGTGGTGCCGCCCTGGGTGTCGTCCAGATCGGCGATCAGGGCTTCGCGGAAGACCTGCCAGGCCCGGGATGCGTCAAACCGGGAGAGCACCGAGGCGTGCACTACGCGGCTGAGCGTGGAACCTTCTGCCGTGCGGGAGAGGTAGTAATTTACCGTGCGTTCCAGGTCCTCTTCGGTGACCGGATAGCCGAGCCGGCGCAGCTGGCCGGTCACGCCGGCGGGCCCGAGAAGATAGAGGAGCATCAGCACGTCGGCCTGTTTGGCCAGTTTGTACCGGTTGGTGTCGTCGTTTTCGGCTTCGAGGATCAAATCCAGGCGCCCGATGTTGCCGTACCTGGCGCGGTAACGCGGCCAGTCCAGTTCGAGCAGGTCCTCGTACCCGTCGAACTGGCTGATGACCCCGTCAGCATGGAAAGCGACGGCGAGCCTGGAACCGAGCCGGGACCAGCGGCTGATCTCCTCCGGACTGATGTGCAGCCGGTCGGCGACATCGTCGCCGGGGTGGCCTGCCAGTTCCCGCAGCACGTCGGCCGCGCGGTCGCAGATCCAGGAGAGCAGGACGTTGGTGTAGGCGTTATCGCGCAGGCCGGTCCCGGGCGCGTCGGGGTAGCCGTCGTGGTACTCGTCCGGTCCCATCACGCCGGCGATGTGGTATCTGTCCCCGGCCGGGTCGAAGGTGGCCAGGGAGGCGAACATCCTGGTCACTTCGATGATCAGTTCCGCCCCGCGGGATGCCAGCCAGTCCCGGTCGCCGGTGGCCTGGAAGTGCTGCCAGGCGTTGTAGGCGACGGCGAGTCCGACGTGGCGCTGGCGGCTGGAGTTATCCGGCATCCACCGGGCCGACCGGGGGTTGTACAGTTGGCGGGGCGTCTCCTCCCGGCCGTCGCTGCCGCTCTGCCAGGGGAAGAGCGCGCCGTTCAGGCCTTCGGCGCGGGCGGCGGACCGCGCGGCGTCCAGCCGCCGCCAGCGGTACTCCAGCAGCGCCCGGCTGACCTCCGGCAGGCGCAGCCCGATCACGGGCAGGACGAACAGTTCGTCCCAGAACACATGTCCGCGGTAGCCTTCCCCGTGCAGGCCCCGGGCCGGCACCCCGGCGTCCAGGACGGCGCTGTGCCCGGAGATGGCCTGCAGCAGGTGGAACACGTGCAGGTTGAGCACCAGCTGTGACTGCCGGTCCGCGTCCAGGGTGATCCCGAACCGGTCCCATAGCCGCCGCCAGGCCGCCTCGTGGTCCTCCAGCAGCGTGCCGAAGCCGGTATCGTGGCGGGACAGCTCCGCCAGGGCTCCAGCCGCGGGAGCGGAGATGGCACCGTCCCGGGAGGTGGCCAGGGCCACGGTCCTGGTCATGGTGACGGGCTGCCCGTCGGCCAGCCGGAGGTCGAACTGCCGCCGGTACCGTGCGTTACCGTTTTCGGCACCGCGGGAGGTGACCGCTGCAGCGCCGTTGAACCCGGTCCGGACGGCGAGGGCGATCCGTATCCGGCTCTGGGTGGTCTCGACCTCGCACAGGACGGTGCTGCTGTCCGTCTCGGTGAACGTGGCGTCCGCCAGGTGCCCCTGGCCGGTGCCGACGTAGGCGCGGACGTTGGTGTTGGCCACCTGGGCGTCGATGCCCGCCCGGACGCTGAGGGTGCCGGTGAAGCCGCGGGCCGTCAGCGTGGTTTCCAGGGCCGCCAGGTGGTGGCGGTGCATGGAGACCAGCCGCCGCTGCACCACGGACAGCTGCCCGCCTTCGGGGCCGGTGAGGGTGGCGCGGCGGGTGAGCACGCCCCGGCGCAGGTCGAGTTCACTTCGTTCTTCCGTGACGTCGAGGTCGCCGGTTGACCACCAGGGCCCGTCACCGATGCGGACGTCGACCGGCAGCCAGTTGGGGACGTTGACCACGTGCTCTTCTTCCAGTTCGCGGCCGTGGATGAGGCCCGCAGTCCGGTTGTAGACCCCGGCCAGGTAGGTCCCCGGATAGTGGATCCCGTCGTCCTTGCGCTCCGGGCGTGCCCCGCGCGTGGCCATGTACCCGTTGCCCAGGGCGGTCAGGGCCTCCCGGTGGCCCTCGTGCGCCGGGTCGAATCCTTCGTAGACCAGCGTCCAGGGATCGGTGCGTGAAGCACCCAGATCCAGCTGGCCGACATCGCCCAGGACGACGTCGGCCCCCGCCAGTTCCAGCTGCTCCCGGTGACCGGTGCGGTCGATGCCGACCACCAGCCCGAAGCCGCCGCGGCGGCCCGCCTGCACGCCGGAGACGGCATCCTCGATGACCGCGGCACACTCCGGCGGCACGCCGAGCCGGCGGGCGGCTTCGAGGAACATCGCCGGATCCGGCTTGCCGGGCAAACCCTGATCCTCGGCGGTCTGGCCGTCGATGATCACGTCGAATGCCGGTTCGAGGCCCGCCGCCTTCAGGAGGGCAGCAGCGTTGCGGCTGGCCGTGACCAGGCCCACGGGAATACCCGCCTCGCGGAGCCGTTCCAGCAGCGCGACAGTCCCGGGATAGGCGCTGACCCCGTCACGGGCCAGTGCCGTGAGGAACAGGTCATTCTTGCGCGACCCCAGTCCGGCAACCGTCCAGGCTTCCGGCCGGTCACCGGGGGAACCTTCGGACAGGTGCAGCCCGCGGGAGGCCAGGAAGGCGCGGATGCCGTCTTCCCGCTTCCGGCCGTCCACATAAAGCCGGTAGTCCGCATCAGCGTCGAACGGTGGGGTGTCCGCTCCTGTGCCGGACCGCGGGTCGGCCAGGACGGAATCGAACAGCTCCTTCCAGGCCGCCGCATGTACGACGGCGGTCCGGGTAACGACTCCGTCCATATCGAAGAGCACAGCATCAAAGGGCAATAGGGTGCGGTGCCCGGAGGCCTGGGACGGGTGTAGTCCGCCGGGATGAACGGGGGACATGCTAAACCGGTTCCTCTCGCGCTTCATCGGCCGGCTGGTTGGCCGGCCCGGGCACGGCGGCCCATTGCCAGTTCCTGATTTCGGGCATGTCCTCGCCGTGGGTCCGGATGTACTGGCGGTGCTCGATCAGCTTGTTTTTCAGCTCCTCGCGCACGTGCGCCGCGATGTCCTTCAGGCGCGGCACCCGGTCGATGACGTCGATGGCCAGGCTGAACCGGTCGATCTCGTTGAGCACGCACATATCGAACGGTGTCGTGGTCGTGCCTTCCTCCTTGTACCCGCGGACGTGGAAGTTGCCGTGGTTGGTGCGCCGGTAGGTGAGCCGGTGGATCAGCCACGGGTAGCCGTGGTAGGCGAAGATGACCGGCTTGTCCGTGGTGAACAGGGCGTCGAACTCACGGTCGGCCAGGCCGTGCGGATTTTCGGCGTCGTCCTGCAGCCGCATCAGGTCCACGACGTTGACCACCCGGATCTTCAGGTCCGGGAAGCGGGAGCGCAGGATGTCCACGGCGGCCAGGGTTTCCATGGTCGGCACGTCCCCGGCGCACCCCATCACCATGTCCGGTTCGGTGCCGGCATCCGTGCTGGCCCAGTCCCAGATGCCGATGCCCTTGGTGCAGTGCACGATGGCGTCGTCCATGTCCAGATACTGCAGCTGCGGCTGCTTGCCGGCCACGATCACGTTGACGTACTGGCGGCTGCGCAGGCAGTGGTCGGCGACGGACAGCAGCGTGTTCGCGTCCGGCGGCAGGTACACGCGGATCACCTCGGACTTCTTGTTGATCACGTGGTCGATGAAGCCCGGATCCTGATGGGAGAAGCCGTTGTGGTCCTGTCGCCAGACGTGGGAGGTCAGCAGATAATTAAGGGAAGCGACCGGCCGGCGCCAGGAGATGCCGTTGGCGGTATCCAGCCACTTGGCGTGCTGGTTGAACATGGAGTCCACGATGTGGATGAAGGCCTCGTAGCAGGAGAAGAGCCCGTGCCGGCCGGTGAGCAGGTAGCCTTCCAGCCAGCCCTGGCAGGTGTGCTCGGAGAGGATCTCCATCACCCGGCCATCACGGGCGAGATGGTCATCCTCCTCGACGGTCCGGGCGTTCCAGGCCCGGTCCGTGGCTTCCAGCACGGCGCCGAGCCGGTTCGAATTGTTCTCATCCGGGGCGAAGACCCTGAAGTTGTCCATGTTGGCGGCCATGACGTCCCGCAGCATTTCACCGAGCACACGGGTGGCCTCCACCGCCCCGGTGCCCGGCTCGGACACCGGCACCGCGTAGTCGCGGAAGTCGGGCATCCGCAGGTCCTTCAGCAGGACACCGCCGTTGGCGTGCGGGCTGGCGCTCATCCGCCGTGCCCCTTCCGGGTGCAGGGCGCGGACCGCTTCGACCGGGGCACCGGAGTCGTCGAAAAGTTCCTCCGGGCGGTAGCTGCGCAGCCAGTCCTCCAGGACCTGCCGGTGGCTCTCGTTTTCCCGTGCGGCGCTGAAGGGCACCTGGTGGGAGCGCCAGGAGCCTTCGACCTTCTGCCCGTCGACTTCGGCCGGTCCCGTCCATCCCTTGGGGGAGCGCAGCACGATCATCGGCCAACGCGGGCGTTCGGTCCGGCCCTCGTCCCGGGCACGGCGGCGGATTTCCCGGATCTCGTCAAGGCAGGCGTCCAGGGTCCGGGCGAAGTCCTGGTGCATCTGGTCCGGGTCTTCGCCCTCAACGTAGTAGGGGGTGTGGCCGTAGCCGCGCAGCAGCCCGTCCAGTTCGTCCCGGTCCATGCGGGCCAGGACCGTGGGATTGGCGATCTTGTAGCCGTTCAGGTGCAGGATCGGCAGCACGGCCCCGTCACGTGCCGGGTTCATGAACTTGTTGGAGTGCCAGCTCGCCGCCAGCGGCCCGGTTTCGGCTTCCCCATCTCCCACAACCGCCGCGACGATCAGGTCCGGGTTGTCGAAGGCCGCCCCGTAGGCGTGGGAGAGGGCATACCCCAGCTCCCCGCCTTCATGGATGGATCCGGGGGTTTCCGGGGCGACGTGGCTGGGAATGCCTCCCGGGAAGGAGAACTGTTTGAACAGCCGTTTCATCCCCGCCAGGTCCTGGGATACATCGGGATAGGTCTCGCTGTAGGTACCTTCAAGCCACCCGGCGGCGACCGGGCCCGGCCCGCCGTGTCCCGGGCCCATGACGTACATCATGTCCAGGTCCCGCTCCATGATGACCCGGTTCAAATGGGCGTAAATGAAGTTCAGTCCCGGAGTGGTGCCCCAATGCCCCAGCAGCCGCGGCTTAACATGCTCCGGCCGCAGCGGTTCCCGCAGCAGCGGGTTGTCCATCAGATAAATCTGCCCCACGGACAGATAGTTTGCCGCCCGCCACCAGGCGTGGATGCGCTGAAGCTGATCGGGTGTCAGTACGCAATCCTTCTCGGACAGTTCCTGAGTGTGGTTCATGGATGTAGCTGCCTTTCGCTTTCGTCATGACGGTCGTAATCTGAACCGCTGTATCTACTTCGCGCCGGTGGGTTGGGGTGCGGGCGCGGCTTCGGCGACCTGGCCCATGGCCTCTCCCGGCTCCGGCAGGTCCAGCCGCTTCAAGAGCAGGGCGTTGACCGCGACGATGACACTGGAACCGGACATCGAAATGGCGGCGATTTCCGGGCTGAGCATGATGCCGAGTGAGGGGTAGAAGACGCCGGCGGCGATCGGCAGAGCGATGACGTTGTAGCCGATGGCCCAGCCCAGGTTCTGGCGCATCTTGCGCACGGTGCCCTTGCCGATGCGCAATGCTGTGGGCACGTCCAGCGGATCAGAGCGCATGAGCACCACGTCTGCGGTTTCGATGGCCACGTCGGTGCCGGCACCGATGGCGATGCCGAGGTCGGCCTGGGCGAGGGCGGGGGCGTCGTTGACGCCGTCGCCGACCATGGCGACCCGTTTACCCGCCTTCTGAAGTTCGGTTACCTTCGCGGATTTATCCTCCGGGAGCACCTCGGCGATGACCGTGTCGATGCCCAGCTGGGCGGCGATGCGCCTGGCGGTGGCCTCGTTGTCGCCGGTGAGCATGACAACCTCGATCCCGGCCTCGTGCAGGGCCGCCACGGCGGGGGCAGCGGTCTCGCGGGCGGCATCGGCCAAGGCGATGACACCGGCGGCCCTGCCGTCCACGGCCACCAACACCGCGGTGCGGCCGGTGGAGGCGAGGGTTTCACGCTGCTCGGCGATGGGGGCAATATCAACGCCTTCGGCAATCATGAGCTTTCGGTTCCCCACCAGGACCCTGCGCCCGTCCACGGTGGCACCGGCACCGTGTCCGGGGACATTCCGGAAGGAACTGGCGTCCAGCGAGGACACGCCCCGGGCCACGGCGTAGTTGACGACGGCGCCGGCCAGGGGGTGCTCGGATTCGCGTTCCACTGCGGCGACGAGGGCCAGAAGTACATCCTCGCCGATGCCGTGGGCGATGAAATCGGTGACTTCCGGTTCGCCCTTGGTCAGGGTGCCGGTCTTGTCAAGAATTACGGTATCGATGCGGGCGGAGGTTTCCAGTGCCGTGGCATTCTTGAACAGCACGCCGCGTTTGGCGCCCAACCCGGTGCCGACCATGATCGCGGTCGGAGTGGCCAGACCGAGGGCGTCAGGGCAAGTGATGACCACCACGGTGATGGCGAACAGGATAGCCTGGGCCACACTGGCGCCGGCGAGCCACCAGGCCAGGAACGTCGCCGAGCCGCCGATCAGGGCGACGAACACGAGCCAGAACGCGGCCCGGTCCGCCAGCCGCTGCCCGGGTGCCTTGGAGTTCTGGGCCTCCTGCACCAGAGCGACGATCTGTGCCAGGGCGGTGTCGGCGCCGACTTTGGTGGCCCGGACACGGAGCGTACCGGTGGTATTCACCGAAGCGCCGATCACCTCAGAGCCGGCGGATTTGGCGACCGGCAGGCTTTCCCCGGTGACCATGGACTCATCGATCTCGGATTCGCCCTCTTCGACGACACCGTCGGTGGGGATCTTCGATCCCGGACGGACCAGCATCAAATCCCCGGGCATCACCTCGGCGGTCGGGACTTCCACCGGTTCCCCGTCGCGAATGACCAGGGCCATCGAGGGTGCGAGTTCGAGCAGCGTACGGACGGCGTCGTTGGCGCCGCCCCGTGCCCGCATTTCAAACCAGTGGCCCAGCAGCACGAAGGTGGCCAGGACGGTGGCCGCTTCGTAGAACACTTCGCCGCCACCGGTCAGCGTGACGATGAGGCTGTAAAGCCAGCCGGCTCCGACGCCGACGGCGACCAGGACCATCATGTCCAGGGTGCGGGCCTTCAACGCCCGGTAGGCGCCGTCAAAGAAGATCCAAGCCGAGTAAAAGATCACCGGCAGGGACAGGATGAGCGCGAAGACGTCGTCGCGCAGGCCGAACGGGGCCGGGACCGTGAAGCCGAGGACGTCGCGCCCGATAGGCGACCAGAGGGTGATGGGTATTGACAGCAGAGCCGCCAGGAGAAAGCGGTTGCGCATGTCACGGATCATGGACTCCATCGACATGCCGTGCCCGCCATGCCCGCCGTGGCCCATGACTTCCTGCGCGTCCCGGACCGCGGCCTTGCCGTGCCCGGCGTGCTCCCCGTGCTCCCCGTGGGAGACCTGAGCTTCCTGAACCGTGATGTTCTCCGTGCCGCCCGGTGCCGCGGGTTCCTTCAGCGCCGTCGTTCCGTGTCCTGAATGGCTTTCGTGCCCTGCATGGTCTTCATGCATGGGGTCGCAGATGTGCTCCGGCACGGATTGGCCGGCGCAGTGGTAGCCGCACTCACGCACCCACCGGGTCAGTTCCGCGACCGAAGTCCGGTCCGGGTCGAAAGTGACGTTGGCGGTCTGGGCCACAGGATTGGTCTCCACGCTGAGCACGCCCGGTCTGCGGGACAGCACGGATTCGCTGACCGACTTGGACGAGGCCCAGTGGACACCGGATACCTCCATGACCGCGGTTTGGGTTTTTTGATTCACGGGTATTTGTTCCTCTCGGAATTGACGTTGCTCAAGCGATGCGGAAGTTCCAGCTCAGCGTGATCGCACGCCGGGAACATGCGGTGGCGGAAGGACCTGATCCGCTGGTGCCCGGCACAATGGATCAGGTCAAAGTTGTCCTAAACGCGGCTGGTGGAAAGCTGAAGAAGGCAGACGGGTTTCGCGTGCGTCTTTGATGTGTCAGCCGTAGCAGCCGGCGGACCCGCCACCATGAAGGTGGGGCTGAAATCGGGTCTGTCTGACAAGGACTCCGTCAACACCGCAGGGGCTATGCCAGTGGAGCACTTGGCTTCCTGGCCGTCGCTGTGTGGGCAATGGCCGGTGGGCGCCAAGCTGTCGGGAAGGACTGAGGCAGAGACGTTCGCCGCAGCGGTGTTGTCATTGGAGAGGCGGTGGCCGTGGTCCGGGGAATCTGAACCCGCCGGCGCGGGCGATTCGAGTTGAGCGCCCCATCCGGAGGCTTCGGACCATTGGCCTGGATTCGTGGGGAAGCCTGTGCTCACGGCGGTAAGAACGGCGAGCAGGGTAAGTGCCGCCAGCCACGCGGACAAGGGGGAGCGAAGGCATCGGCGCCGTGCTCCAGGCATAGTGCTTACCCCCTGATCTTCGATCTGAAAGTCCCGCCGGGGCAAGCCCCAAGTCCGAGCATACATGCGCACTCAGGGCTTTGAGCTTTTGTTTCCAACGATCCGCCGTGCGTCCCGGTCTTTGCCATATGGCGGCAGGAGGCAGGGGGAGGAGGAGGGAATCCGGGGGATGTGTCTTCGCCGGCACTTTCACTGTGACGGGTCAGCCTTGCCGGCCCGCACAGTGCAGGCCGGCGTCAACAGCGGCTACCTGCTTCCGGCGAGCTCATAGCCCGCATTGGCTACCGCGGCGCGGACGGCCTCAGGGGACAACGGTCCTGTGCTGCGAACCGTAATCTTCGAGGTGCCGCCGGGAACCAGCGAGACCTGGACATCACCGACACCGTCGAGCCTGCCGATCTCGCGCGAGACGCCGGAGGCGCAGCCCCCGCAGGTCATGCCGTTAACCAGGTATTCCGACTCTGTGGCGGCAGGGGTTGTGGTCTGGATGATCACTTCGGAGTGCTGGGCCGGGCCGCAGCAGGAGCAGCCTGGCGCGCTGTTGGTGTTCCGGGGGGTTTCCTGGACTGTTGAACCGCACATATCGATCTCCTCAAAGATGGTTGCAAAGCGTGCGGTGGGGCCGATTTTGACCTGAGAGGGCCCTGCCGCACTGCGGGGACCTTCATCGCGTAGGACCCTTCGCGGGGCCGAGACAGCATGTTCCGGTAATCCCAAAGTATACCCACTATGGGTATGCGTCAAGGTCTTTACCATGGGGTATGGCTCACACCCAAGGCAGTATGGTGAACTGTGTCCCCGGGGTCCGCCCGCCGGCTTCCAATGCCAGCCGGAATCATCAGGGCGTGACCTGATGGGGGAGGATTTCCGGAAGACCCGCCATGGGGTCAAAGGGCTTCGTGTGCAGCCGGTACCGGGGAAGGGGCGGGCGGTGCTGGTGCCGTTGCAGGGCGAGTTGGCGGAGGTGACACTCATGGGCGAACCCGGCGGCGTCGTCGACCTGTCGGCAATTCGGAGCAACCGTAAATCGGCCGGGGCGATCAGGCCCCGGCTTCCGGGCTTCTCGAGCAACCACGAGTAGAGGCCGCTCCAGCACTCGGAGCCCAACAGGACCACTGCGAATTCGTGCATCTTCCCTGGCTGCACCAACGTGAGGGCTTCAAACAGTTCGTCCAAAGTTCCAAACCCACCGGGAAGTACCGGGAACGCTGATGAATATCGAACGAACATAAGCTTTCGCGCAAAGAAGTATCTAGAAGTATCTAGAAGTATCTAGAAGTATCTAGAAGTATCTAGAAGTATCTAGAAGTATCTAGAAGTATCTAGAAGTATCTTAAACGTGACGGATACATCGAGGTAGTCGTTTAAGCCTTGCTCGTGGGGAAGCTCTATGCCAAACCTACCGAGGTTCCGCCCGCCTCCTTAGCACCCCTGTTCGCGGCCATGATGCCGGGGCCACCGCCGGTAATGACGGTGAATCCCTGTCCGGCTAATTCTGCTCCCAGCCGTCGTGCCAGGTCATAGTCGGGATCCTCACGCGGCGTACGGGAGGATCCGAAGACCGTGACGGCTTTGCCTATCCGGGCCAACGCATCGAACCCTTCCTCGAATCCAGTCAGGATCCTTGCCATCCGTGCCGGATCGTCGGCAGGGCCGGCCGGTACTGATAGTAGTTCGGTGTCGGTCATTTTCATTCGGACCACAACCTTTCCCCTACAGCGCAACGCACAGGCCCGCACGCTTTAAAGCTCGTCGCGTCATTTTGCCTGCCCGTACCCATTCTCCGGCACACCCGGCTGCCGAAGAACGGCAACTGTTCTTATGCGGGACTCGAGGTGCCGGAATGCCTGGCACCAATTTGCCGGTGGCCTGGCTGACTGTCCTGCCCGGTCCGGGAGTGCCGGACCGGGCAGCAGAATCCACACACGTACACCCTGATGCCAGGGGCAGATCATTGGGGGTACCGCAAGTTCCCTGGAGCTGGCACAGTTGCCCCTTGGGCGCTCAAACGAAGGCAGTCGCCGGCGGCTCCGGCCACGAGGCGGGGCAGGCCTGCCGCACGGTTTACCCACCCGCACCGGGCGGACTGTCGCTGAGCCGCTTTGCTTTTGCAGCAAACCTTTGAAGAGTGGGGGGCATGATGTTCGAACATGACGATCCGATCCTTGAACTCACCGACGACCAGTGCTGGAAGCTGCTGGAAAAGACCCGGCACGGCCGGATTGTCCTGACAGCGGCGGGGGAGACGGACATCTTCCCTATTAACTACCTGGTGCACGACGGAGTGCTGCTCATGCGCAGCGCACCGGGCACGAAGCTCGCGGAGATCACCATCAACGAGAACGTGGTGTTCGAAACGGACGGTATCGGCAGTGACGAAGCGTGGAGCGTCGTCGTGAAGGGAACAGCCAGGGTCCTGCAGTCCGGCGCAGAGATTGCCGAAGCCGAAAGCCTGGGACTGAAAACCTGGGTTCCCACGCTGAAGGACTTCTACATCGAGGTGAAACCGGAGCGCATCAGCGGCCGGCACTTTATCCTGGGCGAACAGCCCGCGCGGTTCTAACGCTTCAGCGCCTTTAGGCAGCGGCATGGACTGTGACCGATCGGAAGCGAATACGCCCGGTTCACACAAGGCGTGATCCATCCGTCTTTCTGCCCCGGAGCCGGCCACAGAGGGGACTGTGGGCCCTCCCCGTCTCGTTCAGACCCTTGGCCTGCAATGACCTGCTGCTGCTCCAGCTCTGATTGGACTAGCGTCCGAAGCGGCGCAGCCGGAGCGAGTTTGTGACGACAAGTACGGAGCTGGCAGCCATGGCGGCACCGGCGATCATTGGGTTCAGCAGTCCTAGCGCGGCGATCGGGATTCCGACCGCGTTGTAGAAGAAGGCCCAGAAGAGGTTTGTCTTGATCGTGGCGAGGGTGCGGCGGGAGAGTTCGATGGCCTGGGCTACCTGTGGCAGGTGATCGCCCATGACCGTCAGGTCGGCTGCTTCGATGGCCACGTCGGTGCCTGATCCCATCGCTATGCCCAGGTCGGCCTGTGCCAGTGCAGCGGCGTCGTTGACGCCGTCGCCGGCCATGGCCACTGTCCTGCCGGAGACCTGGAGGCGGCGGACGTGCTCGACTTTCTCATGCGGTAGGACTTCGGCCAGCACATCGTGCGCGTCGATGCCGACGGCCTTCGCGACCTGCGCCGCGACGGCAGCGTTGTCTCCGGTGAGCAGCATCGGGCGCAGCCCAAGCTCCCGGAACCGGGTCACGGCCGCCTTCGAGCCGTCCTTGATGGTGTCCCTGAGGCTGATGATCCCGGCAGGTGTCCCGTCGACGGCGACCCAGACGGCGGTCGCACCGCCATCCTGCAACTCGGACAGCAGCTCGCGGTGTTCCTGCGTGACGGTGATACCGTGACCGGCCAGCAGGCCTTCGCGTCCTGCCACGACGGTGTGCCCGCTGACAGTGCCGCGGACCCCGCCGCCGGGGGTGCTGGTGAAAGCGCTGACCGCCGGGAGCGGTCCGTGCTGCCCGGCGGCGGCGGTAATGGCGCGGCCGAGCGGGTGCTCGCTGGCGGCTTCGACGGCTCCAGCCAACTGCAGGATCTCATCCTCACCGATGGAGGCCAGCGGGGTGACGGCGGTGACGGCGAGGTTGCCGGTGGTGACGGTGCCGGTCTTGTCCAGCACGATCGTGTCTACCGTGCGGGTGTCTTCGAGGACCTGGGGTCCGCGGATCAGGATGCCGAGCTGGGCTCCGCGTCCGGTGCCGGTGAGCAGCCCCACCGGGGTCGCGAGCCCGAGGGCGCAGGGGCAGGCGATGACGAGCACGGCGACGGCGGAAGTGAAGGCGCCGTTCAGGTCACCGGTGATGACCATCCAGAGGACGAACGTCAGCACGGCGACGGCCAGGACGACGGGCACGAATACGGAGCTGATGCGGTCGGCGAGCCGGGCGATCGGCGCTTTGCCGCTTTGAGCCTGGCTGACGAGGCGGCCCATCTGCGCCAAAGTGGTTTCGCTGCCCACCCTGGTTGCCCTGACGAGCAGGCGGCCGGAGGCGTTGATGGTTGCCCCGGTGACCGGGTCGCCCGGTGTCACGTCCACCGGCACTGATTCTCCCGTGACCAGAGAGACATCGACCGCGCTTTCGCCCTCTGCGACAATGCCGTCGGTCGCGATCTTTTCGCCCGGGCGGACGACGAAGACATCGCCGGCGGCCAGGGATCCGGCCGGGACACGTGTCTCCACCCCGTGACGCAGGACCACGGCCTCTTTCGCCCCGAGGTTCAGCAGTGCCTTGAGGGCGTCTCCGGCCCGCTGCTTGGCGTTGGCTTCCAGGTAGCGGCCGAGCAGCAGGAAGGTTACGACCACGGCGGCGACTTCGAAGTAGAGCGCGTGCGCATCCATGTCCATGCCAGGGTGGGCGGTGAGGTCAGGGTCGGCGAAGAGCTGCCAGGCAGAGAACAGGAACGCGGCGGTGACCCCGAGCGAGACCAGGGTATCCATCGTGGATCCCAGGTGCCGGGCGTTGATGGCCGCAGCCCGGTGGAACGGCCAGGCCGCCCAGCTCACCACCGGAAGCGTCAGGACAAGGGCCAGCCACCCCCAGTTCGGGAACTGGGCTCCCGGGACCATCGAAACAACCACCACGGGAACGGTGAACACCGCGGCTACGATCAGCCGCCGCAGCAGTCCGGCAGCGTGCACATGGACCGGTGTTCCGGCTGCCGCCTGCCCCTCACGGGGACCGCCGGTATCGGGTGCAATGGCACCCCGCTCCGGTACCTCCGGGGCCGAGGCCGTCTTGAGTGTGGCCTTGTAGCCGGTCGCGTTGACCGTCTCGACGATCTGTTGGTCGGTTACCGTCTCCGGGACCGTGACCTGGGCTGACTCAAGCGGAAGGTTGACCGTGGCGCTGACGCCCTCGAGTTTGCCCAGTTTCCGTTCGACGCGGGCCACACAGGAGGCGCAGGTCATGCCTTCGATGTCTAGTTCAACGATGCGTGTGTTCGGCGCTTCTGTCTGCGTCGTGGTTGCCATAATCCTGTTCCGTCGCTGTGGGGTGAGGTGTTCAGGCGCCGTTGGAGACGACGACGTAGCCAGCCTCCGCGACAGCTTCGCTGATTTCCGCCGGCTTCAGCGGCATGCGGGAACTGATCGCCGCGCGGGAGATACCGCCTTTGTTCAATTCCACGTTGACCTCTTCGACACCGTCGAGGGCCGAGAGTTCCTCGGTCACGGCGTCCACGCAGTGTCCGCAGGTCATTCCGGAGATGCTGATGGTAGTTTCCATGGTGATTGTCCTTATCGGTAGCCGGGGAGGCTTCGGCTAGCGCAGCAGGCGGCTGATCGCCTCCGAGGCTTCCCGGACTTTGTCCTGGACTGCGGCAGGGTCCCCGGTGGCCACGGACTCGTTCGCTGCACCCACGACGCAATGCGAAATATGCTCCTCAAGCAGTCCGATGCTCACCGCGTGGAGCGCCTTGGTGACAGCGGAAATCTGCGTGAGAACGTCGACGCAGTACTTGTCGTCCTCAATCATCCGTGCGATACCGCGGACCTGCCCCTCAATCCGGTTGAGCCGGCGTTTGTAGGCGGCCTTGTCGGCGGTGTATCCGTGGATGGCCCCCTCGTCAAGGGGTGTCGAAACTACGCCTTCCATGGCCGGTCCTTTCATCGTTTCCTCCAATATATACCCCTAGGGGGTAATTGGTCAAGGTTTCGCGCTGGCCTATTAAGGTGCTCGGCGCGAGCGGTGGGTCGGCCCCGCAGGCTGAGCGTGCGGGGCATCGTGAGACCGGAGCGGACGGGGAGCGAGCACAGAGCGGTCACGAAGACCATTGCCATCGGCTGCGCCGGGCCCGTCCGGACCTCCAAGAAGTCCATTCCGGGTGAGTTGTGCGACGTGACCGGCTGTCACTGCGATCAGCCCGCAAAGCCATTCGCCTCGCACTCGTGTTCTGGCCAGGCAGGGTAGCGCCGTGCCTGTTGAGCGGAGCGATGAAGGCCGCACAGGCCCTCGCTGCCGTGGTCCACCAGGTCTGCTGCAATAGCAGCGGAGTGTCCATCGCCAAGGCCTGCTGCAACGGGCCGGGATTGAGCGAAAGGTCCTGCCAGTTAGTGGCTGCGGCGTGGGGTGCATGTATGCGATGTCGGTTTCCGGCTGGCTATGAGCCCGGCGGATTGCCTCGCCCGGCATTCGACAACGGGGCAGGCCCGGTCGTCCTGATTCCGCACTTAAGCGTTACGGCCTTGACACAATCAACGCCGTCCACGGGAAGCCCAGGCTGTGACGATGGCCAGGACCGGGCCCAGGAGCGGGACAAGCGATCCGACGAGCATGCCGATCCTGGCCACCGCGCCACGCCGACCCGTACTGCCAAGCACCAGGAGGAAGGAGGCCGAATGCACTACCGCTGAGGCGACGACGATGCCCATGATGGCGTCCCCTACCAGCTCCTCCAATGGATCCTCCTTTGGCGACATCTGTAAAGCTGTAGTGCCCACGCCCGCCGTCTGTCATGCCCACCGGCCCCGGGGTTTGAAAACCCAGCCAGCCGGTTTGAGTTTACGGCATCTGCCTCCCGGCTACGGATGACGCGGCAGCGGTCAGCCAACGTGAAGCCGGGGGATAGCGCGCGGGTTGGCGTTGTTCCGGCTGATGACTTCTCGTACCACGCAGGCCGGTCTTTGTGCGCATTCGGTAACCCTTCAACTGGCTGGCACCCTGCCGGCAACACCATCGTGTTTACGGCGGACAGCCCAAGGCAGCGGGCCCCGGGGCCCGGTATCGCCCTTTGCTGTACGCAGGGGGTGTTGTTAGCGGCCGTGGCCGGGTGGGACGATCCAGTATGGGTGACGAACGAGACGAGGAAGCCGGCTCCCGGCGGCAGCCTGCCACTTCTGCCATACCCCTGATCCTTCCCGAGGCCGACGGTAGCTGGGGCAGCGGGCTGCGGGGACAGATGCGCCGCCGCCGCGATGCCGCAGAGAAACTTCGCCAACACCAGCAGCAGGCCAGGGAAAAAGCCGAAGGGCAGGACAACGACGGGGAATCCGGATGCGCATCCTCCTAAAGCAGCGTCGGCGGCGCGGCTGCTCCGCCCTGACATCGGCTTCGCGGGCGGAAGATGGTGCAGTATCGGTCCGGAAGGCGGATCATGTCTTCTGCTCGGCGCATGCTTAGCTCTGCCTGTTCTGCCGGCCCCGGCAGGGGAACGCCCCGCTTCAGGCGGCGACGAGCTGATCGCACAGATCGTATTCGGCATGGTCCGGCTGATACGGGGCGGGAGTGTAGACAGAAGGTGGCCAATGACGGACTCGGGGTCTACACACAATTATCGTGGCTTTCGCGCACATCGCCTTCGTCGCGTTTTTGCTGGGCAGCACATTGGCCAATATCTTCCGGTTCCCGTGGTTCGTATAGGCAGATGATCCAAAACCTGCCGTTCAGCGCCTGGCAGGAACCGCGGAACTGGTGAGCGCTCAGCTTGCCGTACTTCTGGCATGGGGGGTCTGTCATCATGATTGTCGCCTCCCAGCTCAAGCGCTGGATGATCGGCACCATGCATTACGGCGCCTCAAGGGAACAGTTCGCCTACTACCTCGACGAGTTCACCGTCCGGTTCAACCGGCGCACGTCCAAGAGCCGCGGGCTGCTCTTCTATCGCCTGCTGGACCAGGCTGTGAGTACCGGCCCCCATCCACTGAAAACCCTCGTTATCCCGGAAAACGAGAGGACTTCAGCTAAGCAGATACCTAATACACAGATTCGAAAGGCTGGGCCGGAGGTCTTGGGAGACGCCCGGAGCCGGCGCGCTTACAGGTTGCCGGTCGCGATGAGCAGCATGCGGCGCAGCGGCTCGGCAGCGCCCCACAGCAGCTGATCTCCCACTGTGAACGCGCTGATGTACTCCGGGCCCATCTCGAGCTTCCGGATGCGGCCGACCGGGATTTCCAGCGTTCCGCTGGCAGCCACCGGCGTGAGGCCCTGAAGGGTGGCTTCCTTGGTGTTGGGTACCACCGTTGCCCACTGGTTGTCCTGGTCGATCAGGTTCTCGATTTCAGCGACGGAGAGGTCCTCGGTGAGCTTCAGGGTGAGCGCCTGGGAGTGCGAGCGCATCGCCCCGATCCGCACGCACAACCCGTCGAACGGGATCCGGGTACCCTCGGTGGTGTCCTTGCCGAGGATCTTGTTGGTTTCGGCGCCGGCCTTCCACTCTTCCTTCGACTGCCCGTTGCCGAGGTCTGCGTCGATCCAGGGAATGACCGATCCGGCCAGCGGCACCCCGAACTGGGATGCGTCCATGGCGGGGTTTTTCTGCTGGGCCAGTACGGCGCGGTCGATGTCGAGGATGGCCGATGCCGGGTCCGCGAGATTTCCGGCGACAACGCCGTGAATGGAACCGAACTGGTTCAACAGTTCACGCATGTGGCGGGCTCCGCCGCCGGAAGCCGCCTGGTAGGTCATCGAGGTGCCCCACTCGACGAGGCCGTTCCGGAACAGACCGCCGAGACCCATCAGCATGCAGGAGACGGTGCAGTTCCCGCCGATGAAGTCCCGTACGCCGCGGGACAGGCCGGCGTCGATGACGTCACGGTTCACCGGGTCCAGCACAATGATGGAGCTTTCCTCCATGCGCAGGGTGGATGCAGCGTCGATCCACAGTCCGTCCCACCCGGCGTCGCGCAGCTTGGGGTACACCTCGGAGGTGTACCCGCCGCCCTGGGCGGTGACGATGATCGGCAGCTTGGCGAGGGTCTCGACGTCGTACGCGTCCTGCAGCGGGCCGGCGCCTTCCGCGAACGCCGGAGCGGTTCCACCGGCATTGGAGGTCGAGAAGAAGACCGGGTCGATGAGGCGGAAGTCGCCCTCGTCCTGCATGCGCTGCATCAGGACCGAGCCGACCATTCCGCGCCAGCCGACGAGCCCGACTGAGGGCACGGACGAGGGCAGGTGCGCAGCGGTTGTCATGCTTCCAGTTTAGGGGAGCGGGGCAAACTGCCCACCTCGGTTACATCCTCAGCGAAACTTCCGCCTCAGCCTGGGGAACCGCAGCCGGGCCAGGGTCCAGCGGGAACGACGGCGTGGAGCTCAGTTGGCGGGGCATGCCAGGGTCCAGCGGGAATGACGGCGTGGAGCTCAGTTGGCGGGGCATGCCAGGGTCCAGCGGGGGTGACGGCGTGGAGCTCAGTAGGCGGGGCGCGGAAGCCCGCGTTCTTCGCGCAGTTTGTGCGCGCGCCACTCACGGATGAGGTTCCGCACTGCGTACACCTCGAGCAGGGCCAGGAGCGCCGGGACAATCAGGAACCAGCCGGACTCCGGATCGCCCTCCACGAACAATCCATGAAGCGGCAAATAAAGGAAGACGCCGATCACAGCCCCGATGGCGAGCACGTACACCAGATGCCCCCAGCGCGTGTTGATGCGCGGACCCAGCCCGAGCCGGCCCACACCGTACTCTTCGGGCGTGTAGCTGACGAGTTCCCCGGTGACCGCCCGCATCAGCACGCGCTTCTCACCGGTCAGCCGGATCTGCGCCTCATGTGCCGCCGTCGTTTCGGCGTCACGGGCTTCCCGCTCCGCGTTGTACACCATGGATCAGTCCTGCCGGAGTGTGCGGAGCCGGGCCAGGACGTCCTCGTCGGAAAGCCCCTGTTCGGATTCCACCGAATCGGCTCCGGGGAGCCGGCTCCCCACCGTCCAGGCGCCTGATTCGACCTTGATGAGAAGTTCGCCGGCGTCGGGCGTCTCGCGGTTCCGGACAATGGCACCGCCGTCGGGGTGCTCGGCGCAGTGCGACCGAACGATGAAGAAGTTCGCCTCGGCGCCGGTGATATCGGGCCGCTTGGCCATCGCGAACCAGGTGAGGTGGCTGCGCGGCTGCATCAGGATGTCATAGTCGTCCGACTCGATCGAGAGCACGCTGTCGGAGTAGTCCGGCGCAACGAGGCTGATCTCGATCCGGCGGCGCGCCGTTGTCAGTGCGCGGGTGACCGCGGCTACCGGCCCGGCGACCGAGAGCACCCCGTCCGGCTCGGCGAACGCCAGCCCACGCGCCACCAGTGAGGAGCCTCCCGCAGCAACCAGGCGCGTGTCTCCGATTTCGTCGGCAACCCGGAGCGCCGCGGCGCTCTGCGTGGCCGCGGGACCCGGAGCAAGGTTCAGCAGGGCAGCCACCTCGGCGAATCCGAATCCGATGGCGTCCGGATAGGGAGTGTCGGCCTGCCCGGGTTTGGACACGGTCTCGGTCATCGTGCTGCTCCTTGTGAAATTGACGTCCTAGAAACCAAAGAAATCGCCCACCGCATCGGCGCCGTCGGCAATGGCGCCGCCCACATCGCCGGCGGTGTCGGCGATGGCGCCGCCCACTGCGTTGACGGCATCCTGTACCACCGGAACGTTGTCATAGATGGCGAGGGCACCGCTGGCGACCATAGCCACCGTACCGACCGGCGGCGGCGCAAACGAGGCGATCCCGAGGGCGGTCTTCACGCCTGAGTAGGCGGCCGCGCCCTTGTCTCCCTCGTTCCAGTGGACCACCGTGTCATACAGGTCAAGACCGGTGCCCACCACTCCGAGTCCCTTGCCCAGCCCATCGAAGGCCGCGAACGCACGCGAGCCTTCCGTGAGGTTGAGGGCGGTGTGCCAGTTGCCGTCAAACAGGTCGCTGGAGGTGTTGAAGAACCCGCTGAGCATGTTGGAGCTGCGGAGCCCTGTCCAGGCCGTGGGGTCCAGGAACCCGCCGCGCAGGGCAGGCGTCAGCATGGCCCCGATATCGAACAGGCCGGCACGGATATTGGGGAAGGCCTTGATGAGCTGGTAGATGTCCCAGCCGTCCCGGAAGGGGGAATCCGGTCCCAGGAGCCAGTCCGGTCCCGGAACGTTTGCGTCCTCGCCCGGGGAGTGGGTTTGCCCGGGCCACCCCGCGGGAGTCATCCCCGGACCACCAGGACCTCCAGAACCACCAGGACCACCGGGCCCGTCAGCATCCGAGCTGGTGCGCTCCTGGTCGGCGGCCTGCTCCAGCAGCTCCGACTTTGCCCGGTCAAGGCTCGCCGAAGCGGACAGGATCTGCAGCCGGAGGACGGTATTCCACTGCTGGCGGGTGCGGTCGGCGTCGCTGCCCTTCCAGAACCCGGGATTGTTGATCACGGCCGACACACCGGCTGAAATGTCCAGCAGTGACTGCGCCCCCGTGCCGCAGTGCTGCGCCAGTGAGCGCAGCTGATCCGGGTTGGCCCCCAGCGTCCCAGTCATTGTTCCCCGCGTCTTTCCCCGAATACGATCCCTGTGGTACCTGAGGCTACCCGGCGGAAGGCGCATCCCGCGATGGGGAGGGCTGCCCATGAGCGGGGTCCTGGATCCACAGGCCGATGCGGAACCGCGTGCCGTTGCCGGACGTGGTCCAGCCTCCGGACGGATCGGTTCCCGCGAGGGCCCAGGCGCTTCCCAGAGCGGGCGCGTAGGTGTCGCCCTGCTCGGTGGAATCGATCACCGTGACCAGCGCAGCGTGGGCGTGCGGTGCCGCCTCCGAGTAAATCTGGCCGCCGCCGATGACCCAGATCTCCTCAGCGCCCTCGCTCCGCCGAGCCTCACTGAGCGCGTCCTCGAACGAGCCGACGACGACGGCCCCCGGGAAATCTTCGCGGTTGCGTTGCTGCCTGGTCACCACGATGTTGGTACGGCCGGGGAGCGGGCGGTACTTCTCGGGGAAGGACTCCCAGGTGCGCCGGCCCATGATGACCGGATGTCCCTCGGTGGTCCGTTTGAAATGGGCGAGGTCTTCGGGCAGATGCCACGGCATGGTGCCGTCCCTGCCGATGACGCCGTCCACGGTCTGTGCCCAGATCATGCCGACCAGCGGTGTTCCCACGGCTGCTGCCGGGCTCAGCGGTTCAGTCATACGGCGATCGGGGCCTTGATTGTGGGGTGGTGCCGGTAGTTTTCCACCGTGAAATCCTCGAACTCGTAGTCGAAGATGGTGGGCGGCTTCCGGTTGATCCGGAGCGCCGGGTACGGGTACGGCTCGCGGGACAGCTGCTCGGTGACCTGGTCCAGGTGGCTGTCGTAGATGTGGACGTCCCCGCCGGTCCAGATGAATTCGCCGGGTTCCAGCCCCACCTGCTGCGCCACCATGAGGGTGAGCAGCGCGTAGGAGGCGATGTTGAACGGCACACCCAGAAAGGTGTCCGCGGAGCGCTGGTACAGCTGGCAGGAAAGCCTGCCGTCCGCAACGTAGAACTGGAAGAAGGCGTGGCAGGGCGGCAGCGCCATGTTCTCGATGTCGGCGACATTCCACGCCGAGACGATGTGCCGCCGCGAATCGGGGTTGGTCCTGAGCCCCTCGATGAGCCGCTCGATCTGGTCGATGTGGCCGCCGTCGGGCGTGGGCCAGGAACGCCACTGCACGCCGTAGACGGGACCCAGCTCACCGGACTCGTCCGCCCATTCGTTCCAGATTTTGACCCCGCGTTCCTGGAGCCAGGAAACGTTCGAATCGCCGCGCAGGAACCAGAGCAGTTCCAGTGCCACCGACTTGAAGTGAACCCGCTTGGTGGTGATCAGCGGAAAAGACTCTGCCAGGTCAAACCTGAGCTGGCGTCCGAACACGCTGAGCGTGCCTGTGCCCGTGCGGTCGGACTTCGAGGTGCCGTTGACCAGGACGTCGCGGAGCAGGTCTTCATACGGAGTGGGAACCGGAATAGTCACGACAATCAGTCTAGGACCTGTCGAGGTGTGCGCCCTGAATCAGTCATCGTAGGCCCGGAACTGCTCAACCGAGACAATTTTCCCGGACTTCCTGAGGCTCACCTGGCAGATGATCGCCTCGCCGGGAGAGAGATAAGGGTCCGACGCCGGAAGGAGACTGGCGAGATGGAGCGGCATGTGCGCCCGGAGTTCGTCCAGGATCAGGGGCAGGACCGGCCGGTGGCTGCAGACTGCCACCGAGGCTCGCTTGTCGAACACTTTCTCGATGGTGGCCCGTGCCCGGCCCGGCTTACGGGCGGCGTCCCGCTCGGTGATGGCGTCGACGAGTTTGAGCTTCGCGTTTGAGCGCTTCACGTACGGCATCACCGTCTGAACGCAGCGGTCCCATGGGCTGCTGACAATGCGCTCGGGCGACCACGCCTGCAACAGACGGCTCACGGCCAGCGCCTGGCGGCGCCCGGATGCGGCGAGCGGGCGTTCGCCCTCAGCCCGGGTCCAGGAGGACCTCGGTTTGGCCTTGGCATGACGGACGACGATCAGCGGCCAGGTGTCCAGGTCATCCGACGCGGAGGCTTCCACCAGCGCGGACAACGGCTCCCGGTCGGAGGGGTTGCTCAGCAGCTCGGCCGCACGTTCAGGGGAACACCAGAGGAATGCGTCGACTTCCTTGCCGTCGGGCTTCGGCGTGAGGCCCTCCGCCTTCGCAGCCCAGTAGTGCACCACCTTCAGCCCGGACGCCACCGGGTACTCGATGGACGGGAGCGGGATACCGAGCTTTGCAGTGAATCCGATCTCCTCCTGGACCTCCCGGACGGCGCATTCCGGCGTGGTTTCACCGGCGTCGATCTTGCCCTTGGGCCAGGACCAGTCATCGTAGCGGGGACGGTGGATGAGCAGGACCTCCAGGACGCCCTGCCGCTTGCGCCAGCACAGTGCTCCGGCAGCGACGACGGCGGCGCCGGACTTGCTCTGCTTCCTGTCGACCGCGGTGTCCGGCTGGACCATCACTGGCGGGCCGGCCGCAGACGGCTGCGCGACCGGGATGCGAGCAGCCAGGACTGCACATCGCTCAGGGGGTTGCCGTCGTCGTCCTTGTGGTGGCGGATCCACTCGCCGTCACTGTCCAGGTGCCAGCTTGCCGTGCCGGCGTCGAGGTAGCGGTCCATGAGTGAGATCAGGTACGTGAGGTGTTCGGGAGAGGACAGCTGCACCAGCGCCTCCACCCTGCGGTCCAGGTTGCGGTGCATCATGTCCGCAGAACCGATGAACACGGCGGGATCGCCGGCGTTGGCGAAGGCGAACACCCGGGAGTGTTCAAGGAACCTGCCGAGGACGGAGCGGACGGTGATGTTCTCGCTGAGTCCGGGAACCCCCGGGCGCACCGAACAGATGCCGCGGACAATCACATCGACCCGCACACCGGCCTGCGAGGCACGGTACAGGGCGTCGATGAGCGCTTCATCCACGATCGAGTTCACCTTGATAATCACGCGCGCTTCCAGGCCGGCCTCGCTGTTCGCGATCTCCTGCTCGATGCGTTCGATCAGGCCCGAGCGCACGGACCGCGGCGCCACCAGCAGACGCTTGAATGTCGACTTGGGCGCGTACCCGGAGAGCTGGTTGAACAGGCGGGAGAGGTCCTCGCCCACCTCGTGGTTGGCGGTGAGCAGCCCCAGGTCCTCGTAGTAGCGGGCGGTGCGGGGGTGGTAGTTTCCGGTGCCGATGTGGCAGTAGCGCCGCAGCCCGTCGATCTCCTGGCGCACCACAAGTGAGAGCTTGCAGTGCGTTTTCAGTCCCACGATGCCGTAGACCACGTGAACGCCGGCCTGCTCCAGCTTCCGTGCCCAGGAGATGTTGGCCTGCTCGTCGAAGCGGGCCTTGATCTCCACGAGGGCCAGGACCTGCTTGCCGGCTTCCGCCGCGTCGATGAGGGCGTCCACGATGGGGGAGTCGCCGGAGGTCCGGTACAGGGTCTGCTTGATTGCCTGCACCTTGGGGTCCACGGCGGCCTGCTCGAGGAATGCCTGCACGGAGGTGGAGAACGAGTCATACGGGTGGTGCAGGAGGATGTCCCTGCGCCGCATGGCAGCGAAGACGTTGGCGGCCTTCGAGGTTTCACTCTCATTGAGGTCGCGGCTGGTGTGCGCCACATGCTTGGGGTAGTGGAGGTCGCCGCGGTCGATCCCGGCGATGACGGCGAGTCCGCGCAGGTCCAGCGGCGCGGGCAGATCATAGACCTCCGCATCCTCAACGCCGAGTTCCCGGGACAGCAGCGCCCGGATGCTGGGGTTGATGTCCGTGGTCACCTCGAGGCGGACGGGCGGGCCGAACCGGCGCCGGAGCAGCTCCTTTTCCAGCGCCTGCAGGAGGTTTTCGGCGTCGTCTTCCTCGACCTCGAGATCCTCGTTGCGGGTGACGCGGAAGGTGTGGTGCTCAAGAACTTCCATGCCGGGGAACAGCTGGTCCAGGTGGACCGCGATGACCTCCTCCAGCGGGATGAAACGGGCCGTCCGCCCGGCCACGTTCCCGGCTCGGGGTCCGTCCACGGAGATGAGGCGGGGCAGCTGGTCCGGCACCTTGACGCGTGCAAACAGCTCCTTGTCGCTCACCGGGTTGCGGACGACGACGGCGAGGTTCAGTGAGAGCCCGGAAATGTAGGGGAAGGGGTGGGCCGGATCCACGGCGAGGGGGGTGAGGATCGGAAACACTTTTTCCGCGAACAGCTTGTTCAGTTCGGCCCGCGCCGCCTCGTCGAGCTGGTCCCACGTGGTGAGGTGGATGTTCTCAGCTGTCAGGGCCGGCCTGATCTGTTCCGAGAACACGGCGGCGTGGCGTCGCTGGAGGGCCAGCCCGTCGCTCATGATCGTCTCGAGCTGCTCGATGGGGCTCAGCCCGGCAGCGGAAGGCACGGCGAGCCCGGTGGCGATGCGGCGCTTCAGGCCTGCGACGCGCACCATGAAGAACTCATCGAGGTTCGAGGCAAAAATCGAGAGGAAGTTCACCCGTTCCAGCAGGGCAAGGTCAGGGTCCTCGGCAAGGTCAAGGACGCGGGCGTTGAAGTGCAGCCAGCTCAGTTCGCGGTCAAGGAAACGGTCCGCGGTGATCTCGCCCGAAGGCAGGAGGCTCGGGGCGAACTCCGGGATGTCAATGCGGTCCTGGGTTGCGCGGGCGGGAGCCACTTCGGATGATCCATACCGTGCCGGGACCCGGGCGGCGGTTTCGGCTTCCATGGTGTCTCCTTTTGTGGATTCGGTGCGGCACTCAACCCGCCCTGCGAGGCTGCGGTTGAGGCTCCTTCAACCTTACAAGTTGTCCGGCGTGTTGCCCGGTGCGTACATGACATCGACGTCCCAGCGGGTGAACCCGAGTGACCGGTAGAGCGCAACGGCGGCGGTGTTGTCAGCGTCGACATACAGCATGATGGCCTGCAGCCCGAGGGAGTGCAGATGCTCGATCCCGGCAATGGTCAGCGCCTTGCCCAGGCCCATGCCCTGCGCAGCCGGGGTCACGCCCACCACATAAACCTCCCCGATGGCGGGGTGCTTGCCGCTGCGCGGATGCACCTTGGTCCAGTGGAAGCCAAGGAGCGCACCATCGGATTCCCGCACCGCGAGGATCAGGCCCGCGGGATCGAACCAGTCCTCCGCCATGCGCGCCTGCAGGTCCTCAAGCGTCATGGAGCCCTGCTCGGGGTGGTGCGCAAAGGCGGCAGCGTTCGCTTCAAGCCAGGCCTGCTCGTCCCGGCCCGGTTCAAAGGTGCGTAGCCGTACCCCGTCCGGCACAACGGCGTCGGGCACTGTCGCTTCCAGCGCTGCCCTGGTCTGCCGCATCCGCCACAGTTCCCGTACCGGTGTGAAGCCGGCCTTCACAGCGAGTTCGACGGCGGCGGCATGGTTGCCGTGCGACCAGACCCGCAGCTCGGGAAGGTCGGCGCTCTGCAGCGCGCGTACCAGGCTGGTCCCGACACCCTGGTTCCGGTAGGTGGGACGGACCACCAGCTCGAGGACGCCCGGCTGCCCCGGGCTGCGGGGGAGGCTGACGACGGCGACACCGGCCAGTTCCTCGCCGTCGTCACGGGTGGCATCGCTGCGAGTGCCATTGTTGGGGGTGCCGTGGGTGTGGGCCTCTTGGGTGGCGGCCTGGTTGTTGCTGCGGCGGTGGCCGTCACTGGCGTAGGTGGCGAAGACCAGGAGGGACTCCGGGTGGTGCTGAGAGGTGCGCAGATTGACGAGCGTCTGTTCCGACAGGGGCGGGTTACCGTCCGCGTCCTCCGCTGCGCGGGCGAGGGCCACGATGTCCCCCAGGACCTCGTCTCGCGGGGCTCCGTCGATGGTGAGAATGGGCCAGGTGGGTGCTTCAGCCGTCATGGCAGTAAGCCTAGTGGGCGAGGGCCCCGACGCGAGCGAAGCGAGTGTTGGGAGCGCACTGGGCGCTAGTGGGCGAGGTCCCCGACGCGAGCTGTTTTTGGCGACGCCCGGGAGGTGTTGTAGGCTTTTCAAGCGCTCGAAAGAGGGCAACCGGGGGGATGCGCCAGTGGGGCGCCCTCGATACGTTCGACCCGTATGTCCTCCACCAATCCATAAGGCTCCCTTTCCGCAGCAGCGGGGAGGGAGCCTTTTTGCTATGCCCCGTATGACGGCGAATGTGCCACCGGCGGACGCGGATCCGTGCTGCGGGACTAGAGGCCTCTAGGCCTGCTGGGTGACGGCGGAATCGTCCGGCTGGCGGCTCAGGGTGAACCTGTAGCCCACGTTGCGGACGGTCCCGATGAGCTGCTCATGGTCCGCTCCGAGCTTGGCGCGCAGCCGGCGGACGTGGACATCGACTGTCCGGGTTCCGCCGTAGTAGTCATAGCCCCAGACCTCGTGCAGCAGCTGGTCGCGGGTGAAGACCCGGCCGGGATGCTGCGCAAGGTATTTCAGGAGCTCGAACTCCTTGTAGGTCAGGTTCATCGGTTCGCCGCCCACCCGGGCCGTGTAGCTGGCTTCATCGATGACGACGCCGGAGGCGTGGATCTCACTCGAAACTTCCTCCGCCGCGGTGTTGGCCCGTGCGATCACCAGACGCAGCCGCGCTTCCACCTCGGCCGGCCCCGCAGAGTCGAGAACGACGTCGTCGGCCAGCCAGTTCGCGGCAACCGCCGCCATTCCGCCTTCGGTGAGGACAAGCATCAGCGGTGCGCTGAGGCCGGTGGCGCGCAGCAGTTGCGTGAGGGAGCGGGCTCCGACCAGATCCTTGCGGGCATCGATGATGACCACGTCGCTGGGTTCGGTCTGAAGCAGGGCTGTCGGCTCCGCCGGGAGGATGTGCACCTTGTGGTTGAGCAGTTCAAGCGCGGGCAGGATCTCCACGGACGAGCCCGGGCTGTTTGTCAGCATCAGGATGTGCGGCATATGTCCTCCAGGGATTGGGACGCGCATCATCGGGCGGGGCGCCACGGTAACCGGGCGCCGCGGGCGGCGTGTGTTCCCGCAGACCGGCAGCGGATTCCATTCAGTATACCGGTGTGACCGCCGGCACTGTCGTAACATGGCGCCGCAGGATGCCCGCACCGCGGCAGCAGCCCGAAGAATCGGCCCGGGCCGTGCGCGGCCCGTTTTCGACGCTCCGCGCACGGGTAGTGCAGTATTGCAGGGGTGAGGAACTTGATGGCGGCACTGGTCGCGGTGGTCGCGCTGGCCGCCATCGTGGGCGCGTCCTACCTGTCCCTGCCGGCGACCGCCGTCGTCGTCGGTGTCCTGGTCCTTGCAGCGGCCATCGGGTGGCCCTACGTCCTCGGAGTTCCGGCGCGCAAGAGTCAGTCGACGGCCATCGCGCTCAGCGCGCTCGCGGCATGCGCTGCCGCCTACGTGTCGCCGTCCGGGGCTGCGCTCACCTGGCTTCCCGTGGCGGTTGCGCTCGGTCTTGGCGCGGTTTTCCTCATCCAGCTCCTGCGCGGCACCGGACAGAGCTTCCGCCTCGAATCAACGCTGGGCACCAGTTCCGGCGTCCTGCTGACGGCGCTCGGTGCCGGCTGGATCGCCGCCGAGAACCTCAGCGTGAACGCCGGCACCTCCGGCGTCACACTGGTGACCGGCATCAGCGTCCTGGCCGCGCTCCTCGTTACTCTCCTGCCCTGGCCGGACCGTATGGTCGCCCCGATCGGCGTCCTCCTTGCCGCGCTCGCCGGACCGCTGTGCGCGCTCGTCTTCACCGACGTCGAGGAACTGCCCGCAGCCGTCATCGGCGCGGTATGCGGCGCAGTCATCATGGCTGCCCGCCGCCTGGTGATCAGCCGCGATACTCCGCTCAGCGCACCGGCGCTGATCGCTGTCGGGGCGGCTCCGATCCTCGGGCTCGGCTCGCTCGTCTACTTCCTGGAGAGGCTCCTGCTGAGCTGAAAGCGACCCGCCGACGGTGAAGTCACGGTGGCGTAACCGTCGGAATCACAGCGTTAGGATGGAACCATGTCAATTCTTGCGCTGGAAATCTTCTTCATCTCGCTGCTGGTGATCGCCGGGTTGGGCATGGCCGGTTTCGCGGCGCTCGTCATCGCGCGCCTGTACAAGGGCCAGAAGTAGCGTCCGCTGACCCATGTCCTTTGAGATCCCCACGGACCTGACTCCCGAGCTGGTTCCGCTGTCCTGGCTGCTGGGCACCTGGGAGGGTACCGGCAGGTTGGGCGAGGGCACCGCGGATTCCGAGCACTTCTTCCAGCGGGCCACCTTCACCCAGCACGGACTGCCCTACGTGCAGTACACGGCGGAGAGCTGGCTGACCGATGAAGAGGGCAATACCCTCCGGCCGCTGTCGGTTGAGACCGGATTCTGGGCGCTGGACCGCAAACTGAACGACGCCGACGTCGGGCCCGGTCTTTCCCCCGCTGACATCGTGCCTGCACTCAAGAGCGCCGATGAGGTGGAACAGTTCCGCAATGAGGCGGGCGGATTCAATATCACGGCCACCATCGTTCACCCGGGCGGCATCGCGGAACTGTATTACGGCAGTATCAAGGGCCCGCAGATCCAGCTCACCACGGATCTCGTGATGCGCGGCCAGCACTCCAAGGAGTATTCGGCAGCCACCCGGCTGTTCGGGCTGGTGAACGGCGACCTCTACTGGCGCTGGGACATCGCGGCGGAGGGCAGCTCGCTGGAAGCCCATGCTTCCGCGATCCTCGCCAAGGTCTCCTGAGCCGCACCGGTGTGGAATAGAACTGCACCGGGGCGGAATACCCGTCACCAACAGGAACGTTGCTAACCGTATGAGCTACACAAGCCCCCTGCTTTCCCTGTCCGGCGCCGTTGCTGCCGGCGCACCCGATGAAGGCGTGGCGGCACACTACGGTGATCCGCTGCGTGAACAGCGCGCCCTCGCGCGCGGGGAGGCCGTAGTCGACCTGTCGCACCGCGGCGTGGTCACAGTGTCCGGTCCCGACCGTCTGACTTGGCTCAACACCATTTCCTCCCAACTGCTGCTTGACCTGGCTCCGGGGGAGTCCACCGAGACCCTGCTGCTCACGGTGCAGGGCCGGATCGAGTACAGCCCCAGGGTGGTCGACGACGGCGCCACCACCTGGCTGCTGACCGAAAGCTGGGAAGCCGGCCCGCTTGCGCAGTGGCTGGACCGCATGAAGTTCATGCTCCGCGTGGAGATAACGGACGTCACCGCGGACTGGGCAACGGTCGGTTCGGTGAAGCCGGTCGAGCGGTTCACCGGAAATCTCACCTGGACCGATGCCTGGCCGCACGTGTGTACCGGCGGCTACTCCTACAGCGTTGTGCCGGAAGCTTCCCACCCGGGCACCGACCGGCCCTGGCACGAGTACCTGGTCCCCCGGGCCGATCTTCCGGCAGCAGTCGAGGGTCTCAAGCTCGCGGGAATGATGGCAGCGGAAGCGCTGCGCATTGCCGCCTGGCGTCCGCGCCTCGGCGTCGAGACGGATGAACGCACCATCCCGCATGAACTGGACCTTCTGCGCACCGCTGTCCACCTCACGAAGGGTTGTTACAAGGGCCAGGAAACCATCGCGCGTGTCCACAACCTGGGTCATCCGCCGCGGCGGCTGGTCTTCCTGCAGCTCGACGGCAGCCAGCACACCCTCCCGGAACGCGGCAGCGCCGTCGTCGTCGGTGGACGGACTGTCGGGACACTGACCTCGGTGGGCCAGCACTACGAGATGGGAGCGGTGGGACTCGCCGTCATCAAACGCAGCGTGGATCCTGACGCCGTCCTCGACGTGGTCGACGGCGACGAGCACTACGCCGCCGCACAGGAACTGATCGTCGCCACGGACGCCGGCCAGGTTGTCGGCCGTCCCACTGGACTGCTGAAGGGCGGGCGGGCATGACCGGACAGGAGACCCCGGATACATCGGCGGACGCGGCGATAGCGCTGGCGCACCGTCTGCTGGACGCGGCAAGGGAGGGCGACGGCGCCACGCTTTGCCGGTATCTCGACGCCGGCGTGCCGGCAACCCTGACCAACGCGGCGGGCGACAGCCTCGTGATGCTCGCCGCCTACAACGGGCACTCGTCCGTGGTGGCTGACCTGCTTGCCCGGGGAGCTGACCCCGAAGCCGCGAACGACCGCGGCCAGACCCCGCTGGCAGGGGCAGTCTTCAAGGGATATGCGGACGTAGTAAAGGTACTGCTGGATGCCGGCGCTGACCCTGACGCCGGTACACCCTCGGCGCGGGACGCCGCGGGAATGTTCGGGCGGCCGGACATGCTGGAGCTTTTCCCCTAGCCTGCCTCACCGCTGGGACGTTCCAACGCGACTGAGGTCTGGGTGCCCGCGTAGACAAAGCCCGCCCTGAGTGCTGTCCGCTGCGAGGCAGGATGGTCCGTGCGGGCGCGCCACTGCGGAATGAGACCGGAAGCCATCGATTCCTCCACCGCGACCGCTGCCGCATAGGAACCCAGGCCCCGCCGTCGTTCAGCAGGGGCCGTCAGAACACCGAGCTGCGCCAGGATTCCTTCCGTGATGTCATAACCGGCACCGGCAAGCGGGAACGGAGGTTCGGTGGCCTCATTGACGAGGACGCACTGGTGTTCCAGGGTGCTCAACCCCACCTCGGCGACGTCGTCGGGCGGGCAGAGCCGCTCCAGGGCCAGCGCATGTTCGGGTTCGCTGCTCACCGGCGGTCCATCCTCCGCGAAGGAGGGCAGCGCGTCGCAGAAGTACAGGTTCGCTTCGCCCAGCCCCCGCCCGCCGTACGGGCGGCTCAGCGCCAGCAGGGTTGCCTGACGGGAGAGCTCGACGCCGGTCAGCCCCTTCGCAGCGTCGATCGCCCAGGCCGGACCCACCAGCGCTTCCTGTCCAAAGAGGGAAATGAACGTGAGCACACTGTTGTCCTCGCGGCAGATGCGGTCCCTGTTGCCGGCCATGGCGCCGTCGTCGAGCCCCAGCAGCCTCGACCAGGCGAGCTGGATGATCGAGACGGTGCCGGGCTCGAGCTTCATCCCGAAAGTCATGGGGCAACGTTATCCGCTGGAGGAGACGCCCTCAGCCGAAGAGGATGGCAGCTTCGTCGTAGCGGTGCTGCGGGACCCGCTTCAGGTTGCCCAACGCGGCCTCGAAGCCCACGTGTGCAATCTCGGTGCCGTGGAGGGACACCATGGTGCCCCACAGCCCGTCGATGACGGAGTCGACGGCCGCCATGCCCAGCCGGGTAGCCAGTACCCGGTCAAACGCGGACGGAACCCCGCCGCGCTGGATGTGGCCGAGGATGGTGGCGCGGGTTTCGATGCCGGTGCGGGCCTCGATCTCCGGCGCCAGCTGGTCGGCGATGCCGCCCAGACGCGGCCTGCCGAAAGTGTCCAGTCCCCGCTCGGAGTGGGCCTGTTCCAGGTGTGACGGGACAAAGCCTTCAGCGACAACAACCAGGGGTGCGCGGCCGCGGTCCCGTGCGTCGGTTACCCATTCACAGATCTGCTCGATGGAGGTTTGCTGCTCGGGGATGAGGATGGCGTGCGCGCCTGAGGCCATGCCCGCGTGCAGTGCGATCCAGCCGACGTGACGGCCCATGACCTCGGCGACCATGCAGCGGGAGTGCGATTCACCGGTGGTCCGGAGCCGGTCGATGGCCTCGGTGGCGATCTGCACGGCCGTGTCGAAACCGAACGTGTAGTCGGTGGCGTCCAGGTCATTGTCAACGGTTTTCGGCACGCCGACAATCTTCAGGCCGGCGTCGGTCAGGCGCTTCGCCGCCGCGAGCGTGCCTTCGCCTCCGATGGCGATCATTGCGTCGATGCCGAGCCTGTCGAGGTTGGCCTTGATCGCGTCGGGGCCGCCGTTGCCGTCAAACGGGTTGGTGCGGGACGTACCCAGGATAGTGCCGCCCTGCTTGGAAATTCCCCGGACCGCATGGCGGGGCAGATCGATGATGTCGCCGTCGACGACGCCTCGCCATCCGTCACGGAACCCCACGAATTCGAGGTTGTCGGTCTTGATGCCCTTCAGCACTGCTCCGCGGATCACCGCGTTGAGCCCGGGGCAGTCGCCTCCGCTGGTGAGGATTCCGATCTTCATCTAAGGAGTTTTCCAATCAATCGTGGACGGGTGATTTGGCCAGGCGCCTCCTTGAGCCCCGTATGATTCTAGACACACTGAACCGCCGCGGCGGTTTGTGAAGCCTCCGCGGCGGAACCGGTGCCGGCCGGGTCAGCGGTTCGAGATGAGGCTCTCCAGCGCGATTGTTCCGTCGGTCTTCGGGAGCAGCAGCCAGAACACCACGTACAGCGGGGGCCCGATGACGGGCAGCAGGAAGCTGAGCAGTATCCCGATCCGCACCAGGCCGACGGACCACCCGAACTTCAGGGCGATTCCGGAGGCGATCCCGCCGAACCACCCTCCGGGTGCGCGCTTGATGGGGGACGAGCGGAGAGCGTTGAAGAAGGGTTCCATTGGTCCATGCTTTCGTATTCGGTGGGGGATGTCACGGAAACGGGGGGTCCGCTCAGGGACGGCGGTTCATCGAGAGGATTCCGCCGACGATGAGGGCGGCACCGGTGCCGATCAGCAGCACCATGAAGACCAGCACAGGGTCCAGCACCAGCCCGGTCAGCTCGCCCGCCAGGACCAGCAGGCCAATCACCATGGCGAGGCCTCCCCAGATGATGGTGCCTGCACGGGGGCGGGCGTCGTCGTCGTTCCGGTTCGGATAGAGGGTGCTCATGGTTACTGCCCGCTTTCGGTGTCGAGGAGCGCGTCTTCGGTGGTGGCGATGGTGATGTGGCTGGCCACGCCGCGTACGTCGAGGATGATGCGGGGGCCCTCCGCATCCTCGTTCAGGTGAAGGGTGCGCGGTTGCCAGACGCCGCCGATGCTGGTGGTGTCCGCGGCGCTCACAAGGTCGGTGGAGCTCAGTGCCAGGCGCGAGCGGACATCCACCGGCACGTTGTCCGGGACCAGGATGTTGACGTTCCCGGCCGCTGCGCTGACCGGGATGACCACGTCCCTGCTGAGGTCCGTGAGCCCTGTCAGGTCAACCCGGCCCTGGCCGGCGAAGACGGTGTATCCCTCGGGAGCCGGGCTGGCCGCGGTCATCGACCACCGGCCCTGGTCCGCGAGAACCCAGTTGCCTGTGAGCGGGGATGCGGATGAGAGCATGGTCGCCGCGATCGCGACGGCCGCCAGGAATCCCAGAGCGCCGGAGCTTCGCCCGCGGATGCCCAGAAGGACAATTCCGAGACCCAGGACGACGACGCCGGTCGCCAGTGCAACGGGGATGACGCTGCCGCCGAGGGTGAGCACCCCGACATAGTCCAGCACCAGTACCAGCGCCGCCAGGAGCAGGGCGCCGCCGAGGAAGATGGCGATGTCCGATCCTACGGGTCGCGGTATTGCCGGTTTGGGGTTCACTGGTGGGCGAACGGGAGCGGTGTACGGCCGGGTCGGGTAGGTCACGGGTGGAAAAGCGTCGGTGGGTGCGGTGCCGCCGGAAGCGCTGCCGCCCGAGGGGTTGCTAGTGGGAGGGGCGCCTGCAGTCGCGCTACCGGTGGAGTAGGTGTCCAGCGGAAGTGTGCCGGGAACGGCGTCGTTCCGGTTCCTGCTGGAGTTGGAGATCCAGTAGACAATGAACACCGCCACGCCGATCCAGAACAGGCTCCAGATGAATCCTCCGAAACCGCCGGTATTGCCGAACATCGGTGTGTTGGGCCGCCAGAGGCCGAGGAGTGAAGCCACCAGGGCGCCGGTCATACCTGAGGTCCAGCTGCCGCGGGCCGCGGATTCGGCGTGGATGCGTCCGTCGGGCTCGGGGAGCAGCGCCCACGCCAGGCCGTACACGAGCAGTCCGATTCCGCCGAAGATCGCAAGCACGACGAACAGACCGCGGACCAGGACCACATCCAGGCCGGTCCGGGCGGAGATCCCGGTCGCAACGCCACCGATCCAGCGGTCCTGACCGCGGGTGATCCGCAGACTGCGGACCCAGCCGAAGAAGCCGGCGCCCGGGCCCGCGGGTCCGTCAGCGGAGGAAGGGTGCGGGGCGCCGTCGGCGTCATGGGGTGGGGGAGGAGGGTTCTCTTGCGGGTTCATATCCTCAATGATGGTTTCAGACCGCCGCGCCAACCATCGGGGCTGACCCTGAACCTCCCCTGAGCTATGGCGGGATTCCCCTGAAAACCGGTAACGGCAGGCCCTGACCGTGCTTGGATTGACCCATGAGACCCCCGCTGCTCCGCTCGAGTGATGCCCTGATCGCGGGCGTCTGTGCGGGCCTGGCCGTCCACCTCGGGATCTCCCGGCGCGCTGCCCGGATCGGGATGGTGGCGCTGGCGCTGGTGGGGGGTGCCGGCGTCGTGCTCTATGGCTGGCTGTGGCTGTTGGTTCCAACGGCGGAAGAACGACGCCGCGGCGCAGCGACTCCCGCCGGGCTCCGCCTCGGGGCGCCGGTTCTCGCAGGGCCGACGCCGCGACCCGCCCTGGGCGCCGCAGGCAACCGTGAGGTGATGATCGGCGTCGGGCTCCTGGTGGTTGCGGCGGCGTTCGTTGCCCAGCAGCTCGGCGTCAACGTCCAGTGGGGCTGGCTGGTGCCGGTTGCGGCCGTAGCGCTGGGCGCCGTCCTGGCCTGGTCGCAGCTCGACGAAGCCCGCCGTGCCCGGCTGATGGACCACGCGGGCGCCACCCGCGCCGAGGGCGTGGCCCGGCTCGCTGCAGGTCTGGTGCTGGTCATGGTGGGGCTGCTCATTCTCGTGTCGGGCTCGCTGTCCTGGGAGTTCACCTGGCCGGTTCTCCTCGCCACCGCGGCGGTCCTGGGCGGAGTAGGCCTGGTGCTAGCGCCGTGGGGCGTGAAGTTCTGGAAGGACCTCGAAGCCGAGCGGGCCGCCCGGGTCCGTGAAACCCAGCGCGCGGAATTCGCCGCCCACCTGCACGACTCGGTGCTGCAGACGCTCGCGCTGATCCAGAACCGCGCAGCCTCCGAACAGGACGTGGTCCGCCTCGCACGCGCCCAGGAACGCGAGCTGCGGCGCTGGCTCTACGCCGATGCCGCCGAGCGCACCGGTAACCTCGCGGACCGCATCAAGGCCGTCGCGGCGGAAGTGGAGGAGGCCTACGGGCATCCCGTCGACGTCGTGTCCGTGGGAGACACGCCGATGACACCGCGGCAGGATGCGCTGGTTCAGGCAACACGGGAGGCGATCTTCAATGCGGCAAAGCACGCCGGCGGGATCGTCTCCGTCTATCTTGAGGCAGGGGAGAGAGTGTCGCAGGTGTTTGTGCGGGACCGCGGACCCGGGTTCGACCTGGCGGCGGTGCCGGCAGACCGGCTGGGCATCCGCGAGTCCGTCATCAACCGGATGCAGCGCGACGGCGGCACTGCGCAGATCCGCAGCTCGCACGCGGGGACGGAAGTCCACCTGACCATGCCGGAAGAGGAAGCGGGAACTGTCCATGACTGAGCCGATCACCGTCGTCGTTGTGGATGACCACGCCATTTTCCGCTCCGGCCTCAGGGCCGATCTGGACGGCCGGGTCCGCGTGGTCGGCGAGGCCGCCACGGTCGAGGAAGCCATCGCCGTCATCCGCGAGCAGCGGCCGCAGGTTGTCCTCCTTGACGTGCACCTGCCCGGCGGGCGGGGCGGCGGCGGGGCCGAGGTGATCGCAGGGTGCGCCGATACCCGCCAAACCACCCGCTTCCTCGCGCTCAGCGTCTCCGACTCGGCTGAAGACGTGGTGACCGTCATCCGGGCCGGTGCCCGCGGCTATGTCACCAAGACCATCACCGGCGCTGACATCTCCGACGCGGTGCTGCGTGTGGCCTCGGGTGACGCGGTGTTTTCTCCGCGGTTGGCCGGGTTTGTCCTTGACGCGTTCGGAACCGCGGCCGTTGCTGCGGCAGAGAGCGAGCTGGACCGGCTTTCAGCTCGGGAGCTCGAGGTGATGCGGCTGATCGCCCGCGGCTACTCCTACAAGGAGGTGGCGAAGGAGCTGTTCATTTCCATCAAGACCGTGGAAACCCACGTCTCGGCCGTCCTGCGGAAGCTGCAGCTCTCCTCGCGGCATGAGCTCACCAGGTGGGCAGCGGAGTGCCGCTTGCTCTGACGTGCTTGGGCGGCGGGTGCACGAACCGGCGGCCACCGCGGGCCCTGCCCGCTCCGCGATGCCCAACCACTCCGGGGCATCGCGGTGGCCGCCGGTTCGCGCGTGTTTACCAGTCGCCGTCGTTTAGCGCGCTGTGGCGAGAAATTCTTGCAGCCGGCCTACGCCTTCCGCGAGGTCCTCATCGCCGAGGGCATAGGAGAGGCGCAGGAACCCGCTCGGCCCGAACGCCTCACCGGGAACCACGGCAACCTCAACCTTGTCCAGAATCAGGGCAGCCAGCTCGGCCGATGTGGCCGGCCGCGCGCCCGCGAGCTCCCTGCCCAGCAGCTCCCGCACATCCGCGTAGGCGTAGAAGGCGCCGTGGGGAGTAGGGCACTGGACCCCCTCGATGCGGTTCAACCCGGAAACCATCGCACGACGACGGCGGTCGAAGGACTTCTTCATCTCCTCTACCGCTGTGAGCGGCCCGGACACGGCGGCCAGGGCCGCCATCTGCGAAACATTTGCCACGTTGGAGGTGGCGTGGGACTGCAGGTTGGTGGCGGCCTTCACCACGTCTTTCGGGCCGATCATCCAGCCGACCCGCCATCCGGTCATCGCATAGGTCTTGGCAACGCCGTTGAGGACTACCACGCGGTCGCCCAGCGAGGGCGCCGCCGTCGCAATGGAAGTGAATGGGACGTCGTCGTACGTGAGGTGTTCATAGATCTCATCGGTGACCACCCACAGGCCGTGGCCGGCCGCCCACTCGCCGATCTCGCGAACCTGCTCCGGTGAGTACACGGCACCCGTGGGGTTCGACGGCGAGACGAAGAGGAGGATCTTGGTTCGAGCGGTCCGTGCGGCTTCCAGCTGCTCGACGGTGGCGAGGTAGGCCTGCTCCGGGCCGGCGAAGACCTCCACCGGGACGCCGCCCGCCAGCCTGATCGCCTCCGGATAGGTGGTCCAGTAGGGGGTGGGAACCAGTACCTCGTCGCCCGGATCGAGCAGCGTGGCGAAGGATTCATACACGGCCTGCTTGCCGCCGTTTGTTACCAGCACCTGGGCGGCATCGACCTGGTAACCGGAATCGCGCAGTGTCTTCTCCGCAATCGCCTGCTTGAGCTCCGGGAGCCCACCGGCGGGGGAGTAACGGTGAAACCGGGGCTGCCGTGCGGCCTCGACGGCTGCGTCCACGATGTAACCGGGCGTGGGGAAGTCCGGTTCACCGGCGCCGAAACCGATGACCGGCCGGCCTGCCGCCTTGAGCGCCTTTGCCTTGGCATCGACGGCGAGCGTTGCGGATTCAGCGATGGCGGCAATTCGCTGGGACACGCGTCCGTTGGAGTGCTGGGACAGGGCGTCAGCGGCAGTCATGGTCTTCCCGTCAGTTGAGGTGATTCGAGTTGGTCCAGTGGAGTGTTTCTCCAGCTTAGGGCTTCACCGCTCAACTCAGCCCGCCGCGACGCGTCGGACCGGCACCAACGTCCCCGCAGAAAGCAACCGGGCTGCCCGGTTCGACGTTGCGTCCCGGATTGCGTAGACTAGTTCCTCGGTGTTGAAGTCGCCATGATGGTCCATGCCTGCACTGCGGTATTTCACGGCAGCGCAGGGACAAAGGATCGGCGGAAAGCTTCACTCCAAAGGGTAGTGGCGCAATTGGTAGCGCAGCGGTCTCCAAAACCGCAGGTTGCAGGTTCGAGTCCTGTCTGCCCTGCGCATCACCGTCATGGAAAGCATGCGGCAGTGCGGCGTCGAACGCTCTATGAGTGATGGGTCAGTGCGGCCAGCTCAGGTACCTACAAGATTGGTGAGGTTGAAGGTGACCGATACGGCTGCGAGCAGCTCCAAGGGAAACCCCGCCGGCAAGCAGAACCCCAAGCGGGGATTTTTCGGCCGAATCATCCTTTTTGTACGGCAGGTCGTCGCTGAACTGCGCAAGGTGGTTGTACCCACCCGCAAGGAACTGATCCGGTTCACCATCACAGTCATGGTGTTCGTGATCATCATGATGCTCATCGTGACCGGGTTGGACTTCCTGTTCGGTACCGGCGCGGTGTGGCTCTTTGGCGGCGACAGCTAGTTTCTGTCCTCCAGGGGCAGTATCGAGCAAGCACAGCAATCCAGAAAGCAGGCAGCTAGGTGTCCGAGCAAGAACTCGAACGACAGATCACCACCGACGAGGAAGATCTGGGTACCGAGGATCAGGTAACGGCAACAGGCGCGGAAGACGCACCTGTTGATGCCGCTGTGCCCGCGGACAGCGAGGATTCCACTGCCGAGGAAGCAGCGGATTCCACCGACGAGGCTGCCGAAAAGTCCCCGGACGTGGACGCGGACAGCACCACCGGCGAGGTTTCAGAAGAGGAGCCTGCTGAGCCCGAGGTCGATCCCGTGGCCGAGTTCCAGGCAAAGCTGCGTCGCCAGGAGGGTGACTGGTACGTCATCCACTCCTACGCCGGCTATGAGAACCGGGTAAAGGCCAACCTGGAAACGCGCATCCAGACCCTGGACATGGAAGATTACATCTTCGAGATCCAGGTGCCCATGGAAGAAGTCGTGGAGATCAAGAACACCACCCGCAAGATCGTCAACCGGGTGCGCATTCCCGGCTACGTGCTGGTGCGGATGGACCTCACCGATGAATCGTGGGGCGCGGTTCGCCACACCCCCGGCGTGACCGGGTTCGTCGGGAACGCCCACGACCCAGTGCCGCTGAGCCTCAAAGAGGTCTTCTCCATGCTGGAGCACACCATCGTCAAGAGCGGTGCCGAGGCAGGCAAGCCTGCGCGCACGCAGACCACTCCCACCATGGTGAACTTCGAGGTCGGAGAATCCGTGACCGTGAACGAGGGTCCGTTCGAGACCCTCCCGGCCACCATCTCCGAGATCAAGCCCGAATCCCAGCAGCTGGTGGTCCTGGTGTCGATCTTCGAGCGCGAGACCCCGGTCACCCTGTCGTTCAACCAGGTCACCAAGATCCAATAGACTTCGTCCTCGTCGGGTTCGCTTTGGCCCGTCAGGACGGCCGGCCGCCACGCCATGGCGGTCACCATCCCCGGGACGCTCCTGTCCCGAGGAACGAAATGTAAGAAAAGGACCCTTTCATGGCCCCCAAGAAGAAGGTCACCGGCCTCATCAAGCTGCAGATCAACGCAGGCGCCGCCAACCCGGCTCCTCCGATCGGTCCCGCGCTTGGTCAGCACGGTGTCAACATCATGGAATTCTGCAAGGCGTACAACGCCGCGACAGAATCCCAGCGCGGGAATGTTATCCCCGTTGAAATCACGGTGTACGAGGATCGCTCGTTCACCTTCGTCACCAAGACCCCGCCGGCCGCCGAGCTGATCAAGAAGGCTGCAGGCGTTCAGAAGGGTTCGGCTACCCCGCACACCGTCAAGGTTGCGAAGCTGACCCAGGCGCAGGTCGAGGAAATCGCCACCATGAAAATGGAAGATCTGAACGCCAATGACGTTCAGGCAGCAGCGAAGATCATTGCCGGCACCGCCCGGTCGATGGGCATCACCGTCGACTAACGAGGAGTTTACGTACGGTGGAGCCGAGGAACGAGGATCCGCCGGGAGTAAGCCCCGCAAGTTAGTCGACAATGGAGCACCGTCGACTGACAGTCGATTGACACCAAACCAAATAACGACACCACGCCTTCGGCGTCGGATGTCTGTGGCAGGGCCGAGCGCGGTCCGCAGACCACAACTGCATAAGGAGAAAGAAGCAGATGGCAAAGCGCAGCAAAGCATATGAGGCAGCTGCCGCCAAGATCGACGCGAACAAGCTGTACGCGCCGGTCGAGGCAGTGAACCTGGCGAAGGAAACCAACCCTTCCTCGTTTGACGCAACCGTTGAGGTGGCTTTCCGCCTTGGCGTTGACCCCCGCAAGGCAGACCAGATGGTGCGCGGCACCGTCAACCTGCCTCACGGCACCGGCAAGACCAAGCGCGTCCTGGTCTTCGCGACCGGTGAGAAGGCCGAGGCAGCCATTGCCGCCGGAGCGGACTTCGTCGGCTCCGACGACATGATCGAGAAGGTAGCCGGCGGCTGGGTCGATTTCGACGCAGCGGTTGCCACCCCGGACCTCATGGGCAAGGTAGGCCGCCTCGGTAAGGTACTGGGTCCGCGTAACCTGATGCCGAACCCGAAGACCGGCACCGTGACCCCGGACGTCACCAAAGCGGTCACCGATATCAAGGGTGGAAAGATCGACTTCCGTGTCGACAAGCACTCCAACCTTCACTTCATCATCGGCAAGGTGTCCTTCGACGAGCGCAAGCTGGCCGAGAACTACGCGATTGCGCTGGAGGAAGTGCTTCGCCTGAAGCCGTCCGCCTCCAAGGGCCGCTACATCCAGAAGGCAACGGTCACCACCACCTTCGGACCGAGCATCCCGGTAGATCCCAACGTCACCAAGGTTCTGGCTGACGCGTAAGGAACTGGTTGAGCGGAAGGGCCGGTGCAGCGATTGCTGCACCGGCCCTTCCGCATTCCCAGAAGAGACCACCGGTCAGTGATTGACATTGCTCAATCACTGACTCATGATTCTTGATATGACCGCCACCGACCTGCGCATCCGGCCCTATCCGCTACCGCGGTCGCTGGACGTTCCCGAAGCCCGACCCTTTCTTGCTGCTTCTGACCTGAGCAACCTCATCGAACGTGAGATCTGGGACCATGACGATCACTGCGTCGCCGCCCGGACGCGGTTCGAAAGCTTCAGGCCGAACGGCTATGAGGACCGGACCATTTTTCTTGCCTGCGAGAACGATGAGGTGGTGGGAAAAGCTGTAGCCGATGTGCCGCTCACCGATAACCTCCAGACCTGCTACGCCGAAGTCATCGTGCATCCTGAGCGGCGTCGCCGGGGGATCGGCTCCGCGCTCTATGCAGCGGTGGAGGAACACGCGCGCACGCGGGGCAGGTCTGTAGTGATGGGGTGGGCGGACCACCGCACGGGGTTCGATACCGCCGGTGGCGTACTCACGCCGGCCACCCGCGCCGGATCCTTCCCCGCCGCGTCCCTGCCCGCCGTCTTCGCTGCCGCTCAGGGTTTTTCCCTGGCGCAGGTGGAGCGATGCAGCGTCTTGCCCGTCGGCTGGGACCCGCACCGGCTCGCGGTGCTTGGCGCGGATGCGGCCAGCGCGGCCGGTCCTGACTACGCCCTGGTGAACTGGGTTGACCGCTGTCCGGAGGATGTGCTGGAACAGTACGCGTACCTTCGGCAGAAGATGAGCACTGATGTGCCGGTGGGGGAGCTGGACTGGGAAGAGGAGTCCTGGGACGGCACCAGGGTCCGTGAAGGGGAGGAGCGCCTTGCCCGCGGCGGAGGCAGTAGCCTCGTGCGGGCTGTGCTGCACCGGCCCAGCGGGCAGTTGGTCGGTCACACCATCCTTCAGAGGCGGGCCGAAAAGCCCGGGATCGTGTATCAGGAGGACACCCTTGTGCTGTCGGACCACCGGGGGCACAGGCTGGGAATGTGGCTGAAGGTTGCCAACCTGCTCGACGTCGTCGTGGTCTGGCCGGAAGCCGAGCGCATCTACACCTGGAACGCGGAGGAGAACCGGCACATGCTCGACGTCAATATTGAGCTGGGCTTCACTCCGGCGGGCTACACGGCCGCCTGGCAAAAGAAGCTGGAGGCCGTGTGAAGCGCGGCCGCAGGGGTCCCGATTTTGCCCCTGCGGCCCCTTCCCGTAGGCTTGTAGCACCAAAGACCGTCGGTCGATGGACATCCGCAGCCAGTTGATCCGTTCAACTGCCTGCCGTCCATCTGAAAGTTCCCGTTCAGGGCGGCCAGCGCAGGTGAACAGAGCTCGTCCTTCCCCAGAAATATGTCTGGTCAGGTCTCGCCCCGTGCATCTGCGCGGGGCGTTTTTTATTGGACCGATCACCGGCACCTATTCCCCGGAAGGAGGGTTATGGCAACGCCAACAAAGGTTTCGGCCGTGGATGAGATCACTACCGATTTCAAGGAATCCACTGCTGCTGTCCTAACCGAATACCGTGGGCTCTCCGTTGCACAGCTCAAGGAACTGCGCCGTTCACTCGGCGCCGAGACCAAATACGCTGTCGTCAAGAACACCCTGACTGGCATTGCAGCCAAGGAAGCCGGCATCGACGCGTTCGAAGGCCAGCTTGCCGGACCTACTGCAATCGCCTTCATCAAGGGTGACGCCGTTGCTGCGGCAAAGAGCCTGACGGATTTCGCGAAGACCAACCCACAGCTCGTCATCAAGACCGGTTACTTCGAGGGCAAGGCCCTCGACGCTTCGGCGGTAGTCGCTCTTGCTGCTCTTGAGTCGCGTGAGTTCCAGCTGGCCCGTGTGGCAGGTGTCCTCAAGGCACCGATGTCCGCACTTGCCCGCACCGTCGATGCCCTGCGCATCAAGTTGGAGGAGAACGGGGACGCTGCACCCGCGGCAGCCACCGAAGCTCCCGCGGCAGAGGAAGCACCCGCAGCTGCGGATGCCGCTCCTGCCGAGGCTGCCGAAGAAGCAGCTGCCCCCGAAGAGAAGTAATTCTCACCCACCACACTCCGGTGCCGCGCGCACCACATCAGGAAGGATGCTTTAGCCATGGCAAAGCTCACCAACGAAGAGCTCATTGAAGCCTTCAAGGAACTGTCCATCATCGAACTCTCGGACTTCGTGAAGCTGTTCGAGGAGACCTTCGACGTCACCGCTGCTGCTGTTGCAGTTGCAGGCCCCGCCGGTGGCGGCGCAGGCGAAGCTGCAGAGGAAGAGAAGGATTCCTTCGACGTCGTTCTCGAAGCTGCCGGTGACAAGAAGATCGCCGTCATCAAGGAAGTTCGTGCCCTCACCTCGCTGGGCCTGAAGGAAGCCAAGGACGTTGTCGACAGCGCCCCCAAGGCTGTCCTCGAAGGCGCCAACAAGGAAACGGCAGAGAAGGCCAAGGAGGCCCTCGAGGCCGCCGGCGCCACCGTCTCCCTCAAGTAGGTTCTTCCGAACCGACGCAAAAAGCCCCGGAACCGTTTGGTTCCGGGGCTTTTTTGCGTTCTTATCAGTTGCGGTAGAGGAGCAGTGCTTCTCCCTGCCCGCCGCCGCCGCACAGGGAGACGGCAGCCTTTCCGTTGCCCCTGCGCTGCAGTTCCATGGCAGCGTGCAGGGCCAGGCGGGCACCGGAGGCACCGATTGGGTGGCCGAGAGCTATTGCACCGCCGTGGATGTTGCACTTCTCCAACGGCAGCCCCAGGTCCTTCAGCGACTGGCAGGCAACCGACCCGAAGGCTTCGTTGATCTCCACGAAGTCGAGGTCCTCCGTGGACCAGCCGGCCCGTTCGAGGGCCTGTTCGATGGCCCGTGAGGGCTGCGAGTGGAGCGTGTTGTCGGGTCCGGCCACCTGACCGGGACGCCCGACGACGGCCAGCACCTCCCACCCCCTGGCCTCCGCGTTCTGCCGGCTGGTGAGCACCAGGGCGGCCGCGCCGTCCGACAGGGGAGAGGAGTTGCCTGCGGTGATGGTGCCGTCCTTCGCGAACGCCGGCTTCAGCCCCGCGAGGGTCTCGACGCTGGTGTTGGGCCGTACGCCCTCGTCCGTGGACACCACCACGTCGTCGCCCTTCCGCTGGGGGACGCGCACCGGAACAATCTCGTCCTTGAAGACGCCGGCCTCCGTCGCCGCCGCCGCACGCTGGTGCGACGCCGCCGCAACCTCGTCCTGGGATGTACGGTCGATCGCGAGGCCGGTGTTGCCGCGCTCCGTCGAGGCACCCATGGACTCCTCGTCGAAAGCGTCGGTGAGGCCGTCATGGGCCACCGAATCCACGGCCGGCATGGTCCCGTAGGTCCAGCCCTGGCGTGCTCCGGGCAGCAGGTGCGGCCCGCGGGTCATGGATTCCTGGCCCCCGGCGACGACGACGGCGGCCTCGCCGCTGCGGATCAGGCGCGCCGCGTCGATGACTGCGGTGAGGCCGGAGAGGCAGACCTTGTTGAGGGTGACGGTCGGCACGTTCCAGCCGATGCCCGCCTTGATGGAGGTCTGCCGGGCCGGGTTCTGCCCGCACCCTGCCTGCACCACGTGGCCCATGATCACGGCGTCAACATCGGCGGCCGCCACCCCGGACCGCTCAAGGGCTCCGGTCACGGCAAAAGCGCCGAGTTCAACAGCGGTGAAGGCTGCCAGCTGCCCGTTCAGCCGGCCCTGCGGCGTGCGTGCCCCACCTACTATGACAACGTCCTGGGGGGTCTGCTCGAGGCTGTTCATGGGAAGGTTCGCTCGCTTTCTTCATTGAATCGCATGGAGCCAGATGCTGCCCATGCCTCCTGGTTCAAGGTTACCGGAGCGGCCTGAAATTTCAGCTAACGGGTATTCACTGAAACTCCTTCGCGGCGGGCACGTCAGGATCGGCGGGCTCCGATCCCGTATACCACATCCGGTTGGACATTGTCGCTACCCTGACGTACAGTAGATATTTGCGTCTTCCCTCATAACCTCAGCCTTCATATAGCGGTGGGCTTTGCCACGCATTCGTCATTTAACGGATAGTCCCGTCGGTTCCGCCATGGGCAGTTTCCGGTGAGCGATGCGGGCGTCAGGTTGGCACCATTCCGGTGCGGGGAGTGATCGTAAGAACACGCCTGTTGGTCTGTGGAAGGATCCCTCTTGGTCGCCCCGAGCACCTCACTAAATGCAACCGCTACCAGCCAGGTCGACGCCGATGGCGCCGCACCTCGGCTTTCATTCGCAAAGATTCACGAACCGCTGGACGTTCCCAATCTGCTCGCCCTGCAGACAGACAGCTTCGACTGGCTGGTCGGCAACGAGCGCTGGAAGGCACGCGTAGAAGAGGCACTGGCTCAGAACCTGCCCGGCGTGGCCACAACCTCCGGTTTGGCTGACATCTTCGAAGAGATCTCTCCGATTGAAGACTTCCAGGGCACCATGTCCCTGAGCTTCTCGGAGCCGGAATTCGCTGACCCGAAGTACACCATGGCCGAGTGCAAGGACCGTGACGCAACGTACGCGGCTCCGCTGTACGTCAAGGCCGAGTTCATGAACAACAACACGGGCGAGATCAAGCAGCAGACCGTGTTCATGGGTGACTTCCCGCTGATGACGGAGAAGGGTACTTTCGTGATCAACGGCACCGAGCGTGTCGTTGTCTCCCAGTTGGTCCGTTCACCCGGCGCCTACTTCGAGCGCACCGCGGACAAGACCAGTGACAAGGACATCTTCAGCGCGAAGATCATCCCGTCGCGCGGTGCCTGGTTCGAGCTCGAGATCGACAAGCGCGATCAGGTCGGCGTACGCCTTGACCGCAAGCGCAAGCAGTCCGTCACCGTCCTCCTGAAGGCGCTCGGCTGGACCGAGGGCCAGATCCTCGAGACCTTCGGCGAGTATGACTCCATCCGCGCCACCCTTGAAAAGGACGCCACGGAGACCCAGGAAGACGCCTTGCTGGACATCTACCGGAAGCTCCGCCCGGGAGAGCCGCCCACGGTCGAGGCCGCCAAGACGCTGCTCGACAACCTGTACTTCAACTCGAAGCGCTATGACCTGGCGAAGGTCGGCCGCTACAAGATCAACCGCAAGCTTGGCATCGACAAGAACCTCGGCGATGCTGACGCCTCGGTCCTGAACATCGATGACATCGTTGCCATGATCAAGTTCCTGGTTGCGCTCCACGCCGGTGAAACCACCCTGACGGGCAGGCGCGACGGCGAAGACGTCGAGTTGCGCGTTGAGGTCGATGACATCGACCACTTCGGCAACCGCCGCATCCGCGCCGTCGGCGAACTCATCGAGAACCAGGTCCGCACCGGCCTGTCCCGGATGGAGCGCGTTGTCCGTGAGCGGATGACCACCCAGGACGTCGAGGCGATCACGCCGCAGACCCTGATCAACATCCGTCCGGTTGTCGCTGCCATCAAGGAGTTCTTCGGAACCTCACAGCTGTCGCAGTTCATGGACCAGAACAACCCGCTCGCCGGCCTGACGCACAAGCGCCGCCTGTCCGCGCTGGGCCCGGGCGGTCTCTCCCGTGACCGCGCCGGCATGGAAGTCCGTGACGTCCACCCGTCGCACTACGGCCGCATGTGCCCCATCGAAACCCCTGAAGGCCCGAACATCGGCCTCATCGGTTCGCTGGCATCCTACGGCCGGATCAACACGTTCGGCTTCATCGAGACTCCTTACCGCAAGGTGGAGAACGGCATTGTCACCGACCAGATCGACTACCTCACGGCAGACGACGAGGTTGAGCGGCTGATCGCCCAGGCAAACGCGCCGCTCGATGCCAACGGCAAGTTCGTTGAGGACATGGTCCTGGTCCGTACCCGTGGTGGTTCCGGTGAGCCTGTTCTCGTTGTTGCAGCCGACGTTGAGTACATGGACGTCTCCCCGCGCCAGATGGTGTCGGTTGCGACCGCACTGATTCCGTTCCTGGAGCACGACGACGCCAACCGCGCACTGATGGGCGCCAACATGCAGCGGCAGGCTGTGCCGCTGCTGCGTTCAGAGCGCCCGCTTGTCGGCACCGGCATGGAGAAGTACGCCGCTGTCGACGCCGGTGACGCAGTGACCGCGAACAAGGCCGGTGTGGTTTCCGAGGTTTCGGCTGACCTGGTGGCAGTGCTGAACGACGACGGCACCGAGACCAACTACCCGATCATGAAGTTCGCGCGCTCCAACCAGGGCAACGCCTACAACCAGCGCGTGCTGGTGGCTGAAGGCGACCGCGTCGAATACAACAGCATCATTGCCGACGGCCCGTCCACCGATCAGGGTGAACTGGCTCTGGGCAAGAACATGCTCGTTGCGTTCATGTCCTGGGAAGGCCACAACTTCGAGGACGCGATCATCCTGTCGCAGCGCATCGTCTCCGATGATGTCCTGACGTCGATTCACATCGAAGAGCACGAGGTCGACGCCCGCGACACCAAGCTTGGTGCCGAGGAAATCACCCGGGACATCCCGAATGTCTCCGAAGAGGTACTTGGCGCACTCGACGAGCGCGGCATCATCCACATCGGTGCCGAGGTTGAAGCCGGGGACATCCTGGTCGGCCGTGTCACCCCCAAGGGTGAAACGGAACTGACCCCTGAAGAGCGCCTGCTGCGCGCCATCTTCGGTGAGAAGAGCCGCGAGGTCCGCGACACGTCCCTGAAGGTTCCCCACGGCGAGTCGGGCACCGTCATCGGCGTGCGCATCTTCGACCGCGACAACGACGACGAACTGCCCCCGGGCGTCAACCAGCTCGTCCGCGTCTATGTTGCCCAGAAGCGCAAGATCACGGACGGCGACAAGCTCGCCGGCCGTCACGGCAACAAGGGTGTCATCTCCAAGATCCTGCCGATCGAGGACATGCCGTTCCTTGAGGACGGCACGCCGGTTGACATCGTCCTGAACCCGCTGGGTGTTCCGGGCCGTATGAACGTCGGACAGGTACTCGAAATCCACCTCGGGTGGGCAGCCAAGCAGGGCTGGAAGATCGAGGGCGAGCCCGAGTGGCTCAAGAACCTCCCGGAGCTTCCCCGCGAGATTGCTACCACCACCGTTGCAACCCCCGTGTTCGACGGCGCAACCGAGGATGAGATCGTCGGCCTGCTCGGTGCCACGAACGTCACCCGTGACGGACAGCGCCTTATCGGCGAGTCCGGCAAGGCGCGGCTGTTCGACGGCCGCTCCGGCGAGCCGTTCCCGGACCCGATCTCCGTGGGCTACATGTACATCCTGAAGCTCCACCACCTGGTGGACGACAAGATCCACGCCCGCTCCACCGGCCCGTACTCGATGATCACGCAGCAGCCGCTGGGTGGTAAGGCACAGTTCGGCGGACAGCGCTTCGGCGAGATGGAAGTGTGGGCCCTCGAGGCCTACGGTGCGGCGTACACGCTGCAGGAACTCCTGACCATCAAGTCGGATGATATCCACGGACGCGTCAAGGTGTACGAGGCAATCGTCAAGGGCGAGAACATCCCCGAGCCGGGTGTTCCGGAATCCTTCAAGGTTCTGATCAAGGAAATGCAGTCGCTGTGCCTGAATGTGGAAGTCCTTTCCACCGACGGAACCACGATTGAGATGCGTGACTCGGATGAAGAAGTCTTCCGGGCCGCGGAAGAACTGGGCATCGACCTCTCACGGGCCGAGCCGAGTTCTGTCGAAGAGGTTTAGGTTCTGATGCACCGGGCCGGCGTTCTGCTGTGAACGCCGGTCCGGAGCGCAGCCGATCACCTCGAACCGCACCCAAGACTTTGTGAATTTAGAGAAGAGAGACAGGGACCATATGTCCAGCGAATCCTCATTCGGCCTCATGCGAATCGGCCTGGCCACCGCGGAAGAGATCCGCGGATGGTCGTACGGCGAAGTGAAGAAGCCGGAAACCATCAACTACCGCACGCTCAAGCCCGAGAAGGACGGACTCTTCTGCGAGAAGATCTTCGGCCCTTCCCGTGACTGGGAATGCTACTGCGGCAAGTACAAGCGCGTGCGCTTCAAGGGCATCATCTGTGAGCGGTGTGGCGTTGAGGTCACCCGCGCAAAGGTACGCCGCGAGCGTATGGGCCACATCGAGCTCGCCGCTCCCGTGACGCACATCTGGTACTTCAAGGGCGTCCCGTCGCGTCTTGGCTACCTGCTTGACCTCGCGCCGAAAGACCTCGAGAAGGTCATCTACTTCGCCGCCTACATGATCACCTCGGTTGACGAGGAGAACCGCCACGCCGAACTGCCGAACCTCCAGGCTGAGCACGACCTTGAGAAGAGGCAGCTGGTTGACCAGCGCGACTCCGACATCGCCGCAATTGCCCGCGATCTTGAGGACGAGCTTGCCCGCCTTGAGGGTGAAGGCGCCAAGGCTGCGGACAAGAAGAAGGCCCGCGACTCGGCTGACCGCCAGATGGCCAACCTGCGCAAGCGCGCAGACGCCGAGATCGAGCGCCTCGAGCAGGTCTGGGACCGGTTCAAGAACCTCAAGGTCGCTGACCTGGAGGGCGACGAGGGTCTGTACCGCGAGCTGCGTGACCGCTACGGCCTGTACTTCGAAGGCTCCATGGGAGCCGAGGCAATCAAGAAGCGCCTCGAGAACTTCGACATGCAGGCAGAGGCTGACCTCCTGCGCGACATCATCCAGAACGGCAAGGGCCAGCGGAAGACCCGCGCCCTGAAGCGACTGAAGGTTGTCAACGCGTTCCTGACCACCACCAACAGCCCGCTGGGCATGGTGCTCGACGCCGTACCGGTGATCCCGCCGGAACTGCGCCCGATGGTTCAGCTGGACGGTGGCCGCTTCGCGACCTCCGACCTCAATGACCTGTACCGCCGTGTGATCAACCGCAACAACCGCCTGAAGCGCCTGCTCGATCTCGGGGCTCCCGAGATCATCGTGAACAATGAAAAGCGCATGCTCCAGGAAGCTGTTGACTCCCTGTTCGACAACGGCCGCCGCGGCCGTCCGGTCACCGGACCGGGCAACCGGCCGCTGAAGTCGCTCTCCGACATGCTCAAGGGCAAGCAGGGACGCTTCCGCCAGAACCTGCTGGGAAAGCGCGTCGACTACTCGGGCCGCTCGGTCATCGTCGTCGGCCCGCAGCTGAAGCTGCACCAGTGTGGTCTGCCCAAGCAGATGGCACTGGAGCTCTTCAAGCCGTTCGTGATGAAGCGCCTGGTCGACCTCAACCATGCGCAGAACATCAAGAGCGCCAAGCGCATGGTCGAGCGCTACCGTCCGCAGGTGTGGGATGTCCTCGAAGAGATCATCACCGAGCACCCTGTGCTGCTGAACCGTGCACCTACCCTGCACCGCCTCGGCATCCAGGCGTTCGAACCGCAGCTGGTTGAAGGCAAGGCACTTCAGCTTCACCCGCTGGTCTGTGGTGCGTTCAACGCTGACTTCGACGGCGACCAGATGGCAGTGCACCTGCCGCTGAGCCCGGAGGCCCAGGCTGAGGCACGCATCCTGATGCTGTCCTCGAACAACATCCTGAAGCCCTCGGACGGACGTCCGGTGACCCTGCCTTCACAGGACATGATCATCGGCCTGCACCACCTCACCACCAAGCGTGAGGGTTCGGCAGGGGAGGGGCGCGTCTTCTCGAGCCCCGCCGAGGCGATCATGGCGTTCGATGCTGGTGTTCTGCACCTGAACTCGGTCGTCAAGATCCGCGTTCCGAACTTCGTTCCGGGTCCGGACTCCGCAGCCCCTGAGGGCTGGGAAGAGGGCACTCCGGCGCTGATCGAAACCTCACTCGGACAGGTCATCTTCAACGACACGCTGCCCGAGGACTACCCCTGGGTGGAGCAGGTTGCAGACAAGGGCCAGCTCTCCACGATCGTCAACGACCTCGCAGAGCGCTACCCGAAGGTTGTTACCGCCGCAACGCTGGATAACCTGAAGGACGCCGGCTTCTACTGGGCAACCCGCTCGGGCGTCACCGTGGCAATCTCCGACATCTCGGCTCCGATCAACAAGGCCGGCATCATGGAGGGCTACGAGACGCAGGCCGCCAAGGTTCAGGCGCAGTTCGACAAGGGCCTCATCGCTGATGAGGAGCGCCGCCAGGAACTGATCGACATCTGGAACAAGGCAACCAACGAGGTCGCCGAGTCCATGCGCGGCGCCATGCCGAAGGACAACACCATCAACCGCATGGTGTCCTCCGGTGCGCGTGGTAACTGGCTGCAGGTACGTCAGATCGCGGGTATCCGTGGTCTGGTGGCAAACCCCAAGGGCGAGATCATCCCGCGTCCGATCAAGTCCTCTTACCGTGAGGGCCTCTCGGTCCTGGAGTACTTCATCGCGACCCACGGTGCACGTAAGGGTCTTGCTGATACCGCACTGCGTACCGCGAACTCGGGTTACCTGACCCGCCGTCTCGTGGACGTGTCCCAGGACGTCATTGTCCGCGAGGACGACTGCGGCACCGAGCGCGGACTCAACGTCACGATCGCCGTTCCGAACCACGACGGCGAGCTGGTCCTGCACGAGGAAGTCGAGAACTCGGCGTACGCACGCACGCTGGCAACCGACGTCGTTGATTCCAACGGCGAGGTGCTGGCACCGGGCGGCTCCGACGTCGGCGACGTACTGATCAACAAGCTGTTCGCGGCAGGGGTGACGGACATCAAGGTCCGCTCGGTCCTGACCTGTGAGTCCAGCGTTGGAACCTGTGCACTGTGCTACGGGCGTTCGCTGGCCACCGGCAAGACCGTGGACATCGGCGAGGCAGTCGGCATCATTGCTGCGCAGTCGATCGGTGAGCCGGGTACCCAGCTGACCATGCGTACCTTCCACACCGGTGGTGTTGCCTCGGCCGAGGACATCACCCAGGGTCTGCCCCGTATCCAGGAGCTGTTCGAAGCCCGTACCCCCAAGGGTGTGGCGCCGATCTCCGAGGTTGCGGGACGGGTCACCATCGAGGACGCGGAAAAGCAGCTGCGCCTCGTGGTCACTCCCGACGACGGCTCCGAAGAGATCGCCTACCCGGTCCTGCGGCGTGCGCGCCTGCTGGTCTCCGACGGCGATCACGTCGAGGTCGGCCAGCAGCTGGTCTTCGGTGCGGTGGATCCCAAGCAGATCCTCCGCATCCTCGGCCCGCGCAAGGCGCAGGAGTTCCTGGTGGACGAGGTCCAGCGCGTGTACCGCAGCCAGGGCGTAGGCATCCACGACAAGCACGTGGAGGTCATCGTCCGGCAGATGCTGCGCCGGGTCACCGTCATCGAGTCCGGCGATTCCGACCTGCTCCCCGGTGAGCTCGCGGAGCGTCGCCGTTTCGAGGACGAGAACCGCCGCGTGGTATCCGAGGGCAAGAAGCCGGCGTCCGGCCGTCCCGAGCTCATGGGTATCACCAAGGCGTCGCTCGCCACGGAGTCCTGGCTGTCGGCAGCTTCCTTCCAGGAGACCACGCGTGTCCTCACGCAGGCCGCCATGGAAGGCAAGAGCGACCCGCTGCTCGGCCTCAAGGAGAACGTGATCATCGGTAAGCTCATCCCGGCCGGAACCGGCCTGGACCGCTACACGAAGATCACGGTGGAGCCCACCGAGGAAGCCAAGGCCAACCTGTTCACCGGTCCGAGCGCGTTCAGTGACTTCGACTACGCAGGCGTCGACGGCGGACTCAGCCCCGAGTTCCATGCCATCCCGCTGGATGACTACGACATGGGGTCAAGCGACTTCCGTTAGGAGCCGCAAACACCCGGTTGACTGAAGGGGCCCGGATCACAGTTTCGCGCTGTGGTCGGGCCCCTTTTACCATGCCGTCAAAGCCTCGGCGCGGAATCTGTTAGACTTGTCGGGAATTGTTTGTGTGGCAGTGGATTGGCGTCTCTTCGGGCGTATCTCCGTGTTGTAGGGAACTTGTACAACGAATGCCACATTTTTGCACGCCTACGGTCGTTTACCTTGCGTCCCGTGTAGGCACGCCAAACGACTGACAAGCTCTGCTCGTTGCTGACCGGCCTTGCGCCGGCCGGCAGAATGCGGAGTCAGCAGAGATCTGATCTCAAGACAACATACGGAGAACTGAGAAGTGCCTACCATTAACCAGCTGGTCCGTAAGGGCCGGTCACCTAAGGTCTCCAAGACCAAGGCGCCCGCACTCAAGGGCAGCCCCATGAAGCGCGGTGTCTGCACCCGTGTCTACACCACCACCCCGAAGAAGCCGAACTCGGCTCTGCGTAAGGTCGCCCGTGTCCGCCTCAACGGTGGCATCGAAGTAACCGCCTACATCCCGGGTGTGGGACACAACCTCCAGGAGCACTCCATTGTGCTCGTGCGCGGCGGTCGTGTGAAGGACCTCCCCGGTGTGCGTTACAAGATTGTCCGTGGCGCACTGGACACCCAGGGCGTAAAGAACCGCAAGCAGGCTCGCAGCCGCTACGGCGCAAAGATGGAGAAGAAGTAATATGCCTCGTAAGGGCCCGGCCCCCAAGCGGCCGCTCGTTGTAGATCCCGTCTACGGTTCGCCCCTGGTCACCCAGCTGATCAACAAGGTGCTCGTCGACGGCAAGAAGTCCACCGCGGAGCGCATCGTCTACGGTGCCCTCGAAGGTGCACGCGCCAAAACCGGCGGAGACCCGGTTGCAGCACTCAAGAAGGCCATGGACAACGTCAAGCCCACCCTTGAGGTTCGCTCCCGCCGCGTCGGCGGCGCCACCTACCAGGTTCCCGTCGAGGTCAAGCCGGGCCGCTCCACGGCCCTCGCGCTCCGCTGGCTGGTTGGTTACTCCAAGGCCCGCCGTGAGAAGACCATGACCGAGCGTCTCCAGAACGAGATCCTCGACGCGTCAAACGGTCTGGGTGCCGCTGTGAAGCGCCGCGAAGACACGCACAAGATGGCCGAGTCCAACAAGGCCTTCGCTCACTACCGCTGGTAATCGCGCTGCCGGTCCCGCGCCCAACAGCGGCGGGACCGGCGGTCCAGCAGAACTCCATCTTAGAAAAAGGGAGACACCGTGGCACAGGACGTGCTTACCGACCTCAACAAGGTCCGCAATATCGGCATCATGGCCCACATCGATGCCGGCAAGACCACTACTACCGAGCGCATCCTGTTCTACACGGGTGTCAACCACAAGATCGGCGAAACGCACGACGGCGCTTCGACGACCGACTGGATGGAACAGGAAAAAGAGCGCGGCATCACCATCACCAGTGCCGCGGTGACCTGCTTCTGGGAACAGAACCAGATCAACATCATTGACACCCCCGGCCACGTGGACTTCACAGTTGAGGTTGAGCGCTCCCTGCGCGTCCTCGACGGCGCAGTTGCCGTGTTCGACGGCAAGGAGGGCGTTGAGCCCCAGTCGGAGACCGTCTGGCGCCAGGCCGACAAGTATGAGGTGCCCCGCATCTGCTTCGTCAACAAGATGGACAAGCTGGGCGCTGACTTCTACTTCACCGTTGACACGATCATCAGCCGCCTCGGTGCCAAGCCGCTCGTCATGCAGCTGCCGATCGGTGCCGAGAATGACTTCATCGGCGTCGTCGACCTTCTGTACATGCGTGCGCTGGTGTGGCCCGGCGACTCCAAGGGTGACGTCACCATGGGAGCCAAGTACGAGATCCAGGAGATCCCGGCTGACCTGCAGGCCAAGGCTGAGGAATACCGCGCAGCCCTGGTTGAGGCCGTTGCCGAGTCCTCTGACGAGCTGATGAACAAGTACCTCGAGGGCGAAGAGCCCACCATCGAGGAACTCAAGGCCGGCATCCGGAAGATGACCATCAACTCGGAGATCTACCCGGTTCTCTGTGGCTCTGCCTTCAAGAACCGCGGCGTGCAGCCCATGCTTGATGCCGTCATCGACTACCTGCCCTCGCCGCTGGACGTCCCGCCCATGGTCGGACATGATCCGCGTGATGAGGAAGCAGCGCTGACGCGCAAGCCCAGCACGGAAGAGCCTTTCTCGGCGCTGGCGTTCAAGGTGGCAACCCACCCGTTCTTCGGTCAGCTGACGTTCATCCGGGTGTACTCCGGACACGTCACTGCAGGCACGCAGGTTGTGAACTCCACCAAGGGCAAGAAGGAGCGCATCGGAAAGCTCTTCCAGATGCACGCCAACAAGGAAATCCCCGTTGACGAGGCCTTCGCGGGTCACATCTACGCGGCTATCGGCCTGAAGGACACCACCACCGGTGACACCCTCTCCGATTCCGCCAACCAGATTGTCCTCGAGTCGATGAGCTTCCCGGAGCCCGTCATCTCGGTTGCGATCGAACCGAAGACCAAGGGCGACCAGGAGAAGCTTTCAACTGCTATCCAGAAGCTCTCGGCTGAGGACCCCACCTTCCAGGTGTCGCTCAATGAAGACACCGGGCAGACGATCATCGCCGGCATGGGCGAGCTCCACCTGGATATCCTCGTGGACCGCATGCGCCGCGAGTTCAAGGTCGAGGCAAACGTCGGCAAGCCGCAGGTTGCGTACCGCGAAACCATTCGCGGAACGGTCCAGAAGCACGATTACACCCACAAGAAGCAGACGGGTGGATCGGGTCAGTTCGCAAAGATCCAGATCATGATCGAGCCGATGGACACCTCCGAGGGCGAGCTCTACGCCTTCGAGAACAAGGTCACCGGCGGCCGTGTCCCGCGCGAGTACATCCCCAGTGTCGACGCCGGCATCCAGGATGCGCTCAACGACGGCATCCTGGCCGGATACCCGGTGGTCGGCATCAAGGCAACGCTGCTTGACGGCGCTTACCACGATGTTGACTCCTCCGAAATGGCCTTCAAGATCGCCGGTCGCATGGCGTTCAAGGAGGCAGCCCGCATGGCGAAGCCCGTGCTGCTCGAACCACTGATGGAGGTGGAGGTCCGCACGCCCGAGGAGTACATGGGTGATGTCATCGGCGACCTCAACTCCCGCCGTGGCCAGATGCAGTCCATGGAGGACGCCAGCGGTGTGAAGGTCATCCGTGCGCATGTGCCGCTTTCCGGCATGTTCGGCTACATCGGCGACCTGCGCTCCAAGACCCAGGGCCGCGCTGTCTACTCAATGCAGTTCGACAGCTACTCGGAGGTCCCGAAGGCAGTAGCCGACGAGATCATCCAGAAGACCCGCGGAGAGTAACCCCGGCTTGTCCGGACAGTAATTTCACCAAAATAAAAGCCCCCAGTAGACTTGCATGAGTTTCAGCCGCGAAAAGCGTGGCTGGGGAGTAAGTCTTCTAAAAACGTTCTAGGAGGAACCCGTGGCGAAGGCAAAGTTCGAGCGGACTAAGCCGCACGTTAACATCGGCACCATTGGTCACGTTGACCATGGAAAGACCACGTTGACGGCTGCCATTTCCAAGGTGCTGTACGACAAGTACCCCACCCTCAACGAAGCACGTGACTTCGCGTCAATCGACTCGGCCCCCGAGGAGAAGCAGCGCGGCATCACCATCAACATCTCGCACGTTGAGTACCAGACCGAGAAGCGTCACTACGCACACGTTGACGCTCCCGGTCACGCTGACTACATCAAGAACATGATCACCGGTGCGGCACAGATGGATGGCGCCATCCTCGTTGTTGCTGCTACCGATGGCCCCATGGCCCAGACCCGCGAGCACGTTCTGCTTGCCCGCCAGGTTGGTGTTCCCTACCTGCTGGTTGCGCTGAACAAGTCCGACATGGTTGACGACGAGGAACTTCTGGACCTCGTTGAAATGGAAGTCCGTGAGCTGCTCAGCTCGCAGGGCTTCGACGGTGACGACGCCCCTGTGGTTCGCGTCTCCGGCCTCAAGGCACTGGAAGGCGACCCGGAGTGGGTCAAGTCCGTTGAGGACCTGATGGACGCCGTTGACAACAACGTTCCTGACCCGGTTCGCGACAAGGACAAGCCGTTCCTCATGCCTGTCGAGGACGTCTTCACCATCACCGGCCGCGGAACCGTTGTGACGGGCCGCGCCGAGCGTGGAACCCTCGCCATCAACTCCGAGGTCGAGATCGTCGGCATCCGTCCGGTCCAGAAGACCACGGTTACCGGTATCGAGATGTTCCACAAGCAGCTCGACGAGGCCTGGGCCGGCGAGAACTGTGGTCTGCTGCTCCGCGGTATCAAGCGCGAAGACGTAGAGCGTGGCCAGGTTATCGTCAAGCCGGGTTCGATCACCCCGCACACCGACTTCGAGGCCAACGTCTACATCCTGGCCAAGGACGAGGGCGGCCGTCACAACCCGTTCTACTCCAACTACCGTCCGCAGTTCTACTTCCGCACCACGGACGTGACCGGTGTCATCACCCTCCCCGAGGGCACCGAAATGGTCATGCCCGGCGACAACACTGAGATGACCGTTGAGCTCATCCAGCCGATCGCTATGGAAGAGGGCCTCGGCTTCGCGATCCGCGAAGGCGGCCGCACCGTTGGATCAGGTCGCGTTACCAAGATCATCAAGTAGTAGCCTCACCGCTACCGCTGGTCAGGAAGCCCCGCTGCATGAGTGCAGCGGGGCTTCTGCCTTTCTGCCGTAAAGTTGGGGCGGTGCAGATCTACTCGAGCTCCCCGTTCCAGCGCACCTGGCAGGTTCTCATCGACCTCTTTGCGATCGCCGCCATCGCTGTTGCCTGGTTCTTCTCCCGCGCAACCTTTGACGCCATTTCAAACCTGGCGGTCTTCGGCCGCGGGATGGAGGATGCCGGAAGCCAGTTCCAAAGCACCATGACCGACGCCGCCGAGGGTATCGGGGGAGTGCCGCTCATCGGTGACCAGGCCAGCGCGCCGTTCCTGAGCGCTGCAGAAGCGGGTGGAATCCTCATCACGGCCGGCCAGGACCAGCAGGATTCAGTGGCGCAAGCCGCGGCAGTCATAGGCTGGGCCATCCTGCTGCTGCCGATCCTCATCCTCATCCCGATGTGGCTGATTCCGCGCGTCCGGTTCGTCGTCCGGTCCACACGGACGCGTCGCCTGCAGCGGGAAGACGGCGGCAGGGAACTCCTGGCGCTGCGCGCGCTTGTCCTCGCGAATCCTTCCCAGTTGCGGAAGGTGTCCCCGGATCCTGTCCGCGCCTGGCGGGAGGGTGACCCGGCGGCCGTGGACGGCCTGGCGCGGCTGGCACTGAAACATGCCGGTGTGAAAGCCGGCTAGTGCTTCCCGGCGTGTCGGCGGGCGGATCGGCGGGAGAACAGCGCCGGATTAGCAATGCGCCGGATCTTCTGGCAGACTAGTTGAGTTGTTCAAGCGCCTGTTCGCGCGGTTTGAGCTGTAGTCCCGGTCAGGATAATGCCTGATGCAGGGTCGCAGCCTCCGCGGAAGCCGGCCCAAATATAACCCACCCCAATCCAATAGCTCGGATTACTGCGGGATGCTTCTGCTTTTCTCTGTGGAAGATACGCGACACGCCCGAGCGCGGGGGTCGGAGCCTCGGCAGGGTGAGGAACCCGGAACTATCCGGATTCAGCCTGTTGGAGGAGCGCCACAGCAACGGGCGCACGTACGTACGGACCAAGGAGCGTCACCGCATGGTGGCGTTCTTACTGAAGAGAGAGAGTCGAGACGCCATGGCGGGACAAAAGATCCGCATCCGGCTGAAGTCGTATGACCACGAGGTCATTGACGTTTCAGCTCGGAAGATCGTTGAGACGGTGACGCGCGCAGGCGCAACGGTAGTCGGCCCCGTGCCGCTGCCCACGGAAAAGAACGTGTACTGCGTTATCCGGTCGCCGCACAAGTACAAGGACAGCCGCGAGCACTTTGAAATGCGCACGCACAAGCGTCTTATCGACATCATTGACCCCACGCCCAAGGCCGTCGACTCGCTCATGCGCCTCGACCTCCCCGCGGACGTGAACATCGAGATCAAGCTGTAAGGGAGAGAAGATAACTATGTCTACTTCGCTTACGCGCCAGGTCAAGGGCCTGCTGGCTACCAAGCTCGGCATGACCCAGGTCTGGGATGAAAACAACCGCCTCGTACCGGTGACCGTCCTGCAGGCTGACTCCAACGTCATCACGCAGCTGCGCACCGCGGACGCTGACGGCTACAGCGCCGTCCAGATCGGCTTCGGCCAGATCGATCCCCGCAAGGTCACCAAGCCGCTCGCAGGCCACTTCGAGAAGGCCGGCGTCACGCCGCGCCGCCACGTCGTTGAGCTCCGTACGTCCGACGTCGACTCCTACGCCCTCGGCCAGGAACTCTCCGTCGAGCTGTTCGAAGCCGGCCAGCAGGTCGACGTCATCGGCAAGACCAAGGGCAAGGGCTTCGCCGGTGTCATGAAGCGTCACGGCTTCCACGGCGTCGGTGCGTCCCACGGTGCCCACAAGAACCACCGCAAGCCCGGCTCGATCGGTGGCGCATCCACCCCCAGCCGCGTCTTCAAGGGTATGAAAATGGCAGGCCGCATGGGTGCCGTTCGTCAGACCACGCTGAACCTCACGGTTCATGCCGTGGACGTTGAGAAGTCGCTGCTGCTGATCAAGGGCGCCGTCCCCGGCGCCCGCGGCCAGGTCGTCCTCGTACGCACCGCCGTGAAGGGAGCATAGTCATGGCTACCGATACTGCTGCCAAGACCGTAAACGTTGATCTCCCCGCCGAGATCTTCGACGTACAGACAAACGTTCCGCTGCTGCACCAGGTCGTCGTGGCCCAGCTTGCTGCCGCCCGTCAGGGTACGCACAAGACCAAGACACGCGCCGAGGTCAGCGGAGCCGGACGCAAGCCGTTCAAGCAGAAGGGCACCGGCCGTGCACGCCAGGGCTCGATCCGCGCGCCGCACATGACCGGTGGTGGCATCGTCCACGGTCCCACCCCGCGTGACTACAGCCAGCGCACCCCCAAGAAGATGAAGGCAGCCGCACTGCGCGGTGCCCTCTCCGACCGGGCACGCAACGGACGCATTCACGTCATCGAGTCGCTGGTAGGAAATGAGAAGCCGTCCACCAAGGCAGCCATCGCTGCCCTGCGCGGCATCTCGGAGCGGCCCAACCTGCTGTTCGTCATCGAGCGTTCAAACGACGTGGCCGCACTCTCCGTGCGCAACCTCGCCGACATCCACACCCTGTACGTGGACCAGCTGAACACTTACGACGTTCTTGTTTCGGACGACGTGATCTTCACGAAGGCCGCCTACGACGCTTTTGTTGGAGCGGCTCAGGCCGCCGGCATTACAACTGAGGAGGACGCCAAGTGAGTGGCTCCATCACCAAGGATCCTCGCGACGTCGTCATTGCACCCGTCGTGTCGGAAAAGAGCTACGGCCTGATCGACGAAGGCAAATACACCTTCCTGGTCGACCCGCGCTCCAACAAGACCGAGATCAAGCTGGCCGTGGAGAAGATTTTCTCCGTCAAGGTCGACTCGATCAACACCATCAACCGTGCAGGGAAGCGCAAGCGCACCCGCTTTGGATGGGGGCAGCGCAAGAACACCAAGCGCGCAATCGTCACCCTCAAAGAAGGCACGATCGACATCTTCGGCGGTCCGCTCAGCTAGGGCGGAGACCACTTTAACGAGGAACTGAAAAATGGCTATCCGCAAATACAAGCCGACAACCCCGGGCCGTCGCGGCTCGAGCGTTGCCGACTTCGCAGAAATCACACGGTCGACGCCGGAGAAATCCCTGGTGCGTCCGCTCCCCAAAAAGGGCGGCCGTAACAACACCGGCAAGATCACCACCCGTCACAAGGGTGGTGGACACAAGCGTCAGTACCGTCTCATCGACTTCCGTCGCCACGACAAGGACGGCGTCAACGCACGCGTTGCAGAGATCGAATATGATCCCAACCGCACCGCGCGCATTGCGCTCCTGCACTACGTGGACGGCACGAAGCGCTACATCATCGCGCCGAACAAGCTGAAGCAGGGCGACAACGTTGAGGCCGGCCCCGGTGCCGACATCAAGCCCGGCAACAACCTGCCGATGCGCAACATCCCCGTGGGTACCGTTATCCACGCTGTGGAGCTGCGTCCCGGCGGCGGTGCCAAGATGGCCCGCTCGGCCGGCGCTTCGGTCCAGCTGGTCGCCAAGGAAGGCCGCTTCGCGCAGCTTCGCCTGCCGTCCGGTGAAATCCGCAACGTTGACGTGCGCTGCCGCGCCACGATCGGCGAGGTCGGCAACGCCGAGCAGTCGAACATCAACTGGGGCAAGGCAGGCCGCATGCGCTGGAAGGGCGTTCGCCCGACCGTCCGTGGTGTTGCAATGAACCCTGTTGATCACCCGCATGGTGGTGGTGAAGGCAAGACCTCCGGTGGACGTCACCCGGTCAACCCGAACGGTAAGGCCGAAGGCCGTACCCGCCGTCCCAACAAAGAAAGCGACTCGCTCATTGTGCGTCGCCGTCGTTCCGGCAAGAACAAGCGATAGGAGCCTGGAAACATGCCACGCAGCCTGAAGAAAGGCCCCTTCGTCGATCAGCACCTGTTCGTCAAGGTGGACCGCGAGAACGAGAAGGGCACCAAGAACGTCATCAAGACGTGGTCCCGCCGTTCCATGATCATCCCGGACATGCTCGGCCACACGATTGCCGTGCACGACGGGCGCAAGCACATTCCGGTGTTTGTCACCGAGTCGATGGTCGGGCACAAGCTCGGCGAATTCGCTCCGACGCGGACATTCCGCGGCCATGTGAAGGACGACCGCAAGGGCAAGCGCCGCTAAGGCGCCTGTTTCTACGGCTAAGACGAGAGAAGGAAAGCAATGGAAGCCAAGGCTATTGCGCGTCATCTGCGCGTAACGCCTATGAAGGCCCGGCGCGTCGTCAACCTTGTTCGTGGTAAGCAAGCGAATGAGGCTCTGGCAATCCTGAAGTTTGCCCCCCAGGCAGCTTCGGAGCCGGTATTCAAGGTAGTTCAGTCGGCAGTTGCCAACGCCCGTGTCCTCGCGGACCGCGACGGCGTTGCATTCGACGAAGGCGACCTCATCATCAGCGAAGCATACGTCGATGAAGGTCCCACGATGAAGCGGTTCCAGCCGCGTGCCCAGGGCCGCGCCTACCGCATCAACAAGCGGACCAGCCACGTCACTGTTGTTGTCGCTACCCCTGAGAAAGTGGAGGACCGCTAAGTGGGACAGAAAGTAAACCCGCACGGGTTCCGACTCGGCATCACCACTGACCACAGGTCACACTGGTTTGCTGACAGCAACAAGCCGGGCCAGCGCTACAAGGACTTTGTCCGCGAGGACATCAAGATCCGCCAGCTCATGTCCACGGGCATGGACCGCGCAGGCATCGCCAAGGTTGAGATCGAGCGCACCCGCGACCGCGTCCGTGTGGATATCCACACTGCGCGTCCGGGCATCGTGATCGGCCGCCGCGGCGCCGAAGCGGACCGCATCCGCGGCGAGCTGGAGAAGCTCACCGGCAAGCAGGTCCAGCTGAACATCCTCGAGGTCAAGAACCCCGAGATCGAAGCGCAGCTGGTTGCCCAGGGCATTGCTGAGCAGCTCTCTTCGCGTGTGGCATTCCGCCGCGCCATGAAGAAGGCCATGCAGTCGGCACAGCGTGCCGGTGCCAAGGGTATCCGCGTACAGTGCTCAGGCCGCCTCGGCGGTGCTGAAATGAGCCGTTCGGAGTTCTACCGCGAAGGCCGTGTGCCCCTGCACACCCTGCGTGCGAACATCGACTACGGCTTCTTCGAAGCCAAGACCACCTTCGGCCGCATCGGTGTGAAGGTCTGGATCTACAAGGGCGACATCACCGCCAAGGAACTGGCTGCCCAGGCAGCTGCCGCGCCGTCGCGTGGCCGTGGCGGGGACCGCCCCGGACGCGGCCCGGCCGGCCCGGACCGCGGTGACCGCCGTCGTCGTAGTGCCGATCGCGGTGCCGGTCAGGGTGAGGCTAACGCCGCTCCCGCCGAGTCCGCACCGGCTGAGTCCGCTGCTGCAGCGGAAGGAGGACAGGCTTAAATGCTTATCCCACGTCGAGTGAAATTCCGTAAGCAGCACCACCCGGGTCGCTCGGGCGCTGCCACCGGCGGCACGCAGGTCAGCTTCGGTGAGTGGGGTATCCAGGCTCTGAGCCCGGCATACGTCACCAACCGTCAGATTGAATCTGCGCGTATCGCCATGACCCGTCACATCAAGCGTGGCGGAAAGGTGTGGATCAACATCTACCCTGACCGTCCGCTGACCAAGAAGCCTGCCGAAACCCGTATGGGTTCCGGTAAGGGTTCGCCCGAGTGGTGGGTCGCCAACGTCAAGCCCGGCCGTGTTCTCTTTGAGCTCTCCGGTGTCAATGAAGAGGTAGCTCGCGAGGCCCTGCGCCTGGCGATCCACAAGCTGCCGTTGAAGGCACGCATCGTGCGTCGTGAGGGTGGTGAATAGTCATGGCACTCGGTTCAAAGGAACTGGCAACCGACCAGCTGGATGGGTTCGATAGGGACCGTCTGGTGGAGGAACTCGCCAAGGCTAAGGAAGAGCTGTTCAACCTGCGCTTCCAGTCGGCCACCGGTCAGCTTGAAAACCACGGCCGCCTGCGCGCTGTAAAGCGGGATATTGCTCGCATCTACACCGTGCTGCGCGAGCGTGAGCTGGGAATTCGGCCCGACGTCGTTGCCCCGGTTGAAGAAGCAAAGACGGAAAAGGCCGGCAAGAAATCCAAGAAGGCCTCCACGAAGGACGAAGAGTCCGTGGAAACACAGGCTTCTGAGGAGGATGCCAAATGAGTGAAGAGAAGAACGAGGCTACCGTACTGGAGTCCTCAAAGCGCGGTTACCGCAAGACCCGCCGCGGCTACGTCGTCTCCGACAAAATGGAGAAGACGATCGTCGTTGAGGTGGAGGACCGCGTCAAGCACGGCCTCTACGGCAAGGTCATCCGCCGCAGCTCGAAGGTCAAGGCCCATGATGAGCAGAACACCGCCGGTGTCGGCGACATGGTCCTGATCAGCGAAACCCGGCCGCTGTCCGCTACCAAGCGGTGGCGCCTGGTGGAGGTCATCGAGAAGGCCAAGTAGGCCCTCTCGAGCACCAACAGCCTGCGGTCCCTCGTTCTTCTGAACGGGGGACCGTTCGCATGTCCGGAAGATTTGCGCAGGTGTGGCGACTTTCCACTGTGCTGGGTCGCCACACCTGCGCGAATCTTCGCTGTGGGATCCGTGCTAAGATATTGAGTTTGTGTGGCGCCTTCGCGCCCGCATCATGAAACCTCGTAAACAATCGTGCTCCGGCATAGTACTTCCCTGCGCATCCCGCGCCTGGGAGGCAAATGCCTTGGGCACGGGCGTTTAGGCCCTCCACTGGCAAAATCCAGGTGGGTCCAGAGACACCCCGATCAACCGTTCCGCAAGGCTCATTCCGTAGGCAGGATTTCGGTCTGAGAACCAGCGCGACGCAAGGAGTAAATAGTGATTCAGCAGGAGTCGCGACTCAAGGTCGCCGACAACACGGGTGCTAAGGAAATCCTTACCATTCGTGTTCTCGGCGGATCCGGACGTCGCTACGCAGGAATTGGTGACGTCATTGTCGCCACCGTCAAGGACGCTATCCCCGGTGGGAACGTCAAGAAGGGCGATGTGGTCAAGGCCGTCATCGTCCGCACCAAGAAGGAACGCCGCCGTGCGGATGGTTCCTACATCAAGTTCGACGAGAACGCTGCCGTGATCCTCAAGGGTGACGGCGATCCTCGTGGTACCCGCATCTTCGGTCCGGTCGGTCGCGAACTCCGCGACAAGCGCTTCATGAAGATCATTTCACTGGCCCCGGAGGTGCTGTAGTCATGGCTCAGACCCGTTCGAAGCTGAAGATCAAGAAGGGTGACCTCGTTCAGGTCATCACCGGCGCCAAGCAGGAGCGCGGCGGAGACCGCGGCAAGCAGGGCAAGGTCCTCAAGGTATTCCCTGAGAGCAACCGTGTACTGGTCGAGGGCATCAACCGCATCACGAAGCACACCAAGGTCGGGCAGTCGCAGCGCGGCACCAAGACCGGTGGCATCGAGACCGTTGAGGCATCCATCCACATCAGTAACGTCGCAGTGGTAGACCCGGAGAGCAAGAAGCCCACCCGTGTCGGCTACCGCACCGAAACCGTGGAGCGGGACGGCCGTGAGCGCACGGTCCGCATCCGCGTCGCCAAGGCATCAGGGAAGGATCTGTAATGACTGCTGAAGCCGTAGAAACCAAGATCACCCCCCGCCTGAAGGCCCGCTACGCGTCCGAGATCAAGTCGACGCTGCTGGAAGAGTTCAACTACAGCAACGTCAACCAGGTTCCCCGGCTCGTCAAGGTTGTTGTGAACATGGGTGTTGGAGATGCCGCCAAGGACTCCAAGCTCATTGACGGTGCGGTCCGCGACCTCACCCAGATCACCGGCCAGAAGCCGCAGGTCACCAAGGCACGCAAGTCCATCGCGCAGTTCAAGCTTCGCGAAGGCATGCCGATCGGTGCGCACGCAACACTGCGCGGCGACCGCATGTGGGAATTTGTTGACCGCCTGGTCTCGCTGGCCCTGCCCCGTATCCGCGACTTCCGCGGCCTCAACGGGCGCCAGTTCGACGGAAACGGCAACTACACCTTCGGCCTCACGGAGCAGTCCATGTTCCACGAGATCGACCAGGACAAGATTGACCGTGTCCGCGGCATGGACATCACCGTAGTGACCACTGCCAAGACTGACGCCGAAGGCCGCGCATTGCTCAAGGCGCTCGGCTTCCCGTTCAAATCCGAAGACTAATCAACTACGTTGCAGGTCCGTTCCGGGGTTGCCAGCTGACGCTGGAGTTCACCGGGGTCCGGAAACCGTTACGAGGAAGGGCTAGAGCCCAATGACAATGACAGATCCAGTTGCAGACATGCTCACGCGTCTCCGCAACGCCAACTCGGCTTACCACGATTCCGTGTCAATGCCGTACAGCAAGCTGAAGGCACGCGTTGCCGACATCCTCAAGGCCGAAGGCTACATCGCCGGCTGGAAGGAAGAGGAAGCAGAAGTGGGCAAGAAGCTCACCATCGACCTCAAGTTCGGTCCTGACCGAACGCGCTCCATCGCGGGCATCCGGCGCATCTCCAAGCCGGGCCTGCGCGTTTACGCAAAGTCCACCAACCTGCCGCACGTTCTGGGCGGGCTGGGCATTGCCATCCTGTCCACGTCCTCCGGTCTGCTCACAGACCGCCAGGCAGCCAAGAAGGGTGTAGGTGGGGAAGTCCTCGCCTACGTCTGGTAACGGGAAAGGGAAAGAAACATGTCACGTATTGGACGTCTCCCCATCACCGTGCCTGCAGGCGTAGAGGTCAAGGTTGACGGCAGCCTCGTGTCCGTCAAGGGTTCCAAGGGCGAGCTGAGCCACACTGTTGCCAGCCCGATCCAGGTTTCCCTTGAGGAAAACACGGTCACCGTCTCCCGCCCGAACGACGAGCGCGAGTCGCGTTCGCTGCACGGCCTGACCCGCACCCTGATCTCCAACATGATTGTTGGAGTGACCGAGGGCTACAAGAAGAACCTCGAGATTGTCGGCACCGGTTACCGTGTGCAGGCCAAGGGTTCCGACCTGGAGTTCGCGCTGGGCTACAGCCACCCCGTTGCCGTCAAGGCTCCGGAGGGCATCACGCTCACTGTGGACAGCCCCACCAAGGTATCCGTGTCCGGCATCAACAAGCAGCAGGTCGGCGAAGTTGCTGCGAACATCCGCAAGCTGCGCCGTCCGGATCCCTATAAGGGCAAGGGCATCCGCTACGCGGGCGAGGTTATTCGCCGCAAGGTCGGAAAGGCTGGTAAGTAACCATGTCACTGAGCATCAACAAGAAGCGCATCTCGAAGAGCAAGTCCGCCCAGCGCGGACGGCGCCACCTTCGGGTCCGCAAGCGCATCACCGGTACCGCGGTCCGTCCGCGCCTGGTAGTCAACCGTTCCGCCCGCCACGTATTCGTGCAGGTCGTGGACGATTCCAAGGGCATCACCCTTGCCTCGGCGTCGACCCTCGAAGCCGACCTGCGTTCGTTCGACGGCGACAAGACTGCCAAGGCCAAGCGCGTTGGCGAGCTCGTCGCTGAGCGTGCAAAGGCTGTAGGTATCGAGGCAGTCGTCTTCGACCGTGGTGGTAACAAGTACCACGGCCGGATTGCCGCAATCGCAGACGGCGCACGTGAAGGTGGGCTGGCACTGTGACCGAGCAGAACAACGCAAAGGAAGCCTCATTGAATACGGCAAAGGCTGAGCAGCCAGCAACGGAAGCTCCCGCGGCCGAGTCCACCGGGACGGCGTCAAACACTGACGATCGCCGCGGCGGGCGCAGCGGTGGTCGCGACGGCGGCCGTGGCGGTCGCGATGGTGGCCGTGGCGGTCGCGATGGTGGCCGTGGCGGTCGCGATGGTGGCCGTGGCGGTCGCGATGGCGGTCGGGATGACAAGGACAAGTTCGTAGAGCGTGTCGTGTCCATCAACCGCGTCGCCAAGGTCGTCAAGGGCGGCCGGCGCTTCAGCTTCACCGCACTTGTGGTTGTCGGTGACGGCAACGGCATGGTCGGCGTCGGCTACGGCAAGGCCAAGGAAGTTCCCATGGCCATCTCCAAGGCGGTCGAGGAAGCCAAGAAGACCTTCTTCAAGGTTCCCCGCATCGGCGGCACCGTTCCCCACCTGGTTCAGGGTGAGGCAGCGGCCGGCGTCGTGCTCCTGCGTCCGGCATCTCCCGGTACCGGTGTAATCGCCGGTGGTCCGGTGCGCGCCGTGCTGGAGTGCGTCGGTATCCACGACGTCCTCTCCAAGTCGCTCGGGTCCTCCAACGCCATCAACATTGTTCACGCAACCGTTGACGCGCTGAAGCGGCTCGAAGAGCCGCAGGCGGTGGCTGCACGCCGCGGCCTTCCGCTGGACGAGGTTGCCTCCACATCGATGCTGCGCGCAATGCAGGATCAGAAGGCAGGTGCGTAATGGCAACTCCGAAGCGCCTGGTTGCCAGCTCCGCAAAGCTGGAAATCACACAGATCAAGTCCGTTATCGGCGGTAAGCAGAACCAGCGGAACACCCTTCGCTCACTCGGCCTGAAGCGGATCGGGCACACTGTTGTCCGCAACGCTGACGACGTGACCGTCGGAATGGTCAACACGGTTCCGCACCTCGTGAAGGTTGAGGAGGCCAAGTAATGGCAGAGAAGAAGACGGTGGAGGAATCCACCGAGAAGAAGCCGGCCCGCAAGCCTGCTGCCAAGGCCGCTGCCGCTCAGGAAGTCGCTGAGAGCACGCCCCGCGTCCACGCGCTGAAGGTTCACCACCTTCGTCCCGCTCCCGGTGCCAAGACCGCCAAGACCCGCGTTGGTCGTGGCGAAGGCTCCAAGGGCAAGACCGCAGGCCGTGGCACCAAGGGCACCAAGGCACGCTACTCGGTCAAGGCAGGGTTCGCAGGTGGCCAGCTTCCGCTGCACATGCGTCTGCCGAAGCTGCGCGGCTTCAAGAACCCGTTCCGCGTTGAGTACCAGGTAGTCAACCTGGACAAGCTCAACGAGCTCTACCCCGAAGGCGGCGAGGTGTCGGTGGACAGCCTGATCGCCAAGGGCGCAGTGCGCAAGAACCAGCTCGTCAAGGTGCTGGGAACGGGCGACATCGCGGTCAAGGTGGACGTCAAGGTCCACGCCGTGTCCGCCAGCGCTGCCGAGAAGATCACCGCCGCCGGCGGCACGGTCTCGGCACCGTAGTTCCAGCACGGCATCCCGCCGCCGTCGTACCGGTAGCCCTCGGGCATCCGGACGACGGCGGCAGGGGAGCCGACTGTGATCTGGCTCATGAAGCAATTAGACTCTTGGGAGGCCGGGATTCCCGGCTCACCAGGAGTCTGTTTCCTTTAACGGGCGCTATCGTTGCCCTGGGTTCTCGTACGCCCGGCTCCAGCCGCTAGACTCGGTTGGTGTGTATCGCCCGTGAAGGGCCACTAAGACTTAATCAGGAGGACGCTTGCTTAGCGCTATTGGCCGGGCTTTCCGGACGCCAGACTTGCGGCGCAAGCTGTTGTTCACGCTGGGAATCATCACCATCTTCCGTCTGGGTGCTTTCATCCCGGCGCCCGGTGTTGACTACGGCAACGTGCAGCAGTGTTTGCAGCTCGGCAATACAGAGGGCGGCCTCTACCAGTTCGTTAATCTCTTCAGCGGCGGTGCGCTGCTGCAGGTGTCCGTCTTCGCCCTCGGAATCATGCCCTACATCACGGCCAGCATCATCACCCAGCTGCTCCGTGTTGTCATTCCCCGCTTCCAGGAGCTTCACCAGGAAGGCGCGCAGGGGCAGGCACAGCTCACGCAGTACACCCGCTACCTGACGATCGCCCTCGGTCTGCTCAACGCCACGACGCTGGTGTCGCTGGCGCGGTCGGGAGCGCTGCTGGGCAACTGCCCGGTTCCGATCATCCCGGATGACAGTCTCATCACCATCATCCTGCTGATCCTCACCCTGACGGCCGGCACCGGCCTCATCATGTGGATGGGCGAGCTCATCACCGAACGCGGCGTCGGCAACGGCATGTCGCTGCTCATCTTCACCGCCATTGCTGCAGGGTTCCCAACGTCGCTGGGCGAGATCCTGCGCACGCAGGGCTGGAACGTGTTCCTGGGCGTCCTGGTGATCGGCCTGTTCGTAGTGATGCTCGTGATCTTCGTCGAGCAGTCCCAGCGCCGTGTCCCGGTGCAGTACGCCAAGCGCATGATCGGCCGCCGTACACTTGGCGGCAGCAGCACCTACATTCCGATCAAGGTCAACATGGCCGGCGTCATCCCCGTGATCTTCGCGTCCTCGATGCTCTACCTGCCGTCGCTGATCGCACAGTTCAACACACCCACCGACGGACAGACTGCCCCGCCGGAATGGGTCAACTGGATCACCACTTACCTCACCACGGGAGACCATCCCCTCTACATGGCGCTGTACTTCGCGATGATCGTGTTCTTCACCTACTTCTACGTGGCGATCACCTTCAACCCGGAGGAAGTGTCGGAGAACATGAAGAAGTACGGAGGCTTCATCCCCGGCATCCGCGCCGGCCGCCCCACCGCGGAGTACCTCCAGTACGTCCTGTCCCGCATCACCCTGCCGGGCGCCATCTACCTCGGCATTGTTGCGCTCATCCCGTTGATCGCGCTGGTGGCCATCAATGCGAACCAGAACTTCCCGTTCGGCGGCACCTCCATCCTCATCATGGTTGGCGTTGGACTCGAGACGGTGAAGCAGATTGATGCGCAGCTGCAGCAGCGCCACTACGAAGGGTTATTGCGATGACACGGATGCTCATCATTGGACCGCCCGGCTCGGGCAAGGGAACGCAGGCCGCCCGGATCTCGGAACGGCTGGGTGTGGTGGCTATCTCCACCGGCGACATCTTCCGCGAAAACGTGAAGAATGAAACGCCTCTCGGCGTCGAGGCGAAGAAGTACATGGACGCCGGTGACTTTGTCCCGGACAGCGTCACCAACAGCATGGTCCGCGCGCGGCTGGCTGAGGAAGACGTCCAGGACGGATTCCTGCTTGACGGCTACCCCCGCACGGCGGCACAGGTGACCGAGCTGGATGACATCCTCCGCGAGAATGACTCGACCCTCGACGTCGTCCTCCAGCTCACGGCGGATGACGAGGAGCTGGTGCGCCGGCTCCTGGGACGCGCACGCCTCGACGGACGCACCGATGACAACGAGGTTGTCATCCGGCACCGCCTTGACCTGTACCACGAGCAGACCGAAGCCGTCGTTTCGCAGTATGAAAGCCGTGGCATTGTCACCCGGGTGGACGGCATCGGCGCCATCGATGAAGTGACCGAGCGCGTCATGTCTGCCCTGAAAGTAACGCGGTAGCCGGAATGTTCCGCCAGCAGCGGGTCGAGTACAAGTCGGCCGATCAGATCCGGACCATGCGGAAAGCCGGCATTGTGCTCGCCGGCGCCCTGGACGAGACGGTGGCGGCTGCCCGGGTGGGCGTCTCCACCCGCGAGCTGGATGGTGTGTTCGCCGCGGTTCTCAAGGAAGCCGGTGCCACGTCCAACTTCCTTGGATACCACGGCTTCCCCGCCAGTATCTGCACCTCCGTGAACCACGAGGTGGTGCACGGCATCCCAGGCGACTACGTGCTGCAGGACGGCGACATCATCTCGATTGACGGCGGCGCCGTGATCCGGGGCTGGCACTCGGACTCCGCCCGCACCGTCATAGTCGGGAATCCCCGTCCCGAGGACGTCCGGCTGTCCCGTGTCACCGAGGAAGCCATGTGGCGGGGGATCGCTGCTCTCGCCACCGGCAAGTTCGTCGGCGACATCGGGTCCGCCATTGATGACTACGTCTCCTCCGTCGAGGGCCCGGCGCTGGGGATCCTGCAGGATTACGTCGGCCACGGGATCGGTACCCAGATGCATCAGCCACCGGACGTGCTCAATTATCGCAGCGGTCACCGGGGTCCCAAGATCAAGCCCGGTCTGTGCCTGGCGATCGAGCCGATGCTGGTCCAGGGCCGGCTTGAGACTGCCACGCTCGACGACGACTGGACCGTTGTCACTGTCGACGGCAAGCGGGCCAGCCAGTGGGAACACACCGTGGCTGTGCACGACGGCGGTATCTGGGTCCTCACAGCCGCTGACGGCGGCGCTGCTCGGCTTGCGGAACTGGGCGTTACGCCGGTTCCTCTCCTTTAGGGCGCCAGCCGGGCCGGCTCAAAATTCTCTCTCTTGACGGGCATGCGGGCCGGGTCTATGGTCAGCAACACCCTTGGATTCACCGTTGAACGGACGGGGGAGAAGGAGAACGGCGATGGAAAGCCCCGAAGCGAAAATCGTGGTTGGCGTGGACGGCTCTGATTGCTCAATTCAGGCGCTGCATCTTGCGGCGCGAATGGCGCCCGCGCTGGATGCGAGGGTTCATGCGGTGGCGTGCTGGGACTTCCCGAAGATGTACGCCGACTACATCCCGCCTGACCTTGACGCTTTTGAAGCCTCAGCGGGAAACGCGCTCACGGCGGCGCTCGGCAGGGCGTTCGGGCCCGAGCCTGCGGTCAATGTCAGCCAGGAACTTATCCGCGGTCCAGCGCCGGCCAAACTGGTCGAAGCGAGTGCAGACGCAGTGATGCTTGTGGTGGGCAGGCGCGGCCATGGCGGTTTCATGGGGCTGCATCTCGGCTCGGTGAGCTCAGCATGCGTTTCGCATGCCTCCTGTCCGGTCCTGGTGGTGCACACGGATGATGGTCACCGCGCGCACCATTTCTGGAAGCGCTCCAAGGGCTAGCCGTCCCGGGCCTTTCCGACGGCGTTCCGCCGGGTCTATTCACGGCGCCGTGGGCCCGTGCAGCGATTTAACATCTGGACGGCCATAGCGTAGAGTTGTCCGTTGGTTGTCTCTTCCCCTGTGCCCAATTCTGGGCGGGCCTGGCGAATAGCACGGGCAAAGGATGTAGACAATCAAAACCCAAGACCGTCCGCCCCGCAAGTGGCGGCACAGAAGTTAGCGGAGGATATGGCCAAGAAAGACGGTGTCATTGAGATTGAAGGCACTGTGAACGAGGCTCTGCCCAACGCGATGTTCCGCGTTGAGTTGGCCAACGGACACATTGTTCTAGCCCACATCTCGGGAAAGATGCGTCAGCACTACATTCGAATCCTCCCCGAGGACCGGGTGGTAGTGGAACTCAGCCCTTATGACCTCACCAGGGGTCGTATTGTCTACCGCTACAAATAAGACAAACGCAAAGGAAAACCATGAAGGTCCAGCCGAGCGTGAAGCGGATTTGCGACAAGTGCCAGGTGGTTCGCCGCAAGGGCAACGTACTCGTAATCTGCGAAAACCCGCGCCACAAGCAGCGCCAGGGCTGAATCCTCTTTTGAGGGTCACCCACGCGTAGTAACACCACAGTAAAAAAGCAGCGCAGGGCTCATCCGGAAGGATGCGCCCACACCCCCGGTACGGAGGCCGGGGACCGGGATCTTCCGGGCCGCGCTGTTTCAGACCTCCGGTCACCAAAAGGAGAACCGCCACTATGGCACGTCTCGCTGGCGTAGACATCCCCCGCGAAAAGCGGGTTGTCATTGCGCTTACCTACATCTACGGCGTGGGCAAGACCCGTGCAGACCAGACGCTCGCAGAAACCGGGATCAACCCGGAGACGCGCGTCAAGGATCTGACTGACGCTGAGCTGGTTCAGCTTCGCGACTACATTGAAGGCAACTACAAGGTCGAGGGTGACCTCCGCCGTGAGGTAGCTGCAGACATCCGCCGCAAGGTTGAGATCGGCAGCTACGAAGGCATCCGGCACCGCCGCGGCCTTCCTGTGCGCGGACAGCGCACCAAGACCAACGCGCGTACCCGCAAGGGCCCCAAGCGCACCGTCGCAGGCAAGAAGAAGGCCGGCCGCTAAGTCCCCACTGGCTCCCTAACCCGACTCGCAAGAGCTCGTCCGGCCAGGGAACCCTCGCCAGCGGTGGCCCCTAAGCCGCCCTGAACATCCAAAACCTTTGTAGGAGAAGTAATGCCCCCCAAGACTCGTGGAGCGGTGCGCAAGCCGCGTCGCAAGGACAAGAAGAATATCGCCTTCGGTCAGGCGCATATCAAGAGCACGTTCAACAACACCATCGTCTCGATCACGGACCCCAGCGGAGCTGTCATCTCCTGGGCCTCCGCCGGCGAGGTTGGCTTCAAGGGCTCTCGCAAGTCCACCCCTTACGCTGCGCAGACTGCCGCCGAGGCTGCTGCCAAGCGTGCTCAGGAGCACGGCGTCCGCAAGGTCGACGTCTTCGTCAAGGGCCCGGGATCCGGCCGCGAGACCGCGATCCGTTCGCTGCAGGCTGCCGGCCTCGAGGTTGGCTCCATCCAGGACGTCACCCCCAGCGCCCACAACGGCTGCCGCCCGCCGAAGCGCCGCCGCGTCTAGTAGCTTCCTTGGCTCCAGGTGCGCCCGCGCTTCAACCGAAGTGCGGGCACCCTGGGGCTGACTGTCGTTTAGCTACTGAGTTCCGCTCTCTAGCTTTCCCTTTCCACCATTTGTGTTGCGTCATATAGCGGATGCTCCCTGAAAGGAAATGTAAGTGCTCATTGCACAGCGCCCCACCCTGACTGAAGAAGTAGTCGCTGACAACCGCTCGCGGTTCGTCATCGAACCGCTGGAGCCCGGTTTCGGCTACACCCTCGGCAACTCGCTCCGCCGCACCCTGCTCTCCTCGATTCCCGGAGCCGCTGTCACCAGCATCCGGATCGACGGCGTCCTGCATGAATTCACCACCGTTCCCGGTGTGAAGGAAGACGTCACGGAGATCATCCTGAACATCAAGAACCTCGCGGTTTCTTCCGAGCATGATGAGCCCGTGGTTGCCTACCTGCGCAAGCAGGGACCCGGCGTCGTGACCGCAGCGGACATCGCACCGCCGGCCGGCGTGGAATTCCACAACCCGGACCTGCACATCGCAACCCTCAACTCGAAGGGCAAGTTCGAGCTCGAACTGACCATCGAGCGCGGCCGCGGCTACGTTTCCGCTTCGCAGAACAAGTCCGGTGACTCGGAGATCGGCCGCATCCCGGTTGACTCCATCTACTCGCCGGTCCTGAAGGTGACCTTCCGCGTGGAAGCCACCCGTGTTGAGCAGCGCACCGACTTCGACCGCCTGATCGTGGATGTGGAGACCAAGGACGCCATCGCCCCGCGCGACGCCGTTGCCTCGGCCGGCACCACCCTGGTTGAACTGTTCGGGCTTGCCCGCGAACTGAACACCGCTGCTGAAGGCATCGAGATCGGTCCGTCGCCCAGCGACGCCGCACTCGCCGCCGACATGGCGCTCCCGATCGAGGATCTCGAACTCACCGTTCGTTCCTACAACTGCCTCAAGCGTGAGGGCATCCACACCGTGGGTGAACTCGTTGCTCGCTCCGAGGCTGACCTGATGGACATCCGCAACTTCGGTGCCAAGTCCATTGATGAGGTCAAGGCAAAGCTGGTTGAGCTTGGTCTGTCCCTGAAGGATTCCCCTCCAGGGTTCGACCTTGCGGCCCGCGCTGCTGCGATTGAAGAGGACGACGCCGCCTACGGCGACGACGAACTCTAAACGTTAGACACCTGGCGCCGCCGTTGGATGCGGCCTCGGGCACACTCATGAGGAGATAAAACATCATGCCCACACCAACAAAGGGCCCACGCCTCGGTGGCGGTCCGGCGCACGAGCGCCTGATGCTCGCCAACCTGGCCGCCTCGCTGTTCGAGCACAAGCGCATCACCACCACGGTGACCAAGGCAAAGCGGCTGCGCCCGTACGCCGAGCGCCTGATCACCTTCGCCAAGAAGGGTGACCTCGCCTCGCGCCGTCGCGTCCTTGCTGTCATCAGCAACAAGGGCGTTGTCCACGAGCTGTTCACGGACATTGCACCCGCTGTCGCCAACCGCAACGGTGGCTACACCCGCATCACAAAGATCGGCAACCGCAAGGGCGACAACGCTCCCATGGCTGTCATTGAGCTGGTGTTGGAGGCGGTTTCCGCCAAGCAGGCCGTCGTCGGTGAAGCCGAGCAGGCTGCAGGCAACGCCGCTGCCCGCGACGCTGCAGCTGCCGCTCCGGTTGCGTCGGCTGAGTCCGCGGATTCGCCGGAGTCGGCTGATTCAGCAGAGTCGGCTGAGTCCGCTCCCTCGGCAGCTTCGGCTGACGAGGTAGCTGCTGAAGACACCACGGTCAGCGCCACCGAAGGCGACGCTGAAGAGACCGTTGTGATCGAAGAAGGCTCCGTGCCGGAAGCAGACGAGAAGAAGTAGTTCTTCTGCGCACCTTCTGACACACATGAACGAACAGATGCCCGCCATTCCGTCCGCGGATGGCGGGCATCTGCGTGTCCGGATCGATTTTGCGTACGACGGCGGTCCCTTCTCCGGCTGGGCCGTCCAGCCCGGTCTGCCGACCGTTCAGGGAACCATCGAATCCGGGCTTGAGCTGCTTTTCCGGCGCCACGTCCGCCTCACGGTGGCCGGCCGGACCGACGCCGGCGTCCACGCCCGCGGTCAGGTCACCCACATCGACCTGGACCCTGCGGAGTGGTCTGCTCTGAGCCGCGGACGGGAGATCGATCCCGCAGCGGCCCTGAAGCGGCGCCTCCAGGCCACCGTCAACCGGTACCTGCCGCCCAACGCAGCCGCCCGTACTGTCTACGCTGCGAACCCGGCATCGCCCATAGTGGTGCGCGCCGTCAGCCTGGCGCCCGCCGGCTTCGACGCACGGTTCTCCGCCCTGTGGCGCCGTTACAGCTACCGCATCGCGGACCGCTCCGAACTGCAGGATCCGCTGAGCCGCGGCACTGTGCTCTGGCACTCCGAGGAACTCGATGAGCGGCTCCTGAACTCAGGCGCACAGCCGCTGCTGGGCCTGCAGGACTTCCGCGCCTTCTGCAAGCCACGCCCCGGCGCCACAACTGTCCGCGAACTCCAGCGTTTCGAGTTTGAACGCGAGGTTGACGGCGTCCTCCGCGCCACTGTCCAGGCGGACGCGTTCTGCCACAACATGGTGCGTGCGCTCATCGGATCGGCGCTGCGCGTCGGCAGCGGCGAAGAGCCGCCCGAGTGGCTGGGGGAGCGGCTTCATTCCCGCCGCAAGGATGCCCGGTCAGTTCTCGCACCGGCTCACCCGCTGGTGCTGGAGGAAGTGCGCTACCCCGACGACGCCGCCGAGCTGGCACTCCGCGCGGAACTCACCCGTGCCAGGCGGGAGCCCTGAGATCAGCTCGGTCGGTCAGAGCGTGTCCCCAGAAAATGCCAAGAACCCGCGCGCATAGTAGCGGTATGGGACAGCAACTAGCCGACGAGGTGGTCGCCATTCAACAGGGGACAACATCTCGGTGACCTTACCGGTGGACTGAGGTTCGCCATTATCCCGGGGGCTGGGGTGCCCGACGTCAGCGGAAAGCTACGCCCCGCGCCGCGTTAGTTCTGTTCCGGTCGGTGCAGCGGCAGCGTCACCGTAAACGTGGTTCCCGCGCCCGGCTGGCTGGTGCAGCGGATGGTTCCGCCGTGGCTGTCGACAATCGCCTTGGTAATTGACAGGCCCAACCCAACGCCGGGGATAGTGGATTGACGGGCGGCCTCCGTGCGGAAGAACTTTCCGAAGATCAGCTTGGTCTCGGTCGGGGACATGCCGATGCCCGTGTCCTGCACCTCGAGCAGGGCCGAGCCGCACTCTTCGCGGGCCCGTACGGTGACGGTTCCGCCGTCGGGCGAATACTTGATCGCGTTGGACAGAAGATTGTCGATCACCTGCCGGATCCGCAAGGGGTCGGAGCTGGTCCAGAGGATGTCCGGGACATCCGCTTTCAGACTGACCCCTGTATCTGCAGCCTGCGGACCGGCCGATTCGATGCTGTTCTCGACCAGACCCGTGAGGTCGGTGGGGCGCAGGTGAACGCTGGCCGCCCCGGACGCCGAGGCAAGCAGGTTGGACACCAGCGCGTACAGCCGTTCGGCGTTGCGGCGGGCCACCGAGAGCTGGCGTTCGGTGTCGGTCGGCAGGGCATGGTCCTCGTCATCCAGCACCAGGTCAAGGTGACCGATGATCGAGGTGAGCGGCGTCCACAGCTCGTGTGACACGTTCGACACAAAGTCCTCTTTGGCGCGGAGCGCCTCGACCATATCGGTGACGTCGCTGGAGACAATCACCGATCCGGCGAACTGCTCATCGCCGTCCTTTATGGCGGTTGCGGCGGTCATCACGGCGCGCTGTGAATCCTTCGGACCGATCCACACGAGGTAATTGGCGAAGGTCTCGCCGGCCGCCGCGCGATGTACCGGGTACCGGTTGGGCTGTACCGGAGTGGATTTGTCCGCCGCGTAGAGGTGGCTGCCGCCGTCGTCGTCCTGTTCACCGGCCTTGACGAGGCGGTCATAGGACCGCTGCTGCCGGTTGGTAAGGGTGCGGTTGCCGTGTGCGTCCAGGGCGACCAGCCCGACGTCGATCGTGTCGAGAATGGCTTCGAGAACCAGGGCGCGTTCGGCGTTCTCGCCCTGCAGCCGGTCCACTTCCGCCTTGGACGCTTCGAGTTTGCGCTGGCTGTAGTCAGAGTTGAGGCTGGCGAAGCGGAGGGATACGGATACGGTGGCCATTGCCAGGCCGAGGAGCACGGCTGTCCAGAACTGGCTGGGGGGCGCGAATCCCAGGAGCGGGGGAACCGCGAGGATGACGAAGGGCCCCAGGAAACTTGCGAGCAGGCTCAGCCTCGTCCGTATGGCCGATGCGGAAATCCAGATTACGGGGAATATAGCCAGAAGGCTCAGCCCGGGCAGCACGTCCACCGAGCCGTTACGGGTCAGGCCGATGGCCACAAAGTCAAGCAGCGGGATGATCACGTAGGAGCCCGGCCGGAATCTCTCCCACGGGGTCAGGAAGCTCGCGGCGAGCAGTCCAGCGTGCAGCACGAGTCCGCCGAGGAACAGGGGATTGGTGAACAGGGAGGGCGCAGTGATGGAGACGATGGTCGCGATGATGGCTACAAGGAGCGCCAGCGGCAGCTCACATAACCCGATCCGCGTGCGGTAGTGCAGGGTTGAATAGAGGTGCTTCGCTTTCAGGTACATCACGCGTTCACTCATGATGTCGCCTGGCACGCGCACAGAACACTGGGGACATGCCTCTGAGACCACGACATAACGACCATTATGGCCCTACTTCGCGCATCCGGGGGAACCAGAACTCTCAGATGGTTCACAAAGTTCCCTATCTGGGGTGGGTCCGCGCGTATGCTGTGAAACACGCGGCAGTTTCAGGACGGTCGCGCTGGTCCGCCAATTGTGATCAGCTAGAACAAAAGTCCTGTCGGGGCAGGAGGAAATAGTGGCCGATCCAGGTATAGCCGTTGTCATCGAGGATGACCTCGACGTACGCAACCTTTTGAGCACGGTGCTGACGCAATCCGGATTTGTGGTCCAGGCGGCCGCCGAGGGACGCAGCGGGGTTGAGGCCGTCAAGGAGCACAATCCCACTCTGGTCACCCTTGATGTGGGGCTGCCGGACATCGACGGTTATGAGGTGCTGCGCCGGATCCGCGGATTCAGTGACTGCTACGTGATCATGCTGACTGCGCATGACGAGGAAATCGACACGCTCACCGCGTTGCAGGCCGGCGCTGATGACTACGTCACCAAACCGTTCCGCCCACGCGAATTGCGGGCACGGATCGCCGCGATGCTGCGGCGGCCACGGAGTGGCCCTCCCAGTGAGAAGCCAACGACGACGGCGGCACTTCCTGCGGAGGAAACGGCACCGCCGGCGCGGCCGGACTCGCTTCTGCGCCACAACGGTCTGGTGCTGGATAAGGACACCCGGACGGTGACCGTGCGGGGCGAGGAACTGGTGCTGACGCGCAGCGAGTTCGATCTGCTCCATGAGCTGCTGCGCAGCGCGGGCGCCGTCCGCACCAAGGGAGACCTGGTGCGGGTGGTCCGGGGCCAGTATTACCGGACCGACACCTACATCAGTGAAGCCGATGAACGTGCCATCGAGGTTCACATCGGGAACCTGCGCCGGAAACTGGGGGAGGACCCCCGAAGCCCCCGCTGGCTGATGACCGTACGCGGGGTCGGCTATCGTCTGGTCCCGAGGCGCGCCGACTGAATCTTGTCTCGGGTCTAGTCCTTCTGAAGGTGCATGACCGTCAGTTCCCGCATGGTGCGGAGCCCACAGCGGTGCAGGTGGGGTAGCACCGCCGCAGCTTCGTCAAGACTGCCTTCCCGGAGCAGTTTCTCCAGCCCGCGTGCCAGCGCAACCAATTGGGTTGCTCCCACCATGGTGGACGTGATCTTGAGGCTGAGGACTGCGTCGAGTGACGCGGCCTGGTTTTGGCGGGCAACGGCCGAGGAGAGGCGCAGCTCCCGCTCATCCCAGACAGCAACGTAATCGCGCACAAAGGCCCGGGCGGCTGCGGCGCTGTCGAGCTGATCCTCAAGATCATGGAGCACATCAGGATCCACCAGCGGTGTCCTGTCTGTGCGGTCGCCGCCGCTCAGGTCACCCCGCGCATCAGCATCGTCAACAGAGTGCAGGGGTTCTGCGTCACTGTCGTCCGCGCTGCAGCAGGAGAGGGCCATGAGCTAACGCTACTTTCTGAATCTAGGAGAAGTGGGTGAAACGGGTGATGCTGTGGAAAGCCTGCGGAATTCTTCGGCTTGCGCACTCTGCGACTCTGAACTTGAAGTTCAGGAGCCGCTGAACGTCGCAATGGCGTTGATGATTGCCGGCCCGAGAATAATGATGAACAGCACGGGGAAAATGAAGAACAGCAGCGGAAACAGCACGGTCACGGGCAGCTTCATGGCCTTTTCCTCGGCCCGCTGGCGCCGCTTGACGCGCATCACCTTCGCCTGGATACGGAGGACGCCGCTGAGCGCGATGCCGTAGGCGTCCGCCTGGACGATCGCCTTGACGAAGCTGCGGAGCTCCGGGATGGTCGTGCGGTCCGCGAGAGCGAGGTAGGACTCGCGCCGGCTCCGGCCCACCTGCATGTCCTGCAGGGTGCGGACCAGTTCCTCGGCGAGCGGGCCTTTACCTGTTTCGCCTGCCCGCTGCATGGCGCTTTCGAAACCGAGGCCGGCTTCGACCGAAATGAGCATCTGGTCCAGGGTGTTCGCCAGTTCCAGCTGCATGGCCTTCTGCCGTTCCTGGCCCTTGCTGTAGAGCAGGAGGTCCGGAATGAAGTACCCGAGCACGGTCAGGAAGATTGCGAGCATGGTGATCATGGGTTTCTGGGCGGCGCTCGCCATGAGATAGCCCAGGCCTGCACCGACGAGGCAGAGCGCGGGCTTGGCGCCCAACACGCGCCCCAGGGGCAGTGTTGCGGGGCGCCCGGCGAGGGCGAGCAGCTTGTCCAGTTTCTCGATGTACGACGCCGGCGTCAGCCTGAATCCAATGCGCGCCAAAGCGCCGAAGCGGTCACTACGGACCTCCTCGGACGCGCTTATGCCGCGGGTGAGGTTCGCCTGGACGCTCTTGTAGATCTTGTTTCCGGGGTCTAGTAAAGCCCACGCCAGGTATCCGAGGGGAGCGGCGACGAGCAGCAGGGATGTCAACAGCACTGGATTCACGCCGGCCTCCTAGAACTTCAGATCGATGATTTTGCGCAGCCACAGGCTGCCGATGGTCATCATGACCACCGAGGCGCCGATCATGACCCAGCCGAGCGGCTCTTCGAACAGCGGGTCGACGTAGCCGGGGCTCACCACGGCGAGCATGGCGCCGATTGCGAACGGCAGCGCGACGAGAATGTATGCGGAGAACTTTCCTTCCGCGGCGAGAGCACGGATCTGTCCCTTGATTTCGCTTCGCTCGCGTATGGTCTCGCCCACCTGGTCAAGAACATCCGCCAGGTCTCCGCCGACCTCGCGGTTGATCTGGATAGCTTGGGCTATCCAGGTGAAGTCTTCGCTCTCCATGCGGTTGGCGGTGTCGGTCAGGGACGCAAGCAGGTCCTTGCCCAGGCTGGTCTCCGTGACAACGCGGCGCATCTCGTCCGAGGTGGGAGCGTCGGCCTCGATAGCGGCGGCGTCGATAGCCCGCAGAATACTGTGGCCGGCCCGCAGGCCGCCGGTGAGAAGCTGCAGGGTATCGCCGAGCTGGTTTTCGAACTTCGCACGCCTTCGGGCGATGCGGAAGATCAGTGCGAGGTGGGCCACTAGCGGAGCCAGAAGGAGAAACAGGACCCCCAGCACAGGACTGCCCACCACGAGTCCGAGGGCCAGTCCGCCGAGGCCGCCGGCAATGACAAGCAGGAACATGTCCGCCTGCGTCAGTCGTACGCCGGCCAATTCCAGTAGCTCGGGACGGTAGAGCCGCTGCGGCCGCTTCTTCAGGAATCGCTCCACGGCCCTCACCGCTGATCCCGCGAACCGGGTGAGCTTGGAGTCTGACTCCTCAACCGGTGGACGACGACGGTCCAAAGGGACCGCGGACTGGTGCGGTCGCGTAGCGAAGAAGAGTAGTCCGAGCGCCGCAAGAACCAACGCCGTCCCGTACAGGAACACCAGCATCATGGCGCTACCTCCGGCCGGTCAGCGCAGCACCGAACACTGCCGGAGAAACGGTAATGCCCATGTCTTCGAAGCGCTCCATGAAGCGTGGGCGGATGCCGGTGGGGATAGGTTTGCCCAGGAAGCGGCCGGAGGAATCCACACCCGCCGAGTAATCGAACACGAAGGCATCCTGGAGAGTGACGACGTCGCCCTCCATGCCTTGAATTTCGGTGACGTGGGTGATGCGGCGGCTGCCATCCCGAAGGCGGGAGATCTGGATAACGAGATGAACAGCGGACGCTATCTGTTCACGGATAGCTCGAAGCGGCAGATCCATACCGGCCATCAGCACGAGGGTCTCCAACCGCGCGACAGCGTCCCGGGGAGAGTTGGAGTGCACGGTGGACAGCGAGCCGTCGTGGCCGGTGTTCATCGCCTGGAGCATGTCGAGGGATTCGCCGCCGCGGACCTCACCGATCACGATGCGGTCGGGGCGCATACGCAGGGAGTTGCGGACGAGGTCGCGGATAGTGACCGCCCCTTTGCCTTCGGTGTTTGGGGGCCGGCTTTCAAGGCGCACCACGTGCTGCTGCTGGATCTGGAGCTCCACGGCATCCTCGATGGTGACGATGCGGTCGCCGTGGGGCAGGAAGGAAGAGAGCACGTTGAGCAGCGTCGTCTTACCGGTACCGGTGCCGCCGGACACGATGATGTTCAGCTTCGCCTTGACGCACGCGTCAAGCAGTTCGGCCATCTCGGGGGTCAGCGTTCCGAAATTGATGAGGTTCTGCACCGTCAGCGGCGTCTTGCTGAACTTACGGATGGTGAGCGAGGAGCCGTTCACGGCCAGCGGCGGGATCACGGCGTTGACACGGGAGCCGTCTTCGAGGCGCGCGTCCACAAAGGGGGAGGACTCGTCAATGCGGCGGCCGACCTTGGAGACAATGCGTTCGATCACCCGGCGCAGGTGCTCCTCGGACTTGAACCGGGTGTCGGCGAGGACCAGTTTGCCGCGGCGTTCGATGTAGATCTGGTCTGCCCGGTTCACCATGATCTCGCTGATGTCCTCGTCGTCCAGCAGCCGCTGGAGGGGTCCGAAGCCAAGCACATCGTCGGCGACATCCTGAATGAGGCGGCGGCGCTCGTCCGGAGTGAGCGGAACCTGCTCGGCGTCAATCACCTGGCTCAGCTCTTCGCGCGCCACCACGCGAAGGTCTTCTTCCTTGAGGGTGGAGTCACTGAAACGGGCGCCCATACGCTCGTAAAGCGCTTCAGCCGCACGCTGCTTCAGCCCGGCGAAAACGTCTACACGGCTGCCGTGGGTTTCCGGTCCGGTGCTGGGGGAGCCGACGACGACGGCACTCTGATAGGTGGTCGAGGGGGTTTCCCCGGCAGACGGTGCAGACGCTGCAGGTTCAGGTTTACGCGGAGGCGCGCTTTTGACGGGGGCTGACGGGTCTGCCTGCTGCAGGCGTTCCGAAAGTTTCATCAGATAACCACTCTCCGGTGGAGCTTGCGCTGGCTGGTTGCCCGCCATTTCGGATCGAAGCGCTGGACCAGGCCACGAAGCTTTTTGGTGGCGGGGTCGCGCACATCATTCTGGAGCAGCGGTATTCCCCGATTGGTGGCCAGGGAGAGTCCGCGCGAGCGGGGAATCGAGATATCCACGGGTGCGCCAAGGGTTGCTTCGACGTCCTGGACCGACAATCCGGTTTTCGAATCGGCAAAATTAAGGACAACGTGGCGGGACTCAGGAAAAAGGTCGAGTTTGCCGAGAACGTTGAGGCCTGCGCGCAACCCGCGCACGCTGGGGACGTCCATGCCGGTAACCCAGACCGCGTCCGTGCACTGCTCGAGCGCTGCAAGGCTGTGCTCGGTGAGCCCAGGCCCGGTGTCGATGACCACGTAGGGGAATTCTGAGGTCAACTGTTGGATGAGGACCGCCAGCTGATCGGCCGAGATGCTGTCAGCATCGGCAGGATTTGACGGAGCACACAGCGCGTAGATTCCCGACGGGTGCGGCGTCAGGAACGCCTTCAGGACCATGGTGTCCTCGCTTGCGGATCCTGACACGGCGTCGAGCACCGAGTACTCGGGCGTGAGGTAGAGATTGGAGGCGACGTCGCCGAACTGCAGGTCGAGGTCCACGAGTACAACGCCCATGGGTGCGAGCTTGCCGAGCCCCACCGCGAGGTTGGTCGCGATGGTGGTTTTGCCCACTCCACCCTTGGGGGAGAAGACGCCGATTACCATCCCCTGGTCCTGCTTGGCGACGCTCTGTACGTGTTCTGCGCGGTGGCGGCTGGCGTAGGCCTGGCAGGCGCGTTCAAGCAGCAGCCTGATGCTCGGGATATCGGACGTCGGATCGATGACGTCGCGGATGCCCGACCGCATAGCGGAGAGCACCACGTCGGCGTTTTCCTCAGCGACGAGCACCATGCTCAGGTTGGGGAAACGGACATCGACAATGGTGGCCAGGCGTACCGCACCGTCCAGCGGCACGCCGGGCCCGAGGACCAGCACCTCCGGCTGCTGGACCGTCAGTAGGTCCAGGACGTCTTCCGGCTGGGCGACCAGATCCGGACTGAAGGTCAGCACATCGCCGGCCAGCGCTCCCGCCGTCGCAAGGCGGAGTTTCTCCTCGAAGGAGACGTCGGCCGTGATGAGGAGAAAGCGGCTCATCGATACAGTCCCTCGTCATTGACAATGAATGGTGGCGCATCGCCTTCTGCGGCGGTTGCCTTGCTGAGCCAGATGGACTCGAATTCGCTGGCGAAGACCAGTCGGGTTGCCTGGTCCGGATTGAGGGCGATGGTCACCATCAGGGAACCGCTCGGCAGAGCCTCGGCCTCTGCTGCTGCTATTTCTTCCTCGGTCATCTCCACGCCTTCTGCGGCGGGCGCGGGCTCTGGGGCGCGTTGCACGGACGAGACAAGAACTCTGGGTATAACCAGCTGGGTGGACTTTTCGCTACCCAAGGACTCCCCGCCTTCCTCTTCTCCTTCGGATCCGCCCGCGCCCATGGACATGAACACGCCGACGTAGTCACCGGGAGCAACCCGCCCACCGGCGATGCGCTGCGGCTCAACAAGGATGGATACTTCATGCAGCCCCGCGGGAACTTCTACAGACCCAGGGGTCACGAGGTCTTCGGGCTTGACCAGCCGCTCTGCCACAAGCTGCTCACCGGGCACCAGGTCAACTGCGGTTACCATACCCACGGTGTTATCGAGATTGGGGAGCGCCGTGTCAGCGACCGACTTGCCCGGCAGTTGGGTGGTTGCCACGGAGGCGGCGAGATCCGCAACCGGCGTGCCAGCCGGAACTTCAGCCTGAACCACCAGGACGTCGACCGGTTCGAGGTCCTCAACGGCACGGGCGTCGGCGCGGTTGGCATAGGCAAATACCATGACCGCTCCGACGAGGGCGAGGACAATAGCGGCGACGCCGGCGATGAGGCGGGACTTCACAGGGAGCTCCAGATACTAGAAATTGAAATCAGCTGGTGAGTTTGACAACAGTGGCGCCATAGGGCGTGACGGGCCCCAGTTCATAGTCGCTGGACAGCGCCGTGTAGGTAATAAAACGTCCGATGATGCCTCGGCATGAACCGGAACACGCGTTGGTCCCTGCCCACTCCGTCCTGTTGCGGAATGTCAGCGGCAACGTACTTGAACCAGCGAACTTCCAGCCTTCCACCTTGAAAGCAGCGAAGGCTTCCACATCGTAGGACGTTCCCGATCCTGTGCCCGATACGGATTTGAAGACAGGAAGAAGCACAATGACGTTCTTCCCGGCGTTGATGTCTGCCGCCCACTGGTTCAGGACGGCATCGCAGTTCGTAGGACCGTCGTTGCCGGTATCAGCTCCGCTCTCGTTGAGGTCAAGGTCAATGTAGGCGCCACATTTGCCCGGGTCCTGGACCAGCCACCCGAAGCCGCCCGGGGTATCACCACCTGAACTGGTGGTGGGGCAATCATCGTTGGCATTGCTGCCGTGGCTCTGGATAAGCTGCTGGCTGCCATCTATCAGCAGAGTAGTTACCTGACACTTTGAGATGGCCAGCGGAAAGGGCGTTGTTCCCTTGCTGGGGCTGCCCCACACAACCGTCGACTTTGCAACGACGGAAGATGAGTCGATGCCGAGAACGCCGGCGAAGTAGAGCGAGACATCATTGTCAGCGCGCCCCGCCTCGAGCGGGTCCGCAGTGACGGTGACCTTGCGGTTCGGAACGTCCAGGGCGATCGACTGGACGTTGCTGAGGCTGTCCAGCGAGTTCTTGTCCACCAGTTCCTTCGCGAGTGGCGAGGTAGTGGCGCACTTCGGGTCCGCGGTGTTCTTGGCGCACGCTTGCGCGATACCGAGGGCGCCTGCATCGGCGCCGTTCTGGAGTTGTGCCTTCTCGGAGTAAAGAAGTCCGACATCAACCGCGAGGGCACCGAACCCGAGCAGGACGACCATGAGAAGTGCAACGAGGACTGCGGCAGCGCCGCGTTCACGGTCCTGCCCAGATGCTATCCGCCGCATTGCATCGCCCCTTTGCCTCTCATCGAGAATGGGCCGGCGATTCCCGTCAGAGAATCGAGTGTGTAGACCATCGTCATAGTTACCTGCCGACCAGCGGCGCACGTGGTGTACGACGTTGCGCCTTGGGTAAAAGTGAACGTGAAGGTCGGATTGGTGTCGGTGATTTTCAATGTGGAGGCCGCTGCTTTTGCGGCAGCCACTGCATCTGCCTGGACATTGGTAATCGCCATGACGCGCACGCCCTCACGGGCAGCGTTGGTCAGCGTCACCTGGGCGTTGTAGGCCCGGCCGAACTCCATGATGCCGAGGAGAAGCAGAACGAGAACCGGAAGGAGGAGCGCCATTTCGACAGCGACGGCACCGCGTTCTTTACGCTCCTTCAACTCCTCTGCCCCCTAGTAATAGATGGTGGGATAGTTCGCAGGCTGGGCAAGCTTTCTCCTCGCCCAGCCTGCGAACTATGAATTAGAGGCAGGTAGAGGCTGCGGTAGAGGTAGCGGCAGTGTAGGTCTTACCGCTGATGCTGCACTGAGCCTGCTCGAAGGTGCCCTTCAGCCCGCCACCGAGGAGGGTGACAGCTGCGATGATGACGACGGCGATGAGGGCAACCATGATGCCGTACTCAACGGCGGTGGCGCCGGTCTCGTCGCGGCCCATGCGGGACTTGATGATGGACTTGGTGTCTGCGAAGAATGAAGCGAGCATTTTGGGGTTCTCCTGTGTACGAGGTGCTGGTGGCTGGCGTTCACCAGCTCTGAGAAAAAAATTAGCAGTGGAAAACCCCGTTATTACCGGGCTTGAACCAATCCTGCGCGAACCCTAACCGTGGACCCTTTTCCTGCGCTCTTTCTTGCGCCTTTCTTGCGCTTACGTACCGCTTTCCGGGAGCTGCAGTCGCCCGTCGTGCAGCTCCAGGACCCGGTCCCCACGCTGCACCAGCAACGGATCATGGGTGGTCACGATGGCCGCCACCCGATGGCTGCGGACCAGGTCGCTCACCAGATCCATCATGGCGCCGGCGGTCACGCTGTCGAGCTGCCCCGTGGGTTCGTCGGCGATCAGCACCTTCGGCCGGTTCGCCAGAGCCCTCGCGAGCCCAACCCGCTGCTGTTGCCCACCGGAAAGTTCGGCCGGCCGCTGGTGACGGTGCTGTGCCAGGCCCACGAGTTCCAGCAGCTCATCTACCCGTTTCTGCCGCTCGGCTGACGGCATCCCGACAAGCCGCATCGGCACCTCGACATTCTCCGCGGCACTGAGGATCGGAATCAGGCCGAAGGACTGGAACACAAACCCGAGGTGCGTCTGCCGCAGCGCCACCCGGTCGGACTCCCGCATCGCCGTCAGCTCAAGATCCCCGACGAAGACACTCCCACTGTCCGGCTCGTCCAGCCCGCCGACGCAGTTCAGCAGCGTCGTCTTACCGGATCCGGAAGGCCCCTTCACCACCAGCAACTCGCTTGGCCGGACGGACAGCGAGACGTCCGTGCACGCACGCACAGCGCTCTCGCCGGAGCCATACGACTTCGTTACCCCGACCGCCCGCAGCGCAGGAGCAGCCCCGCTCATCGGGCTTCCTCCGAATCAGTCCGGGTGTCCGCCGGCGTCACGCGCACATGATCCGGCTCCAACCCCAACCGCACCCGGTCCTTCATGTCCAGACTCTCCATGAACTCCTGCGGCAGCTGCAGCCTCCCAACCCTGTCGATCACCGCGAACTCCTCGGCAATCAGGTGCTCATCGCCGTCGTTATTCAGGCCGGTCCGGCGCAGGGTCTCCGTGGAGCAGCGGCCGTCACGGATCTGCACCGTGCGCTTCACATGCCCCGACACGGTGGGATCATGCGTGACGATCAGCGTGGTGGTGCCCAGCTCCTCATTCACCCGCCGCATCGCCTCGAGCACCTCGGCGGAGGTGCGCTCGTCCAGCTCGCCGGTCGGCTCGTCCGCCAGAATCACCTTCGGCTGGTTGGACAGCGCGACGGCGAGAGCCACCCGTTGCTGCTCCCCGCCGGACATTTCTCCCGGACGGCGGTCCCGGCAGTGCGCCACACCGGTCAGCTCGAGCAGTTCAGTGACGCGCGCGTCCGGGTTCCTCCGCCCCGTGATCGCCAGAGGCAGGGCCGCGTTTTCCGCAGCGGTCAGGTACGGCAGCAGGTTCCGCGGCGTCTGCTGCCAAATGAACCCGACGGTCTCCCGCTGATACCGCGAGCGTTCCCTGCGGCTGAGTCCCAGCAGGTCGACGCCAGCCACCTGCGCCTTCCCCGCGGTGGGACGGTCCAGCCCGGAGAGGATGGTGAGCAGCGTCGACTTCCCGGACCCGGATGCACCCACGACGGCGGTCATCTCACCAGGCATCACCGTCAGGTTCAGACCCTGAAGGGCCTGCACTTCAATGCCTTCACCCTTGAAGATCCGCACCACGTCCTCGCACAGGATGTGCGGCTGCGTACTGGTCATCATTGTGCCCACCTCAGATATCCGTTCCACCAAGAACCGCTGCCAATCGCTGCCGCCTGCCGGCAGTAACCGCGCCAACAACCGACGCCGCCACCACCAGCAGGAATCCCGCCATCAACCCCAGAAGCAGCCCCGGGTGCAGGGCCAGCGCGGGCTCAACGCTGCCGCCGGTGAATGCTGACAGGTTGAGTGCGCCCAGAATCACGAGCGGCAGCAACAACCCCAGCATGGTCCCCGCCAGCATCGCGGCGCCGGTCATCGGACCAAGCTCCCAGAGCATCAGCGCACCATCCCGCCGCTGTGGGAATCCGAGCGTGCGCAGGAGGGCGATCAGCCGGTTGCGCGCCGGCGCATTCACCACCGCGGTCATGACGACCGTGAGCGAGCACAGGACGGCCATTGCTCCAATGACAACCCACAAACCAAGCTGCAGCCCCCGCCCGGACGCGGACGCCAGAACCCGCTCAACCTGCTCCCCCGGCGTCTGTTGCAGGACCGGCCCACCGGCGATCTCAGCGACAGCGTCCGTCACAGAGCCGGCGTCGTCGTGCAGGTCCACCAGGAGTACTGACGGCTGGAACGTCCGCTCCTCCACAGCGCCGATCGTTGCCTCGTCAACCAGCGCCCACGCGGTGGAGGAGGAAAACACCACTTCCGCCGGGCCGGTTCCCACTACCTCCGCCTCCACGTACATACCGCGGTAACGCAGCTCAAGAGTGGTGCCCTCCTCGAGCTCCAGCGCCGGTGACACCACCACGGGCAATGCGTCCCCAGATGCGCGCTCCGAGAGGGCGTTCAACACGTCCGCAGGAAACGCGCCGGAGAGGTCCTCCTGCACTCCCAGCAGGGCATCAGGGCTGACGGCGTGGAGATCGACGTCCTTCGTCTGGCGCCCGCCCGTCTCCGTCCGGAGCCTCCCCAGATCCGTCACCGCCGCTACCGACGCGACGCCCTCCACCGACCGGATCTGCTCCACCTGGTCTCCATCGAACGGCGGCCCCTGGATCCGCAGGTCCGCACCGACGCGGGACTCCGCCGCAGCGGTGACACCCTCACGGAACGTGGACAGCAGCACACCGGAGAGGAGAACGACGGCGAGCCCCACCACCAGCGCGAGCACCGGCACCAGCCCGGCGCCGGGCGCCCGCACCGCACGCGATGCCCCGAGGAACCCCACCAGGCCCGGACTCCGCCGCCGGATCCGCGCGAACTCCTGGAGCGGCAGCGGATACAGCCGTAGCACCAGCACGCCGACGGCCAGCGCAATGAGCAGCGGCGTCGCGGACAGCAGCGGATCAACCTCCCCGTACTCCAGGGACCCCCGCACCAGCCCGCGCCCGGTGAGCAGAATGGTTGCGGTTACAGCCAGCACGACGACGGCGGCCTCCGCACTCACGCGCCACCGGTTCCGTGCTGAGGAGGTAAGGTCCTGCCGGGTCTGCACCTCCGGACGGTGCTGCACCGCCATCAGCACCGCGGGCAGGAAAGCCGCCAGCACCGGCCAGAGAAGATGCGCCGGTGAGAACGGCACCGGCACCAGGAGGAACGCCGCCAGGGCACCGAGCGCGGCGGCCGGGACGCCGATGAGGAGCCCGTCGAGTGCCAGGGCACCGCGCAACTGCAGGTCACCCGCTCCCCGTGCCGAGGCGAGGGCCAGCGCGCCCCGCCGTCGTTCGAGGAGAAGGCGTACCGCAAGCGCTGCGGTGGCCACGCAGACGCCCAGCGGCCCGGACGCGAGGAGCGCCAGGATCTGGTGGGTGGATGCGGCCCGCTGGGTAGCGTCCGCCATCGCGGCAGGCGTTTCCGAGCCGAACACCACAGTGGGTCCGGGAGAAACGGCGGCCGGAACGTGCTGCGGGGTGCCGAGTAATTCGCGCAGCTGGGCTGCCGTCTGCCCGGCGGTGCCCGCGGTGAGGGTATCGGTGGAGACCGGATACCAGTAGGACGTCTGCACGTGGTCGACAGCCGGCGCGAGGAAGGGGAAGGCTGCGGGGGAGATGAAGGCCGTTGCATTGACCGCCGTCCCGGTGTCCGGGTTGAAGTCCTCCGCCGCCGTGAGCAGCGAGTTGTTGAGGCTCCAGTAGGGCGAACCGGGGTCCTTCGCAGCGTAGGTTCCGCTGAGGACCACGGGCTGTTCCCGAACTTCCCGGCTGTCCCCGTCAGCGGAGCCGCGCAGGAGGACGGTGATGTTCCGTTCCTCGCCCACCTGCCACCGGGCGGACTCCGCCGAGGCCTGCGACAGCAGGATCTCCACCGGCTCTCCGCCATACTCCGCCGGTGGAGGCCCGGGAAGCTCGCCTTCCCTGAGCTCGAGGTGCTCAAGCGCCTGCATATCGGCCGCGTAGTTCAGTATCAGTTCGCGGATACCCTCCGGCAGGGGCGTGACCCGGGAGCCGACTCCCGTCGCAAGCCAGCGCCCCTCGCCAAGGACGGAGGCGAGTGGCTGGGCGAGGCCCTCCCGGATGTCGGTAAGGGCATCGGCTGTGCGGCCGCCGTCCTCGGCCTCGGTGAAGGTGCGGTTCAAGTCCTCCGCCGGCGGGAAGGCGGAGCTGAACGCGCGGACCGCCTGCTGCGACCCGGCCAACTCCGCCACGGACTCACGCAGGTCCGCCGTGTACATGGCGTCCACCGCCCGCGGCCACGCGCACAGCAACGCGGACACCACCAGCACAATGGACGCCAGCAGCACCGACGGCCACCGGGAGCGCCGGAACTGGCGGTGCAGCAGCCGGTACAGGGTCACGGCGCCTCCACCGCCACCGCCGGAGCGAGCGCCTGACGCCTGACGCGCTCGCCGTAGAACCAGGCTGCGAGCACCAGGATCAGCACCTGGCCGGCGAGCACGCCCAGCAGCGGCAGCGCGGCGACGGATAACGGTGCCTGAAGGGCCTCCGAGGCGTTCACCACCACCGCCTGTGCGAGCAGCGGCACGGTCAGTGCCGCCACACCCAGCCCCGTCAGCAGACCCAGCACGACGGCGGCACCGCCGACACTGAGCACCTCCCACCGGCGCCCGCGCACCTGGTCCCGCGCCTGCATGCCGAGCGCTCGCAGGACGGCGACCTCCGACCGGCGGGACTGCACGAGGGTCAGAAGGTTCGCGGCCAGGGCGGCGCCGCCGATCAGCAGCGCACCGAGGGCGCCGATCCACAGCGATGCCGGAGCCGGCGCCAGAAACCGTCCAGTGAGGCTGTTGTCCGCGGTGGAGACCGCGGCGCCCGGCCCGGCGAGTTGCGCGGCTGACGCGGCAGCGGCGTCCCGGTCGGTCGAGGAGAGCCAGATTTCCCCGGCCCGGGGAGGCGCGGGGGAGACGGCCAGGGACGCATGACTGTAGGCCTGCAGGTCAACCAGCGCCGCCGAACTGTCCGTGGTCCCGGGAAGGACGGGGGCTGCCGCGGCTACAACGCCGTCGATTTCCACGCCGCCGGGACGCAGCGAGACCGGATCCCCGACAGCCAGGTCCAGATCCGCCAGCAGCTGATCGGTGAGCGCCACGGGAAGCGGCGCCCCCTCCCCGGCCAGCAGGCGGGCCTCCGTAGTGCCGAACGCCGAACCCTCCGCGGGGAATCGCACGCCGACCCCCTCATCGAGCGGCTCAATCCCGGAGGGCCCTGCATTGAAAGCGTCCTGCGCGAGCCCGAGGGTCGGATCCTCGATGAAGCGGCCCTGACCGTTCCCGATCCCGCCGTCGCTGGAGACACCGGTGAGCTCCAGCTCGTACCCGCGTTCAACGGCGGACGGCTCGAGGCTGAGGTCAACTGCAATTAGCGCGCCCGGCCGCAGCCCCTCCGGGAGCGCGAAGGACAGCGAGTGTGCCTGATCGCCTGCACCGGACAGTGCCAAAGATCCCGCCGGAACGGGCACAAGGTCTCCGGCCTCCGTCCGGATCCAGGCGGTGACGGAGGCGGCGCGGGAGGCGGCGCCGTCGTCGGCTGTTCCCCCATCCTGGGGGGTGCCTCTTGAGGTGAACTGCATCCGCACCTGGGTTGCCGAGGGCGTCAGGGTCAGCGCAGGTTCGGGCGCCGGCGGCTCGAAGGCGAGAGCGGCGGAGAGCCCGTCCACATCCAGCAGGCTGCGGCCGGCGGTGAGTAGGCCCGGCAGCGCCGACGCATCGACCGCGAGCAGGGGAGCGCTGATGGACGCCAGCCGTGCCTCGCTGCGGAATGCGAGCGACCCCGCCGTCACAGCCCCGCCGTCCGTGTAGCGAACCAGCGAGGGAATGTCCTCCGCGGAGCGCACCACCTGCGGCCCGGGAAGCGTGATGCGGACGTCGGAACCGTTGCCGAGTTGCGACGCCGCGTCCTGGGACCGGGCTGTGGTCTGCGCGTACGCGGCGGTGAACGTCGCGGTGCCCACTGTGACGGTGACCAGCACGATCGGAATGATGTAGGACGCTGCCCGCCTCGACACCTGCTGCGCAGCCAGGAGCACGCCCAGCCGGGGCCGGGATGCCAGGGACCGCTCCGCCCCGCGGGCCAGCCACCCGCTGACCACCAGAGCCAGCGCCGCACCCGTGAGGAGCAGCAGCGCGGGTGCCGGTGCAGCGAGCGGATTCACCCGCAGCGCGCCGCCGGACTCCACGAGCGGCGACCGGTACAGCAGGAACTGCCAGAGCGAGAGCGCTGACGCCGTCAGCAGCACCGCGAGCACGCTGAATGATGCAACCCGCGCCGTCCGCACCGCGTCCAGCTGAGGGTTCTGTTCGCGAAGCCCGGCAAGCACCGCGTCGCCCACAAAGACTCCGGCCGCGATGCCCGCGCACAGCAGCGGAACCATCCAACTCGCCGCCGCGAACCCGCCGATCCCCTCGACATACCCGGTCTCACCGCCGGCGGACAGCGGCGGCCCCAGCACGACGGCGGCGGCCCACCCTAGCAGGCAACCCCCGACAGCCAGCGGCACTATCTCCAGCGCGGCGACGGCGGCGCGCTGGCCCAGGGCCAGGCCGCGGGCGTCCAGCAGCCGGTCCTCGGCTGCCCGGGTGCCGGTGAGCAGCCGCGCGAACTGGACGACGGTCACGGCGCTCAGCGCAACGAGCACCACGAGCGCAATCGGGAGGACAGCCCGGACGGACTGCGTTGCGTCGGCCGCGGACGAGAGCAGGCCCGCGAGCCCTCCGGACGGAACCACGCCGCCGCTGTTCACCGCCGTATCACTGCCGAGCCGCTGCGGCAGCTGGCGCAAACCCTCAGCGAGCCGGGTCAGCCCGGCCGCGTCCGCCGTGTCCGCGTCCACGGTGAAGACCCACTGGACTTTCGGATCACCGGTCAGCCTGGGGATGGCGTCCGGAGGAACGACGACGACGGTCGGCACCGTCTCCGCTCCCTGGACGGGCACGGGGTCCAGGAAGGCGGCATCCGGGCCGGTGGGCTTCAGGGCGGCCACCAGTTCGAGCCGGACCGTGCCGTCCGCGCCCTCGACCGCGAAGGTGTCGCCGGGTGCCAGTCCGAGCGCGTCCGCCGTCGGGGCTTCGAGAGCGGCGGGGACGTGGCCGCTCTCGGTTGTCCCTCCCGGGGTTGTCCCGTCCAGGGTTGTCCCGTCCGGGGCGAAGGGTTCGAGGGAGCCGGCTGCCGGCGTCGTCGTCGGGGTCCAGCCGACCGGCAGGAAGGTGAGATCGGACGGCAGGTTGGTGGCGCTGCCGCCGGAGGGCACCAACGGGCGGGGCGGAGAATAGGGTGCTGTGGAGATTTCCAGACCGTTGGTTAGTCCGAGCTCCGCGAAGGCTTCTTCAGCGGCGCGCTGCTGTTCGGTGGCGTCGTCGGACTGGGAGGTGTGGATCCTGAAGAATCCCTCGGAGCCGGAGCCGGAGCCGGAGCCGGAGCCGGAGCCGGAGGTTGCAGCGAGGGAGCGCAGGGCCCCGGTGGCCGCGAGGTGGGTGGTGCCGCTGATCCCGGCAAGGACCGCCGTCAGGACCGCGAGCGTCAGCGCTATGATGGCCAGAAGGCTGCGACGGGCGTCGGAACGGCGCGAAGCAAGATGGACCAGCTTCACCTCGTTGCCCTACCCCCTCGATCAACCTCCTGCCATCCTATGCTCAAGGTTTCACGGGGCAGTACCCATGTTTTGACCCGCGTTTTGACCGGTGGGGTCGGTGCACGCTAATCTTGGAAGTCGTTGTGCGTGTCCCATCTCGATACGTCCATGTCCGCGTGCGGCTCAGTTGCAGAGCTACCTGGTCCGCGGAAATGGCCGAGAACCCAGGGATCACCGGTCCAGTTTCAGTCCTCACCTGAAGTCCCGGTAACGCATGCATCAGCTGCGTTGGTATCTGGAGGTTTTCCTTTCAGAACGCCGGCGTCACCGTAGACAAGAAACGAAGGCAAAAACCGTGCGTACGTACACCCCGAAGCCCGGCGACATCAACCGCCAGTGGCACGTCATTGACGCCACCGACGTTGTCCTAGGCCGTCTTGCCAGCCAGACCGCAACACTGCTGCGCGGAAAGCACAAGCCGACCTTTGCCCCCCACATGGATATGGGCGACTTCGTCATCATCATCAACGCCGAGAAGGTTGCCCTCACCGGCGCCAAGCTCGAGCAGAAGCGTGCCTACCGCCACTCCGGTTTCCCGGGTGGCCTGAAGTCCGTCAACTACGCAGAGCTGCTGGAGAAGAACCCGGTTCGCGCTGTGGAGAAGGCCATCAAGGGCATGCTGCCCAAGACCTCCCTCGCTGCCCAGCAGATCGGCAAGCTGAAGGTCTACCGCGGTGCGGAGCACCCGCACGCGGCCCAGAAGCCCCAGACTTTCGAAATCACCCAGGTCGCTCAGTAGTCCTGGCCACCACAGACTAAGAATCACTCAAGGAGAACCGTGGCTCAGAACACTGAAGAGCTGAATGAACCAACCGAGGAGCTCACAAGCTACACCTCGGAATCCGCACCCGCCTCAGAGACCCCCGTCAAGGAGCGCCCTGCGCTCACCGTCGGTGGTTCCGCTGTAGGCCGTCGCAAGGAAGCCGTTGCCCGCGTCCGCGTTACGCCCGGCACCGGCAAGTGGATTGTCAACGGCCGCGAGCTGTCTGACTACTTCCCCAACAAGCTGCACCAGCAGGAAGTCAACGATCCGTTCAAGCTCCTCGAGCTCGACGGCGCGTACGACGTCATTGCACGCATCCACGGCGGTGGCCCTTCCGGCCAGGCCGGTGCGCTGCGCCTCGGTGTTGCCCGTGCGCTCAACGAGATTGACCGCGACAACAACCGCCCCGCCCTCAAGAAGGCAGGCTTCCTGACCCGTGACGCCCGCGTCATCGAGCGCAAGAAGGCCGGTCTCAAAAAGGCACGCAAGGCGCCTCAGTACTCCAAGCGCTAGAAAAAGCCTTCCCCGTTCAAAGCCGCTGGCGCGTCTTCGAACGGGTCCCCTCGGCTTTTTCCAGCACTTGGCTCCACGCGCTTGTGCAACTTGGCTTCTCAAGCACTCGGAGCGAAAAGTTTTGCTTCACCCGTTACGCCCGCTCGGCAGTTGCCGGGCGGGCGTAACGCCTTTAAACCGCAGCTCCATGGGGCTCACGCTCATCTGACCTAGGATGGACCACGATGACTAGATTATTTGGGACCGATGGTGTCCGCGGTCAGGCGAACGGCCTCCTCACCGCAGAACTTGCCCTTCAGCTTGCCCAGGCGGCCGCCGTCGTGCTCGGACATCAGCAGGCCGACGGTCGGCGGCCCACCGCTGTCATTGCGCGCGATCCGCGGATCAGCGGCGACTTCATTGCCGCTGCTGTCGAAGCGGGCCTGGCCAGTGCCGGCGTCGACGTCTATGACGCAGGTGTCCTGCCCACCCCCGCCGCGGCGTTCCTGGTGGCGGATCTGGACGCGGACTTCGGCGTCATGATCTCCGCCTCCCACAATCCCGCCCCGGACAACGGCATCAAGTTCCTCGCCCGCGGCGGCAAGAAACTCGATGACGCTCTCGAGGACGCGATCGAAACCGAACTGAACGCACCCAAGCACCGGCCCGTCGGCCCGGACGTCGGCCGGATCCAGCGATTCGCGGATGCGGAAGACCGCTACATCGTGCACCTCCTGCAGTCCCTCCCGCACCGTCTCGACGGGTTGAAGGTGGTCCTGGACTGCGCCAACGGCGCTGCCAGCGGATGTTCCCCTCAGGTGTTCTCGGATGCCGGCGCGGAAATCGTTGTGATCGGTGCGGACCCGGACGGCAACAACATCAATGACGGGTGCGGCTCCACCCATCTTGAGCTGCTCCAGGCCGCGGTGCTGGAACACGGCGCGCACCTCGGAATTGCGCACGACGGCGATGCTGACCGCTGCCTCGCGGTCGACCACGAGGGAACCGTTGTTGACGGTGACCAGATCATGGCGATCATGGCCGTTGCACTCAACGGGGCCGGCCGCCTGAAGGACAGCACCCTGGTGGCCACGGTCATGAGCAACCTCGGCCTCAAGCTCGCCCTCCGCGAGGCGGGGATCAGCCTGCGGGAGACCGCGGTCGGTGACCGGTACGTCCTCGAAGGAATGCGCGACGGCGGTTTCAGCCTCGGCGGTGAACAGTCCGGCCATGTGATTTTTGCCGACTACGCAACCACCGGCGACGGCGTCCTGACCGGCCTCCAGCTCGCGGCGCAGGTTGCGCTGACCGGGCGGAGCCTCAAGGAGCTCGCCACGATCATGACCAAGCTTCCCCAGGTGCTGATCAACGTGAAGGGCGTCGACAAGGGCAGCGTCAACAGCGACGACGAGGTGCAGCGTGCTGTCCGTGAAGCGCAGGCCGCGCTTGGTGAAACCGGCCGGGTGCTGCTGCGACCCTCGGGTACCGAACCCGTTGTGCGCGTAATGGTGGAAGCCGCCGACATGGTGACCGCCGAGCGCACCGCGGAGACCCTGGCCGGGATTGTGCAGAACCAGCTGGCGCTGGAGCCTGCCTGACCGGCCACAACATAGCGATCGAAGGGCGGAGAGATGAGTCTCCGCCCTTCGGCTGTTTTCGGATCTGAGCGCTCAGAAGGAACGCTGGCGGAGGCTGTCCCGGATCTCGGTCAGGAGCGCTACCTGCGGGTCGACCTCCTCGACCTTCTCCTCCAGGTCAAGCTTCCGGTCACGGCGGTGAATGAGCTTGTTCATCGGCATCACGATGACAAAGTAGACGGCGGCCGCGATCAGCAGGAAGTTCACGACGGCGGTGAGGAACGCCCCGAACAGGATCTCGTTGCCGTTGATGGTCACCTTCGCAAAATCATCGAAGTTCGGCGACCCGACGAGAGCTGAGATCAGGGGCATGAGGACGTTCTCCACCAGCGATGACACCACCGCTCCGAACGCCGCACCGATAACCACGGCAACCGCCAGGTCAATGACGTTGCCCTTCATGATGAATTCCTTGAAACCGTTGAGCATGCCTTTACGCTACTGGAACTTTCGCGTACCTCTGGTGAGCTGACGCCGCCCGGACCCGCCATAGGTGCCCGAAAGTTCCGGGGGGTTCAGTACCCGGGGGCCGTTCCGGGGGGGTCAGTACCCGGGAGCCGCCGGGAGCCCGAAGTGCTCCTCCAGGGTTACGGTTCCCTCAGCCCGCATGGCTTCGGCGACGTCGAGGCCCACATAACGGTAGTGCCAGGACTCTCCGGAGAACCCGGTGATGCCTTCCGCACCGTCCGGGTACCGCAGGATGAACCCGAAGCGATGCGCGTTGGCTGCCATCCACTGACCCGCTGCCGTGTCCGCGAAGCAGGGGGACAAGGTGCAGGCGCCGTCGTCCTGGCCGACGTCGAAGGCCAGTCCCGTCTGGTGTTCGGAGAAGCCTGCCCGGGCCGAGATACGGTCGGCGGCGGCCGTGTCTCCGCCGTTCTGGGCCACCCAGTGCTCGTAGGTGGAGACCTGGTCCTGGTAGGAGCGGTATCCGCTGACCAGGGTGAGGCCGACGCCGTCGTCCGCTGCTGCGGCGAAAAGGTCCTGAACCGCGGCTGCGGTGTCACCGCGGAGCAGCGCGTTGGGCTCCTGTACGGCAAGCGGCACCGCGGGCAGCACCAGTCCGGAGGGGAAGTAGTCGATGGGGTCGAGCGGGCGCTTCTTGTTGACGACCACGGTCACGGAGGCCGGATCGCTCAGCTCGGCGGAGCCGGGCCGGGCAGCAGTGGCAGGAGTCGCCGGTGAACTGGTCGCGGCCGCACTCGGCTCCGGCCGTGGGGGCGGGGGAGCCGTGGTCGTTGCGGTGGTGGGAGCGGTGCCCGGAGATCGCTGAGCGGGGGCGGGAATGGTGCCGGGCGGAAGTGTTGCGGGTGGTTCGACCGGTCCGGTGGCGCCGGGGGTGGGCGAGACGGCAGTCGCGGACGGCGCGGGGATGGCCGCCGACGGAGTGCCCTCGACCGTGGGCGGCGGAGTGCCGCAGGCGGAGAGCGCAGCGAGGAGTGCCGCCGTCGTTATCCAGAAGGACAAGGGGCGGCGCGGCCGGGGGCTCGTCAGGTCTTTCGTAGCAGCATTCTTCGGATTGAGTGGTCGGCTTCCTTGGTGAGCACCAGGGTTGCGCGGCCCCGGGTGGGGAGGACGTTGGCCATCAGGTTCGGCTCGTTGATGCGGCGCCAGATGCCGAGTGCGGTCTCGCGGGCCTCCTCGTCGGTGAGGAAGGCGTACCGGTGGAAGTAGGATTCCGGATTCGCGAAGGCGCCGCTGCGCAGCGACTGGAAACGCTGGACGTACCACTCCTCAATATAGGAGGTCTTGGCGTCCACGTAGATGGAAAAGTCGAAGAAATCGCTCAGGGCGAGTCCGGACCGTCCGTCCGCCCTCATCCGGGCGGGAGCCAGGACGTTCAGCCCCTCGACGATCAGCACATCCGGGCGGCGGACCACAATCTCACGGCCCGGCACAATGTTGTAGGTCAGGTGGGAGTACCAGGGCGCGCGGACCTCTTCGGCGCCGCTCTTGACCTCGCTGACAAAGCGCAGCAGCCGGCGCCGGTCATAGGACTCGGGGAAGCCCTTCCGCTGCATCAGGCCCCGCCGCTCCAGTTCCTCATTGGGGTAAAGGAAGCCGTCCGTCGTCACCAGTTCCACATTCGGGGTGCCGGGCCAGCGCCGCAGGAGCTCGCGCAGCACACGGGCCGTGGTGGACTTGCCGACCGCCACGGAACCGGCAACCCCGATCACAAAGGGCGTCCGGGTGGTGCGCTCACCGAGGAAGGTGTTGGTCGCCGCATGCAGCTGGTGGGATGCGGAGACGTACAGCGAAAGCAGCCGCGAGAGGGGCAGGTACACCTCGCGCACCTCATCGAGGTTGAGGGCGTCGCCCAAGCCGCGCAGCCGCTGGACATCCTCGACATTCAGCGGTGACTCGATCTCATTGGACAGCCGCGCCCACGTGGAACGGTCCAGTTCCACGAAGGGGGTGACACCGGCGTCCACCGTAGCTGTGGGCCCGGTACCGGGAGATCGCTCACTCACTCTTGGAATTCTGCCCTCTGGCTAGCGCATTAACAAACGGGTCGGCGGCCCTGCCCGTGACCCGCACCACCCGCGCAGCGCCGGGACAAGGGTTGGAGCGCGCGGCAGGTACGCTTAAGCCCATGTGTGGAATCGTAGGATACGTAGGCCGTAATAGCGGCGCATCGCTCAGCAGCGCAGTACTCGACGACGTCGATTCAAACGGCAGCCACGGCGCCCTTGACGTTGTCATGGAAGGCCTCCGCCGCCTTGAGTACCGCGGTTATGACTCCGCGGGCGTCGCAGTCCTGACCGAGGCGGGCATCCAGTCCCGCAAGAAGTCCGGCAAGCTCACCAACCTCATCGCCGAGCTGGAGGCCGAGCCGCTTCCCGAGTCCCTCACCGGAATCGGCCACACCCGCTGGGCCACCCACGGCGGACCCACCGACCAGAACGCGCACCCCCACCTGGCCGACGACGGCCGGCTCGCCCTGATCCACAATGGCATCATCGAGAACTTCGCCGAGCTGAAGGCCGAACTCCTCGAATCCGGCGCCACCTTCCTCTCCGATACCGACACCGAGGTTGCCGCAGTGCTGCTGGGCAGCATCTACCGCCGCGTGGCCGATGCCGGCACCGAGGACGCCTTGACCAGGGCCATGCAGGAAGCCTGCCAGCGCCTGGAGGGCGCGTTCACGCTGCTGGCCATCCACCAGGATTCCCCCGACGTGGTGGTGGCTGCCCGCCGTAACTCTCCGCTGGTGGTCGGCCTCGGCGACGGCGAGAACTTCCTGGGCTCCGATGTTTCCGGCTTTATTGACTTCACCCGCCGCGCGGTCGAGCTCGGCCAGGACCAGGTTGTCACCATCACCCCCGAAGAGGTGGCGATCACCGATTTCTTCGGCGCCCCGGCCGAGGGCAAGGAATTCCACGTCGACTGGGACGCCGCTGCCGCGGAAAAGGGTGGTTACGACTCCTTCATGGAAAAGGAGATCAACGACCAGCCTGACGCCGTTGGCCAGACCCTGCTGGGCCGCACCGACGCCAAGGGAAACCTCGTGCTGGACGAGCTGCGCATCGACGAGTCCATCCTGCGCTCGGTGGACAAGATCGTTGTGCTGGCCTGTGGAACCTCCGCCTACGCCGGCTCCGTTGCCAAGTACGCCATCGAGCACTGGTGCCGCATCCCCACCGAGGTGGAGCTTTCCCACGAGTTCCGGTACCGGGACCCGATCGTCAATGAGAAGACCCTCGTGGTGGCCATCTCCCAGTCCGGCGAGACCATGGACACCCTCATGGCCGTCCGGTACGCCCGGGAGCAGGGCGCCAAGGTGATTGCTATCTGTAACACCAACGGTTCAACCATCCCGCGCGAGTCCGACGCCGTGCTCTACACGCACGCAGGCCCGGAAATCGCTGTTGCCTCCACCAAGGCGTTCCTGGCACAGATCACCGCCGCCTACCTGCTGGGTCTCTACCTTGCCCAGCTGCGCGGCAACAAGTTCCGCGACGAGATCAACGCCGTCATGAGCGATCTCGGCGAGATGCCCGCCAAGATCCAGCAGGTTCTCGACAACTCGGACGCCGTCAAGAAGCTCGGCCGGGACATGGCCAACGCCAAGTCGGTGCTGTTCCTGGGCCGCCACGTGGGTTTCCCTGTGGCCATGGAGGGTGCGCTCAAGCTCAAGGAGCTCGCCTACATCCACGCCGAGGGGTTCGCCGCCGGCGAGCTCAAGCACGGCCCGATTGCGCTGATCGAAGAGGGCCAGCCCGTCGTCGTCGTCCTGCCGTCCCCGCGTGGCCGCGACTCCCTGCACGCGAAGGTGGTCTCCAATATCCAGGAGATCCGCGCCCGCGGCGCCGTCACCATTGTGATCGCCGAGGAGGGAGATGAGTCCGTGGCCGCATTCTCCGAGCACGTCATCCACGTGCCGCAGACCACCACGCTGCTGGCGCCGCTGCTCACCACCGTCCCACTGCAGATCTTCGCCCTGGAGCTGGCCACCGCCAAGGGTTACGACGTCGACCAGCCCCGTAACCTCGCCAAATCCGTCACGGTTGAATAGGCCCTCCCGATGATCATCGGCATCGGAGTGGACGTGGTGGATGTACCCCGGTTTGAGCGGCAATTGCAGCGCACGCCCGGGCTGCGCGACCGGCTGTTCGTGGCGGCGGAGCGTGAACTGAATACCCGCTCGCTCGCGGCGCGGTTCGCGGCGAAGGAAGCAGTCGCGAAGGCCCTCGGCGCGCCCGCGGGTATGAACTGGCAGGACTGCTGGGTCGGCCTCAACGTCAACGGCAGCCCGTTCGTCCAGGTGTCCGGGACGGTGCTGGCGGCTGCAGACGCACGCGGCGTGCACCGCTGGCACCTGTCGCTGAGCCACGACGGGGACGTTGCAACGGCCATGGTCGTGGCCGAGGGGGAAGATCCCGGCGTCACCCGGTAAGATCCTAAGGGTGCTTAGTGCTTATACCGGGAGTTCGGTCCGGGCGGCGGAATCCCCGCTGCTTGAGGCCGGCCTCGGTGATGAGCTGATGCAGCGGGCAGCGCACGGCCTCGCACAGGCCGCGGCCGGTGAGCTCTCGGCGACCGGCGGCACCTACGGACGCTCCGTCGTCGTACTGGCCGGCAGCGGTAACAACGGTGGAGACGCGCTCTACGCCGGCGCACGCCTGCAGCAACGCGGAACAGGCACGACGGCGGTGCTCACCTCCGAGCGGGTCCACGCCCCCGCGCTGGCTGCGTTCTGCGCTGCAGGCGGCCGGGTTGTCGCGCTCAGCGACTCCACCCTGGACAGCGCCGCGGCACGGGTATCCGCCGCGGACCTGATCCTCGACGGAATCCTCGGTACCGGCGGCGTCGGGGGTCTGCGGGGACTCGCCGCTGCCCTGATTGAACGCGTCAATGCGCGCGGTACCGTGGGAACCGTAGTGGCGTGTGACGTGCCGAGCGGCGTCAACGCCGACACCGGCGAGGCGACGGGCCACCTTTTGTCCGCGGACCTCACCATCACCTTCGGCGCACTGAAGTCGGGGCTGCTGATCGGCGCCGGAGCCCGCGCTGCTGGACGCGTGGCCACCATCGACATCGGCCTGGGCGAAACCCTCCCCGAACCGGACCTGTACTCACTCGAGCCCGCAGACTTCCGGCACCTCTACGCACAGCCCCAACCCGCCGACCACAAGTACAGCCGGGGCGTCCTGGGAATCGCCGCCGGGTCCGCAATGTACCCGGGTGCCGCTGTCCTGGCCACGGGCGCGGCGCTGGCCACCGGCGTCGGAATGATCCGCTTCCTCGGCCCCGAACGGGTGACCGCGCTCATCAACACCGTCCACCCGGAGGTGGTGTGCTCACAGGGCTCGGTCTCCGATTCGCATGTGCAGGCATGGCTGGTGGGTCCGGGTGCCACGGAGGATCCCGGCCAGCGTCAGCGCGCACGCGAGGCGATTTCCTCCGGCCTGCCCACCATCGTGGACGCCGGAGCCCTGCCGCTGCTGCCGGACACCGTCGGCGCGCACGTCATCCTCACGCCGCACGCCGGTGAGCTGGCGGCGCTGTTCGAACGGCGCGGCGATGCGGTGGACCGGACCGCCATCGAGGCTGACCCCGCCGGGTTCGCCCGCCGGGCCGCCCAGGCCACCGGCGCCACCGTACTCTTGAAGGGGTACACCACCGTGGTGGCCGCATCGACGGGGGAGACCTTCGTCCAGGCCAACGCCACACCGTGGCTGGCAACCGCCGGATCCGGAGACACGCTCGCCGGGATCCTGGGCGCTCTGGTCGCCACCCATGCCGCCAACGCCACCAACAACGACGCCGGCTCCCTCCCCGGGGTGCCGCCCCCAGCCCGCTGGGCTGTGCTGGCCGCGGCCGGAGCGCTGCTGCACGGCCTGGCCGGTCGGAGGGCCGCGAAGCGCGGCCCCATCGTGGTCAGCGGCCTGCCCCGGCACATCGGCCGGGTCATTCACGATCTGCTGCAGGACCCACCGTCCACGCAGCCCCAGTAACTTTCGTTCACCAGAATGTCAGATCCCTGCGCTATGAAAAGATGCAGGACAAGCGCCCGAGCAGATCGGAGCGCACAATCAAGCAAGGAGCACACATGGAGCTATGGCCAGGAGATGCCTACCCGCTGGGGGCAACCTATGACGGCACCGGCACCAATTTCGCACTCTTCAGCGAGGTTGCAGAGAAAGTGGAGCTGTGCCTGATTGAGGATGACGGCACTGAAACCCGCATCGCCCTGAAGGAGGTCGATGGCTACGTCTGGCACGGCTACCTACCCCACGTGGTGCCCGGCCAGAAATACGGTTATCGGGTGCACGGCCCCAACAACCCGGCCGAGGGGCACCGCTGCAACCCGAACAAGCTGCTCCTGGATCCCTACGCCAAAGCCATCCACGGCGAGTACGACTGGGACCAGGCACTGTTCGGCTACAACTTCGGCGAGCCTGACTCAGTCAACGATGAGGACTCCGCCGACCACACCATGCTCGGTGTGGTCATCAACCCGTTCTTCGACTGGGACGGCGACCGCCGCCCGAAGGTCCCCTACCACCAGTCGGTCATCTACGAGGCCCATGTGAAGGGTCTCACCCAGCTTCACCCGGATGTGCCTGAGGAACAGCGCGGCACCTATGCCGGCGTGGCCCATCCCTCCGTCATCGCGCACCTGCAGAAACTCGGTGTCACGGCCATCGAACTGATGCCGGTGCACCAGTTCGTCAATGACAGCACCCTGCAGGAAAAAGGACTGTCCAACTACTGGGGTTACAACACCATCGGCTTCTTCGCCCCGCACAACGCCTACGGCTCCGCCGGAGACGAGGGCGAGCAGGTCCAGGAATTCAAGGCCATGGTGCGGGAACTGCACCTCGCCGGCATCGAGGTGATTCTCGACGTCGTCTACAACCACACCGCCGAGGGCAACCACATGGGCCCCACCCTGTCGATGCGCGGAATCGACAACGCCGCCTACTACCGTCTCGTGGAGGACGACAAGCAGTACTACATGGACACGACGGGCACCGGAAACTCACTCAATGTGGGCAACCCACACGCCCTCCAGTTGCTTATGGACTCACTGCGCTACTGGGTGACCGAGATGCACGTCGACGGCTTCCGCTTTGACCTCGCGTCGGCCCTCGCCCGCGAGTTCTACGAGGTGGACCGGCTCTCGGCGTTCTTCGAACTGGTCCAGCAGGATCCGATCGTCTCCCAGGTCAAGCTCATCGCCGAACCCTGGGACGTCGGCCCCGGCGGCTACCAGGTGGGTAACTTCCCGCCCCAGTGGACCGAGTGGAACGGCAAGTACCGGGACACCGTGCGTGACTTCTGGCGCGGCGAGCCCTCCAGCATCGGGGAGTTCGCCTCCCGGCTGACCGGTTCCGCGGACCTCTACGAGCATTCAGCCCGCCGCCCGGTCGCCTCCATCAACTTCGTCACCGCCCACGACGGATTCACCCTGCGGGACCTCGTGTCCTACAACGAGAAGCACAACGAGGCCAACGGCGAGGACAACAACGACGGCGAAACCCACAACCGCTCCTGGAACTGCGGTGTCGAGGGCCCCACGGATGATCCCGAGGTACAGTCCCTCCGCGCCCGCCAGCAGCGCAACTTCATCGCCACCCTCCTGCTGTCACAGGGCGTGCCGATGATCTCGCACGGAGACGAGCTGGGCCGTACGCAGGACGGCAACAACAACACCTACTGCCAGGACTCCGAGCTGTCCTGGGTCCACTGGGACAAGCTGGACCAGCCGCTGCTCGAATTCACGGCGGCTGTGAACCGGCTCCGGTCCGAGCACCCCACGTTCCGGCGCCGTCGATTCTTCGACGGACGCCCGGTGCGCCGGGGCGAGGGCGAGGCGCTGCCGGACATCGTCTGGCTGGACACGGCCGGCGAACTGATGGCACCCGAGGACTGGAACGCCGGATTCGGCCGTTCCATCGGCGTCTTCCTCAACGGCCAGGGAATCCGCGGCCGCGACCAGCGCGGCCAGCGCATCACCGACCTCAACTTCCTTCTGTACTTCAACGCCAATGACGAGCCGGTGACCTTCACTGTTCCGTCGGCGGAGTACGGGCCCATGTGGGATGAAGTGATTGACACGGCCGGCGTCTACGCCGACTCCGCGCCCATCGCTGCAGGAAACAAGGTCACCGTGGAAGCCAAGTCCATGGTGGTACTGCGGGCACACGCCGAGGTGGAAGAACCGGACCACTCCGTGGCCGCCTCCCTGGCCATCCTCGCCAACGAGCACACAGCGCGGGCCGGCTCGGCCTGATCCTTTTCCAGCCACCCAGTCCGCCCCACATCAGGAGAAAAAACGTGCACACACCCCGCTCGACCTACCGGCTGCAGATCCGATCCAGCTTCGACCTGTCTGCCGCGGCAGAAACTGTGCCGTACCTGGTGGACCTCGGGGTGGACTGGGTGTACCTCTCACCCGTCCTCACCGCGGAAAAGGGGTCCGACCACGGGTATGACGTCACCGACCCCACCTCGGTGGACCCGGAACGCGGAGGCGCCGACGCATTCGACGCACTGTGCCGGACGGCTCACGAGGCGGGGCTCGGTGTCCTCGTGGACATCGTGCCCAACCACGTGGGCGTTGCCACCCCGGCGCAGAACGCGTGGTGGTGGGATCTGCTCGCCAAAGGCAGGGACTCCCGCTATGCCGAAGCGTTCGACGTGGACTGGGACGCCGGCGGCGGCCGGATCCGGATCCCCGTGCTCGGTGACGGGGACGGCGAGGAGGAACAGCTCAAGGTTGTTGACGGAGAGCTGCACTATTACGAGAACCGGTTCCCGATTGCAGAGGACACCGCGAAACCTGGCGACACCGGCGCGCAGGTGCACGCACGTCAGCACTACGAGCTCGTGAACTGGCGGCGTGCGGACAGCGAACTGAACTACCGGCGCTTCTTCGGCGTCAACACCCTCGCCGGTGTCCGGGTCGAGGTGCCGTGGGTCTTCGACGAGGCTCACTCAGAGGTGCGCCGCTGGTTCGCCGAATCCCTGGTGGACGGCGTCCGCATCGACCATCCGGACGGGCTGGCGGATCCGGCCGGCTATCTGGAGCGGCTTCGGGAGCTTTCGGGCGGTGCCTACACCCTGGTGGAGAAGATCCTGGAGCCCGGGGAGTCGCTGCCCGCGCGCTGGGCCTGCGAAGGCACCACCGGTTATGACGGTCTCGCGGTCGTGGACCGGTTGTTCGTCGATCCGGCCGGCCAGGCGCCGCTGGATGCCGCGGTGCCGGTTGAACCGTTTGTGCACATGATCCACGGGACCAAACGCGGGATCACCGACGGGATCCTGCATTCAGAGGTTCTCCGCCTTGCCCGTCTGGTCCCGGCGTCAGCCAACCTGGAACCGGAGCGCAGTGCCGACGCCATCGCGGAATTGCTCACCTGTTTCCCGGTCTACCGCAGCTACCTGCCGGACGGCGCCGGCCACCTGGCGGAAGCCGTGCTCAACGCGAAGGTGCGGCGGCCGGACCTGTCCGCGGAGATCGACGTGCTGCATCCGCTCCTCAACCCGTACCTGTCCGGGCCCGAAGGTGAACTGACCGAGCTTGCCATGCGGTTCCAGCAGACCTCCGGCATGGTAATGGCCAAGGGCGTCGAGGACACGGCGTTCTACCGGTTCAACCGGCTGACCTCGCTGAACGAGGTGGGCGCGGATCCGTCGATCTTCGCGCTGGACACCTATGATGTCCACCGGGCACTGCTTGAACGCCAGGAATCGGCGCCGTTCACCATGAACGCGCTCAGCACCCATGACACCAAGCGCGGCGAGGACACGCGGGCGCGGATCTCCGTGCTCTCGGAAATCCCGGAGGAATGGGTGGAAACCCTCGGGCAGCTCAATGCACTGGCGCCCATCGGGGATCCCGCGTTCGCGTCCCTGATGTGGCAGGCGCTGGTGGGGGCCTGGCCGCTCAGCCGGGAGCGCGCACACGCCTACGTCGAGAAGGCATCCCGCGAAGCCGATGCGAGCACCCACTGGACCGCACCGGACACCGCATTTGAAGAAAAAATGCATGACGCCGTGGACGCCGCTTTTGACCGTTCTGAAGTAAACAGCCTCATCACCGCGCTGGTGGAGAAGACGGCCGTTCCCGGGTGGTCCAACTCCCTGGGCGCAAAGCTGGTGCAGCTCACCATGCCGGGTGTGCCGGATGTCTATCAGGGCTCCGAGTTCTGGGAGACCTCCCTGGTGGATCCGGACAACCGCCGTCCCGTGGACTTCGCGGCGCGGAAACAGGGGCTGGTTGACCTTGCCTTCGGTGCGCTGCCCAGGATTGACGACGGCGGGCTGGCCAAGCTCCTGGTCACCTCACGGGCGCTGCGGCTGCGGCGGGACCGGCCGGAGCTGTTCTCCGGTTACCGTTCAGTGGTTTCCGCGGGAGCGGCGGCGGACCACGTCTTCGCCTTCGACCGGGGCGGCGCCGTCGCCGCGGTCACCCGTCTGCCGCTGGGACTGGAGCGGGCCGGCGGCTGGCGGGACACCGCCGTCGTACTCCCGGAAGGAAGCTACAGCTGCGCAATTACCGGCACCGGCTTTGAGGGTGGACCGGTGCCTGCGGTGCGTCTGTTCGAGACCTACCCTGTGGCACTTCTCGTGAAGGAGGAAGCGTAATGAGTTCGAGGTTTGATGTGTGGGCGCCCAAGGCGCAGTCCCTGACGCTCGTGGCCGGTGGTGAGCAATACCCCATGACGTCCCGGAGCGGCGGCTGGTGGGAGGCACCGGGTGCGCCGGCTGACGGTGACGTGGACTACGGGTATCTGATCAACGGTGCCGCTGACCCGGTGCCGGATCCGCGTTCCCGCCGGCAGCCGGAGGGCGTGCATTCACTCTCCCGCACGTTCGACGCCGGAGCCTACTCCTGGGGGGACAGCGGCTGGGCCTCACCCGGCCTGGACGGAAACGTCATCTATGAGATGCACATCGGAACGTTCACGCCGGAGGGCACGCTGGACGCCGCGATCGGCAAGCTCGATTATCTGGCCGGGCTCGGGGTGCAGTACGTTGAGCTGCTCCCGGTCAATGCCTTCAACGGCACCCACAACTGGGGCTACGACGGCGTGCTCTGGTATGCCGTCCAGGAGACCTACGGCGGGCCCAAGGCCTACCAGCGGTTCGTGGACGCAGCCCACCAGCGCGGGCTCGGCATCATCCAGGACGTTGTCTACAACCACCTCGGTCCCAGCGGAAACTACATCACGCAGTTTGCGCCCTACCTGACCGAGGGCAAGGCCAACACGTGGGGTGATTCCCTGAACCTGGACGGGCCGCAGTCTGACGAGGTGCGCCGCTATGTGATCGACAACCTCCTCATGTGGTTCCGCGACTTCCATGTAGACGGGCTGCGGCTCGATGCCGTGCACGCACTGCATGACGAACGCGCCATCCACATCCTCGAGGAATTCGCCGTCGAGACCGACCGGTGCGCTGCGGAACTGGGCAAGCCCCTGTTCCTGGTCGCTGAATCTGACCTGAACAACCCACGGCTCATCGCACCGCGCAGCGCCGGCGGCTACGGGCTGGCGGGGCAGTGGAGCGATGACTTCCACCACGCCGCGCACGTCAACGTCACCGGTGAGACGGTGGGCTATTACGAGGACTTCGACTCGATCGGCGCCCTCGCCAAGGTGTACACGGACGGCTTCTTCCACAACGGCACCTGGTCCTCCTTCCGCGAGCGTTCGCACGGGCGGCCCATCGACCCGGCGAAGCACACCCTGCACCAGCTCGTGGTCTGTACCCAGAACCATGACCAGATCGGCAACCGGGCGGCGGGGGACCGGATCAGCGCAACGCTTCCTCCGGTGCAGCTGGCCCAGGCCGCCGTCCTCAACATTGCCGGTCCGTTCACACCGATGCTGTTCATGGGCGAGGAGTACGGTGCGGCAACACCCTGGCCGTTCTTCACTTCCCACCCCGAACCGGAACTCGGCAAGGCAACCGCCGAGGGGCGCCTGCGGGAATTCGAGAAGATGGGCTGGGACCCGGAGACGGTGCCCAATCCCCAGGATCCGGAGACCTTCGCTTCGGCGAAGCTCGACTGGAGCGAGCAGGAACGGCCCGACCAGGCGCGGCTGCTGAACCTGTACCGGGACCTGATCGCGCTGCGCCGGGAGAACAAGGACCTGCACAACCCGGACTTCACCGCGGTGAGCGTTGACTTTGACGAGGACCAGCAGTGGCTGGTGCTGCACCGGGGAGGCACCGTCGTCGTCGTGAATTTCGCAGAGGCTGAGCGGGAGGTTCCGGTGGCGGCAAGGAAGGTCCTGCTCAGCACCGCCCCCGGTGAATCCATCGGTGACGGGACGGTCACCCTTCCGGCTCACGGAGCGGCGATCCTGAAGGTCTAGCGGAAGGTCAAGCCACCATGCGGGAGCTCAGCACGGATGTGCTCGTAGTCGGAGCCGGTCCCACCGGGCTGATGCTCGCCGCCTGGCTGGCGAAGCTCGGCGTTGCTGCTGTGGTGGTTGATGGCAAGGCGGGGCCCACCCGGGAATCGCGTGCGCTCGGTGTCCATTCGCGGAGCATGGAGATCTATGACCAATTGGGCGTGGTGGACCGGGTTCTTGCGGAGGGATACCCTGCGGTCACCATCCGCCCCGGCTACGAGCGCCGGTCCTTCGGCGCCGTTCCTATCGGCAGGTTCGGGACCGGGTTGACGCCCTACCCCGGCCTTCACGTGCTGGAGCAGAGCAGGAACGAGCGCATCCTGCTGGACCGGCTGGAGGAGCTCGGCGGGACGGTCGAGTGGGACCACGCGCTGGTCGGGCTGAGCACGGGCGGGCTTCCCTGCGATGCCGGGCTGCCCGACGGGGATGGCCATCGGATCCGCGCGGAGTGCAGCGGGCCCGGCGGCCCGCTGACGATCAGTGCGCGGTTCTGCGTGGGTGCGGACGGTGGATCCTCCGCGGTACGGAAGCTTTCCGGCATTTCGTTCGAAGGCCTCACCAACGGGCACACGTTCTATGTGGCGGACGTCCTGGGTGTCTCCGGCGTCGCCGGGGACAGCGTTAACCTGAGGTTCGGTGCCGAGGAGTTCCTGCTCGGGTTTCCCATGGGACCCGGAGGCCGCCACCGGCTGCTCGGGGTCCTGCGGACCGCACCCGGTGAGGAAGTCCCGGAGTCACTCGCGCGGCAACGCCTGGCTACCGTTTTCGGCGTCACCTTCGCGGAGACCCTCTGGTTCTCGACCTACCGGATCCACCACCGCGTAGCGGCCCGCTTCCGGCAGGGCGGCGTCTTCCTCGCCGGCGACGCGGGGCACGTGCACTCGCCCGTCGGCGCTCAGGGAATGAACACCGGCCTGCAGGACGCCCACAACCTGGCGTTCAAGCTGGCCGACGTACTCCAGGGCCGCGCCTCCGAACGGCTGCTCGACCGCTACGAGGCGGAGCGGCGTCCGGTGGCGCTCCGGCTGGTGAACAGCACTGACCGGGCCTTCGCCCTGGTGACCTCCGACCATCGCCTTGCCCGCGCCGTCCGGCGCACGGCACCCCGGCTGATTGCACCCGTAGCGATCCGGCTGCTTCCGCGGCTCCCGATTGCGCCGAGACTGTTCGGCTACCTCTCACAGATCCGCATCCACTACTGGATGGGCGAGTCACCGACTGACGACGGCGTCCGCTCACCTGCAGCGCGCTCCCGCCGCAGACGGCGCGGCCGGGTGGTGGGAAGACGGCTGCCATGGACGGGCCCCAATTTCGAGGCCCTGCGCACCGCCGTCTGGCAGGTCCACACCTACGGTGAGGTGGATGCGGAGGTGGTTGCCGCCGTCGGGCGCGCCCTGCAGGTTCCGGTGCATTCCTTCCCCGCTGCGGGCGGCAGGGGGCTGGCGGAGGGATTCTGCTACCTCGTGCGCCCTGACGGGTTTGTTGCGGGTGCGGCGCCGGTGCACACCGCCGTGTCGCACCTGCGTTCCCTCCTGCCGGATCGGTGGCCACAGCACTCAGCCACCTAGGATGAAGTCATGACTTTCCACCCCGCGGACAACCGCTATGACACCATGCCGTACCGACGAGTTGGCCGCAGCGGCCTCCACCTGCCGGCCGTCTCGCTGGGCCTGTGGCACAACTTCGGTGATGACAAGCCGTTCGACGTGCAGCGGGCCATCCTGCGCCGGGCTTTCGACCTGGGCGTGAACCACTTCGACCTGGCCAACAACTACGGGCCACCGTACGGTTCGGCGGAGACCAACTTCGGCCGCCACCTGAAGGACGACTTCCGCCCGTTCCGGGATGAACTCGTCATTTCCAGCAAGGCCGGCTATGACATGTGGCCCGGGCCCTACGGCAACTTCGGTTCACGCAAGTACCTGCTGGCCAGCCTCGACCAGTCGCTGAACCGCATGGGGCTGGACTATGTTGACATCTTCTACAGCCACCGCCCGGATCCGGAGACACCGCTCGAGGAGACCATGGGTGCACTTGACACCGCGGTGCGCTCGGGCCGGGCGCTCTACGCCGGAATTTCCTCGTATTCGCCGGAAAGGACGGCCGAGGCGGCCGCCATCCTCCGTGACCTTGGCACCCCGCTGCTGATCCACCAGCCCTCCTACTCCATGCTCAACCGGTGGGTGGAGAACGGTGAGCCGAACCTGCCGCAGGTGCTCGAGCAGGTTGGGGCCGGCTCCATCGCCTTCTCCCCGCTGGCGCAGGGCCTGCTGACCAGCAGGTACCTCGACGGCGTCCCGGAGGGCTCGCGCGCCGCGTCCAACAAGTCGCTCTCCGAGGACCACCTGTCCGAGGACAACCTCCGGCGCGTCCGTGGGCTGAACGGCATAGCGGAGTCCCGGGGTCAGACGCTCGCGCAGATGGCCATCGCCTGGATCCTCCGCCCGCAGGGCAAAGGGTCACCGATCACGTCCGCGCTGATCGGTGCATCAAGCGTGAAACAACTGGAGGACAGCGTCGGCGCCATCAGAAACCTGGACTTCAGCGAGAGTGAGCTCCACGCGATCGACGAGTTCGCCGTGGAATCCGACATCAACCTCTGGGCCAAGGCGCTCGAGGCGTAAACCCCGGGAATTTTTGCGCAGGTCGGGTGACTCCCGGCGCGGCGGAGTCACCCGAGCTGCGCAAAACTTCCGGGTCTGGAGCCCGCACACGCGGCGTCGCCCCTTACCGCCAGAGGCCCGGCAGCCCGGGGAACGCCTTCTCATACCCGCGGAGCAGCCGCTGCGCGGTGTGACCGGAATCGATCAGCGGATGCAGCGCGAACGCCCGGAGGGCGAGCGCGCGGTCGCCATGCACGACGGCGGCAATCACGTCCTGCTCCACCCCTGACACCAGCGACATCAGTCCGAGCTGGTGCGGTGTCGGGGCGCGGACGGCCAGCGCCTCGGCGCCCCGCCCGGTGACGCGTGCGGGGATCTCGACAACTGCGTCGGCTGGCAGTTGCAGGACGGCGCCGTCGTTACGCACGTTGAGGATCAGCTCGGCGGGCTCATCGCGGAGGAGGGCTCGCATCGCGGTGAGGGCAACCTGCTCGTACCCGCCGCCGGCGAGATCGGCCTCGTCGCGGGTTTCCTCGGCGGTGCGGGCTTCGGCGAGGTAACCCTCCTCGCGGGCGCGCCGGGCGGACTCCCACACGGTGAAGGGCTCCTCCGCCGCGAGCAGCGACGGGTACAGATCCGCCTGCTGCCGGACCAGGGACTCCCCGCGGGTTTCGGCTGCGGCTGCGACCGAGCGCCGCGCCTCGGCGTGGAAGTAGTAATAGAACAGGTACTCGTTCGGCAGCACCCCGAGCATCTGTAGGAAGGGGACACCGAAAACCCGCCCTTCCTCGAAGGAAGCCAGCCGGGCGGGGTCGGCGAGGAGTGCGGGCAGGAGGTCGCCGCCGTCGTACTTCAGCCCCCGTAACCAGCCCAGATGGTTCAGGCCTACGTAATCCACCCCGGTCAGCGTGCCGAACGGCAGCGGCGCGCCGGCGGCGAGGGAAGCCCGGCGGACCAGCCCCGAGGCGGAGTCGCAGATTCCGATGACCCGCCCGCCCAGCACCGGCTGGAGCGCCCGGGTGATGATTCCGGCGGGGTTGGTGAAGTTGATGACCCAGGCCTCCGGGCAGGTGGTGCGGATCGATTCCCCGATCGTCAGCATCTCCGGGATGGACCGCAGCGCGTAGGACAGTCCGCCGGCGCCCACTGTTTCCTGGCCCAGAACGCCCTCGGCGATCGCAGCCCGCTCATCGAGTACGCGTCCGGCCGCGCCGCCGGGACGGATGGCAACGAAGACGACGTCGGCCCCCGCCAACGCTTCTTCCAGCCGATCGTTGACGGTGAGCCGGGGCGGGCGGGCACCCTCCGGCAGGGGCAGGTCCGCCGCCACGCGGGCGATTGCTGCTGAACGGGAGTGATCGGCGTCGTACAGGCACACCTCGTCGACCAGACTGGCAAAGGCTCCCGAGCACAGTGCACGGTAGATCAGCGGAACGCGGAACCCTCCGCCCCCGATGACGGCCAGCTTGATGGTGTGCACGGTGATGTCCTCCCTGCCCCGCAACCGCGGGGTATCGTGCCCTACATGGCCACCCCGAACCGCTTTGACCCGCTTGCCTCCGCGCGAACCTCCGAGGACCCCGAGTTCGACCTCCTGCTCACCGGTTCGGTGTTCTTCGACATTATCTTCACCGGGCTGGATGCGCTGCCCACGCCGGGGACCGAGGTCTGGGCCGAGGGGATGGGCTCCTGCCCGGGCGGGGTGGCCAACCAGGCCATCGCCGCGAGCAGGCTGGGCCTGCGGACCACGCTGGCGGCTGCCTTCGGCGATGACGGCTACGGCGCCTTCAACCGCAGCATCCTGCAGGGGCAGGAACACGTGGACCTCTCACGCTCGCAGACCTTCGAGCAGTGGCACTCACCGGTCACGGTCTCCCTCTCCGTGGCGCGCGACCGGTCCATGGTCACCCACGGGCACCCCTCACCGCTGTCCGCATCGGAGCTGCTCGCGGACCTGCCGCGCTGCCGGGCGGCCATGGCGGAGGTCGGTCCCCAGGTTGAGCCGTGGGTTCCGGCGGCACACGCGCTCGGGATGCGGCTCTTCGGGGATGTCGGGTGGGACCCGAGCGGATCCTGGTCTCCGGACGCGCTGGATTCCCTCCGGTACTTCCACGCTTTCCTTCCCAATGAAACCGAGGCCATGGCCTACACCAGGACCAGCGACCCGTGGGCTGCGCTGTACGCGCTCGCGGACCGGGTGCCCGTCGCCGTGGTGACCGTCGGCCAGCAGGGTGCCATCGCCGTCGACTCCCTTACCGGTGAGGAGGAATGGGTGCCGGCGCTGCCGGTCAACGCCTATGACCCCACGGGAGCCGGTGACTGCTTCGGGGCCGCTTTCGTCACCGGAGACCTGGCCGGGTGGCCGCTGGCGGACCGGCTGGCGTTCGCCAATCTTTGCGCCTCCCTGTCGGTTCAGGAGGTCGGAGGGTCGCTCGCCGCCCCGGGCTGGGGCGACATTGCCGACTGGTGGCGCCGGGTGAGCGCCGAGCGCGACGGCGTCCGCAAACAGTGGCTGCGCCGCTACGCCTTCCTGGAGGACATCGTGTCCCACGTCCCGGCCGAGGCGGTCCGGCGGGCAAGCGCCACGATCGCAACGCAATCCGACGCCTGAGGCGCCCTCCGCGGGCTTCGGTCAGAACGTCGGCTCCGGTTAGGACGCCGTGCCGGTCAGACCGACCGCCAGTCGTCACTGGTGATGTGGGACCCCGCCTGGGGGCCCATCTGGAGCATGCCGCCGTCGACCACCCAGGATGCTCCGGTGACGTAGCTGGAGGCCGGTGAGGCGAGGAACGCGATCACCGCAGCAACTTCCCGTGCGTCACCCGGGCGTCCCAGCGGCACCCCCGGCCGGCGTATCTCATGGGGGTCCTCATCCTCCGCGCCGGTCATGGGAGTGGCGATCTCACCGGGCAGGACGGCGTTCGCCGTGATGCCCCGGTCGCCCAGCTCCAGCGCGATGGTGCGGATCAGGCCGCCGAGTCCGTGCTTGGACGCGTCATAGGCGGCGGCGCCGACCCGGGGCTGCTCCTGGTGGACGCTCGTCACGGCGATGATGCGGCCGCCGTTTCCTGCGCTGACCATCCGCTTCGCGGCCCGCTGGATACACACGAACGCGCCGTCCAGGTTCGCTGTCACGGTTCCGCGCCAGGTGTCCCAGTCGAGATCCAGGAAGAGGGTTCCGTCACCGGTTCCGGCATTGTTCACGAAGACATCGACGCCGCCGAGCGTGTCCGCCAGCTGGTCGATGACGTCGCCGCAACCCGGTATGTCGGTGGTATCAAGCTGGGCCACGGCCGCTTTCCGGCCTGCCGCCTCCACCTGACGGGCAGTCTCCTCCGCTCCTTCCCGGTCCGAATGCCAGGTAATGCCGACGTCGCAGCCCGCTTCTGCGAGCGCCACGGCAGTTGCGCGTCCAATGCCCGAGTCGGAGCCGGTGACTATTGCTGTTGTGGGAGAGAAAGTCATGATCCATCGTGTCGCCGCCGGAACGCTGAGCGCAAGGGCACCTGGCGCTCCGCACCCCCGGATTCCTGACCGCCCGTTCAAAACTGACAGAATGGGCGTGTGAGTTTTTCAGCAGGTCCCGTGCCCGAGCGGCGGGTAGACATCGACCTCGCCGCGGTGCGGCACAACGTACGGCATATCGCGGAAATTGCGAGCCCCGCGCGGGTCATGGCAGTGGTCAAGGCCGACGGCTACGGACACGGTGCCGTGCCCGTGGCCAGGGCGGCGCTCGAGGCGGGCGCCGCCTGGCTTGGTGTTGCGCACATCTCCGAAGCCGTGGAACTGCGCGAGGCGGGCATTGAAGCGCCCATCCTGGCCTGGCTGCACACCGAATCGAGCGACTTCGCGGCGGCCATCGAGCTGGGTATTGACCTCGGGATCTCCGGCTGGGAACTGACCCATGTGGTGAGTGAGGCCCGGAGGCTTGAGCGTCCCGCCCGCGTGCACCTGAAGATCGACACGGGGCTCGGCCGGAACGGCTGCCCGCCGGACCAGTGGGAAGCGCTGCTCGGCCGTGCGCTGGAAAACCAGGAGCACGGGCTCATCCGGGTGGTCGGCGTCTTCTCCCACCTTGCGGTCGCCGACGAGCCCGACCGGGACGAGACCGACCACCAGATCGAACGCTTCCGGGACGCCGTCGCAGTGGCCGAAGACGCGGGCGTGGACCTCGAAGTACGGCACCTGGCCAACACGCCCGGCACGCTCTCCCGGCCGGATGCGCACTTCGACCTGGTGCGCGTGGGCCTGGGAATCTACGGACTCTCGCCCTTCGGCGGGCAGTCCTCCGCGGAACTCGGCCTTCGCCCGGCCATGAGCTTCCGGACCAGCATCGCCAACTGCAAGGAGGTTCCGGCAGGCCACGGCGTCTCCTACGGGCTGTCCTACCTCACGGACAAGCGCACCACGCTGGGACTCATCCCGGTGGGCTACGGCGACGGTGTGCCGCGGGCGGCAACCGGCGCGCCGGTCGCGGTCGGCGGCCGGTTCTACCCCGTCGTGGGTCGGATCGCCATGGACCAGCTCGTCATCGACTTCGAGGAAACCGGGATCGCGGACTCGGCAGACAGCCCGCTGGGACAGGAAGCGGTGATCTTCGGCGACGGCAACGGAACGCCCACCGCCGACGACTGGGCCCGGGCCAGCGGGTCGATCAACTATGAGATCGTCACCCGGATCAGTCCCCGCGTCGCCCGCCGCTATATCGACGCAGAGGCGGACCTGTGACCGGGCCCCTCTGGTTCCGGGAGTTTTCGGTGGCGTCGGTCGAGGAACTGCAGCGTGTTGCCGAGGGCCTGGGCCGACGGCTCGCCGGAGGCGACCTGCTCATCCTCACCGGGGAGCTGGGCGCCGGCAAAACCACCTTCACCCAGGGCCTGGGCCGGGGACTCGGCGTCCGGGAAGGCATCATTTCCCCGACGTTCGTGCTGGTGCGCAACCACCCCTCGCTGGTCAATGGTCCGGGCCTGGTCCACGTGGACGCGTACCGGCTGGAATCGGATGCGGAAATTGACGACCTCGACCTGGAATCCACCCTGGACAGTTCGGTCACCGTCGTCGAGTGGGGCGCCGGCCGCGTGGAACACCTCACCGACAGCTGGCTGCACATCACGCTGGTTCGCCCTGCCCTCGCCTCGCCGGCGTCGGCCTCCCTCACCGATGACGACGACGAACCGCGCCACCTGCGCATCGACGCCTACGGTCCCCGCTGGGCGGACAGCAACCTGGGAGCACTGGTCTAGATGCTGATACTGGCCCTTGATACCTCCGCCGCGGCCAGCGCCGCGCTGGTGAGCGACGGCGTCGTCCTGGGGCGGTTCGCCTCAACGGACACACGCTCGCACGCGGAAGTGCTGGCTCCCGCCGTCGAGCAATTGCTTTTCGATGCCGGCGTGGCCGGAACCGGGCTGGATGCCCTGGCAGTGGGCGTCGGCCCCGGGCCGTTCACGGGGCTGCGTGCGGGTATTGCCACCGCGCGTATGCTCGCCTTCGTGTGGAACGTGCCGCTGCACGGGGTGATGAGCCTGGACGCCGTGGCGCTGGACGCGGACCATGCCGAGGGGGAGTTTGCGGTGGCCACGGACGCGCGGCGCAAGGAAGTGTACTGGGCGCGCTACCGGGCGGGTTCGGCGCTGCCGGAACTGGTGGACGGTCCGCACGTCGGTCCCGCCGAAAGCGTTCCGGACCTGCCGGTGTACGGTCGGGGAGCGGGCCTCTACGCCGGGCGGCTGGCCGGCACCGCCCACGCCACCGAGCTGACGCCCGACGCCGTTGCGCTGGCCCGCGTCGCCGAACGCACCCTCGCGGACGGCGGTGCACTCCGGGCCACCACGCCGCTGTATCTGCGTGAATCGGACGCCAAGGTGCCGGGTCCGCGGAAAAAGGCGCTGCTGTGACCATCGCCCTGCGTCCCATGCGGCTCCAGGACATTCCAGCGGTCGCCGGCCTCGAGCAGAAGCTCTTTCCGATCGATGCGTGGCCGCTTGAGCTGTTCTTTGACGAGTTTGCCCAGGCGGAGACCCGGCACTATCTGGTTGCCGAGGCTGACGGTGAGCTGATCGGCTACTGCGGGGTCATGGTAGTCGGCACCACCGCGGACATCCAGACAATCGGCGTGCTCCCGGACTACGAGGGGCGGGGGACCGGCACCATGATGCTGACCCGGATGCTCGCCGAAGCCCGGCGGCGGGGCGCCACCGAAACCCTGCTGGAGGTGCGCGAGGACAATCCGCGGGCGCGCCGGCTGTACGAACGGTTCGGATTCGAACACATCCACACCCGGCGGGGGTACTACCGTGACGGGGTCAGCGCGCTCGTGATGCGGTTGACCTTCGATCTTCACAGCGTGAGCGAAAGGCAACCATGAACCGGTCCGAACCCCTCGTCCTGGGGATCGAGTCCTCCTGCGATGAGACCGGCGTCGGGATTGTCCGCGGGACCACCCTGCTCACCAACGCCGTGTCCTCCTCCATGGAGGAGCACGTACGGTTCGGCGGAGTCATCCCGGAGATCGCCTCGCGCGCGCACCTGGACGCCATGGTGCCCACCCTCCAGCAGGCCCTTGCCGACGCCGATGTGGAACTCTTGGACGTTGACGCGCTCGCCGTAACCTCCGGGCCGGGGTTGTCCGGTGCGCTAATGGTCGGGGTCGCTGCGGCGAAGGCGCTGGCCGTGGCCACCGGCAAGCCGCTCTTTGCCGTGAACCACCTCGTGGCGCACGTCGGCGTGGGACTGCTCGACGCCGGCCGGCTGCCGGACAACCTGGGCGCGCTGCTTGTTTCCGGCGGGCACACGGAGATCCTGCGCGTGCGGAACCTGGCCTCCGACGTCGAACTCCTGGGGTCCACCATTGACGACGCCGCCGGCGAGGCCTATGACAAGGTGGCGCGCATCCTGGGCCTCGGATACCCGGGCGGTCCGGCGATCGACCGCCTTGCCGCCCAGGGGGATCCGGCTGCGATCCGGTTCCCTCGCGGGCTGAGCCAGCCCAAGTACCTGGGGACGCCGGAGCAACCCGGGCCGCACCGGTACGACTGGTCCTTCAGCGGGCTGAAAACCGCCGTCGCCCGGTTCATCGAGGACTGCGAGGCGCGCGGCGTCGAGGTCCCTGTCGCTGATGTGGCGGCGTCCTTCCAGGAGGCCGTCGTGGACATTATCACCTCAAAGGCAGTGCTTGCCTGTACCGAGAACGGCATCACCTCGCTGCTGCTGGGCGGGGGAGTGGCCTCCAACTCGCGGCTTCGGCAGCTGACCCGGGAACGCTGCGAGGCGGCGGGCATCACGCTGACCATCCCGCCGTCGTCGTTGTGTACCGACAACGGCGCCATGGTGGCGGCGCTCGCGGCGCGGATCATCATGGACGGCGGGGAACCCAGCGGAATCGGCTTCGGCACCGATTCCTCCATGCCGGTGACCACCGTCCACCTCTAACCCACCCGCGTTCATTTCGCAGGACACGCCGCTTTCTCCGCTCCATACGGGGTGTGTCCTGCCAACTCACGGGGGGTTACCGCGGGGGTCAGGCGGAGGGCCCCTCCCGGAGCTGGCGCACCATATCCAGTACGACGGCGCTCAGGTCGCCGTTGTTTTCGGCGGCGACGCGGCGCTGACGCTGGTAGCCGGCGCCGCGCTGCAGGATCTTTTCGACGTCGGCCAGTTCCGCGGAGCAGCCCAGTTTCGCCGCGACCGGTTCCAGCCGGTTCAGCTCATCCATCAGGTGCTCGGTCACCAGACGTTCATTTCCGGCGGCGTCCAGGATGATGATGGCCTCCAGCCCATAACGGGCCGCGCGCCACTTGTTCTCCTGCACATGCCACGGCGGCATGGTGGGGATGGCCCCACCGTTGTCGAGGGTGGTCGAGAAATCGTCCACGAGACACTGGGTCAGGGCGGCGACGGCACCGACCTCCTCCAGCGTGGAAAGCCCGTCACACACCCGCAGCTCAATGGTTCCGAGGTTGCCGACCGGGCGGATGTCCCATCGGATCTCGCTCACCGCATCGATGACGCCGGTGGTGAACATGTCCTCGACATAGGCCTCGTATTCCGCCCAGGAGCGGAACTGGAACGGCAGGCCGGCGGTCGGGAGCTGCTGGAACATCAGGGCACGCTGCGACGCATACCCGGTGTCCTCTCCTCCCCAGAACGGAGACGACGCCGAGATCGCCTGGAAGTGCGGGAAGTAGTTCACCAGCCCGTCGAGCACGGGCAGCGCCTTGTCGCGGCTGTCCAGTCCCACGTGGACGTGCACGCCGTAAATCACCATCTGGTGCCCCCACCACTGCGTGCGATCGATCAGCTTGGAGTACCGTTCCTTGTCCGTCACCGGCTGGGAACGCGGGGCGCTGAAGGGGTGGGAACCGGCCGAGAACAGCTCGACGCCCATCGGATCCGTCACCTCACGGACTGCCGCGAGTGACCGGCTCAGGTCTTCCTTGGCCTCAGAGACGGTGTGGCAGATGCCCGTGACGATCTCGACGGTGTTGAGCAGAAGCTCCTGCTTGATGTGGGGGTGTTCGTCGTCGGCCTGGAGTTCCGGGTGCTTTTCATTGACTCCCCGGAGCACCTCTTTGGCAACCGAGACGAGATCGCCGTTGTACCGGTCGACCAGCGCGAGCTCCCACTCAACGCCCAGGGTCGACTGCTCGGATTTGGCGAACTCAATCTTCAATGGTGTGCTCCTGACCGGTACCGGACGGTGGGGAATATCTGCCTCGGTATCGCGCCATCGCGGGTGAGAACTGAGGTCAATAGTAGTGCAGAGGCAGTCCCGCCCTGCAGTCGCAGCCGGCCGCTCCAGGACCTAGTGTGAAGGACAACCTTTGGCGGACGTGCACCCGATACCGGAAGGAGCAGAAACATGATTGACCCAAGCGGTGGTGGGAGTCGGCATGTGGTTCGATAACTGGGCAGAGGTGGCGAGGGTTCTGCTGGTAGGCTCTGCCGCCTATGCCGTTCTGGTCCTGATCCTCCGGGTCTCGGGCAAGCGGACTCTCAGCCAGCTCAACATCTTCGATTTCGTTGTCACGGTTGCCTTCGGCTCCACACTCGCAACCATCCTGCTCAACGCCAACGTTTCCTGGGCTGAAGGGGCGGCCGCGCTTGGATTGCTGGCCGCGTTGCAGTACCTGGTTGCCTTCGTCTCGTCCCGCTGGCCCGCATCCAGGCAGGCAATAACCTCCCGTCCGGTTCTCCTCTTCAGGGACGGCCGGATCCAGGAACCGGAGCTCAGGCGGAACCGGCTGACTGAGTCAGAGCTTCTTCAGGCGGTCCGCATGCAGGGCAATGGAGACCTCTCGCAGATTGCCGCCATAGTGCTGGAGACCAACGGGAAACTCAGCATTATTCCGGCTGGCAAGTACGGCGACGGCTCCGCGCTTGGGGACGTGGTGGGGCCGGAGCATAATTGACGGGTGCCGATCCTGAACAAAGACATGGCCCTGTGCATCTCCCTCGCCGCAAGGCCCAGCAACCTGGGCACCCGCTTCCACAACTGGCTGTATGACGAGCTGGGCCTGAACTACGTCTACAAGGCCTTCACCACCACGGACCTCCCGGCCGCCATCGGCGGTGTGCGCGCCCTGGGGATCCGCGGATGCGCCATCTCCATGCCGTTCAAGGAGGATGTCATATCCCTGGTGGACCGGATGGATCCCTCTGCGCTCGCCATCGACTCGGTGAACACGATAGTGAACGACGACGGCGTCCTCACCGCCTACAACACCGACTACCTCGCCGTCGCGGAACTGATCAAAGAGCGTTCGGAGGTGGCGCCGTCGTCGTCGTCGGTTCTGTTGCGCGGATCCGGCGGGATGGCCAAGGCGGTTGCGGCGGCCGTACGGGACGCGGGCTTCAGCAACGTCACCATAGTCGCCCGGAACGAGGAGGCCGGACGGCATCTCGCGGGCCTGTACGGGTTCCGGTGGCAGGCGGAGCCGGGCACCTCGACCGCTGACCTGCTGATCAACGTGACCCCGCTGGGCATGGCCGGGCCGGACGAGGACGTGCAGTCCTTCAGCGACGAGGCGATCGCTGCGGCGTCGCTGGTGTTTGACGTCGTCGCGCTGCCGTCGGAGACGCCGCTCATCCGGGCTGCCCGCCGGGCGGGCCGGCCGGTCATCACCGGTGCCCAAGTTGCTGCGCTGCAGGCTGCCGAGCAGTTTGTGCTCTACACCGGGGTCCGGCCCACGGCTGAGCAGATCCGGGCGGCCGGAGAGTTCTCGCGGCAGCCGGCGTAGTTTCTTCTCAGGTTCCCCCGACGCCCCATGCCCGGCAACCCTGCCGGGCGGGCTTTCACCCCAGGACCGGATCGACGACGACGGCGACCCGCTCCTCGCCGATCCGCGTCAGTACCAGCGTGGCCTTGTTGGTGGCTTTCTTAGTGCCGGCCAGGAGCTGCTTGCGCAGTTCCTCCGGGGTCACCGAGGTTCCGCGTTTCTTGATGTCCAGGACGCCGATGCTGTTCGCCTTGACCCAGGCCTTCAGCGTTTTGACGTTGTAGGGCAGGACATCGAGGACGCGATAGGCCCGTGCGAACGGTGTGTCCACCAGATCCGGAGCGCAGATGTAGGCGATGTGCGGGTCGACCAGATGCCCGCCGATGGAGCGGGCGACGTCCGCCACCAGCCCCGCCCGGATCACAGCACCGTCCGGCTCGTAAAGGTACCCTTCCACCGGTCCGACAGCGGCGTCGTCGTCCTCGCCGAAGTCCGAATTGCTGGTGAGCTCCGTGGCACCGTCAGCGCCGATGAGCAGGGCGCTGCGGCGGACGTTGTCGCGGCGCAGCGCGTTGAACCAGAGGACCACTTCGGCGACGTCACCGTCCACCGACACCCACTGGGCTTCGCAGCTGGAGGGGACGGCGTCGTGGGGGATGCCCGGTCCGAGCTTCACGCCGACCGGCATGCCGGTGTCCGCGAGGCTCTCGACAAAGGAAAGGGGCGGCGAGAACGCTTCCGGATCGAACAGCCGCCTGGTGCCGGAGCTGGAGGTGGTCCGCCGTGCGGGATCCAGCCAGACGCCGTCGTAATCGGTCAGGTCAACGGCTGAGGCGTCAGCGTTGACCACCGTCGCGTTGGACCACGGCAGCAGGTTCATGGTGGCCGCGGCTGCGGTGGTCTCATCCAGTTCGACGGCGGTGACGTCGCGTTCGAGGGTGGCAAGGGCCATCGAATCGGCACCGACACCGCAGCCCAGGTCGGCGACCTTCCGCAGGCCGGCGGTCACGTAGCGCTGGGCGTGGCGCGCGGCGACGGTGAGCCGGGTTGCCTGTTCGAGACCGGCGGGGGTGAACAGCATCCGGGCGGCGAACGGACCGAACTTGGCCTGCGCCTTGGCACGCAGCCGTGACTGGGTCAGGGCGGCGTTGACCACCTCGGGGGAGTGGCCGGCGGCGCGCAGCTGCTCGTTGAGCCGGAGACTGTCCGATTCCGAGTAGGGTCCGAGCGAGTTGAGCAGCTCCCAGCCCTCGGGAGTCAGGACGGGCTCGAGGAGGTTCTGGGTCACGGTATCGCTTTCGGCGTTTCGGGAGGGGCTTTCGGCAAGGCGGGCTGGGCCGGGCACTTCAGTCTATTGGACCGTGGTTGGAGGTCCAGCGGGTGCGTGCTGAACCGTCGTTGACGCTCCCGGGGGCAGTCGCAGGGACGCTCGTAGCGAGCATGGCGCTTGCGCAGAGCAGCATTTCCCTCACCCTGGTCCGGACTGCTCGAGTCCGTGTCCGGGTTGCTCACGTAAGCCCGCCGGGGAATCATTCCGCCCGAACACCCGACCTGCGATTTCTCAAACTTCTCCGGGAGCCGATGTGCAGTAGTGGTCGGTGTTTCAGCGGATGGTGTAACCGCCGTCGATCGTGAGGGTGTGGCCGGTGACGAGTGCGGACGTTTCACCGAGGAGATAGAGGACCGCACCGACAACGTCCTCCGGCTGGCCGAAACGACCGACGGGAATGCGGCCCAGTAGTTCCGCCGCCCGCTGCGGGTCGTTCAGCGTGGACTCGGTGAGTTCCGTACGGATGAAGGTGGGGGCTACGGCATTGATCCGAATGCCCTTCGAGGCCCATTCCAGAGCAAGGACCTTGGTGAGGTGAATGAGAGCTGCTTTGCTTGCGCCGTAGGCAGCACGGTCTTCGATGGCGACGATCCCGGCCTGCGAGGCAACGTTGACCACCGAACCGGTGGTTCCCGCCTCGAGCCAGGCCTTCGCAAGAGCCGTCGTCATGAAGAACGGTCCGGTGAGGTTGGTGCCCAGCACGGCGTTCCAGTCCTGTTCCGTCACCTCGACTGCAGGCTTGGGAATGTTCAGCCCCGCGTTGTTGACGAGCAGGTCGATGCCGCCAGTGAGTTCGAGGAGATCTGCGACAAATGCACGGATGCTGTCTGCATCGGAAAGGTCCACCGAGAGCGGAGCTGTCCCGTAGCGCTCCGCTATCTCCCGGCTCGTGGCCTGGTCGCGGCTGGTTCCGTAGACCACTGCGCCTTGCTCGGCAAGGCCATCAGCGATGGCCCTGCCGAGACCGCGACCGGCGCCGACCACGAGTACTTTCTTACCGTCCAGTCGGAAGTTCACGGCGGCGCTCCGCTACTGTCCGAAGGTGTGGCCGGACCAGGAGAGCCCGGTACGCCGGTACTTCGCGGCCCGGACATCTCCGGAGCGTGCATGTCCTTCGAATCGTTCCACCCGCGCAGCCCTCCCACATAGTTCACCGAAGAATGCACTCGACTCCGTGTTGACCACTTCCTGGTAGGTAACCGTCCGGAGGTATTTGCCTACCCACAAGCCGCCGGTGTAACGGGCGGCACCGCGCGTGGGAAGAACGTGGTTCGTACCGATCACTTTGTCGCCATAGGACACGCAGGTTCCCTCCCCGAGGAATAGCGCCCCGTAGTTGTGCATCTTCTCCAATGCGGTGCGCGGTTCCTCTGTGAGGATCTGCACGTGTTCGTAGGCGTACTGGTCCGCGAGGGCGTAGGCATCGTCCAGGGACTGCACTACGTGCACGGCTCCCCAGTCGCGCCATGCGGGCTCGGCGAAATCCCGGGTAGGCATGTCGGGAAGGATGGCTTCGATATGGTCGATGACCTGCCGTCCAAGGTCCTCGCTTGTGGTGATCAGTACCGCCGGAGAATCCGGACCGTGCTCGGTCTGGGAAAGCAGGTCTACAGCAACAATGAACGGGTCCGCATGCTCGTCCGCGACAATCAGCACTTCCGTGGGACCGGCGAACAGATCGATACCGACTTCTCCAAAGAGCTGCCTCTTGGCTTCAGCGACAAAGGCGTTTCCGGGACCGGCAAGCATGTTGACCGGGCGAATCGTTTCGGTACCGATGGCCATGGCGGCCACGGCCTGGATTCCGCCGAGCAGGTAGATCTCGTCAGCGCCGGCCAGGTGCATAGCCGCGACGGTGGCGTCGGGAACCTCACCCTGGATCAGGGGAGTGCACGCAGCGACGCGTTCGACGCCGGCGACCTTGGCCGTGATGATGGTCATGTGTGCGCTTGCCAAGAGGGGGTACTTCCCGCCCGGAATGTAGGCGCCGGCCGCTTCAACCGGGACGTTCTTCTGACCAAGCAGCACCCCGGGCAGCGTTTCGATTTCAAAGTCGCTCAGGGACTCGAGCTGCTTCTGAGCCATGACCCGCACCTGCTCCTGCACAAAGGTGATGTCGTCGATGACCTGCTGCGGAACGCGCGCCATGATCTCCTGTAACTTTTCATCGCTGAGAAGGAACGTGTCAGGCGAGTACTTGTCGAAACGCTCGGAGTATTCACGCACGGCTTCATCACCACGCGTCCGGATGTCCGCGATCACTTCCTCAACGACCTTGCGAACCTCGGGTGAGCTTCCACGGCCTTCATCCGTGCGGGCGGGGCTTTTGAGCAGGCGGGAGGGCACAGCAGGAGCCGTTGTCCTGTCGGTGTCGATCGTCATGGTGAGAACCTTCCATCTTCGTTGATGGGCGTCACTAAAAAAGCGCCCGTAGCAGCCGTTGATGACCGCCGCCACCGAGTGTATACGTATACATGAAAAGACTCAAGCCCTTCTTTCGTCCTTTTGTATACGTATACTGCCTATGGATGCCGCGCCACGCTGCACGAAAAGAAAAGCGGGAAATGGGTCGTCCCGGCTCCAGCGGACCGGAGGAGAAGCAATGGTTACCAGTCGCGATGTTGCCCAGCTGGCCGGCGTCTCTCAGGCCACTGTCTCCCGGGCCCTCTCGTCCTCCTCCAAGCTCTCGCCCGAAACCGCCGCCAGGGTACGTGCGGCCATGGAGACGTTGGGATACGTTCCGCACGCCGGCGCCCAGGCCATGAAGACGCGGCGCACCCGCACCATTGGCGTCGTGGTGGATGACCTGACCAATCCGTTTTATCCCGAGATACTGGACGAGGTGACACGGGAGCTCGACGGGGCCGGATACCGGGTTGTGATCTGGAATGCCGGTGGCGACAGCCATAGTGACGCGCTGGCCGCAATCCGGGAGCGTGCGGTGGATGGTGTGGTCTTCACCACGGCTACTGAAGAATCCCCGGAGCTCCAGGTGGCAGTCGAGCAGGACAGCCCCATTGTGTTGATTAACCGCATTGTTGATGGGCTCGACTGCGACCAGGTCGCCAGCGAAAATTTTGCCGGAGGGGCCGCCGTGGCCGACTACCTGTCAGCACATGGACGTACAGGCGTGGCGCTCATAGGCGGCACCGAACGTGCCAGCACCTCCAGGGACCGCTGCACCGGGTTTTTGAACCGGATGGCCGAACACGGGCATCCGGTGCCTGCACATCTGCAGTTCGGCGGCGAGTTCTCCCATGACCGCGCAGTGCGGATTGTGGAGGAGTTCTTGCAGCGGGACCCTCGTCCTATGGCTGTTTTCTGTGTCAATGACTATATGGCTTTCGGCGCTCTGGATGCCCTGCGCAAAAACGGGCTGTCAGCGCCGGCTGACTGCTGGGTGATTGGTTACGACGACGTCGAAATGGCCTCATGGGAATCATTCGGCCTGACCACCGTGCGCCAGCCCAGCCGCGAGATGGCGCGGGTCGGCGCGAGGATGCTTCTCGACCGGCTGCAGAACCCCGATCTCCCAGCGCATCAGGTGCGGTTCCCGGGAACCCTGATTAAGCGCAGGAGCGCCTGACTGGAGGCCGCCGGGCGTCCATAAGTTGCCAGCCTCTGGCACTCGCCTTGACCGAGTGCTAACCGTTGCATAAAGTCAGACTTGGCACTCTCGCTATGAGGGTGCTAATCCTTCGAGGATGCGCCAACCGGCACCGCGACGACGGTCAGCGCCTGCTCGATACCCAGATTCATTCAAACCAAGTGAAGGAGAGGTCCGAGTGTCGGTCTCTATCAAGCCTCTTGAAGATCGTATTGTTGTTCGCCCGCTGGAAGGCGAGCAGACCACCGCATCCGGTCTGGTCATCCCGGACACCGCGAAGGAGAAGCCCCAGGAGGGCGAAGTTGTCGCAGTAGGCCCCGGCCGCGTTGACGACAACGGCAACCGCGTTCCGGTTGATGTGGCTGAAGGCGACGTCGTCATCTACTCCAAGTACGGTGGCACCGAAGTCAAGCACGGTGGCCAGGAGTACCTGGTTCTTTCCGCCCGCGACGTACTGGCGATCGTAGTCAAGTAGTTGTGCAGAAGAACCCCGGTCATCATCGGCCGGGGTTCTTTCCTGTAAGTACACATCCCTGCACAAGCCTGAAAGGAAAGAAGCAACATGGCAAAGCAGTTGGAGTTTAACGACGCCGCCCGCCGCAAGCTGGAAGCCGGCGTTGACAAGCTGGCCGACACCGTGAAGGTGACGCTCGGCCCGCGCGGACGCAACGTGGTCCTCGACAAGAAGTGGGGCGCCCCCACCATCACCAACGACGGCGTGACCATCGCCCGTGAGGTGGAGCTGGACGACCCGTATGAAAACCTGGGCGCGCAGCTGGCCAAGGAAGTTGCCACCAAGACCAACGACGTCGCCGGTGACGGCACGACGACGGCTACCGTCCTCGCGCAGGCACTGGTCAAGGAAGGCCTGCGCAACGTTGCGGCAGGTGCCGCTCCCGGCGCACTGAAGCACGGCATCGAGGTTTCCATCGAGGCTGTTGCCGCACGTCTGCTGGAGAACGCCCGCGAGGTTGTCGGCAAGCAGACCGCCAACGTTGCAGCCATCTCGGCGCAGAGCCAGGAAGTCGGCGACCTGCTGGCCGAGGCCTTCGAGAAGGTCGGCAAGGACGGCGTCATCACCATCGAGGAATCCTCGACCACGCAGACCGAACTGGTCCTCACCGAGGGCATGCAGTTCGACAAGGGCTTCCTCAGCCCGTACTTCGTGACCGATCCTGAGCGTCAGGAAGCCATCCTCGAGGATGCCCTGATCCTGATCAACTCCGGCAAGATCTCCTCTCTCCAGGAGTTCCTGCCGCTGCTCGAGAAGGCGCTCCAGGCCGGCAAGCCGCTGTTCATCATCGCCGAGGACATCGAGGGTGAAGCACTGTCCACCCTCGTGGTCAACAAGATCCGCGGCACCCTGAACGTCGTTGCCGTCAAGGCCCCGGGCTTTGGCGACCGCCGCAAGGCCATGCTCCAGGACATTGCCACCCTCACCGGTGCGCAGGTGGTTTCCCCGGATCTCGGCCTGAAGCTGGACCAGGTAGGCCTCGAGGTCATGGGTACCGCCCGCCGCATCACCGTCACCAAGGACAACACCACCATTGTTGACGGCGCAGGCAGCGAGCAGGATGTTGCCGACCGCGTTTCGCAGATCCGCGCCGAGGTTGAGCGCACCGATTCCGACTGGGACCGCGAAAAGCTCCAGGAGCGCCTGGCCAAGCTCGCCGGCGGTGTCGGCGTGATCAAGGTCGGCGCAGCCACAGAGGTTGAGCTGAAGGAAAAGAAGCACCGCATCGAGGACGCCGTGTCCTCGACCCGCGCGGCCCTCGAAGAGGGCATCGTGGCAGGCGGCGGTTCTGCCCTGATCCACGCCTCGAAGGTGCTGGACGAAGATCCCACCGTCCTCAAGCTCGAGGGCGACGCGGCCACCGCCGTCGGCCTGGTCCGCCGTGCTCTGATCCAGCCGCTCCGCTGGATCGCCGAGAACGCGGGCTTCGAAGGCTACGTCGTCGTCGACAAGGTCGGCCAGCTTGAGGTCGGACACGGCTTCAACGCCGTCACCGGTGACTACGAGAACCTCGTCGACGCCGGCATCATCGACCCGGTGAAGGTCACGCGCTCCGCGCTGCGCAACGCAGCGTCGATCGCCGCACTGGTTCTCACCACCGAAACCCTCGTGGTGGAGAAGCCGGTCGAAGAAGAAGAGCAGCACGGCCACAGCCACTAAAAAGGCACACAGCCGCTAGCGGTCATGACCGCTGGAGCAGCGCACAGGCAACGTTCCGGTCCTCCCAGGAGGGCCGGAACGTTGCCCTTTTCACACCCGGAAACCGGTCATCGGAATAGGGGCTGCACGGCATTCGTTCTACGATAGAAGCCGGAAAGCGCTGGTCCACCGCACCGGCGATCACTCCAAGCATCCCCCCGAAAGAGGCGCCGCGTTGAGCGAACTGTCGAACGTATCACCGTCCCACGATCCCTTCGGCTTTGTCGGGCTGACCTACGACGACGTCCTGCTCCTTCCCGGACACACCGACGTCATCCCCTCGGAGGCGGACACCAGCTCGCGGGTCTCGAAGCGGATCACCGTCCAGACCCCCCTGCTGTCTTCCGCCATGGACACCGTCACCGAAGCACGCATGGCCGTCGCCATGGCACGCCAGGGCGGCCTCGGCGTGATCCACCGCAACCTCTCCATCGCTGATCAGGCCGAGCAGGTGGACCGCGTCAAGCGCAGCGAGTCCGGCATGATCACCAACCCGGTCACCATCGGCCCCGACGCCACGCTCCGCGAACTCGATGACCTCTGCGGCCACTACCGCGTCTCGGGCCTTCCCGTGGTCGACGGCGAGGGCAGGCTCCTCGGCATCGTCACCAACCGCGACACCCGCTTCGTCTCGGAGTCCGAGTTCGGGCATCGGCTGGTCCGCGAAGTGATGACCCCCATGCCGCTGGTCACCGGCCACGTGGGTATCAGCGGAGAGGACGCCATCGGCCTCCTCGGCAAGAACAAGATCGAAAAGCTCCCCCTGGTTGATGAAAACGGCATCCTCCGCGGTCTCATCACGGTTAAGGACTTCACCAAGGCGGAACAGTATCCGCTGTCCACCAAGGATGACGAGGGCCGCCTCCGCGTCGGAGCTGCCATCGGTTTCTTCGGCGACGGCTGGGAGCGGGCCATGACACTGGTCGACGCCGGTGTGGACGCGCTTTTCGTCGACACCGCCAACGGGCACAGCGCCGGTGTCCTCGACATGATCGCCCGCCTCAAAGCAGAGAAGGCGGCCTCCCATGTGGATATCATCGGCGGCCAGGCCGCAACCCGCGAGGGCGCCCAGGCCCTGATCGACGCGGGCGCTGACGGCATCAAGGTGGGCGTGGGCCCCGGTTCCATCTGCACCACCCGCGTGGTGGCCGGCGTCGGCGTCCCGCAGGTGACCGCCATCTACGAATCCGCCAAGGCCGCCATCCCCGCCGGCGTCCCGCTGATCGCCGACGGTGGCCTGCAGTACTCCGGGGATATCGGCAAGGCCCTGGTGTCCGGCGCGGACACCGTCATGCTGGGTTCCCTGCTGGCGGGTTCGGCGGAAGCACCCGGCGAGCTCATCTTCGTCAACGGGAAGCAGTACAAGACCTACCGGGGCATGGGTTCGCTCGGCGCAATGCAGACCCGCGGCAAGAACACCTCCTACTCCAAGGACCGCTACTTCCAGGCCGACGTCACCGGTGATGACAAGCTCATCCCCGAAGGCGTCGAAGGCCGTGTGGCCTACCGCGGGCCGCTTTCCTCGGTGGCTTACCAGCTGGTCGGGGGCCTGCGCCAGACCATGTTCTACACCGGAGCCCGTTCCATCCCGGAACTCAAGGCGAAGGGCAAGTTTGTCCGGATCACCTCCGCAGGCCTCAAGGAATCCCACCCCCACGACATCCAGATGACCGTGGAGGCCCCGAACTATGGTTCAAAATAGGCTCTGTGTTCAGTGCTGATTAAGTGAACTCTCCATAGGTCAACGTTCACCCCGCCGTACGTCCGTTAAGTCCTCATAAAGGCTCGCGCCCAGCCACGCCCCTCCCGCCGGTTCGCCCTCTGGCGGGATTTCGACGTGTCCCGGTGAATAATTTGTGGACAGGACGCGCTTCGTTATGCATACGTAACCATATCCGGCGGAGTCCGCCGCGACTTAATGTTGCTTAACACATTGCGCACCTCATAGTGTTCCTGACTGTGCCGGCGATGTGACGCAGCTTACGTGTCAGGACCGCAGGCCCCGACGGACAATTCACCCAACGGAGGGCACAGGATCATGCAGAAGAAATTTGGAAAGAGGGCTCTCGCGGCGCTCGGTCTCGGACTGGGTGTGGCGCTAGCGGTCGCCGGATGCGGTGGGGCGGCCGGTAGTCAGAATGCCGAACCATACACCGGAACGCTCGACATGAGCCTGCCGCTCGGAGAGGGCTCTCACCAGCACGTTGGAGTGAAGGCCTTCGGCGACAAGCTCGAAGAACTCACCGACGGTCGGATCAAAGTCAAGTACCACTACAACAACGCACTGGGCGGCGAGCGCGAGGTGGTCGAGGGCATGTCCATCGACTCCATTGACATGGGCATAAGCTCTACTGGGCCTATCGGCGGATTCGCTCCTGAGTTCTTCCTTTTCGACCTGCCGTACCTGATAGACAGCCCCGAGCACGCGTACGCCGTGCTGGACAGCGAAATCGGGGAGGATCTGGCCAAGTCCCTAGAAGAAGCCGCCAACGTGAAGATTCTGGCGTGGATGGAAAATGGCTTTCGGCACGAGACCAACAGCGTTCGCCCGATCAACACACCGGAGGACCTGAACGGCATTAAGCATCGCACCCAGGAAAGCGAAGTCCAAGTGGATACCTGGACCGCGCTAGGGGCCAACGCCACTCCGATGGCATGGCCGGAGGTCTACACCGCGCTCCAGCAAGGCGTGATGGAAAGCCAGGAGAACCCATTGCCGACCATCTACGACGTGAAGTTCTACGAGGTGCAGGACTACCTCAACATGACCCAGCACGTCTACTCACCGGCGCCGATGATGATGAGCAAGAAGCTCTTCGACTCCTTCCCGCCGTAGCGACTTCTTCACGTTTGCTCCTTTATGCACTGCGACAGCGGCGGGGCCCCGATGGAGCTCCCGCCGCTGAGGTAGAGGTCTAGTACTGGAAGTTCTTGACCTTGTCGACGAGTTCCTGGCCGATCTCCGGGGCCCACTTCTCGTAGACGGGCTCGACGGCCTTGCGGAACGGTTCGAGGTCCGGCTCTGTCAGTTCCATGCCTTCCTCGACGAGCTTCTTCTTCATCTCTGCTTCTTGGTCCTGGCTCGCCTGCCGCTGGATCGGGAGCGCGTACTCTGCAGCTTCCAGGATGGCCTGCTGGTCTTCCTCGGATGTCCGCATTATGGATGCCATCAACCACACCGTGGGAGTAGTCCTCGCGCTCATGCTAGCCATCATGACCGTGCTCATCACCTGGCAGGTATTTGCCCGTTTCGTGGTGGGCGACTCGCTGACCTTCTCCGAAGAGGTCTCACGGTTCCTCATGATCTGGCTGACACTCCTTGGAGCGGCCTACGCCGTCCGGCGGGGGACTCTCCTGGCCGTCGAGATCTTACCGGATCTGCTGAAAGGCCTTGCCTGGAAAGTGGTCAAGATCGCCGCACACGCGTTGTCACTGGTCTTCTACATCATCCTCATCGTCTACGGATGGGAAATCGCCTCCACGGTGTCCTACCAGAGGGCACCGGCAACCGGTGTCTCCATGATGTGGCCCATGCTCGCGCTGTCTGTTGGCGGCCTATTGATGCTGCTGAACACGTTCGTCCTGATGATTGAGGAACTCGCCCCGGACATCCAGGGCACCGAACATGCGCCGAAGGGCCTTGAGGGCATCACGGAAGGGGAAATCTAAATGGGCGGCCTTCTCTTTGGCGCTGTCGTAGTCTGTTTCGCGTTGGGGGTCCCGATCGCTGTCGCGCTCGGCCTCGCCACAGCGCTGACCGCTGTGGTGGGCGACACCTTTGGTCTTGAAGTGGTTCCGCAGCAGATCTTCAATTCCATGAACTCCTTCCCCCTGATGGCTATCCCCTTCTTCATTCTCGCCGGCTATCTCATGCAGTCCGGCGGAATCTCGGAGAAGCTCATTCAGTTTGCCAGCGCCATCGTGGGTCACATCACCGGCGGACTTGCAATGGTGGTAGTGGTGACGTCGATGTTCTTCGCTGCGATCTCCGGCTCTGGCGCCGCAACAACGGCGGCCATCGGCTCTATCATGATTCCCGCCATGGTCGCACGGGGCTACAGCGACAGGTTCGCCAGCGCCAACCAGGCGGTTTCCGGAGCGCTCGGTATCATCATTCCGCCCAGCATCCCACTGATCCTGTACGCGATTGCAGCGAAGGTTTCCGTCGGGGACATGTTCATAGCGGGCATCCTGCCCGGGCTCTTTGTCACGGCATCGCTACTGATCGCCGCCTACGTTGTATCTAAGAAGCGCGGTTACAAGGGCGTGGAGCGTACTGACTTCAAGGGACTACTGCGTTCATTCCGCGGGGCGCTCCTCGCGCTGTTGATGCCCGTGATCGTTCTGGGCGGGATTTACGGAGGCGTCTTCACACCCACCGAGGCCGCCGTCGTGGCAGTTGCCTACTCGCTGGTCGTCGGCATGCTCGTGTACCGGAAGATCAAGCTCTGTGAACTTCTGGGCATCTTCAGCAAGTCGGCTGTTACTACGGCAATTGTCATGATCGTGATCGGCACCGCGGGGCTCTTCGGATTCCTGATCAACCGACTGGGGATCCCCACCCAAATCTCCAACATGTTCGCCGAGGCCAACATGAACGTTGCTGTCTTCATCATTGTGGTGAACGTTGTGCTCCTGCTCACCGGCATGTTCATCGAAGCAGCAGCGGCGATTCTGATCCTCGTCCCCATCCTGCTTCCGGTGGCAACCGGCCTGGGGATCGATCCGGTGCACTTCGGCATCATCATGGTTGTGAACCTGGCGATCGGGCTTATTACGCCTCCGGTTGGCATCAACCTCTTCGTGGCGTCGCAGATCTCAAACCTGAAAATTGCGGTGCTGTCGCGGGCGATCATTCCGTTCGTAGCCATCCTTTTCGTCGATGTGCTGATCCTGAGCTTCATCCCGGCCATCTCGACCTGGCTGCCCCAGGTCCTCAAATAGATCCATGTACCAGCGGCCCCGGTCGCATTACGGAAGGGCACGTCATGACGGTACAGATCAACAGCGCAGCCATTATCGGCGGGGGCTACATGGGCGGGGGTATGGCCCAGTCCCTGGCGCTTTCGGGGGTGTGCTGCAAGATCGCTGATATCGACGCCGAAGCGGCCCGTAAATCGGTGGACCGCCTGGTCGAGGAAGGCCGGCGGTACGAGGGGGAGGGGCTGTTCCCCTCCGGCGCCGGTGAGCTGCTGGAGAGCAACCTGCGCGCCGCGCACTCGCTCGCGGACGCGGTTGACGACGTCGATTACGTCGCCGAGGTTGTCCCGGAACGGCTGGAGCTGAAGCAATCAGTCATCGGGCAGATCAGTGCGGCGGCTAAGTCCGGCACGATCATCGGCAGCAATACCTCCGCAATTCCTATCTCTACCCTGGCTGAATCTTCCGCCGAACCGGAGAATTTCCTCGGTGTGCACTGGATGAACCCGTCCTACTTTGTACCCTCGGTGGAAATTATCCCCACGGTGAGTACCTCGGCTGGTGCGGTGGAAGCGGTGGAGAAGCTGCTCGGGCGGGCCGGCAAGGTAGCCACGCAAGTGAGCGATTCCGCCGGCTTCGTTGCCAACCGCCTGCAGTTCGCCCTGTATCAGGAGGCGGTGCGGATGGTTGAGGAGGGACTTGCCGACCCGGCCCAGATTGATGAAGTGGTGAGCAACTCCTTCGGATTCCGGCTGGCGGTGTTCGGGCCGTTTGCTATCGCAGATATTGCCGGACTCGATGTCTATGAGGGTGCATTCCGCAGCATGGAGGCCGCCTACGGTGAGCGTTTCGCGGCTCCGTCCCTGCTTCGGGAAAAGGTGGCTGCCGGGCAGCTGGGCATGAAGAGCGGCCAGGGTTTCCTCGCGATGGATCCGGCACAGGCCGGAGGGCTCGCGAAGTACCGCGACCGTGCCTATGCCGAGCTGGGGGCGCTGAAGCAGCGCCTGGGCAACCCACCGATCGACTAGGACGAGGCCATGAACTCTGCGAATGGGACGGCCCTGATCAACGTGCTTGCCACCGGACTTGCGAACCGTACGTTCCTGATTTCCGGAGGGTCGCGGGGTATTGGCGAGAATGTAGCCCTCGAACTCGCCAGGATCGGGGCCTCCGTGGCCATAGCCGGGCGGAACGGGCTCGCGGTCGAAGAAGCGGTGGGGCGTCTTCGTGCGCAGTCCCTGGCACCGGACCGGATTCTGGGAATCACCGCCGATGTGGCCTCCGCGGCGGACATCGAACGCATGGTGCACAGCGCGCACAGCCATTTCGGTGCACTCGACGTGCTGGTGAACTGCGCCGGGATCAACATCCGCACTCCGGCGCTTGAAGTGACCGAATCTGAATGGGATTCGGTAATGAACGTTAATCTCAGAGGGGCCTTCTTCACCTCCCAAGCTTTTGCGCGGGCGCTCGGCGCGAACGGCATGGGGAAGATCATCAACGTGTCGTCCCGGTACGGGCACGTCGGTTCGCCTACGCGCGTCGCCTACTGTTCCAGCAAGGGTGGGCTGGAACTGATGACAAAAACCCTTGCCGTTGAATGGGCTCCACGGATTCTCGTCAACAGCGTCTGCCCCACCTTCATTGAGACGGGATTGACCCAGTCCTTGCTGGCACAGCCAGAGACCAGGCGGAGTCTTCTCGACCGGATACCAATGCACCGCTTCGGAACCCTAGGCGACGTTACCGGTGCCATTCTCTACCTCGCCTCCGGTTGGTCCAACATGGTCACTGGTACGGCCATGATGGTCGACGGAGGATGGACTGCGTCCTAAGGAACCGGGATGGAGAAAACAAACGGCCAGCGACCTCTTCACCTTAAGTACAGATTAACGTTGCTTAACAAATAGACGCTGATATGTAATAAAATCCGCAACTTCACGAGGAGGAAAGGAGACCCGGATGAGTGCTGGACCAATCGCCGGGCGGCCTGTGCCCGTCTCGGCTGCAGCCGTCGCCCGTGCTGCCGGCGTATCCACGGCCACCGTCTCCTATGTCATGAACGGGAAGGGTGGTGTGTCGGTGGAAACCCGCCGGCACATTATCGGGATAGCCAACGAACTCGGATTCCGGCCGCGCGGCGCCAACGGTGTACCGGACGTCCAGCAAACCCGGGTAATCGGCCTGGTCCTGCCGAACATCATCAATCCAATGTTTCCACGCTGGGCGCAGGGCATCATCACAGCCGCCGCAGAGGCGGGCTATGAGGTTTTCGTGGCCACCACCCAGGACGATCCCGATGTGCTGAACCAGGTGGCCGTAACAATGGCCGCACGGAATGTGGACGGCGTCATTCTCGCCGCCGCGTTCAGCGAGGATGCCACGGCCATGCGTACCCTGCGGACCGCCCGCATTCCGTACGTCTATCTGTCCCGGCGGTCGCACTTCCTGGAGGGGGACTTCGTCGGCATCGATGACGACGCCGCCGGGATCCTGCTGATGGAGCACGTCCTCAGCCACGGCTACACGGAAATCGCAACGGTCATCGGTCCGCGGTTCTCCACGGCCTCCCTTGCCCGGGAACACGCCTTTGTCCGGACCGCCGCGAAAGCCGGCATCGCCATCGGCGGCGAACGTAAGATCAGCACGCGTCTCAACAATGAAGGCGGTCAGATCGCAGCCGAGCGGCTTTTCGCCGGCAAGCCTCCTCAGGCCGCGGTCTGCGGCAGTGACGAAATCGCCATCGGCATCATGCAGTATGCCCTGGCACATGGCATACGCGTCCCCGATGACCTGGCCGTCGTCGGATCGGACGGGCTGCCATTCAGCCGCTCGGAACTCATTAATCTCACCACCATCGTGCAACCGCAGCAGGAGATGGCCAATGAAGCATTCGCCATGCTGCTTGACCGTATTAACTCCTCCTCTGATACCTACACTTCCCGCATCTGCGCACACCGCCTGCATATCGGTCGGACCTGCGGATGCACCCCGTCCTGACGGGTTACTGACCATCGACACACATGCCGGAAGGACTTTTCATGGATTTCTCGGGTAGACGGGTCCTTGTGACCGCCGGGGCAAACGGTATCGGACAGGCCATCGCTACCGGCTTCCGCGAGCACGGCGCGCAGGTATTCGTTACGGATATCGACTCCCGCCAGGTCACGGCGGCCCAGGCGGCGGGCTTCAGTGCCAGCGTCTCGGACGCTTCGGACGAGGCACAGGTCAGCTCGCTGATGGACAGCGTGGAACAGGAGTTCGGTGGACTCGACGTCCTGGTGAACAACGCCGGCATCGCAGGCCCCACCGGCCCGGTGGAAACGCTGGACGCCGCGGATTGGACGCGCACATTCGATGTCAATATCCATGGCCAGTTCTACTGCGTCAAGCACGCGCTGCCGCTGCTACGCCGGGGCACGGAGCCGACCATCATTAATCTCTCCTCCGCTGCCGGACGGCTCGGGATGGCCGGACGTAGCGCCTACTCGGCCTCCAAATGGGCTGTAATCGGCTTCACCAAAACGCTGGCGATTGAACTGGGCCCGGAAGGCATCCGCACCAACGCGATCTGCCCCGGTGCCGTGAACGGTCCGCGCATTCAGGCCGTTATCGACGCGAAAGCCGCCATGCTGGGCGCTGATCCGGCGGAGGTTGAAGCCCTGTACAACAACCAGTCCTCGCTGGGCAGGCTCATCGAGGCGGAGGACGTCGCCAACATGGCGCTCTTCCTGGCCAGTGGGATGGCCGGCAACGTCAACGGCCAGGCGCTGGCCGTCGACGGCAACACCGAAAAACTCTACTAAACCCTCGAAGGATTCCCCATGGCTGCCATTCGCAAGGTCATCATCACCAGCGCCGTTACCGGCGCTATCCACACACCCTCCATGTCTCCACACCTGCCAGTCTCGGCGTCGGAAATAGCAGACGCCGCGATCGGTGCAGCGGAGGCCGGCGCCGCCATCGTGCACATGCACGCCCGGGACCCGAAGGACGGCCGTCCATCGCAGAACCCGGACCACTTTGCGCCGATCCTCGAGAAGTTGAAATCAAACACGAATGCGGTCATCAACATCACCACGGGCGGTTCGCCGCACATGACCGTGGAGGAGCGCATGCGCCCTGTAGCCGCATTCAAACCCGAACTGGCCTCGCTCAACATGGGTTCGATGAATTTTGGGCTCTACCCGATGCTGGACAGGTACCGGGATTTCCAGCATGAGTGGGAGCGGGAAGCCCTTGAAAAGAGCCGTGATCTGGTCTTCAAGAATACGTTCCAGGACATCCAGACCATCCTTGAAATCGGGAACGGAAACCGCACACGGTTCGAGTTCGAATGCTACGACATCTCGCATCTGAATAATCTGGCACACTTCCACGGTGGCGGCCTCGCGCAGGGACCCCTCTTCGTACAGTCAGTCTTCGGACTGCTGGGCGGAATCGGTGCGCACCCGGAGGATCTGATGCACATGCGCCGCACCGCGGACCGGTTGCTCGGCGACCAATACGAATGGTCCATCCTCGGCGCGGGGAAGAACCAGATCCCGCTCGCCACGATCGGCGCCGCCATGGGGTCGCACGTCCGGGTTGGGCTGGAGGACTCGCTGTGGATTGCGCCGGGCCAGCTGGCAAAGACCAACGCCGAACAGGTCACGCGTATCCGCACCATCCTCGAGGCGCTCAACTTCGAGATCGCCACCCCGGATGAGGCACGCGAAATGCTGCAGCTCAAGGGCCGCGACAATGTCGGGTTCTAGCCGGCATCCGCTCAACAGAGGACTCTGATTCCATGGACAAGACAGTCACCTCAGCGCGGGAAGCCGTAGCGGACATCCCGGCAGGAGCATCCCTGGCCGTAGGAGGCTTTGGTCTCTGCGGCATCCCCAGCGTGCTGATTCAGGCCCTCCGCGAGCAGGGCAGCGGCGACCTCGAAGTGATCTCCAACAATTGCGGCGTAGACGACTGGGGGCTCGGGCTCCTGCTGCAGGACGGCCGGTTCCGGCGCGTGGTCGCCTCCTACGTCGGGGAGAACAAGGAATTTGCCCGCCAGTATCTGGCCGGGGAACTCGAGGTTGAACTGACACCGCAGGGCACCCTCGCCGAGCGCCTGCGCGCTGGCGGCTCCGGGATTCCGGCGTTCTTCACGGCCACCGGGGTCGGCACCCAGATCGCCGAGGGCGGGCTGCCCTGGAAGTACGATTTCGAAGGAGGGGTTGCCGTCGCCTCGCCTCCCAAAAGAACGGAGGAATTCGAGCTGGGCCGTTCTGTCGGGACATTCGTTCTCGAGAAGGCGATCGTGGCCGATTTTGCTCTCGTCCGCGCAGCCAGGGGAGACCGGCATGGGAACCTCGTTTTCCACAGTGCCGCACGCAACTTCAATCCGCTGTGCGCCATGGCGGGGGTGGTCACTATTGCTGAAGTCGAGGAACTGGTGGAACCGGGTGACCTTGACCCCGACCAGATCCACCTGCCCGGTGTCTACGTGCATCGGGTTGTGCCGCTGACTCCTGCCGAAGCTGCGGAGAAGCGGATTGAGAAGCGCACCACCCGCACCGGAACGGAGCAGAACTAATGGTCGAGGCAACAAACCGGACGGGTTGGGACCGCGAGCAGATGGCAGCGCGGGCCGCACTGGAACTCAGCGACGGCAGCTACGTCAATCTCGGGATCGGGATGCCCACTCTGGTACCCAACCACGTGCCCGACGACGTCGAGATCGTCCTGCAGTCCGAAAATGGCCTGCTGGGCCTGGGCGCCTACCCGCTTGATGGTGAGGTGGACCCCGACCTTATCAATGCGGGGAAGGAGACCGTGACGTTGCGGCGCGGTGCCTCTGTTTTCGACTCCGCCACCAGCTTCGGCATGATCCGCGGCGGCAAGATCGACGCCGCTATCCTCGGCGCAATGCAGGTGTCCACACGTGGCGACCTTGCCAACTGGACCATTCCCGGAAAGATGATCAAGGGCATGGGCGGTGCGATGGATCTGGTTCACGGGGCGCGCCGGGTGATTGTGCTGATGGACCACACCGCCCGTGATGGGAGCCCCAAAATCGTATGCGAATGTTCCCTCCCGTACACGGGCCGGGAGGTGGTGGACCGCATCATCACCGATCTTGCCGTCATCGACATCGTTCCCGGCAAAGGGCTCATCCTGCGGGAGTTGGCGCCCGGCGTCACGGTGGAGGATGTAGCGGCGGCCACCGAGCCGGAACTGGCAGTCGACCCCCGGCTCGCTGTATCGAGCATCTGAAGACGCCGGTTTCACGGCCGCCAGCCATCCCCTGTGAAGAGCACGAATGACTGTGAAGAGGAAGTACCTGTGAAGAGCACCAGCGACATGGCATTGAACCGCCCGGTTCAACCGGAGGAGCGAACCGTGATCCTCGGCGGCGCACGCACCCCGTTCGGCAAGCTGCTTGGCTCGCTGTCGGGCTTTTCCGCTGCCGAGCTCGGCGGGATCGCCATCCGGGCAGCACTGGAAAACGCCGGCGTGGACGCCGCCGCCGTCGACCATGTGATCATGGGTCAGGTGCTTGCTGCCGGAGCGGGCCAGATCCCGGCACGCCAAGCGGCGGCAGCGGCGGGCATCGGGATGGACGTGCCGGCGACCAACGTGAATAAGGTGTGCCTGTCGGGCATCGCCGCCATCGCGGACGCGGACCGGATGATCCGCACGGGTGAGGCGGACGTCGTCGTCGCCGGCGGAATGGAATCGATGTCCCAGGCCCCGCATCTGATACCGGGGTCCCGTACCGGGAGCCGCTACGGAAACTTCACCGTGGTTGATTCGATGAACCATGACGGACTATGGGATGCCTTCACCGACCAGTCCATGGGTGCGCTGACCGATGCCGCCAACCGCGGTGGCGGCGGCTACACCCGCGAACAGCAGGACGCCTACGCGGTAATGAGCCACCAGCGCGCGTATGCCGCCCGCAAAAACGGTACGTTCGATGGCGAGATCGTCCCGGTGGAGGTTCCGCAGCGCCGCGGTGAGCCGCTGCGGGTGACCGAGGACGAAACCGTGCGCGAGGACATCAACCCGGAAACCCTCGCGAAGCTCAAGCCCGCGTTCGGCCCGGATGGCACAATCACCGCCGGCAGCGCTTCCCCGATCTCCGACGGGGCGGCCGCGCTGGTCCTGATGCGACGCAGCCGGGCGGAGGAGTTGGGGCTGGACTGGATTGCTGAAGTGGGCGCCTACGCTTCCGTGGCCGGACCGGACTCCACCCTTCAGCAGCAGCCTGCCCGGGCAATCGAACGCGCAGCCAGGAAGGAGGGGATGGCCCCGGCAGACTTCGATGTAATCGAGATCAATGAGGCCTTCTCAGCCGTCGCATTGGCGAGCACCGACGCACTCGGCGTCTCCGCAGCGAAGGTAAACGTCAACGGGGGTGCAATTGCCCTGGGCCACCCGATCGGTGCCTCGGGAGCACGTGTGGTGCTCCATACGGCACTGGAACTCTCGCGGCGCGGCGGGGGCGTCGGTGTTGCAGCTCTCTGTGGTGGCGGTGGACAAGGAGACGCCCTGGTGGTGCATGTAAGCAGCGCCCGTTAGACGCTGGGATAACCTAGACCAGTGACTTACGAGATTGAGATCGGACGAGGCAAACGCGGACGCAGGGCGTACTCCCTCGATGACATTGCGGTGGTCCCATCCCGCCGCACACGCGACCCGCGAGACGTCTCCGTCCAGTGGCAGATCGACGCCTACCAGTTCGAGATGCCGGTCATCGCCGCTCCGATGGATTCGGCCATGTCCCCGGCCACAGCGATCGCGATGGGCAAGCTCGGAGGCCTGGGCGTCCTCAACCTCGAAGGCCTCTGGACCCGTTATGAGGATCCGGCACCGATCCTCGAGGAGATCGCCGGGCTCTCCACGGAGAACTTCAGCCCCGCAGCAACCCGGCGCATGCAGGAGCTCTACGAAGCGCCCATCCAGGCTGAGCTGATCACCAGCCGCCTGGCCGAAATGCGCGACGCCGGTGTGACAGTTGCCGGGTCCCTGACCCCCCAGCGCACCCAGGAGTTCTACAAGACCGTCCTCGCCGCCGGCGTCGACATCTTCATCATCCGCGGCACCACGGTCTCCGCCGAGCACGTCTCCAGGAACGAGGAACCGCTCAACCTCAAGCAGTTCATCTATGAACTCGACGTCCCGGTCATTGTGGGCGGCGCAGCCGGCTACACACCAGCCCTGCACCTGATGCGCACCGGGGCGGCCGGCGTCCTGGTCGGCTTCGGCGGCGGAGCAACGACGACGACGCGGCGCGCTCTGGGCATCCACTCACCGATGGCGTCGGCCATCTCGGATGTGGCTGCTGCACGCCGCGACTACCTGGATGAGTCCGGCGGGCGCTACGTGCACGTCATTGCGGACGGCGGCATGGGAGCCAGCGGTGACATCGTCAAGGCCATCGCCGTCGGAGCCGACGCCGTCATGCTCGGGTCAGCGCTGGCCCGCGCCGAGGAAGCGCCCGGCAAGGGCTGGCACTGGGGACAGGAAGCCCACCACAGCGAGATTCCCCGCGGCGACCGCGTGAACGTCGGTACGGTGGGGCCGCTCGAGGAAGTCCTCTGGGGCCCCTCGCACCACACCGACGGCAGCTCGAACATGATCGGTGCGCTCCGCCGCGCCATGGCGACTACGGGCTACTCGGATCTGAAGGAATTCCAGCGCGTGGAGGTCGTGCTCTCGCCCTACCTTTCCAACGGCTGATTGCTTAAGGTGGAGTGACCAATCCGCAACAACGAAGGTGGATAACGGCCATGACTAAAGGCGCCCTCAGCCCTCAGCAGCGCGAAGAAGCACTTGCCGCACTGAAGTCCACCGGCCAACCCGGCAGGGAACTGGACATCCTGATTGTGGGTGGCGGCGTCGTCGGCGTCGGATCCGCGCTGGATGCGGTGACGCGGGGACTGGACGTCGGGATCGTCGAGGCGCGTGACTGGGCGGCCGGCACATCATCCCGGTCATCCAAACTCATCCACGGCGGCCTGCGGTACCTCGAGATGTTGGACTTCGCCCTCGTCCAGGAAGCGCTCAAGGAACGGGGCCTCCTGATCCAGCGGATTGCGCCGCACCTGGTCCGGCCGGTGCCGTTCCTGTACCCGCTCAGCAAGCGTTTCATCGAGCGTCCCTACGTCGGCGCGGGCATTCTGCTGTATGACACCATGGGCATGACCTCCGGCAACTCCCGCGGCGTCCCCATGCACAAGCACCTCACGCGCAGGGGAACGCTCCGTGCCGCCCCCAGCCTCAAGGAAGACGCCATGGTGGGGTCCATCCGCTACTACGATGCGCAGGTGGATGACGCCCGCTACGTGGTCAACATGATGCGCACCGCCGCCTCCTACGGTGCCAAGGCAGCAAACCGGGTCTCGGTGATCGACTTCCTCCGGGAAGGCGAGCGCGTCGTCGGGGCGCGGGTGAAGGACCAGGAAACGGGCGAGGAATTCAGCATCCGCGCCAAGCAGATCGTCAACGCCACCGGGGTCTGGACGGATGAAACCCAGGCCATGGTCACCGACCGCGGCCAGCTGAAGGTCCGCGCCTCCAAGGGCATCCACCTCGTGGTGCCGAGGGACCGGTTCCAGTCCACGGTGGGGCTCATCCTCCGCACCGAAAAGTCCGTACTGTTCGTCATCCCCTGGGGGCGGCACTGGATCATCGGCACCACTGACACCGACTGGGACCTGGACAAGGCGCATCCGGCGGCATCGTCGTCGGACATCGACTACATCCTCGAACACGTCAACAAGGTGGTGAAGCGGCCGCTGACCCGGGAGGACGTGGAGGGTGTCTACGCGGGACTGAGGCCGCTGCTGGCCGGGGAGAACGACTCCACGGCGAAGCTCTCACGCGAGCATGTGGTGGCCCACCCGGTTCCCGGCCTGGTGGTGGTGGCGGGCGGCAAATGGACCACCTACCGCGTCATGGCCAAGGACGCCGTGGACGAGGCCTCGCGCGCCCTCGACGAGCGGGTGCCGGAAAGCTGCACGGAAACGGTGCCGCTGCTCGGGGCCGAGGGGTACAAGGCCGCCTGGAACAAGCGCGCCCGCCTCGCCGAAGACGCCGGCGTCCACGTGGCCCGCGTCGAGCATCTGCTGCAGCGCTACGGAACCCAGGCCGAACTGGTGCTCGATCTCATCCGCGACAACCCGGAACTCGCGGAGCCGCTTCCCGGCGCCGATGATTACCTGCGCGCGGAGGTGGTCTTCGCGACCACGCACGAAGACGCGCGCCACGTCGATGATGTCCTGACCCGCCGCACCCGCATCTCGATCGAGTCCTGGGACCGCGGAGTGTCGGCGGCCCCTGTCGTGGCGGAACTCATGGCCCCCCACCTGGGCTGGAGCGAGGCACAGGTTGACCGTGAGGTTAAGCACTACCTCGCGAGGGTGGAGGCTGAAAGGCTCAGCCAGCAGCAGCCCGACGACGTTTCCGCCGACAGCGCACGCATGGGTGTGGAAGACATCGTGCCGCTAAGCTAGGACCCGGATCGGTGCGCCGGTCAAGGCTCTGGCGCCCGGCGCACAGTTCCCGACGCACCAGTTCCCGTATTTCCCCGTGAGAGGCCGGTTGTGACACCCCTCGACCTGCATGATGCCGAATTGACCACCCCGCACATGGTGATCCTCGATATGGTGGCGGAGGACAAGGCCGACGCCGCATCCCAGCTGGCCGCCCGCCTGCACGAGTGCGGGCGGATCACCGACCTCGACGCCTTCCTCGCCCAGGTCAACTCCCGCGAACACCAGATGGCTACCGGCCTGCCCGGCGGCGTGGGCGTCCCGCATGCCCGCAGCGAGTACGTGCAGCAGACGTCGATCGCCGTCGGCGTCACCCGGTACGGGCACAGCCTCGACTTCGGTGCGCTGGACGGCCCCGCCACCCTGGTGCTGCTGATCGCCACACCCGCAGCCTCCTACTCCGAGCACCTCGAGGTTCTCGCCACGCTGGCGCGTTCCCTCTTCAAGGAGAACTTCCGCGAGTCACTGCGCCGGGCACATGATGCCGAGGTGATCAGCGAGCTCATCAACTCATCGCTGGTGTTCTTCGACCACTAACCCCCGGAAGTTTTGCGCACCTCTGGCGGCCCCAACGCCGGCGAAGCCGCCGGAGGTGCCCGAAAGTTCCGGGTCCTACTCGGTCCGCCACGACCGCCACAGAGCCGCGTACGAGCCGCCGAGTGCGAGCAGCTCGTCATGGGAGCCCAGCTCCGTGATGTTGCCGTTCTCCACCACGGCCACCCGGTCGGCGTCGTGCGCGGTATGCAGCCGGTGCGCGATCGCCACCACGGTCCGGCCCTCAAGCACGGCGCTGAGCGACCGCTCCAGGTCCCGCGCTGCCTGCGGATCAATCAGTGACGTTGCTTCATCGAGGACCAGCGTGTGGGGGTCCGCCAGGACGAGGCGCGCCAGCGCCACCTCCTGCGCCTGCGCGGGAGTCAGCTCGTAGGCCCCGGAACCGACCTCCGTGTCCAAGCCGTCCGGCAACGCGCGCGCCCAGCCCAGCGCACCGACGTCGTCCAGTGCCTTTTCAATCTCGGGCTCCGTGGCATCGGACTTCCCAAGCCGGATGTTGTCGGCGAGCGACCCCACGAACACATGGTGTTCCTGGGTCACCAGAGCAACCTCCCGGCGCAATGCGTCCAGCGGACGGTGCACCAAGGGCACGCCGCCGACGGTCACCGAACCTGACGTGGGCGGGTGAATTCCCGCGATGAGCCGGCCAAGGGTCGACTTCCCGGCACCGGACGGCCCGACCATGGCCAGCCGTTCGCCGCGCCGCAGCTGCAGGTCCACCCCGTGCAGTACGTCGTGGCCCTCGCGGTAGGCGTAACGGGCGCCGGAGACAGTGATGTCCTCGGAATCGGGCTCCTCTGCCGTGGCGGTCCGGTCGGCAGGAACACTCTTGATGCCGATGATCCGGGCCAGCGAGGCCGCACCCACCTGGATTTCATCGGTCCACATGATCAGAAGATCCACGGGATCGATCAGGCGGACGGCAAACAGGGCGACTGTCGCAACGGCTCCGGGCGTGACGGCGCCGGTGGAAGCGAGCCATCCGCCCCACAGGAGTACACCGGCGACCGGCAGCCAGAAGGCCGTATCCGCAGCCGGGAAGAGCACCGAACGCAGCCAGAGCGTGTACCGCTCCGCGGCGAAACTGCCGCGAAGTGCCTCGTCGAGGCGGTCGCGGCGCAGCGCACCGAGCCCAAGCGCGTCAACGGTCCGGGCGCCCTCGATGGTCTCCGTGATGGCACCGTTCACCACCGCATAACTCTCCCGCTCCGCCTTGTAGCCCGCGGAGCTGCGTTTGAGGTACCAGCGCGTCGCCGGGTACAGCAGCGGGACGCCCACCAGCAGCGCGAGGGAGAGCAGGGGAGAGGCGAGCACCGCAGCAGCGAGCGTGATGACGATGGTCACCACGGACACCACCACCTGCGGAACACCGAACCGGACAGTGTGCGAGACCGAATCCACGTCGTTCGTGGTCCGGGAGACCAGATCTCCCGTACCTGCCTTCTCCACCGTGGACAGCGGCAACGAGGTCACCTGTGCCATGAAGTCCTCGCGCAGCTCTGCGAAAACCGTTTCACCGAACACCATGCCGGCCCGGACTGCGAACTTGCGCAGCAGCGCCTGGACCACGAGGAACGCCAGCATCAGCAGTGACATGGCAGCGATGAACCCACTGGTTGTCCCGGCAACCACAGCGTCGACCACCTCGCCGAGGATGAACGGGCCCACCAGCCCTGCCGCTGCCGAGCCGACGTAGAGCAGCACAACCCTGCTCAAGCCGCCCCGGTGGCTGATTGTGTCAAGTATTTTTGGCCCCAGAGGGGCGATTGAAAGTGGCCCCAGGTTCACGGGACGTTGTTGTGGCTCTCGGGCTCGCGGGACGGTTTTCGCACCGGTTGGCTAAGGGTTCCTGTATCGCCCGGGGGAACGGCAGATGCCGGTCGGGGGTATGGAGTCGGGGCGCCGTCGTTGCTAGCATGTCAGATCTCTTGAGTGGGAGAAATCCATTCTGGAATGGAAAAGGTCCGACCTGGCGTGCGCCGGGCCGGACCTTTTCAGTGAGACGCGCTAACAGTCCAGACCCACTACCCGACCTTGCCGGAGAGTGCGACCAGTACACCTGCCGTAGCGAAGTATTTATTGCTTCCCAGATCGCGGATGGTTTTGATTCCCATACCGGCAAGCAGTTCGTCGTGCTTTTCGGTCAGGCCGGCAAGAGTCGAGGGCGGGGCCGACAGGACCTCGTCCAGAGTCGAGTTCTCGTAGGCCTTGTCCAATGCCTTGCCCAATTCAATCGAAACAGCCACTTTTCATGTCCTTTCATCGATGACGGAAAACAAGCACAGCCAGCCTGCGGCTGCACGAACGCCGGGATTTATCCCTGCGCCGCTGGGAGACACGCTATCGGAGCATCGCTCTGCGGAACGTAAGCGTGCCGAAGCGATTGGGCGGCGGTTTAGCCCTGAAAGCGGATTTTGGTGGGTTTGGGTCCGCCGACTTGATTAGGCCCTGCGGTCTTGCCGTAGGGAATCCCGGATTTCCGTGAGCAGGGCAATCTGGGGGTCTTCGGCCGCTTCTTCCTTGACGTCCGGGTTGATGCCGAGGCGCCGGTTGCGGCGCTCGATCATGTGGTTCATGGGCACGACGATGACGAAGTAAATGGCTGCCGCCACGAGCACGAAGTTAACAATTGCTGTGAGCAGGACACCGAATTTAATGTCGTTTCCGTTGAGGGTCACGACGGCGAAGCTATCGAAGTTCGGAGATCCGACCAAGGCCGCGATGAACGGCATGAGAACGCTCTGGACTAGGGCCGTGACTACGGCACCAAAGGCGGCACCAATCACGACGGCGACGGCAAGGTCTACGACGTTGCCCTTCATGATGAAATTCTTGAATCCGGTCAACATAGGGATCAAACTACCCCACGCGGACGCCGTATCGGATACTCTTGGGGAAAGTTTCGTGGTGAGTTATCCAGTGCCTGCCGGCGCCCGTGGCATGAGGTCGGATTCACCTCTGCGGGGACCTCGGGTTCCTGCAGCGGGGTTGTTCGCCTGTTCCGAACTTTTACGCGCGATGCCATGGGCCAGGCGATAGGAGTCGGTGCCGGTTTCGATGATGGTGCCCTTGAAGGTGAGGCGGTCCACGATGGCTGCACAGAGGCGCGGGTCGGTGAAGGTTTTGGTCCAGCCGGAGAATGACTCGTTCGAGGCGATCGCGATGGAATTCATTTCCTCGCGTTCGGTGAGGACCTGGAACAGTAGTTCGGCGCCCCGCCGGTCCAGTTCCATGTAACCAAGCTCGTCGATGCAGAGCAGGTCCACCCGGCCGTACCGGGCGATGGTCTTGGCCAGGACCTTCTCGTCGGCGGCTTCGACAAGTTCGTTTACGAGCCGGGTGGCGAGGGTGTATTTGACTCGGTAGCCCTTCTCTGCGGCGGCGGTGCCGAGTCCGATGAGCAGGTGGGATTTGCCGGTCCCGGAGTCCCCAATCAGGCAGAGGGGTTGTCCTTTGCGGATCCATTCCCCGGTGGCCAGGGTGTGGATGGTGGCGGGGTTGATGTTCGGGTTCGCGTCGAAGTCAAAGTCCCCGAGCCACTTGTCCCGGGGAAAGTTCGCGGCTTTCACGCGCCGGATCGAGGAGCGCCGGTCCCTGTCGTCGCACTCGGCCAGCAGCAATTCGACCAGGAAGCCTTGGTAGGAGAGTTGTTCCTTCCCCGCGACGGCGAGGGCTTCATCGAGGACTGCCCGGATGGTGGGCAGGCGCAGCCGGCGGCAGGCCTGGTTCACGGCGGCAACCGCTGCCTGTTCGGTCAGGCCTCGCCGCCGGCGCAAGGCCGGGGTGATGGTGGTCGCCGGTGCGGTTGGGCTCATGAGATGTTCTCCTTTGACGCGGTTCCTGCGGGGTGTTCCGAACGTTTGGCCAGCAGCTCGTCATAGGCGCGGACCGACGGCAGGGGCCGGCTATCAGGTGGCAGCCCGGCGATGACGGCGACGGGGTCCATGAGGCGGCGCTGGGTGAGACTGACAACCCGTTGCACCTTCTCTTCAGCATGAACACCGGGATGACGGTCCGAACTGGCCCCACCCCGGCAGGATGTCGTGGCGTGTCTGCGGGCTTCGACCGCGACGACGTCGGCGCTGACCGCGCCCACTACGAGGGCCGCGGTGATGCCTGCGTGGATGTCGCAGGCGTCCATGGACCGGTGGAGGAGCAGGACGTCGATGAGTTCACGGGTCCCGTCGGCGTCGCCGTTGACCCGGCGGGAGGCGGCCCAGAATGCCTCGTGCGCGCTGCTGAACGTCCCGGACTCTCTCGCCCGGGCCAAAGCGGTGGAGCCTGGAAGGGCGCCGGGCTTGGTTTTGAGGACCTCGAGATAGTGGTCCAGCTGGACCGACTGTCCGGACCGGGCGGCGAGCCGCTGATGCCTGGCGACCACGGTGCGGCCATCGAACACCACGACCTCGGACGCCCGCAATGAGACCCGGACTCTCCGGCCGATGAACCGGGCCGGGACGGAATACTTCACCATCCGGACGGTGACCATCGAGGACCTGTCGACCCTCGGGTTCAGCGCCAGACCCGGATCAAATTCCTCTGCCGGCAACCTGGCCAGGAACGGCCGTTCGATCTCGAAGTCCTGGCCTATGGTGCGGATCCTGTCATTGATCCTCCTGTCCTCGTCCTGGGCTTCCCATTTGCGGATCCGGTCGTTGAGCTCGTCCAGGGAGTCAGCAACCGGCATCGGTGAAAGCCGGTTGCGGCGGAACCAGCCCACCTCACCTTCAACGCCGCCCTTTTCGTGGGCCCCGGCGATGCCGGGCTGGCAATAGAAGGGGTCGAAGCCGTAGTGGGAACGGAACAACACCCATCTGTCGTTCTCCCGGCGCTGCCGGCCCTGACCGAACACCACAGCGGTGACAGCACTGGTGAGGTTGTCATAGCGGATGTGTTTAGTCGGGATGCCGCCCAGAACCTTGAAGGCCTCGATGTGCCCTTCAAGGAAGGCCTCCTGGGCCTGGGTCGGGTAGATCCGATGGATGGCCCTGCCCGAATGCGATAACCGGAAAATGAACAGGTGACACTTCGTCTTCACCCCGTTCAGCACGACATAGACCTCGCCGAAGTCCACCTCAGCCTCAGCACCCGGAGCGTGTTCCTGAGGAACGAACACCTCAACCCGGCGGCCGGCCTCCACATCAATCTGGGCCCGACGGACCCTTACGTAATCACGGACCGTCGAATACGACAGCTCCTGCGCTCCGTGCTCTTCTATGAGCCGGGCCAAAATCCTGCGTGCAGTATGGCGCTGCTTCCGCGGCGCCGTCGTGTCCTCGATCAGCATCGCATCGATCGCGCCCTTAAAAGGCTCCAGCCTCCAGGACACGCCTTGCCTCTGTTTACGCTCCGGAGGGGCAGCCGAATCCAGTGCCTGCCTTACCGTTCGCCTGTGAACCCCGTACCGGACCGCCAACGCACGAACCGACAGGCCCTCAACCCGGGCGTCCCTTCGAATCCGCGCGAACAACTCCACTCTCGACTCCATCCAGACCAGCCTTCCGCCGCATCCATCCAGTGATGAATCCAACGTTGAAGGTGGGGCCACAATAACCGCCACAGGTGCCCGGCGAGTCATGAAGGGGGGCCAGAAATAACCGTCCTGCCGGGGCCATATAAACCTGTCACAGCCAGGTGGCGTCGGATCAGGCGCAGCGATTCGGCTTTGACCGCCGGCGCGTCAGCGACCGGAAGCTTTCCCCGCATCGCCGCATCCGGGTCGGCTGCCGGAACAATCACCTGGGTATCACTCACTGCGGATCACCACATTCCGGTAGGCAGGGACGGTGGACATCAGTTCCTGGTGCGTTCCTTCAGCACTCAGCCGACCGTCCTCAAGGAAGATGACATGGTCCATTGCGCCGAGCATCAGCGGGCTCGCGGTCACGACGACGGTGCTGCCGCCCTCCGCCCGGCGGGCGCCGGCGAGCCGCCCCGCGATCCGGGCTTCAGTATGCGCGTCGACGGCACTCGTCGGTTCAATGAGAACCAGGGTTTCCGCCTGCGTCAGCAGCGCGCGGGCCAGTACCAGCCGCTGCCGTTGCCCGCCGGAGAAACCCCGCCCCCGCTCGGTCACCTCGGAATCGAGGCCCGCCTCGAGCCCGTCGAGGATATCCAGTGCGCTGGCAGCCTCGAGTGCCTCGAGGATTCGCCCGTCACTGGAGCGGCCATGAGGATCCAGCGAGTTCCGCAGGCAACCGGTGAACATCTGGGGATTCGCCTCACTCACGACAATCCGGCGCCGGACCTCATTGAGCGGAACCTCGTGCAGGGCGGCAGCACCCCACCGAACGACGGCGTCCCGCAGCACCGCGTCATCGAAGCGGCCCAGCCGGGTCGCGAGATCGGCGGAGACCGACGGATCGGCGGAGACCAGCGCGGTCAGCCCGCCCGGCTTCAGGCAGACACCGGTCAACGTATCCACAAGCGGCGCGGGGCGCGGCGGAGCGGAGGCAGTGGCGACATCGGAAACGCTTGCCTCCACGGACAGCACGTTGATGATCTTCCGTGCTCCGACCAGCGCCCTGATCGAGTGCGAAACGCCGTCGGCAGCGCTCCGGATGGGGGTCATCAGGAAAATGGAATAGCCGAACAGGGCGACCAGCTGGCCGGGCTCGATGTCACCGTTCAGCACCAGCGTTGCGCCTACCCAGGTGAACACCACGCTGAACGCACCCGCGATGAAGACCTGCGACGCCTCCAGTGTTGCCAGCGAGCGGGCAACCCTGATGCCGGCGTCGCGTGTTTCAGCGGACCGTTCACGGTAGCGGTTGACGAAGATGTGCTCCCCGCCGATGCCGCGCAGAACGCGCAGCCCCGCGACCGTATCGGCACCCACTGCGGTCATTTTGCCGGATGCATCGCGCTGGTCGCGCTGCCGGGCCTGCAGCGGCCGGACCACGAACAGGAGCAGTGCACAGCACGCAGGAACACCTGCCAGCACGACGGCGGCGAGCGGAACCGAGCTCAGGGCGATGAGCCCGCACACAACCAGCCAGGACACCAGCGCACCGGCGAGGCGGGGGCCGATGTAGAAAATCTCGCCGAGCCGCGTTGCATCGGACGCGGCCGTGGACACCACCTCGCCGGTGGAGAGCTTCTGCGGCAGCGCGTCTCCCGTGCGGGTGATGTGGTACCCCACCAGCCGGATCGACTTGAACGCTGCCTGCATCCAGTTGCTGATGGCCGCACGGTGCGCCAGCATTCCGGCGAACGCCTGCCCCACGGTCAGCGCAACCAGGATCCCGACCCACCAGAGCAGCGCCTCCTGGCTGCGGCCGATGATCCCCTCGTCAACGGCGCGCCCCAGCGCAAAAGGAACCACAGCCTGCGCCACCATGAGGAGCGTTTCAAGCACGATGGCGGCAGCCAGCGTGCCCTTCTGGCTGGAGGCCAGCCAGAGCAGGTAGCGGGAAGGCGACCGGAGGTCCGGAGGACCCGGGTCCGGGTAGGGGTACGAGCGCACGAAGACCAATCGTAGTCCTAAGTCCTCCGAAGTGATAGATGTTTCCCAATCAGTTATCCGGCCGTGATTTCCATCTCCTCCCCGTGGCCCTGATTCGTTCGCTTCACCCGGCACCAAGTACCGTTAAGACGTGTTGAAAACCGCGCTCAAGCCGCGATGGATCCTCTCACTGATCCTCGCCATGGCCATCGCCGCGCTTTTCGTTCTCCTGAGCCAGTGGCAGTTTTCCCGTTCGCAGGATTCAGCTCCGCCGCCTCCGAGCGCTACTGAGCAGGTCCGGCCCCTCACCGAAGTGTTTACACCGGGCGTGCCGATGACAGCAGGCATCGCGGACCAGATGGTCCGCATGGAAGGCCGTTTCCTGCCCGACACGACATTCCTCGTACAGACCCGGCTGCAGGGAGACAGGGAAGGCCTGTGGGTGGTATCGGCCTTTGAGGTCAACGGCGATCAGCCCGCCGTCCTGCCGGTGGTCCATGGGTGGGTACCGGACGTTCAAGCGGGGTCAGCGGTGCCGGCGCCGGCCGGCGCGGCCACGGTCGAAGGCAGGCTGCTCCCTACCGAAGCGCCCGTGGTCCGGCAGCCGGTTGAGGGGCAGATTCCCACGCTGTCGGTGGCGCACCTCATGAACCTGTGGGGCGTGCCGTCCGCCTACTCCGGCTTTGTTGTGTCCGCCGAAACGGTCCTGGACGGCGCCATCGTTGAACCTGAGCCGCCCCTTGAACCGGTACGGGTGGGCCCCCAGCCGCAGGAAACCCCCCTGAACTGGCTCAACATCTTCTATGCCGTGGAGTGGTTTGTCTTTGCCGGCTTCGCTTTCTTCCTCTGGTGGCGACTTGTGGCGGATGATCACCGCCGCACCCTGGAGGAGGAACAGGACCGTCAGGACAGTCTCCTGAATGAACCGACAACCGACGAGGTAAGAACGTGACCGAACCAGCCCCCGCCAAGAGCCCGGCCGGAAAGCGCCGCTACGGCGGAACACATGCCCAGATCCGTTCGGCGCTCAGCTTCTACAAGGTGCTCGCCTACGCAACCGGCGTGATGCTGCTGCTCGTCGTCGTCGAAATGGTGGCGAAGTACGGGTTCGGTGCGGAGATCATCGCGGGAGGGTCTGCGGGTGCGCTGGGACTCGTCCAGGAAGCCCAGGCGGACGCCGCCGGGGGATTCAACCTGTCCACAGCGGTTCTGATCGTCCACGGTTGGCTCTATGTGGTGTACCTGATCGCGGACTTCCGGCTCTGGCAGTTCATGCGCTGGCCGTTCTCCAAATTCGTGGTCATCGCGCTGGGCGGCGTTGTCCCGCTCCTCTCCTTCACCGTGGAGAAGCGCATCCACCGGCAGGTTGAAGAGGAACTGGCTGCCCACCCCGACGCAAAGACAAGGTACTGACTCCACAAATGTGCAGCCCCTGCCGCCCTGCCACTATTGTTGACGCGTGACTACCGCCGCTTCCGCCACTGAACACCCGCCGGTACTTGTCGTCGATTACGGCGCCCAGTATGCCCAGCTCATTGCTCGCCGGGTGAGGGAAGCGGACGTCTACTCCGAGATTGTCCCCCATACGCTCAGCACCCAGGAGCTGCTCGCGCGCAAGCCGGCGGCAATCATCCTCTCCGGCGGACCGTCCAGCGTTTACGCAGAGGGCGCTCCCCGCATCGATCCGGAGCTGTTCGATGCCGGTGTGCCCGTCCTTGGCATCTGCTACGGATTCCAGGCCATGGCGGACGCGCTCGGCGGCACGGTGGCAAAGACCGGCCTGCGGGAGTACGGCTCCACCGACGTCACCGTGTCCAACGGTGCACGGTCCATTCTCGAGGGAACTCCGGACCACCAGAATGCCTGGATGAGCCACGGCGACTCCGTGCAGGCAGCACCCGACGGATTCGAGGTCCTGGCGAGCACCGCGGGCGCACCGGTTGCTGCGTTCGCCCATGAGGGCAGGCAGCTATACGGTGTCCAGTGGCACCCCGAGGTCAAGCACTCGGCGCATGGCCAGCAGGTCCTGGAAAACTTCCTGTTCAAGGGTGCGCGGCTGCACCCAAACTGGACCACCGGCAACATCGTCGAGGAGCAGGTCGAGCGCATCCGGGAGCAGGTAGGGGACTCCCGGGTGATCTGCGGGCTGTCCGGCGGTGTGGACTCCGCCGTCGCCGCCGCTCTCGTCCAGCGTGCGGTCGGTGACCAGCTCACCTGCGTTTTTGTGGACCACGGGCTGCTCCGTGAAGGCGAGGCGGAACAGGTGGAGCGTGACTTCGTTGCCGCCACCGGCGTCAACCTGTACGTCGCCAATGAGCAGAAGCGGTTCCTCGAGGCTCTCGAGGGTGTCGAGGATCCCGAAACCAAGCGCAAGATCATCGGACGCGAGTTCATCCGCGCGTTCGAGGAAGCCGAGCGCGCCATCATCGCGGACGCCGAAGCGCACGGCGAGAAAATCCGCTTCCTCGTGCAGGGCACGCTGTACCCGGACGTGGTGGAATCCGGTGGCGGTGAGGGTGCGGCCAACATCAAGAGCCACCACAACGTCGGCGGCCTCCCCGAAGACCTGCAGTTTGAGCTCGTGGAACCGCTGCGGACGCTGTTCAAGGACGAGGTCCGGGCAGTCGGCGCCCAGCTCGGGCTGCCCGCGGAAATCGTCGGACGCCAGCCGTTCCCCGGCCCCGGCCTCGGAATCCGGATCGTCGGCTCCGTCAACGCCGAACGGCTGGAACTGCTCCGCAAGGCGGATGCCATCGCGCGTGCGGAACTCACCGCAGCCGGCCTCGACAACGAGGTCTGGCAGATGCCGGTGGTCCTGCTGGCCGATGTGCGCAGCGTCGGCGTCCAGGGCGACGGCCGTACCTACGGGCACCCCATCGTGCTCCGGCCGGTCTCCAGCGAGGACGCCATGACCGCCGACTGGTCGCGGCTGCCTTATGAGCTACTCGCCCGGATCTCCAACCGGATCACCAACGAGATCGACGGCGTCAACCGCGTGGTACTCGACGTCACCAGCAAGCCGCCGGGCACCATCGAGTGGGAGTAGTACCGCTCCCGGGGTGAGTACCGGCAAAAGGAAGCCGGGTCAGCCGCCGCGAAATTCGGCACCGGCCCGCGTTGCTTGCAGCCGGTGGCGGGCAGCGTCGGCTAGCTTGTAAGACATGCCTATCTGGTCAAGATCAGGCCGCGAGGCCGTAGGGAAGAGGACAACCGTGCCAGTGCCGGACGCCGGGGACTCCGCTGAGGATTTCCTGATCCCGTGGCTGCGCAGGCTTGGCCCGCATGCGGGAACCGATACGCTCCTGCACTTCACGCCGTCGCGCTCCAACAGCATCGACCTTACGCACGCCCATCCGTCCGGTCTGGCGCAGCTTCTGGCAGGCCGGCGAACGCGCCTGTCCACCCTGCTGCGCGACCCTGACCAGTACTCGGCTGCCATGAAGGCCGCGCGGCTGCTCCGTGCAAAGGTCTATGAACTCGCCACAGAACGCGGGATCGACGTCGGCTATCTCGCTGCCGGCACCGCGTCCTGGCGCACCATGGACGACGCCGGCCGGACGGACTCGCTGACCGCGCCGGTACTGCTCACTTCCGTTGCCCTGACGGTGCACGGGTCGCAGGACGACTACGAACTCCAGCTCACAGACAAGGCACGGCTCAACCCTGCGCTGGTCCGCACCCTGCACAAGGACCACGGCATTGATTTCGATCCCGAGGCCGTTGCCCGCCTCGCCTACAGCACCGCCCGCTTCGATCCACACCCGGTGCTGGACCGCCTCCGCGCCCTGACCGACAACGTCCGCGGCATGACGGTTGAACACCACATCCTCGTGTCCACCTTCGCGGACCTCGCCGACGTCGGCGCGGACTCGGCGGTCCGGCCGGAACACCCACTGCTCGCTGCCCTGATGGACGCCGCCCGTGAAGGTATCGACTCTCCGTCGGGCGCAGAAGCGCCGTCGCGGGACACCCCGCTCGATGACCGGGACCCCTCCACGGAATTCCTCATTCTCGACGCTGATCCCCGGCAGCAGAAGGTGCTCGACGCCGTGGCTGCCGGCGGTTCCGTGGTGGTGTCCGCCCCTCCCGGGACCGGCCAGACCCAGACAGCCCTGAACGCCGCGGCAGCGCTCGCCGAGCAGGGCAAGAGCGTCCTGGTGGTTGCCGAGCGCCGGGGAACCCTGAACCAGTTCGTGCAGGAACTGGACGCGCTCAATCTCGGCTCACTGGTACTGCAGCTCAATGCGAACAGCAACCCGGCCCAGCTGAAGGACCAGCTGGTTCGTGCAATCGTCCGCAACGAGAAGGCTGTGCAGCCCAAGCTGACCTCGCTTCATGAGACGCTCGTTTCCCACCGGCACAAGCTGCTGGACCACGTGCGGTCGCTGCACAACGTGCGCTCACGCTGGGGGTGCTCGCCCTACCAGGCCATGCAGTCCCTTGCCGAGCTGACCTCGCTCAATCCGGCCCCCGCTACAACCGTCCGGCTCAAGCGCAGCGTCATGGACAGCATTCCGAACCGGACGGAGCTTACCGCGAGGCTCCGGCGCGCCGCCGAGCTGGGCGGGTTCAGCAGGGAAGCGACCCAGAGCCCCTGGTTCGGTGCGAAGCTCCGCAACCGCAAGGAAACCGAACAGGCGCACACTCTGGCAGTGGACCTCGCGCGGGACATCCCGCTGCTGCAGGAAAAGGTCCGTGCGGTTGCGGACCACTCGCACATCGAGCTTGGAACCACGTTCGAGGAGTGGGGCGGCCAGCTCGATCTGCTGGTCGCTGTGCGGGCCAGCCTCGACAAGTTCACCCCGGATATCTTCGACCGGCCTGTGACCGACCTGATCTCGGCGACGGCCTCTTCCTCCTGGCGCAGGGAGCGGACCATCGAAATGAGCTCGATGACCCGGTCGCGGCTGCGCAGGGTTGCCAAGGAGTATGTGCGGCCCGGCGTCCATATCTCGGACCTGCACCAGTCCCTCGTCGAGGTACAGGAACAGCGCGCCCTCTGGACGAAGTACGCCACCACCGAGCGGCACCCCTCGGTGCCGACGGGCCTGGCGGAGATCAACAGTTTCTATCGGACAATCGACTCCCGCCTGGCCGAGCTCACCTCCATCCTGGCCGGAACGCCGGAGAAGCCGAAGCTTGCCGCGATGCCGCTGGATGAGCTTGCCGACCGGCTCGCTGAACTCGCCCGCGACAAGCAAAGCCTTGCAACCCTCCCGGAACGCACCCTGCTGCTCGACGAGATGCGCGAGAACGGTCTGGGCGAACTGCTCGATGATCTCGCGGAGCGCGAAGTGGGCGCCCGCCAGGTCGGAGGAGAGCTCGAACTGGCCTGGTGGCAGTCCGCGCTGGAGGCCATGATCAGCGGGGACGATTACCTTGCCATGTCCGACGGCGCGAGCCTGCGCACGCTGGAGGCGGAGTACCGGCTGGCTGACAACGCACATGTGGCCTCGGGCGCCGGCCGCATCCGCTGGGCGTTGGCCGAGCGGTGGCGGGCTGCGCTCGAGACGATGCCGGCCGAAGCGGAACAGCTGCGCGGCCTGCTGAAGGAAGGCGAACCGGGCCTTGAAGCGCTGAGCGCACAGGCCGATGAACTGGTGACCGCGCTCATGCCGGTCTGGGCTGCAAGCCCACTCGTCCTTCCGCTGGTCCTGCCGCAGGACAAGACGTTCGACGCCGTGATTGTGCTGGATGCAGAATCGATTTCCCTGCAGTCGGTGGTGCCGGCGCTGGCACGTTCACGGCAGGTCATCGCGTTCGGCGATGACCGGCTCGGCGGCCCGCGCAGCTTCACCGTGTCGGTGGGGGACGAGCGCCGCAATGCGCCCGAGCACCTTCCGAGCGCCTACCGGGCGCTCGCCGCGGTACTGCCTTCACTGGCCCTGCGGGATGTCTACCGCGGGGTGGACAAGGATCTGTCGGACTTCCTCAGCGAACGTTTCTATGACGGCGAGCTGACACGGTTGCCTTCCGGTTCTGAGATCACCGGGCTGGAGCGCCCCTTCAGGGTTGAGTACCTGCCGGACGGAACCGGCATGCCGAGCTCGGATCACGACGGCGTCGAGAGCGTGGCCGCGGAGGTAACCCGCGTTGTGGACCTCGTCTTCGAACACATCCGGCACCGGCCGAGTTACTCGCTGGCCGTTGTCACCGCGAGCGCCCGCCATGCCCAGCGCGTGGGTGAAGCTGTACGGCTCTTCATGGCCGACGCTCCGTGGGCGGCGGATTTCTTCAAACCCGGCAACGAGTCCTTCCGGGTGGTCCCGGTGGACCGCGCTGCAGGGCTTACCCGCGACGCCGTGATTTTCTCGCTGGGATTCGGACGGACGCCGCACGGACGTGCGCTGCACAACTTCGGGCCGCTCTCGGCTCCGGACGGCCGCGGGAAGTTTGTCACGGCCATGACCCGCGCCCGGTACCGCCTTCACGTACTGACCTGTTTCCAGCCCGGTGATCTGGATCCGGAACGGCTGGGACACGGCGCACTGGACTTCTACGAACTCCTGCGCATGGAACTTTCCGGGGACGCAGCGCAGGCCTCGTCCGCCGATGGTGATGCCGCCAACCAGGATCCGCTGGTCGCGGATCTGGTGGAGCGGCTGCGCTACCGGGGAGCGGCTGTCCGCAGCAACTACGACGGCGTACTGGACATCGTGGCGGGGGCCGGGACAGGCGTGCCTGCCACCGACGACGAACCTGAGCTGTTCATTCCTCCCGTAGCCATCGAGTCCGACGGTTCCGACCGCTACCGGAGCATGAGCGTGCGCGAGCGCAGCAGGCTGCGCCCCCAACTGCTCGAACGCATGGGCTGGCGTTATATGCCGCTGTGGACCATCGAGGTGTTTACCGATCCGGAGGGCTGCGCCGAACTGATTTCGGGGTATCTTGGCCTGGAGCACAACGGCCGGGAGACTGCGCGCAGCGGCGCGCAGGGGCCACGGGAAGGAAGCGGGGCAACCATGGAACCCGGAACCGGGAACAGCGGAGAATCCGAAGGAAGACCCACGGGAGACAGCGCGGCGGAGGACACGCCGGCCGAGCCTGCGGCGGCGCAGCCAAGTTCCGCCGAAACCACCAGTACCGCACCCCATGGTGACGTGATTCCGCAGCGCGCCGCCGAGGATGACCCGCGCTCCTGGAATGAAGAAGACGGCAACCACGATGAGTGGCTGAAGGAGCAGAAGCCGCCGCACTGGAGCTAGCACGCGAGGTGCGTTCTATGACCAAGGGGCGCCAGCGCCACCGAACGCTAGTCCGCGGATGCGGCAGTCAGAACGAGGTGGACCTGACCGCTGCTTGAGGCTCCCGCCAGAGCAGCGGCTTCATCCGGAGCGGCCGCAACCACTACCAGGCCGTCTTCGGCACCCTGCGGCGCGCTGAACGGTCCCGTGCCCGATTCCTCTGACGTCCACAGCACCGGCAGCCCTCGGGCGAGAACCGTGTTCTTCGCCGATACTTCAAACCCGTTACCCGTGCTGAGCACCACATCGATACGCTGCCCTGCGGAGAGAAGCTGCACGGTGGAGGCGTCAGCAGGACGCAGCGGCACAGCGACAGTGCCCTCCGGACTGCCGGCAAGGAGTCCGGCCCCCACCAGGAAGTTCTCGGCGAGCACATCACCGGCGTAGACGGGGGTGGCGAGCTGCTGCCCTGCCACCAGTTCGAACGAGCCAAAGGAGTGTTCCGGTACGGCAGCACCGGGCAACTCCACCATGGCGAGTTGCTCCGGTGCCAGCACCGTGCCGACCGGAAGGTCCGATGACGCGGCGACCACCTGCACGGTCTCGGGTTCAGGGGGCAGCAGCGCTTCGACGGCGAATCCGGCGGCTGCGCACAGGAAGGCGGCCGCCAGAAGACGGCGTTTGCGGAATAGAAAGGCGTGGAGGCGACTCTGCAAACGGGCGCGGGTGTTTGCTGGTTCAGGCATGCCTCAACGCTAGGATCACTGCGATCTCAGCGGCGTGGGAATCCGCCGTATGTGGACAACCCGCCCCGAGTCAGGCAGGCCTGGCGGCGTCAGACAGACGTGGCGGCCGCGGCCTTCCCGGATGCTCCGGAGGAGGACGTCGAGGAGGTCGCTGCATTGCTCTCTGAGCCCGTGGCTGCCGGGGCCGACTTGGAAGCAGTGCCGGGTTCAACTGACGAGGACGAGGAGCGTGAGTCTGTCCGGTAGAAGCCGGAACCCTTGAAGACCACGCCTACGCTATTGAACTTCTTGCGCAGCAGGCCCTCGCACTCGGGGCAGACCGTCAGGGAGTCATCTGAAAATGATTGCTGGACATCGAAGGCGTGGCCGCAGTCCCTGCAAGCGTAAGCATATGTAGGCATCGACAATCCTCCTGGAGAAGCGCTGTTCGTGGACGGGTCCGTTGCCGAGTGTCTGCAGAACCTTGGCACTCCACCCTTCCGAGTGCCAATTCTACACTGCTTCCTTCGCTGGTGCGGAGCTGGCGCGGAAACGACCCTCATCCCACGCTGTGAAGGCCGGACGGGGTGAAGACGCCGTTCAGTGGCATGTCGAGCGGTGTGGTTTCGATGATGCCGGGAGCGAGTAGTTCCTCGTCGTACACGTAGCCCAGCCTGTCGGCGTCGGGCTGCTCAAGGCGCAGCTGCGCGAGGAAGCGGTCGTAGTAGCCGCCGCCCTGGCCGATCCTGTTTCCCCGTACATCCATGCCGAGCCCCGGCACCAGCACCAGCCGGAACGGCATCACGGCGGTGAAATGCCGACGTTCCCCAACCGGCTCCCACAGGGGTGCCCGCGGGCTTTTGGCGAGCTCAACGCCCGGCTTCCAGCTCACCCAGCTCATTTGGTACTGCGCTTCACACACCGGTACCACGACGTCGTAGCCCGCCGCGGTCAGGGCAGGCAGCAGTTCACCGGTGCCGGGCTCAGGCGGCACCGAAAGGTAGGCGGCGATACAGCCCGTGTCCGGAGCGGCCTGCAACCATCGGAGCACCTGGTTCGCGAGGGCGGCTGCGGCGGTATGCTGCTCCTGCCCCGAAAGCCGGCGACGCCGCTCCCGGAGCGTCTGCCGCAGTTCCTCCTTGCGGGACGTGGGGGTGGATACGGGGCTCGGCAGGGGTGCGGGGGAGTCCATGGTGGCACTGTACCGCTAGTGCCCGGCGTAGCACGTGCGCCGGATTGGCGGCCAATTCTGTACTGTGGTGGCATGACTGAGCGACCAAGAGTGAACAAGGCCGTCATTCCCGCTGCGGGCCTGGGTACAAGGTTCCTGCCGGCCACCAAGGCAATGCCCAAGGAAATGCTGCCGGTCGTGGACCGGCCTGCCATCCAGTACGTGGTCGAGGAAGCTGTGGGTGCAGGCATCGACAACATCCTCATGATCACCGGGCGCAACAAGAGGTCGCTTGAGGATCACTTCGACCGGGTGCCGTTCATCGAGCAGACCCTGGAAGCGAAGGGCGATCTCGAGAAGCTGGCCTCCGTCCGCCGCGCCTCGGAGCTCGGCGACATCCACTACCTGCGCCAGGGTGATCCCAAGGGCCTCGGGCACGCAGTGCTGCGTGCGCGCCTCCACGTCGGAGCAGAGCCCTTTGCCGTCCTGCTCGGTGATGACCTGATCGATGAGCGCGATGTGCTGCTCGAAACCATGATCGACGTCCAGGCGAAGACCGGCGGGTCCGTGATCGCCCTGATCGAGGTGGACCCGGACCAGATCAGCTCCTACGGCTGTGCAGACATCTCCCCGATCGACGGCGAGGACTATGTGCGCGTCAACGAGCTGGTGGAGAAGCCTGCCGCAGACGAGGCGCCCTCCAACCTGGCGCTCATCGGCCGTTACGTACTTCACCCGCGGGTCTTCGACGTCCTGGAGGAAACAGGTCCGGGACGCGGCGGCGAGATCCAGCTGACCGATGCCCTGCAGACCCTTGCCGCTGCAGAGGGCGAGGGCTCCGGCGTGTACGGTGTGGTCTTCCGCGGCCGTCGCTATGACACCGGGGACAAGCTGAGCTACCTGAAGGCTGTGGTCACGCTGTCTTCGGAGCGTGACGACCTCGGACCCGACCTGCGCAAGTGGCTGCAGGAGTTCACCGCCTCCCTCGACGGCTAAACACCGACATGTGGGGCCGGTTCGCCTGGCCGGTCACCCTTGAGGCCGGCAACATCCTCCTTCGTCCGCTCCGTCACCGCGACAAGCGGGAATGGATGGAACTGCGCCAGCGCAACGCCGAGTGGCTGGCACCGTGGGAAGCGTCGAATCCGGCGCCGGGGGGCTATCTGCCGTCGTACAACGAGATGGTCCGTGCGCTGAACGCGCAGGTCCGCTCCAGCAGTGCGCTGCCGTTCGTGATCGCCGAGCGCCGGGAGAGGACCAGGCGGCCGGTCATGGTCGGCCAGCTCACCGTCTCGGGCATCATCTGGGGCTCAGCGCTGACAGCGACGCTGGGGTACTGGGTGGACAGGGAGCGCGCGGGCAGGGGAATCGCCCCCACGGCGGTCGCCCTCGCCACGGACTACTGCTTCCGGGAGCTCGGCCTGCACCGGATGGAGATCAATATCCGGCCGGAGAATGAAGCGAGCCTCCAGGTGGTGCGCAAACTCGGTTTCCGGGACGAGGGAATCCGCAGGGCCTACCTTCATATCGCGGGTTCGTGGGCTGACCACCGGTCCTTCGCGCTCACCGCCGAGGAGATCCCGGGAGGGCTCCTGCGCCGCTGGCGGGAGTCAGCTCCGCGGGCCTAGCCAGGAAGTTCCCGATTCGGAAGCGGACACACCGCGGTGAATGAGGGCCCGAGCCCCCATCTGCTCATAACGTTTTGTACGTGGACTTCTCTCTGAACAGCTCAGTTGTACTGGCGGCCATCGTCGGGCTCTGGCTCATTTGGGTCGCTCCCTACCTTCTGCGGAACCGCCAACCCCTCACGGTGCACGGATCCGCCTCCATCCCACGTCCAGGCATCACATCCGGTGACGCCGGGTTCCAAAGGAGCGTCATGACCATGTCCGCCGCCGACGAACTTCAGCCCTCATCCGCACCAGCGACTGCAGGGCATGCGGGCACCGGTTCCCCACGCAAGGCAGACCAGGCTCCGAAGCTGAAGATCCGGTGGGGGCGGCTCACGCTTGCCGCAGTCGGAGCGTCCTCCCTGGCAGCTGCGCTGGTCACCTCGGTGCTCGCCGTCACCGGGCTGGTACCCTCCATCGTTCCCGTTGCGGCGCTGCTCCTCGCCGTCGCAAGCGTTGCGGTGCTGCGTACGCTCGCTGTTCGCGGCCGCCGTCGTCGGGTGGAACGCCAGGCTCCCGCAGCCGCTCAGGCATCAGCCTCTCCGGCGGTGGCGCCGGCTCCGGCCGTGCAGCGGCCCACGAGGCTCTTCAACGCGGAAGAGGCCGGAGGCTCCGGGGCGAAGGAAGAGAACGCAAACAACGACGCCGGCACCCCCGAGGCTGCCCCCGTCCAGTTCACTGCCGCTGAACTGCGGGCGGCGGCGCTCGCCGTCGCTGCCGAATCCGGAGAGAAGCCGGCCGGCACCGGTGCACCCTGGCAGCCCGTGGATGTACCCAAACCCACCTACGTTGAAGCGCCGAAGGCAGACCGGGAAGACCCGGCTCCGCTGGACCTCCCCGAAGCACCCAAGCCGCAGGTCAAGACGCCGATCAAGAATGGTGCCGCTGCTCCGGCAGTGGAGACCCCTTCCACGCCCCGGATGAACCTGGACGACATCCTTCAGCGCCGCCGGGCGTAGTCCGTCTGCCGCCCGCACGGTGTCGGAAGCGGACGAGCTTGCGCTGCTGGAAGGCTCCGGCATGGGATCGGTTCTGGAAGAAGCTGCCACGGCGTTGGCCGGTCCGCTGGAGCATTGGGAACTGCGCGGTCTTCACCACCGCCCGGGCGCCGGCGTTACCGGGATCTATGCGCTCCGGTATGGGATGCCGGGAGGTTCCGTCGAAGGGTTCCTGTGCGTAACCACCAGAAGGGTGGCCGGGGACTTTCCACGCTCAGTACGCCTCGCCGGACCCGGCGGAACAGCGCTCCTGGTGTGGAGCCACCCCCACGACCCGCTCCTTCCCGGGCTCGGCTGGGCATGTGACCCGCGATCTGTCGGCCCTGCGCTCTTCGGCGTCGGCGCCGCCGGCCTGACGACCCTGGGCTACCGTCCCATGAGGCGGGCCGTGCTGCGGGCGGAGGGCGCAGCGGAAACGCGCTACCTGAAGGTGCTGCCGGCGGGCGGCGCCGCCGCACTCCGCCGGCGTCACGACCAACTGATCAGGGCAGGACTGCCGGCGCCCCAGCCCGTCGCCTCGCCCGGCGCCGAGGTGCTCGTGACCATGCCCGCTGCCGGAACCCCCCTGGCGCACCGGTTCATGGTGAACGGTGCAGCCGAAATCCACCCCCAGGTCCTGATCGACCTTCTGGACCGTTTTCCGCGGACGGTCCTTGAATTCCCGGAAAAGCAGCCCTGGTCGGCACGAGTCCGGGACTACGCCCGCGCAGCGGTGGCCGCCCTGCCGGAGGAATCAGCGCGCATCACGCGGCTGGCCCTGCGGGTCGAGGAGCTGGTCCGGTCTGCGCCTGCCGGCCCCATAGTCGCCACCCACGGTGATTTCCATGAGGGGAACCTCCTGGTGGCCGACGGCGGCATCACCGGAGTTCTTGACCTGGACGCCGTGGGACCGGGCCATCTGGTGGATGACCTGGGATGTTTCCTCGCGCACCTTGCGGTCCTGCCGAGTGTTGACGAACGCTATCGCCACGTTCCGGACGCTGTAAGGCGTTTTCAGGAGGCCTTCGAGGAACACGTGGATCCTGCAGCGCTCCGGGCGCGTGCAGCGGGCGTAGCCCTGACCCTGATTGCGGGAGCGGGGAACACCCGTGGGCAGCAGGCCGGCGGCCGGCGCGCCGGGGCACGCGGACGGTTACGGGCGGCCGAGGCTTTCCTGGACGTGCACAGTGGCATGGAGCCCGAAGTTTCATGAGAGTTTTCTCATCCCCGTTTCCTGTATCTCTCACATTGCGGCGTCATGCTTGAGCTACCGGACCCGTGGTTGCGCAGGGCACTTCTGCCCGACCGGCCACCTCCGAAGGACCCGGGTGCGTTTCCCCCAACCGCATCCGGGTCCGCCCTTTTTCTGCCCGGTCTCCGGTAAGGGAACCGGAGGCGTGCGCCTCAGGAATCGTCGGCGACCAGCCGGTAGCCCATGCCGCGAACTGTTGCGAAACGCTCGGCACCCAGCTTGTTCCGCAGGTACCGCACGTACACGTCCACCACGTTGGAACCGGGGTCAAAGTCATAGCCCCACACACGGGAGAGCAGCTGTTCCCGGCTCAGCACCTGCCCGGGGTTGCGCAGAAATGCCTCCGCCAGCGCGAATTCCCGCGCTGAAAGATCCACCTCCCTGCCGTTCACGAGGGCCCTGCGGGATCTGAGGTCCAGCTGCAGATCGCTGTGCGAAAGGACCGTGTTGTCCGCAGATGGAGCTTCCTGCCGCAGCCGCAGCCGTACCCTCGCAAGCAGCTCCTCGAACCGGAACGGCTTGGACATGTAGTCGTCCGCCCCTCCTTCAAGACCGGCCACCGTGTCGTCGACCGAGCTGCGCGCCGAAAGGATGATCACCGGCGTCGTATTCCTGGACTCTCGGAGCCGCCGCAGGACGGTGAATCCGTCCTGGTCAGGCAGCCCGAGATCCAGCACAATCAGTTCGAAGTCACCGGTCTGGGCCAGGTTGTAGCCGTCCCGTCCGTTGCCCGCGACGGTGGGGACGTAGCCGGCGGCGCGCAGGCCCTTCGCAACGAATGAGCTGATGCGGTCTTCATCCTCGACGATCAGGATCTTGCTCATGACTGTGTCTCCGGTTCCGTGGGTCCTGACGGCTTCCTGGCGGGCGCTGCGGGCCGCGCGGAAGCGGACGGCGCAGGCAGCGGGGGAATCACCATTGTGAACGTCGCACCCCGCCCCGGCGCCGACTGAAGTTCAACCTCGCCGCCGTGCGCCTCGGTGATTGCGCTGACGATCGTGAGCCCCAGGCCGGCACCCTCGGTGCGTTTGCTGCTAGCGCCGCGCTCGAAACGCTCGAAGATGCGCAACTGGTCCTCGCGGGCGATCCCGACGCCCTCATCCCGCACCCAGAGGTGCACGCCGTCGTCGTCCTTGCGGGAACCGATTGCGATGGTGGTTCCTTCCTCCGTGAACTTCACCGAGTTGGCGGCCAGCTGCAGCCAGGCCTGCGTGATGCGGCGGGCGTCCAGCACGGCGATTGCTTCGGCCCGTCCGTCGATGATCCAGCGGCGCGCGCCCAGGGTGCGCACCTTGTCCATCACGTCGTCGGTGAGCCTGCCGAGGTTCACCGGTTCCGGGCGCACGAAGTCAGGTCCGGCGATGCCGGCGAGGGTGACCAGGTCATCGACCAGCAGCCGCATACGGTCCAGCTCGTCCAGGGCGATATCACGCACCGCCTGCACATCCTGGGGGTCGCCGGAATCCTGGAGCTCCAGATGGCCCTGGATGATGGTGATCGGCGTCCGCAGTTCATGCCCGACGTCGTCGAGCAGCCTGCGCTGGGAGACGAAGGAGCCTTCCAGCCGGTCGAGCATGGCATTGACGGTGCGGGTGAGGTCGGAAAGATCGTCGTTACCGGTGACCTCGATCCGCTGGGAGAGGTCGGTCTCGGTGATGCGCTGCGCGGTTGTCCGCACCCTGCGGATCGGATCGAGCAGTTTTCCCACCAGCAGGAAGCCGACGACGCCGATCAGCAGCAGCGTGGCCATATTGATCAGTGCATACGTCCCGAACGTGCGGTTGACCTGCTGGTGCTCGGCGTCGGCATCGAATCCGAGCACAAAGTAGGTCGGTTGGGCGTCGCTGGCCAGGATCACCGGCGCCACCATCACGCGGTAGTTCGTGAAGGCCGTGTCGACCGACTGGATGGTCACCTGATCCGGGGGAGCAACGTCCGTCACATAGCGGACCAGCTCCGGATCATCCTCGAGACGGACTTCCACCTCCTGGTTCGCGTAGTAGATGACCCGGCCGTCGCGCACCGCCATCATGCCCTCATTGGGCTGCGTCAGCGTCCGCTGCATCACCAGGTAAACCAGCTGGTCGGCCTCCACGAAGGGCTCCAGCGTAGTGGGATCGATGCCGGTTGCGAGCAGGGTTTCAAACTCCTGGAAGCTGCGCGTCAGCGAGTCATCCATGTCATTGTTGAGGTCGTTGCGCTGCAGAGCATATGCGGTGGCTCCGGCAAGCAGCAGCCCGAGGGCGCTGAGCACCAGCATTGCCGTCAGCACCCGGGTGCGCACCGAGGAGTAGCCGCGGAGGACTCTCCGCAGGCGTGTCCGGATTCCCGCCGGAGGCTCCCCGGCGCTGTCCTCCTCCGGCACCTCGTCCTCCGCCTGCCGCGAGACCCTGATCAGTGTGGTGGGTTCCGGGGACGGCGGCAGGCCTGTCCTGATGGGCTCGGTTTGCGGCGGATCCCCGGCAGGCGAAGCGGCGCCTTCACCGGGGCGAACGGAAGGGCCGACGTCGTACCTAGTCATCGGCGCGACCTAGTCATCGTCGATCCCACCGTCGTCGCTGTCACCGTCTCCATCGCCGCCCCGGCCGCGTCCGCGGTTGTCATCGTCGTCGTCCTCCGGGGTGACCGGGGCAGGTGCCGGAACAACCGCGGGCGGCGGTGCAGGCTCTTCGGTCGGATCTTCCGTCACCTCATCGGAGGGCTCCGGCTGAGGGGCCGGCGGCGGAGGAACCGCAGAGGGCGGGACGGAGGGGGAGGGTGGCGGTGAGGGCACCGCCGACGGTGAAGGCGACGAGGTTCCGGGGGGCGCCGGCGGGAGCGTATCGGTCACGCCCACAGCCGGACCCAGGTTTTCCGGTGCGGGGCTGCGCAATGATCCGGCCATCGCAACACCGACCGCCACGACGGCACCAGCGGTGGCCGCCGTGATGAGCCAGGTGTGGACCCGCGACCGTTTCATGGTTCAAGTATCCCCACACATCATGAGATTCAGATGAGAACCGGGGCACCTTTCCGCAGACCGTTCAGTTCCCGGACGAAGGCCTTCCCTGCGCCTTCTCGACCAGTAGGCGGTCAAGCAGGGGTTCGACGCGATAGGGGATGTGCTCGTGCAGGGCAAGCACAGTTTCCGTTCGGATCACACCCTTGATGCGCAGGATCGACCGGAGCGCCGACTGAAGGTGATGCGTGTCCGTCGCGGCAACCCGGCACCACACATCACCCCTGCCGGAAATCTCATGCACCTCGAGGACCTGGTCGAGGACGCGCAGCGCCGAGATCACACCGTCCAGCTCGCGGTGGGTCACTTCGATGGTGACAAAAGCGACGACGTCGTACTCCAGGCGTGCGAGGTCGAGTTCCCTTCCGCTCCGGCGCAGGATGCCGGAGCGGAACAGCCGCTGCATCCGGGCCTGTGCAGTGTTGCGTGCCATGCCGAGCGACTCACTGAGCTGGCTGACCTGGGAGCGCGGGTCGCGCACCAGCTCACGCAGAAGGCGGATATCGGTATGGTCCAGCATGAGCGGCTCCTCGTTCAGCCCATCTGAGAGGCGGATCCCCCACAAGTTCTGAGCACAATGATCAGAGTAGGCCCGATTGAACTTCCACGCTAACCGCGAGAGCTCACCATAAAGAGAAGGAATGGTAGGAATCGACGGAAGGTGAGCATGAGCGTCATCAGCGAATTGCGTATGCGTCCTGCAGCTCTGCAGTCTCCCCGGTGGGACGCGTCGGTGCGCACCCGGCTGGCGCTCGCCGTCGTCGTCATGTCCACCCTGCTGGTGGGAGCCAACCTCGCAACCCCGCTCTACCCGCTGATCCGTGCCGAGCTCGGTCTGAGCGCCTTCCACACAACGGCTGCCTTCGCCGCCTACGTTTTCACCCTGGTGGCCGGGCTCCTTCTGGTGGGCCACTGGTCGGATCACATCGGGCGCCGGGCTGCGCTGGTCCTCGCAGTGCTGACGGGTGTCCTCGGAGCGGTAGTGTTCGGCGGCGCAACCTCCCTCCCGATGCTCATCCTGGGCCGCTGCCTCCAGGGCGCCGCGGTGGCGTGCGCTACCGGAGCCAGTTCCGCAGCGCTGCGGGACCTGTTGCCGCACCGTCCGGAATGGGCATCGCGCTTCACACTGGTGGCCTCGGCAGGGGGAGTGGCTGCGGGGCCGGCACTAGGGGGGCTGCTGTCACTGCTGCCGGATCCCACGCGGCTTCCGTTCGCGCTCTATGCTGCATTCCTGGGACTGCTCCTGATTCCGCTGGTCCTGCTCGATGCCCGCCCGGCCATCAGGCCGGCCGCGCCGGCACGGCCGCTATCCGCGCTGAAGCCCCGCCGCCCGGCAGTGTCCCGGACGGCGCGCCGCGCATTCTGGGCCGCAGCCGCCGTCGGCTTCCTGAGCTTTGCGGTGTTCGGTTTCTCACTGAGCCTTGCGCCCACGTACTTCGCAGGCATTACCGGATACGACAGCCGGCCGTTGGCCGGCCTGCTCGCCGGACTGGTGCTCGCGGCCTCCGCGGCCAGCCAGCTCTTTCCCCAGCGCGGCGGCCATGGGTCCGGAGCGGCCGTACCTGGCCTGCTCGTCATGGCGGGCGGGGTGGCACTCATCCCGGTCGCCGGCGTGACCGGGAACGTCGTGCTCCTGCTCGCCGCCCTGGTGCTTGCCGGGTCAGGGCAGGGCGTTGCTTTCCGCCGTGTCTTCAACACCGTGGCGCAGCAGGTGGAAGGGTCCCAGCATGCGCAGATCATCAGCACCGTGTACGTGATCACCTACCTCGGAAGCGCTGTGCCGGTGCTTGGACTCGGGCTGGCGGCGGATGCGATGGGCCTGGCAGCTGCCGTTGCCGTGTTCGCCGGGCTGGTCTCCGCCGGATGTGTTGGGATGGCTGTCCTCCTGGGAAAATTCCCGGTCACCGCATCCCTCTAGCCCAAAGATTTGTTTGCAAAGAAACCATTGCAAATGTTTCTTTGCACTTGTAGAATTCCTGCATGGAGTCAGCGCAGCAACCAAATGACCGCACGGTCGATATCAACGCCCTGAAGGCCCTCACACACCCGTTGCGCATCCAGCTGCTCAATGCGCTCTCGCAGTTCGGACCACAGACCGCCAGCGCGCTCGCGGCCCGGCTCGGGGAATCGAGCGGGTCCACCAGCTACCACCTGCGGCAGCTGGCAAGGCACCGGCTGGTGCGGGAAGTGGAGGGGCGCGGTTCAGCCCGTGAGCGGTGGTGGGAGCGTCCGCCCGGCGCCCTCAACCTGTACTCCAGTGACATGGCGCATGATCCCGGCACCAGGGACGTTGCCGCCATCGTCAACCGGGAATTCAGCCACAACCGCGCCGCACTGCTGGAGGACTACATGGAGCGTGGACCACTGGTCCTTCCCGAGGAATGGCTCGATGCCTCGGTCATCTCAACCATCAACGCACGCCTCACGTCAGCACAGCTCGCTGAGCTGTCCGCGGAGCTGATGCGCCATGCGCGCGAGCTCTTTGAGAAGTACCGCCCGGACGGCAACGCCGCACCGGATGCCAAAGCGGTACAGATCCACCTCAACACCTTCCCGATTATCCAGGGCCAGTTCCCCGCACCCGATTCGCGAAAAGAAGATCTGCCATGACAACTCTCACCGGGCTTTGCCCACCCGCAGCACACGCCCGGGGATTCGATGCCCTGTTGATCGCCGTCGGCCAACGGCTGGTCCGGACGGGCGAGCGGCTCGCCTCCCGGCAGCACCCGGCACGGGACCACCGTGAACACGAGGACCGGCTCCGCGACGGAGCGGCCCTCCGGCACTCGGGGATCTGGATCTAGCCGGACCCGGGAAGCAGCCCCGCGTTGCCTTCCATCCGGTTGAAAACCAGCGTGGTCTCGGTGTGTCCCACCACCGGGTCGGTGGTGAGGTAGTCCAGTACCCAGTCCCTGAGCGCCTCGGTATCCGCAACTGCCAGATGGATGAGATAGTCCACCGATCCGGAGACATGATAGGTGGCGACCACCTCGGGCAGCGCCGGAACCCGTGAGGTGAACCGGTCAATTTCCTCGCGGTTGTGTCCTTTGAGCTGCACGGAAACCAGGGCCTGGACGGCACGGCCGATCGCAGCAAGGTTCACTTCGGCGTGGTAACCGGTGATGACGCCGCGTTCGGCGAGCTGCCGGGTCCGCAGCAGCGCAGTGGAGGGGGCCACGCCCACCTTGTCGGCGAGCTGCGCGTTGGTGATCCGGGCATCTGCCAGCAGCTCCTGCACGATCCGCCGGTCCACCGGGTCCAGTCCGGCCGGTTTGCCACTGTTCGCCATAGATGCTCCTGCTTTGCCTGCGGTCGTGCCTGCCGGGATCCCCCAAGCCTACCGGCGGGTGCGTAACCTTGTGCCCATGCCAAACATCGCTCCGGAAGGCCCTGATGGCCTCCAGGCCCCGGCCCCTGTATCTGCCGACGGCGCGCCGGATCCTGTGGCGCCCGACGTCATCGGTCTCGATATCGGCGGAACCAAGACCCACGGGGTGCGCTGGAACGCCGGCGTTGCCGTGGCGGAGGCGAAGAGCGGCAGCGCCAACGTCCAGAACGTTCCACCGGAGGAAGCAGCGCGGAACCTCGCCGAGCTGTTCGCTGCGCTGGGCGGCCACGCGGACCGGGTGGTGGCCGGATCCGGCGGCGTGGACACCGACTCCGACGCAGAGGCTCTCCGGGTTTTGATCGCCCAGCAGGTTCCTGGCGCCCGCATAGACGTGGTGCATGACACGCGGCTCATCCTCGCTGCGGGCGCCGCCTCCACGGGCATAGCGGTCATCGCCGGCACCGGCTCCGTGGCGTGGGGGATGGATGCCCAGGGCAGGCAGGCACGTTCGGGCGGGTGGGGATACCTGCTCGGCGACGAGGGCAGCGGCTACTGGATGGCACGGGAAGCGGTTCGGGCAACCCTCCATCGGTTCAACCGGGCAGAACCCGTCGGCGTTCTCGGCGAATCCGTCCTTCGGGCCAACGGAGTGCAGGCACCGGATGAGCTGATTGCCCTGTTCCACGGACCGTACGGCCGGCGCTACTGGGCGGGCCAGGCCCATCTGGTCTTCGATGCCGCACGTGCCGGGGACAGCGTGGCGGAGGACATTGTCAACGAGGCAGCCCGGCATCTCCGCGGGCTGGTCGGCGACGTTGCAACGGTGCTCGGCCTTCGAAGCCCGGTCATCATCGGAGGCGGCCTGGCTGTGCACCAGCCGAGGCTGCAGGAACTCCTGGCGCGCGGGCTTCAGGAGGACGGGTTCAGCGAGGTGCGCTTCCTTGCTGTGGATCCCGTCCACGGTGTGGATTACCTGCTGCGGTCCGGGAGTCTCTGACCCCTCAGGTGCCGGCCCCGGCCGGGGGCGGCCGCCGCCGTCGTGGTGTCAGCCTGACGCCGGGGAGGGCGGGCGCAGGGATGCGCTCCGCCCCGTGTCCCTGAACGGTCCCGAACCGCGGGTGGCCGTCCTCCCAGTCCTGGCGGGCACGGGCAATTTCCTCGTGGCTGCGGCCCACGAAGTTCCACCACATCAGCAGTTCCTCGGCAAAGGGTTCGCCGCCTAGCAGCAGCCACCGCGCTCCCGGCGACGCGACGGCGCGCAGTTCCGTCCGCCCCGTGCCCACGTACGCCAGCGGACCCGCCTCGACCGTCACGCCGTCAAGGGTGAGGGTGCCTTCGAGCACCAGCAGGCCATGTTCAAACGATTCCCCCAGTTCGAGCCCCACCATTCCGCCGCCGCGGGACACCAGCTCCGCCCCGACGAGGGGCGTATGCACCAGGGCTGGGCTGGTCGCCCCGGCGAGGGTGCCCACCAGGACGGTGCCGCTGTAATTCGGTCCGGTGATCACCGGCAGGTCCGTGTGCCGCTCGAACGACGGCGGCGCTGACGCGACGGACGCCGGGAGCGCCACCCACAGCTGCAGCCCGGCAAGCACACCGCCTTCCGGGCTGAACTCGGAGTGCGAGATCCCGGAGCCGGCGGTCATGATGTTCAGCTCGCCCGGCCGAACCAGGACATCCGACCCGAGCGAGTCGCGGTGGCGAACCTCGCCGGTGAGCGGCCAGGTCACCGTCTGGAGGCCGATGTGGGGGTGCGGCAGGACGCGCATTGCGGTCCGGTCGGGGCCAAAGGAGTCGAGGAAGCACCACGCCCCGATGGTGGGCAGCGTCCGCTGGGGGAGGGTGCGCCTGACGTTCATGGCACGCACGCCGCCCAGCGGGACCTCACGGTCGGGAAAGAGCTCCACTGCGGAATTTTCCCGCGCCGCACTCCCGCAGAGCGTCGGCGAGGGATGGACATCGAGGTTACTCATTGCGCTGCCGCCCCTTCATCGATGGGTTCAGGATACGCTCGCTGCCGCGCCATCTTGACGCGTCTAGACTTCCTCCATGGCGCAGGAATGGGACACCCGGGTGGGTGCGTATGCCGTCGTCGTGCGGGATGGGATGATCCTGCTGGCGCACTGGAACGAGCACGGCAGGTCCGGGTGGACCCTGCCGGGCGGCGGTCTCGAACTGGGTGAGGACGCGCCCACCGCGGCAGTCCGGGAGGCGCTGGAGGAGACCGGTTACGTCGTCGAACTCGATGAGCTTCTCGGCGTGGACAGCCTGCACATTGATCCGGAAGACCGCCTGAGCGGGTCCCTGCGTCCGCTGCATGCGCTGCGGATCGTCTACCGTGCGCATCCGGTATCGGGGGAGCTCGTCCACGAACTGGACGGATCCACTGACGAGGCGGCGTGGATTCCGCTCGCCGATATTCCCAACCTGCGCCGGGTGGACCTGGTGGACAAGGCGATCCGGCTCTCTTACCAAAGTCCCGGCCGGGCGCTACTATAAAGCTCTTCCGCGTACGCCCTGGAGCACCAGGGCGCGGTTCCCAGGAGCAGGAGGTGACGTGATGATTCCGGATTCCGCTGTTGCACACACACCGGTTATTTCCGACATCCCCGCCTTCCGCCCGCGGCCGCACTGATTCCATCTCCTGCAACGGGCGGGGCCCTTTCAGAGGACCTCCATCTGTGGACACTCTCACCCAGTACGGCTTCACTGACCGCATCCGTGATCTCTTCATCTCCGCCTTTCCTCCCTCCACCACACCGTCACACCCCGAACCGGCCCGTGCTGTACGCACGGACCGCGGCAGGGTCCTGCTCGCCACCGCGAACGGACACCTCCAGGTCGACGGCGAAGGCACAGTCGTCACCGGCGACTGGGTGGCAGTGGCACCCAAGGACGACGACGGCGCCGCGCCGCCTGCCGTCGTCGGCGTCCTTCCGCGCTACTCCACCCTGCAGCGCAAGCGTGCCCACGATCCGCTGTCCGAGGCGCAGATCCTCGGCGCCAACATCGACCTCGTGGGCGTGGTGGTTCCGATGGACAGGCCGCTCTCGGCCAACAGGCTTGAGCGGACCCTCGTGGCGGCGTGGGACTCCGGCGCGGTCCCTGTCGTCATCCTGACCAAAGCCGATCTCAGCAGCAGGTTCGATGACGTTGTGGCCCAGACGGTCGAGCGTTCCCGGGGCGTGGAGGTCTTCACCACGTCCGCGGAGGCAGGCGACGGGCTCGACGCTTTGCACTCGCGAATCGGGGCCGGCACCACACTGGCGCTCATCGGTCCTTCCGGAGCCGGGAAATCGACCCTGACCAACGCGCTCGTGGGTTCCCCGGTGCAGGACACGGGGCGGGTCCGGGCCGGCGACGGGAAAGGACGGCACACGACGACGGCGCGCGAACTCATTCCACTGGGCTCCGGCTCGGTGATCATGGACACGCCGGGCCTGCGGGGATTTGCACTGTGGGATGCCGAGGGCGGACTCGAGGCAGTGTTCGGCGACATCGAGGAACTTTTTCTGAGCTGCCGGTTCAACGACTGCGCCCATGACGCCGAGCCGGGGTGCGCCGTCCGGGATGCCCTCGACCACGGGTTCCTGGAGGAACGACGCTGGCTCAGCTACCGCAAGATGCAGCGCGAGCTGGCCGGCCTGCACCGCCGGCAGAGCGCTGCTGAACAGCACCGTCACGCCCGGAGCTTCCACCGCCTTGCCCGGGACGCGGCCATGTCCAAGGACTACCGCAACCGTTTCCGAGAGGGCTGAGCAGGGGAGGGAACCGGTTCCGTGTTAACGATTCGCGACAAAGTTTCTGATCAGCCCATACAACCGCTTGTATGCAACGAACGCCTAGCTAGACTCAACAAGACCACGCTCCCGCCGTCGATATTTCCGCCGCGGGTGCATGGAATCGCTAGGGAGCGGCCGTAAGCCGGGCCTCCTGTCGACGAAAGGCATGGTTTCATGACTGGCGAAGCGTCAGCCCTCCGCGCGGCGGGCGGCACCGGCTCGGAAGCGATGATTTCCTTCCGGAACGTCTCCAAGCATTACGGCGGCGGCACGGCAGCTGTTGAAAACCTCAGCATGGACATCGACCGCGGAGCCATCACCGTTCTCGTCGGCCCCTCGGGATGCGGCAAGACCACTTCCCTGCGGATGATCAACCGGATGGTCGAACCCACGTCCGGATCCATCCTTGTCGACGGTCAGGACATCGCCGCCCAGCGCGCCTCGGAGCTGCGACGGTCCATGGGGTACGTGATGCAGTCCTCCGGTCTGCTGCCGCACCGCACCGTGCTTGACAACATCACCACCGTGCCGAGGCTCAACGGCGTCTCCAAGCCGGAAGCGCGGAAGCGTGCCGCGGAGCTGCTCGACGTCGTCGGACTCGCCTCTGCTCTCGGGAAGAGATATCCGGGCCAGCTGTCGGGAGGCCAGCAGCAGCGCGTGGGCGTTGCCCGGGCGCTCGCTGCGGATCCCCCGATCCTGCTGATGGATGAGCCCTTCAGCGCGGTTGACCCGGTGGTGCGCCACGAGCTCCAGGAGGAGCTGCTGCGTCTCCAGCGGGACCTCGCCAAGACCATCGTTTTCGTCACGCACGACATCGACGAGGCCACCGTGCTCGGTGACAGGGTCGCGGTGTTCGCCACCGGCGGGCGCCTCGCGCAGTACGCGGCGCCGGAAGAAATTCTGCGCGCCCCCGTGGACGATTTCGTGGCGGGTTTCGTAGGCAGGGACCGCGGCTTCCGCCGTCTTTCCTTCCAGGCCGGCGACGGCGTGCCCATCCATCCGGTTGAGACCATCCGGGTGCACCTGCTTGCAGATCCGGACACTCCGGTCGGCTCGTCCTGGACGCTGGCGGTGGACGACGACGGCCGTCCCCAGGGTTGGGTGCCGCAGGCCAAGCGGGAGGAGATCCGGTCAGGCACCGATCTGGTGCCCGGCGGATCGCTCTACCGGCGGGGGGATTCACTGCGTCGCGCGCTCGACGCGGCGCTCTCCGCACCGTCCGGACTGGGCGTCGCCGTCGATGATGACGGCCGCGTGATCGGTGTTGTCCAGGCGGCGGAGGTGCTGGAACTCATCGAGGAAGCGCGGCTGGACCGCGGCCGCGCTGACCACAACACGGCGGTCTGACGTGCAGTGGTTCATCGACAACTTCTCCTACATCGCCGAGCTGACGGGCTACCACCTGGTGCAGGCGGTTCTTCCGCTCGTATTCGGTGTGGCGATCGCTGTGCCGGTGGCTCAGGCCGCCCGGCTGAGCAAACCGCTTGGGGGAGTGATCCTCACCATTTCCGCCCTGCTCTACACGGTCCCGTCCCTGGCAATGTTCGTTCTGCTTCCGCTGATCCTCGGCACCAGGGTCCTGGACATGGCGAACGTCATTGTTGCCCTGACCATCTACGCGGTGGCGCTGCTGGTTCGCTCCACGCTCGACGCCCTCAACTCGATTGACGACGGCGTGCGGCAAGCCGCTGTGGCGATGGGCTTCACTCCCTTGCGCCGGTTCCTGACCGTTGACCTTCCGTTGTCCGTCCCCGTCCTGTTCGCCGGCCTGCGCGTCATCTCCGTCACCAATATCTCGCTGGTCAGCGTCGGCGCGCTGATCGGCATTCCCAGCCTCGGGACACTGTTCACCGACGGGCTGTTCCGGTCTTTCCCAACCGTGATCGTCATCGGGATCGTCGTGACGCTGATCCTGGCCCTCGTGATGGACCTGGTGCTGGTGCTGCTCGAACGACTGATTACGCCGTGGATGCGGGCCGGATCTGTTGTGCCGGGCGTTGTCCCGCTGACGGTTGAGGACACCGGCAGTCCTGCCGCCCAGACAGGAGGGTCCTGAGCATGGATTACTCCAGCAGCAACCTCCTGGTGCAGATGTTCGAGTGGCTGACTTTCGGTCCCAACTGGAGCGGACCGGAAGGAATCCCGGTACGTGTGGTCGAGCACCTCGGCTACACCGCGCTCACCATCCTGATCGCCGCGGCTGTCGCCGTACCCATCGGACTGCTGGTCGGTCATACGGGCAGGGGACGGATCTTCATCGTTTCCGGGGTGGGCATCCTGCGTGCGCTGCCCACGCTCGGCGTCCTCATCCTGTTCGTACTGCTGGCCGGCCTCGGCCTGATGCCGCCGATCTGGGCGTTGGTGCTCCTCGCGGTGCCTCCCATCCTTGCAGGGGTCTACGCCGGTATTTCGTCGGTGAATCCTGCGGTGGTGGACGCCGCCCGCAGCATGGGGATGAGTGAACTCCAGGTGCTGTTCCGGGTCGAGTTGCCCAACGGGTTGCAGGTGATTCTCGGCGGGTTCCGGGCAGCCGTGCTGCAGGTGGTTGCAACGGCCGCCGTCGTCGCGTTCATCAACCTCGGCGGCCTGGGAGTGTTCCTGATCGAAGGGACCCAGTTGCGGGACAACGGCCGCCTCTTCGGCGGCGCAGTGGTGATCGCCGTCGTCGCCATCGCCGTTGACGGCGTGATGGCGCTGCTTCAACGATTTGCTGTGTCGCCGGGGCTGCGGACATCCCGCATTCCGGTGGAGCCATCAAAGACCGGTGGGCAGGAAGCCCATGCCAGTTCACAAGGAGGAACAACATGATCACAACATCCACGCGCAACTTCCGACGCGGCCTGCTCGGGCTGACGGGATTGACTGCGGCGCTTGCCATGACAGCCTGCGGAGTCAATTCGGATCCGCAGGGAGGAACTGAAAGTGAGGGAGCGGAGGGCGCAAGCGGGCCGGTGACCGTTGGTTCGGCGGACTTCCCCGAGAGCCAGATCCTCGCGGAAATCTATGCCGGCGCACTCAACGCCGCGGGCATCGAAGCCGACACCCAGCTCAATATCGGATCGCGTGAAATCTACTTCCAGGCGCTCGTTGACGGGTCCGTAGACGTCATCCCCGACTACAGCGGAAACCTGCTGCTCTTCCTCGACTCCGCGGCCACAGCGGAATCTGCGGAAGATATCGTTACGGCACTGCCCGAGGCGCTGGAGGCGGAAACCCCTGACATGAACCTGGGCATCCTTGAGCCGGCCGAAGCCGAGAACAAGGACGCCATGGTGGTCACCGCCGCCACGGCCGAGGAATACGGCCTGACCTCGATCGAGGACATGGCCGAGGTCTGTGACGAACTGGTCATCGGTGCGCCGAGCACCTTCACGGAACGTGCCTACGGGCTGCCCGGGCTCGAAGAAAACTACGGGTGCGTCCCGAAGTCGTTCGAAGCCATCAACGACGGCGGTGGAGCCGTGACGCTCGAAGCCCTGCTGAATGACACCATTCAGGCTGCTGACATCTACACCACCACGCCGTCCATCGCCGACAACGATCTGGTGGTGCTTGAAGACCCCGCCAACAACTTCATCGCCCAGCAGGTCATCCCGCTGGTGAACCTTGACACCGTCGGCGAGGATGCACAGGCAGTCCTCAACGAGGTCTCCAGCATGCTCACCACGGATGACCTGATTGCCCTGAACCGTGAAGTGAGCGGCGACGAGAAGCGTAATCCCGCGGACGCTGCTGCCGACTGGCTGGAGGAGAAGGGTCTGGCAGGCTAGCACCTCCATCAACCCGGGTCCGCCCAGTTGCCTTGATCACAATGCGGAAGGGCGGGCCCGGGCTATGGCATTCTTTGTTAATGGCCGAAATCAAGCAATCCGACAAGCTGCACAACGTCCTCTACGACATCCGGGGGCCGCTGCTTGAGCACGCCAAGCGGATGGAGGCGGAGGGCCACCGGATCCTCAAGCTGAACATCGGCAACCCCGCGCCGTTCGGATTCGAGGCGCCGGACGCGATCCTCGTGGACATGATCCGCCACCTCCCCAAGGCACAGGGGTACAGCGATTCCCGCGGAATTTTCTCTGCCAGAACCGCAGTGGTGCAGTACTACCAAAGCCGCGGCATCCAGACCATCGATGTTGATGACGTTTACCTCGGCAACGGGGTCAGCGAGCTCATCACCCTGTCGCTGCAGGCGCTTCTCAACAACGGTGAAGAAATCCTCGTGCCCACGCCTGACTATCCGCTATGGACTGCGTCGGTCAGCCTGGCAGGCGGAACCGCCGTCCATTACCTCTGCGACGAAAGCAATTCCTGGTGGCCTGACGTCGAGGACCTCGAGTCGAAGATCACCCCGCAGACCCGGGGCATCGTGCTGATCAACCCGAACAACCCCACGGGCGCGGTTTACCCACGGTCAGTGATCCAGCAGATTGTGGACCTTGCCCGCCGCCATGACCTGATCATTTTCGCTGACGAGATCTACGAGAAGATCCTGTATGACGACGCCGTCCACGTGAATGCTGCGTCAGTCACCGGCGACGATGTGCTTTGCCTGACCTTCAGCGGTCTGTCCAAGGCGTACCGCATCGCAGGCTTCCGCAGCGGCTGGATGGCCATTTCCGGGCCGAAGCACCGCGCCGCGGACTACATCGAGGGCATCAACCTCCTGGCGAACATGCGGTTGTGCGCCAATGTGCCGGCGCAGCACGCCATCCAGACTGCACTCGGTGGGTACCAGAGCATCAATGACCTGATACTTCCGGGCGGTCGGCTCCGCGAGCAGCGTGACAAAGCCTATGAACTGTTGAACGCCATTCCGGGGGTGTCCTGCGAACTCGCAAAGGGCGCACTGTATCTGTTCCCGCGGCTGGACCCCGAGGTCTATCCGATCAAGAATGATGAGCAGTTTGCGCTGGACCTGCTGAAGCAGCAGAAGATCCTGATCTCGCACGGCACCGCGTTCAACTGGGTCAACCCTGACCACTTCCGCATGGTTACGCTGCCGAACGTCAAGGACATTGAAGACGCCATCGGACGTCTGGCGGAGTTCCTCAGCACCTACAAGCCCTGATCCACGCCCCGCGCCTCAATGAGGAGGATTCATGCCCGTTGTTCCTGATTTCAGTGTTTCCCCTACGCAGTCCCTCCTCGCTGGCCCCGATGTGGACCTCCGGCAGATTGATCCGTCGTCCACCCCGGGATTCGAGGGCGGGAAGGAGGCCGGGAAAGCCAGGCTCGCGGCGGGCAAGGAAGTGCTTTCAGAGCTGCAGGAGAAGCTCTTCGCGGAGAGCCGGTTTGGCAGCGACATTTCCGTCCTGCTGATTCTGCAGGCGATGGATACCGCGGGTAAGGGCGGCATTGTGCGGCACGTGGTGGGGGCTGTGGACCCGCAGGGCGTGCAGCATCATGCCTTCAAGGCGCCCACGGAGGAGGAGAAGCGGCACGATTTCCTGTGGCGCGTCCGCCGGGAGCTTCCCGGGCCGGGGATGATCGGCGTTTTTGACCGGTCGCACTATGAGGACGTGCTCATTCACCGGGTGCGCAAGCTTACCGAACCGGAAGTGATTGAAGAACGGTACGGTGCAATCCGGGAGTTTGAGGCGGGGCTCGCAGGTGCCGGGACACGGGTAGTCAAGGTCATGCTGCACCTGAGCAAGGAAGAGCAGAAGAACCGTCTGACCGAACGGCTGGAACGCAAGGACAAACACTGGAAGTACAACCCCGGGGATCTGGCCGAGCGAGCCCTGTGGGACGAGTACCAGCAGGCTTACCAGATCGCCATCGAGCGGACGAGCACTCCGGACGCCCCATGGTTTGTGGTTCCGGCGGACCGTAAGTGGTACGCCCGGATTGCGGTCCAGCAGCTCCTGACGGACGCACTCGCTGCGATGCAGCTGAGCTGGCCCAAAGCGGACTTCGATGTCGAGGCAGAGAAGGAGAGGCTTGCCGCCAGCTGATGCTAGCCCTGGGGCGCATCCTGCGCGTCGGTGTGTGAGCGCGCCGCGGCGAGGCGTTTCCGGGCGCCCTCAAGCCACTGTTCGCAATGGTCGGCCAGGGCTTCGCCGCGTTCCCAGAGCGCAAGCGACTGCTCAAGGCTCACTCCGCCTGCCTCAAGCTGGCTGACCACCTTCACCAGTTGCTCGCGGGCTTCCTCGTAGCTGAGTCCGGATACGTCTCCGGGGGCGGGGGCGGGCTGACTGGTCATAGCTGGTCCTTACTGGAAGATGGTTCGATGCCGGACAGGGAGCGGGCTGAGATTTTTCCTCCCGACACCCTGATGGAGAGCAGTGTCTCCGGCGGCGCCTGGTCAGGGGTTCTCACAACCTCGCGGTTTTCGTTCTGGACTACCGCATATCCCCGGTCGAGGGTGCTTTGGGGGGAGAGCGACCGCACATGAGCGCGAAGGTGGCTGACGCGGTCTGCCTCGCGCGCCACGGCGCTTTCGATCGCCATGGTGCTCCGGTTGCGGAGCCGCACAAGGTCCTCCTCACGGACGCTCACCATTCCGGCCGGCTGGGCCAGAACAGGACGGGACCGCAAGTGCGCCAGGCGCTCTGTTTCCCGGGACATCAGCTGGTCCACGCTGCGGGAGATCTGTGCACGCGCCTGACGGATCCGCTGCAGTTCCTCGCTGACGTCGGGAACCACCCGCTTTGCTGCGTCCGTGGGGGTGGACGCCCGCAGGTCCGCCACGTCGTCGAGCAACGGATGGTCTGCTTCGTGGCCGATAGCACTCACCACGGGGGTGGCGGCCGCGGACACTGCGCGTACGAGGTCCTCACTGCTGAACGCGAGGAGGTCCTCAAGGGACCCGCCGCCGCGGGCAATGATGATCACGTCGACTTCCGGCATCCGGTCCAGTTCCACCAGCGCGGACCGTATCTGTGAAACGGCATTCACGCCCTGAACGGCGACCTGGCGCACCTCGAACTCCACGGCCGGCCACCGGAGGCGCGCGTTTCGGAGGACGTCTTTTTCAGCGTCCGAATCACGGCCGGTGATGAGGCCGATCCGGTGTGGAAGGGCAGGAAGCGGGCGCTTGCGGGAAGCGGCGAAGAGCCCCTCAGCCGTGAGAGCCTGGCGGAGGCGTTCGATTCTCGCGAGCAGGTCCCCGAGACCCACCGGCCGGATATCCCACGCCTGCATTGAGACGCGTCCCGTTTTGACCCAGAAGTCCGCCTTGAGCCGTGCCACTACCCGTGAGCCACGCTCCAGGGGGACGGCCAGCCGATCCATGACTGTTCCCCAGACGGTGAGCGAGAGGGAGATCTCGGCATCGACATCCCGCAGGGTGACGAAGCACATTGATCCGCGTTTGTTGAGCTCAATCACCTGCCCTTCCACCCAGGCAGCCGGAGCCCGCTCGATGTGGGCTTTCAACTTTTCCGACAGGACATGAAGCGGCCAGGGGCGCTCAGCGGAGGTTTCCGCCGCGGTCTCCGGAAGGGTGGAAGGATCCGCAGGAACGGCCGGATCAGCTGCCACCACGGTGCCCAGCGGCGCGCCGTCCTGGTTCATGAGCATCCTCCCGATACAACCTGCAATGAATTTCTGTCCGCTACTTCTGATGTTCCCGCTCCGGCCGGAGTGCGGGCGCGGACCCGCATGGTTAATGTTTATCAGGTGCCCCTGACATCGGCGGCACCGGAGCAGGCGATGTGCAGGACCAGAGCGGCTTCCTTCGGGTCTCTTACCGCCGGAACTCCCAGCGGACGGTTGGCTCTCAGCGGACAGGCCCGTGTAGGGGGACGGGACCGTCTACCCGGCCCGTTAGCATGGAGATATGTCCTCTACAGCTGTTTCGGTAGCCATGCCCACAGTGCCCCGAAAGCGCCGTTCGCCGGACGAGGTGCACGCCGCTGCGCCGGTCGAGGGGCCGCGCAGAGTGCTGCTGGCAGCGCCTCGCGGATACTGCGCAGGAGTCGACCGCGCCGTCATTGCTGTTGAGAAGGCCCTGGCCCACTATGGCCCGCCCGTCTATGTGCGGAAGCAGATTGTTCATAACCTTCATGTGGTCTCCACCCTGGAGGAAAAGGGGGCGATCTTCGTCGAAGAGAATGACGAAGTGCCCGAGGGTGCGCTTGTGGTGTTTTCCGCGCACGGCGTCTCGCCGGCAGTAATCCGTTCCGCCGAGGAACGGAACCTGCGCACCATTGACGCGACCTGCCCGCTGGTAACAAAGGTCCACCGCGAAGCTGTGCGCTTCGCGAGGGATGATTTCGATATTCTGCTGATCGGCCACGACGGACATGAAGAAGTCGAGGGGACAGCAGGCGAGGCGCCTGACCACATCCAGATTGTCAACGGTCCCGAGGATGTGGACTCTGTGACTGTCCGCGATCCTGACAGGGTGATCTGGCTTTCGCAGACCACCCTCAGCGTGGACGAGACCATGGAGACCGTTGCCCTTCTGAAGCAACGATTCCCGACGTTGCAGGATCCTCCGAGCGACGATATCTGTTATGCCACGTCCAACCGGCAGGCTGCGATCAAGAAGATTGCACCGGATGCCGACCTCGTGATTGTGGTGGGTTCTGCAAACTCGTCCAACTCGGTGCGCCTGGTCGAGGTGGCGCTGGAATACGGTGCAAAGGCGTCCCACCGGGTGGATTTTGCCAATGAGGTGGATGAGTCCTGGTTCGAAGGAGTGTCAACCGTCGGCGTCACTTCCGGCGCCTCGGTGCCGGAAAACCTGGTGCAGGATGTCCTTCGCCTGCTGGCGGAGTACGGATACGCCGACGTGGAGGAAGTCGTCACAGCCGAGGAAGACATCATCTTCTCGCTGCCCAAGGAGATCCGTGCTGCGCTGAAGGCCATGGGAGATCCATCGAGCGGGCTCGGCGGACGCGGCCAGCGGCCTACCTCCTGACGTCGCCTGCCTGACGCCCACCTTCCGGTGCCGGCATCGGACGCGGCACCGCCTCCGGGGAGCGGCTCCCTATGCCGATCGATTGACCTGTTCCGTTCGAGGTTCGGTGGTTTCGCCGCTGTCTATCAGTTCCGGAGCGCTCAACAGGCGGGGCGTCGCTTCCACCGCGCCGGTTGCCAGATCGGAATCATTCCCGGCGCCCTCGAACGCGTTGATCCGCCGGGCGGTGGGAAGCACCCGGGACTCCAAAGTCCCCACGAAGGAGTTGTACTTCTCCACCGAACTCTTGAGCGAACTGCCCAGTCGGGTGATATGCGAGCCCATGGTGCCCAGGCGCTCGTAGAGTTCCCGGGACAGGTCATAAAGCTCCTTGGCGTTTTCCGTCAGGACGTCCTGACGCCAGCTGAACGCGACACCCTTGAGGATTGCAAGCAGCGACACCGGGGAGGCGAGCACCACATTCCGGGTGAATGCGTAATCGAGTAGCGCGGGATCCGTCTGGAGCGCACTGGACAACACCGACTCCAGCGGGAGGAAACACACCACCAGGTCCGGCGAATTGTCCGCGCCTTCCCAGTACTTCTTCCGTGCCAGCGCGTCCACATGCGCACGGACAGCCTTGACGTGCTGCGCCAGAAGCTCCCGGCGGCGCGCTTCCTCCGCGCCGCCTTCCTGGTCCTCCCGGGCCGGAACGGCCTGTGCTTCCAGATAGGCGTCGAGTGGGACCTTCGAATCGACGACGATCTGCTTGTTGCCGGGCAGCTGGATCACCATGTCCGGGCGTGCGGTGTTTGTGCCTTCGCGGGAGGCGATGGTGAGGGTGGCCTGTTCGACGAAGTCCACGCGGGGGAGCATGCCCGCGGCTTCGACGATCCGCCTGAGCTGCACCTCACCCCATTGCCCGCGTGCTGTGGTGCTGCGCAGGGCAGAAGCCAGGGAATGCGTCGTGGACAGCAGCTTCGAGTCCGAGAGCTGAGCCTCATGGAGTTGCTGGGCCAGCTGCCCGAACTGGTGCGCGCGCTCCCGCTCGAGCTGCCCGACATGCGCCTGGACCTGCCCGAGCTTGTCGGCAAGCGGTGCGATGGCGCGAAGGACCGACTGGTCCTGCCCCGATTGTTCGAGCAGTTGCCGGTTCTGCGCGTGCAGCAGCCGGTTCTCCGCTTCTGCTGCGGCACGGGCGGACACGGCCGCACCCAGCCGGGTTCCGGCGTCGTCCACTTCATTCCGCAGCCCGGCGAGAACCGGGCGGAGGCGCATGACCGCGATGCCCGCGCCGGTGATCAGGGCCAGGACCGCGGTGAGCACCAAAAGGAGAAGTGTGTATCCGTCCATGAATCAACCATGGCAGGCGGCACTGACAATTCCGCCGAACAACGGCCTACCGCCTGCGCGCGCCCCGGTCAGGAGCCTGCAACGGTAGACTGTTTTCCCGTGGCTCTTACTATTGGCATCGTCGGACTGCCCAACGTCGGCAAATCAACCCTCTTCAACGCTCTCACCAGGAACACTGTCCTGGCAGCGAACTACCCGTTCGCCACGATCGAGCCCAACATCGGTGTTGTGAATCTGCCGGACCCGCGTCTCGGGAAGTTGGCTGAAGTGTTCAGCTCGCAGCGGGTACTGCCCGCCACGGTGTCCTTCGTCGACATCGCGGGCATCGTGAAGGGGGCCTCCGAGGGCGAGGGGCTTGGCAACCAGTTCCTGGCGAACATCCGCGAAGCTGAAGCGATCGCCCAGGTGGTGCGTGTCTTCGATGACCCGGATGTAGTGCACGTTGACGGCGCAGTGAATCCCGTGTCCGACATGGAAACGATCAACACCGAGCTGATCCTGGCCGATCTGCAGACGCTGGAGAAGGCCATTCCGCGCGTGGAGAAGGAAGTGAAGATCAAGAAGCGCGAAGCCGCGCAGCTCTCCGCCATGCAGGCGGCACAGTCGGTTCTCGAACGAGGTGACACGATCTTCTCCTCGGTCGCGAGCGACAAGCTGGAGATGGAGCACCTGCGGGAGCTCAGCCTGCTCACCGCCAAGCCCTTCATCTACGTCTTCAACGCCGATGACTCGGTGCTCGGCAATCCTGAGCGCCAGCAGGAACTGCGGGCTCTCGTGGAGCCGGCAGACTGCATCTTCCTCGACGCCAAACTGGAAGCCGACCTCGTGGAGCTGGACCCCGAGGAAGCGCGGGAGATGCTGGAGATGAACGGCCAGGATGAATCCGGCCTTGACCAGCTTGCCCGCGTCGGTTTCCACACGCTGGGCTTGCAGACGTACCTGACTGCAGGGCCGAAGGAGGCCCGGGCCTGGACCATCCGCAAGGGCGCAACCGCTCCTGAGGCTGCCGGAGTGATCCATTCGGACTTCCAGCGCGGCTTCATCAAGGCGGAAGTTGTGTCCTTCGAGGACCTGGTGGCTGCCGGATCGATGGCTGAAGCGAAGTCCCGCGGCAAGGTCCGCATCGAAGGCAAGGAATACGTCATGGCGGACGGCGACGTAGTGGAGTTCCGCTTCAACGTCTAGACCCGCCTGAGTGGGCCGGCGCGTCGTGGTTCATGGGGAAGTCGTCGCTTCCTGTGCCGGATGGGAAATTTTGGTTGCATCTCGGTAACAACTTCACCACGCTTCCTTTTTGATACCTACCGGTAACAAATAACACCTAAGCTTTCTGCATGTGAGGCACGCCACTTTGAACATCAGAGTGCGTGTCAGTCCTTTGTAAAACCATGAAGGACATCTTCCACAACAGAAACAAGGAGGCGGAATGCGTTTCGGACGTACTTCCAAAGCCGTAGGTGTAGCTGCAATCGCTGCACTTGCACTGACTGCCTGCGCTGAAAGCGGCGGCGGCGAAGATCCCGGCACAGGGGGCGAAGGCGAGGCATCGGGCGGTGCGGTAACCGTAGCCGAGGTCAACCCATTCACTTCGTTCAACTCCGACAGTGCCACCGGCAATGTCGACATCAATGGCAAGGTCAGCTATCTGACCAAGGGCAGCTTCTACTATGTGGACGACGCGCTTGAGGTCGTCCGCAACGAAGAATTCGGCACCTATGAGGTGACTTCCGAGGATCCGCTGACAGTCGCCTACACGGTCAACGAGGGCGTGGCCTGGTCTGATGGCGAGCCCATCGACGCCGGTGACCTCCTCCTCTCCTGGGCTATCCAGTCGGGACACTTCGATGATGAAGATTCCGAAGCGGAGACGGGCACCACCTACTTTGCCTACGCCGGAGACACCAGTGGTCTTGGACTGACCTCCCTGCCGGAAGTCAGCGAAGACGGCCGCACAATGACGCTGGAGTACTCGGAGCCCTACGCGGACTTCGAGATCGCCTTCGACATTCTTGACACGCCGGCGCACGTCGTCGCAACCGGTGGCGGACTGGCGGATGAGGACGCGCTTGTCGAACTGATCCAGACCGCTCCGGAAGGAAATCCGGAGAGCCCTGAGGACCGGCCGGAACTTCAGGCAGTAGCTGAGTACTGGAACACGGCATTCGATTCCACCACGCTCCCATCCGACCCCGCGCTGTACCTCTCCAGCGGGCCCTACATCGTTCAGGACATGGTCCCCGACCAGTCCATGACGCTTGTCCGCAACGAGGACTACGCCTGGGGCCCGGAGCCGGCGCTGGATGAAATCACCATCCGGTACATCGGCGACGCCAACGCACAGGTCCAGGCACTGCAGAACGGCGAGGTTGACATCATTCAGCCTCAGGCCTCCGCTGACACGCTGGCATCGCTTGAGGCAATCGATGGAGTCCAGATCCTCGAGGGCGAGGAACTTTCCTTCGACCACATCGACCTGAACTACTCCGGTGTCTTCGAAGACGAGGACGTGCGGCGTGCATTCATGTACACCATCCCGCGCGATTCCATCGTCGAGTCCGTCATCGGTCCGCTCGATCCGGAAGCGGAGCCCCGCAACTCCCAGATCTTCGACATCGGAACCGAAGGTTACGACGCCGCCATAGAGTCCAACGGCTCTGGGGAATTCGCCGAGCCCGACATCGAGAAGGCCAAGGAGCTGCTCGCCGGGGAAACCCCTGAGGTCCGCATCATGTACAACGCGGACAACCCCAACCGCGTTGACGCCTACACGCTGATCGCAGAGAGCGCCACACAGGCGGGCTTCAAGATCGTCGACGGCGGTCTGCCCGGCAACGAGTGGGGATCCGCGCTCGGCGGCGGAACCTACGACGCCACGATCTTCGGCTGGGTCAGCCCGGGCGTTGGTGTGAGCGGTGTGCCGCAGCTGTACGGCTGTGGATCGGCGTCGAACTTCAACGGATTCTGCGACGAAAAAGCTCAGGCCGCCATGGATGAGCTGATCATCACCACCGATCCCGCTGCACAGCAGGAGCTGATGATCACGGTTGACACCCGTCTCTTCGAGACCGGCTACGGCCTGCCGTTCTTCCAGTCCATCGGCATCAACGCAGCTGATGAGGCAGTCCAGGGCCTGACGTTCAACCCTGGCCTGGTAGGAATCTGGTGGAACTTCTGGGAGTGGTCGGTAGCCTGATAGCTTCCGCACTGCCCACCTTCACTAGCTGATCGAAAGCGCTGGGGCCGCACCATTGGCCCCAGCGCTTTCGGGCGCTCACGGCACCTGCACAGTGATTGGCAATTACCAAATTCTGACGAAACGTAACGTGGATTACACTCAATCCGACATGTCGGGCACAACCCGCTTCCTAAACCCCTGAGGCCAAAAAGACTATGTTGACGTACATTGTCAGGCGGCTGATCGCCGCCGTACTCATTCTTTTTGGCGCTTCGTTCCTCGTGTACATCCTGACTGCATATTCAGGAGATCCACTCGCGGATCTGCGCCAAAGCAACGCACCCAATCGAGAGCAGCTCATCCAGCAGCGCATCGATCTACTCGACCTCGACGTCCCGCCCATCCTGCGGTACTTCTCCTGGCTCTCCGGCGCAATCCGCTGTGTCGTTCCGTTCGCACTCACCTGCGACCTCGGCAACAGCGTGACCGGCATCGAAGTGACACAGCTGCTCGGCCGTGCAATGGGGCAGACCATCATGCTTGTCACAGCCGCCACCATCCTCGCGATTGTCATCGGTATCACCCTCGGCATTGTGACCGCACTTCGCCAGTACAGCGGTCTGGACTACGGGGTGACGTTCATGGCCTTCCTGTTCTTCTCCCTCCCGGTCTTCTGGGTTGCGGTGCTCCTCAAGGAGTTCGGCGCAATCGGCTTCAACAACTTCCTCAGCGATCCAGATATCAGCTTCTTCACCATGATGACGTGTGGGCTGCTCAGCGCTTTCCTCTTCTATCTGAGCACGGCGGGAGCGCTCAAGCACCGGCTCATGTGGGCAGCGATCGGGTTCGCCTTTGCCTTCGCTCTCACCTGGTTCCTCGACTTCACCGGGTGGTTCCTGACCCCCGGGTTCGGACCGATCGTGGTTGCCCTGCTCTCAGTGGGCATCGCGTACGGCGTCACCCTCCTCACGGCCGGCCTGAAGAACCGCAAGGCGCTCTACAGCGCACTGGCCGTCGTCGGTATCGGCATGATCGCCTATTTCGCGGTCCAACCGCTGCTGGATCGCGCCACCCTGCTGATGGTGGTCCTGCTGGGAATTGCCACCGTCCTCATCGGGCTGGCGGTCGGCTACTTCATGGGGGGCTACGACAAGCGCCAGAACATGAACGCTGCCGGTCTCACCGCCTTCCTGATGGGTTTCCTGATTCTGCTGGACCGCTTCATGCAGGCCTGGCCGGCATACTTCAACAACAACCGGGTCAACGGACGGCCCATCGCTACCATCGGAGCATCCACTCCAAACCTGAGCGGAGATTTCTGGGTTCGCGGCCTCGACACCTATACGCACCTGCTGCTCCCCACGATTGCGCTGATGCTGATCTCGCTGGCCGGCTACAGCCGCTACTCGCGCGCCTCGATGCTTGAAATCATGAACCAGGACTACATCCGCACCGCCCGGGCAAAGGGCCTCGGGGAACGCACCGTGGTGATGCGCCATGCCTTCCGCAACGCACTGATTCCCCTGGCCACTCTCGTTGCCTTCGATATCGGTGCACTGATCGGCGGCGCAATCATCACTGAGCAGGTCTTCGCGTTCAGCGGCATGGGACAACTGTTTGTCCAGGCGCTGCAGAGGCAGGATCTCAACCCGGTCATGGGCGTCTTCCTGATTACCGGAATCGTGGCCCTGGTTTTCAACCTGGTGGCCGATCTCGTCTACTCCGTTCTTGACCCGCGCGTAAGGGTGAAAGCATGAGCACTACAGCACAGGAAACAACGCAGACCAAACCTGAGGATTCCAGAGGCCTCAGCCAGGGCCAGATCGTCCGCAAGCGGTTCTTCGGACACACCGCCGCCGTGGCCAGCCTGGTGATCTTCTTCGGCGTGGTCATTCTCGCCTTCACTTCCGTCGGCTACGCAGGCATCCCCGGCTGGTGGAAATGGAACTACATCGAGACACCTCCGCTGGCGAACCCCACCGGCGCGCCCACCTGGAAGCTGCCGTTCGACTTCGGGGATCACCCCTTCGGACAGGACCGGGTGGGACGTGACCTTTTTGCCATGACCATGCGGGGCGCACAGCTCTCCCTGATCGTGATGTTCCTCATCGGCCTCGTCGGCGGCATCATCGGCGTGGTGATCGGCGGCGTGTCCGGGTACTTCCGCGGCTGGGTCGAGGCCGTGCTGATGCGTCTCACCGACATCATCATCATCATTCCCCTGGTCATCATTGCCGCTGTCCTTGGTACTTTCGGCAACTCCATCTCCGGGCCGGGAACCTTCTTCGGCGCAATCTTCGGCGGCAGCGCAGGCGTCATCCTCCTGGGTGTATTCGTCGGATTCATCATCTGGACAGGGCTTGCACGCCTCGTCCGCGGTGAATTCCTCAGCCTCCGGGAGCGGGAGTTCGTCGATGCGGCGCGCGTCGCCGGCGCCTCGAACACAAGGATCATCTTCAAGCACATCGTGCCGAACGCCGTGGGTGTCATCATCGTCAACACCACGCTGGTCATGGCGTCCGCAATTCTCCTGGAGACGGCGCTGTCCTTCCTGGGTCTCGGCGTCCGGGCGCCGGACATTTCGCTGGGCAGCCTCATCAGCGCCAACCAGGCTGCATTCAGCACGCGTCCCTGGCTGTTCTGGTGGCCCGGCCTCTTCATTGTGATCATCTGCCTGTCGATCAACTTCATCGGCGACGGACTGCGCGATGCATTTGATCCTCGACAGAAGAAGTTCAACGCCAAGAAGGCCGCCGAGCCGAGGAAGCCGGCCTGATGACCGGCAGCACCGCCCCGACGCTGACCGGCCGCACCGCCCGGATGCTGACCGGCAGCACCGCCCCGGGGCTGACCGGCAGCGGAGGCATCCGCGGCGCCGGCCGGTTACTGCAGGGCGAAAGTGAGCACGCTCAGCAGGAGCAGGCCGGCAACCACGCCAAGCGGCCGCCAATTGATCCTGCGTTCAACGCGCACGGAATCCGTGGCGTCGACGTCGATCAGACCGTTGTCGATCCGGCGTTCCCATTCGGACCGGACCAGCAGGGCTGCGAGCCCGGAATCGGTGTTGCTCAAGTCGCCCGGACGAACGCTGCCGCCCGCACCATAACTGGTGCCCGGCAGGTTCTGCATGTTCTCCGGCTTACCGGCATGGGTGCCGCGGACACCGGGGGCAGGCGCGGCCCACGCGGTGTAGCTGCCGCCGGGGGTGACCAGCTTCAGCGCGTACTTCGTATCCACCTGGATCAGACCGCCCCAGGGAACATCGATGGTGAGTACAGGATTGCGAAGCTCCACTCCCACCGGGCCGACGACAACCGCCGGGTACCAGAACAGCCACCAGGCAATCGCAGCCACGGCGAGCAGGGGAGCAGCGGTGGCCAGGGCCTGCGGCCCGGACGTGACCACGGATGCCACCAGTCCCACCACCACGATCGCCGCGGCAACCCCCAGGATCCAGCGACCGCTTCGGGGACGGAAAACGGTGAACTGGTCGGGTCCGCTAGGCGTATTCATACCCCCATATTTCCAACATTTGGGCCCGGCGCAGTAATCAGCGGGCAAACAGCCCGTACAGCTGCCGCCGGCGCACGGTCAGACAGTGGAAGGACAGCACTATGACCCACGACATTATTGACGGCAACAGGAGCGACGAACCCAGGGGAGCGGCCCGCGGACCGGTGCTCGAGGTTCGAAACCTCAGCGTGGACTTCGGTGTGGAGAAGGAGTGGGTTCCCGCTGCCATCGACCTGAACTACCACGTCAACGCGGGCGAGGTGCTGGCCATCGTGGGAGAGTCCGGTTCCGGGAAGAGCGCCAGCTCGATGGCCCTTCTCGGTCTGCTGCCCAGCAACAGCCGGGTCACCGGAGAGGTGATCCTCAATGGGAAGTCCATCCTCAACCTGTCGCCCGGCAGGCTGCGTGAGGTCCGCGGCAATGACGTCGCCGTGATCTTCCAGGAACCGATGACGGCACTCAACCCCGTTTATACGGTCGGCTTCCAGATTGTGGAGACTCTCCGGCTGCATAACGCGATCTCTCCGGACGAGGCGCGTGAGCGTGCAATCCGGCTTCTGGAAATGGTGGAGCTTCCAGACCCCGAAAAGGCCTTCCGTTCCTATCCGCACCAGCTTTCCGGGGGGCAGCGGCAGCGTGCCATGATCGCCCAGTCGCTCTCCTGTGACCCCAAACTCCTCATCGCTGACGAGCCAACGACGGCGCTCGACGTGACGGTCCAGGCCGAAATCCTCGACCTGATGCGCAACCTCCGCAACAAGCTGGACAGCGCCATTGTGCTGATCACCCATGACATGGGCGTGGTTGCCGACCTTGCGGACCGGATCGCGGTCATGCGGAAGGGCATCATCGTCGAAACCGGCACAGCTGAGAAAATCTTCAGCCGCCCGGAGCACCCTTACACCCAGGACCTGCTGGCCGCCGTGCCGCATCTGGGCCAGGGCTCCGAGGGCAGGGGCGACGACGTCGACATCACGGCAGCGCTGGCGGCCGCTACCAAATCGGAGCTTGCGGGGGTGGACGCGGTGGAGCTCGAGCGGCGGGAACGCGCCGTGCTTGCCGGTCTGGAAGAGGAGATTCAGGCCGAACGTGAGAGCCGGGGCGAGGCGGTCCTCGAACTGGTGGATGTAGCCATCGAGTATCCGAAGCAGGGCAGGGTTCCGGCATTCCGTGCAGTGGAGAAGGCGACACTGAGCATTCGTCCGGGCGAGGTCATGGGCCTGGTAGGCGAGTCCGGTTCCGGCAAGACCACCATCGGCCGGGCGGCCGTCGGGCTGCTTCCGGTGGCGGAAGGGTCACTGCGGGTGGTCGGCACGGACATCTCCGGCTTCAAGCCCACCTCGCGTGAACTGGGAGCGGTACGGCGCAACGTGGGGATGGTCTTCCAGGACCCGTCCTCGTCGCTGAACCCGCGGTTGCCCATCGGTGAAAGCATCGGCGAACCGATGTACCTCGCCGGAGTTGCGAAGGGCGGTCAGCTCCAGAAGCGGATCGAGACGCTGCTCGACCAGGTGGAACTGCCGCGCTCCTACCGCAACCGCTATCCGCATGAACTCTCCGGAGGTCAGAAGCAGCGCGTCGGCATTGCCCGCGCCCTGTCGCTGAAACCCAAACTCATGGTCGCCGACGAGCCGACGTCTGCCCTGGACGTTTCGGTGCAGGCCAAGGTCCTGGAGCTGTTCCAGAACCTGCAGCAGGAAATGGGATTCGCGTGCCTGTTCGTGACCCACGACCTCGCGGTGGTTGACGTCCTCGCCGACCACATCTGCGTGATGCGCCGCGGCAGGATCGTAGAACAGGGCACCCGGGACCAGATCCTGCGAAACCCGCAGGACCCCTATACCCAGCGGCTGCTCGCGGCCGTGCCGCTGCCGGATCCGGAAAAGCAGCGGGAACGGCGGGAACTCCGGGCGCGCCTGCTCGCCGCGGCGGAGTAGTTCCACTCACAGAACGACGGCGATGCCCCGGCGATCACCACGCAGGCGGGCATCGCCGTCGTTTCCTTGCAAAGACTCCTACGCCGTCGCGCCGTATCAAAGGCCCACGACGGAAGCGCGCGGTCCTTGCTTTCAGGGGTTCGTGACCGGGGTTCGAGGGGGTTCACCGGCCAGGGATCAACGGTCCCGTTAGGCCATCTTTTGCGGAGAGCTTAGACTGGTCATAGTGCGCGCTGTGCTGCCCGCTTCCATTTTTCCTGACACTCACGTGTTTCCCCTAAGAATCGAGTTCTCCCGCATGTCTGTTTCCACGAGCAACACTGCAATCCGCAGTGACCTCCGCAACGTTGCCATCGTGGCGCACGTCGACCATGGCAAGACGACGCTCGTCGACGCGATGCTGCGGCAGACCAACTCCTTCGCCAGCCACGGCGAGGTTGCTGACAGGGTCATGGACTCCGGCGATCTGGAGCGGGAGAAGGGCATCACCATCCTCGCCAAGAACACCACGGTGTTCTACGAGGGCCCCTCGGCCAAGGGCGAGCGCATCACCATCAACGTGATCGACACCCCGGGCCACGCCGACTTCGGCGGCGAGGTGGAGCGCGGCCTGTCCATGGTGGACGGCGTGGTGCTGCTGGTGGATGCTTCGGAAGGTCCTCTCCCGCAGACGCGCTTTGTGCTGCGCAAGGCCCTTGCCGCGAAGCTGCCGGTTGTGCTGCTGGTCAACAAGACCGACCGTCCGGACTCGCGCATCGACGAGGTTGTTTCCGAGTCGATGGACCTGCTCCTCGGCCTGGCCTCGGACCTGTCGGATGAGGTTCCCGACCTGGACCTCGACTCCGTCCTCAACGTTCCCGTGGTGTACGCCGCCGCCCGTGTGGGCGCAGCGTCCCTCGACCAGCCCGCGGACGGCTCAGCGCCGGACAATGACAACCTTGAGCCGCTCTTCAAGACCATCATCGAGCACATCCCGGCGCCGAGCTACGATCCCAACGGCGTCCTCCAGGCACACGTCACCAACCTTGACGCCTCGCCCTTCCTCGGGCGCCTGGCACTGCTGCGCATCTTCAACGGAACACTCCGCAAGGGCCAGCACGTAGCCTGGGCGCGCCAGAACGGTGAGCTCAAGACCGTCAAGATCACTGAACTGCTCGCCACCAAGGCGCTGGACCGGGTGCCGGCAGAGTCTGCAGGCCCCGGTGAGATTGTCGCCGTAGCCGGCATCGAGGACATCACCATCGGCGAGACGCTCACCGATGTCGACAACCCGCAGCCGCTCCCGCTGATCACCGTCGATGACCCCGCCATCTCGGTCACCATCGGCATCAACACCTCACCCCTGGCCGGAAAGGTCAAGGGAGCAAAGGTCACCGCACGTCAGGTGAAGGACCGCCTCGACAAGGAGCTCATCGGTAACGTGTCGCTGCGGGTGCTTCCCACCGCCCGCCCCGATGCCTGGGAGGTTCAGGGCCGCGGCGAGCTGGCACTGGCCATCCTCGTGGAGCAGATGCGCCGTGAAGGCTTCGAACTGACCGTGGGCAAGCCCCAGGTGGTCACGCGGACCGTTGACGGCAAGGTCCACGAGCCGATGGAACACATGACCATCGACGTTCCCGAGGAATACCTCGGCGGCGTTACCCAGCTGATGGCCGCACGCAAGGGCCGCATGACCAACATGGCCAACCACGGCACCGGCTGGGTCCGGATGGAGTTCATTGTCCCGGCCCGCGGCCTCATCGGCTTCCGTACCCGCTTCCTGACCGACACCCGCGGCGCCGGCATCGCGTCCTCCTACTCCGAGGGCTACGAGCCCTGGGCCGGCGACATCGAATACCGGACCAACGGGTCGATGATCGCCGACCGTTCCGGCGTGGTCACCCCGTTCGCCATGATCAACCTGCAGGAGCGCGGCTCGTTCTTCGTGGAGCCCACCTCCGAGGTATATGAAGGCATGATCGTCGGCGAGAACTCGCGGGCGGACGACATGGACGTCAACATCACCAAGGAAAAGAAGCTCACCAACATGCGTGCGGCTTCCTCGGACAGCTTCGAGAACCTCACCCCTCCGCGCAAGCTCACGCTCGAGGAATCCCTCGAGTTTGCCCGCGAGGACGAGTGCGTTGAGGTCACGCCCGAATCAATCCGTATCCGCAAGGTCATCCTGGACGCCAACGAGCGCATGCGCGCCGCGCGTTCACGCGCCCGCGCCTAAGGCGGCAGGGCCCGGTTCCCGGCAGATCCGTGGAGATCCGGAAGCAGAGGAACGACGACGACGGCAGCAACGCCGGCGTCGTCATTCCTTCTTCCGTATCCAGCAGATGGCCCGGCCGGCTTGCCGCGGTGCTCGGCGGAATACTGGCGGCTGGTCTGGGCACCGCTCTCCACGCCCACATCTGGTACCTGGCCGGTATCGGGCTCCCTGCGGGCGCGATCGGCGCCGTGCTGCTGGCGACCTGCATTGCGGTATTCGTGGCGGTGGCGGCTCGCAGCGTGCCGCTCGCGGCGTTGACCGGGGTAGTGGCGTATGTACTGGTGGGACTGACGGCGTCGTTCTCCGCCGGCGGCGTCATCGCGGCGGGCGTGGAGTTGGACGGTGCGGTGCCGCCCGTCGGCGTGGCCGGCTATGTGTGGGTAGTGGGGCTGGCCGTCGGGACGGTCACAGCGGTTGCGGTCTCCTGGTGGGCGTTGCGGCCCCCGCGGAGACGCTGAATTCCAGCCGGCCGGCAGCCGGTTCAGTCAGCGGTGCGGTCCAGGTGGTGGGCCAGCATGATGGACGTCGCCGTCCCGTCCTCGTCCGAGCCGTGCCGGGCATATTCTTCGAAGACAGCGCGGATCTTGCCCATCATCTCAGCTCTGTTGGCATCATTGAGACGCACGCCGAGACGCCAGACGTCGATCTCCGACGGGCTCAACCCCTCGATCTCCTGCAGGAAGGTCTCCACCAGCACCGGAGCGGCGTTCGGCATCCGGCTGCCCCAGGACAGGCCGGTTGCCCGGTACGGGATTTCCTTTGCTCCGCGGTTGCCCGTGCGCGGCTCTTCGGCACGCAGGAACCCCGTTGCCAGCAGGGTTCGCACATGGTGCAGCGCCGTGGCGGGGTTCAGATCCAGCACCTCGGCGATTTCCTTGTTGGTCCGTGCCTTGTGCAGGCAGAGCCGGAGGATCCTGAGCCTGACGGGGGCGCTCAGTGCCCTCCCGCGTGCCTGGACGTCCTCATCTGTTTCCATATTCAAAAGCATACGTCAGCAGGGTGCACTGATTGAACTTAGTCAATCGCGTAGGGCGGCGGTCGGTCACCGATCGGGATTTGCCCGGGGACGGCGCCGTGTGGGCGGCGGCGGAACGGGTTTCGCTGCCGTCACTGCGGACAGTGGAACGACGACGTCACCTTTCCTGCCCGCGACGGTGCAGGACGCAGAGTCCCGCGCCGTCAGGTTCCCGAGGGCATCGGTGAGGCCACCCTCGATGCGGTACCGGACCACCACCCTCGTGCCCAGCGGCAGGGAGGTAAGCAGTTCCGCGGGCGGTCGGGTCATGCGCCAAGCCTGTCATATTACGGAGGGGCCCGGCTGATGCAGTTCCGAACTCCCGTTGCGTTAAGCTGGAACGGCGACGTAATGCCGGGAACGGCACCAGAATCCGAGGGAAGGCGTGGGACGTGACCTACGTAATCGCACAGCCGTGCGTGGATGTGAAAGACAAGGCCTGCATTGAGGAATGCCCGGTCGACTGCATCTATGAAGGTGAACGCTCGCTGTACATCCACCCGGATGAGTGCGTGGACTGTGGAGCCTGCGAGCCGGTCTGCCCGGTCGAGGCAATCTACTACGAGGACGACACTCCTGAGGAGTGGGCCGACTACTACAAGGCCAATGTCGAGTTCTTCGATGACCTTGGGTCGCCGGGCGGAGCCGCGAAGCTCGGAAACACGGGCAAGGACCACCCGTTGATCGCTGCGCTGCCGCCGCAGAACCAACAGGTGTGACAGCAGCGTGACACAGAACCGGGCCTTCGGGCTCAATCTTCCGGACTATCCGTGGGACGCCATGGCGCCCTACGTCCAGGAGGCGCAGCAGCATCCCGGCGGCGCCGTCAACCTGTCGATCGGCACTCCGGTGGATCCCACGCCGGAGCTCGTGCAGCGCGCTCTCCGCGACGCGTCCAACGCGCCGGGGTATCCCACCACCCACGGCACGCCGGAACTGAGGGAAGCGATCAGCGGCTGGTACCGCCGTCGGCGTTCCGTCACACTGGACCCCGCGGACATCCTGCCGACCGTCGGCTCAAAGGAGCTCGTGGCGTGGCTGCCGACCCTCCTCGGGCTGGGAGCGGGCGACGTCGTTGTCCGTCCAACAGTCGCCTACCCCACCTATGACATGGGGGCTCACTTTGCCGGGGCAACACCGGTCGCAGCGGATTCGCTCGCGGAGCTGGACTCCGCGACGCGCGCGCGGGTGCGCCTGGTGTGGGTCAATTCGCCGTCCAACCCCACCGGCGCGGTCCAGGACGTGGCGGCGCTGAAGGCCATTGTCGACGACGCCCGTGCACTGGGTGCCATGGTCGCCTCCGATGAGTGCTACGCCGAGCTGGGGTGGGGGGCCTGGGATCCTGACCGCGGCGGACAGGCTGTTCCCAGCATCCTCGATGAGCGGGTCAGCGGCGGCTCGGCCGATCTGCTGCTGTCCGTCTACTCGCTGAGCAAGCAGTCAAACCTGGCCGGTTACCGCGCGGCGTTCGTGGCCGGCGACAGCGCTGTGCTGCCGAACCTCATCAACTCCCGCAAGCATGCCGGGATGATTGTCCCGTTCCCGGTTCAGGAAGCCATGCGGGCGGCACTCGCTGACGATGCGCATGTCGCCGCCCAGAAGAATCTCTACCGGGCGCGGCGGGATCAGCTGATCCCGGCACTCGAAGCGTTCGGCCTGACCATTCACTCCTCGGATGCAGGCCTCTACCTGTGGGCGAGCGCGGGGGAAGACACCTGGCTCACCGTGAAGCGCTTTGCTGAGCTTGGGATCATCGTCGGTCCGGGCACCTTCTACGGTGACGCCGGGAACGGTTTTGTCCGGGTCGCGCTGACCGGTTCCGACGAGCGGGTTGCTGCGGCGGCTGCCCGGCTCATGGGCTGAGATCGTGTTGCTATTGCACAACAACGGGCCTATCAATTAGTGCTGGAGGCGTCTGTGCCGGTAGCGTTTTAGCTGACTACGCTGATCCAGCCAATCACGCATGCTTTTCCATAAGCTCCACAAGGAGAGTCAATGACTGAGCACAACGGCGCCTCACTCCAGTATGACGGAGGAAGCCTGAGCCTCCCGCTGATCCAAGCGGCAGAGGGCAACCATGGATACGATGTCTCGAAGCTTCTGAAGCAGACAGGTGCCGTTACCTTCGACCCCGGTTTCATGAACACCGCGGCCACCACCTCAGCGATCACCTACATCGACGGCGACGAGGGGATCCTGCGCTACCGCGGCTACCCGATCGACCAGCTCGCGCAGCACTCAAGCTTCCTCGAAGTTTCCTACCTGCTGATCTACGGTGAACTGCCGACGCCCACGGAGCTGGACGCCTTCGACCAGCGCATCCGCCGCCACACCCTGCTGCACGAGGAGCTCAAGGGCTTCTTCGGCGGTTTCCCGCGGGACGCGCACCCCATGCCGGTGCTCTCCTCCGCCGTCTCCGCTCTGTCGACGTTCTATCAGGACTCGCTGGACCCGTTCGACGACGAGCAGGTGGAGCTGTCCACCTTCCGGCTGATGGCCAAGCTTCCCGTCATTGCCGCCTACGCGCACAAGAAGTCGATCGGCCAGCCGATGTTGTACCCGGACAACTCCATGAACCTCGTGGAGAACTTCATGCGCCTGTCCTTCGGCCTCCCGGCCGAGCCCTATGACCTGGATCCCACCATGGTCAAGGCCCTTGACCTGCTGCTGATCCTCCACGCGGACCACGAGCAGAACTGTTCCACCTCCACGGTCCGGCTGGTGGGCAGTTCCAACGCGAACATGTTCGCGTCGATCTCGGCCGGCATCAACGCACTCTTCGGACCGCTGCACGGCGGCGCCAACGAGGCAGTGCTGAACATGCTGCGGCAGATCCAGGCGAGGGGCATGCAGCCCGAGGACTTCATGGAGAAGGTCAAGAACAAGGAAGACGGCGTGAAGCTCATGGGCTTCGGGCACCGCGTCTACAAGAACTATGACCCGCGCGCGAAGATCGTCAAGGCTACCGCCCACGAGATCCTGAGCAAGCTCGGCGGCAACGATGAACTCCTCGAGATCGCCATGCGCCTCGAGGAGAAGGCCCTCGCCGATGACTACTTCATCGAGCGGAAGCTCTACCCGAACGTGGACTTCTACACCGGCCTGATCTACAAGGCCATGGGTTTCCCGGAAAAGATGTTCACCGTGCTGTTCGCCATCGGCCGCCTTCCGGGCTGGATCGCCCAGTGGCGCGAAATGATGCAGGATCCGCAGACCAAGATCGGCCGTCCGCGCCAGCTCTACACGGGTGCCGGGGAGCGTCACTACCCCGCACGGTAGGGACAGGGAACACAGAACCAATACGACGACGGCCGGTCACCTTCGCTGGGAAGGTGACCGGCCGTCGTCGTACACGGTGTCCTGAAATGCAGGATCAGGAAGCGTAGCCTTCGGGGTTGTTCTTCTGCCAGCGCCAGTGGTCTTCACACATCTCATCCAGTGTCCGGTGGGCCGACCAGCCGAGGTCAGCAAGCGCGGACGAGGGATCGGCGTAACTGACGGCGGCGTCGCCCGGGCGCCGCGGCGCGAACTCGTAGGGAATCTCGTGGCCGGCGGCTTTCGAGAACGCCGCCAGGACCTCCAGTACCGACGAGCCGTGTCCGGTTCCGAGGTTCCAGCGGTGGACCCCGGAGTGGGTGGTGAGGTAGTTCAGGGCGGCAACGTGGCCGTCCGCGAGGTCAACCACATGGATGTAGTCCCGGATTCCAGTGCCGTCGGGAGTGGGGTAGTCGTTGCCGAAGACCATGACCTTTTCCCGCCTGCCCACCGCAACCTGCGCCACAAAGGGGAGCAGGTTGTTCGGCACGCCGGTGGGGTCCTCGCCGATGCGGCCCGACTTGTGCGCGCCCACCGGGTTGAAGTAGCGCAGCAGGGCGATGTTCCACCGGCCGTCCGAGGCACCGACGTCGCTCAGGATGTCCTCGATCTGTTCCTTGGTGCGCCCGTAGGGGTTGGTGGCGTCCAGCGGCATCTTCTCGATGAGGGGGACCTCCTCGGAGGCGCCGTACACTGTGGCTGAGGAGCTGAACACCAGCGTGCGCACGTTGTGCCGGTCCATGGTCCGCAGAAGGTTGAGGGTGCCGCCGACGTTGTTGTGGTAGTAAAACAGCGGCTTCTCCACCGACTCACCGACAGCCTTTAATCCGGCGAAGTGAATCACCGCGTCAACCGCTTCAGTCTCGAACACGGCATCGAGGGCAGGTTCGTCCAGCAGGTCAACCTTGCGGAAGGTGAGCTCGCGTCCAGCCAGTTCCTCCACCCGCCTCAGGGCGGTTTCACTTGAGTTGTAGAGATTGTCCACCACGACGACGTCGTGCCCCGCCTCCAGGAGCGCCAGTGTGGTGTGCGAGCCGATGTAACCGCTTCCGCCGGTAACGAGAATCTTCATGCGATCAAGCCTACCGACCGAGTGCCCCGGGCCGGGCGAGTAAGGCGGAGGAAGTCGGTATGCACCCGTGGGAAGTCGGCGGGCCGGCACCTCTGGAGGCGACCGGCCTATCGGTCTACCCTTGGAGGACACGCGCACACAGCCGGTCGGGTATTGCCGACGGAGAGGCCAGGGCCACACATGCACGTCAACGGAGCGACCTCCTGGAGGGTGGGAGCGGCTTCCTCGCTGGCGATGTGTTTTGCGCTGTACCTGCGGGACTGCGCCGGGCTTGGTGTGATCGGCCGTCCGGCGGTATCCCCGGTGAAACCGTCGCCGCATTGCGTTGACCCGCGGCAGACGGTCCACTCCGTCGGCGGGATCACAGCGCTGAGGGTCGAGTGGGAGGCCTGGTGGTACGAGCTTGTTGCCGCACATGGGGACGGCTCGGCGCTGCCTACGCCGCCGGAATTCCCGGAACTGGATGCCATGCCGGCCCTGCAGCGGCTCACCCATGCACACTACGGAACCGCGCTGGCCTGGAGCCAGGAACGCGATGCAGCCTGGCGGCAGCGGGAGCTTCGGCGGATGCGCAACGGCGGTCGGCGACGCTTCAACGAGCTGGTTCAGGAGCGCGAGCTCGAGCTCGGCCGGCCCGCGAGGAACTTCTCCCTCGCCGTCGTCGAGTTGCCGTTGAGCGAGACCCGGGCCTGGTATGTGGAACCGGACATGCTCATCATGAGTGAAGACCTGTACGACGACGAGGCCCTCTTCCGGAGCTACGTGCAGCCGGTGGTGGAAATCATCGCGTAGGCACCGTCAGGCTGGAACCACGGCTACCGTGATCAGGACCTCGCCGGTCTCCGTTTCCGCGGTGGTCCAACCGCCGTCGGACCGGTTCCACTGCAGTCCGGCATGGGACACCGCGCTGATGCCGAGCGCATCGGCATGGGCAACCGCAAACTGGGCGGCCGCCCACCCCTGGGAGCCGGACGCTCCTGCCACCAGACCCTGATCTGCGGGTGCGGTGGGCAGGCCGGGGAAAACGGCGGCGAGGCGGTCCGCCACGGCGGCCGGGTCCCCGGACTGCTCCGGTTTGCGCAGCACGCAGTTCAGCGAGGCGGGGGACTGGCCCGTCAGCGCGGACGCGAACGCCCGAGCTTCGGGTTCATGGTCCGCGTAGGCGTCCGGGTAGGCGCTGCGCTGCACCAGCTGTGCGGCCTCGGTGATGGGCAGGCTCTGGTAGCCCGGGACGGTGACCAGTGCGTCGTAGAAAGCGCCTGCGGCGTAGACAGGATCCAGAACCTGCTCCTGCGTACCCCAACCCTGGGAGGGGCGCTGCTGGAACAATCCACGCGAGTCCGGGCCTGCCTGGTCACCGTAGTTGAGGTTGCGCAGGCCGGACTCCTGCACAGCGGTGGCGAGGGCAATGGAGGCGGCGCGCGGGGGCAGACCGCGGCTGACGGCGACCCCCGCAATGGTGGACGCATTCATTGCCTGCTCGGGAGCCAACTCGTACGTGTCGGTACCGACGACGGCACTGCACCGTTCGCGCACCAGCACCTCGGAGGAATTCAGCTGGGTGACGGCAAGGTAGGCCCCGCCGCCGACCACAGCCACGAGGCCCGTGAGAACGCCCGCTGTGCGGAGCCGGCGACGGCGTCGGGCCTGCGACTTGGTCTGCGGCATACCGGTTGCCTAGTTGGCGTGCAAGGCCGCGTTCAACGCGATTCCCTGACCCGACCGCTGACGTGCTTCGACGACGCCGGTGGTGGAGTTGCGGATGAAGAGGACGCCTGATTGCCCGGAGAGCTCGGCGGCCTTGACGACCGAACCGTCCGGAAGTGTCACCTTGGTTCCGGCGGTGATGTACAGGCCCGCCTCCACGACGCAGTCATCGCCGAGGGAGATGCCGATGCCGGCCTGGGCGCTCAACAGGCAGCGCTCACCGATGCTGATACGTTCCTTGCCGCCGCCGGAGAGAGTGCCCATGATGGACGATCCGCCGCCGATGTCCGACCCGTTGCCCACGACGACACCGGCGGAAATGCGTCCCTCGACCATTGAATGCCCGAGCGTCCCGGCGTTGAAGTTCACAAAGCCCTCGTGCATGACGGTGGTGCCCTCCGCCAGGTGGGCGCCCAGGCGGACGCGGTCGGCGTCCGCGATCCGGACGCCGGAGGGCATTACGTAGTCAACCATGCGCGGGAACTTGTCCACGCCGTACACCACGACGGCGCCGCGGGAGCGCAGGCGAAGGCGGGTGGTCTCGAATCCGTTGACGGTGCAGGGCCCGAAGTTGGTCCACACCACGTTGGCGAGTAGACCGAAGATGCCGTCGAGATTGATGGTGTTCGGCTGCACCAGCCGGTGGGAGAGCAGATGGAGCCGCAGGTAGGCGTCCGCCGCGTCAGTGGGGGCTTCATCGAGGCGTGAGGAAGTGGTCATCACCTCCTGGGTGACGCTGCGCAGCGCATCCGGAGCGGCGAGGGCCGCGAGCTCGGTGACCAGCGTTTCCGACCCGGAATCACCGGCAGCTTCGCCTAGAACCGGCTGGGGATACCAGACGTCGAGCACCGTGCCGTCCTCGGCCAGGGTGGCAAGGCCAACGCCGGAAGCCGTCCGGGGGTCAGTTGCGGGTGAGGTCAGGGGAGCGGAAGCGGTTTCAGTCATGGCCTCCATTCTACCGAGTGGCACCCGCCGGCTTCCCACCCCTCGCTTCGCTCGGCGCGGGGCCCTCGGCCACTACGCGCTTCCGGCCTCCCACCCCTCGCTTCGCTCGGCGCGGGGCCCTCGGCCACTACGCTGGAACCCATGACTGACTCCGTGTTGACCCGCCTTGATCCCCGAGCCGACGTCGCGAAGCTCACCGCCGACCTCATCGACATCGACAGTGTCTCGGGCAATGAGCGGGTTCTTGCTGATGCGGTGGAGGACCTCCTCCGCTCGTGTTCGCATCTCGAGGTGATCCGGGACGGAGACTCGCTCGTCGCACGGACCTCGCTGGGACGGGCCGAGCGGGTGATCCTCGCGGGGCACCTCGATACGGTCCCGCTTCCGCGCGTACCGGGTTCCCGCGGCACTGTCCCCAGTTTATGGGACGGCGAGGTTCTCTACGGCCGGGGGGCCACGGACATGAAGGGCGGCGTCGCGGTGCAGCTGGCACTGGCCGCCGCGTTGACGGAGCCCACCCGGGACATCACCTACGTCTTCTACGACCACGAGGAAGTCGAGGCGGCGCTCAGCGGTCTCGGCCGGCTCGTCGAGAAATATCCCGCCTGGCTCGTGGGCGACTTCGCCGTGCTGCTCGAACCGACTGACGGGACCGTTGAAGGCGGCTGCAACGGCACCGCCCGGTTCAACGTCACGACGACGGGCCGGGCAGCACACTCAGCCCGCGCCTGGATGGGCGAGAATGCGATCCACAAGGCGGCGGAGGTGCTGGTGCGTTTGAGGGAGCACGAGCCCGCAACCGTGTCCGTCGACGGTCTCGACTTCCGGGAAAGCCTTAACGCCGTCCTGATCAGTGGCGGCACCGCCGGAAACGTCATTCCGGACCGCGCCGTGGTTGAGGTGAACTACCGGTTTGCCCCGGACAAAACGCCGGAGGAAGCGGAGGAGTACGTCCGGCAGCTCCTCCATGGTTTCGACGTGGAGCGGACCGACGCCGCTGCCGGGGCCCGTCCCGGGCTGGACCATCCCGCCGCTGCTGCTTTTGTCCAGGCGGTGGGCGCCGAACCGAAACCCAAATACGGCTGGACCGACGTCGCACGATTCAGTGCGCTGGGAGTGCCTGCCGTGAATTTCGGTCCGGGTGACGCCCTGCTGGCCCACTCAGATGACGAGCACGTGCACGCCGAAGCGATCCGCGCCTGCCTCAAGGCGTTAAACGACTGGCTCGCCTGAAGCCGGTAGGCCAAGGCGAGCCAGTTGGCAGCTTTCAGCCCTAGCCGGCAGGAACTGCAGCGGCGACCTTCTGCTCGGGATCCTTCCGGGCGGGCCCGGCCGTCCGGAAGCTGAGGAGCTTCGACAACCGGTTCGCCAGTGACGAGAGCGCGAAGTTGATGATGATGAAGATGACCGCAGCGATCAACAGTGCCTGCAGCAGGTTCCCTTCACCAACGCCCAGACGGCGGGCGTTCTGCAGCAGTTCGGTGTAGGTGATGATGTAGCCGAGGGCAGAGTCCTTGAGGATCACCACGAACTGGCTGACCAGCGCGGGGAGCATGGCGGTAAGCGCCTGCGGAACCTCGATGCTTCTCAGCGACTGGCCCCGGGTCATCCCGATGGCCATACCCGCTTCCCGCTGCCCCTTGGGAAGACCCTCCACGCCGGAACGCACCAGCTCCGCGATAACGGACCCGTTGTACAGGGTCAACGCCGTGACCACAGCGATGAACGGGATGTCCTGCGGGCGCATGATGCTCGCGGCGCCGATGGCCAGCCACAGGAAGATCATCATCAGCAGCACCGGAACGGCGCGGAAGAACTCGACGATGACGCCGGCGAGCCAGCGGATCGGCAGGAAGTGGGAGAGGCGCCCGATACCGAGGAGGAGGCCGAGTACCACAGAGGTGACGATTGCCACGCCGGCCGCCCGGAGCGTATCCCAGAGGCCTGGAAGAAGGAAGAACTGCCAGGTCCGGGTCTCAAGGAAGGGCGTCCACTTGGCAGCCGTCAACTGGCCTTGCCCGGCGAGGGCGGTAATCAGCCAGGCAAGCAGCCCGACTATGAACAGAACGCCGACAATATTGCCGATCAGGATGTTGCGCTTCGCTTTGGGGCCCGGCGCGTCGAAGAGTACCTGCTGTGCGCTCATCGGGACACCGCCAGTTTCTTTGAGGCCCAGGTTGTCAGCAGCCCGATCGGTATAACGATGAGCACAAAACCAAAAGCGAAGGTGAAGAAGATTGGAATCACCATGTCGGAGCGGAACTCGATCATGGTTTTCATCAGGCCGGCCGACTCAGCAACCGACCCTGCCGCAGCGACGGTCGAATTCTTGGTCAGCGCGATGAGCACATTGCCGAGCGGGGCGATGGCACCGCGGAATGCCTGTGGCAGGATCACGAGGCGTGCGGCAGGGAGGAACGAGAGTCCGATGGCGCGGGCCGCCTCGGCCTGGCCCAGCGGAACGGTGTTCACACCGCTTCGGATTGCCTCGCACACAAACGCAGCGTGGTAGAGACTGAGCCCGAGGATGGCAAGCCGGAAGAAGTTCAGGTTGAAATCCGAGGAAAGGCTGACGCTCAGCTGGCCGAACAGGGCAAGCACACCGAACGCGATGATGATCGTCAGCGGTGTGTTGCGGAAGATATTGACGTAGGTCGCGCCGAACCACTGCAGGCTTGCGATGGGGGAGATCCTGAACAGGGCAAGCAGCGTTCCGAGCAGCAGAGACCAGATGGCAGCCCAGAAGGTCAACTGGATGTTTACCCAGAAGGCGGCTGCGACGTCGTATTGCTCGAAGAGCGACAGGAAACTGTCCACGGCAACCTTTCTTGTATGTGCTTCGAACGGCCGTATGGGGGCTGCAAGGCAGCCCCCATACGGTTTCTGATCAGGTTAGGCGCAGTCGTCCGGCGTCGGCGGGTTGAGTTCCGCGTTCGGCTCGTAGTCGACGCCTTCCAGGTTGTTCGCGAGGGCTTCTTCCCACGCGCCTTCCTCGATCATCTTTTCGATGGCTGCATTGATGTCGGAGCAGAGCTCGCTGCCCTTGGTGAGGCCGACGCCGTACTTCTCCTCGGAGAACGGGTTGCCGACGACCTTGAACTGGCCCTGGTTCGCTTCCTGCGCGGCGAGGCCGGCGAGGATGATGTCATCGGTGGTGACGGCGTCGATCTGGCCGCCGCTCATCAGGCTGACGCACTCCGCGTAGCCGGGCTGCTCGATCAGGTTGACGCCTTCCGCATATTCGTCCTTCACGCGCTGGGCAGAAGTGGAGCCGGTGACGGAGCACAGGTTCCGGCCGTCGAGGTCCTCAGGTCCGGTGATGTCGCTGTCCACGGGGACCAGCAGATCCTGACCGGCGATGAAGTACGGACCGGCGAAGTCCACCGTCTCCTTGCGGGTGTCGGTGATCGAGTAGGTAGCGAAGATCATGTCCACCTGCTCGTTGGAGAGCAGGTTTTCGCGGTTCGCCGAGGGTGCCTCAACCCATTCGATCTGGTCTTCGCTGTAGCCCAGTTCTCCGGCTACGTACCTGGCGACGTCAACATCGAAGCCCGAGTAGGAGCCGCCCTCGTCAAAGCCGAGGCCCGGCTGGTCGAACTTGATGCCGATGCGGACGGACTCGGCACCTGCCTCGCCGCCGCCTTCTTCAGCGCCTTCTTCGCCGCCTCCGCCGCCGCAGGCGGACAGGGCCAGCGCCGCCGCAGCTGCCATTGCCAGTGCGCCGTATCGTGTAGTTCGCATGATTTCTCCTCGCGTTATTTCCTGATGGGAATTCGTCGATAGTTAGTGGGCAAGGATCTTGCCGAGGAAGTCCTTGGCTCGATCGCTCTTCGGGTTGGTGAAGAACTCTTCGGGGGTCGCCTGTTCGACGATCTGACCGTCCGCCATGAAGATCACCCGGTCGGCGGCTTTGCGGGCGAAGCCCATTTCGTGGGTGACAACGATCATGGTCATGCCCTCCTTGGCAAGGGACACCATGGCATCGAGGACTTCGTTGATCATTTCCGGGTCAAGCGCGGAGGTGGGTTCGTCGAAGAGCATCACCTTCGGCTGCATGGCCAGTGCCCGGGCAATGGCCACGCGCTGCTGCTGGCCACCGGAAAGCTGCGCCGGGAGCTTCTGCGCCTGGTTGTCCACGCCCACGCGCTTGAGCAGGGACATCGCCAGCTCCTTCGCCGCGGTGGGCTTCATGCCTTTGACCTTCACGGGGCCGAGGGTCACGTTTTCAAGGATGGATTTATGGGCAAACAGATTGAAGGACTGGAACACCATTCCGACGTCGGCACGCAGCTTTGCGAGTGCCTTCCCCTCGGCGGGCAGTTCCTTGCCGTCAATCCTGATTTCCCCGTTGTCGATGGTTTCGAGGCGGTTGATTGCACGGCAGAGGGTGGATTTGCCGGAGCCTGAGGGCCCGATGACCACCACGACCTCGCCGCGGGCGACCTCAAGGTTGATGTCCTTGAGTACATGCAGCTCGCCGAAGTGTTTGTTCACGTTCTTCAGCGACACGAGCGGCTGGGTTGGCGGGTGGGAAGCGGACGCGGTCGTGCTCGACTGTGGGTCACGAGTCATAGGTAGAAATGTAGCGAAAGATTCCCCAGCGGCGATACATCGACCGGCGGAAAGTGGAAATCGTGATTCAAGAGCAACCAAAGCCGAAGCCCGCTTCCGGCGGTTAGCCTTGGGGTATGAGTCCCAACAACGGCAAGAATGACCATCAGCCCGAAAATCGCGCTGCACCGGCGCGGCGCCGCGGGCAGGTTGAGCTCAGGGGGGAGCAGGCAAAGACCGTGCAGTCCGACCAGTACCTCCTCGATTCAATGGAGGAGACTCCCTTCACCAAGACGGACCCCTGGCGTGTCCTTCGCATCCAGAGCGAATTCGTGGAGGGTTTCGGCACGCTGTCCGAGCTTGGCCCGGCGATCAGCGTCTTCGGTTCGGCCCGGACCCCCCGGGACTCCCCGTATTACGCCATGGGAGAGGAAGTGGGCCGGCTTCTGGTGGAAGCGGGGTACGCGGTGATCACGGGCGGCGGGCCGGGAGCCATGGAAGCGGCGAACAAAGGCGCGTGTCAGGCGGGAGGGGTCTCCGTCGGGCTGGGAATCGAGTTGCCGTTCGAGCAGGGAATGAACGAGTGGGTGGACCTCGGCATCAATTTCCGCTATTTCTTTGCCCGCAAAACCATGTTCGTGAAATACGCGCAGGGATTCATAGTGCTCCCGGGAGGATTCGGCACGCTGGACGAACTGTTCGAGGCGATGACCCTCGTCCAGACCCAGAAGGTGACGTCCTTCCCCATCGTGCTGATCGGCAGCGAGTTCTGGGGGCCGCTGTGGCATTGGGTGAGGGAAACGCTGCTCGCCAACGGAATGATCTCGGAGAAGGACCTCTCCCTGGTCCACCTCGTCGATGAACCGTCCGACGCCGTCCGGGCGGTTCTGGCTGACACCGCAGGCCACACCGGTCCCTAGACCATGACGACCTTCCTGGTTCTCGTAGCGATCATGGCCGTCGGAGCCACTGCCTTCCTCGCCGTCGGGCGGAGCCGGCAGGACGTCGAAAGCGGGCAGCGGGGGGAACCCGCGGATGTTCCCGGACTGGTTGAACCGACGCCCACGCTGCCTCCGGTTCTGCTTCCGGAGCGGCCGGACGCTGCCGATGTACGGCGCGTCCGCTTCTCGCTGGGCCTGCGCGGCTACCGCATGGACCAGGTCGATGAGGTCCTGGACCGACTGGCCGCAGCGCTCGCGGAAAGGGACGCCCTCATCGAAGGGCTGCAAAACCAGCTCCAGGCCTGGGACGGGGATCAGGCCCGGGACAGGGATCAGGCCGGGGACAGGGAACAGCGCGGGGACACCCGGTGAGCGCGGTCAGCGGCAGCGATGGCCGGTTGAGATGCGGCTGGGCAGTCACCAGCGCAGATTACGAGGTCTACCACGACCAGGAGTGGGGTCGCCCGGTCACCGGTGAAACTGCACTCTTTGAGCGGATCAGCCTTGAGGCGTTCCAGTCAGGGCTGAGCTGGATCACCATCCTGCGCAAGCGGGAGGCGTTCCGCTCAGCCTTCGCGGGTTTCGATCCGCGGTCAGTGGCGGCTTTCAACGACGACGACGTCGTGCGCCTCCTGGGCGACGCCGCCATTGTCCGCAACAGGGCCAAAATCCTGGCCACGATCGCCAATGCCCGTGCACTTCTCTCGCTACCTCCAGGAACAACGCTGGAAGGGATTCTTGAGGCGCACCGGCCGGCACCGCGGGACCCGCCGGAGTCTCTGGCGGATGTGCCCGCCGTCGTTCCCGAGTCAACCGCGCTCGCAAAGGATCTGCGCTCGCACGGGTTCCGGTTTGTCGGGCCCACCACCGCCTACGCGATGCAGCAGGCAACCGGCTATGTAAATGACCACCTTGTCTCGTGCTGGGTGAGGGCCCGCACGTTGTCCGGATGAGCCGGCTATGGGCCTGCCGCTGTTGTCCGGCGGCAGGGACTACCCGCCCAGGGGGTGTGATGGGCGCCGCACCCGCGATTAGCTCGCCGCGCACTTCTACGGGATAATGGAGGAGGACGAGCGTACGGGGGACAATCCGCCGTGCAATGTTGATCGCGGCCATCGTCCTGCCGCGCACCGTGGAAGGAAACTACTTAGATGGCTGCGATGAAACCCCGTACCGGTGATGGACCTATGGAGGTCACCAAAGAGGGACGCAGCCTCATCATGCGGGTTCCGATTGACGGCGGCGGACGCCTGGTGGTCGAGCTGAATGCCGAGGAGGCAGGCAAGCTCAAGGATTGCCTGCTGACCGTTACGGACTAGCTGACCTCAGGACCAGGGCACCGTCAGGACCCGCGGGGCCCGGTCCGGTCAGCTGAACATCTTCACAGCCATCAGCAGGCCGTTGCCCGCCGGCATCAGGGTGGTGACCAGCTGATCGTTGCCCCGCAGGGTCTTGCCGACCTGCCGGAGGGTGTTGGTGGACGCATCGCGGACCGCCGGGTCGGCCACCTTCCCGCCGTCCAGGGCGTCGTTGACCAGAAGGAGCCCTCCGCGCTTCAGGAGCCGGACGGCCTGATCGGCGTACAGTGCAAGGTTGGTCTTGTCAGCGTCGAGGAAGACGAGGTCATAGGCCGCATCCGTAAGCCGGGGAAGTACATCGGCGGCGCGGCCGGAGATCGTGCGGGTGCGGTTGGCCGGTATCCCCGCCTCCGCATAGGACTCCCGTGCAGCCCGGAGATGATCCACATCCGAGTCGATTGTGGTCAGCACGGAGTTTGGGCCCATGCCACGCAGCAGGCATACTCCGGAGACGCCGGCCCCGGCGCCGACCTCGACGACCGTCACTGCTTTTGACGCGGCGGCGAGCACGGTGAGGGCCGCGGCGATGCCGGTGCTGACGGGCGCAACTCCCAGCTCATACGAACGGTCACGTGCACGGAGCAGGACGTCATCTTCAACGGGCAAACCTTCCGTATAGGACCAGTTTGCCTGCTTCTGCGCGCTCATGATGTTCCATTCTCTCCAGCAGCGGGGTAATGCCTGCCGCCCGGGCCGGGTTGCCGGGCTTTGCCTCCCAGCCTACTGCCGTCGGCGGACCGGTCCCGGTAGCGCCGCTGCCCCGTGCCGCGCGGCCACCCCGCTCCTGCCAAATTTTCAGCGTGCTCACAGCTAGCTCGGGCACCATGGATGTGCAAGGCATCCAACAGAGGCGAAGCCCCGAATACCTGATGCGCAGGTCCGGCTAAACATCGGGACCGGCACCGCAACCATTTCATTCGAGGGCGAGAGGAGAAGGTCGATGTCTACTTCGCGCACGGTGGCACCTACGGGGAGCGTCACCACCGGAGAGCACGATCAGGAGGTGCCCGCCTGGGCGCCGCCGTCATGGGAGGAAGTGGTCAGGGACCATTCGCCCAAGGTCTACAGGCTTGCCTACCGGCTGACCGGCAACAAGTACGACGCCGAGGACCTCACCCAGGAGGTGTTTGTCCGGGTGTTCAGGTCCCTGGCGAATTTCAAGCCGGGTACGCTGGACGGCTGGCTCCACCGCATCACCACCAATCTCTTCCTGGACCAGGCGCGCCGCAAGAACCGCATCCGCTTCGATGGACTCGCCGATGATGCGGAGAGCCGTTTGCCGAGCACCCATCCAAGCCCTGAGCGGAGCTTCGAGTTCAACAACCTGGATCTCGACGTGCAGGCCGCCCTGGAGGAGTTGCCGCCGGACTTCCGCGCTGCAGTTGTTCTCTGCGATCTTGAAGGGCTGCCCTATGACGAGGTGGCGCGCGCGCTGGGAGTGAAGCTCGGCACCGTGCGCTCGCGCATCCACCGTGGCCGCACCCTTCTCCGTGAGAAACTCGCCCACCGGGACCCCCGCCAGCCCGCTCCTGTCCCATCCCGCCTCAGCCTGCCTCGGATCGCAGGTGCCCGCTAGGTCCATGCGCCATCCAACCCGTTCTCTGACCGATTACGTGGCAGACGAGCTGACCCCCGCTCGGCGGCGTGCGGTGGAAAAGCACCTGCTCGGCTGTGCCCGCTGCAGACAGGTTGTGCAGCAGGAACAGGCAATCCGGCGTCGGTTGCAGAGCACCGCAACCCCGGGGCCGTCCGAAGATCTCTGCGAGCGCATCCTGCGCCGGTCCGCATCAGCGCCGGGCGAACAGCGGGGGCCGGCAGTCGGGGGCGCCTTCGCCGCTGCCGGAGATCACGGCGGAAGCGTGCCGCTGTACCGGAACCGCGCACTGATCGCTGCGGGCAGCGGCCTGGCGGTTGTCGCCGTAGCCACCCTGAGCGCCGCCTATGCCCTCGGGTCGGAAGCCGATCCACCGGACCCGGTCGCGACGGGAAGCTACGCATCCGTCACCGAAAGCTTCCAGACCGTTGCGTCGGACACGTCCGCCGGGCTCAGTTCGGGCCAGATTGAGCAACTGCGCGACGACGGTTGGTTCTGCCCCGAGCTGCAGACGCTTGGCTTCCAGCTCGAACACGCCGAGGCGCTGGAGATTGACGGGCGTCCCACCCTCCAACTGGACCTCTCCGACGGCAGTCATTCCCTCACCATCTATGAGCAGCGGGGTACCACTGCGGGTACCGTCTCCGCTCCGATCAATGCGGCCACCGGTAATTCGGTGCACGAAGACGGGTTTGAGGAGATCGGTGGAACGGACCAGACGGTCTGGCTGCATCCGGGACGGTCCTGGCAACTGGTGATCAGCTCCGGCTCCGCCACCTATACGGTGGTTTCGACCCTGCCCGTAGCGGATATGCCGCGCGCGGTCAGCCAGCTCATGTTCAACGAACACTCCCAGCTCGCCTATTCACGTCACGACGACGTGCCGGCTGACCCCTTGAGCCGCATCCTGCGGGGCCTTGGAAAGCTGGCGCAGCCGGCGCCCTGACGCAAATAGATTCGGTGTGGCGCGGCGGGTAGGCTTCGAGAGTGTTTGGAATCAATGGATACGAGTTCCTCCTGTTGGCGATTATTGCCGTCATTGTCCTTGGTCCCGAACGCCTGCCCGAGTACGCCTCACAGCTGGCCCAACTGGTCAAGGGCCTGCGCCGCATGGCCACCGGAGCCCGTGAGCAGCTGCGCGAAGAGGTCGGCAGCGAGTTCGACGACGTCGATTGGCGAAAGCTCGATCCGCGCCAGTATGATCCGCGGCGGATCATCAAGGAAGCACTCCTTGATGACATCGAGGACGCCATCAAGCCGGTCAGCGAGAACGGATCCAGCCCCCAGCCCCGGCCGGCAGCATCCTCCGGGCAACCCGGCCGTCCGGACGCCGGATCGAACGCCCCCACCGACAACGACTCCCGGCCGCCCACCGGCAGTGCCGGGCGCCTGAGCGCCGGTCAGGCCGCCCCCTACGACAGTGAGGCAACCTGAGGGCTGCTGAGGGGTCCCTGAGAGACAGCGCTGCGGGATCCGCCGGCGTGCCAACACCAGTGCTGGCCTACCGCCGGTCAGCGCTGTTTCGGACTTACCGTCAGCAGCCGTTCATTGAGTCCGCGTGGCCTGCGGGCCAGCATCGAGGCGATGCGGGTCAGCTCGTCAGCGGCAGGTGAGCCAGGGCGCAGAACCACGGGTTCTCCGGCATCGCCGCCTTCCCTGAGCGCGGGTTCCAGTGCGATGCTGCCCAGCAGCTCCACGTCATAGCCCACGGTCGAGCTGAGCCTGCGGGCAAGCTCGGCACCGCCGCCGCTGCCGAAGACCTCCATGCGCTCCCCTCCGGGCAGCTCCAGCCAGGACATGTTCTCGATGACTCCGGCGACTTTCTGCCCGGTCTGCACTGCCATGGATCCGGCTCGTTCGGCGACGTCCGCTGCAGCTGCCTGCGGTGTGGTGACGATCAGCAGTTCCGCACCGGGCAGCAGCTGTGAGACCGAAATCGCGATGTCCCCGGTTCCGGGCGGCAGGTCGAGGAACAGGACGTCCAGATCGCCGAAATAGACATCCTGCAGGAACTGTTCCAGCGCGCGGTGCAGCATCGGACCGCGCCAGGCAACCGGCTGGTTCCCGGTCACGAACATACCGATCGAAATTGCCTTGACCCCATGCGCAACCGGGGGCAGGATCATCTCGTCAACCCGGGTGGGTGCCTGGCTGATCCCCATCAGGGCCGGTATCGAAAAACCATAGACGTCCGCATCCACAATCCCGACCCGCAGACCCTGCGCGGCCATGGCTGCGGCAAGGTTCACGGTGACACTCGACTTGCCCACTCCGCCCTTGCCGCTCGCAACCGCGAGCACCCGGGTGAGCGAACCCGGCTCGTTGAACGGTATCCCGCGCCGGTCCCCGGCACCCCGCAGTCGCTCCTTCAGGGCGTCCCGCTGTTCCTGGGTCATGACCCCGAGTGCCACGCGGACGCTGTTCACTCCCGGGAGCCCGGTGACCGCAGCCTCGACGTCGCGGCTGATGGTGTCGCGCAGGGGACATCCGGCGATGGTGAGGAGCACGTGCACGACGACGGAGCCGTCGTCGTGCACGGAGACCGACTCCACCATGCCCAGTTCAGTGATCGGACGGCGCAGTTCCGGGTCAATGACCGTACCAAGCGCGGACCGGACGGCGGCTTCGACCGTCACTGCTTGTCCCGGCGCGGGGGCACCTGCGGAAGGGAGGTCGTGGTGTCGGGCACGCGGCGTCTGGGCTTGCGCTGGCCGGATGTCTCCTGCCCGTCTGCGGACTCAAGCAGTTCCTCCATGACGGAGCGCAGCTCGGACCGGACAAAGTCCCGGGTGGTGACCTCGCGCAGGGCGATGCGCAGCTCGGCGATCTCGCGCGTGAGGTATTCGGTGTCGGAGAGGTTCCGTTCGGCCCGCTGGCGGTCCTCCTGCAGTGACACGCGGTCGCGGTCATCCTGACGGTTCTGGGCCAGCAGCAGAAGTGGGGCCGCATAGGAGGCCTGCAGGGACAGCATGAGGGTCAGGAGGGTGAACCCGATCGCCGCACTGTCGAACCTCCATGCCTCAGGCGCCCAGCTGTTCCACGCAAGCCACACGGCAACGAACACCGTCATGTAGAAGAGGAACTGCGGGGTGCCCATGAACCTGGCGAAATTCTCGGTGGCGCTGCCGAAGGCGTCCGGGTTGGGGCGGAGCCTGGGCAGCCACCGGCCGCGGCTTTCACGCGGCGTGTCCAGGCCACTGGTGGTTACGGTTCTGGTTCTCTCAACCATTTATGCCTCCACGGGTTATATGGGGCGTGATGTCCTGGGCACGCCAGTCCTCCGGGAGCAGGTGGTCCAGAACGTCGTCAACGGTCACCGCCCCCACCAATCGGCCGTCGCCATTGACGATCGGCAGTGAATTCAGGTTGTAGGTGGCTAGGATCCGGGATACCTCACTGATGGTCGCCTGATCGCTGACCGGCTCCAGATCCGTGTCCACGATATTGCCCAGTTGCTCGGGAGGCGGAAAACGTAGCAGCTGCTGGATATGTACCACGCCGAGGTACCGGCCGGTGGGGGTCTCCAGCGGTGGCCGGCAGACGAAGATGGACGATGCGAGCGCCGGGGTCAATTCTTCCCGGCGTACGTGCGCCAGCGCCTCGGCGACCGTTGCTTCCGGAGGCAGGATCACAGGAACCGGCGTCATGAGTGATCCGGCGGTGTCTTCCTCATACTGCAGCAGCCGGCGGACGTCCTTCGCGTCGTCCGGTTCCATGAGCTGGAGGAGCTCTTCCTTCTGGTCTTCCGGTAGCTCATTGAGGAGGTCGGCGGCGTCGTCCGGGTCCATCTCCTCCAGCACATCGGCTGCCCGCTCCCGGTCCAGTGAGGAGAGGATCTGCACCTGGTCGTCGTCGGGCAGTTCCTGGAGGATGTCGGCAAGCCGCTGGTCCTGAAGCTCGCTGGCCACCTCGATCCGGCGCTTGTCGCTCATCTCGTGGAGTGCGTCCGCGAAGTCGGCTGCTTTCAGGTCATCGTGCTGTGCCACGAAGGACGTTGCGGCCTGGGGTTCATCGGCGTCGCCGTGATACGCGTCCATCCAGTCGATGATCAGGCGCTCGCCGCGGCGAAGGCCCCGCAGCCGCGACTGTGGGCCGCCGCGACGGACGAAGATCTGCGACACGTGCCAGTCGCCGGAGCGGTCCTTCTCCATGGCCACATCCTCGATGGTGGCCTCCCCGCTCCCGTCGCGAAGCGTGATCCGGCGGTCGAAGACCTCGGCAACGACGAGCTGCTCGGCGCCGCGCTGGTCGAACCGCCGGAGGTTGACCAACCCGGTACAGATGATCTGCCCGGCGTCGATGGACGTCACGCGCGTCATCGGCACGAAGACCCGCTTCTTGCCGGGAACCTCAACCACCAGACCGACAACCTGGGGGAGAACCGACGGTCCCCGGTCGAGGATGACGGCGTCACGGAGCCGCCCGAGACGGTCACCGAGAGGGTCGAAGACGTCCAGGCCCAGAAGACGTGCCACAAAAACGCGCGTTGGGTTGCTGCTCACATGCCTAGGCTACTGCGCCTGCGCTACTGCGGCTGTATTGCGTGACGGCCCGCACGGCATGGCCACCCCAAAGTTCACCCCGAGCGATACGGTGCCACGGCGGGGCTGATCTAGGCAACAATGAAAGTATGTCAAACGTTCTTGGACGAACCGCCTCACGTGATGAAGGCCGCACACTGCCGAAGGGCGAGACCGTCGGCAGGTACGGCTCCTACCTTGATGCCCAGAAAGCCGTCGACTACCTCGCCGACAGCAAGTTTCCCGTGCAGCAGGTGTCGATCATCGGCAACGACCTCAAGACCGTGGAACGGGTAACCGGACGCCTCAGCTACCCGAGGGTGGCTCTTGCCAGCGCCGCGACCGGCGCCTGGTTCGGTCTTTTTGTTGGTTTCATCCTGACGCTCTTCGGCGGTGACTCGACCTACCTTCCCATCCTCTCCTCAATGGCGCTCGGAGCAGTGTTCTGGGTGCTGTTCGGTGTGATCGCCTACGCGTTCCAGCGCGGGAAGCGTGATTTCACGTCCACCAGCCAGGTGGTCGCAACCAGCTACGACGTCATTGTTGATCCGTCCGTTGCCGGAGAAGCCCGCCGGGTGCTGCAGCAGCTGCCGATGAATTCGAACCCGCAAACCAACGCCCCCGTGCAGCCCTGGGGGACGCCATCGGCACCGAACCAACCGCCGCGGCAGGGCCAGCCGCCGCAGCGTCCGGAAAGCTGGGGGCAGCCGCCTGTCCAGGCGCCGCACGCCAATCCTGACCCACAGCAGGCTGGCGCTGCCCCGCAGGCTGGGGATGAACAGCGGGCTGCAAACCAGCGTTCCACCCGCGGTCAGTTCCCTGATCTTCCGGACGGGCGTCCGCAGTACGGGATCCGCATCGAACCGCAGCCCGCCGCGGAAGACGCACCTGATGAGGCCCGCCGCGGTGAGGAATCCCGCCAGGATTAGCGGGGCCACCAACCGGCCGGCCAGAATCAGCGAGGGCAGCTGACCAACGCAAAGGCGGACAGCCATCGAAGGCTGTCCGCCTTTGCGTTGTGGTTTTCCAGGTCCGGCCCTGCAGTCCGGACCTTCAGCCCGCTATTCGCCGGTCGGGCTGTAGATGCCTGCCATCCACGCCTCGACGTCGTCGGGATCGCGCGGGAGAGCTGAGCTGAGGTTGACTGGACCGTCTGCCGTCATGAGGATGTCATCCTCGATCCGTACCCCGATACCCCGGTACTCCTCCGGAACGGAGAGGTCTTCCTCCTTGAAGTACAGTCCGGGCTCAATGGTGAAGACCATACCTTCCGCCAGAATGCCGTCCAGGTAGAGTTCGCGCCGGGCCTGCGCGCAGTCATGGACGTCCATCCCGAGGTGGTGGCTAGTGCCGTGCGGCATCCAACGCCGGTGATGCTGCCCTGCGGGAGAGAGCGCCTCCTCGAGCGGTACCGGCAGCAGCCCCCAGGCATCCAGGCGCTCAGCCAGGACGGCCACCGCGGCGGAGTGCACGTCGCGGAACCTGGCGCCCACCCTCGCGGCAGCGAAACCGGCGTCCGCGGCGTCGAGGACCGCCTGATAGATCTTCCGCTGGATGTCGGAGTACTTGCCGCTGACCGGCAGGGTACGGGTGATGTCGGCGGTGTAAAGGGTGTCGGCTTCAACACCCGCGTCCAGCAGCAGCAGGTCATCGGCGTTCACCTGGCCGTTGTTACGGATCCAGTGGAGGACGGTGGCATTGTTGCCCGAGGCGGCGATGGTGTCGTAGCCGAGGTCATTGCCCTCCTCACGTGCACGGGCAAAGAACGCCCCTTCCACCACGCGCTCGCCGCGGGGGTGGGAGATTGCGCGGGGCAGTTCACTGACAACCTCGTGGAAGCCGTTCACGGTAGCCTCGACCGCCCGGCGCATCTGCGTGATTTCCCACTCGTCCTTGATCAGCCGGAGTTCGGACAGCGCTTCCGCAAGCTTCGCGTCGAGCTCATCGGAGGCCTCAAGGTCGACGCCGGTGTTGATGCGGGACGTATCCACGAGGGCATCCGCATTCAGGTCGACCTCCCGGAGGAGCCGGATTCGGATGCCTCCGATCTCCACCGCGCCGGCATCCTTGGTGATGGCCGCTTCCAGGTCCGCAAGGTCCGCCGTCTCCAGCGACAACAGGGCGCGCACCTCGGCGCGGGACAGCCGCGGACCGATCCAGAACTCGCCGTAGCGTGCGTTCGCGTAGAACTCGGCGCTGTCCCGGCCGGCCAGTTCACGGAAGTACAGGGTGGCAGTGTGGTTGCCGCCGTCGTCGCCGGCTCCCTCCGCAGTGGGCTCCAGGACAAGGACGGCGTCGGGCTCGTGGTCCAGGCCGAGGCCGGTGAGGTGGGCGAAGCCGGAATGGGGGCGGAAACGGTAGTCGGTGTCATTGGAGCGGACCTTCAGGGGCCCGGCGGGAATGACCAGCCGTTCCCCGGGGAACTGCCGGGAAATTTTCAGGCGGCGCTGGGCTGCATAGGGCGCCACCTCTGCTTCCGCCGGCAGCTCTGTTCCTTTCGGTGCCCAGTGCGCGCCCATGAAGGCCTTGAAGGCATCCGAATCAGGCCGCTGCGACCGGTTCTCGTTGCGGCTGGAAAGCGGCTGGTCCTCCGGCGTGACGGGCGTGGCGTCGTTGCCGGCCCCGGCCTCTGCGGCGGTGACTGCTGATGGGGTGTTCTCTGCTGTACTCACCCGCCCATCGTCTCACCGGCCTGCGGAGTGAGCCAAACATCCCGGACCGGGGGTCAGGCCGGTTCCGGCGCCACGCGCAGGGCCGGTAGTGCTGCTCCGGCCGGGCTTTTTGTAAGGTGGCCCGGGGGACACGAGACGCCGACCACCGAAGGACCCATGCCGGAAAACGTTGTGAGGGAACGAAACAAGCCGCTGGACGGGCTGAGGGCCATCGCCGTCATCGCCGTGGTTTCCTACCATCTTGCGCCCGGTGCGCTGCCCGGCGGGTTTCTCGGCGTCGACCTCTTCTTTGTCCTGAGCGGCTTCCTGATCACCAGCCTGGCGGCGGAGGAACTGCACCGCTCGGGCAGGCTCGATCTCGGCGCGTTCTGGCAGCGGCGCCTCAGGCGGATCGTGCCCGCGCTGATTCCGGTTGTGCTGGTGAGCTTCACCCTGGTGCTCCTGTTCCCCACCGAAGCGGACCGGACCCTCAAGACCCAGGCCGCCGGCGCAGCGACCTTCAGCACCAACTGGGTGCAGGTCGTCTCCGGAGGGTCCTACTTCGCCGAATCCGAGCCGCCGCTGCTCCTGCACCTGTGGTCCCTGGCCGTGGAGGAGCAGTTCTACCTCCTCTGGCCGCTGCTGCTTCTGGCCCTGTGGAAACTCGGGCGCGGGAGGGCCGGATCCGCTGTCCCGCTGCCCTTCGCGTTCCTGGTCCTCGCCGCCGCGCTGCTGAGCGGCGGACTCATGGCCCTCCAATTCTCGCCGGGAGCTGATCCGAGCCGCCTGTACTTCGGTACCGATACGCATGGTTTCGGACTGCTCCTAGGCGCCTGGCTGGCGCTCGCCGGAGCCCGGACGGGCCCGCTGGTGAGTGAAGCGGCGAACCGCGTTGCGCTGCCCGTCGGCCTGACGGCGCTGGGAATGTTCTTCGGCGTCCTGCCCGACGACGGCGCTGCTGCCTACCAGGGCGGAATGTTCGCCTTCAGCGCGGTGGCAGTATTGGTCGTGGCGCTCCTGCGCCATTCCTCGGGTGCTGCGGCCGAGCTGCTTTCGAGCCGCACGCTGCAGTGGCTCGGCAGGCGCAGCTACGGTATTTACCTTTGGCACTGGCCGTGGACCGTCCTCGTGGCCGGGTGGCTGCCGCCCGGCGCTGACCACTGGGCTGCTGCCGCCGTCGTGCCCCTCACGCTGGGCTGCGCGGCGGTCAGCTGGCGATACGTGGAGAGGCCGGTTCTGGCCCGGGGCCTGCGGCGGTCCGGGACGGGGTACCTGGGCTCGTGGCGCGCGCGGCAGATCCGGCCGGCGCTGGTCGGCGGCACCGCGGCGCTGGCCTCAATGACCGTCCTCGCGGGTGCGGCCGTTGCACTGTCGCCTGAGAAAACGCAGCTTGAGGAACAACTCGCCGCGGGCCGGAACGCCGCGCGGGAGGCCGCTGCCGCCGCTGCGCGTACGCCCGCTCCGGAGCCGGCACCGGCCCCGTCCACTCCCGCGGAAGGACAGGACGAGCCCGCGCAGAGCGCTCTCGACGGGAAAGCAGTCACGGCCATCGGGGACTCGGTGATGCTCGCAGCCGCACCCCAACTGGTGGAGTCGCTGCCCGGAATCGATGTGCAGGCGGAGGTTGGCCGCCAGATGACGGACGCGCCCGGTTTCGCGGCGGAACTCGAACGGCAGGGCCGGCTGCGGCAGGTTGTGGTGATCGGGCTCGGGACAAACGGGGAGTTTGATCCGGCAGTCCTCGACGAGCTCCTTGAGGCAATCGGCCCGGATCGCCGCCTCGTCCTCATCACTGCGCACGGTGAGCGCCCCTGGATTCCGTCGGTCAATGATGCGTTACGGGCCTTCGCCGAAAACCGGGACAACGTGGAACTGCGCGACTGGGACGCCGCCTCCCGGCAGGCCACCGACTTTGCCCCCGACGGGATCCATCCCGGACCACAGGGTGGAGCCGTCTACGCGGACCTGATGCGAAGCGGAGAGTGAAATACGGGCTTACAGTTGTTTGGTGAGAATCGACCTGCATGCCCACTCCACCGTGTCCGACGGTACTGAAAGCCCCGCGCACGTCATGCGCGCGGCTGCAGCTGCCGGGCTGGACGTCGTCGCCCTCACCGACCACGACTCGACCGCGGGGTGGGCAGAGGCAGCGCAGGAGGCGCGCGCGCTGGGCCTGACGCTGGTACCCGGAATGGAAGTGTCCTGCCGCACGGACACCGGCATCAGCGTGCACGTGCTGTCCTACCTCCACGATCCCTCCCACCCGGGACTGCTCGCGGAGGTGGAACGCTCCCGGGATGCCCGGCTGACCCGGGCCGAACGGATGGTGGAGAAGCTCTCGGCGGACTACCCGATCTCCTGGTCTCATGTGCTGGAGCACGTTGCCGAGGGTGCCACCATCGGGCGGCCGCATATTGCCGACACCCTGGTCGCGCTGAAGGTCGTTGCCACCCGGAGCGAGGCCTTCGGCAGCATGTTGAGCGCCCGCTCCCGGTACTGGGTGGGGCACTATGCGCCGCACCCGGCAGACGCTGTTGCCCTGGTCCGGGAGGCCGGCGGCGTCCCCGTGTTTGCGCATCCTGTGGCGTCCTCGCGGGGCCGCATCGTCGACAGCGACGTGACAGCGGAAATGATTGACGCCGGCCTGCTCGGCCTGGAGATCGACCATCGCGACAATCCCGAGGAAGGGCGCGCAGAACTGCGGCGGATTGCCGCCCGGAACAACCTGCTGGTCACCGGTTCCAGCGACTACCACGGGACCGGAAAACCGAACCGGCTGGGGGAGAACCTCACCCAGCCGGAAGTGTTCGAGCGGCTCGAGGAGCTGGCCACCAGGAGCAGCGTTATCCGGTAGCGAGTCCCTGGTGGTTTCGTCGGTGACAGTTACCCGATGGCGGCGGAGGGATTGGTCCAGCCGGATTCGGCGTCGGCAGCGCCCGGTTCCGCCGTGCTCCCGAGCCAGGGCGCGAGCCGCCGGCTCATGACCTCAATGGACTGCGGGTTGCTGTCAATGCAGACGAAGCGCCGCTCCAGCTTTCCTGCGACTGCGCCGAGGGTTCCGGACCCGGCAAAAAAGTCCAGCACCCAGTCGCCGGGGCGGCTGCTCGCTGCAACCGCGCGGCGTACCAGGCCCTCGGGCTTCTGGGTGGGATAGCCGGTCTTTTCCTTGCCCGTCGGCGAGACGATGGTGTGCCACCAGACGTCCGTGGGGAGTTTGCCGAGGGCGGCCTTCTCGGGCGTGACGAGGCCGGGCGCCATGTAGGGCTCCCGGTCCACTTCGGCGCTGTCGAAGTGGTACCCGTCCGGGTTCTTCACGTACACGAGGATGTTGTCGTGTTTCGCCGGCCAGCGGCGGCGGGCGCGGGCCCCGTAGTCGTAGGCCCAGATAATCTCGTTGAGGAAGCACTCCCGCCCGAAGAGGACGTCCAGCATCACTTTCGCGTAGTGCACTTCGCGGTAGTCGAGGTGTACGTAGAGCGTGCCGTCGTCCGCCAGTAACCGCCACGCCTCAGCCAGGCGCGGCACGAGAAAGTCCCAGTAGTCCTCGAACGCATCGTCGTAGCTGGCCAGCAGGCCCTTGACCGTGGAGTAGCTCAGCCCCTTGAATCCCACCCGGTCACCCGCTCCGGGCGCACTGCGCACCATCGAGGTCTGCTGCCGGCGCTGCGCACGCCCGGTGTTGAACGGCGGGTCCACATAGATCATGGTGAAGGAATCGCCGGGCAGCCCGGAAAGGTATTCCAGATTGTCCGCTTCCACCACGAGGTTGGGTCCATCCGGCCGCCAGACCGGGTGGACCGCTGAGTTCCCCACGCGGTGCTTAGCTCTCTGCGGCCGGCTTGGAGATGACCTCGCCGTTGCGGCGGCGGGTCCGCGACCTGTTGCGCTGCGGGCGGTCAGTGCGCTCGGTCTGCTTGGCGCTGCTGTCGGCTGCGGTGCGGTCCTCTCCGGAGGACCCGCGGGTACGACGACGGCCTCCCGCCTTTTCATCGGAACCGGTCCGGCGTTCCTCGGAACCGGTCCGGCGGCCCTGCCCGGCGGACCGGCTACGGTCACCCGAGCGGTTCTTCTTGCCGGTCTCGCCGAGGTCCTCAAGCTTCTCCGCATTGATCCCGGCAAGCGTGCGCTGATTGCGGGGCAGGCGTCCCTTGGTGCCTTCGGGGATGTCGAGGTCGGTGTAGAGGTGGGGCGAGGACGAGTAGGTTTCCACCGGCTCGGCCTGGTCCAGCCCGAGCGCCTTGTTGATCAGGCCCCAGCGGGGGACATCGTCCCAGTCCACGAATGTGACGGCGGTGCCCTTCTTCCCTGCGCGGCCGGTACGGCCGACGCGGTGCAGGTAGGCCTTCTCATCTTCCGGGCACTGGAAGTTGATGACGTGGGTGATGTCCTCAACGTCGATGCCGCGCGCCGCCACCTCGGTTGCCACGAGGACGTCGATCTTGTCGCCGCGGAAGGCGCGCAGCGCCTGCTCCCGGGCTCCCTGGCCGAGGTCGCCGTGAATGGCGCCGGCTGCGAAGCCGCGGTCCACCAGTTCCTCGGAGAGCTTGGCCGCTGTGCGCTTGGTCTTGGTGAAGATGATGGTGCGTCCGCGTCCGCGGGCCTGGAGGATCCGGGCCACCACTTCATCCTTGTCCAGGTTATGCGCGCGGTAGATGACCTGGCGGATGTCCTTCTTGGTGGCGCCGTCGTCCTCGGGATCAGCGGCGCGGATGTGGGTCGGGTGGGACATGTAGCGGCGCGCCATGGCGACCACGGGGCCCGGCATGGTGGCGGAGAACAGGAGGGTCTGCCGGACGGCCGGGGTGGCCGACATGAGCGTCTCGACGTCGGGGAGGAACCCGAGATCCAGCATTTCGTCCGCCTCATCCAGCACTACGATGCGGACGTTTTTCAACGACAGGATCTTCTGGCGGTACAGGTCGATCAGGCGGCCGGGAGTACCCACCACCACTTCGGTCCCACGCTTGAGCGCCTCGATCTGCGGCTCGTAGGCGCGTCCGCCGTAGATGGTCACAATCCGGGCGTTGCGCTTCTTTGCGGCCTTTGTCAGGTCATCGGCAACCTGGACGGCCAGTTCACGGGTGGGGACAACGATGAGGGCCTGTGGAGCACCTGGAGCAGGCAGCTTCTCATATCCCTCATCCGAGGGGCCGACCACGCGCTGCAGGGCGGGAACGCCGAAACCGAGGGTCTTGCCGGTTCCCGTCTTGGCCTGGCCGATGATGTCATGGCCTCCGAGCGCAATGGAGAGGGTCATTGCCTGGATGGGGAAGGGGTGCACAATGCCCGCGTCCGCGAGGGACTCGACAATGTCGGCGCGGACGTTGAAGTCGGCGAACGTCTCGGGGGCTTCCTGATGCGGTTCTTCAGTGGTGACGAGGGTGTCTTCTACGAAGATTTCGTCGTCGCTGTTGTCTGCATGCAGGTGGTGATTGTCTGTGGTCACTATTTACTACCGTTTCGATTAGGCACTGCCGCCGCCGGGCTCAACGCCGGACCGCGAGGGTCCGCTCGGAGCAGGACGAAGCAGGGCGTCCAGTGGAAGCCGATCGCGGGCTATCAACTGCGGCTCGGGAGCGGAACGTTCCGCATCGAGCTGGGAAAAACTCAAGATCGCGTAGGTATTGCGGGTCGAGTGAACGACAAAAGTTCATCAAGAACGACCGGGCATCCATTACTACGCCACCAAGTCTACCCTGCCGCGGTTTGACTTTCCGACGACGGCGCCGCAGCCGCAACCTTGCCGACCAGTTCGAAACGCAGTTCCCGCCGGGCGATATCAGCGGTCACGAGCCGCACACGCACTTCGTCACCGGCGGTCATGACGCCGTCGCACCGCGCCTCGACCGCCGGGTCGGCGAGCTGGACAACCCCGTGCGGGACACCATTGCCGTTGCGCCCGTTCCCGTTTCCGCTTCCGTTGGAATTGGTTGTGCCGCTTTTGCTGCCGTTGCCGGAGACGGCCGCCGAACGCGTGGTGGCTGGAGAACCAGGAGCCGAGGGCGCGGTTTCCGGATGACCCGCGGCCGCTGGAGAGTCCGGGGCCGGAGTGCCCGTCCCGGGTGCCCGGCTGGCTCCGGATGCCGCAGGGACGTCCGGGGTAGGCCTGGAGCCGGTAATGACGACGGCATTGAATTCCTCGCCGACCTGGTTGCTCAGGAGCGCCGCCTCCACGGCTGCAACCGCACCGCTCTCGAGCCGGGAGGCCAGCTGGTTGGAGGCGGACATGAGCGAGTTCAGTTGCGGCAGCGCATCGCGCACCCAGGTAGGCACCTCGTCGCCGGCGCACAGGGCTTCGCAGGTCACCAGCACAAACCTGTCAACGAGCCGGCGCAGTGGTGCAGTGGTGTGTGCGTAGGGCGCTGCGATGGCTGCCTGCTCGACCGCGTCCGGCAGGTCGCCGTCGAACGCGGTGTAGCCGGCGCCCCGGAACAGCGAGGCTGCGGCGTGCATGAGGGAAAGCTGGCGGGGATCCGAGGTGTCCAGGCTGCGCAGGAATTCACCGTACGGTACTCCGGCCGGCCAGGAACGGCCCAGCGCGCGGGCCTGGTGTCGGAAACGGGCGAGCGAAGCTTCGTCCGGAGCCGGCATGGTACGGAGAATCCCGACGCCGCCCCCAAGCATGATCTCTGCGGCCGCCATGCCGGTCATGAGTGAGAGCTGTGCGTTCCAGTCCTCAGCGGCAAGCGGGGGACGCGTCACGATGAAGTACCGTTCGCCGTCGTGCGCTATTTCCTGCTCCGGCAGGTTGAGGCTGGCGCCGCCGCGCTCCTTTTCCAGGGCGATGCGCTTGGTTCCGATTTCCCTCAGCAGAATGAGGTTTTCCGCGGCGCCGCCGGAATCGAGGTCTTCCTGCACCTGTTCGTAGGTGAGCTGGGCGCGGCTCTTCACGGCTGCCCGCCGGAGGTTGACGGACTGCACCTGCGCGTCCTCGTCCAGCTCGAACTCCCAGACGAAGGCCGGCCGCTCACGCCCGGGCAGCAGGCTGGCCGCGTCCTCGGCAATGACCTCGGGATGAAGGGAAATCCGGCCGTCCGGCGCATACATGGTCTGACCGCGCAGGCGCGCCTCAACGTCTATGGCACCGGCGGGGGCAACAAACGTCGGAACATCAGCGATCGCGTACCAGACCCGGTAGCCCGAGCCTGCGCGCTCCAGATGGAAGGCCTGGTCCAGGTCCGTTGATCCGGGGGGATCGACGGTGATGAAGCCGAGCCCGGTGAGATCGCGCTCCGGCATGGTGGAGGCAGCGACCGCAGACTGAGCCTCTGCGAGTACCTCCGGCGGGAATTCCGTGCGCAGGTCGAGCTCCTGCCGGAGATTCTCCAGCGCGGCTGTGAGCTGAACCTGGGAATCCCGGTTGCTCAGATCCAGATGCGAATACGGCACATTGCCCACCGTAATACACCCGGCGGCCCGCCGTCCCTAACACGCTGCACGCAATCCGCACGCGGGTACCCTTGTCTCCATGACTGCCTTGCACCCGAAATCCCAGGCGAACGCTGCGTCGGCAACCCCTTCCGGCACCGGTACGGGGGCGTTCAACCAGTTTGTCATCGACCTGTTCGGCGTCATGGCCTACGGTGAGCTGTCTGCGTTCGAGCGGTTGTCCTCCGACGCGCGGTTCTCTCCAACGCTGCAGGACCGTGCAGCCCTGGGGCGGCTCGCCGTCACGGAGTTCGAGCACTTCGAGATGGTCAGCGCACACCTCGCCGGACTGGGCGTCGATGTGGAGGAAGCCATGCGTCCCTTCCAGGCGTCAATCGACTCATTCCACGAGCGGACCCGCCCGGCTGACTGGTACGAGTCCCTCATGAAGGCCTACGTCATAGACGCGATTTCCGGGGACTTCTACACCGCACTGGCCGAGCACCTCGACGATGCCACCCGGGAGCTGATTGCGCGCATCCAGTCAACAGCCGAGCAGGGCGGCCTGCTGCAGGCTCGGTTGAAGGCGGCACTGTCCGACGATCCGCGGCTCGCCTCGCGGCTGGCACTCTGGGGCCGGCGCCTGGTGGGGGAGGCGCTGACCCAGGCGCAGCGGGTGGGGATCGAGCGTGAATTCCTTGGCGGTCTGCTGTTCGAGGGGAATGCCGCAGAGCAGGAGCGGGGTACCGCCCAGTTGTTCGCGCAGCTCACCCGTAACCATTCCCGGCGGATGAGTTCGCTGGGTCTGACTGCCTGACGGGTTGATGGTTGACGCTTGACCGCTTGACGGGTTTGGCGCTCGGCGGCTTGACCGCTTGACCGCTTGACCGGGTGGGCGCTCGGCTGCTTGACCGCTTGACGGGTTTGGCGCTCGGCGGCTTGACCGCTCGGGCTGCCTGACTGCTTATCTGTTTGACCGTCGATCGCATGGCTGCTGACGTTGACCCGGTTCCCGGCCCAGGCCCCGCTTGGGTGTGTGGATAAGTTGTGGGTGACTGCTCCTCCACATTGCCGGGTTTTGGGCGGTATTAGTACGTGTCTTCGATAATATTTTGGTATGGCCGTCGCATTGCTCGAACACCACGGGGAAGATGATTCTCTCCTGCGTGGAATGCGTTCGGATTTGCTGGCTTTCGCCCACCACTTCGAAACGGGTTACCTCCTCCTGGGGCAGGATGAGGTTGTTGCGGCTCTTGTCGGGGTGGAGGAGATCTCCCGGGTGGTGGATCACCTTCAGACCCTGGTTGCCCGGGCCACCGAAGACCACTCACTTGCCGCCACGGACGCCCAGGAAGCCCATAAGGGTACGGCAGAGTACCTGCGGGCGAAGCTCGGGGTCAGCCGTTCCGAGGCGAACCGCCGGTTACGGCTGGGCCAGGACGTGCTTCCCGAGGTTCCGGGGCCGGGTGCACCGGTCCAGGCTCCGCTGCCTGCCCTGGCCGCTGCAACCCGTGCCGGAGCGCTCAGCACCCGGGCGGCGATGCTGATCAGGGACGCCGCTCACCGTGTCCGGGCTGTCGCGACCGGCCACCAGGTGGAGGCCATGGAGGAACACCTGGTCCGCCAGGCCGTGGAATCCGATGAGGACGTCCTGCGGGTCCTAGCCCGGCGTTGGGAAAGCGTGATCGACCAGGACGGCGTGGAACCGACGGAGAAGGTCCTCCGGGCCAGGCAGGGCGTCTTCCTGCGCGGTAGGCGTCATGGTCTGCACTTCCTGGAGATCGGCGCCACCGATGAACAGTTTGAGTACCTCCTGACCGTCATGAACACGGCCACCAACCCCCGAGTGAACGGCACCACCCCACCCGGAACGCAGACCAATGGCCCAACCAGTGCGCAGGAGTTACTCGAGGGGCTGGTGTCCGGGTGCCGGATCGCCCTTGCCGGTGACGGTCTGCCGGCCACCGGGGGTCACCGCCCGCAGGTGATGGTCACCATCAACTACCGGGATCTCCTGAGCGATCTGGGGCGCGACGGCCATGCGGTCTTCGCCGAACAGCTGAGCGCCCGGAGCATCCGTAAACTGGCGTGCGAGGCGGACATCCTGCCGCTGGTGCTCGGCGGAAAGGGTCAGGTCCTGGACATCGGACGCGCCCAACGCCTCTTCCCGCCGCACCTTCGGCGGGCACTGGTTGCCCGCGACAAGGGCTGCGCCTTCCCGGACTGCACGGTGCCCGCCACCTGGTGCGAAGCCCACCACATCGTCCCGTGGGCAGCGGGCGGAACCACCAGCATCAGCCACGGCGTGCTGCTCTGCTCCCGGCATCACCACCTGATCCACGAGGGCAACTGGTCGGTCGAATCGGTTCAGGGAATCCCATGGTTCCGGCCACCGGCGTACATCGACCCCCACCGGAACCCCAAACGCAACCGGTACCGGCAAGTGGAAGAAGCCGTCCACCACCAACTCGCACACACCGGACCCAGCACCGCGCCACCATGACCGGAAGACGCCTGGGCAGGAGGAGCGTCGGCCAACATGGGCAAAATCGGGAGCAAAACGGCGAGCATGAGAGCTATGCCGGAAGTGCCTCCCGGATCTTCGCCGCGGCCGCCTGCGGATCATCGGCCTCGGTAATGGCGCGTACCACGACAACGCGTTTGGCGCCGGCCGCAACCACCTCTTCGACGTTCTGCAAGTCGATCCCGCCAATAGCAAACCACGGCTTGAGCGACTGGCCGCGCTGCGCGTGCACTTCTTCGAGCTGCGCTGCGTTCCGCACCAGGTCCAACCCGACGGCGGTGCGGCCCGGTTTGGTCGGCGTGGCCCAGACGGGGCCGGTGCAGAAATATCCAACGTCGTCATTCGAGGCGGCCGCGGCCACCTGCTCCGGTGAATGCGTTGAAAGGCCGATCACTCCGCCCTCATGGAGGAAGGGGCGGGCAAACTCGGGTGGTAGATCGCGCTGCCCGACGTGCAGCACGGGAGCACCGCTGACCGCCGCGATGTCGGCGCGGTCATTGACAGCCCAGAGCTTCCCGCGGGAAACGGCCGACGCGCGCAGCACCTGGAGCAGTTCGAGCTCCTGTGCTGCCTCAAGAGACTTGTCCCTCAACTGGATGATGTCCACCCCGCCAGCAAAGGCGGCGTCGACAAATTCGCCGAAGTCCTGCTGGCGCTGTCGTGAATCCGTGCACAGGTAGAGGCGGGCAGAGTGAAGTTGCATACCCTCTACAATAAGTGGGTACTGCGGGAGCCAAACCGCGTCCGGGACATATTCGGACGCGTGCCGGCTGAGAGGGCGTTCGGCGCCGACCGCGTTGTGAGAACAACGAACCTGATCCGGATCATGCCGGCGTAGGGAAGGACCCTGGTGGAAACAGACGTGGACGTCGCCGTCGTCGGCGGAGGAATTATCGGGCTCGGGATTGCGTGGGAAGCGATCCGCAGGGGACACACCGTGACGGTGATCGATCCGGATCCAGCCGCAGGTGCCACCCACGCGGCAGCCGGCATGATCGCGCCGGCGAGCGAGCTCCACTACCGCGAGGAGCACCTGCTTCGGCTCACCCTCGATTCAGCCGCCCGGTACCCTGAATTCCTCGCGTCCCTGACCTGGACGGGCATCGATCCCGGGTTCCGGCGGACCGGAACAATAGTGCTCGGCTTTGACGGCGCCGACCGGCAGGCTCTCGCCGATCTTCAGGCGGTACAGGCGCGCAACTCCCTCGTAGTGGAGCAGGTGTCCCTGCGCGAAGCGCGCCGATCGGAGCCGATGATCGGACCCGCTGCGACTGCCGCATTCCGCGCGCCGGAGGACCATCAGGTGGACCCCCGCAAACTGGCCGCGGCACTGCTCGCTGCCGTGACATCCCGCGGAACGCTGGTCCGTGCCGCGGCGACCGGCGTCGAACGGGACGGCAGCCATGTGACCGGTGTTCGTCTGGCTGACGGGAGCGTGCTTCGCGCCGGCTCCACGACTATTGCGAATGGACTCGCTGCGGCCGGGCTTGCCGGTCTGCCCTGCCGGCTTCCACTGCGGCCCGTCTACGGCGATATCCTCCGTCTTCGGGTGCCCGAGGCGCTACAGCCACTGCTGACGCACACCGTACGCGGACTGGTGCGGGGACATCCCGTCTACATGGTTCCCCGGACCGACGGCACCGTGGTGCTTGGCGCAACCATGCGCGAGGACGGCAGCAATGCAGTGTCCGCAGGCGGGGTCTACCAGCTGCTCCGCGACGCGCAGCAGCTCATCCCGGCTGTCTCCGAGCTGGAACTTGTCGAAGTACTGTGCCGTGCGCGTCCCGGCACTCCGGACAACGCGCCGCTGCTCGGTCAGGTTGAGGGTTGCGACAGGCTCCTGATCGCCACCGGTTTCTTCCGCCACGGCGTGCTCCTGACGCCCACGGCCGCCGCAGTGTGTGTGGATCTACTGGAGGGGAAGCCCGGGCCGCCAGGCCTGGAGCGGTACACACCGAACAGATTCGAGGAGGGATGAACATGAACAGAACAGCCATCACGGTGAACGGCACACCGTCAGACACCGCTGCCGCAGACCTGCTGCAGCTGATCGCGGAGATCACGGGAAGGGCGCTGCAGCCCACCGGACAACCGGCCGACGGGGCACGCCTCGGCGTGGCCGTGGCAGTGAACTCGACAGTGGTTCCGCGCAGCCAGTGGTCGGGCCGGAGACTATCCGACGGGGACGACGTTGAACTCGTCACCGCCGTCCAGGGAGGATGACCATGAGCTCGGATCCAATCGAAAGTGTTGACCCTCTGATCATCGACGGGGTTCTGCTGGGCTCCCGACTGATCATGGGAACCGGGGGAGCGCCCAGCCTGGACGGGCTCGGCGAGGCGCTCGCCGCCTCCGGCACCGAGCTGACCACCGTCGCAATGCGCCGCTACACGCCACAGACGGGCGCGTCACTCTTTCAGCTCCTGCACTCCCAGGACATGCGGATCCTGCCGAACACGGCAGGTTGCTTTACCGCCCGTGAAGCTGTCCTCACGGCCGAGCTGGGACGTGAGGCGCTGGAAACCAACTGGGTCAAGCTTGAGGTGATCGCTGACGAGCAGACTCTGCTGCCTGACGCCGTTGAACTGGTGGAGGCGACCCAATCCCTGGTGGCCCGCGGATTCACTGTCTTTGCGTATACCAACGACGATCCCGTGCTGGCCCTCCGGCTCGAGCAGTTGGGCGCCGCCGCGGTGATGCCGCTGGGCGCACCGATCGGTACGGGACTGGGCATCCTGAACCCGCATAACATAGAACTCATTGTGTCCCGTGCGGGCGTGCCCATCGTTCTTGATGCCGGGATCGGCACGGCGTCGGATGCTGCGCTCGCCATGGAACTCGGGTGCGACGCCGTGCTGCTGGCCACCGCCGTTACCCGCGCCCAGGATCCGGTGGCGATGGCGACTGCCTTCCGGCACGCTGTTGTCGCCGGCCGTCTGGCGTCACGGGCAGGCAGGATCCCGAAGCGGGAGCACGCCCTCGCGTCGTCCTCCTTCGCAGGCCGGGCTGACCTGTAACCGGGACTGAGGGAGCGCGGGCTCACCTGCACAGTACGGGCGCGGGCTCACCTGCACCGTGCGGGCGCGGGCCCACCTGCCCATGCGAAGGCGTCAGCGCCGCTTCAGGATTGACGTCATGGCTTCGGCATCCGCGTGTTCGCGGTGCCGCCCAAACCACCAGGCGGCTGCCACCGTGACTACGGTCGAGACCAGCATCGGCAGAAGCCAGGCCAGCCAGAACAGGTCCGGGTGATAGCCCAGCCCGGCAAACTGCAGGATGATCCACAGGATCAGCGCTGAGGTGAGGCAGATGCCGGGCAGGAGCAGCACCCCGTACCGGTGGTGTCGCCGGTCAGCGAACCAGACAAAGAAGCCCACCGACAGAGCGACGCCGGTGACGACTATCAGCGAGACCACGGGTACACCTGCTTTGTCAGAGAGCGCCGAAACCGATGCGGCGGGTTTCACTCTCGCCGATTTCCACGTAGCCCAGAACGGCGGAGGGAACAATGACCTGGCGTCCCTTGCTGTCTGTCAGGCGCAGCTCGGCGCCACCGTTCATGGCCTTGCTGACGACGTCCGCTACCGCTTCAGCGGTTTCGTTCGACTCCAGGACAATCTCGCGGGTGACGTTCTGTACGCCGATCTTGATCTCCACAGCGGGCCTTTCATGTGACGGATAGGGAAGGTGCGACGGCGCCCGTTGTCAGCGCCGCCAAACTAAGGGAAATGTAACTCAGATTTCCTTGGGGAATCGACTGATTCCGCGCCAAGCTAAACGGTAGATGAGCTCGCTTGCGGTATCGATGTCCAGGCCGCCGTCGGTTTCAAGCCAGTAGCGCGCGCTCACCTGGGCCATGCCGGCCATCGCGCGTCCAAGGAGGGTGGCTTCCAGATGGGAGAGCCTGGTGTCTCCCGAAATGACCCCCGCAATCTGGTCCGCAAAGTGCGCATTGAACGCCTCGAGGCGGCGGCTGACATCCGGATCGTTATTCAGGTCCGATTCGAACACGATCCGGTGCGCCTGGCTGTCCTGGGCAATGAACTGGAAGTACGCGCGCATGGTGGCGTGCACCCGCAGCTTGTTGTCGGACGTGGACTGCAGCGCCTCGACGAGCAGCTCCGTCAGCGAAGCCAGATGGCTCTCCAGGAGGGCAAGGTACAACTCCCTCTTGCCCGGGAAATGCTGGTAGAGCACAGGCTTGCTGACGTGCGCCACTTCGGCGATTTCATCCATGGCAGCACCGTGGTAGCCGTTGGCAACGAACACCTCATGGGCCGCGTTCAACAGCTGGCGTCGCCGCTCGTCTCGCGGCAGCCGAACGGCCTTTCCGCTCGCCGGTGCCTCTGAAGTCACGTGTCTGGGCCTTCGGTCGTGTGTCTGGTACTGAATCAGGTTGTCCCCGCCCCTACAACGGGGTTCCCAGTCTACCCGCGCAGCCCCGCACCGGGAGGCCACGCGCGCGGAGATTGCGGCTGAACCCGTGCATTGCGCAGTACCGCACTGCTGGGCATACATTGAAGCATGAGTGTTTTGACTCCTGCCCCCGGTCCGCTGGTGGAGCCGCACGCTGCTCTCAGCAGGGAAGAAACAGAGCGGTACTCCCGGCACCTCATTCTTCCCGAGTTCGGCGTCGATGCCCAGAAACGGCTCAAGAACGCGAAGGTGCTGGTGATCGGCGCCGGCGGGCTCGGTTCACCCGCGCTCCTGTATCTGGCGGCTGCCGGCGTGGGGACGCTGGGCATCGTGGATGACGACGTCGTCGACGTTTCCAATCTGCAGCGGCAGGTGATTCATGGGGTCAGCAATGTCGGCCAGACCAAGGCGGCCTCCGCGGAGCAAAGCATTGCGGACCTCAATCCGCACGTGTCTGTCGTGCGGCACGAGGTACGGCTGGACACCAGCAATGTCCTCGAGATCTTCGCCGGGTATGACCTCGTTCTGGACGGGACGGACAACTTCGCCACCCGGTACCTGGTCAGTGACGCCGCTGAAATCCTGGGCAAACCGTACGTCTGGGGTTCCATCCTGCGCTTCGACGGGCAGGTGAGCGTTTTCTGGGCCAAGCCCTCCGTCGGCGGACCCAGCTACCGCGACCTGTATCCGGAGGCCCCACCGCCCGGCGCTGTTCCCTCCTGCGCTGAGGGGGGAGTGTTGGGGGTGCTGTGCGCCCAGATCGGTTCGGTCATGGTCAACGAGGCGATCAAACTCATCACGGGGATTGGCACTACCCTGTTGGGGCGGGTGCTCATCTTCAACGCGCTGGACATGACCTGGCGGGAACTTCGGGTGCGGCGGGACCCTTCCGCTGCTCCGATCACCGAATTGTCGGACTACGAGGCATTCTGCGGTCTCAAGCCGGCTGAGGGCGGGGCTTTAGGCGAGCTTCCCTCGATCACCGCTGCGCAACTGGAGGAACTACTGCAGGAGCGTGCCTCAGGGGCCCGGGACTTCGATCTGATCGATGTGCGGGAACCCGGGGAATACGAGATTGTCCGGATCGACGGCGCCACCCTGATACCCCAGAACCGGATCCTCAGCGGAGAGACGCAGCTCGACGCGAAACGTGAGATCTACGTCCACTGCAAGGCAGGCAGCCGCTCAGCCAATGTTGTCCGTTATCTGCGGGAACAGGGTGCGCGGCAGGTGTACAACGTGGACGGCGGGATCCTGCAGTGGGTTCGTGACGTGGAGCCCGACAAGCCGGTGTACTGAGCGGGATCTACACCGAACGGGATCCAGTCGGAGCGAATCCCTGGTGAGCGGCATCCACACCGCGCGGATGCTTACTGAGCAGAATCCAGCGGTGCCCTGTCAGCGAGCTGGAAGTCCGAGAGCCCGCAGTCAGGCCGTCTCAGCGCGGGCCTGGGCACCATCGCTGACGGGACAGGACTGCTGGGGCGCGGCTTCGGCGGTGTCCTCGGGCTCGATCCCGTAGAGTGCCTCAAGCGCCGCAGTGTAGTCATCCTGGCGGCCCTCGGCGGCGAGCTGCCGGGCGCGGACGGTGGGCACGTGAAGCAGTTGCCGCACCATCCGCCGCAGCGCGAACTCGACTTCCTCGGCGGCGGCCGTGCAGCCGTGCTGGGCACGGACCCTTGCCATCTCCGCATCCAGAACCTGCTGGGTGTGCTTGCGCAGCGCGACGATGGAGGCGTCAACGGAGCGGGAAGCAATCCGTTCCTGGAAGGAAGCGGCTGCCGTGGAAACCAGTTCTCCAGCCTGCCGCAATGACTCCGCCTGTTCCTCGGGCGCGGCAAGGCGTACCGATTCCAGGGTGATGAGCTCGACGTTGTCCACGGAATCAACCGCGGGATCGAAGTCGTGGCTCAGGGCCAGATCGACGATCACCAGCGAGCGATCAACGCCCTCGCGGAGCTTGCGGATGTCATCGGCGCTCACCCGTTGCTCGCTGCCGCTGCAGCCAATGACGATGTCCGCGCGCGTGAGTGCAGCCGGAAGCATTTCACCGGTGAGCGCCGTTCCGCCCCGTGTGGCAACGAAACTCTCAGCGCGTCCGGACGGCGAGTAGACGGAAATATCAGTGCAGCCCCGCTCGCGGAGCAGCGCCATGGTGGCACCGGCATAGGCGCCCGTACCGAAGACAACCACTGACTTCTCCGCGAGGTCGCCTGTGCTCGAAAGGTCCGCAGCAAGATCGAGTGCAACCGAGACGATTGAGCGCCCGCGCGCGCCGAGGGCGGTCTGGGCTCCGACATCACGGGCGGTCCGGGAAGCCGCCTGGAACAGGCGGACAAGGCCGCCGCTTGCCGTGCCGACCCCCTGCGATTCAATGAGGGCCCGCCGCACCTGTCCTGCGATCTCCCGCTCACCGACGACGGCGGAATCCAGGCCCGCGCTGACGCTGAAGAGGTGACGCGGAACTTCATGGCCGGTCATGGTGGTGAAGGAATCCGACACCTTGCTCTTGGGCAATCCGGACTGGGCGCTGATGGCGGAGATGATGGAGGCGCGTGCCGCTTCAATGTCCGCCTCGGAAGCCGCTTCGCCGTAGATCTCGAACCGGTTGCAGGTTGCCAGCGCCACTGCTCCGGTGAGCGCTGGACTGTCCTGAAGCGCGGACGAAGCGACCTGGGACGCCCCGACGCTTAGGCGGGCCACGGTCTCCAGGTCGATATCCGAGTGGGTCGCAACCAGGGAAAAGTAGTTCACAGCCATCCCAGCATAGCCAACAGCGGCATCCAGACCCTAATAGGTAAACCTAAGTTCCAAGGTTCTTCCAGCGTCGAAAATCCGCGCCGTTAAGCCGAATTAGCGGCTGGGCCGTGAGTGCTGAGGGATCCCCGGCAGAGGTGATTTCTCCCACCCATGGACCGCCCGGTTATCCAAGCGGGTGGAACTTCGGCAGAATCGAGTCATGACCCTCAGCGAAACGCATCCCCTGACGGACGGTAGGACGTCGGAGTCTCCGCTCATTCAGGCCTACCGCGGGCGTACTCCCTCCCGCCGTCCGGTCTGGTTCATGCGGCAGGCAGGGCGTTCCCTTCCCGAGTACCGTGCGCTCCGCGAAGGCACCGCCATGCTTGATGCGTGCCTCGACCCCGCGATGGCCGCTGAGATTACCCTTCAGCCGGTGAGGCGCCATGACGTCGACGCCGCGATCTTCTTCTCCGACATCGTGATTCCGCTCAAGCTCGCCGGAGTTGACGTGGACATCGTGCCCGGCGTGGGCCCGGTTCTGGGCAGCCCTATCCGAAGCGCGTCCGATGTTGCCGCGCTTCCCGAGCTGACGGACGCCGCGCTGGAGCCGATCCGGGAGGCCGTGGCACGCACTGTCGCCGAGCTGGGAAGCACACCCCTGATCGGGTTCGCGGGAGCGCCGTTCACCCTCGCCGCCTACATGGTCGAGGGAAGGCCGTCCCGGGACCACCTCGGCCCCCGCACCATGATGCACGCGGATCCGCATACCTGGCGGGCGCTCACCGAGTGGGCAGCGGATGCTTCCGGGCTCTTCCTCCGTGCGCAGCTGGAAGCCGGCGCGAGTGCAGGCCAGCTCTTCGATTCCTGGGCTGGATCGCTGGGCCTTGCCGACTATGTGGAGCACGTGGCGCCGGCGTCGTCCCGTGCCCTGGACCATGTCCGCGACCTGGGCGCGCCCCTGGTGCACTTCGGAACGGGAACCTCGGAACTGCTGGTCGCAATGCGCGACGTCGGCGTGGACGTGGTGGGCGTCGACTACCGCCTCCCGCTGGATGAGGCGAACAAGCGGCTCGGAGGAACAGTTCCGTTGCAGGGCAACATCGACCCGGCGCTGCTCTCGGCTCCCTGGGAGGTACTGGAAGCCCATGTGCGGGCCGTTCTGGACGCCGGCTCATCGGCACCCGGGCACGTCGTCAACCTCGGTCACGGGGTCCCCCCGGAAGCGGATCCCGACGTGCTGACGCGCGTGGTCTCCCTCATCCATTCGGTGCCGCCGGGCCGATGAGCCGCGGCAAGCAGGTCGATCCGGCTCCCGCCGTCGTCGTTCTCGGCGGCGGCATTGCGGGACTGTGCGCAGCCCGGGAACTCACTGCCGCCGGTCGCCGCGTGACCGTGCTGGAGGCCTCCGCCACTTTCGGCGGATCGGTGGCCGGCCATGAACTGGCCGGCCTGACGCTCGACGCCGGCGCGGAATCGTTCTCCACCCGCTCCGACACTGTGCCCGCCCTGGCCCGCGAGCTGGGACTGGGGGCGCTGGTCCGCACCCCGAACCCCACCGGTGCCTGGCTGTATCTGCCCGGGCAGGATGGCCGGGGGCAAGCGTTCCCGCTGCCCGCATCGGGGCTTCTCGGCATTCCGGCCGACGTTCGTGATCCCGGCCTGACCGCGCTGATCGGCCGCGCGGCGACTGTGCGCGCCGGCCTCGACCGCGCGCTGCCCCTGGGCGGGCTGCTGAACCAGGAGCAGCTCAGCCTGGGTGCCGTGGTGCGGGCCCGCATGGGCGCGGAGGTGCTGAAACGGCTCGTTGCGCCGGTGGTCGGAGGTGTCCTGTCCGCTGACCCCGATGACCTGGACGTCGACGCCGCCGTTCCCGGTCTGCGCGCCATGATGCGCCGGCACAGATCCCTCGGCGCAGCCGTCGGCGCCATGCGGGCAGCCGCGCCGGCGGGAACCGCCGTAGCCGGCCTCGAGGGCGGCATGCACCAGCTGACCAGTGCGCTGACGCAGCGGCTGGAGCGCGACGGCGCTGCGCTGCATCCTTCGGAAGCTGCACGGAATCTCGCCCGGACACCCGAGGGCTGGAGCATCACCACATCGTCGCGGACGCTGACGGCCGATGCGGTGGTAGTTGCAACGGACGGTCCCACCGCCGTCGACCTGCTGGCTTCCACGGTGCCCCGGATCCAGGAGGACAGGCCGGCCGTGGTGCCGGCAGTGGCGCTGGTGAGCCTGGTGGTGGATGTTCCGCAGCTCGATGCGGCGCCGCGGGGGACCGGCGTCCTGGTGGCACGGAACGTCGCCGATGTACGGGCCAAGGCACTCACGCATGCCACCGCAAAGTGGCCATGGCTGGCAGCAGCGGCGGGCCCGGGAAACCATGTGCTCCGCCTTTCCTTCGGGCGGGGGGCAGACGGCGACGACACGGCCCGGCTTCCCGACGACGAGCTTCAGTCGATCGCACTGCATGATGCGTCGGTACTGCTGGGGGTCGATATCAGCCCATCGGACGTCGTCGACTGGGATGTGGTGCGGTGGACCAACGCGCTTCCGCACGCCACCCTGGGCCACCGGGACCGGGTGGCACGCATCCGCGCTGCAGCCGCGAATGAGCGCGGACTGGAAATCACCGGTGCCTGGCTTGCGGGCACCGGCCTGGTGTCGGTGATCGACAACGCGCGTGACCGTGGGGCGGCGCTCGCGAGACGGCTTCTCGCCGGGCGCTAACACTCTCCGCCCGAACGTTGATAATCTTCTACCAGCTGTAGAACCCACCAATTTTCATTTGCCTGTTGACAGGAGCAGACTGGATCCATGAGCGAGAATACGGGTTACGAACACGCGCAGGGCACTTCCACCGGCAGCACCCTTCAGGACGGCGACGACGCCGGGGCCGGCCAGTTCTACACGCTCTGGACCGTTTTCAAGCGGTCCGCCGGTGCGCCCGACGACGGCGGTGCACTGGACGCCGCAACCGCCGAACTCGCTGCGGCCGGGGTCACCGTCCGCGGTTTCTATGATGTTTCCGCCATGCGTGCCGAGGCCGACATCATGGTGTGGCTCCACGGCACCCGTCCGGAAGACCTCCAGGCCGCTGTGCGCACCCTTCGCCGGACGGCAACGCTGGCCGGGACGGACATCGTGTGGTCTGCGATGGGCGTGCACCGCGACGCGGAGTTCTCCAAGAGCCACTCGCCTGCCTTTTCACGGGGCGTCGCACCGGCTGAATGGGTATGCGTGTACCCGTTCGTCCGCTCGTACGAGTGGTACATCCTGCCCACCGAGGAACGCCGTGAAATGCTCTACGACCACGGCATGAAGGGCCGTGAGTTCCCGCAGGTCATCTCCAACACGGTGTCCTCCTTTGCCCTCGGTGACTGGGAGTGGATCCTGGCCCTTGAGGCGCCCGAACTCGTGGATCTGGTTGACCTCATGCGCTACCTCCGCGAGACCGAGGCCCGTCGGCATGTCCGCGAGGAAGTTCCGTTCTACACAGGCCGGCGGATCACCGCCCAGGAAGCAGCAGAGGTACTCCGATGACCACTCCAACCTTCCACCCCCTCGACGGAGTCAGTGACAACGGACGCATGGAGCCGAAGAAGTACGACGCCATTGTCCTGGCATCCTTCGGCGGACCGGAAGGCCAGGATGACGTCATTCCCTTCCTGCGCAACGTGACCCGCGGCCGTGGGATCCCTGACGAACGCCTCGAAGAGGTCTCGCACCACTACCGCGCCTTCGGCGGCATCAGTCCCATCAACCAGCAGAACCGGGAACTGAGGGCGGCCATGGAGGCCGAACTCGCCCGCCGCGGCATCGACCTACCGGTGCTCTGGGGCAACCGGAACTGGGCACCGTTCATCGCGGACACACTGAAGGACGCGTACGACGCCGGTCACCGCCGCATCCTCGCCGTCACCACCAGTGCCTACTCCTGCTATTCCAGCTGCCGGCAGTACCGCGAAGACCTCGGAATGGCGCTGGTGGAGACAGGCCTTGACGGCCGGCTCGAGGTGGACAAGGTCCGCCAGTACTTCGACCACCCGGGGTTCGTGGAGCCCTTCGTCGAAGGAGTCACCAAAGGTCTGAAGTCGGTGCGGGAACGCCTGGCTGCCGACGGTGAGTCCAACGCCCCGGTCCACATCATGTTCGCCACCCACTCGATCCCCACCGCCGATGCCGAAGCCGCGGGCCCACGGAACGAGGACGGCGGGCCTGCCCTGGAGGACGGCGCGTACGTGGCCCAGCACCTCGCCACAGCGCAGGCGGTGCTTGACCGGGTGCCGGAGGCCGCTGATGCCCAGTGGTCCCTGGTGTACCAGTCCCGCTCCGGCGCCCCGCACATCCCGTGGCTCGAGCCCGACATCAACGACGCGCTGGCTGATCTCGCGGCCACCGGAGTCAAGGGCGTGGTCATTGTGCCGCTCGGCTTCGTGAGCGACCACATGGAGGTTGTCTGGGACCTGGATACCGAGGCGATGGAAACCTGCGCCGAACTGGGCCTGGTCGCCGAGCGGGTCCCCACCCCGGGCACCCACGCCAAGTTCGTTGCCGGGCTCATCGACCTGGTCAGTGAGCGCACAGCGGACAACACCATCATCGAGCGCCCTTCGACCACCGACCTGGGCCCCTGGTATGACGTGTGCCGGCCCAATTGCTGTGCAAACCGCCGCGGCGAGAAGCCCACCATCGCGGGCGCCGATTCCACCGTCGGGCTTCCGGAGACAGAACAGGCATGAGCGGGACCGTCCGCGTCGGCACCCGCGCCAGCGCACTGGCGCTGACCCAGACCACAACGGTCGCGGAGTCGCTTGCCCGCCTGGGCGGAGTGGGGTACGAGCTGGTGCGGGTCAGCACCACCGGAGACGTCAACCGGGCGTCCCTGTCCCAGATCGGCGGAACCGGCGTCTTCGTCGCCGCGCTCCGGGATGCCCTGCTCGAGAACGCCTGCGACGTCGCGGTCCATTCCCTGAAGGACCTCCCGACCGGTGACGCAGACGGGCTGACCGTCGCGGCAATCCCGGAACGGGCTGATATCCGGGACGCCCTGTGCGCCAGGGACGGACTGAAACTCGCGGATCTGCCTGCCGGCGCCAGCGTCGGCACCGGGTCGCCACGCCGGGCAGCGCAACTGAAGGCCGCACGCCCGGACCTGTCAGTCATCGACATCCGCGGGAACGTCGACACCCGGCTGGCCCGCGTGGCCGGACTGGTCGAGGGCGGACCGGGTGACCTCGACGCCGTAGTGCTCGCCGCGGCCGGCCTGTCCCGCCTTGGCCGCCAGGAGCTGATCACCGAGTACCTCGAACCGAGTTTCATGCTGCCTGCGCCGGGGCAGGGAGCACTCGCTGTGGAGTGTCGGAGCGCCGACGCCGGATCCTCGCCTTTCGCCGAAGCACTCCGCCGGTATGACCACGCGCCCACCCGGCTGGCGGTCACCGCCGAGCGGGCCGTCCTGCGCCGGCTCGAAGCCGGCTGCACCGCGCCCATCGGTGCGCTTGCAACCGTCGACGGTGGCCTGCTGACCCTCGAAGCGGTGGTCTGCAGCCCCGATGGAAGTGCCCTGCTGCGGCGGACGCAGACGACGAGGGAGCTCACCGTGGACGGTGCTGCGTCGGTTGGTGTTGTGCTGGCCGAGGAGCTTCTTGCCGGCGGGGCAGCGGAGATAGCCGGGCTCGCAGTCACGTCATGACTGCCGATGCGGCCGCCGGAGACCTCTCCGGGATCACCGTTGCACTGCTGCGGAGTCCGGAGCGCGCGGCAGCGACGGCGGCAGTGCTGACCGCCCGCGGGGCCAACCCCCTGGTGGTGCCGCTGATTGACTGGGAGCTGCCGGCGGATACCCGGGAACTGGACCGGTTCTTGGGCGCCGCGTCCTCCTACGACTGGCTGGTGCTCACCAGTGTGACCACGGTGGCGGTCCTCGCACAGCGTGCCGAAGCCCGGAACGTGTCCCTGAGGTCGTTGGTGGGCAGCGCCAGGGTGGCCGCCGTCGGATCCGCTACCCGCGCCGCACTTGAGGCACTCGGCCTTGCAGTTGACCTCACTCCTGCAGAGGACCAGTCGGCGGAGGGCCTGCTGGCCTGCCTTCCGATTACGGAAGGAAGGCCCGCGCGGGCCTTCCTTCCGCAATCGGACCTTGCCGCTGACACGCTTCAGACCGGCCTGACCGGACACGGGTGGACCGTTGATGCCGTCACCGCCTACCTGACCGTCGACTACCCCGCCGCCGCAGGGCGGCGGGTAGGCGGGGACGTTCCCGGAACACCCGCAGGGACGTGCGGGCGGAAGGAACTGTCGGCGGCCATCCGGCAGGGGAGGGTTGACGCCGTCGTCGTCACCTCGCCCAGCATCGCGGTCCGCCTGCATGCCATGATGGGAGCGCTGCCTGAGTCCGTAGCGACTGTCGCCATCGGGCGGCGGACCGCGCGGGAAGCGTCCGCACTCGGGATGAGGATCGACGCAACGGCCGCGTCCCCCAGCCCGTCAGGCATCGCCGATGCGGTGCGCACCGCCGTCGTCAATCATCGGAAGAGGAACTAACACATGAGCTTTCCCCAGCACCGGCCCCGCCGGCTGCGCTCAACTCCGGCGATCCGCAGGCTGACCGCGGAGAACCGGGTCAACGCCGCAGAGCTGATCCTGCCCGCGTTCATCCGTGAGGGACTGAGCGAGCCGGTGTCCATCAGCTCGATGCCCGGAGTCGTCCAGCACAGCACGGATACGCTGCGGCGGGCGGCAGCGGAAGCCGCTGAACTGGGCGTCGGCGGCATCATGCTGTTCGGCATTCCTGCGCACCGCGACGCGACCGGCAGCGCCGGAATCGATCCCGACGGGGTCCTCAACCGGGCGATCGCGGACGTGCGCGCCGAAGTGGGGGATGCGCTCGTCGTGATGAGCGATGTGTGCCTCGACGAATTCACCGACCACGGACACTGCGGCGTGGTGGCTGATGACGGGTCGGTGGACAATGACGCCACCCTGGGCCTTTACGCGCAGATGGCCGTGGCCCAGGCCGACGCCGGTGCCCACATGCTCGGTCCATCCGGCATGATGGACGGCCAGGTGGCGGTGATCCGCCGAGCCCTGGACGACGCCGGCCACCAGGAGACCGCCGTCCTGGCCTACGCGGCGAAGTACGCCTCCGCGTTCTACGGACCCTTCCGCGAGGCTGTGGACTCCCAGCTGACCGGAGACCGCCGGACCTACCAGATGGACGCCGCCAACCGCCGGGAAGCACTCCTTGAGGTCCAGCTGGATCTGGAGGAAGGTGCGGATCTGGTAATGGTCAAGCCGGCAATGAGCTACCTCGACATCGTGGCGGACGTCGCCGCGATGTCGCCTGTCCCGGTGGCCGCGTACCAGATCTCGGGGGAGTACGCCATGATCGAGGCCGCCGCCGCGAACGGCTGGATCGACCGCCGCCGTGCCATCGAGGAGTCGGTACTGGGTATCAAACGTGCCGGTGCGCAGATCATCCTCACGTACTGGGCAACTGAACTGGCCACCTGGCTGAAGGAGAGCAACTAAATGACACGGTCCGAGGACCTTTTTGCCCGCGCACAGACCCTCATGCCCGGCGGCGTCAATTCGCCGGTACGGGCCTTCGGCTCCGTGGGCGGCACTCCCCGGTTCGTGGTTTCGGCGCAGGGACCGTATGTGACCGACGCCGACGGACGCCGGTACGTCGACCTAGTGTGCTCGTGGGGGCCGGCACTGCTGGGACACGCACATCCGGCGGTTCTCGATGCCGTGCACCAGGCAGCCGATCGCGGTCTCTCCTTCGGAGCGTCCACCCCGGCTGAAGCGGAACTGGCGCAGCTGGTGCAGGACCGGGTTTCCGCCGTCGAACGCCTTCGGATGGTTTCCACCGGCACCGAGGCGACCATGACGGCGGTGCGCCTTGCCCGCGGCTACACGGGCCGGAACCTGATTGTGAAGTTCGCAGGCTGCTACCACGGGCACCTCGACGGACTGCTCGCCGCCGCCGGGTCAGGCGTGGCGACGCTCGCCCTGCCCGGTTCCGCCGGCGTCACCGACGCCACGGCCGCAGAAACCCTGGTGCTCCCGTACAACGATCTTGAGGCAGTGGAAGCGGCCTTCGCCGAGCACGGCTCCTCGATCGCGGCGGTCATCACCGAAGCAGCTCCCGCGAATATGGGGGTGGTGGAGCCCGCCCCAGGATTCAACGCGGGGCTGTCCCGGATCACCTCGGACCACGGCGCGCTGCTGATCGTGGACGAGGTGCTGACCGGGTTCCGGGTGGGTCCGGGCGGTTACTGGGGACTGACCGGTAAGGGTGAAGGCTGGGCGCCGGACCTGCTGACCTTCGGCAAGGTGATCGGCGGCGGTCTTCCCGCAGCTGCGCTCGGCGGACGGGCGGACGTCATGGAGTATCTGGCGCCGCTGGGCCCCGTCTACCAGGCGGGCACGCTCTCCGGTAATCCGCTGGCCATGGCGGCGGGCGTGGCCCAGCTGACCCATGCCACGGACGAGGTGTACCGCTTCATCGATGCGCGTTCGCTGGAGCTCTCTGCAGCGGTGTCGGAGGAATTGGACCGGGCGGGCGTCGATCATTCCGTTCAGCGCGCCGGGAACCTCTTCAGCATCGCCTTCGGAACCTCCGAACGGGGCGTTTCGAACTACGCGGATGCCCAGGCACAGGAAACGTTCCGCTATGCGCCCTTCTTCCACTCGATGCTGGACTCGGGTGTCTATCTGCCGCCGTCGGTCTTCGAAGCGTGGTTCCTTTCCTCCGCGCACGACGACGCCGCGATGGAACACATCCTGGCCGCGCTGCCTGCCGCCGCGCGGGCCGCTGCATCGGCGGGGGCAACGCCACCGGGCGTCTGAGCGTTCCTTCGGGTTCTACCGGGAACACAGGAACGGCCGGCAGGACCCGTGGGTCTGCCGGCCGTTCCGGTGTGAGTGCGGTCTGCGTCCGCGGTTTCTCGTGGTCCGCCGCGGTTTCTTCGGAGTCCGCCGGTCCTAGAACGCGGGGGAGACGTCGCCGTTGGGCCAGGTCTCCTCGATGTACTGCTTGACCTCAGGGGAGTGCAGCAGTTCCTCGAGCTTGGCGATGCGTGCATCACCCTCGGACGAGGTGTTCCAGGCGAGGAAGTTGGCGTACGGGTTGCCCTCGACGGACTCAACCACCAGGGCATCGTCCGTGCTGAGACCGGCGTCGAGGATGTAGTTGCCATTGATGATCGCTAGGTCCACCGTGGGGTCCTGCAGATCATTGAGCAGCAGCTCCGGCTGGTTCTCGACGAACTCAAGACCCAACGGGTTCTGCTCATCGGTCAGGGACAGCACCGAAGCGTCCGCTTCGATGTTCTCGAGCAGGCCTGCTTCCTGCAGGAGGGTGAGCGCACGCGCCTGGTTCGACGGGTCGTTGGTGATCGCCACGCGACCGCCCTCGGGGATGGCCGAGGCGTCGTCGTGCTTCTCCGAGAAGGCTGCGTAGGGCTCGATGTGCACGCCCTCACCGTGGGCGAATTCGTACCCCTGGTTCTCGACCTGGCTCTCGAAGTAGGGCAGGTGCTGGAAGTAGTTGGCGTCCAGGTCGCCCTCGCTCAGCGCGATATTGGGGGTGGTGTAATCGTCGAACTCCTGGATCTCGAGCTCAATCCCGGTGCCCTCGGTGAGGTTGTCGCGGACAAACTCCAGAATCTGTGCGTGGGGCACGGGGCTGGCACCCACGGAAACCGTTGCGGGGCTCGCCGGATCGAGGGTCTCGACGGCGGCGGGAGCGCTGTCGCCTGCCCCGCAGGCGGAGAGGGTGAGAAGAGTGGCCAGGCCGGCTGCTGCCAGCGAGAACTGCTTACGCATGGAAATCGTGCGTTCCTTTCGTAGAACCGGGCCCTGAACGGATCAGGGGCACCGGGGAAGTGACAGCTGGCTGCTACCGGCTGTTGTGGCCCCGACTGAAGGCGGGGGAAGAATTTTTAGACGCCGACGACGTCGTTCGCTGCTGCCTGCCGACGGACGCGCCTGCTGCGGCCGGCTCCCGCGGTGGCGGCAGTGCGGTGGTCCACACGCTGTGCGAGCCGGTCGCCGACGATCTGGATGACCTGCACGATGGCGACGATGATCACGATGATCACCACCATGACCATGGTGTCGAACCGCTGCAGGCCGTAGTTGTAGGCGAGCCTGCCCAGTCCGCCGCCGCCGATGATTCCGGCCATTGCCGAATAGCCCACGAGGGTGACGAGCGTGGTGGTGAAGGCTGAGATGAGGGAAGGCAGTGCCTCCGGGATCAGGACCTTGGTGATGACCTGCAGCCGGGTTGAACCCATGACCAGGGCAGCATCGATCTTGCCTGATGAGACATCACGCAGGCTCGTCTCCACGAGGCGGGCGAAAAAGGGGATGGCACCGATGCTGAGCGAAACCGAGGCGGCCACGGGCCCGATCGATGAACCGGTCAGCAGGCGGGCGAGTGGGATCAGCGACACCATGAGGATGGCGAAGGGGATGGATCTCGTGATATTCACGACGACGTCGCTCACGATCCGGTTGGTGACAGGCATCGGCCGCAGCCCGCCCGGGCTGCTGGCATGGAGGAAGATCCCCAGCGGGAGACCGACCAGCAGGGTGAAGAAACCCGATATCCCGATCATCTGAAGGGTTGCGAGGAACTCCTCAGGCAGGGCCTCGGTGATTCCGGGATTCTGGAACAGGTCGTCGAACAGGCTCATGCTGCCACCTCCACATGGACGCCGGCGCCTTCAAGGTAGGCGGTGATTTCACTCAGCGGACGGGGGGAATCGACTTCGACACGGAGCCGGCCGAACCGTGACCCGCCGAGAGTCTCGACGGTTCCGGCAATCACGTTGACGTTGGCATCGAAGCGACGGGTCAGCTCGGACAGGACGGGCGCTGACGCGGTATCTCCGACCAGGAGCAGTTCCAGCTCGGGCAGACCCTCGCCGACGGTGCCGGCGGGCAGCGGCATCAGCGATCTCCCGAGGGATCCACCCCGCTGGCTGACCACCTCGCGGAGGGGTCCGTGTTCAATGATCCGGCCGCGCTCCAGCAGGGACACGGAGTCGCAGATGCGCTTCACGACGTGCATTTCGTGGGTGATGACCAGGACCGTCAGATTCAGCGTATGCGTGAGGCTGCGGATGAGGGTGAGAATGTCTTCGGTGGTGGCGGGGTCCAATGCTGACGTCGGTTCATCGCATAGGAGTACATCGGGATCGGATGCCAGAGCCCGCGCGATGCCTACCCGCTGTTTCTGTCCGCCGGAGAGCTGCGAAGGGTAGGCATCGGCGAATTCGGTCAGGCCCACCAGCGAGAGCAGCTCTGCCACCTTGCGGTTGACGTCAGTCTTCGGGGTCTTCACCAGTTCGAGCGGATGCGCAACGTTCTGCGCTGCCGTGCGTGAGTCCATGAGATTGGCGTGCTGGAACACCATGCCGATGCGGCGCCGCGCAGTGCGCACCTCCGAGTCCCGAACGGCGGTCAGCTCCCGGCCGTCGATGACGACGGCGCCCGAGGTGGGACGGTCCAGGAGGGTGAGGCAGCGGACAAGGGTGGACTTGCCGGCGCCGGAGTGCCCGACAATGCCGTGGATCGACCCCTTGGGTACCGAAAGGGTGACGTCGTCGAGGGCTGTGACGGTACGTTCACCCTGACGGTAGGTCTTGCGCAGGTTCGTGACTGTGATCATTTGGTCCTCAGGCTGTCCGGGGTTGCAGGATCTCTGCGAACTCCGCTGCTCAGGCGAGCAGGAAAGAAGTATCTTTGGACGCGCTGCCCGGGATATCCGTGGGTCCCAGCCGCCCGGGAAACCGGTGCGACGGGCGCGTCATGATGCCCATTAAGTGTGGCACGGGCGAAAGATTCGACTGAAGTTTAGTGCCCGGAATCACGTACAGGGCCCTGGCTCGGCCCTTTCAGGCCCCTGTGTCGAAGAATCTGCGATTCCGAGGGGTGGCTGCCGCTGCTTTTCGGACTGATGGATGATCCCGGCCGCACATCAGGAAGCGATTGCGGGCCAGCTGCCTTCCACTACCGCGTCGGGGTCCTGGCGGCGGAGGTACGCCTCAAAGCTCTGAGCCTGGCGAAGGGCCCAGGTCACCTGATGTTCGTGCAGCTCAGGTGCCGGACGGCGGAGCTGCTGAAACCGCTCGGCCAGCACTGCAGCGACTCCGAGGGTTGCCATCACGTCCGCGGCGGAAGTGTGCGCATTCTCCAGGAGAACGCCGTAGTGCCCGCACATGGCAGTAAGCGTGCGCTTTCCCGGACGGTACCGGTCCGCGTGCTTGTCCATCACATAGGGATCGAGAACGGGAAATGGGTTGGGAGTGAGCACGCCGTGCCGGAGGCCCTCCTGTGCGAGGACTGTGAAATCATAACGGGCGTTGAAAGCCAGTACAGGGATCTTTCCGCGGAAGTACCCGCCGAGAACCCCGGCGATCTGGTGCACCACCTGTGCCGCAGGGGCACCGTGCGTCCTGGCGGTGCCGGTCGCAATTCCGTGGACAGCCGTTGCTTCCGCGGGGATGTCCACCCCCGGGTCAGCAAGCCACTCGTGATGTTCCAGAATTCCACCGCGACCGTCAACCAGGATGATGGAGGCGGTGACAATCCGTGCGGTGAGCGGGTCCCGGCCCGTTGTCTCGAGATCAAAGGCTGCCCTGGGATGCATGTGCCAGCTGTTCATGGTCAGGACGCTATCGGCCGGCTGTGACATTTTTCCCTATTGCCGGATCCGGGCGCGGCGCGGCGGCCGGGTTCCCTTCGCTAGTCTTGGGTGGTGCGCGAGCGGGTTCTGGACTATGAGGAGGCGGTCCTGAGCATCGTCAACCTCATTCCGGCGGGAAAGGTGCTCACGTACGGCGACATCGCTGAAATTCTCGAGCGGGGCGGTCCACGCCAGGTGGGCGCGGTGATGTCCAAAGGAAGCGCGGACGTGCCGTGGTGGCGTGTGCTTCGCGCGGACGGCAGGCTGCCGCAGGGACTTGAGTCCACCGCCGTCGGGCACTACCGCGAGGAGTCAACCGCCCTGCGAACCGCCGGTCGTTCCGCGGGCGCCGACGGCACGCGCGTCGACCTCCGCGTCTCCCGGTGGAACCCGAATCCTGCCCAGCAGCGGGACCTGCAGCGTATCCGCGCGGCACTGGCGGCTGGGACCGCGGGTAATTCCTTCTCCCCGGCGGGACTGTCAGAGGCAGATGATGGGGTAGGACCATGAACCGTTCCCCGGCTGTTGCCCCTGCGTCTCCCTACGCCGGCCTGCGCCTGTCCTCCGGCATGGCAGAAGGCCCGCAGCGCCCTGTGCTGAGTGCGGAACAAGCGGAGATCGTGTCGCTCGGGGCAGGCTCCGGCCCGGTGCTTGTGCTCGGCGGACCGGGAAGCGGCAAGACACAGGTTCTCGTTGAGCTGGCGGTCAGGCGGATCCTGAACGGTGATACGGGACCGGACCGCATGCTCATCGTGGCACCCACCAGGCTGGCGGCGGCGCGTCTCCGCGATTCCATCACTGCCCGCCTCGAGCGCAGCCTGAGCGCTCCGCCGGCCCGGACCTGGTCGTCCTACGCCTTCGACCTCATCCGGAGGGCACGCGTAGCTGGACTGCTGCCCGAGCTGGCACGGTCCCCGCGGCTTCTCTCCGGTGCGGAACAGGATCTGATCATCAGGGAGCTTCTGGACGGACACCGCAGGCTCGGTCTGCTCGAGTCCCGTTGGCCGGACGGTCTGCGCCTCGCCCTCGGGACCAGGGGCTTCCGGCAGGAGGTCCGCGAACTCTTCGACCGCGTCAGTGAGTACAGCCTCCATGCGGATGACCTGACCGATCTGGGCCTCAGGTTCGACCGCCCCGACTGGGTGGCCGCGGCAGCGCTCTACAGCGAGTACCGGGATGTGCTGGATCTCCGCATGCCCGAGGCATTCGACCCCGCCGGTATTCTGACTGCCGCCCGGGGCATTCTCGAGACCGACCCCGGTTTCTGCGCAGAGGAGAGAAGCAGATATGAGCTGATCCTGATCGACGACTACCAGGAGTCCAACACCGCCATGCATGCTCTGTGCGGTGTCCTTGCGGAAGGAAAGGACGCCTTCATCACGGCCTGCCCGGACACCGCGGTCCAGGGTTTCCGCGGCGCACGCCCCGACCTCGCTGGACGCCTGCCCGAAGAACTCGGCCAGGTTCGCATGGCCCAGCTCACCGGATCACACCGTCTGACCGGGAGGCTTGCGACGGGGTGGGTGTCCGTGGCGGCGAGGACACCGGTGAGCGGAACACCAGTGGGCTACCGCAGGCTGGCGGAACCTGGCGGAGGTTCCGGTCAGGGTGAGCTCTCCGGAGGTTCCAGTCAGGGTGAATGCGGGCCCAGCCGGCCGGCAGGTGCGGAATTATCGGTCCACGTGGTGGACTCCGGCTATCACGAGCAGCGCTACGTTGCGCAGCGGATACTCGAAGCCCATGTGGAACAGGGTCGAAGTTTCAGTGACATCGCGGTCATCACCCGGACCGGTGCACAGGTGGCGGAGCTCCAGCGGTATCTTGCCGGCCAGGACATCCCGGTCAGTGTGCCGCCGGCTGAACGTGCAATCCGCGACGAACCCGCCGTGCGGCCGCTGCTGGACATTCTCGCCGTCGTCACCGGGGTCAGGGAGCTGGACGCCGAACTGGCTGTGTCGATCATGACCTCCAGGGTGGGGGGTGCGGGCCCGCTTGAGATCAGGCGCCTGCGCCAGTTGCTCAGGCAGGAGGAACGGCTCGCCGGTGGAGTCAGGGACTCCGATCAGCTGATCGTCGATCTGTTCAGCGGGAAGACCGTCGATGACTACAGGCCGCAACTCCGGCCGGTCCGGCGGCTTTCCCTGATGCTGAACGCCGGACGGGAAGCGATCGAGGATGACGCAAGCACTCCCGAGACGGTTCTGTGGGCAGTCTGGTCAGCCTCCGGGCTCTCACCGCGGTGGGAGGAAGCCGCGCTCCGGCAGGGGCCCCCGTCGGCACGCGCTGACCGTGACCTGGACGCCGTCGTCGCCCTGTTCCAGACGGCGGAGCGGTACGTCGACCAGATGCCGGGCGCTCCGGCGGCGGGCTTCCTGGAATACCTGCTCAGCCAGGAGCTCCCGATGGACACCCTCGCCGCCCGGGCGCAGAAGGGAGCCGCCGTCGAAATCCTGACGCCGGCTGCTGCGGCAGGGCGTGAGTGGCCCGTGGTACTGGTGGCCGGCGTACAGGAGGGCACCTGGCCGAATCTCCGGATCCGGGGTGAGCTGCTCGGTTCGGGGGACCTCGTCGCTCTGCTCGAGCATGGGAGTCAGTTCCGGCACCACCGTGATCCGCTGTCCCTCATGCAGCTGACCCGGGCTGATGAGCTGCGCACCTTTTCCGCTGCGGTCAGCCGTGCCTCCGAGGAGCTGGTGTGTATCGCGGTGTCATCCGAGGACCAGCAGCCCTCATCCTTCCTCGACATCCTTGATCCACTCCCTCCGGGCAGGTATGAGCGTCCACGCACGGAGGTCAAGCGGCCGCTGACGCTGCGGGCGCTGGTGGCGGAACTGCGCAGGTATGCGCAGCAGCCCGGGCGCAATGCAGGGGCTGCAGCGGAGGCGGTCCGTCATCTCGGCACAATGGTGCTGCACGAACCGCGGGTGCCGGGTGCCGATCCCGATCAGTGGTGGGGCCTGGCTGGACTGTCATCGACCGGACCGGTGGTCCCTCCCGAGGCTGCCATCCCTGTCTCGCCGTCGAAAGTCGAGGCAGTATTGGCTTCGCCGCTCAACTGGTTTGTCTCCGCGGCAGGCGGAGAGCGTCCCACCGACTTCGCCCGGTCGCTGGGGACGCTGGTCCACTCCATAGCACAAGACATTCCGGACGGCACCGGGAACCAGTACGTCGCGGAGCTGGTCAGGCGCTGGCCCAGCCTCGGCATGAAAGATACCTGGGAGTCCAAAGCGGACCTGCGCCGGGCCGGAGAGATGGTGCGGAAGCTGGGCGGATATCTGGTGGAAATGAGGAAGGCCGGCAGGGTCCTGGCCAGCACCGAGGTGAGCTTCAGTGTGGATCTGCCGGTCATGACGGACGGTGGAGCGCGGACGGCCCGGCTCCGGGGACAGGTGGACCGGGTGGAAATCACCCACGACGGCTGCCTCTTTATCGTCGACCTCAAGACCGGCAGGAACGCTCCACGGGACGCGGATGTTCCGGCACACCCCCAGCTTGCCGCCTACCAGGTGGCTGCGACCGCCGGGGGGCTCAGCGAGGTGGACGGCGATTCAGCCGGAGGTTCACCTGCTGCCCCGGGTAGCGGGGGAGCGGCCCTCGTGCAGCTGGGCACCAGCGCAAAGTCTCCCAAGGTGCAGAACCAGCCGCCGCTTGGCCCTGAGGAGTCCTGGGCACACGAAATGATCGGGCAGGCCGCAAGTCTCATGGCCGCTGCTGCTTTCGAGGCGGTCCATGACCCGGGGCGGTCCAGCCATGGCGGAGGGGGCTGCCGGCTCCCCGAGATCTGTCCGCTCTGTGTCGAAGGAAGGCAGGTGACCGAATGAGTGTGGAGACAACCCAGGCAGGCGCAGCGGCAGCCGATGGAACCGGCCAGCTCTCCGCAAGGGCCCTGACCCGCATGCTGGCCGGTGACGCCGGTTCAGAGATTCTGTTCCCCACGCCGGAGCAGACCCGCATCATCGAAGCGCCGCTGCAGCCGCTGCTGGTTATTGCGGGGGCTGGATCCGGCAAGACCAAAACCATGGCTGACCGCGTGGTGTGGCTGGTTGCCAACAAACTGGTTCGTCCTGAACAGATCCTCGGGGTCACGTTCACGCGCAAGGCGGCCGGAGAGCTGGCCGCCCGCATCCGGCAGCAGCTGCAGTTGTTGTACCGGACGCAGGCGGAAAGTGCGTCGGGCAGCGGAGAGGACCTGCTGGAACCCACCATTTCCACCTATCACGCCTACGCAAACGGCATAGTGCAGGACTACGGGCTGCGCATCGGAGTGGAACGTGACGCCGTCATGCTGGGCACCGCTCAGTCCTGGCAGCTGGCGGGCCGGATTGTCGAGTCCCACCAGGGGCCCTGGGAACACCTCTCTGCAGCCAAGGGGACACTGATCAGAGCGGTACTCACCATGGCCTCGGAATGCGCCGAGCACCTCGTGGATCCCGCAACGGTGAGATCAGTGCTGCAGGAACAGATCGACTCAATCAGCGCCCGCCCCTATCAGTCCGGAAAATCCAAACCTCCCACCCAGCGGGTTGGGTCGCTGTTGGACAAACTCCGAACCCGCGTCACCGTGACCGAACTGGTGGAGCGTTACGCATCCGCCAAGTTCCAGTCGGGTCACCTCGACTACGGTGACCTCGTGTCCCTTGCCGCGCAGATAGCCGGCGAGGTTCCGCAGGCCGTCGATGTTGAACGGCAGAAGTACACAGTAGTACTCCTTGACGAGTTCCAGGACACCTCCCACGCCCAGATGACGCTGTTCTCACAGCTGTTCGGCGACAGCAGGTCTGTTACCGCGGTGGGCGACCCCCACCAGTCAATCTACGGTTTCCGCGGGGCATCGGCGGGACAGCTCAGCACCTTCAGATCGCGTTTCCCCGTCCGCAACGGCACGGGTCTTCAGCCTGCCCCCATGGTGAACCTTTCCGTCGCCTGGCGGAACTCCACAAGCATTCTGCTGGCAGCCAACGCGGTGGCCGACTCACTCAACGTTCCGCCGCCCTGGCTCACCCGCGGCGACCAGCTGCAGGTCCCCGCCCTGCTCCCACGCCCTAAAGCACCGGTTGGCGAGGTGTACCTTGCGCGGTACCTGAGCGAGAGCGCGGCTGACCCACGGGATCCCTCCGCGCCGGACAATCCGCTTGCCCACGAGGCAGGGGCACTGACCCGGATCATCGAGGCACAGCGGCGCCGGTACTTCGACACGGACGACGACGGCCAGCCCCTGCGCCCCACCATTGCAGTGCTCTGCCGCGGACGGAAGCAGTTCGAGCCGCTCCGCCGGGAGCTGCAGGCGGCGGGAATACCGGTCCAGATCGTCGGGCTGGGCGGGCTGCTGCGCACCCCGGAGATCATCGAAATCCTGTCGGTGCTGCGGGTTCTTGGTGATCCGGAACGCTCCGACGCGATGCTCCGGCTGCTTGCCGGTGCCCGCTGGCGTCTCGGCACTGCAGACCTGATGGCGCTGGGTGATTGGGCGCGACAGCTGGCTTTCGATCGTGACGTCAGGATGAATGCGCTTCGGATCGGCACCGGAGACCAGCCGGAATCTGAAGGCGGGGCCGGCGGCGGCAACGAGCCCGGGGAAGGTGGGCATGCCGAGGCGACGGCGCCCACCGAGGACGCGGAACCGGCGAGCCTGGTCGACGCCGTCGATCACCTGCCGCCCGCAGGATGGATCTCCGGCAGCGGGCGCAGCCTTTCGGACACTGCGAGGCAACGGCTCGTCCTGTTACGCGACGAACTGCGGGTGCTGCGCCAGTCGGTCGGGGATGACCTGCACACCCTGATCGGCGAAATCGAGCAGACGCTGCTGCTGGATATTGAGCTTGCGGCAAAACCGGGTGTGAGCGTGCATGAGGCCAGGCGCAACCTTGACGCCTTCGCTGATGCCGTGAGCGGCTTCGTTTCGACCTCCGACCGCGTCGACCTGCCCGCTTTCCTGGCCTGGCTGGAGGCCGCGGATGCCGAGGAGGACGGGCTGCCCGTTACGGCCCTTGAGACCAGCCGGGAGGCGGTCCAGTTGCTGACAGTCCATGCGGCCAAGGGGCTGGAATGGGACGTTGTGCTGGTGCCGGGAATGAATGAGGGCTCCTTTCCCAGCGGAACCGGTTCCCGGTGGAGTTCCGGTGATGCCTCCGTGCCGTGGCCATTGCGCGGGGACGCAGCCGAACTTCCTCAGTGGGACTGGGACCAGCCGGACCAGAAGTCCTGGCTCGACAGCGAGAGCCTGTTCGCAGAGGACGCACTGACCCACACCGAGCGGGAGGAGCGGCGCCTCGCGTATGTTGCGCTGACCCGGGCACGCCACGTACTGGTGTGCTCATCCTCTGCGTGGGGTGGAGGGCGCTCACGGCCTACAGCTCCGTCGCGCTACCTCGAACAGCTGCGGGAACTGGCCGAGTCCGGGGCACCCGGATACCGGGAACTCGCCTGGGTTGGCGATGACGCAGTGGGGGACGAGAATCCGGCACGTGCCCAGAGCGACCGGGCACTGTGGCCTACTGACCCGCTGGGTGCGCGCCGCAGTTCCATGGAGCAGGCGGCGGAGGCTGTCCGCGCAGCGGCGGATGATCAGCGGCCGGGCGCCGTGAGTACGGCGGGCCGCACGGGCACCGGCGCGGCCGGGCGCTGGGACGAGGAGGTCAGCAAAGCCCTCGCGCGCCAGCAGGCACGGTTTACTGCCCCACCTGTTGAGCTCCCCACCCACATCTCCGCATCCCTGATGGTGGAGCTCACCGAGGACAGCGCGGCCGTGGCACGGCGACTGCGGCGGCCGGTCCCGCGCCGTCCCGGATCAGCCGCCCGTCGGGGCACGGCATTCCACGCGTGGATCGAGGAGTTCTATGGCACGACAGGAATGCTGGACTTGGGGGAGTTCCCCGGGGCAGCCGACGCTTTCGTGGACGATGGACTGAAGCTTGAACAGCTCACCGCTACGTTCCGGCAGTCGGTATGGGCTCAGCGCTTGCCCCATGGCATTGAGGTTCCGGTGGAGACCCGCGTTGGACCGGTGGTTGTCCGCGGCCGGATCGATGCTGTCTTCCGGGACGACGACGGCGCATGGGACCTCATTGACTGGAAGACCGGGAGGCCGCCCGCAGCCGCGGACCGGGACGCGAAAGCCATGCAGCTGGCGGTATACCGGCTCGCATGGTCGCGCCTCATGAACGTTCCGCTGGAGGCTGTGCGGGCCGCCTTCTACTACGTGGGCGAAGATCTGCTGGTGCGGCCGCACGATCTTGCGGACAGCAAGACGCTTGAGGAGATCATCCGCGCGGCGACGGGAGTCGGGCCTGCCGGCTAGGAGCAGTGGAACCTGACGGCCGGAGCAGTCGAACCCGCCGGCCAGGAGCAGCGGAACCTGACGGCCGGAGCAGTCGAACCTGAGGGCCGGGAGCGGAAATCAGCGTCAGCCGCGGGGCACCACGGGCAGCGCAGAGGTCTCCAGGTTTTCCCGCCCCTGTAGGGTCCTCACCGGCGGTTCGCCGGCCGCCCCGTCGGAAGCATCTCCGTCGGAAGCGTCGCCGTCGGCGTTGCCGGAGGGGGAGACCGCGCCCTCCCTGCCGGTCTCCTCATCATCCCAGGCACGGTTTCCATACCCCTCGCCAGTGGTGGTGTCTTCTGTCTCCGCCTCGGCAGCCAGCGCCGCTTCTTCCGCAGCAAGGTCAGCAGCGAGCGATCGCATCATCTCCTCAGCCTCATCGACCATCCCGTCATCACCCAACGCGAGACCGCGCACCATCCACTGGGCGAGGGCAAACTCGGCCGCCAGGGCGGCCCTGCGCAGCAGATGGTTGTCGGCCGCATCGGAACGCGCCGCGATATAAGCCTCGTGCACCTCGTCGGCGAAGTCTGCGTCCTGCGTAGCTGCAAGCCAGGCGAAGTCATCTGCAGGATCTCCCACCGAGAGATCGGTCCACCCGGTCACAGCGCAGACCCGTCCCGCGGTAAGCAGCAGGTTGTCCTCGTGGATATCCCCGTGCACCACCGTGGGGTTGAACCGCCAGAGCGAGACGTCCTCCAGTGCATGCTCCCACCGCCGCAGGAGCTCGGACGGGATCCTGCCCGTGGTGGCGGCCTGGTCGAGTTCGTTGAGCCGCCGCTGGCGGACTTCATTGGCCTCATACACCGGCAGGTCGGCTTCACTGACGAGCGTCCTGGGCAGTTCATGCACAGCCGCTATCGCTCGTCCGATTTCCCTTGCCAGCTCCCGCCCTCCGGCGGCCAGTTCGTCGAGCGAGCGGGTGGATCCCTCGATGTGCGAATAGACAAAGGTGCGCAGGTCGCCGATGCGGACCGTGCCTGCAACATGGGGGACAAGGAAGGGAAGCTCTGCGCGTACACCCGGCGTGAACGCTCGCAGCACCTGCAGTTCCGTTTCCAGCCTCATGCTCGCCTCGGTGTGGCGCGGCGCACGGACCCGCCACTGCTTGCCGGAATCGTCGATGAGCAGTGCGGACTCAAAATCGGCCGGGTCATCGGGTGCGGTGGATACGCCGGTCGGGGCGAGACCCGGCACGGCCGCACTGGCAAGGGCCGCAAGTTCCATTGGTGAGCGTTTCACACCATCCACCGTAAGGGCGGGAGGTCACCGGCCCCATTGTCCTCGGCGGCGAGTCGCCGCCCGCGCGCACTATTCCTCCAGAAACCCCCGTCGAATATCCATTTGGGGGTGCGGGACCGTACCGTAGAAATATGACCCAAGCCGTCGGCATGCAAGCAGCCGGAATTGCCAGCCTCCCTCCACTCGGATCCCTACCGCTGGCACGCGGCACGGCTGATCGGGGCTCCACCTTCCGCGCTTCGCCCGGGCTGTTTGACCGGCTGTGGGAACAGCCCGCCACCCGCGTTCTTCATCTCGCGCGGAAGCGCTCGCCCCTTCGGAGCGGCAGGCTGATGCTGAGCTCCGTGGCAGATGTTGCGCGGCCGGAAAACCCCATCTACCTCGGCAGCACGGCGGAAGCAACGGAGCATCTGCCCACCGGTACGCACATCGTGCTGGTGGAGCACGAGGACATCCAGGAAGGGTTGGCAGCAGAGGCGTCGTGGGTCGGACTCCGGGAAGCCGCCGCAGGATTATCGGCGCTGGAGGCAGGCCTTTTCGTGGAAGCCATGGCCATCTCGAACTGGCATGCCACCCACACCCACTGCCCCCGCTGCGGAGAACCCACCAGTCCCATCGACGGCGGCTGGGTTCGGCGGTGCCCGGCGGATGAGAGCCTGCACTTTCCGCGCACCGACCCGGCAATCATCGTGACGGTCACGGACGAGGAAGACCGGCTGCTTCTGGGGTCCTCTGCCGCGTGGCCGGAGAACCGCTTCTCAACGCTTGCCGGCTTCGTCGAACCCGGCGAGTCACTGGAGGCGGCGGTGGTCCGTGAAGTGGAGGAGGAATCCGGAATTGTGGTTCACTCTCCCACCTACCTCGGCTCACAGCCCTGGCCGTTCCCCGCGTCGCTGATGCTCGGATTCACAGCTAAAGCCTCCCATGCGCTTCCCGTGCCCGACGGCGTCGAAATCCGGGAGGTGCGCTGGTTCACCAGGGAGGACCTCTTCACCGGCCTGAAAGAAGATCGGATCTCTGTCGCGTCCGGCGCTTCCATCGCCCGCGCGCTCATCGAATACTGGTACGGCGGTCCCCTGGATGAAGAGCCGTCGGCCGGGAGGCCATAGTGGAGGGGACGGTCGAAGAACGGATCCTTGCCGGACTGGATGACGAGCAGCGGGCCGTAGCGTCCCAGCTCACCGGCCCGCTGTGTGTGCTGGCAGGAGCCGGGACCGGAAAGACGCGCGCAATCACGCACCGGATTGCCTACGGAGTGCATACGGGTGTCTACAAGCCGCAGCAGGTCCTGGCCGTGACCTTCACGGCGAGGGCCGCCGCGGAAATGCGGACCAGGCTTCGGGATCTCGGGGCTCATGGTGTGCAGGCGCGCACCTTCCATGCGGCGGCGCTCCGCCAACTGCAATATTTCTGGCCACAGGCTGTGGGCGGAACGCTTCCCGCGCTTGTCGACCACAAGGCGCAGCTTCTCGCGGAGGCTGCACGCCGGCTCAGGCTCAGTACTGACCGGGCAACCATCCGCGACCTCGCTGCCGAGGTCGAGTGGGCAAAGGTTTCAATGCTCACGCCGGACACGTATGTCGAGGCTGCCCGCGGGCGGGTGGAACCGGCCGGCATGGACGCCACCACGGTGGCCCGCCTCTTCAGCGCCTATGAGGATCTCAAGGTGGACCGCAACGTCATCGACTTCGAGGACGTTCTGCTCATTACGGTGGGGATACTTCAGGAAGACGCCAAGGTTGCAGCGACCGTCCGCTCCCAGTACCGGCACTTCGTCGTTGACGAATACCAGGATGTGTCACCGCTCCAGCAGCGGCTCCTGGATCTCTGGCTGGGGGAGCGGGAAGAGCTCTGCGTTGTGGGGGATGCCAGCCAGACCATCTACTCGTTCACCGGAGCCACCAGCGCCCACCTCCTTAAATTTACCGGGAGGTATCCCAACGCGCAGGTCATCAAACTGGTGAGGGACTACCGCTCCACACCGCAGGTCGTCCACCTTGCGAACTCTCTGCTTGCTGCCCGCACGGACGAGGCAGAACGCCGCGGGGGAACCGGAAGCTGGGCCACGCCGCTTCAGCTTATTGCGCAGAGACAGCCCGGGCCGGCGCCAAGCTTCACCGAATGCAGCGATGACGAGGCCGAGGCGGCTGATGTCGCCCGGCGCATCGGAACCCTGATCGCCGAGGGTGTGCCCGCGAGCGAGATCGCCATCCTGTACCGGACCAACGGGCAGTCGGAGGCCTATGAGCAGGCCCTGGCGGCCGCCGGAATCGGATACCAGCTGCGCGGAGCCGAACGGTTCTTCGCCCGGCGCGAGGTCCGCGAGAGCCTGCTTCAGCTCCGTGCCGCCGCACGCGCAGCCACGAACGAAGACGTTCCCCAACTGGTTCGCGACGTCCTCGCCTCCCTCGGGTACACGCGGGAGGCTCCGCAGAGCTCCGGTGCCGTCCGGGAAAAGTGGGAGTCGCTCGCTGCGTTGGTTTCGCTCGCTGATGAGCTGCACCAGGCCCGTTCAGGGCAGGGCTTCACCCTGCAGGACTTCGTCGCGGAGCTGGAGGAACGCGCTTCAGCCCAGCATGCGCCCACGGTCCAGGGCGTCACCCTGGCGTCATTGCATTCCGCCAAGGGCCTCGAATGGGACGCCGTGTTCCTGGTGGGACTGAGCGAGGGGCTCATGCCGATTTCGTTCGCGGACACTCCTGACGCCGTGGATGAGGAGCGCCGGCTCCTCTACGTCGGCATTACCCGTGCCCGCAAGCATCTGGCCCTTTCCTGGTCCACCTCCCGTACTCCCGGGGGACGCGCATCACGCAAGCCCTCCCGGTTCCTCGACGGTCTTCGCCCGGAATCCAGCGGCCCCCGCTCCTTCCGGCAGCCCACCGTGCGGAAGGAGCGGAAAGTTTCGGCGCCCGCACACTGCCGTACCTGCGGAAAAGTCCTGGGCACGGGTGCCGAACGCAAAATCGGACGCTGCGGGGACTGCCCTGCCAACTACAGTGAAGAGACCTTTGAGGCGCTGCGGAACTGGCGTCTGCAGGCAGCCCGGGAGACGGAGGTTCCGGCTTTTGTCGTCTTCACGGACGCCACGCTCGTGGCCATCGCGGAAGCGCGTCCAGACTCACTGGAGAAACTGGCACAGCTGGCGGGGGTAGGGCCGGCCAAACTGGACCGCTATGGAGAGTCGGTGCTCAATGTCCTCGCGCAGGGCCACTAAGCGCTTGAGCGGGGAAGGAGCACGCCGGTGAATACTGAGGGTGCCCCGCAGCCCGGACCCTATCCGGTGGAAGTGCGCAGGTCCGCGCGACGCCGCCGGACTGTGAGCGTGGACCTGCGCGACGGCGTGGCGGTGGTGTCCATCCCGGCTTCCTTCTCCGCCAGACAGGAAAAGCAGTGGGTGGAACGAATGGTGGCCAGGCTGCACGCCAAGTCGGTGCGGCCCGCCCATTCCGAGTCCGGATTGAGCGAACGGGCTGAAGCGCTGTCCGCGCAGTTTCTGCAGGGGCGGGGTCTTCCGTCGAGCATCCGCTGGGTGACCAACCAGAATTCCCGCTGGGGATCGGCGACGCCCGTCTCCCGCTCCATCCGGTTGTCCCACAAACTGCAGGGAATGCCCGACTGGGTGATCGACTACGTGATACTGCACGAGATGGCGCACCTGATAGAACCCTCGCACAACGAGGCGTTCTGGGCGCTGCTGAAGGGCTACCCGCAGACCGAAACCGCCAAGGCGTTCCTGCTCGGTGCCGCGTACGCCGCAGACCACGGCCTCAGCGGGCGCTAGACGCTCACGCTCACCGGGGGCCGCTGCCTTCGCCGGAACCGTCCGGACCTTCCTCCGGATCCTGCTCGTCAGCGCCGGCCGGTTCCTCCCCGGAGGGGCGTTCCTCGAACCCGCCGTCGAGGAGCTTCGCCAGGGCGGCATCCACATCTGCGTCATCCGACTCGGCCAGCTGGCGCCTGGCGAAACCGGCCGGGTCATCGAGATCCTCCGGCGTGGGAAGCAGGTCCGGGTGCTGCCAGATGGCGTCGCGCCCCGCGATCCCGCGCTCCTGGCGCAGCTGCTCCCACAGGACCGCAGCGTCGCGCAGCCTGCGCGGCCGAAGTTCCAGGCCGACCAGGGAAGCGAACGCATTCTCTGCAGGACCCCCGGTGGCGCGGCGGCGGCGGACCATTTCGCGGAGCGCTCCCGAGGATTCGAGTTTCGCCGTGGCTGCTGCGGTCAGCTCATCCACCCAACCCTCGACCAGCGCCAGCGTGGTTTCCAGACGGGCCAGGGCTGCCTCCTGCGCGGGGGTGCGTTCCGGCATGAACACGCCCTCCGAGAGTGCACTCTGCAGGGACTCCGGGTTGGACGGATCTATATCCCGTGCAACCTCCTCGATTTTGGACATGTCGATGTGGATGCCTCGCGCATAGCTTTCAATCGCCCCCAGCAGGTGGCCCGTCAACCACGGCACCTGGGTGAAGAGCCGCACGTGCGCGGCCTCACGGACGGCGAGGAACAGCCGCACGTCATAGTCGGAGATGTCGAGCCCCTCCCCGAACGCTGCCACGTTGGCAGGCAGGAGCGCCATGCTGTTTTCTGCGAGCGGGATGCCGATGTCGGTTGAACTCACGACGTCGCGCGACAGCGCACCCACCGCCTGCCCGAGCTGCATGCCGAACATTGCGCCGCCCATGTTCTGCAGCATGGAGGCGGCGCCGCCCATCATGGTTTTCATTTCCTCGGGCATCTGCTCGGTGATGGCGTTGGAGAGTGCCAGGGCGATGCTGGTGGCGACGGGCTCGGTCAGCCGCTTCCAGGTGGGCATGGTTGCCTCGACCCACTCTGCGTGGGACCACGCCTTGCCGAGCAGCGCCGTGGCTGGAAAATCGGTCACGGGATCCAGCCACATTTCCGCAAGGCGCAGCGCCTCGTCCACCTCGCGCTGCTGCGTGCTGCTCACCGAGGGATCACCGCCGGCTGACGCAGCCCGCCGTGCCTGGTCATGGGCGAGGGTCCAGTTAACCGGACCTTCGGACTGCGCCGAGAACATGGCTTGCACCTGCTGCATCATCATCGCCATGGCCTGGGGATCGCTCGGGAGGCCTGCTGCCTTCGCGATCTCCTGGGGGTCCATGCCCTGCATGTTTCCGCCCATGAGGCGCTCGAGCATCTCGGAGAGGGGGTCCTTGGGAGTGTCGTCGTCGTTATTCGACGGATTGGAACTCATCGATACCACCGGTCCTTTGGTCGAATCCTGCTCGAAAATCCTGGAGCCGCGGGACTGCCCCGCAGAAAGGGGAAGCTCTCCGGGCGGCTGGAATCCTCCACTGGCAAGTGGCGGTCAGGATCTCAAACGTTACCGGCAGCACCCCGGGATGTCCCGCACCCCCGGCGGGAGTTCGCTCTAGGCAAAGCAGCGGCCGCCGGCGCGCTGCGGCAGCCGGATCGGCTTGTACCCTTGGGGTGTGACGCCCTTGCGTCCCGCCAGGCGGCGGGTGTTCCGGGCTCCCCGATCCCGAAGGTGACACCGTTGACCCAGCCGCTCTCCCAGGATATGAACCGGCCAGAACACGAGGCCGCCAAACGGGACCCTCGCTTCACGGTGATGTCAGTTTCCGGGCTGCTTGCCCTGGGGCTCGGCGCCGCGGCTGTGCTGCTGCCTTCGCCCTACGTCGTTGAGTCACCCGGTCCCACTTTCAACACCATCGGGGAATTCAATGCCGAACCCCTGATCACCGTCGAAGGGCGCCAGACGTACCCCACAGACGGGGCACTGGACCTTACGACCGTCTTCGTTGCCGGCGGGCCAGGGCAACAAATCAGCATTTTCGACGCGTTTCGTGCCTGGGCGGATCCGGCCCAGGCTGTCACTCCCCGCGAACTGGTCTACCCGCCCGACATCTCCGAGGCGGACATCGAACAGCAGAACGCGGAGGCCATGACTTCCTCGCAGGAGTCTGCCGTTGCCGCGGCGCTCGGCCATCTCGGCATCGAGTATGAAGAGACGCTTTCCGTTGTCGGCTTCGCGCCCGACTCAGCAGCGGAAGGCATCCTCGAGGAGGGCGACCGGCTGGCCCGGATCAACGGCATGGAAATCGAGGCGCTGCAGCCACTGAAGGATGCGCTGAATGCGGCAGCGGGGGACAGCGTCGACATCACTGTGACCCGGGATGGAGAGACGGTCGTGGAAACTGTCGAACCGGTGCAGGGCGAGTCCGGCGACTATCAGCTTGGGGTGTTCCTCATGTCCGAATTCCAGTTCCCATTCGACGTCGACATCGCACTCAACAATGTCGGCGGACCCTCAGCCGGCCTGATGTTCGCCCTCGGTATCGTGGACACACTCACGGAGGGCCCACTGACCGGGGGAGAGCACTTCGCCGGGACCGGGACCATCGACTCGGCCGGCAACGTCGGGCCGATCGGAGGGATCCGCCAGAAACTCGTGGGCGCGCAGGAGGCCGGCGCCGAGGTCTTCCTCGCTCCGGCAGCAAACTGCGAGGAGGTGGTCGGCCACATTCCGGACGGCCTCCGGGTCATCCGCGTCGAAACCCTCGGGGACGCGGTCACCGCAGTCCGCACGCTGGGAGAAGAGAACGACGACGCCGCACGGCTCCCGTCCTGTGAGGACTGACCGCCCGTAACCGGACTGACCGCCGTAACCGGGTGAGGATGGACACGATTGGGACACGATTCAGGGGTGCTTACCCGCACGCGGAACTGAATTGTGTGGCCCGGACGTGCACAGGGCAGAATAAACAACAGTGGATCGTGCGCCGCTGAGCGCACCCAGCACACCCGTACCCCCAAGGATGAGGTAATAGTGACATCCGGACCAGACCGGCCTTTCAGCAGCAGGCCGAGCCAACCATATTCATCCCCAGGCCGGCGGCGCGGACCGCTGGTGCCGACGCTGATCGTTCTCGGGCTGCTCGTCATCGGCTTCGTATACTTCTCGCAGGTGTACGCAGACGTGCTCTGGTACAACCAGCTCGGCTTCCTCGAGGTCTTCGTCACCGAGAACCTGTCCCGGATCGGCCTCTTCGTGGCCGCGTTCCTGATCATGGCCGCCAGCGTGTACTTCAGCCTGCGGATCGCCTACAGGTCACGGCCCATCTATGCTCCGGACAGCAATGTGCAGGACAACCTGAACCGCTACCAGGCTCAGCTTGAACCGATCCGCCGGCTGCTGATTCTCGGCATTCCCATTGTGCTTGGAGCGTTTGCGGGTACCGCGGCTTCCTCCCAGTGGGAGCGGATGCTCCTGTTCTTCAACTCTGAATCGTTCGGACAGACCGATCCGGAGTTCGGCCTCGACATTGGTTTCTACGTCTTCACCCTCCCGTTCCTGAATTTCCTGCTCGGCTTCCTCGTCAGCGTCACCGTGATCAGCGGTATCGCAGGGGTGCTCACCCACTACCTGTACGGCGGCATCCGCCTTGAGGAGAAGGGCCTGTTCACCAGCAGGGCGGCGCGCACCCATATTGCGGTCCTCGCGGCCCTCTTCCTGATCCTGCAGGGGGTCAACTACTGGCTTGACCGGTACGCCACAGTCACCAGCAGCAGCGGCAAATGGGCGGGTGCTCTTTACACCGATGTGAACGCCGTCATTCCCACCAAGGCAATCCTCGCTGCGGCTGCCGTGATCGTTGCGGTCCTCTTCATCGTCTCCGCGGTGATCGGCCGCTGGCGCCTGCCCGTCATCGGCACGGCAATGCTCGTCATCACTGCCATCCTTGCCGGCGGCGTCTACCCCTGGGTGATCCAGCGCTTCCAGGTTGTGCCCTCGGAATTCAGCCGCGAGGAGCCGTTCATCGAGCGCAACATGGAGATGACGCGGGCCGCTTACGGGCTCGACGGGGTGCAGGTCACCGATTACGGCGTCGAGGAGGTTCCCCAGGAGGGGGCCCTGAATGAGGACGGCGAGACCACCGCCAACATCCGGCTGCTGGATCCGAACCTCGTCAGCGATGCCTTCAGCCAGCTCCAGCAGTTCCGCCAGTACTACCAGTTCCCGGAAATCCTGAACGTCGACCGCTATGAAATCGACGGCGAGATCGAGGACACCGTGATTGCAGTCCGGGAACTCAACACGGCCGGTGTGCCTGCCGGCTGGATCAACGAGCATGTGTACTACACCCACGGCTATGGCGTCGTCGCTGCGGCAGGATCGACAGTCCAGCCGGACGGTCGACCGGCGTTCATCCAGTCGGGTATCCCCTCCACGGGCCTGCTGGGCGACGAGAGCACGTTCGAACCCCGTATCTACTTCGGGGAAGAGTCGCCGGAGTATTCGATTGTCGGCGCACCCGAGGGCGCGACGCCGCTCGAGATCGACAGGCCCCAGACGGAGGAGTCGGACCAGGAGGCCCGCAGCACCTTCCAGGGAGACGGAGGCCCCGTTGTCGGGAACTTCTTCAACCGGCTGGTGTACGCGCTGAAGTTCCAGTCCACGGATCTCCTGCTCTCGGACCAGGTGAACGATCAGTCCCAGATCCTGTATGACCGCGACCCGGTTGACCGGGTCGAGAAGGTGGCGCCGTACCTCACGCTGGACAGCAACACCTACCCGGCGATCGTCGACGGACGGGTCAAGTGGATCATCGACGGGTACACGACTACCGCTGACTACCCATACTCGACGCAGCAGGAGCTCCAGTCGGCCACGGTCGACTCGCTCACCGCGACAGGGGTTTCCACGGCCCTTCCGGCTGAGCGGGTCAACTACATCCGGAATGCCGTCAAGGCCACGGTTGACGCCTATGACGGCTCCGTAGACCTGTATGCGTGGGACGATGAGGATCCGATCCTGAAGGCCTGGCAGGAGATCTACCCCTCCTCCCTGCAGCCGTACAGTGAGATGTCGGCGGACCTCATGGCTCACGTGCGGTACCCGGAGGATCTGTTCAAGGTCCAGCGTGAACTGCTGGCGAGGTACCACGTGACCCAGACCCAGCCGTTCTACAGCAACAACCAGGCCTGGGCGGTGCCGGTGGATCCCACTCTGGAGGACGGTGAGCGGGCGGTCAAGCAGCCGCCGTTTTACCTCTCCCTGCAGATGCCCGACCAGGAGTCGGCAAGCTTCTCGCTCACTACTCCCTTCATCCCGTTTGTTCCCGAGGGCCAGGAACCGCGGAACATCCTTTACGGCTTCCTCGCGGCGGATGGTGATGCCGGTACCGGAGAAGACGGCGTGAAGGCTGAGACCTACGGTGCCTTGCGCCTGCTCGATTCCTCCGGACAGGATTCCGCCGTGGGACCGGGCCAGGCCGCCAACCTGTTCAACTCCGATACCGAGGTTTCCCAGGAGCTTAACCTGCTGCGCCAGGGTGCCTCGGAGGTCATCAGCGGCAACCTGCTGACGCTGCCCATCGGTGGAGGTATTGCCTACGTCCAGCCCGTCTACGTCCAGTCCTCCGGTGATTCTTCCTTCCCCGTCCTGCGGCGTGTCCTGGTGAGCTTCGGTGAACAGGTCGGGTTTGCGCCGACCCTCGCTGAAGCCCTCGACCAGGTCTTCCAGGGCGATTCCGGTGCTGAAACCGGGGACAGCGAAAACGTCGGGGAGACTCCGAATGATCCGGCTGCGCCGCCTGCGGGCGAGGAGCCGACGGCGGAGCCTACGGAGGAGCCCACCACGCCGGCAGAGCCCGGCACCGGGGATCCCGCGGCTGACCTTCGTGCAGCGCTCGAGGAAGCAAATGCGGCGATCCAGGAGGGCCAGGATGCCCTCGCCGAAGGTGACTTTGCCGCCTACGGTGAAGCGCAGGAGCGTCTCGACCAGGCACTGCAGCGGGCGCTGGATGCTGAATCGCGGCTCTCCGGAGCGTCCGGCGACGCAGGCCAATAGGGGGAGATGGCCCCGATTTGGGATCCGACCCCGCGGCGGGTAAAGTAGTAATCACGCCGCGGGGTGGAGCAGTTCGGTAGCTCGCTGGGCTCATAACCCAGAGGTCGCAAGTTCAAATCTTGCCCCCGCAACAAAGGACAATGGTCCTGGAAGCCCAGCTTCCAGGACCATTGTTGTTCTCCGGCCCATTTCTCCCCGACTCACCTACACTATGTCCATGATCGATCAGGGCACGGTGGGCGGAGACCGGGAACGCGGGGAAACAGCGCTGCAGCGTGTAGACCGCAACTGGCTCGAATTGCTGCAGGAACTGCGTGTGCTTCAGACCGGTATCCAGATCCTCACCGGCTTCCTGCTCACCCTGCCCTTCCAGTCCCGTTTCACCGATCTCGACTCGTTCCAGATCACCATCTACCTGTCGCTGGTGGTGCTCTCCTCGCTGATCACGGCCCTGCTGCTGGGTACGGTGATCATGCACCGGACATTTTTCCGCCTGCGGATCAAGGAATCACTTGTCCGCAATGCCGACCGGATTCTTCGAGCGACCATGGTGCTGGTGGCACTCGTCCTTGTCGGAACAACCGGACTGATATTCGACATCGTGTTGAACCGCACGGCCGGAACCATTACCGCGGTGAGTCTCGCCGTCCTCATCCTCGTGCTCTGGATCGCAGTACCTGAAGTGCTCAAGCGGCGCTCCATGAAGGCAGCTAGGCCTGCCGAAGATCCTGATACGCGCTCAGGGCCTGATCCCTCGAGGCTTTCAGGTCCAGGAGAGGCGCAGGGTAGCCGCTGACGCCTTCCTTCCACGGCTCATGGACATTGCCGGCGGAGCGCAGCTCCGGAATCCACCGGCGAAGGTAACCGCCGTCGGCGTCGAACTTTTTGCTCTGCGTCACCGGATTGAAGATCCGGAAGTAGGGTGCCGCATCGGCGCCTGAACCGGCCACCCACTGCCAGTTCGCCGGGTTGTTTGCAGGGTCGGCATCCACCAGGGTGTCCCAGAACCACTGTTCGCCGACCCTCCAGTCCACCATCATGTTCTTGATCAGGAAGGATCCGGCTGCCATGCGTACCCGGTTGTGCATCCATCCGGTATGCCACAGCTGGCGCATGCCCGCGTCGATGAGCGGAAAGCCTGTGCGGCCGTAACGCCAGGCGTCCAGTTCCTCTTCGACGGGCTGCTGCCAGGGGAACGCATTGAATTCGGGACGGTAGTTCGCGGTGGCCAGATCCGGCTGATGATAGAGAAGCTGCCAACAGAATTCCCGCCAGCCGAGCTCCTGCATGAAAACCGTCAGATCACCTGCGGCTGCAGTCCCGGAATCGGCCCCGGCCAGCTGCCACACCTGGAACGGGCTGATCTCGCCGAAGCGCAGATGCGGTGACAGCCGGCTGGTTCCCTCGGTGTCGGGCAGTTCGCGTGCACGGGCGTACCCGTCAATGGTTTCAGCCAGGAAGTGCTGCAGGCGGGATTGCGCAGCGTGCTCGCCCGGATCCCAGGTTTCCCGCAGGCCGGCTGCCCAGTCGGGGGCGTACGGGAGCAGCCGCCACGACGCAAGGTCCTCAGACTCCGTCACCGGGCCATTCAGCGACCCCGGAACACCGAGAGGCGCCCGCGGCGCCGGCCGGTTCCGGCACGCGCGCCAGAACGGACTGAAAACCTTATAGGGAGTGCCGCTTCCCGTGGTCACTTCCCACGGCTCAAACAGAAGGTTCGCCTGGAAGCTCCGCACGGCGTATCCGCCGTCGCCCAGCGAGGCCTTGAGGGCAGCATCCTGTGTCCGCTCGGCCAGTCCGTACCGCCGGTTCCAGAAGACGGCATCCGCTTCACACTCTGCAGCCACACGGGGCACCACAGCCTGCGCAGGACCGGATCGCAGTATCAGCTCCATGCCGCGTTCCTTCAGTGACGCGCCAAGCGCGGTGAGCGAGTGATGGAGCCACCAGCGGCTTGCACCGCCGAGCGGCCGGATCCCCTCGCTGACCTCGTCAAGGACGTAACAGACCACTACCTCACCGCGTTCTGCGGCGGCGTGGAGGGCAGGGTTGTCGGCAAGGCGCAGATCGTCGCGGAGCCACACTACAGTCAGGGCCATGGTGCCAATCTACCGGCGGCCGGTTCCACCGCGGACGACGGCCGGCTGCGTTGATGCGCGGCGTGGTTCTTGAGAGCGGACGGTCCCGTTGAAGCGGACGGTCCCTTTGAGAAGCGACCGGAGGCGTTGATAGACGACGGCGTTAAAAGCGGACGACGGCGGCCTGTGGAAGACCGCCGTCGTACCGTCTGAGGGCAGGATCAGTATTTGGGGCTTTCCTCGCCCTGCTCGATGGCGGAGGGTGCGTTCGAGGCGGCGCTGCCTGACTTGAGCGCAGCGAGGCGTGCCTCGATCTCGCTCTGTTCCCCGAGGTCCTCAAGGCTCTCGAACTGGGAATCGAGGCTTGAATTGGCCAGTTCGGCCTGACCGAGGACCCGGGCTTCCTCGCGGCGGATTTTCTCTTCGAAGCGGCCCACTTCACTGGTGGGGTCCATGAAGTCGATGCTCTTCATGGCGTCATGCACCTGGGCCTGCGCTGCAGCGGTGCGGGACCGTGCGATCAACTCATCGCGCTTGCTGGTCAGCTCGTTGAGCTTGCCCTTCATCTGGTTCAGCCCGGCCTTGAGCTTGTCGACAATCTCTGTCTGCGACGCAATGGTCGGCTCGGCTCCCTTGGCCTCGTTTTCCGCAGTGATCTGGCGCTGGATGGCTACCTTCGCCAGATTGTCGAACTTCTCTGCGTCTGCGGTGTCACCGGATGCACGGTACTCGTCGGCCTTCCTGGACGCCGCCAGCGCCTTGTTGCCCCAGTTGCGCGCGTTCTCGCGGTCCTCGTTGTAATCCTCCTGCAGCATGCGCAGATTGCCGATGGTCTGCGCCACGGCGCTTTCCGCTTCGGCGATGCTGTTCGAGTAATCGCGGACCATCTGATCGAGCATCTTCTGCGGGTCTTCCGCCTGATCGAGCAGCGCGTTGATGTTGGCCTTCGCCAGCGTGGCCATACGTCCGAATATCGATTGCTTTACCATGGGATACCTTTCGATCTTCCTGAATAGTTCATTGCCTGTTGATCGCTCACCTAGAAATCTCCGAAGCCGCCCCCGAAATCACCGAAGCCGCCGCCGCCGGCGTCGAAGCCCCCGAAGCCGCCGCCGCCGAACATGCCGCCGTCTCCACCGCTGAATCCGCCGCCACCGCCGCCGAAGAGTCCGCCGCCGTGGCCGCCTCCGTTCAGAATGGAGCCGATCAGGATTCCGCCGAGCAGCGCGCCTCCCATGCCGTCTCCGCGGCCGCCGAACATGCCGCCTCCGCCGAAGCCTCCCATCCTGCCACCGAAGCCCTCCACATCACTCTGGGCGATCTGGCCGGCCTGCTCGGCAAGCGCCAATGCCTGCTGCGCATGGGAGAAGGCGGTCACCGGGTCATCCTGCTGGATGCGCAGCGCGTAGTCGAGATTGCGTTCGGCTTCCGCCAGGCGCGTCCTCGCTTCGCTGCCCACACCGCCGCGGCGGGCGCGGATGTAGTCCGCGGTGCCGGAAATCCGTGACTGGGCTGCCATGACGGTGTGCTGCAGGCTTTCGCGTGCACGCCGGGTCTGTTCCGCCTGGTCGCGGACTCCGCCGATCGCGGCGTCCAGTTGCGTGTGTGCGTTCTCCACGCGTTGCAGAAGGGCCACCGGGTCGATCCGGCCCGACGAGATTTCCTGCCTGACCGACTCCAGCGCCGCGCGTGCCCCCGCCACCGGCCCGGCAAGTTCCGGGTTGGACCCTGCCGCGACCATCGCCTGGGCCTGGGCGAGATCCTGGGCCGTGTCCGACACCGCCCGCTCCATCTCCTGTTCAGCGGATGAGAGCTCAGCGGCTCGGCGGTCGATGGCGTCCAGGAGCACCTTGGTCTGGTGCACGCCCTCCTCGGTGGCGCGGACGGCAACGACGGCGGCGCTGGTGTTTCCGTCCGAGAGGTGCCTCTGGGAGGTGGCGGCGGCATTGTCGACGAACTGCAGACGCTCACGTGCCTGCTGTACGTTGTCCTCGACCTGCGAGGTGGCTGAGGGTGCATACCGGTTCTGCAGTTGTCGCAGGGTTTCCTCCGCCGCGGTGAGCCGGGTTCCGACGTCGGCGGCCGCCGCCTGGGCGTCCGCCAGCGCTTGCGGGGCGTTGCGTTCGAGTTTGCGGAGCGCGTCGAAGTCAGCCTTGTGTTCCTGGAGGCTGGCGTTCACTGACTCACACCGGCGAATGATGTCCCCGAGCCACTTCCGCTGGTCTTCCTCGGTGTCCGGAATGTGGTCATCGAGCTGCTGCTGCAGTTTGAACGACTCGCTCATGTGCGCCTTCGCTACAGCAATGTCCTCGGCGAACGGCTTGACGGCGTCATCGCCGTACTGTGCCTGGGCGAAGCCAAGTTCCTGTTCACTTGACTTGATGGCGTCATCTGCGGCGATGAGAAGCGTTCCCGCACGCCGCCGCAGGTCCTCCACGCTGAGTGAGGCCAGCGGGTCGAGTACCTGCCCGTCAGCGCCGCGGCCGGGACCGAACTCTATCTCGGAGGCGTGCTGGGTCTGCTGGGGGGCGGGTTTTCCACGCTTTGACCGGAGATAGAAGTAGCCGCCCACCCCGGCAAGGACCAGCAATCCGCCAAGAAAGAGGAAAGAGCCTCCGCCTCCGGTATCCGCTGCAGTTTCGGCGGTACCGACAGAGCCGCCGTCGAGCACCTGGTCGACACCCGTGACGGCTGCCAGCGCGGCGCCCGTCCAGTCGCCGTCGCTCAGCTCCGGTCTGGCGAAGCTCTGGTAGATGGCGGCGGACTGACTGTCCACCTCGCTTGAGCTGTCCGCCAGGATGCCGCCCCTGCTTTCACCGACGCTGACCACAAAGATTGCGTCATCAGCCTGGAACGTGCTGGCCTCGGCGGAGGCGATAGCCCATTGGAGGGGATCTGAGGGATTGGTGAAGGAGTCGACATAGGCAACGTGGAGCGTGTATCCGTGTTCGCTTTGCAGCTGCTCGATTGACTGCTCGACCTGCTGCTCCTCAGTCTCCGAGAGGACATCGGCCTGATCGATAACCGTCGTCCCGGAGCTGAAGTCGACAGGATCGACGGCGTGGGCGGGTGCAAGGGCAAGCGGAACCATCAGAGCCAGGGCCCCAACACCCGCCGCGGAGCCGATGCGTGTGATGCTTGGCTTCATTCATGACCCTTCAGCAGTGTCCGCCGGGCGCTCCGGGAACCGGCGAACCACCGTCGCGCAAGGGCATATATCCCCAGGGGTCCGCCTGACTGCGATTCTATGGTGCCGTTTGGGGGCCGTCCACCGGGCTATGCCAGCAGCGAAACGCACGCGCCGGCGTCGTTGGTGATGCGGGACAATGGACGAGGGCGACGGCTTTCGGTTGGTTCACAGGTGCCGTACAGGGAACGTCATCCGCGGGCACAGACTGCTTTGGCATAGTTCAGGGAGCACCAGTGAAAGGACAACCGATGACCGAGAACAACCCCGGTTCATACAACGGACCGCTTCCGCCGCGCCCGCAGAATCCGCCGGCGCCTCCTGGAACCACGACGCCTCCCGCGGACTCCGGTCAGCCGGTCACCGATCAGCATCCGGGGCAGCCTTTTACTTCCCCGCTCCAGCATTCCGGCTACGCGGCCGATGACCACCAGGCGGATCGCTACACCTACGACGAGGCCAATACCTCTTACGGCTACGGACTTCCTTCTCACACGGAAGGGTCCGGTGAGAAGCAGTCCGGGGGGAAGAAGCGGATCGGCACCGGAACCTTCCTGGCCGGCATGCTGATAGCGGGGCTCGTCGGCGGCGGCGTCGCGGCCGGTACGGATGCGCTGCTTGAATCGGGCAACCCCGCGTCGAACAACGGCGCGGCGCAGCCCCAATCGGTGGTGGTCAACGACACCGAGAGCGTGAACCAGATCACGGGCGCCGCAGCCAAGGCGTCCCCCAGCGTCGTCACGATTTCCGTGAACGGAGGCGGCTCAGGCGGCTCGGGCTCCGGGATCATCCTCGATGCAGAGGGGCACATCCTCACCAACACCCACGTTGTCACCCTCGGCGGTCAGGTGGCGGATCCCGCTGTGGAGGTCCGCACCAATGACGGCCGGGTGTTCCAGGCGCAGGTGGTCGGCACGGATCCGCTCTCGGACCTGGCAGTGATCAAGATCGATGCGCCGGACCTTCAGCCGGCAACCCTCGCAGATTCCTCCGCCCTCAACGTCGGCGACGTCGCCATCGCGATCGGAGCGCCGCTGGGCCTGAGCGGCACTGTCACCGACGGGATCATCTCCACCCTCAACCGGACAATCAGCGTGCAGTCCTCGGCTGTTCCCGAGGAACAGTCCGACGCGCCGGAACAGGACCCGGGAGACGGCTTCAACTTCCTACCGCCGGACGGTTCCCAGGCGCCCCAGCCGGGCGGGCAGGGCTCCATCTATCTCAACGTCATCCAGACGGACGCCGCCATCAACCAGGGCAACTCGGGGGGCGCGCTGGTTGATTCAGAGGGGCGGATCATCGGTGTCAACGTCGCAATCGCTTCCGCAGGTACCGGGGAGAGCGCCGGCAACATCGGGGTGGGTTTCTCGATTCCGATCAACTATGCCCAGCGCGTAGCCGAGGAGATCATCGCCACTGGAGAAGCCTCGCACGGTTTCCTCGGTGTCAGCGTGGGAGCAGCAGCATCCGGCAACGCGGAGGGCAGCAGCTCCTTCTCCATCGGGGCGCAGGTCCAGACCGTGGAGGCGGGCAGCCCGGCTGAGGCAGCCGGGTTCCAGGAAGGCGACATCATCACCCGCGTCGGTGACCTGCCCATCGAAGACCCGCAGGCCCTGACCGCGGCCGTCCGGATGCTCGCCGAAGGCGAATCCGCCCAGGTCGAACTCGTGCGCGGCGGCGAAACCCTGACCCTTGATGTCACGGTGGGACAGGCGCCGGCGTAACCAGGCAGACCCCGGAATCAGCGAAGCAGCGGCCCGTGCACCGGCGGGCCGCTGCTTCGTCATATAGCTGCGGTAATCGGCACACCCGTGTGGTTAGCTTGTGTGCGGGCCAGCTGGAAGCCGGAGGAAAGGCAGCACATGGACGAGACCACTCCCGCGCTGAGAATCGCGGTGTTGGTGAAGCACGTACCGGATACGCAGTTCGATCGTCACCTCAATGGAGACGACCGCACCACGGACCGTTCGGAGAGCATCCTGTCGGAGCTCGACGAGTACGCCCTTGAGGCGGCGCTGCAGCTCGTTGAAGCGCATGGCGGGGACGGCGCGGGCCACCGCGTGACGGCAGTGACCATGGGCGGGGCGGGCGCGGTGAACGCAGTCAAGAAGTCCCTCCAGATCGGCGCCCATGAAGGTGTCCACCTCACCGACGACGCACTGGCCGGCTCTGACGCCTCCGGCACCTCGCGCGCGCTCGCCGCCGTTATCCGGCATCTGGGTGACGTGGACCTGGTGCTCACCGGCATGGCCTCCACTGACGGGGAGACCTCGCTGGTGCCGGCGCAGCTTGCGGAGCTGCTGGAGCTGCCGCAGGTAACCTTTGCGTCGAGTCTTGAACTGCGGCACGACGGCGGTGCGTGGCACCTTACCGCACGCCGCGAGAGTGACAACGTGGCGGAGACAGTGGAAAGCACCCTGCCCGCAATCGTCTCGGTGACCGACCAGATCAATGAGCCCCGGTACCCCAATTTCAAGGGCATCATGGCAGCCAAGAAAAAGCAGATCAGTGTCCTCTCACTCGCTGACGTGGGGGTGGACCCGTCGGAGGTGGGGCACGCCGGAGCATGGACCCGGGTCGAGGACGCGCAGCCCCGCCCTGCGCGGTCCCAGGGCGTCATCATCACCGATGAAGGCGATGCCGGGCGGCGTCTGGTCGATTTCCTCGCAGAACAGAAGCTGCTGTAGCGGCCGCGGACGCAGCGACACAACCTACAAGGAGCCGTTGAATGGCAAAAGTCCTCGTGTACATCGATACGCCCGGTGAGAACCTGCATAAGACCGACCGTGAGCTGCTGACCCTCGCGGCCACCCTTGGAGAGCCCGCCGTCGCGCTGGTGGGGGAGCTGGGAGACCAGGTTGCGGCCGAACTCGGCGCCTACGGCGTCGGCGCCGTCTACCAGCCCTCGAATGCAGGCCTGGACGAGCTGCTGGTCGCGGGCAAGGCGGCGTTCCTCGCCGCGGCGGCTGAGGCTGCCGACGCTGGGGCGGTGCTTCTCGGGAACACGTTCGAGGCGAAGGAAATCGCGGCCAGGGCCGGTATCCGGCTCTCATCGGGAGTGATTACCGACGCCGTCGCGGTGGATGAGAGCTTCGCGGTCACCAAGGCGGTGTTTGCAGGCTCCTACACTGTGAACGCCTCAGTGACCACCGGACGGCCCATCATTACGGTCAAGGCCAACAGCGTGGAGGCCGCCGCGCCGCAGGGCGGCACCGCACCTGCCGTCCACCCGGTTGACGTGGCAGCACCCGCCGCCGCACGGATCACCGGCCGGTCGGAGAAGGCACCCAGCGGCCGGCCGTCACTTGATGAGGCCCGCATCGTCGTGGCGGGCGGCAGGGGCGTGGACGGCGACTTCGGCCCGCTTGAGGATCTGGCGGATGCGCTCGGCGGCGCTGTCGGAGCATCGCGCGCAGCAACGGACGCCGGCTGGATCGACCATTCGGCCCAGATCGGCCAGACCGGCAAAACGGTCTCGCCGCAGCTCTACGTTTCCGCCGGCATCTCCGGGGCTATCCAGCAGAAGGCCGGAATGCAGACGGCCAAGATCATCGTGGCCATCAACAAGGACCCTGACGCGCCGGTCTTCGAGATCGCCGACTTCGGAATTGTGGGAGACCTGACCTCAGTGCTTCCGCAGGCAACTGAGGAGATCAGGAAGCGCAGAACGTGAGCACGGCCTCCATCCCCGAGGATCTCCAGGCGGGTGTGAGCCGTGTCCTGTGCTTCGTGGCCCACCCCGATGACATCGATTTCGGAGCCGCCGGTACGGTCGCGAAGTGGCGTGCAGCCGGCGTCGCTGTTGAATATTGCATCATGACCGACGGCGACGCCGGTGGTTTCTCGGATGAGCACCGTCCGGACATCGTGGAGCGTCGGCGCGAAGAGCAGCGCTCGGCGGCGCGGCTGCTGGGTGTGGACTCAGTGCACTTCCTGGGATACCGGGACGGCTACCTGGAACCGACGGTCGACGTGGTGGCCGGCGTCGTCGAACTCATCAGGCGCGTGCGGCCGCAGATTGTCCTGGCCATGCATCCGGAGCGTAACTGGGAGCGAATCCAGAAGAGCCACCCGGACCATCTGGCGTGCGGTGAAGCTGTCACGCGTGCCATTTACCCGGCGGTCGAGAATCCCTACGCCTTTCCTGAGCTGGCGGCCCGCGGCCTCGGCGCCTACCGGGTGCCGTGGCTCTGGTTCTTCGGTGGACCAACGCAGCTGGAGAACCACTTTGTTGATGTCTCCGACCATGTGGAAGACAAGATGCGCGCTCTGCGTTTCCACGCGAGCCAGCACCCTGACCTCGACCGCATGAATGCTGCCGTCCGTGGGTTCCTCGCAGCGAACGCTGCGCGCGGAGGACTGCCGGCCGGGTCCAGCGCCGAGGCCTTCCAGGTGGTCCCGGTGAACACCGAAGCCACCATTGCAGGGTTCTAGTCAGGCGTCAAAGGGAATCTCGACCACGATCGGCAGGGTCGGGGTCTCCGATCCGCCCTCGGGCTCGACGGTGATCGCCAGACCCCGGTACGCGTTGATTCCCTCAATCGCCAGCTCGGTGTGGGCGACGTCCTCGCCGGTCATGGTTCCCAGCGACTCCGGAGTTGCACCGTCCGCCGGAAGCCGCCACATCTGGTACACCTTCCCTTCGGGCGGAGCCGGGACACCGTCAAGGGTGACCACCGCTGCGTCCCTGGATGCGGAAAACGCCAGTTCAGCCGTGCCGCTGTCCCCGATCGTAACTTCTTCCCGCTGGACATCCACCGCCTGGAGGACCTGCTGCTCGATGGAGGACGGCTGCAGATTCTGGGCGACCGTCACACCGCCGACGACGACGACCACCGCGGCCGCTGCGGCAAGCAGCCACCGGCCTGCGGCGGACTGCGGGCGACGAGCACCGCGCCGGGCACTGAGCTCATCCCCGACCGGAGCAGCGACGGGACCAGCGGCCGGCGCCGCTGCCGGCGAAGCTTCGGAGGGGAGGCTCTCAACGATCCGTGCAAAGAGACCGGCCGGCGGTTCTTCCTCGGAGGTGGCATAAGCGGTGGCAAGCGTCTCCCGTGCAGCACGTACCCGCGCGTTGAAGGCGTCGCGAACCTCGGGAGCGGCGCCTGAGATGTAGTCCTCGAGTGTGGTGCGCTCCTCTTCGCTCACAGCATCCAGGGCGTACATCTCAGCCCACTCGGGGGCGAGGCCTCCCGCCAGGTCCTGCCGTAGATCATCTGCAAACTGCTTGTTCATATCCTTGTCCTGCATCTCAGTTCACCCCCAGACATGTTTTCAATCGAATTAATCCGTCTCTGATTCTCGACTTGATGGTCGGGACCGCCACATCGAGTTTTTCCGCCACTTCCCGGTAGGTCAGCCCGCTGTAGTAAGCGAGCCGCACCGATTCCTGCTGGGTCTCGGTCAGGGTTTCCAGGCACTGGACCACCGCCTCAGCCTCCAGCCGCTGGGTGACAGTGTCGACGACGTCGTCATGGTCCTTGACCTGCATAGCCGCCCCATAGCGGGCTTCACGGTCGGTGGAGCTTTGCTCGGACCGGACCCTGTCCACGGCCCGGCGGTGGGCCAGCGTCATCAGCCACGCCATAGGACTGCCCGCGTCCGGATTGAACCGCTCTGCCATATTCCACACCTGAAGGTAGACCTCCTGGGTGGTGTCCTCGCTCAGCTCCGGATCGATCAGGACACGGCGGGCGAGGCCGTACACCCGGCGGGAGGTCTGCGCGTAGAACTCAGCGAACGCGCCCTGGTCTTTCTCCGCGATCCGCGCGAGGAGGCCGGCAAGGCCAGCTGCGGCATCCGAGGATTCACCGGCAGCATGATCAGCAGCTGATCTCGTGGGGGTTATCCGGCTTACACGTGGCGTATCCATAGGTTTCAAGCATAAAGCGCCGGGCTGCCTATACCGAACAGGATGCGCCACGGCGCGGTTCAGCACGCTCCGCCCGAGCGACGCTCCGCCCATGGTCCACCACCAATTCTCCGAAGATCGGGTGCCTGATGCACCGCAACCGCTGACACCTCTTGTTCGCGGCCGAGACGGAGAAGGATGGGTCCCGAACGGCCCCCTTATTGACGCACAGCCACCGCAATGAGGGAGTCGGCATTGAGGGTCGGCTCGCTGCCCAGCCTGTCGAGGAAACGGCTGCGGATCCGTTCCCTGGCCTCGGCATCATCCGGCAGCAGGAAGCGGTATCCGGTGCCGAGCACCAGGGTCCAGGCGAGCTCGCCGTCCAACGGCACCTGGAGCGGAGTTTCATGGACCTCGATAGCCCCGAACCCGGCCTCCTCAAGGAAAGCGCGCAGCTTTCCGGCTGTCGAGATGTCCTCCATTTGCCGGTTGGCAGCCGAAACCGGCGTGTCCCGCAGGGACGGCTGCTCCTCGAAGCAGACCTCGCGCAGGATTGTTCCGAACGGCTGGTGAGCGTGTTCCTGCCAGGTGCTCATCGCCAGCTTGCCGCCGCCGCGCAACTGCGCTGCCAGATGCGCAAGGCCGGCTGTCATATCCGGAAGGAAGTAGAGCCCGTAGCCGCACAGCAACGCGTCATAGGGCTCATCCGATGTCCACACCGCGGCGTCCGCCTGAGCGAACCGCACGTTGCCGATGCCGAGGGCGGCGGCCTTCGCGCCGGCCAGGGCGAGCAGTGCGGCGGACAGATCGACGGCGTCAACCCGGCCCTCAGGGCCCACCTCCTGGGCTGCCGGAACGGTGCTTGCACCACTTCCGCAGCAGGCATCCAGTACAGAGTCGCCCATGTGCAGGTCTGCGGCCGCAACCACTGCGTTGCCCATGGTGTTCCAGAGAACGGGCGACAGGCGCTCGAAATACTCGGCGCCGTCGTCGAACAGGCTGCCTATGTCGGTCACGAGTACTCCTTCACGGTGGGCTGGCGGAGGCGGGCGCCTTCGAATCCCTGCTGGCGCCAGGCCTCGTAGACCACGATGGACGCAGAGTTGGCAAGATTGAGTGACCGCCGGGAGGGCAGCATGGGTAAGCGCACCGTCGAGGTGACGGCCGGGTGATTCTTGACAGCGGCAGGTAGTCCGACAGACTCGGGCCCGAACAGCAGCACGTCCCCCGGACGGTACCGGATGTCGGAGTACGTGGTGGTTCCTTCGGCGGTATAGGCAAAGAGCCTCTCCGGCTGAAGGGCACCAAGCGCCGCGTCGAGGTCGGGGTGGACGGTCAGGACCGCGAGGTCGTGATAGTCAAGTCCCGCCCGCCGCAGCTTGGTGTCATCCAGGTCGAAGCCGAGCGGCTCCACCAGGTGCAGTTCCGCGCCGGTAACCGCGGCCAGGCGGATGGCGTTGCCGGTATTGCCGGGAATTTCGGGTCTGAAGAAGAGAATGCGGAACACTGTGCAATCCTAGCGCCCGGCTGCGCCGAGCAGACGGGCCAGCACCGGGACCTGCACGGTGTTCGGCTGCGGCCCCTCAGAGAGGAACCGCCGGACCTCGCGGAGCAGCGTTCCGGCGTTGGCCACGTGAACGGAAACCAGAGCGGAGCGGTCCAGGGACGGCGGATAGTCCACGATCGGCTCAAAGGGATTGTTCTGCCTGCCGTGCAGCACCAGCCAGCCGCGAACGTTGCACTCAGGGAACAGATCCTGGATCCGCCTCACCGTCTCGGCGATCCGGACATCCCCGGCTGGGCGCCCATGGTGCCTCAACCGGTGCCCGTCCCACGAATAGTTCCCGGGGGGAGCCATCAGGGAGTCGACGACGGCGATGCGGTACCCGGCCAGTACGGCGTGCCCGACGTCGGTCCCGCCGCCGAAGGCCAGCCCGTTAATCAGCCGGGCGGCCGGGAAACCGGGCAGCAGGCTGCTCTCCATCAGGCGGGCGGTGGCGCGCTCGCCGTCGTAACGGGCCGCGGCGCCCGGCCGCAGCCGGGTGAGCGCGCCTGGCCGGCGGGCCGTGCCGTGGACCTGCTGGGCGGCCAGGGCGGGCGGGATGGGCGCGGTGCGGGGGTCGTCGTAAGCGGGCTCGTAACGGGGCGGCTGGGAATAGGCCTCGGCGGCAGGCTGCCGCGCCGGTCGCCGCGCCGCGGAGGCCGGACGCCCTGCCCCGGGCAGGGGGTCCTCGGTACCGAGGGTCCGGTCGTAGCGCCGGCGGCGCTCGGGATCGGAGAGCATCTCATAGGCCACAGCCACCTCATGGAACAGCTCGGCGCTGCCGCCCTGGTCAGGGTGTGCGGTCCGGGCAGCCTTGCGGTAGGCGTCCTTGATTTCTTTCGCAGTGGCGCTTCTGGCCACCCCGAGCACGGCGTAGTACGTGCGGTCGGGGGCTGCCATGAGGGCCTTTCGTCCGAGACGGGATCCGGAACGTTCTTCGCAGGTTCCGCGCTTGACTGTAAACGGTGTGTCCACCACCGGCAAATGGGCGGATAGCATCAGGGGCATGGCAGGCGTCGGTGAGGTACGGAGCGGGCTGGACTGGTATGCGGCCGGTATCGGGCGCGAGGATTTCAGCGGGCTGCGTTTCGTCGACTGCGACTTCACCGAACTGCGCAGCGAAGGCAGTATCTTCAGCGGCTGCGTCTTCCGGAACGTGCGGTTCAACGTGTCGAGCCATGTCAACAGTGCTTTCGACAACTGCCGCTTTGAGCACTGCAACTTCTTCGATGCGGGCTTTGACGCGTGCAGGTTCACCGGCAGCCTCTTCAGCGACTCATCCCTGAAACCGGTCCGGGTGGAGGGCGGTAACTGGTCCTTCGTCTCACTGGCGGGAGCCGACCTGCAGCGCAGTTCCTTTTCGCAGGTCAACTTCACCGAGGCCGACTTCAGCAACGCGGACCTCCGGAACGCCACCCTGCGCGATTGCCGCCTGACCAGCATCTCCTGGAACGGTGCCCGCCTGCGCGGGGCGGACCTCCGCGGGAGCACCCTCGAGGGAATCGATGCCGCTGAATTCAACGTCCACGGCGCCGTTGTCGACGTTGCCCAGGCCCTGACGGTGGCCGAGGCGCACGGCGCGGTGATCCGGTGATCCGGTGATCCGGTGAGACGCGGGCGCAGGGCTGCGCGCTCGCTACAGTAGACGGGCAGGACGGAAGGTTCGACGATGGGGGAGCACACGGTGGCGGCATGGCGGGTTCGGTTGCTCCTGACCTGCGCCCTGCTTGGTTCCCTCGCTGTCCTGGTGACCGGGTGCCGCATCGAAGTGCCGGTTCCGCCGGGTGCCGGGGGACAGGACCCGACTGTGACGGTGCCGGCCGCGCCCTTGCCGAGCTCCCCAGTTGCTGACCCTGCCGGCCCCGGGCTGCCGCCGCTGCCGCGCTCGGAGATCGTGGGTAATGACATGACTTTCGACCGCGGTGGATACATCGAGCCGGCCGAAAAGGTTGCCTTCTCCGAAACTCTCTCCCGGGCGCCCGGCTGGACCCCGGCCGGCCTGCTCGTCCAGGGCGAGTCCGTCTACGTCAGCGACGCCGGCTGCACAGTATCGCTGAGCCACACGCCCAGGCAGGGCCCCCTCCTCGTCAGCGGCGACGACCGTGCCTCCACCGAGGCCCTGTTCCGTTACCTGGATCCGAGCATCCTGCCTGAATACCTCGAGGGCAGCACATGGTTGTGGGGAGAGTCGCCGGGGAATGCGACGGCGTCTGTCGAGTTCCTGGCCTACCGGCAGGAAGCGGCGGCGGAAACTCCCGCGAGCGTGGTTTCGCTGCGGCTTTTCCACACCACGGGCACCGCGCTGGCGTTCATCGTTTCCTGCCCGCGTGATGAGCTGCTCACCGCGGCCCTGTCCGACCTCCGAAACCACGTGTCGGTGGTTCCTCCCCGTTAGCTGTCTGCGGCCCGCACCCACCGACCGTACAGAGCGGAATCGGATTCGAGCAGCGACTCCAGCGTCACGCGGCGCAGGTCCGGACTGTCTGCACCGGCAGCGATGCGCCCGCCCCCGCCCCCGGTCAGCAGCGGGCTCAGTGAGAGGCAGAGTTCATCAGCGGCATCCTCGGCGATGAAACGGCCGAAGATGCTGGGACCGCCTTCGCAGAGGATCCGGCCCAGGCCCCTGACCTGGAGTTCTTCCGCACAGGCGCGCGTCCCGACGCCCTCCCCGTCCATGACGACGACGTCGGCAACCTCCGAGAGGTTCCGTACGCGCTGTGGGTCTGCCGCCGTCGTCGTGAAAATCAGCGGACGCACCGGAGAGAGCCGGAAGAGGTCACTGTCCGGATCGAGGTCGAGGGTACCTGAGATGACGGCCAGTGCCGGGTGCCCGGCGAGTCCGTGGGCTGCCCGCCATTCCGCTTCTTCCCCGTTCACCAGCGGGCCCGAGTATCCTTCGGCGCGCACCGTGCCCGCGCCCACCAGGATGACGTCGCACAGCCGCCGGATGAGTCCAAACAACCGGCGGTCGCCGTCGTTGCCGAGCGGTGCGGACACGCTCTGGTGCGTTGCCGACCCGTCGAGGCTGGCCACGAAGTTGAACCGCACCCAAGGGCGCGCGGCCGGGTAGGCGTACAGCGCGAGCAGGTCCTCGTCGGAGAGGTCCGGCGCGGAAGACGGGAGCAACGAGTTGATCATGGCTGGTTGCTCTCTCCCATGTTGTGCTTCAGGTACACCGGCTCCCGCCACCCCATCGCTGCTTCCACCATGGTGATCGCCGAGCGCGCCGCGGCGACATTGTGCATGCGGAGGATCCTGGCACCTCCCAGCGCGCACATGACGGCAGCCGCGATGGACCCGTCCACCCGCGCGCTCTTCGGCAGATCCAGCGTCTCCCCGATGAAATCCTTGTTGGACACGGCCGCGAGCGCGGGGTATCCCAGCTGCGCGATTTCGGAAAACCGGCGCGTGATCTCCAGCGAGTGCAGGGTGTTCTTGTTCAGGTCATGGCCGGGATCCACGATGATCCTGTCCTCCCGGATTCCGAGGGCCGCAGCCAGTTCCACCTGCCGCACCAGGAAGTCCGCCACCTCGGTGACCACATCGGTGTAGACGGGCCGTCCAAAAACGGTCCGCGGTTCGGCCAGGCTGTGGGTGATGACCACATGGACGCCGGTCTCCGCGATGACGGCGGCGAGGTCCCGGTTGCGCAGCCCGGTGGTGTCGTTGACCACGTTGGCTCCTGCCCGGATGGCTTTCTCCGCCACTTCCGGAAGGAACGTATCCGCGGAGATGACGACGTCGGAGGCCGCCCTCACCGCTTCGATCACCGGAACAATCCGGTCGGCTTCCTCGCCGGCCGGTATGGCCGGACCGGGTGCGAAGGGTGCCCCGCCGATGTCCACCCAGTCGGCGCCGTCGTCGGCTGCCTGCAGTGCGGCATCCACGGCGGCCTCCAGCGCAAAGGTGCGGCCGCCGTCGTAGAAGGAGTCCGGTGTGCGGTTGATGATCGCCATCAGGGCGATCCGGCGGTTGAAATCGAGGGTGCGTGGTCCGAACTCATGCGTCGGGTGCAGCAGGCGGGGAAGAAACTGCGGGGAGCCGGTACGCACGGGGGTTTTTTCCACAGCTCATTTGTATCAGTCCATCCTGACAGCGGGCCGCGCCCGCCGAGTTGGCAGGATACACCCCTTCTGGAGGTGGGAAAGCGGCGTGTCCTGACAATTCAACGGGCTGCGTTCGGCTTTGGAGACCGCCAACGATAGAATCGATGGGTGCCCGTGTACCTTGATCACGCGGCGACCACGCCCCTCTCGGCGCCCGCGCTCGCCGCACTCACCACCGAACTCAGCCGCAGCGGCAACCCCTCGTCGCTGCACGGCTCCGGCCGGCGTGCCCGCAGGGTGGTCGAGGACGCCCGTGAAACCCTTGCCCGCGCGGCAGGTGCGCACGCTTCCGAGGTCATCTTCACTTCCGGGGGGACCGAGGCTGACAACCTTGCTGTGAAGGGCCTTTTCTGGGCCAGAAGCGATGCCGACGCGCGGCGGACGCGCATCCTGTGCAGCGCCGTCGAGCACCCTGCGGTCCAGGATGCCGTCGAGTGGCTTGAGCGGCATGAGGGTGCGGACGTCATCTGGCTTCCGGTCACCGAAGAGGGCATCGTCCGGCTGGACGTCCTTGAGCAGGAGCTCGACGCCGGCGCAGACCGGATCGCGTTGGTCACCGTGATGTGGGCGAACAACGAGGTGGGAGCGCTCCAGCCGGTTGCGGACATTACCGCGCTCGCTGCCCGGCACGGGATCCCGGTGCACTCCGATGCGGTCCAGGCCTTCGGCTCCGTGCCGGTCTCCTTCGCCGACTCCGGGCTTGCCACCATGGCCGTCAGCGGACACAAAATCGGAGGACCCGTCGGCGTGGGCGCACTGCTGGTGGGGCGGGCCGTGAAGCTCACCCCCGTGCAGCACGGCGGCGGACAGGAGCGGGACATCCGGTCCGGCACCCTGGACACCGCCGGCATCGCCGCGTTTGCCGCGGCAGCGGAGGGCGCCGTCGCCCACCTTCCGGCAGAGTCCCAACGGCTGGTGGACCTGCGGGATCAGCTGATCGCCGGCGTCGGGCGTGTTGTGCCGGAAGCGGTACTGAGGGGGCCGCGCGTCGACCGGCTGCCGGGTAACGCGCACTTCACCTTCCCCGGCTGCGAGGGGGACTCGCTGCTCTTCCTGCTCGACATGGCGGGCGTGGAGTCCTCCACCGGGTCCGCCTGCACCGCCGGAGTACCCCGGCCATCGCACGTGCTCCTGGCCATGGGACTGAGTGAAACGGAAGCCCGGGGCGCCCAGCGGTTCAGCCTCGGGCATACATCGACGCCGGAAGACGTTGACGCCTTGGTGGCCGCACTGCCTGAGGCATACGAGCGTGCCCGCAAAGCCGGCATGTCCGGCCAGGCATCATCCATCCAGACAGCAGGAACAGGTTTTAGCTAAGGGAGAACGCACGACAATGAGAGTACTCGCAGCCATGAGCGGCGGAGTCGATTCGGCCGTCGCGGCGGCCCGAGCGGTCGAGGCGGGCCACGACGTCGTCGGAGTCCATCTGGCGCTCTCCCGCATGCCCGGCACGCTGCGCACCGGGAGCCGCGGATGCTGCACCATCGAGGACAGCCGGGACGCCTGGCGTGCCTGCGACATCCTCGGCATTCCTTACTACGTCTGGGACTTCTCGGAGCGGTTCAAGGAAGACGTGGTGGACGACTTCATTGCCGAGTACGCCGCCGGACGCACTCCGAACCCGTGCATGCGGTGCAATGAGCGCATCAAGTTCGCCGCCCTGCTCGAGAAGGCCCTCGCCCTGGGTTTCGATGCGGTCTGCACCGGGCATTACGCGAAGGTCATCGAGAACGCTGACGGCAGCCGCGAACTGCACCGTGCGGCGGACTGGGCCAAGGACCAGTCCTACGTGCTCGGAGTGCTGACGCACGAGCAGCTGAAGCATTCAATGTTCCCGCTCGCTGAGACACCGTCCAAGGCGGAAGTACGGGCCGAAGCGGAGCGGCGGGGACTCTCGGTCGCCAACAAGCCGGACAGCCATGACATCTGCTTCATTCCCGACGGCGACACCCGGGGCTGGCTGGAAGAGCGGATTGAGCTCAGCGAGGGCAACATCGTCGATGTTGACGGCGAGACGATCGGCACCCACCCGGGCGCCAACGCGTTTACTGTCGGCCAGCGGAAGGGTCTGAAGCTCGGACGCCCCGCTCCGGATGGCAAGCCCCGGTTTGTCCTGGAGATCCGTCCGAAGGAAAACACCGTGGTGGTGGGCCCCGAACGCATGCTTGCGGTTGACCAACTGCGCGGCATCAAGGTGTCCTGGGCGGGCCTGCCCATTCCCGCCGTCGACACCGGCGAGGAATTCGACTGCATGGCGCAGGTGCGCGCCCACGGCGACCCGGTCGACGCGCGCGCCCACGTCGAGAGGGACGAGGACGGCCGCGAACACCTGGTGGTGCGGCTCATCGAACCGATGCGCGGGGTAGCTCCCGGACAGACCGTGGTGATCTACCAGGGCACCCGGGTACTGGGCCAGGCGACCCTGGATTCGGCCCGGTCCCTGGAGCGCCCGGATCTGGCGCCGGCGCGTTAGCACCCGGCCGGTTCCGGACACAATGCGCTGTGCCCCTGCGCAGTCTGCTTAACTGGAACCATGACTGAGAAACCCCGCCGTTTTGATCCCTCAGCGAGTTCCCTCGCGGGTGAAGTTGATCCCGCAGTCATGGAGGAGCTTCTCTCAGTCCGGGGCAGTATCGACAACATCGACGCCACTCTGGTCTATCTGCTCGCCGAGCGGTTCAAGGCCACCCAGCGGGTGGGCCATCTGAAGGCCGAACACAAACTGCCGCCGGCGGACCCTGACCGCGAGGCAGCCCAGATCACCCGGCTGCGTGCCCTCGCGGAGGAAGCGAACCTTGACCCGGCGTTCGCGGAAAAATTCCTGAACTTCATCATTTCCGAGGTCATTCGCCATCACCAGGACATTTCACAGAACCACGTCGCACGTGATGCCTGACGACGCAGCGGTCCCTCGTCCGGGTTCGCGGCCTGACGCCGCCCGGCCTGAGTCTGCGTTGCCCGGCTCCGTCTTGCCTGACTCTACGTTGCCTGACTCCGGCGCGGTGACGGTCACGGCGCTCGGGGACTGGCCCGGTCAGGACCCCGTCGAAGCGCTCCGGGTCATCCGCGGTGAACTCGGCAGCCCCAACCTTCCCTTCCTGCCTTCCCTGCCTGAACGGGGAGCAGGAAGCGATGAGATCGGCAGGACTGCGGCGTTACTGTCCGAACTGCCTGTCGACCTCCAGCCCCACGGCTGGAGGCTGGTGGACCGGCCCGGCAAGGATCTCCGGCGGGCGGTCTCCGCGCTGTCCACGGATATCAACGTCCTCGCCGACCTGGTGGGTGAGGAAGAACGCCCGGCACACGCGCTCAAGGTGCACTGTCGGGGACCGCTGTCGCTCGCCGCGAACCTGCACCTGCATAACGGTGAACGCGCCCTCATCGATTATGGGGCCCGGCGCGATCTCCGCGACGCGCTCCTTGACGGCGTCGCATCGCTACTGCACCGCGCGGCCGCCGCCAGTCCGGGAGCGAAACTCACGCTGCAGCTGGACGAACCGGAGATCGCAGGCGTGCTGGGCGGCGGCATACCCACCGCGAGCGGGTACCGAACCCTGCGGGCCATACCGGAACAGGAGGCAGTGGAAGCCTGGACGCTCCTGGCCGATGGCGCCCGCAACGCGGGAGCATCCGCCGTTATGCTGTCACTCCGGACGCCCGAACAGCTCGCCCTCGTGCAGCGGGTGCCCGGGCTGGGAGTTGCTGTTCCGGTCGGCGGTGTATCCACCCGTCAGTGGGAGATCCTCGCCGAACTGATCGAAGGAGGCAGGACCCTCTGGGCCGGCGTGCGGCTTGCCGGCGGCAGTGCTCCCCGGGTGCAGGAGACAGCCGACGTGCTGCTGCGGCCCTGGCGGGGGCTCGGACTGGCATTGGCCTCACTCGGTGCCGTTCGACTGGTACCCGCTGACGGATTGTCTGACCATGGGCCGGACCACGCGCGGAGGGTCCTGACACACCTCCATCAGAGCGCCGATGCACTCAACCAGGCGATCGCGGACGCCTGAGGCGCCGCCGTCCCTCAGATACGCCGTTCCTCAGGTGCGCCGTTCCCAGCGTGCCGGCGCCTCATCCCCGGGCAGCACGCCGTCGTACCGGGTGAGTTCATAGCTGAACCAGCCGGCGTAGACGAGCACCGGACCGAGCTGTCTGTGCAGCACGTTGGTCTTGATGCGGAAGCGGCCCTCATCCTCGTCCCACCACTGCTCCATGTAGGCCTGGGCGCCGACGACGTCGGGCAGCGGCAGCCTGAGCGGTCCGGCAAACAGGCGGGTGGCGGACGAGATCATCCGCATGCGCCCGTCGGCTGTTACTTCACAGGTCAGGGCGGTGGCCATGCGGCGATGGGAGCCCAGATAATCGACCAACCGGTCCCCGGTCCACGACGTGGTGTCCTCGAACACCCGCGTGGCGCTACTGAAGGAAATCCCACGCCGCGCGGTCAGCGAGGGCCTGCCGAACGGGTCGCGGTGCGCCCAGTTGCGCACGGTGAAGTCCACGTTGTTTTCGTATTCCGGGAAGAACGAGTTCTCCCTTGCGGCGAGCGCGAACAACGGACGCAGGAGTGCAGCAGGCGCGCCGGCGACGCCGAACGTGCCGCGTCCGGTTCCGTACTCCTTCGAATCCTCGTGGAGGCTGAAGTACTCCTGAAGTTCAGGTTGCAGGCGGCTGAAGTCGGCGCCGAGGGCGCGCTGGTAGATCGAGAGTGTCATGTATTTCTCCTGGAGGCGGGCTGGTGGAAGTCATTCGGCGCCGCCGCCGTCACAGCCGGCCCGCGGCTTTCAGACGGATGTAGAGATCAGCCAGCCTGGACGGAAGCTCATGCGGGGGCTCGTCCACGACCTCGGCGCCGAGCCGGTGAATCCGGTCCTTGATAGCGGCCCGGTCCAGGAGGGCACGTTCCGCTGCGGCCGCACGGTAGGTTTCCGCCGCCGTCCCGCGCCGGTGGCGCAGCTCGTCGAGGTGCGGATCGCGGACCGACGCCACCACCACCACATGCTGGGAGATGAGGGAGGGAAGCATGGGCAGCAGCCCTTCCTCCACGGCACCTGAGTCGAGTGCGGTGAGGAGCACCACCAGGCTGCGATGGGCCGAGATGGAGCGTACCTGTGCGGGGATGCGCGAGAAGTCTGCTTCGATCAGCTCGGAGTCGAGGGGCGCCATCGCAGTGACGAGGCTTGCGAGGAGGTTGCCTTTTCCCGCTGACTGGACCCGGGCACGCTGACGGCGGTCGAAGGCCAGGAAGTCCACGCGGTCACCGCCGCGCTGGGCCAGTACCGCGAGGAGGAGAGAGGCCTCGATCCCTGTGTCCAGGCGGGGTTCGTCCTCGATGCGGGCCGCTGAAGTCCGCGACGTGTCCAGCACGATCACTACGCGGCGGTCCCGTTCGGGCCGCCAGGTGCGGACAACGGTGTCGCGCCGCCGCGCGGAGGCACGCCAGTCGATCGACCGGACGTCGTCTCCGCGAACGTAGTCGCGGAGTGAATCGAACTCGGTTCCGGCTCCCCGGATCTGCACTGCTGCCCGTCCGTCGAGTTCACGAAGGCGCCGCAGCTTGGAAGGCAGCAGCCGTTTGGAACGGAACGGCGGCAGGACCCGGAGCATGCCGGGCGCAGGGATGGTGAGCTGGCGCGCGGCCAGACCCAGCGGACCCGCGCTCCGGATGGTCACATGGTGCACCCGCAGGTCGCCGCGGCGGCGGGGAACCAGCTGTACCGATACGCTGCGGCCCTCACCGGCCGGAACACTCAGATGGCGCACCGGGTTGTGCGCGCCCGCGGACGGCTGCCAGCCTTCACGGATCCAGCCCCGGAAGGAACGCCGGGAATGGTTCCGCACCGTGAGCGTGCTGATGGTCCCCTCAGTCAGCCGGACTGTCTCCGGCAGCTGGCGCTGGACTCCCACCGCCCGGGGGGAGGCCGCAAGCAGGAGGTCCAGTGCGGAGCCGAGAACCAGCAGGGCTGCCCACAGGGCGATGGAGACAGGGCCCGGGTAGAGGAGCACCGGGACAACGCCGAGGAGCGCAAGGAGGACGAGGCGACCGGTAACGCTCATGCTGCGATGCCCACTGCTACCTCGGCACGGGAACGGTGCTGAGGATGTTAACCAGGACGTTGTCGACGCTGAGTCCGTCCATCTGCGCCTCGGGATGCAGAGCCACACGGTGCCGCAGGGCGGGCATGGCCAGAGCTTTCACGTCATCGGGGGTGACGAAGTCACGGCCGGAGAGCCACGCCCAGGCTCGCGAGGTGTTCAGCAGGGCCGTGGCGCCGCGGGGAGAGACCCCGAGCTGGAACGACGGCGCGGAACGCGTTGCACGCACCACGTCGACGATGTACCCGAGCACCTCGGGAGCAATTCCCACCCGCTGTACTGCGTGCCGTGCCGCCGCGAGGTCCCGTTCACCCGCGACAGCGGTCACACCCGCGTCGCCGAGGTTACGCGGATCGAACCCGGCGCTGTGCCGGCGCACGACCTCGATCTCGTCGTCGCGCCCGGGTAGGGGAAGCGTGAGCTTGAGCAGGAAGCGGTCCAGCTGCGCTTCCGGGAGCGGGTAGGTGCCTTCGTATTCCACCGGGTTCTGGGTCGCGGCAACAATGAACGGCTCCGGCAGGGGGCGCGTCACGCCGTCCACTGACACTTGCCTTTCCTCCATCGCTTCCAGCAGCGCCGCCTGTGTTTTGGGCGGCGTTCGGTTGATCTCATCGGCGAGGAGGATATTGGTGAAGACCGGGCCTTCCCGGAAGGTGAACTCGGCGGTACGGGATTCGAAAATGAGCGAGCCTGTCACATCCCCGGGCATCAGATCCGGCGTGAACTGTACCCGCTTGGTATCAAGGCTGAGGGCGGCAGACATGCTGCGGACCAGCAGTGTCTTTGCCACCCCGGGGATACCTTCCAGAAGGACATGCCCCCTCGCCAGCAGTGCGATGAGCATCCCGGTCACTGCTGCGTCCTGCCCGACAACGGCCTTCGCCACTTCCCTGCGCACTGCAACAAGGGCACTGCGGGCCGGATCTGCCGGATGTGTGTGGGCGGGCGCTGCTGAGCCTGCCTCGGCAGGGACTTCAGCCGTCTGGTGCTCAGCTGGTGCCGGCCGGTGCGGGTGTTGTTGGTTCATGGACGGAGGATCTCCTGTTCGAGTTTTTCCAGTTCCTGACTCCATTGCACCAGTTGTGCGTCGGAGGAGGGGATGTAGGAGTTGAGCAGCCGGTCGAGGTCGGTGAATTCACGGGCGGTTCTCCGGGCAGCGGCCTCGACGACCGATGAACGCGCGCTGCCCGGCGGTATGCGCACTGCAGCGGCGAGGCGGTTCAGGGTCGCTGCCCTCAGCGTTTCGGCGGCATGTGCCACGGCGCCGGCGTCCTGGTAGAGGCGTGCCCTGCCGGCAGCGGTTTCAGAGGAGCGGACGAGGACGGGAAGCGGTTCGGTGACCAGCGGGCCCAGACGACGGCCGCGCCACAGAATAGCGATCAGCGCCGTAACGAGCAGCCAGAACATCAGGGGATTGACGAAACCCGGCAGCAGGCTCCGGGGATCGACCGGCCCGGAGGTGACTGCAAGGTCCTCAGCCGTGGGCTGGTACCAGACCAGTGTCGGAGTGCTTCCCAGGACCCGCAGCGTCAGTGCGGCGTTACCATGTTCATCGATGAGGCCGTTGCTCATGATCGCACCGTGCCCCAGAACGGCCACGGTTTCATCGGGGGTGGTGACGAAGATGCCGGCGGGATCGGCACCGTCGTCCTGGGGTAGGGGAAAGCAGGTCCCCTGGCCGCGGTAGGAGAATCCGCCCGCGCTCACCTCCGCGGCTGCGCGTGCGTCCGGGCTTGCGCAGTCCGCCTCGAGGGGTCCGTCAGGTTCTGCAGGAACCACCCCGGCGGAACGAACGCCGTCAGCAAGTTCGGTCAGTGCGGGAAGTCCAGGCTCCACCAGGACGGTCCGATCCGCGAGTCCGCCGCCAAGGGCAGCAAGCTGTTCCGCGCTCAACCAGGTATTGGGGTCGTGCAGGAGCAGCGTGTCATCCGGTCCCTGCAATGCGCCCACCGCATCGTCAAATGACTCTGCGCGGACCACCTCGACGCCACTGCGCCCCAAGACCTCTGCTGCTGCCCGGGCGCCCTCCGGTGCCGGGTTCTCAGGGGACAGCGGCTCCCGTTCTCCCGATCCTGCGGCCAGCGCGCCGAGCAGGACCGCGGTTCCGAGCAGGACACCAAGGATGATCCAGCTGCGGGCGCGTCCCAACCTGCCGAGTACGGTGGCGCGGAAGCTTCCGCCGTCGCCCACCACTTCCGCAGCCGTCGGTGCGGCTTCGCTACCGGTGGACCGGGCCTCCGGCGGTTTGGTGGGCACGTGCGCTGTCATACCGGTGCCGCCCATTGCGCGCTGCCTGCCTGCCGACGGGGCTGGGTGCGCTGCAGTTCCCGGTCCAGTTCCGCGGCACGCCGGTAATCGGCCTGGCCGGCCGGGCGGGAACCGTAGTGCACTTCACTGAAGCGCTCCGCCAGCCAGTGAAGTTCTTCCGACTGGGCGGCAAACAGATTCTGCAGGCGATGGGCCACCTCGACGGCGGTTCGCCCTGCCTGCTCGTCGAGGATCACGCGTTCTTCGGCGGCGCGGGTAATGGCGCGGAACCGTTCGGTGAGTGCCTCATCCCAGTTTCCGGTACGAGCGGCAGCCTCTGCGAATTCCCGGTGCGCCTGCGCCGAAAGGCTCGACCGGGCAGGAAAAACTGTTGGATCAGGGCGTCTTCCGGCGTTGAGCCGCGGTTTGATCAGGAGCACAGCTGCAGCGATGACGACGACGGCACCCACAGCGAGCAGAATGGTCCCCACTCCTGCGTCAACACTTCTGATCTGGCCCAGGAGCTCACCGAGCCAGGTGAGGACGGCTGTCCAGGCGCGTTCAAGGAGCGAGGGTTCGGCCTGCCGGTAGGCGTCCTTGGCGAGCTCATCCTGCAGCAGTCGGCGAGCCTCATCAGCGTCGGGCTGCACCGGCACAGCGACAGGCAGCAGGAACAGCGGTTCAGCGTGGTACACCGGCGTCAGTCTCCCGGCCGGCTCTGCGGCGGTGCGTCCCCCGGGTGGCCGAACTGTCCGCCGGCCGACTGTCCGGGAATGGGGGAGTAGGCGCCGTGCGCCCGCGCCTCGTTCTCGCGGAGCAGCACGATGTCGAAACCCTCCCGGCGAATCCGGAGGTCGACGTAGAGCAGCGCGGTGACGCCGGCCTGGAACGCGAAGCCGATGGCGGTGAAGACCGCAGTCACCGCCTGAACAATCAGGAGCACGGGTAAGGACTCAAGCAGTGCCGCTTCGGTGCTGGCCGGGGTCGAGGTGAATGATCCGAAACCGAAGGCAAGGAAGGACACCGGAGCCGCCACCACCTGCGTGATGATCGAAACGATGATCGAAGTGAGCACCAGGATTCCGAACGTCCGCCACCAGTTGCCGGTGGTGAGGGTCCAGGAGCGACGCAGTGCGGCAATGGGGCCGACGCCTTCAAGCATCAGGGCAGCCGGCGCCATCACCCACTTGATATTGAGCCAGACGGCCGCGGCTACGGCTGCCAGCACACCGATGACGACAATGGCGACGGCTGCGTCCTGGAGTGCGAGGGACAGTCCGACGAGGATGAGGATGAGAATGGCAAGCGAAACGGTCCAGAGGAGGAAGAGGATTGCCCCCAGCCCCAGCAGAGGCAGGATCCTGGGACCGGCGAGTTTCCATAACCCGGCGAAACCGGTTCGCTCATCGAGTACGGCCCGGGCAACGGGAATGATCAGCACACCCTGCAGGATGAGTACGCCGACGGAGGTCAGGAGGACAAGAACGGAGCCGACGGAAAGTGCAGACGCCACGAGCCCGGTCATCTCCGCGGAGGAGGCGGTGACCGGGTCGAAGGAGGTGAGGGAGCCCGTCAGCCCGACGGTCAGGAGAACGGTGACGACGGCGACGATCATCTGGAACAGGATTGCCGTTCCAAAGGTTGAGAGGGGGTTGCGGCGGCAGGCCTGGAAGGCACCGTCCAGTATTTCGCCCAACCCCAGCGGGCGCAGCGGGATGATGCCGGGCTTGGGCGGTGCCTGATAGCCGTGAAACTGGCCGGGCGGTGGAGTCGGCCATCCCGGTTGCGCCTGGGGAGCCGGCTGCCCCTGCGGCCAGGGCTGGCCCTGGCCCCACTGCGGCTGAAGATTTTCCCCCCACTGCTGCGGCCCGGACGGGGGCTGCCACGGCCGATCCTCCGGTTTCCCTTCCGGGAAGTTCCCGCTCATGCTGATCCCCTTACCCTGGTGTGCCGCCGGATGCCCGCTTGATCCGGTGCCGGCTCCTTCAGGCCCGGACGTACCAGGCCCCTCCGCTACCTACACGCTGAACTATAGTTACCGGCTCTGACGTTTCTGCCGGGGCTCTGTGCTTCCATTGTTCTCCATCGCCGGCGCTCCGGCGCACGTTGGCTGCGGGTCGCCCCGAAATAGTCCTCTAGGATGACAAAGGCACTTCGGCTGCGGGCATGGCGCGCGCCGATGCGACATCGCTGGGGCAATGGGAGATTATGGGGATATGAAGGCACGCATTCTGGTCATAGACGACGACGAGGCACTGGCTGAGATGATAGGCATCGTTCTGCGCAACGATGGCTTCGACCCGGTGTTCTGTGCCGATGGAGCACAGGCGGTCGAAGTCTTTCGGGCGACCAAGCCGGATCTTGTCCTCCTGGACCTGATGCTTCCGGGTATCGACGGTATCGAGGTGTGCCGGCAGATCCGCAATGAATCGGACCTGCCCATCGTGATGCTGACCGCCAAATCGGATACGTCCGACGTCGTCCGCGGTCTGGAGTCAGGGGCGGATGACTACGTACCGAAGCCGTTCAAGCCGGCAGAACTTGTGGCGCGCGTCCGAGCCCGTCTGCGTCCCGGTGACCAGAAGGCACCTGAAACGCTCCGCATCGGCGAGGTGAGCATCGATGTGGCGGGACACTCGGTCACCCGGTCTGGGGAGCCGATCTCACTGACACCGCTGGAATTCGACCTGCTGGTTGCCCTCGCGCGGAAGCCGTGGCAGGTCTTCACCCGGGAGCTGCTGCTGGAACAGGTATGGGGCTACAGGCACGCCGCGGACACCCGGCTCGTTAATGTTCACGTACAGCGGCTACGGTCCAAGATCGAGCGGGATCCTGAAGCTCCCGAAATCGTACTGACGGTTCGCGGCGTCGGATATAAGGCAGGACAAGCATAAGTTGGAAGTGCGGGCAGGCCAGTCTCTGAGCTCGGCGTCCCAGGGCGCCGCGCAGGGTTGGCGGTGGGTCCGGTCCGTCACGGCGCAGGTAGCGCGGCGCTGGCGTCGATCACTACTGTTCCGGACTGTCACCTCCACCCTGGTCCTCACCGCAGTCGCGCTCATGGCGGTGGGCGCGTTCCTCTCCAGCCAGATCGCCAACGGGCTGTACCAGGAGAGACTGGACCAGTTCAAGGCCGAGGCAAGCGCAGGCCTGAGCGAGGTTCGGGAGATCTTCGCCCAGACATCCGTGACCGACCGGGAGTCCACAGCGCAGCTGGTCCGTGACACACTCCCCAGCCTTGAGGGTGGGGGTGCCGACGCGCCGCGGCAGTTCATGCTCAAGGGCGTACCGGGGCAGGAAAGCATCTTCGTGTCGCCCTTTGCCAGCCCGGGACTGACGGAGTCCTCGGCCATTCCGGAAGCGCTCGCCGAGGCAGTGCGCAACGGCGACGATCAGTACTGGTCCCCGATCACGCTTGCCACCTCAGCCTCGGGGACCGAATTCAATGTGCCGGGCATCGCCTTCGGCACAAAAGTGACTCTCCCTCCGGAACAGACGGAGTACTCGCTGTACCTCATCTATGACCTCTCATCCATGCAGGCCACCCTGGACTACATCCACGGAGTTACCTGGATCGGGGGGACACTGCTGCTGGTGACCATCGGAGCCATCGTCTGGCTCGTCACACGGAGCGTGGTGGGGCCCGTCAGCCACGCCGCGCTGGTGTCGGAGAAACTGGCCGCGGGTCAACTGCAGGAGCGGATGGAGACGCAGGGAGAGGATGAAGTGGCCCGGCTCGGCGCGTCCTTCAACCACATGGCCGCGAGCCTCCAGGACCAGATCACCCAGTTGGCCCAGCTCTCCCAGATGCAGCAGCGGTTTGTCTCCGATGTTTCCCATGAGTTGAGGACGCCACTGACCACTGTCCGGATGGCAGCGGAAGTACTCCATGACGCACGCCAGGAGTTCGACCCGGTCAATCGCCGGTCGGCGGAAATCCTGTACAACCAGGTCGAGCGGTTCCAGGCCCTTCTCGCGGACCTGCTGGAAATTTCCCGCTTCGACGCCGGTGCTGCAGTTCTTGACGCCGAGCCCACCGATATCTTCCAGATCGTCCACCACGTCATCGACGGCGCGCGTCCCCTGGCGGAGAGCCACAAGTCGGACATCACGGTAATTTCCAACGAGTCAAAGTGCGTGGTTGACGTCGATCCCCGCCGGATCGACCGCATCCTGCGTAACCTCGTGGTCAATGCGCTGGAACACGGCGAAGGCAAACCGATCAACATTTACATCGCGTCCAACCCCGATGCCGTGGCGGTTGCCGTCCGTGACCACGGCATCGGCATGACCCCGCTGGATGCGGCCAGGGTGTTCGACCGGTTCTGGCGTGCGGACCCGGCCCGGGCACGCACCACCGGCGGCAGCGGACTGGGGCTCTCGATCGCCACTGAGGACGCACGGCTCCACGGCGCGTGGCTGCAGGCGTGGGGGTCACCGGGGGAAGGTTCCTGTTTCCGGCTCACGCTGCCGAAGCGCCGCGATTCCGTGCTGAAAGTGTCTCCCCTGCCGCTTCCCCCGCGACAGGCAGCGCTCCCGCCCGGTCCGGCCACGGCAACCACGACGCCGGACGCAGTGCCCACACTGCACAGCGCGGCTGGAGGAGAACGATGACCGCGGGCGTTATCGGGCGGATCGCTCCGCTCGTGATCCTGCTCCTCCTCCTCCTGACCTCCTGCTCCTCCATACCGACGGCCGGGCCGGTGGGCACCATCGAGGCGACCGCCGAGGCTGAGACGGGTGCTCGATTTGTGAATAATCCGCCGCCCCCGCGGGAAGGCGCCCGGCCCGGGGAAATACTCAACGGCTTCCTCGTGGCAGGAATCGGCGTTTCGGACAACTACAGTGTGGCCCGGTCGTATCTCACTCCATCGCTCGCACAGACCTGGGCGCCGGAGCAGGAAATCACCATCTACCGCTCGGATTTCAAGATCAGCTCCACACCGACCGAAGGCGAGCTCCAGCTTCAGGTGGAAGTGGCGGGTTATATCGACGCGGCGGGAATCAGGCGCAACGTGGGGCCGGGCACCACAGAATCCATGACAGTCCGAATGGAGCAGGTGCAGGGAGAATGGCGCGTCGCCGAGATCCCGACCGGAATCATGATTTCCGCAGCGGATGCCGAGAACCTTCTCCAACCACATGAGCTTTACTACTACAGCAGCAGCTACCAGTACTGGGTTCCCGATGTGCGCTGGTTCGTGAACCGCCAGGGTATCGCCACCAATATCGTCAAGGCGCTGATCAACGGCCCGGCGCCTTACCTCCAGGGTGCCGTAACCAGCGCCTTCCCGGAAAACACAGCTCTTGCGGTTGAATCCGTCCCCATTGAATCGGGGACGGCGACGGTCGACTTCACGCAGGACATCCTCACCGCAACCGACAACCTGCGCCGCCAGCAGATGGAACAGCAGCTCCGGGTGACGCTGACGGGACTCAACACGGTGAACTCGGTGGAGCTGCGGGCGGGCCAGCCGATTCCGTACGACATTGATCCCGATCTGGTGCTGCCCGAACTGGACCCGGCCGTTCCCAGCAGGCAGATAGTGATCAGCGAGAATGAACTGGCCTTCTTCGAGGGCGGTCAGCTGTCTCCCGCAGCGGATGTGCCCTCCGTCGCCGGATTCGATCCGGTTGACCCGGCGATGTCCTATGACGGCAGGAACTTCGCATTCCTCAACGATGAACGGACCCGGCTCCTGGCAACCGGCGAGGGCCAGAACGTCCGAGCGGTGACGGCAGGATCGAACCTGACCCCACCGAGCTATGATCCCGCCAACTGGATCTGGACGGCGGGAACCTCCGACGGGCGCTCCTATGTGCGGGCGATCCCACCGGGGGGAAGTACCGACAACGCGATCGATGTCCTCGCGCCATGGCTGGGAAACCGGACGATCAGCGAGATCCGCATCTCCCGCGACGGGGCGCGGGCGCTCATCGTCGCCCAGCAGTCCGGGCAGAGCCAGCTGCTGTTGTCCGGTGTGAGCCGGAGCGAGGACGGCGTGCCCCAGACATTGAGCGATCCGATCTCGCTTAATCCGCCCGGGGCTGTGGACACAGCAAAGTGGGTTACCGAAACCTCCGTCGTCGTCGCGGATACCGCCACGGAGGGTTCGGTTACCGCCACACTCCTTCCCTTCGCTTCGGAGCCGGACGAGTTCCGGCCCCTCGCCGGTCTTCAGCACCTCAGCGCAGGCACCGGCCGCACCAACGTCTTCGCGCAGAGCGGAAACAGCATCTACGGCGTAGTGGGAAACACCTGGACGGATCAGGGCGTCACCGCGCGCGATCCTTCCTTTGCCGGCTGACGGTTCCTGGACCTTATCCACAGACTGACCGGATCGCCGACGCCCCCGCGTCCGCTGTGACACGGTTTAGGCATGTGGAAGGCAGGGTTGGAACGACGCCTGGACGCCGTTCGCCTGCACCCCACCTGCGGCCGTCTGGAGGGCGCCCTGCGCGAGTTCGGCTCGCTGATCCTTCCTACTGAATGCGTGGTGTGCGAGCTGCCGGATAACTCCCTGTGCGCCGGGTGTGCGGCCACGCTGCGCCGCGCCACCGTCCGGCCGTTCCGCGCCGAGCAGGGAGCGGAGGCGCTGCCGGAAGCGGTATGCGGGCTGGGTGCAGCCGGTCCCGACGCAGATGGTTTCAGTCCCCTCCCAGTGATGGCAGCGGGCTCCTATGCCAGGGCCCTGTCGGCCGCACTGCTTGCATTCAAGAACCACGGCCATACGGATATCGGCCGCTGGCTGCAGGCGGCGCTTGCCGGTGCGCTGCATGAGGCCAGATGGACGCTCTGTGCGGAGGCCGCGGAAGTGCTGCTCGTTCCGGTTCCCGCGCGCGGTGCCTCGACCCGGCGTCGCGGCTATGATCCGTTGTCCTTGCTGCTCGGCGGATTGGACCGCAGGGCGGAACTGCCGGCGGGGACATCGGTTGCGGCCGCCGTCAGGATCGGCTGGCGGCCGCGAACGGCCTGGACGCTCACTTCGGGCGGACGCACGCAAAAGGCGCTCGGCAGGCAGGGGAGGCGGCAGAACCTTGTGGGCAGCATGGAAGCCGCTCCGCTGATGCGGCTCATCCGCCCGGGCCGGGCCTGCCTCATTGTCGATGACGTACTCACCACCGGAGCGACCATCGCTGAAACCGCCCGGGTGCTCCGGAACGCCGGGGCTGTGGTTTCAGGCGCCGTGGTGATCGCGGCGACGCCGGCACCCCGTGGGAAGGAGAACAGCTCAGCCCGATAGACGTCCGTACCGGGGGATGTCCCAAGCATCCCGAAGAACGCCCGGAGCGATCCATCGAAAAAAACCGGCGGGTAGGGGTGAATTCAAACACTTGGTGAACTACCGTGAAGTATGGGTATCACAACGAAGACAGTTACCCATCGACAGCGGCTGGAAGGAGCTCATCCTCGGCCGCTGTTGTGTCACCTGAGCGATTTTGGAGGGCACTATGGAATTTATGATCAACGGACGAAACCTCGCAGTTTCTGACCGCTTCCGCGAATATGCGGAGGAAAAGATCGACAAAATCGAACAACTGGGGGACAAGGTTCAAAGGCTTGACGCGAAGGTCACCAAGGAGCCCAACGCACGTCAGGCAGACAGTGCGCTGACCGTGGAGCTCACGGTGATGCAGAGGGGGCCGATCATCCGGGCGGAAGCTTCCGCAGCGGACAAGTTCGCGGCATTCGACCTCGCGTACAGCAAACTGCTGGAGCGGCTTCGCCGCGCGCGGGACCGCCGCAAGGTGCATCACGGCAGGCATACACCCGTTGCGGTCAGGGAGGCGACCGCCACGCTGGAACCGGCGAGTACGGATCAACCGATCTATGCGGCGTCGTCCAACCACACCGGCAGCGCCGACACGGTCGACATGCCGAACTATGAGATCGACAATGACGTCCCTGCCGGCGATTCGCCCGTCCTGATTCGCCGGAAGGTCTTCTCGGGAATCCCGATGAGCCTCGATGACGCAGTGGACAACATGGAGCTTGTCGGCCACGATTTCTACCTGTTCGTGGATTCACAGACTGGTGCACCGTCTGTTGTCTACCGGCGCCAGGGGTGGACCTACGGTGTCATCACCCTTGACGCGAAGTGCGCGGACGGGCCGGAAGACCCGCACGAAGAGCTTGTCGCCTACCGGGCACGGGAGGCAGCAACTGCGTAGTGCCTGACAGGAATCTATGATCAGGCAATGACCTATTCCCTCACCCTCCATCAGGCACGCCGGATCGCGCTGGAGGCGCAGGGACTGGCACGGGAGCGGCCCACCAGATCACCGGGAACCCGGGAGGTGGGCCGCACCCTTGCCCGGCTTCAGCTTCTGCAGATCGATTCCGTCAACGTGCTGGCCCGCAGCCACTACCTACCGTTGTTCGCGCGCCTGGGTGTCTACGACCGAACCCTTCTGGACCGTTTCTCATCCATGGGCCCGCGCCGCCTGGTGGAGTATTGGGCACATGAGGCATCCCTGGTTCTGCCGGAGCTCTTTCCATACCTCGTCTCAACCCAGACCCGAAAATGGGCGGGCGCTGCTTCGCTGCCCGAGGAGCTGAGGGATTCCCTCGCCAGCCGCATTCTTGATCTGCTCGCGAGGAGCCGACCCCTGACCGCAGCGCAAGTACAGGAACGTATCGGCCACATCGAGCAGAGGACGACAGATCAGTGGGGGTGGAACTGGAGCTCGGCGAAAAGGGTCCTCGAGGACCTCTTCCAACGTGGATTGGTCTCGTCTGCGGGGAGAACCGCGCAATTCGAGCGGCGTTACGCACTGACGGAAAAAGTCTTGCCGGATCCGCGGGCCGCCCAGCTTGAAGTCCCCGCTGCCGAAGCGTATCTCCACCTGGCAGAATGCGCTGCCAGGGCCATCGGGGTCGGAACCGTCCGCTGTATTGCTGACTACTTCCGCCTCCCGATGAAGGCTACCGATGAAGCACTATCCGTCCTCGTCCAGCGCGGCACCCTCATTCCCGTCACGATCGACCGGTGGAACCAGCCCGCCTACCGCTATGCCGGCTCGGTGCTCCCGAGGGCAGCCACGGGAAGGGCGCTGCTGAGTCCTTTCGACTCTGCCGTTTTCGAGCGCCGGCGGCTGGAGAACCTGTTTGAATTCCACTACCGCATCGAGATCTATACTCCGGCGGGAAAGCGCAGGTATGGCTACTATGTGTTGCCGTTCCTCCTGCGCGACTGCATGGCCGCGCGGGTCGACCTCAAGGCGGACCGTGCCCAGAACCGCCTGGTCGTGCGCGGCGCATACGGTGAGTCTTCGGCACCGGCGGACACCGCCGTCGAGCTGGCCGCGGAGCTGGTGCTGATGGCTGACTGGTTGGGCCTGGAGCGCATCGATGTCGAACCCCGGGGGGATCTCGCAGGCGAGGTCGCCGCGCATCTGGCCGGCGAGTTTGGCCGGGAACTAAATCGGGGGACAGGACGTCTCTCACGTAGACTGAACCCGCCAGTAAACGGCGTACCTAGATTGGGAGCAAATACCAGTGCCATCACTTCTTGAACGAGTCCTTCGTACCGGCGATAAGAAGACACTGAAGCAACTCCGCAACTACGCCGATGCGATCAATGTACTGGAAGACGAATTCCGGGGCCTCAGCGACGAGGAGCTGCGCGGCGAAACCGACAAGTTGAAGAAGCGCTACCAGGAGGGCGAGACCCTTGAGGCGCTCCTGCCGGAGGCATTCGCCGCGGTAAGGGAAGCCTCGGCACGTACCCTCGGCCTGCGTCACTTCGACGTGCAGCTGATGGGCGGCGCGGCCCTGCATCTTGGGAATATCGCCGAGATGAAGACCGGTGAGGGTAAAACCCTGGTGGCTACCGCGCCGGCCTATCTGAACGCACTCACGGGCAACGGCGTCCATGTAGTGACCACCAACGATTACCTCGCGGAATATCAGTCCGATCTGATGGGTCGTGTCTTCCGCTTCCTCGGGCTCAGCTGCGGCTGCATTCTGTCAAAACAGGACCCGGCGACGCGCCGCGCCCAGTACGCTGCGGACATCACCTACGGAACAAACAACGAGTTCGGATTCGACTATCTCCGTGACAACATGGCCTGGAGCGCAAGTGAACTGGTGCAGCGCGGACACAATTTCGCCATTGTGGACGAGGTCGACTCCATCCTGATCGATGAGGCCCGTACGCCGCTCATCATCTCCGGGCAGGCTTCCGGGGACGTGAATCGCTGGTACACCGAGTTTTCCAAGGTGGTCACCCGTCTGACCCGCGACACCGACTATGAAGTCGATGAAAAGAAGCGCACGGTGGGTGTGCTCGAGAGCGGTATCGAGAAGGTCGAGGACTACCTTGGCATCCATAACCTCTACGAATCCGCCAACACACCCCTGATCGGCTTCCTTAATAACGCAATCAAGGCGAAGGAACTCTTCAAGAGGGACAAGGACTACGTTGTCCTGAACGGCGAGGTCATGATCGTGGATGAACATACCGGACGTATTCTCGCCGGCCGTCGTTACAACGAGGGAATGCACCAGGCGATCGAGGCCAAGGAAGGCGTGGAGATCAAGGCCGAGAACCAGACGCTTGCCACGGTAACCCTTCAGAACTATTTCCGTCTGTACGACAAGCTGTCCGGCATGACCGGCACAGCCGAGACGGAAGCTGCCGAGTTTATGGGCACCTACAAGCTCGGCGTAGTTCCCATCCCCACCAACCGGCCGATGATCCGGGAAGACCGTTCCGACCTCATCTACAAGAACGAGGTGGCGAAATTCGACGCGGTCGTCAAGGACATCGTCGAACGGCACGAGAAAGGTCAGCCGGTTCTTGTCGGCACCACGTCCGTCGAGAAGAGCGAGTACCTGTCGAAGCAGCTCGCGAAGGCCGGCATCAGGCACGAAGTACTGAACGCGAAGAACCATGCCCGCGAGGCCGCGATCGTGGCCCAGGCCGGCCGCAAAGGTGCGGTCACCGTGGCAACGAACATGGCCGGTCGTGGAACGGACATCATGCTCGGTGGAAACGCTGAATTCAACGCTGTGGCCGCAATGGAAAAGAAGGGGCTTCACCCGGCCGAGAGCCCTGAGGAATACGAGGCGGAATGGCCCAACGCGCTCGCTGCCGCGAAGGAGGCAGTGGAGGCCGAGCAGCAGGAAGTACGCGACCTCGGTGGGCTGTATGTGCTCGGCACCGAGAGGCACGAATCACGGCGCATTGACAACCAGCTCAGGGGCCGTTCCGGCCGGCAGGGAGACCCGGGAGCGTCCCGCTTCTACCTGTCGCTCACCGATGACCTCATGCGTCTGTTCAACTCCGGTGCGGCGGAGCGCATCATGAACAGTTCCTCGATGCCTGACGATGTCGCACTGGAGTCGAAGATGGTCTCCAAGGCGATCGAGAACGCGCAGGGGCAGGTTGAGGGCCGCAATGCCGAGCAGCGCAAGAACGTCCTGAAGTACGACGACGTCCTGAACAGGCAGCGCGAGGCGATCTACAGCGATCGCAGACGCATTCTTGAGGGTGATGACCTGCATGAGAAGGTCGAGCACTTCCTGGAGGATGTCGTCACGGCCATGGTCGATGAAGCGACCGCCCAGGGACACGGCGATGACTGGGACTACGAACAGCTGTGGACCAACCTGAAGACGCTCTACCCAATCAGCCTCACGATCGATGAGGTGCTGGAGGAAGCCGGAGGAAAGCCGAAGGTCACTCGCGACTTCCTCCATGCGGAGATTCTTTCGGATGCGAAGGTTGCGTATAAGCAGCGCGAGGAGGCGCTTGGCGAGAGGTCGATGCGTGAACTCGAGCGACGGGTCGTGCTTTCAGTCATCGGCAGGAAGTGGCAGGAGCACCTCTACGAGATGGATTACCTCAAGGAGGGCATCGGGCTGCGTGCCATGGCACAGCGTGATCCGCTCGTTGAGTATCAGCGTGAGGGCTTTGTGCTTTTCCAGGCGATGATGGAGGCCATCCGCGAGGAGAGCATCGGCTATATCTTCAACCTCGACGTTGAAGTGGCCCCCGCGCAGAAGGCAGGCCTGCCGGGCGTTGCCGATGGGCGGGGCCTGGTTGATACGCCGATCATCAAGGCGGCGGGACTCGAAGAGCCCGAGCGTCCGGCCAGCCTGGCCTTCACCGCCCCCAACGCGCAGGGCGGCGTCGAAACCCGGGTTGAGCGTCGTCGCAGCGAATCGGACGCGGAGAAGGGAACCCGCGCCGAGCAGCGATCATCGGCGAAGCGTCGGCGCAAGTAGCTGCGCCGACTCGGTAGCATCTGCATGGCCTCAGCCGATCTGGAGTTCGGTCACGCGCCACTGTCCGCGTAGACGTTCGATTCTGAGCGCTATTGCCCGGGCGCGCTTTTGCTCGGCGGCGACCACCGAACCCTCGAAGATGTTCGGCGTGATGGGACAGATACGGACCGACCGGATAATGACGTTGCGGTGGAGCCGTAGAGCGTTGCCCGTAGCGGCGCCGCCGTGGGATTCGTGAATGCTGCGGATCAGGTTGGACCGCAACTGAAGGCGTTCGTAGCTGCGGGCGTCGAGCAGCCTGGACATCTGTTGCAAGGGTCTCGTTCCGCCCATAACCTCCAGCGCTCCGCGGGCTACCCTGCGCGCGACTGCCTCGACTTCAGGCGGGATCTCGGGTACCGGGCTCGGAGCCGGAGGACGAGCGAGCGGCAGCACAGTTGCGGTCTGCTCTCGGGCGGCGGACACTGCGGCGGAAACCGGGACCGGCCTTGGCGCGCCGCTGACGCGTGCCAGCTCGGTTGCGCCGGATGCCGGGCGCACGTGGGAAAGGGGGCTCACGGGTATCCTCACCCTATTTCGATTGTGTCGGCGTAGCCGCCGGAGGACGGAGTGCCTGCCCGGGTTGAAGCAGGTCCGGGTTATCCCCGATGAGGTCTCTATTTGCTGCATGCCAGTGAGGCCAGGCTTCGGCGATCCGGACGTCGGTTGCCTGGGGTCCGAGGTGGCGGGCCGCAATTGCCCACAGCGAGTCGCCGGGCCGCACGATGATTTCCGCTGTAGCCGGGGTCATGATGGACCGGCCCTCGCGGACTTCTTTGACCAGCAGACCACCGCCGGGCGGCAGGACTGTCGGTTGCCAGGACGGCCCCAGTACGCGGGGTGACTCGACCGGAATCCACTGGGGGTCGAGATCCGATGGTTCTCCAGGGGCCTCCAGGGGCGCGGTCACTGCGGGGGATGAGGCGGCCGGATCCGCATGTGCATAGGCAGGCTGTGCGGCCACGAGGCTCGTGCCCAATGCCAGGCAGGCAGCCCGGCGCATGAATATGGGGACGAACACACCCAGGCAGCGGGCCACGTGATCGTGGCCCCGCCGGACAAGCAGCTCCGCTGCAAGGGCGGCGAAGAAACTGAAGCCCAGCCAAAGCAGGACGAGCATCCCGAACATGGTGACGCCCATCCCCACCAGCGAGGTCAGCCCCGAGGGCACAGCGGTCGACCTGTGGCCATTCAGGAGGGACGTCCCCGCGACCAATAGGGCGCTCCCCGGCAGCAGAACCCCAAGCGCGAGCAGCGATGACAATATTCCTGATCTCATTCCGGCCTCTTTTAGCAAGTTTGATGTAGTTTGATGTGGTTTGATGAGCTATGTCTATCCTGTATCGCGTTTGATGTCTACAGGTTGACCGATATAAATCCCCAGCCGTAGGGTGGGCTGATGCGCTGGAAAGCCCTTTTCGAAGACATGGAAGCCCAGCTGGAGGCCGCTGAATGGGGCGAGCGGGAGGCTGAAATAGCCGACCGGGTCCGTCGGGACCAAGGGATGGTGACTCTTGCGGAGCGTCTTCGCGGACAGGTAGGGCTGACGCTGAAGGTGGGAACCTCGGGCGGAGACCTCTTTGAGGGAGAACTGACGCACCTGGGGTCAGAGTGGCTGGTCCTGAGTACGGCGGCAGCGGAGACACTGGTCCGGCTGGGTGCCATTCAGCATGTGGAAGGACTGGGCCGGCGGATCGCAGGCGAGACATCCCGTGTTCAGGCGGCGCTCGGGCTCGGCTCGGCTCTCCGGACCCTGGCCCGGGAACGCAGGCCGGTCGCGGTTCACAGAACGGACGGCCGTGGTCGAATCGAGGGAACAATAGACCGTGTTGGAAGGGATTTCTTCGAGATCGCGGCTGTGTTGCCCGGGGAGGTGCGGCGCTCGGCGCGGGTCACCACCGTTTATGCCGTTCCCTTCTCAGGAATCGCAGCGGTTGCTTCCCGTTAGTCGGTACGGACCACGGGGAATGAGTGGGGGCGGCACCCTGAGTAGGGTGCCGCCCCCGATCGGCGCCGGACCATGTGCCTAGGCGTCATGCTCCGCGTGCAGACCGTCCCTCACGCTGGCTGCCGTCTTTTGGTAGGCACGGGCAATATAGTCCTCAAGGACCTGGGTCTCCACCCGCCACTGTCCGCGGCCGCCGACCTGAATTGCAGGGAGTTCGCCGGAGCGTACCAGGGCGTAGGTCTGAGACGACGAGATGTTGAGAACTTCGCCCACATCTGCAAGTGTCATGAACCGTTTCTCTGCCATGAAAGCCGTCTTCCTCCCGATCCACGCAAGAATACGTTCTTCAACCATCTTGCCACTCCGTGGTTCGGAGAACGACGATATCCACAGTTTGTTGCCGATTCCTTCGGTTGGTTTCCATTTGCCTGTTTACTGGCAGAGAATTGCTGATGGCGTGTAGACCTGAAAATCACGCCGCGAACGGCGGGGAACAGGGGAAATGTGAGTCTCAGAATCGACAGTCCGGCCGGCGCACCTGCGCCGGTTCGTCTACGCAAGCCATCCTGGAAGGATCCGCGCCTTCTCGTCGGTGTGCTGCTGGTATGTGCCTCCACCGCCGGTGTCATCGCGCTCGTCGAGGGCGCGGACAAGACCACCGGAGTGTACGCGGCCCGTGCGGATTTGCCTGTCGGGTCGGAGCTTACCGATCAGGACCTCCGCATCGTTGACGTAAGGCTCGGCGATGTCGAGGGGTCATACCGGACGGCGGGCGAGGGCATTCCGGATAACGCAGTCGCGACGCGGTTTGTATCGGCCGGTGAGCTGCTCCCTTCCGACGGAGTGGGAGTGGCTGACTCACTCGATCGCAACCCCGTGGGCCTCACCGTCGAGGATCCCTTGCCTGCCGGCACCGCCACGGGCGACCGGGTGGACGTCTGGGTCTCGCCGCGGGGCGAGGGAAACGGATTCGGCACGCCTGACCTGCTTCTGGAAGCTGCCGAAATTTATGAGTACACCCGCGAGGATTCAGCCCTTGGCGCCGCCCAATCGGCAAGGATCTTTGTGCTTGTCGATGATGAGACCCTTCCCGCTCTCCTTGACGCGTTGTCCAATGAGTCGAGGATTGCCGTGGTCGTCAACGCGGGTGCGCAATGAGCATCCCGGTTGTCACAGTGGGGCGTGCCGCGGGTGACTGCGTAACGGGCCTGGAGCAGCTTCGCGGACCGGTCACGGTGGTTCGGCGCTGCGAGGAATTCACCGAGATGGTCGCTGCCTGTCAGACCGGGATCGCGCGCGCAGCACTTATCGCCTTTGAAGCAGGTGAAATCACGTCCACGCTCGTGGAGCGACTGCGCGCCGCCGACGTCGCCGTCGTTGCCCTGACCGATGACAATGAGGCCCGGGAGCGATTGCGTGCCCTCGAGGTGCGGTATGTGCCGACAACGGTGGAGCCCGCTGTACTTGCCGGGGAAGTCACCGCCGCGGTGGCGGACCTCGAGCGCCAGCAAAGCGGCGGCTCGCCCGGCCATGCATTCGGCGACACCTCGCATTCCCTCGATCCCAGGGTCCCGTCTCCGTCGGATGACAACGAACTCCCGGGCAACGGGAAGGTGCTGGTTATCTGGGGTCCAACCGGTGCGCCGGGCCGGACAACGGTGTCGGTCAATCTGGCCGCTGAACTGGCAGCCGGCGGCTCGAAGGTCCTGCTCATGGATGCTGACACTTACGGCGCGAGCGTTGCCGCGTTTCTGGGGCTGCTCGATGAATCCGCCGGTATAGTACACGCCTGCCGTCTGGCCGACCAGGGAATCCTTGACGCACCTACGCTTGAGAGAACCTGTATTGAAGTAACTTTCGACGGTCTTCCGCTGTATGTGCTGACCGGTGTCACCCGTGCAGACCGGTGGGCTGAACTGAGACCGTCCGCGCTCACCCGGCTGCTCGCACTTGCACGGTCGGTATTCGACACCGTCGTGGTCGACTGTGCTTTCGGGCTGGAAGCGGACGAGGAGCTAAGCTTCGACACGATGGCTCCGCGCCGGAACGGTGCGACGCTGCGCTGCCTGGAACTGGCTGAGCAGATTATCGCGGTCGGTTCGGCTGATTCGATCGGTGTGCCCCGTCTGGTCCGGGCACTGGCGGAACTGCAGGATGCGGTGCCCACAGCCTCGCCCCGGGTGGTTCTCAACAAGGTACGTGCAGCATCGGTTGGCCGTTCGCCGGAGCGTCAGCTCCGGGAGGCGTGGGAGCGGTTCGGTCCTCCGGTACCGATTTCGGCGTTCGTCCCAGCTGACTTTGACTCAGCTGACGCAGCGCTTCTCAGGGGGGCCGCACTCCGGGAAACCGCCCCGGCGTCCCCGCTTCGCCAGGCAATCGCGGCGCTGGCCGATGCACCGGTTGAACAACGCAGGCGGAGCTCTGCTGGACCAAGCCACAGCGAAATGAAGTTTTCCGACAACGGCGTTAGGCTCTCTCAGTAAGGGGTCGCAAAGGGGCGGCCTTTCATTTCGTTACGGAGGCGTTTCATGTCGTCTGGATCCAGCACCACGGACCAGTCCAGCTCTGACACTTCACTCACCGAGTTCATCGAGCATTACTACCAGCACCTCGCGGACGACGACGCCGGCGCCTACTCGCCGGATGCCCTCAACCAGCGTGCACTTGAGCACCGGTCGCTGGCGGCTGTCCGGCCGACAGGCGAGGCACGGATCGGCGTCCTCGATCAGGACGATGCAAGCATCGTCATGATCGTCACGGATGACATGCCCTTCCTCGTTGACTCCGTCACGGCGGAACTCGTCAGGCAGCAGGCCGCAATCCGGCTGGTCGTACACCCCACATTCGTGGCGGTGCGGGACCGGGCGACGTCCGAACTCGTGCGGCTCCGGCGCGTTCCTTCCTCGGCGGGCCTGTCGAGCGGGGATACCGCAGCTCTTCCCAACGTGGCCGAACTGGTGGCTGGGAGCGACGTGAGCGCCCACGTCGAGTCCTGGATGGCGGTCGAGGTGGGCCGGATCGGCGACGAGTCCCGCCGTCGGGAAGTCATTGAGGGACTGCACCGGGTACTTTCGGACGTTCGCATCGCGGTTGAAGACTGGACCGCGATGCGCAGCAAACTGCGCGAAGTGTCGGAAACCCTGAAGGCAGTGCCCGAAAACGCCGGTGTGCCGGGATTGGAGCAGGCGCGCGAGTTACTTGCGTGGCTGGACCAGGGAAACTTCACCTTCCTCGGTTTCAAGGAGTACGACCTTGAGACAGAAGACGGTGAGGACGTACTGCGCGTCGTCGAGGACAGCGGCCTGGGTCTGCTTCGTCACCCGATCGACACCCGGCAGATCCAGCACCTGACGCAGGCCGGCAGGGACAAGGCCCGTGAGAAGCAGCCGCTGGTCATCACCAAGGCCAACTCCAGGTCGACAGTTCACCGCGCAGCCTATCTCGACTACATCGGAATCAAACGGTTCGACAGCCAGGGCAACGTCTGCGGTGAACGGCGTTTTATCGGGCTGTTTGCCACCAGTGCCTACACCGGATCGGTGCGCAATGTGCCCATCGTCCGGGACAAGGTCAACGAGGTGCTTCGCCGTTGCGGCTTCCCCTCGGACTCCCACTCGGGCAAGGACCTGCTCTCAATCCTTGAGACGTATCCCCGTGACGAGCTCTTCCAGATCGATGTCGATGACCTGGTCAATACGGCCATGGGAATCCTCCGACTTCAGGAGCGGCGGCGTACCCGGCTGTTCCTTCGCCCGGACACATACGGGCGCTTCATGTCGGCGCTGGTCTATCTGCCGCGCGACCGCTACACGACCAGCGTGCGGCTGCGCATCGAGGACGAGCTGCGGCGCACATTCAATGCCGAATCCATCGACTACGAGGCACGGATGAGTGAGTCCGCCCTCGCCCGCCTGTTCTTCCGGATCCGGCTCCCCAAGGGCGCGGAGGTAGCGCACGTTGAGGTATCCGAACTCGAACAGCGGCTCGTCATGGCGGCCCGTTCCTGGTCGGAAGGCATCGATGAGGTAGCGCGCCGCCGGTTCAGCCGGAAGGATGCCGACCGCTTTTCCCACCTCTGGGCCGAAGCATTTCCAGCGGCGTACAGGGTGGACTACGAAGTCGAGGACGCGCTCGAAGATATCGAACGCTTCTCCACCTACGACCGCACCGACACCAGCGGTCCGATCATGCATGTCTACGTGCCGCCGGGGGCCGGGGAGCACCTGGAAGAGGACGCCCGGCTCAAGCTGTACCTGACCGAGCCGAAGAGCCTCAGCCAGATTCTTCCGTTCCTGCATAACCTCGGGCTGGAAGTGCTCGACGAGCGCCCGTTCGAGATCGACCGGGCTGACGGCAGGGACTTTTTCCTCTACGACCTTGGGTTGCGGTATCCGCAGGGAATTGATCCCCAGGGTACGGGTGGGCTGCTTGAGGAGGCGTTTGCGGCTGCGGTCAGGAATGCCAGTGAGTCGGATTCCTTTGACCGGTTGGTGCTGCGGGAAAATCTCGGGTGGCGGCAGGTGGCCATTCTGCGCAGCTACGCAAAGTACATGCGGCAAATGGGAAACATGAACTCGTACGGGTTCATCAGCGACACGCTGCTCGCCAACCCCGAGGTGACGCGAGGGCTCATTGCGCTCTTCGAGGCACGGTTCGATCCGGACCTGAACAGCACGGAGCGGGAAGAGGCAACCGAGAGCGTCCGCCGGACACTGGACTCGCACCTTGAACAGGTTCCAACGCTGGACGCGGACCGTGTTCTTCGCACCCTCGCGAACGTCATTGAAGCGACCCTGCGGACAAACTACTTCCAGGACAAGCACCACATCAGCTTCAAGCTCAACACCTCCGCGATCGAAGGTGCCCCGCACCCCAGACCGAAGTTCGAGATCTGGGTGTACTCGCCGCAGATCGAAGGAGTCCATCTCCGCTTCGGGGACATCGCACGCGGCGGATTGCGCTGGTCGGACCGTCGGGAGGACTTCCGTACTGAAATTCTTGGCCTGGTGAAGGCCCAGACAGTCAAGAATGCGGTGATCGTGCCCACGGGTGCGAAGGGCGGTTTTTACGCGAAGCAGTTGCCGGATCCCACCCACGACCGCGCGGCGTGGATGGCGGAAGGTCAGGCCAGCTACCGCACGTTCATCCGTGCGCTCCTGGACATTACCGACAACCTTGTGACCACCGAGCAGGGCGAGCGGGTTGTCCCGCCCGAGAGGGTTGTGCGGCACGACGGCGACGACAGCTACCTTGTGGTGGCTGCGGACAAGGGAACCGCAGCCTTCTCGGACATCGCCAACGAGCTCTCAGCCGAATATGGTTTCTGGCTGGGAGACGCTTTTGCCTCCGGCGGATCAGTCGGGTATGACCACAAGGCGATGGGGATCACCGCCCGCGGAGCATGGGAATCTGTCAAGCGGCACTTCAGCGAGTTCGGTGTGGACACCCAGACCGAGGACTTCACCGTCGCCGGCGTCGGCGACATGAGTGGTGACGTCTTCGGCAACGGGATGCTGCTTTCGACGCATATCCGGCTTGTTGCGGCGTTTGACCACCGCCATATCTTCCTGGACCCCAATCCGGACGCGTCGGCGTCGTTCGCTGAGCGCAAACGGCTTTTCGAGCTTCCACGGTCGAGTTGGGCTGACTACAACCCGGAGCTGATCAGCGAGGGCGGTGGTGTCTATGCGCGCCACCTGAAGACGGTTCCGATCAGCGGGCAGGTGAGGAAGGTGCTGGGCCTTGACGATTCCATCACCAGCCTGAGTCCTCCCGAACTGCTGCGCGCTATTCTCACCGCACCGGTGGACCTGCTCTACAACGGCGGCATCGGTACCTATGTGAAGGCTTCAACGGAGACTCACAGCGAGGTCGGTGACAAGGCGAACGACGCAATCAGGGTCAATGGGAACCAGTTGCGTGCCCGGGTTGTCGGCGAGGGTGGAAACCTCGGAATGACACAACGGGGCCGGATTGAAGCGGCGCTCAACGGTGTCATCATCAATACGGACGCGATCGACAACTCCGCGGGTGTTGACTGCTCGGACCATGAGGTCAATATCAAGATCTTCGTCGACCGGATGGTTCGCATCGGCAAGCTTCCTGCAGAAGAGCGCGCGGAGTTCCTGCATTCCATGACTGACGAGGTCGCTGACCTTGTGCTCCAGGACAACATCGACCAGAACGTGCTGTTGCTCAATGACCGGCAGCGTGTACTGGAATGGAGCCCGAGTTTTGAACGGATGATGGACTGGCTCGAGACCCACGCCGACCTGAACCGGGACCTTGAAGCACTTCCCTCCACGAAGGAGCTTCGCGCTCGGGTCGAGCGTGGCCAGGGCCTTACCTCCCCGGAGCTGTCGGTCCTCGCCGCCTACGCGAAAATTGAGCTGACCAAGGCCCTCACCCGAAGCGACCTCGCCGACGACCCGTGGTTCAAGCGCACTCTTCGGAGCTATTTTCCCCATCAGGTCGTCGAGCGGTTCGACGATGAACTGGACAGCCACCCCCTGCGCCGCGAAATCATCTCCACGGTCATCGCGAACGACATGGTCAATATGGGTGGAATCACCTTTGTCTTCCGGGTCATGGAAGAGACCTCGGTCAACCAGCTGGTTGTGGCACGCGCGTTCGTTGCGCTGCGGGAAATCTACGACCTGGACCGGATCATCGCAGCCCTTGCGGAGCTGCCGCCGAGTTTCCCGACCGAACACTGGACAACAGTGCACCTGGACATCCGGCGGCTGCTGGACCGCGCCGTGCGGTGGTTCGTCAACCACGTCGGCCGGGGTACAACGGTGCAAGAGGATATCGAGGCGTTCAAACCGCTGATAGATCCGCTGCGCACGCGGCTGATCCATTACGTGCGCGGCGGGGATCTCGAACGGGTTCGCCAATGGTTCGAGAAGGCTGAGGAGTGGGGTCTGCCCGATTCCATTGCCCAACACTGGGCGGAGCAGTTCGAGTCGTTCGGCCTGCTCGACGTCGCGCTCATCTCACGCCGCGTGGATGAGCCGGTCGAAAGGATCGCTGAGGTGTACTACGCGATCTACGACCGTTTCAACATCGACAACCTGTTGGAGCGCATCACCGCACTACCCAGGGAAGACCGCTGGCAGGCACTGGCCCGGGCCGCCCTCCGCGACGACCTCTACTCCACTGTGTCGGAAATGACGGTTTCGGTGATGAACAGTTCGTCACATTTGGAATCGGCCGACGCGTCCCACAGGCTTCAGGAATGGGAACAGCTCAACGCTGAACATCTGGACCGCGCGAAGAAGATGTTCGCAGAGGTGAACCAGCTGGAGCGCGATGACATGGCATCGCTCTCGGTTGCACTACGCTTGCTGCGTTCCATCGTGCGGCAGTAAGGGAGTCATAGGTGGCAATCTTCACGGATCCGATCCGGGAACATGCAGGTTTCGCTCCGGGAGATGCCGAGTGGCTGCACTTGCTTGTGGGCGACTGGCAGATGGTCGCTGACCTTGCGTTCGCTGACCTGGCGCTGTGGTTCCCCCTGCACGACGGCGGTTATGTCGCCCTGGCGCACGTCCGCCCGTCGACTTCGCACACGGTTTTCCACAGCGACTTCGTGGGGGAGCGGATCCGGGCGGACCTTCAGCCGCTGGTGGACAAGGCGTGGGCAAGCCAGCAGATCGAGCGGTCCGGGGAAACCAACTGGACCACCGAGATGGCAATGCGCGTCGAGGCGGTGCCCATGGTGCGGAACGGGCGAACGCTCGCCGTCGTCACTTCGCATATGGACCTGTCCAGTTCGCGCATGCCATCCCGGTTGGAACTGACCTACCGCCAGTGCGCCTATGATCTGCTGCGAATGGGCACCCTGGGACTCTGGCCGGACTTCGCAACTCCCACCGGGTCCAGGCGCGGTGCGCCGCGCGTCGGCGACGGGCTGATCAGGCTGGACGTTGACGGCGTTGTGCAGTACGCCAGCCCCAACGGTGTCTCAGCATTCCGGCGGCTCGGGGATGTTGAGACCCTTGAAGGACGTCCACTGGCCGAGATCGTGACGTCTCTGCTCAAGGACCGCAGGATGGTCGACGAAACGCTCCCGCTCGTGTTGACGGGCAAGATGCCCTGGCGGACCGAGATCGAGTCCCGGGGGGTAAGCCTGTCGCTGCGGGCCATCCCCCTTCGCGATGAGAAGCAGCGTTTCGGCGCGCTGGTGTTGTGCCGGGACGTGTCAGAGCTGAGACGCAGGGAAATGGAACTGGTGTCCAAGGACGCCACCATCCGGGAAATCCATCACCGTGTGAAAAACAACCTGCAGACTGTTGCCGCGCTCCTGAGAATGCAGTCACGGCGCATGGTCAGTGATGAAGCGAAACAGGGTCTGGAGCAGGCGATGCGGCGCGTGGCCACGATCGCGCTGGTTCATGAGACCCTTTCGCAAGGTCTGTCCCAGAACGTGGATTTCGACGAACTTATCGCCCGCCAGTTTCGCCTCTCAGCGGAAGTGGCATCGCCAAACCAGGCGGTGCGCACGGAGAGGGCCGGCGAGTTCGGAGAACTGCCCAGTGATTTCGCCACGCCGCTTGCACTGGTCATCAACGAACTGGTGACCAACGCCGTCGAACATGGGCTTGCGGACCGGCCGGGGACGGTCTGGCTGAAAGCCGACCGGAGCATGGATGACGAAGGCGAAATGCTCACTGTGGCGATCATGGATGACGGCGCGGGACTGCCGCCTGAAGGCTACAGCGAAGGGCTGGGCCTGCAGATCGTGAGGACACTCGTGATGAGTGAGCTCGGCGGCACCATCGAGTGGACGTCACGTGAGGGCGGCGGCACCGTTGTGACCATTGAAATGGGCATCCGGGGTGCAAGGCGGAAACCGGATCCCAACAAACCCGCTCCTCGCCGATCCTGAATCGAGAGTTCCCGGTTTCCCGGTTTCCCGGTTTCCCGGTTTCCCGGTTTCCCGGTTTCCCGGGGACCTGTGGAGAATCCCGGAACCAAAAAGGGAGGGCATCCATGATGCCCTCCCTCAAACCTGGCTGTACAGGTACGTTAGGAAGCACGCCGGGCCCGGGCGGCGCGGCGCTTGAGTGCGCGCCGCTCGTCCTCGCTCATGCCGCCCCACACGCCGGCGTCCTGACCGGATTCGATCGCCCACTGGAGGCAGGTGTCGACGACCTGGCAGCGGCGGCAAACGCTCTTGGCCTCTTCGATCTGAAGCAGGGCGGGCCCTGTGTTGCCGACCGGGAAGAACAGTTCCGGGTCCTTGTCTAGGCAGGCAGCGCGGCTACGCCAGTCCATGCTGATCACTTTCTCCTTACGACTCGCGAGCTTTGTGAAAACATTCACGAGGGGTGTCATAGTAAAGGGGGCCACTACGGCCCCCCACATTTTCCTTCATTAACGCTGTCACGTTACGCGCACGCAAACAAGGGGTAACCATGAGGCAATATGCTCAAACCATGAGGGATGCGTCACACAGTTGACATCCGGCAAAGCGACCGTAGCTGTGAACGACTATGTCCGGTAGGGTGCCACTGTGTCAAGACCCTCCGGACTGCCCCACACTGACAGGACGCCCCGCCCACGCGGGGTCACCATCATCGCGGTAATCCTGCTCTGTGAGGCAGCCGCTTTGCTTGCCGTTGCCGGCTGGTTCATCGCAGGACTCCTGACCAGCACGCCGACGTCCCTGGGCGGCGCCGTCTTCATGCTGGCTCTTTTGCTGCTCTTTGCAGGCTGGCTTCTCGTGGTGGCTCACTTCTTCTTCCGGGGATACCGGTGGACGCGCTCCGCTGCATTGGTCTTTCAATTTTTCGCAATCGTCGTGGCCGTCCCGACACTGACCGGTGGGGTGCTGTGGGTCGGGCTCATGCTTTTGGTGCCGGCAGTCCTTGTGGTGCACCAGCTCTTCACCCGGCCGGTAGTGGAATACACCAACAGGAGCGGCGAGAACAGTACGCCGGTGCTCTGATAGCGCCCGCGGCGCCCAGGAAGCCGCTCCTGAACCGGGAACGCTGTACCGGGGACGCTGTTACTGCTCAGGAATGCTGCTACCGATCAGGTCTGACCGGTTCATGCCGGGCGAGCTGTATCTCCGTTGACCGGCGCATTCCCACCAGCACAGCGCGCCCGGGCGGCGGCGTGCCGTTCACCTCAAGACGCAGGCCGAACACTTCGCCGTCCGCGGGCGAATGGGGCCCAAGCACGATTCCCAACGGATTGACGCGGACGGCTGTCAGCGCCGGGTTCGTGACCAGGCTGGGGGAGGGCGTTGCCGAGAAAACCGCCCGCGCGCCCGCTGCCACCATTGCGGCGAGCTGCTGCTGAATCTCGCGGGGTAGCAGATCAACGTCGTCGACAAGCAATAGGGAGCCTGCAGATTGCTGCGCCACTTCGGGGCGTCTCCAGTAGGAAAAGGGGTCCGCTTCCGGCCCCGGACGCAGACAGGGCAGCGACCGCGGGGCCTGCACTGCAATCAGATCGAGCGTCCGGGACTTGCCTGTTCCGGCTCCTCCGACAATCAGCCCGGCCGTCCTCGGCGGCATACTGAGATGGACCGGTGAAAGGTCATCCCCGCCCACACCGATCGGGATGTGCGCGGTCCGCCCGTCGGATGGCCGGGGGCTGAGCTCCGAACTCTCGAGAGTATGCGGGAGCGCCGCAACCCGGAATGGCCGCTGTGCGGGGGGCATGTCCGGGAGCTCTCCCTGTTCCATGATCAGCTGGGCAACGGCCTGCGCATCCGGGCTGATACGGCCCTGTGCGAGAGCCCTGCCGGGAACCGGGTCCATCGCAGGCAGCTTCGGCCAACTGAGCAGCATTTCCGGGCTTGCTCCCAGCGGCAGGTACAGCCGGTTGGGCAGCAGGGAAAAGAATCTGCTTACGATGAGTTCACGTTCCCCAGCAATAACGAGAGCTACTCCTGCGGTCTCGCCGTCGCGCACGATGTCCTGCAATGACTCTTCAGCTCCGCCGAAGCGGCCGTTGCGGAAGGCGCTCGCCCACCGGCCCCAGCCGGTAATGAACACTGTGATGCCGGGAGCTGCTTCAGCGGATTCGGGGCCGCCGTTGAGCCGATGAACCACCAGTTCGGCGAGACGTTGCAGAACCCGTGCTGCCCTCCTGACATCCGAGGCGGTGACGTAGGCGCCGACCTGGGGAGCATCCCGGCACGACCTCAGGTTCGCGTCACCATCGAGCAGATAGAGGTGCCGGTCGGGTAGACACCGCAGATGCTCGGCGGCGGCACAGACCACCGCCCGCCCGCTTCCATGCTGGCCGATGAACGCGAGATGCGAATGTTGGCCGGGATCCCAGAGGAGCGGACGCTGCGCCTGCCGTTCGGGTATGTCCAGCAGCCCAAGCTGAAGGATGTCGGCGGGCACCGCAGCCGCGCGGGAAAGTGCCTCCGGCAGCGGTGGCAGAACCGGCAGGCGGAGCGGCGGCGATCCCAGTGCCCGCGCTGCCCTCCCTGCCGCGCTGACCAGGGACTGCACATCGTCCCGAAGGGTGGGACTGGTCTGCGCGGTACCGATGTCATCTCCTGCCGTCCCGCCTCCAGGGGAGCCTCGGGAAAGAAACTGGGCGAAGGACATGATGGAGGAGGTTGGGTATCCGGTGGGGGACGTCGTCGTTGCCGTCTGGAACTCAATTGGTTGACCGGACGCTATCCGCAGGTAGCCTCGTCCGGGACGGTTGACAGGAATGGAGGAGGCAGCGGCTGAACCGAGGAGATCCTGGGCTTCCATGGCCGACTGCATTCGCAACACGACGCTTGCCGTGATGTTCGCCCGGATCTCCGAGGTGATCGCGCCCTGGGGTCGTTGCGTTGCGAGAACGAGATGCATCCCGAGCGAACGTCCGAGGGCGGCGATCCGCATCAGATCGTTCACTGCCCCCGGGACTTCCTCGCTGAGCATCCTGAACTCGTCAATGACGATGACGAGACGCGGCAATCCGGTGCCGTTGAGGCCTCGGTATTCGCCGTAATCGGCAGCGTGCACTGCCGCAAACAGAGACTCGCGCCGTTTCACCTCCGCACGGAGGGAAACGAGGGCCCGCGATACGGTCTCTGGCGACAGATCGGTGAGCATTCCTGTGACGTGCGGCAGTGACGCCAATCCGCCGAGCCCGGCGCCGCCCTTGAAGTCAATGAACATGAAGTTGAGCTCTGCAGGCGGATGGTGCAGCGACAGGCCGAGAACCAGCGACCGGAGGAACTCGGATTTCCCGGACCCCGTTGTGCCCGCGACGAGCAGGTGTGGGCCGTCGGCAATCAGGTCGAATGACAGAGGCCCGGCAACCGAGGAGCCGACGATGGTGCGCAGGCATAAGCCCTCCGAGGCGGTGCGCCACTTCCCCAGGATGCCGGGGCTGTCACCGGCGAATAATTCGGTCAGGGCGACTACAGGTGGCACCGAAGCTTCCGCCGTAGGAACGGCGCCGGAACCAGACCCCGCCCCGAACGCTCTGGCCATCATCTCGAACGTTCCGGCGCGCACGTAGTCGGGGTGGAAGGGGAGAACGCCGCCGGGGCTCCTGAGAACGGGCTCGGATTCGAAGTAGTCGACGGTCCACCTTCCATCCTCCTGTCCCTGGCAGGGGAAAAACCGGTAGATACGTGCGCCCGGAACTGGCGGGGAAGGTTCCGGACCGAAAACCACAACCGAGGAGTATCTCCCCGTTGCAAGCATTTCGGCGAAGTGTCCCGGGTTGGACGTGAGCGTGACGCCCGGCAGGAAGCGTGCACTGTGCGGCAGTTCCGAGGCAGCACCGTGACACAGGATTTCGCCGGCTCCACCGAGCGCGGAAAGCTGAAGCAGTATCAGGTTCGCGACCCGATCCAGGGTGCCCCGTGGTGCCCGGACATCCAACCCGATGGGCTCGCCGTTTTCCTCCCCTGTCAGGGGGACCAGCACCGGCATTTCGGGGATGAGGGGCGGCCGCCACCCCGGTGGTGCCGGCCGGGCTTCGATATTCGCGGGCTGGTCTGCGGTTCCGAGCCGCAGGTAGTGCCCGTCGAAGGATCGTGGGGGTGGTTGCGCCAGGGCTGGGTGTCCTGTCCGTAGAGCGGCCAGAGCGAGCCCTGCCGGGTCCGGTGCTGCGCGCCGCCGTCGTTCACTGTCTGCAGCAACGGCAGTCTCAACTGCTCCAGCGAACGTGCGCCGTGTTTTCCGTGCGTTGATCAACGGAACGGAGCCGGCCACGGCCGAGAGTGCGCTGAAGGCCAGAAAGAACCACATTCCGGTGGTCACCGCGAGGACAACCCCCAACACAAGCGGCAGAAACGCTGACGCGATCAGCAACCGGCTGGCCTCGGACGGCGGGACAGCCCTGACCGGGCAGGGCTTGCTGAGGTCCACGGCGAGCGGGGTCCCGACCGGCGTGTCGGCCAGGATAAGGGCGCAGCGGTTCGATCCGATGCGGATATCGGAGTCTGTGGTCACCGGACTCTCGCTGATTCGCGAACCATCCACGCGGACCCCGTTCGCTGAGTTCCGGTCGCTCAGGGTGACCGCCTCCGTGGTGACCGTCAGCAATGCATGCCTGCGGGACATCAGGGGATCGTGGAGGGTGATGTCCGACCCGTTGCGTCCGATTGTGCAGGTGCCCCGGACAAGCGGCACGGTTTTGCCTGCATCGGGGCCGGACCGGACGAGGAAGAACAGCGTGCCGGGACGGGACGGGGACACATCCGGGCACTGGCTCGTCCCAGCGACGATGACGGCGCCGGGGGTCAGGGGGGAAACTCCGGCCACAAGCTCCTGTACGGGCACACCGGCCACCAGGAAGTGCTGACCGTCGGCCCGCTGTGAAAGCTGTTCGTAAAGCTGAGTGCCACTCAGCCGGTGAGCCCCCGTGATCACTATTTCCTCCGTGGAACCGCCGCTTGCCAGGCGCACGCCGGGACCTGCGGCCAGTGTCACGTGCAGATCCATGGTCTCGACAGTAGGGGGACCGGGAGGTGCTGCGCACCAGAATCCCGCGAGCTGTGGATAAGTGGCCCACCCGCACGCAGCAAAGCTTTTCGATGCAACGGACCTGATCTGTTCGGAACGATCCTGCGACCCGGTTGTGGGCAATATGCACGTCTATATAGATGACAACCACCTGACCGAAACCTACGTCGAGTCTATGTACCCGGCGTTCCGTGACATCTTTCGGAAGGCGACCGGTTGGGAAGATATCCGCGGGTGATCCGATAGTCTTGGTCACTGAATCGCCGGGTTGAGCGCAAGCCATACAGAAAAGGTTTACTTCGTCGTGAAAATTGCTGTCATTGCCCTTGGGAAGATCGGCCTGCCGCTTGCAGTCCAGTTCGCGTCAAAGGGCCACGAAGTGGTGGGAGTCGACGTCAACGCGCAGGTCGTCGAATCCATCAACAATGCAGTGGAGCCGTTCCCCGGCGAAGCGCACCTCCAGGAAAAGCTGTCCGAGCTGGTTCCGGCCGGCAAGCTCCGGGCCACCACCGATTATGCGCAGGCCGTGCCCAACGCCGACGCCGTGGTGCTGGTAGTGCCGCTGTTTGTTGATGCTGACGCCAAGCCCGACTTCGGATGGATGGATGGAGCCACCGCGGAACTGGCCAAACACCTCACCCCGGGCACCCTTGTCTCCTACGAGACCACGCTTCCTGTGGGCACCACCCGCACCCGGTGGAAGCCCATGCTGGAGGAGGGATCCGGCCTGGTCGAGGGCAAGGATTTCCACCTCGTGTTTTCGCCTGAGCGGGTATTGACCGGGCGGGTCTTCGAAGATCTCCGCAAGTATCCCAAGCTGGTCGGTGGGCTGTCCGACGACGGCGCCAGGATCGCGGTTGAGTTCTATGAGGCGGTGCTTGACTTCGATGACCGCCCGGATCTTTCCCGAGGTAACGGGGTGTGGGATCTCGGGTCGGCGGAGGCCTCGGAACTGGCGAAGCTCGCCGAGACGACGTACCGCGACGTGAACATCGGACTGGCGAACCAGTTCGCGCGCTTCGCGGCGACGGCCGGGATCGACATCTACCAGGTGATCGAGGCATCCAACTCGCAGCCCTACAGTCACATCCACCAGCCGGGCATCGCCGTCGGCGGTCATTGCATTCCTGTCTACCCTCGGCTCTACCTCTGGAACGACCCCTCCGCGACCGTCGTGCGTGCTGCCCGTGAAGCCAACGCCGGGATGCCTGAATACACAGTCGGGCTGCTGGAAGGTGCCCATGGCGAGCTTGACGGCGCCACCGTCGTTGTCCTCGGTGCCGCATACCGCGGTGAAGTCAAGGAGACAGCATTCTCGGGCGTTTTCGCGACGGTCGAGGCGCTGAAGCAGCGTGGTGCGAAGGTTCTGGTGCACGATCCCCTCTACACCGACGAGGAACTTTCAGCCCTGGGCTTCGACGCCTATCACGTGGGTGAGCCGGTCGATGCCGCAGTGGTGCAGGCGAACCATGCACAGTATGCGCAGCTGTCGCCGTCGGACCTGCCCGGGGTGAAGACGTTCATTGACGGCCGGAGGGTAAGCACGCCGGACCAGTGGGCCGGGGTCACCTACCGGGTCATCGGCAAGGCCTGATTCGCAACGGAAAGGTATCCCATGACCTACATCGCTGACAGCGCGGATGTCTCGGACCAGGCGGAGTTGGGCGAGGGCACCAAGGTGTGGCACCTTGCACAGGTGCGCGAGAACGCGCGGCTTGGAGCGAACTGCATCGTCGGGCGCGGAGCCTACATCGGGACGGGTGTCACGATGGGGGAGAACTCCAAGGTGCAGAATTACGCCCTGGTGTATGAGCCGGCGTCGCTCGGAAAGGGAGTCTTCATCGGACCCGCCGTCGTCCTGACGAATGACACCTATCCGCGGTCCGTCTCCCCTGACGGCGCGCTGAAGAGTGCCCATGACTGGACTCCGGTGGGAGTGACCATCGAGGACGGGGCGTCGATCGGAGCCCGCGCGGTATGCGTTGCGCCCGTGACCATCGGCACCTGGGCAACCGTGGCGGCGGGCGCCGTCGTCACCAAGGACGTCCCCGCCTACGGACTCATGGCAGGGGTGCCCGCCCGCCGTCTCGGCTGGGTTGGAAAGGCCGGGCACCCGCTTCGGGAAGAGGACGGGTTGTGGGTGTGTCCTGCGACCGGTGAGAAATACAGTGAATCAGACGGAACTTTGGCACCAGTAGAGGATCAGAAATGAGCACAGGATTCATTCCGGCAGCGAAGCCCATCGTAGGGGACGAGGAGCGTGCCGCCGTTGATGCGGTGCTCGTTTCGGGCATGCTGGCGCAGGGGGCCGAGGTTGCGGAGTTCGAGAAGGAGTTCTCGCAGGTCCTGCTTGATGGGCGGGCGTCGGTTGCGGTGAACTCGGGGACCTCGGGGCTGCACTTGGGGCTGCTTGCTGCGGGCATAGGACCGGGCGATGAGGTGATCGTTCCGTCGTTCACTTTCGCTGCGACGGCGAACTCGGTGGCGCTGACGGGCGCGACGCCGGTTTTCGCCGACATTGAACTTGACCACTATTGCCTGGATATCAGCCATGTGGAGTCACTGATCACTGACCGGACCAGGGGGATCATGCCGGTCCACCTGTACGGGCATCCGGCGAATGTCGCCGCGTTCCGGGAGTTGGCTGATGCCCGGGGCATCAAATTGTTCGAGGATGCGGCGCAGGCCCATGGTGCGGCGCTCAATGGCCGGCGGGTGGGCACGTTCGGTGATTTTGCGATGTTCTCGCTGTACCCGACGAAGAACATGACCTCGGGTGAGGGCGGGATGGTGTCGACCGGGGACGCGACGGTTGAGCGGAACCTCCGCCTGCTGCGGAACCAGGGCATGGAGCGCCAGTACGAGAACGAGCTTGTGGGATTCAACGCGCGGATGACGAACCTGCATGCGGCGATTGGGCGGGTCCAGTTGACCAAGGTGCTCGGCTGGACGGCGCAGCGGCAGTCGAACGCACGGTTCCTCACGGAGAATCTTGAGGGTGTGGGCACGCCGGCGGTGGCCGAGGGCGCCGAGCACGTGTATCACCAGTACACCATCCGCATCTCGGGGGACCGTGACGGTTTCGCGGCGGCGTTGAAGGATGAGTACAACATCGGCAGCGGTGTGTACTATCCGATCCCGAATCACCGTCTGCCCTCGTTCGAGCGGACCGAGGATCTTCCCAACACGGAGGTCGCAGCCCGCGAGGTACTTTCCCTTCCGGTTCATCCCTCCCTTGATGAGGAGGATCTGGACCGGATCGTCACGGCCGTGAACAAGCTCGCGGGAGCGGGTGCGTGATGGCGGATCTTCGCGTTGGACTGATCGGGCTGGGAATGATGGGCCGCCACCACGCTCGCGTGGTGCGCGAACTTGAGGGCGTGCAGCTGGTGGCGGTTGCCGATGCCTTCGGCGACCCGCATGGTGTGGCGGGCGACCTGCCGCTGTGCGGATCGGTGGACGAACTGATTTCGCAGGGGATCGACATGGCGGTGTGCGCTGTGCCGACGGGCCTGCATGAGGAAGTCGGTCTGGCACTTGCTGCCGCCGGTGTGCACACCATGGTGGAGAAGCCGATTGCGTCCACCATTGAAGGTGGAGTGAAGCTGGCTGAGGCGTTCGAGGCTGCCGGCCTGGTCGGTGCGGTGGGGCACATTGAACGGTTCAACCCCGCCCTGCAGTCACTGCGGTCACGGATCGAGAATGGGGACCTGGGTGATGTGTACCAGGTAGCGACCCGCCGCCAGGGGCCCTTCCCGTCACGTATCGCTGATGTTGGTGTGGTCAAGGATCTCGGTACCCACGACATCGACCTCACCTCCTGGCTTGCCCAATCACCGTACCGGTCGGTGTCCGCACGGACGAGCACCCGTTCGGGACGTCCCCACGAGGACATGGTGACGGCGTCCTGCCAGTTGGCCAACGGTGTGATCACCTCGCACCTGGTGAACTGGCTCTCACCGATGAAGGAACGGCTGACCGTGGTGACGGGGGAGAAGGGCGCGTTCGTCGCTGACACCCTCACCGCAGATCTGACCTTCTATGAGAACGGCACGATCAACACGGAATGGGAAGCCGTGTCGAACTTCCGCGGCGTCAGTGAGGGAAACATCACCCGCCTGGCCCTGACCAAGCGTGAGCCGTTGAAGGCAGAGCACGAGGCGTTCCGTGACGCTGTACGCGGTGAACGCAACGACGTCGTGACCATGCGGGAGGGCCTCAACACCCTGCGGGTGGCTGAAGCGATGATCGACTCTGCCCGGACCGGGCAAATGGTGGACGTCACCGCGTGAATGCGCGGGTCATCCTTGCCACCAGGCTTTACCCGCCCGAAGTAGGTGCCGCCGCTTTCCGGCTGAGGGCCCTCGTCGCGGCACTCGAGCGCAACGGCGCATCGGCGAAGGTGCTCACCACGCTCCCGCCCACGGGCCACACCGCGGAGCCGGGCGTCTCCCGCTGGCCGGTGCTACGGGACCGCGGGGGGAATGTCCGGGGCTATATCCAGTATCTGAGCTTTGACGTCCCGCTGTTCTTCAGGCTCGTCCTCAGCCGTGCGGATGTGGTGGTCTCCGAACCCCCACCCACCACCGGGTTGATGGTCGCCGTTTCTTCCTGGCTGAGGAGACGTCCGTACGTCTACTACGCGGCTGATGTGTGGACCGACGCGGTGATCGCCATGGGCGCTTCCTCACCGGTTGTTTCGGTGATGCGGCTGATCGAGGGCCTGGTCCTGCGTAATGCCCACCACATCCTTGCGATCTCCGACGGAGTGGCTGAGCAGCTGGCGCAGTTCGGCGTACCCGCCGCACGGGTGAGCGTCGTGGGAAATGGTATCGACACGGACACCTTTGCCATGGATGGACCGAAGGAACAGCCGGGACACCCATATTTCGTCTACACGGGGACAATGTCGGAGTGGCAGGGCGCTGAAATCTTCATCAAAGCCCTTACCCTGCTTGAGGACCACAGCGATGTCCGTCTGTATTTCCTCGGCCAGGGAGCATCGGAGCCTGCGTTGCGGGAACTGGCTGATCGTATAACCCCCGGCCGCGTCACTTTCGGCGGCGTGAAGTCGCCGGCCGAGACGGCCACCTGGATCCGTGGGGCAGCGGGCGCGCTGGTGAGCATTGTCCCGGGGAAGGGCTACGACTTCGCCAAGCCCACGAAGATCTACGCGGCTGCTGCATGCGGCATACCCGTCATTTATTCCGGCGCCGGCGACTGCGCCGAAATGGTGGCCAGGAATGGTCTGGGCGAGAGTGTTCCCTACGACCCGCTCGATGTCGCGGACGCCATGCGCCGGCTTCTCAAGGGGCACGACGACGACGGGAAAAGCTCGCGCGTCAGCTGGGTCCAGGAGAACGCTTCCCTCCGGATGGCAGGGGAACGCGCCGCGCAGGCGGTCCTGGCCGCCCGATCTTCCTGGCCCTCATAGCCCCCACGGGCAGCCGGTCGGACTGCGGATCAGGAACGGGCGGACCCGTTGAGCAGGGCAGCAACTACCTGATGGGCTGCTTCTCCGGAGCCGTAGGGGGTGGCATCCGTGGCGGCCGGCGCGGGGCGGCTGACCGCAGCTCCCAGTTGGCTCAGATCAGCGGACACCAGCGTGTTCCACCCCAGTTCGACTGTCTCCACCCATTCGGTCTCCGGCCGCACGGTGGTGCAGGGCACCCTCAGCAGGAACGCCTCCTTCTGGAGTCCGCCCGAGTCAGTCACGACGCCGGCCGAGTTCTGGACGGCGTTGATGAGCTGCGGATAGGCAAGCGGGGCAATTGACCGGAGAGCACCCTGGTCAAGGGAGATGCCGTGTTCGCCGGCCAGGGCGCGCAGGCGAGGGTGGGCCAGGAGAAGCACCGGTTTATCCAGCTCCGAGAGCTGGCCGACAATTGCGGCGAGGCGGCCGGCGTCGTCCGTGTTATCCGGACGGTGGATGGTGCTCACGTAATATCCGCCCGTCACCAGCCCATCGGGAAGCGGTTCCTGTTTTGCGTTGACTGCATCCCGGGTCAGGTAGAGCACGTCGGTCATGACATCGCCGACCAGGACGCTGCGGTCCGCCAGCCCTTCCGTGGCGAGATGGGCCATTGCCACTTCGGTCGGGGCGAGCAGGAGGTCCGCGGCGTGGTCGGTCAGGACCCGATTGTGTTCTTCCGGCATCCGACGGTTGAATGACCGCAGACCGGCCTCAAGATGGGCTACAGGGATGTGCATCTTCACCGCGGCTACCGCCGCAGCGAGGGTTGAGTTCGTATCGCCGTACACGAGGACCCAGTCAGGCCGTGCCTGCTCGAGTACCTCTTCCAGCCCTGCCAGCATCGCGCCGGTCTGCCGCCCGTGCGACCCGGACCCGACAGCCAGGTTGAAGTCCGGCGCGGGGATCCCCAGATCCTGGAAGAAAACATCGGACATCAACTCGTCATAGTGCTGTCCGGTATGGGCAATGAGGTGTTCGGCCTTGCCGTGCAGTGCAGTGGCGATGGGAGCCAGCTTCACGAACTGAGGGCGCGCGCCTACAACGCTGAGAATTCGCATAGGTTCCACTCTAGTTCCTGATTGTCAGCTGATTTGCGCTGCGGAAGGCAGCAGGTCCCTGAGCAGGGAGCGTTCTACTTCTTCATCCGTCTCCGAGCTGAGGGCCCTCGCGCTTTGGTGTGCTTTCTGCTTGTACTTTGCGATGTCTTCCCGGCCCAGGGATCCGATGGCCGCAGCGAGCGCTTCCGGTGAGAAGTCCTCGGCAATAGCCCCCAGCTCAAACTGTTCGATCAGTCGGGAGGTTTCCGGGGAGGGGCTGAAGACAATACATAGCCTGGCCTGGACAAAATCGAAGAACTTGTTCGGCAGCATCAGTGCGTGATTGCGCGTTTGCGGCGGAAGACTGAAGATGCCCACGTCATACGCGTTGAGGACGGCGGGGAGATCATCAGGCGCCACGGGCGGCAGCAGCCGGACATTCCCGAACCCGCGCGCCAGGTCCTCCAACTGGCTCTTGTACCTGCCGCCGTCCCGGGCAGGCACCAGGTAGAGGTCCAGGCTGTAGCCCGAGCCGAGCATCCCCACGGCCTGCATCATCCCCTCAAGGTTTCGCCCGGGTACGGCTGCTCCGCTATGGACCAGCCGGATGGAATCGGGCTGCATGGGGGAGGGCTCAAGGTCAACCAGTCGGCGCGCATTCCGGACTGTCACGGTCTGCACTCCGAACTCGGCGCGGTAGAGAGCCGCGATTGAGTCATTGACCACAGACACGGCGGCGGCATGCGGAAGATGCCGTGCGCATACCCAGGTCATGAACGGCTTGATCAGGAGCTTCCAGGACAGAACGTGCACGCGTTCCTCGGGCGCCCACTCGTGCATGTCGCCCCACACCGGAATGTGGGGGCCAGCGAGTCGGCGAGCGAGCGGCAGAGCACGCGCTTCATTCGCCACCACCAGGTCCCAGTCTCCCTGTGCCAGCTCAAGGGCACGCCGCACGGCGGGGGCGAGGAACTCCACGCGGCGATACAGCCGCAGGGTCAGCAGCGCCACGCCGGCAAGCGTCTGCGGCAGCGAGGGCAGGGACGATTCGATCTCCAGGTGATGTGAGGCACCTTCCGGTTTGCTCCCGTAGCCCACCGTCGTCACCTCGCCAAACTCAGCGAGAACCGCTATCTGCCGCAACACGCGTGCGTCTGCACTGATATCGGAAAAAGAAATGCAAAGGATCCTGGGGCGCATGGGACCACTGTAGTTTGGCATGGCCACGTCGGCATGCTGATAGCCCGTCGGGTAACCTAGACCGGGCAGGGATACCTGTTGTGCTCGCCGATCATCCAACACAGGAGACTTTGTGAACGTTGACCTCGTTGTCGTAGGTTCGGGCTTTTTTGGCCTGACCGTTGCAGAGCGGGCCGCCCGGGAGCTTGGGCTCAAGGTCGCCGTCCTGGACCGTCGCCACCACATCGGCGGCAATGCCTACAGCGAGAATGAGCAGCAGACGGGGATCGAGGTGCACCGTTATGGAGCGCACCTCTTCCACACCTCGAACGAACGGGTGTGGGAGTACGTCAACCGCTTCACTGCTTTCACGGGATACCAGCACAAGGTGTACACCAGCCACAAGGGCGAGGTTTATCCCATGCCCATCAACCTGGGCACAATCAACCAGTTCTTCCGTGCGTCTATGGGCCCGGGAGAGGCACGCGCGATGATCCAGGAGCAGGCCGGCGAGCTGGCGGGGACTGACCCGCAGAACCTCAACGACAAGGGCATCCAGCTCATCGGGCGGCCGCTGTACGAGGCTTTCATCAAGTACTACACAGGCAAGCAGTGGCAGACGGACCCCAAGGACCTTCCGGCCGAGATCATCTCGCGGCTGCCGGTCCGTTACACCTACGACAACAGATACTTCAATGACACGTATGAGGGGTTGCCGGTTGACGGCTACACCGCATGGATTGAGCGTATGGCTGAGCACCCGAACATCACTGTCGAACTGAATACCGACTTCTTCGACGAAAGCCACGCCTACTCCCGGAACTCGACGCGCGGGCAGGTGCCTGTCGTCTACACCGGAGCTGTCGACCGGTATTTCGACTACACCGAGGGTGATCTGTCCTGGCGGACCATCGATCTTGAGGAGGAAGTTCTCCCGATTGAGGACTTCCAGGGCTGCCCGGTGATGAACTACCCCGACGAAGACGTCCCCTACACGCGCATCCACGAATTCAGGCACTTCCATCCCGAGCGCGATTACACCAAGGACGCGACGGTAATCATGCGTGAATTTTCGCGGTTCGCCGAGAAGGGGGACGAACCGTACTACCCCATCAACACCGAAGCCGACCGCAGGAAGCTCCTGGCGTACCGGGACCTTGCCAAAGGCGAGGACATGGTCCTGTTCGGCGGACGCCTGGGAACCTATAAGTACCTCGACATGCACATGGCCATCGGGTCCGCGCTGTCGATGTTCGACAACAAGATCAAGCCCCACTTCGACGGTGGCGCAACGCTCGAGAGTGGGGGAATCGACGCATGAGTACATCTGCGATCGTGAATGACCGGATGAGCAGCCCCGACCAGGAACAGACCTGGCGGACAGTTCACAGAGTTGTATTCCCCGAGGGCGGCGACGTAGACACGATGCCGCTCTACGCCGACTTCAACAGTGCGCGGCGGGTACGGCCCGAGCAGGACGGACGGTCCCCGGAGGGCGCGCCCGTGACCACGCCGCCCACCGCCGAGACCCACCCTGACTACGTCCTCGACCGTCGTCAACTGGCACTTCCGGCACGCGAACGTGTGTCTCTGGGCACCTACTTCAATGCTTTCCCGGCCAGCTACTGGCGGGCGCATACGGACATCCGCACGGTTCGGCTGAGCGTCACACTCGATGCCGATGCAACGATCGCCATCTACCGATCCACCGCTCGCGGAATCGTGAACAGGGTCAGCAGCCAGAAGATCGGAGCAGCGGAAGGCTACTCGCTCACGGTCGACCTGCCGCTCACCAACTTCGGAGACGGCGGCTGGTACTGGTTTGACCTTGCTGCCCACGATGAGCAGGTCACCCTGCAGGACGCGCACTGGAGTGTTCAGGTGCCCCAGCAGGTCACCGCCGGCAGACTCACCATCGCGGTCACCACCTTCAACCGGCCGGATTACTGCGTCCGGAACCTCAAGACCATCGCTGCATCTCCTGAACTGATGGACGTCCTTCACCGCGTCATTGTCACGGATCAGGGAACGCAGAAGGTGGCCTCAGAAGAAGGCTTCGCCGAAGCGGAAGCCAACCTGGGTGGACGGCTGGTTGTTGTGAACCAGCCGAACCTGGGCGGCTCAGGCGGCTTCGCCAGGGGAATGTTGGAAACCATCAACGATTCTGAGAGCAGCTACGTCATGCTGCTCGATGATGACGTCGAGATGGAGACGGAGGGGATCCTGAGGGCGGCGCAGTTCGCCGACTTCACGACGGAGCCCACCATCGTCGGCGGCCATATGTTCAACCTCTTTGAGCGCTCGGTCATGCACCACTTCGGCGAATCCGTCGACCGGTACCGCTTCCGCTATGGATCCTCGCCAAACACGGAAGAGGCTCACGACTTCGCAGCGAGCAACCTGCGTGACACACCGTGGATGCACCGCCGGATCGACGTCGACTACAACGGGTGGTGGATGTGCCTCATTCCCACCGAAATAATCAGCAACATCGGTCTGGCGCTGCCCGTCTTTATCAAGTGGGACGATGTCGAGTACGGCATCCGTGCACAGGCGAACGGGTACCGGACTGTCACGCTGCCCGGCGCCGCCGTCTGGCACATGCCGTGGACCGAAAAAGACGACACGATTGACTGGCAGGCGTACTATCACCAGCGCAACCGGTGGCTTGCGACACTCCTGTACTCTCCGTACAAGCGGGGCGGCCGGATGCCGCAGGAAAGTCTCGCTGTGGATGTCCGTCACCTTCTGTCGATGCAGTATTCGTCTGTCGAACTGCGTCTGCAGGCACTCGAAGACATCCTGGAGGGTCCTGATCACCTGCACCGGTCGCTCGGCTCGAAGCTCGGCGAAGTCCGCGCGACGAGGGCGCAGTTCGACGACGCACGGATCGCAGCCGACCCTGCATCCTTCCCCGCGGTGAAGCGCAGCAAGCCGCCGCGGAAGGGCAAGGGACCGACGCAGGCCCGCAGCATTCCGGCGGCACTGGTCAAGGTGGCGAGCGGTGTTCTCCACCAGGTCAAGCCCGTTCCGGTGGAGGCAAGGGAACATCCCGAAGAGCACATCGCCGCCATGGATGCACGCTGGTGGAGACTCGCCCAACTGGACTCCGCGCTCGTGACGTCATCCGACGGGTCCGGCGTTTCGTGGCACAAACGCGACGCAGGCAAGGCCCGGGAGCTGGCGCTCCGCAGCGCATCGCTTCACCGGCGTCTGCTGGCGCAGTGGGATGAACTCGCCGATGCCTACAAGGCCGCCCTGCCGCAGTTCACGTCGCCCACGGCATGGGCCGAGACTTTCTATGCGTCCGGTACACACGGAAACAAGGCGGAATGACGGCAGGTTCAGATGAGCCGGGGGGACCTGCGCAGGCGGAGCTGAGGGTACCCGGGCGTGGGGCAGGCCTGCGCGATGTGGCGCGCCACCGGTTCCTTCTCAAGCTCCTGGTCGACAAGGAAATCAAGGTCCGGTACCGCGGATCGGTGCTTGGGCTTCTCTGGTCCTATGTGAAACCCGGCGTCCAGTTCATTGTTTTCTACATTGCGCTTGGCATCTTCCTGGGGCTCGAGCAGAGCGACAGGAACCCTGACGGACTACCGAACTACGCGATCTACCTGTTTTCGGGCATTGTGTTGATCAACTTTTTCTCAGAGGCCCTGGGGAATGCATCGCGATCGATCGTAGGCAACAGCGGGCTGATCAAGAAGATCTACCTCCCGCGGGAGCTATTCCCGGTATCGGCCATCTGGGTCTCCGGGATTCACTTCCTCCCGCAGATAGTCATTCTGGTGGTGGCATGTCTGTTTACCGGCTGGTCTCCCTCGATCCTGCAATTGGCCGTGGCCATCGTGGGATTCCTGATTGCGGCGTTCCTCGCTACCGGACTGGGCCTGATCTTCGGTGCAATCAACGTCTATTACCGCGACGCCGAGAATCTCGTTGACATGCTGCTGATGGTGGCGACCTGGGCATCGCCCGTCCTCTATTCCTGGGAAATGGTGCGGAGGCAACTGGGCGACACGGCGCTGTCCATCTACATGCTCAATCCTTTGACGGTCAGTGTAGAGACTTTCCACTACGCCTTCTGGCTGCCGACCACGGATCAACAGTTTGCACTCCCACCCGGGTTCCTGCCGGTGTGGCTTCCGGTTGCCCTCGCTGTTGCACTGTTCACGGTGATCCTTGGACAGCACCTTTTCCGGCGCCTTGAGGGCCGCTTCGCTCAGGAGTTATAGACATGGCGTTGGCAATCGAGATAGCAGGCATCCAGAAGCGGTTCGCCCTACGGCATACGAGGTCTCTCAAGGAGACTGTGCTGTGGCTCCTGAAGGGGAGGAAGGGTGACCTGTCCAAAACCTTTGCCGCACTGAACGATGTGTCCCTGACAGTGGAGGAGGGGGAAACGGTAGCGCTGCTCGGTTTTAATGGCTCCGGAAAATCCACCCTTCTCAAGCACATCTCCGGCGTCATGCTGCCGGACACCGGTACGGTACGGACTAGGGGACGGGTAGCGGGGCTCATTGAAGTGGGTGCCGGGTTCCATCCCGACCTGAGCGGAAGGGACAACGTCTTCCTCAACGGCGCCATCCTTGGCATGTCGGAAAAGGACATTCACCGGCAGTTCGATTCAATCGTGGATTTCGCTGAAATCGGGGAGTTCATCGATACAGAGGTCCGGTTCTACTCTTCCGGCATGTACCTGCGGTTGGCATTCTCGGTTGCTGTGCACACCGACCCGAATGTCTTCCTGATCGACGAGATTCTCGCGGTGGGGGACGAGCCGTTCCAGCGCAAGTGCATCAGCAAGATCAAGGAACTCGCGGAGGCGGGGAAAACACTGGTAGTAGTCAGCCACGATCTCGAACTGATCGGGCAGATCTGCAGGCGCGGCGTCGTGCTGGAAAAGGGGCGCATCGTCCACGATGCGCCCGTCGCGGAGGCCATCGCACACATCCGGGGACAGTAGTCCCCGGTTCTCGGCGCTAGCCGCAGTTGGTTACTTCATAGAGCTTGGCGTCGCCTTCTTCATCCACCAGCTCATAGTTGGGAGCGCCGTCGGCCTCATCGAAGGCCGGGTAGGAGTGCGCCAGCGGACGATCCAGCAGGTAGTAACTGCCGAAGTCGAGGACATACTCGACTCCCAGCTCCTCAGCTACCGCGCACGCCTCCGACGCGGCGTCGGCCGCGTCCAGCTCACGGGCAATGAGAGACAGATCAGCCGACAGTTTGCCCATGTGGTACTGCGTGACCTCGGTGCCGCTGAACGCATAGGCCAGAGCGCTTCCGTTCCAGGGGTTGACGCCGACTACCGCGTCGTCCGGAACGGTCTCGTCCAGGCGCTCGAGCAGCTCGCGCTCGGCGGGCGAGAGAATGGTGGGGTTGCCCGCGTAGGTGTGGTTCAGATGGGTGGCGACGACCATCTGGTCGATCGGCCCGCGCTGACTGTACAGCGCACCCAGGGCGACGAAAGCCAGCGTCAGCGTTCCTGCCAGTATCGCTGACACTCTTTGGCGGGAACCGTCAGCATTGAGAATGCGCTGCACGAGCCTGCGACCGCTCGTGATGAGGAGGGCCGCACCGAACGCCGCAACAACGATGGTCGGGATCGGCAGGAGGGAGGCCAGTCGCTGCGGGTCCTGGTACCAGGACCCGGTCAAGGCCATCCGGACCAAGCCGCGCGGCTCGTTTGCCGCGACCACGTAGAGCAGAACCGCCACCGCAAACACGCCGAGCAACCAGAGCGGGGCTCGCCCTTTCAGGATGCCGAATATCCCGGCCGCGGTGGCAATGCCGAGAACCACGGCGGCATCGCGTCCGTGGGGTGCGCTGGTGAGCGCCTCACCGATCGCATCCCAACGGCTGTCATTGAAGGGTAGCCAGTTGTCATAGCCGGTAATGAGCAGCGCCTGCCAGACGGCAACGAAGGCAGTGGCTGACACAGCCCCGACGACGCCGGGAACCACCAGTGACCGGGCCGCGCCGGAGCGGTATCCCGTCCGTGCCCAGGTCCACCATCTCCATACCAGGGGTGGCAGGCTGAGGGCCAGCAAGGCCGAGAAGCCGTTCGGCTGGGCTGTAAACAGACCGGCGAGGCCGGCGGCAAGGGCTATGAAGGAACCGATTGGGCTGAGTCCGGAGCGGCCGGGGGACCGCAGGACGGATACGACGACGGCCAGCACAGCCGGAAGTATCGAGTAGGAGAGCAAATTCGGGTACAGGGGACCAAAGTCGAGCAGGCCCAGGGGGAACGCGGGAAATGCTGCCGAGAAGATGCCGGCAAAGAGAATAGCGAACGGCCGTGGGCCGACGATCACCCGGGTAAGCAGGACCGCGCTGAGGGGCCAGACCAGTGAGCAGATGACGATGTTGAGGGCATTGATCGCGACAGGGATCGGCTGGCCGCTCAGCTGTGCAACGATCGACGCGAAGCTGTGCCACGCCGCAGGGTAAATGGCTATGCCGGCGTCGGGGTTGACCATGCGTCCGAGGGTGAGGCTCGATGCCTGGCCTTCCTCAAGGACATATCTCACCGCGTTCAGGTGATAGACGTTGTCGTAGCGTTGCGCAATATTGTCCGGGGCGCCGAGTGCCCGGGAAATGTTATACACGGAAGCCGCCCCGCCGATGGCCAGTCCGGCGAGAGCGGCTGTCATCGAATACCTGTCCAACCGCGGGGAGAAAGTGCGTGCGAACCGTGCATCGATGAGCCTGGTTACCCCGAAGGCGATAGCGCACAGCACGAGGCTCAGGAGCAGAAAGGTCAGAACCGACCACTCCAGACCCAGAAAAGCCGCCACAATGCCTGTCACTCCGGCAAGCGCCACCGAGAACATCGGCACCAGGCCTACCGCGAGGTGTCCGCGTGCGCGCAGCGCTGCTGAAAACAGGAGTCCAGGTATCAAAAGTAAGGCGATCGCCGTAACGATCGCCGGCAGGGCAGCCCACCAGGACATTTAGTACTCCTGCGGAATCTTAGAAAGTGTGGTCGGCGCGAGCATCAGGGACAAAAACCCAGGCTGGCGAACCCATCGACACTATCACGCTGGGTTGACGCGCTGGGGCGACGACTGAATCAGCAGGCGGTGATCCTGTACAGGGTGTGTGGTCCCCGCCTGTGCACAACTTCGAAGCCCTGGGCGGTGTCGGTGCCGTAGAAACCCGGCCAGTCGGCCAGACCGTCGCTGGCGTGTGACATCCCCGGCTGATCCTCGTAGAAGTGGGTCACGCCGAGAGAGCCGAGCGCACGGCACACAGCCGGGTCGGAATGAATCCCGTTGAATGAGGTGCGCAGGTACTCCTTCGCTTCATTGCCCGAGGTGGCTGAGCCAAGCTGGGTGTACACCACCCGTCGCTGTCCGAGCGTGTAGAAGTAGGTTTCGCCATTGAACGGATCCCCAATAACGACGGCGTCGTCAGGTAACAGTCGGGACGCCTCGTCGATGAAATCCTGCTCCCCTGCGGCGAGGACACCCATACCGCTTGCGCCAACGCTATAGTTCCTCGCAGTCACAGCTATCCGCTCGGCAGCGCGGAAATTGTCGGATGCCACGTAGATTGCGGCGACCAGCAGGAGGGCGATAGCTGAGGCGGCGTAGCCGGAACCGAGCCGATGTGCACGGGCGCCTCTGCCTTCCATTGCGCGCTGTACTACCCCGGCCGCGCCCCGAGCGAGCTGGTCCACGGTCCAGGCGGCCAGAAGGGCGCCCGTCATGGCAATCATCGGAGCGATACGCTGTGTGTCCTTGTACCAGAAGCCCGTCAGCCACCGGGCAGGATTCTCGGGCCCCGCGGCAAGAATGTGGAGGAGCACGAAGGATATCCATCCGACGGCCAGTGCGCGGTGGCCCCGAAGGATCAGGCAGGCAAGCGCGCCCACCGCTGCCAGGAGTCCGACGTAGAGGTTGAACCCGTCGATGTCCGGCGGCTGCAGCACGGGGAAGGTCGCCAGATCGAAGACCGCGAAGGGCACCGCTTCCGGAAGCTCTGCTCGGACGGATCGGTTGTAGCTCATCACAGACTCCAGCAGGCGGGACTGCCCCAGGACGGCTGCCGCTGTGATGAAGAGCCCGACGCCGGCAGTCACCGCGATGACGGCACTCTTCCGGTGGTGCCGGAAGGCCCTGCCGAGCCATGGGACACCATAGGCGACCACAAAAGGACCTGCAGCCACCGCGACGGCCATCACCGCGCCCGGATGGGCAGCCGCGGCGCCCCCCAGGGTGAGGACGGCTACCAGCACAGTCGGAAGCACTCTTCGGTGCCAGAATCCCTGTCCGGCAAGACGTTCCCGGGGGGATGTGCGCAGCAGCCGCAGGGTAAGGATGAGTATGGCGAGAGCGGCAGGCACGAGGGCGGTGCCGAGACCGTTGGGCCACTGTCCGCTACGCATGAGCTGGGCGAACGGAAAGCTGATGTACGGGGCACCAAGGACTGGGGCAAGAAGCCAGATGCCGCGGCGTTCAGGGAAAATCACCGACGCCAGGTAGGCAAGCCCGGCGGGCCAGAGGAGCCCCCCGATGACGAGGGTGGAAATATTGGATGCTGCAACAACGTCATCCGGAATCAGCGACACCACCAGGTGCCACCCGACGGGGTAGTAGCTACCGCCTGCAGCGAAAATGGGGGACACGCTCCAGGGGGTGGCCTGTCCGGACTCGCGTATCCACTGGACAGCGTTCATGTGGAAGATCGGGTCCCAGCCCTGGGACGCGGTGTCCAGGCTTCCCATGCCCCTATGGAGTGCGACCACCGTCAACAATGATGAAGCGGCGACGGCGGCGCCAAGAGCCGAAACGAACAGCCACCCGTAGTCGGGTACCACTTTCCGATCGAACCGGAACCGCCGTCCAACCAGCCAGAAGATACCGAAAGCGACCGCCATGGCGAGTGCCGCCGTCGTGAGGTTCCACGGAATGTCCAGAGCTGCGAGCACGACGCCGGCGACACTCAGGGGAACCAGCCCCACGGCGGGCGCAAGAACGAGGGCAGCCGGCAGTGGGGTGCCGATGGGTAGCAGTACCAGTAAGCCGGGTAGAACGAGAATAGCGGCGGCGATAAGACCCACAGGCGCGAGTGCTGCCAGGTGAGTGATCTCCTGCAGCATCAGAAGGCGTGGCTCATCGACGAAGCCGGCTACCCAATGACCTGCCGGCGGACCGTCCGAAGCGGCTCAGCGGACCACTGAGCACCGGCGCGGGGCTGCGCTGGCTGTAAAGCTCCCGTGCTTCGGATTCCTTGAGCGCGCTGAGCTCCTCGAGCCGCTGCGAAAGTGATTCGGCGCCGTCCGGGCTGACCGAATGACCGCCGCCCAGGCTCCACCGGCTGCCCAGGTCAATGAGGGACTGGTGTTTCACGTCGTAATAGCCGGGCCTGACGGGTAACGCGACGCCGTCTGCTCCTGCGGCTGCCGCCAGAAGATGGAAATGGAACCGTGTAGTGATCCAGGTCTGCCGTCCGGACAGCGGGAGCCCTTGCTGCCAGATTTCAGCGAAGGACAGGAAGTTTTCAGCGGGGATGATGTCAGCCAGGCGATCGAACGCCACGCGGTCGGCCCCCGGAACCGCCTCAACATAATGGATGGAACGTCCGGCAGCGGCCATGGGCTCCAGGATGGCACGCGCGGTGGCGATGGCGCTGTCCGCCAGGTCTGGATCTGCCGTGTCGCTCTGGATGCAGACAAAGACGCCGTCGCGCTGGTTTCTGCCGAGTTCGCCGTTGACTCCCAGAAAGGCGTCGTCAGGAGCCTGCGGGAGGCCGTACGCGTCCGAGCTCGCCGCGTCCCTGGCGCTCGCATGCGCGAAGTCGCTGAACAGCGTGCGATTGGCGGGTTCGTCAAAGAGAACCGGCATGAGTCCGAGGCCGGTCCCGAAGAGCGGAGCACCGGTCAGATCGTGTACGGCGCGCATTCCGTGGATCAGGGCCGCGTGATGGGCCCACATACCGTTGATGTAACCGCCGCCGATCAGATGGAGAGAGGCGGCCTCACGCAGCATCAGCAGGCCCAGGTCGAAGGAAGGGGAGCCAAGGTTGGTTACCAGCGACCTCATGCGTTCCGCGAGCTCCGGCGCGGCCAGTTCCTGGTTCTCGGCCGCGCACCGCCACAGCGTATTGGTGATGCGCAACCGCGGATGAAGACCGGCAAAGAGGATCTGCGCCGAACCGGGGTGCGGGCAATCGAGCCAGACATCGTCGTCGGGCCTTTCAGCTGCAAGGAACCGGAGCCAGGATGCTGTGATGAATTCGTCGCCGAAATTCGGGTGTCCCGACGGGCCGACGAGGTAGAGGGGCTTGCGATTCATAGAAAGACCTTAGCGCAGCGAGGGTGTGCCGCCTGATGGGCCGGAGTGGTGTCGCTGCGGCAGCCGCTGTCACCTGTAACCGGGGGACCCTTGCACGCATGCGGCCATGGGGGCCTCCCCGGAACGGGGTTCCCGCTATGGGATACTTGCTTGGTGAGTCGCACCTGGATCGTCATTCCCCTCTACAACGAAGCCCCCGTAATTGGTGAAGTTGTCCGGGGACTGCTTCCATATTTTCCCAATGTGGTTTGTGTGGATGACGGCAGCTCAGACACTTCAGCAGAGGCTGCCCGCGAGGCCGGGGCCGTGGTTGTTCAGCACCCCGTCAATCTGGGCCAGGGCGCCGCCCTGCAGACCGGGTTCGAGTACGCACTGTCGGATCCGCAGATGACCAGCGTGGTGACTTTCGACGCGGACGGCCAGCACCGGGTTGAAGATGCGCTGGCGATGGTTGCGCGGCTCAACTCAGGCGAGGCGGAGGTTGTCCTCGGTTCAAGGTTCCTCGATAACCGCACCAACATTGGATGGTTGAAGCGCCTGGTCCTGCGGACAGCGGCATTTCAGACCCGCCTCACAACGGGGATGCCCCTGACCGATGCGCACAACGGGCTTCGGGCATTCTCACGGAGCGTCACGTCGAATATCCATCTGACGCAGAACCGGATGGCGCATGCATCCGAGCTGGTGCAGTTACTGGCCGTACTGCAACCGCGCTGGACCGAACACCCGGTGCAGATCGTCTACACGGAGTATTCGAAGTCCAAGGGCCAGTCCCTCCTCAATTCGGTCAACATCATCGCTGATCTACTGTTTAGGTGATCTAACGTGCTATTCGTTGTTCAAATACTGCTTGTACTTGCGGTCGCCATTGTCTCGCTGGTACTCATCCGCGGCGGTTCCAATGCGAAGCATATGGCTGTCCGCAGAATCATGGTTCTGCTTTTTGCATTGAGCGCTGCCCTGTCGATCTTCTTCCCGTCGCTGCTCACGTCCGCGGCCCATTTGCTGGGCATTGGCCGCGGCACGGACCTTGTTCTGTATGCCTTTATCGTCAGTTTCCTCGTGTACATGTCCACAACGCACCAGCGCTTCCGGCATACGGAAGCGTCAATAACCAAGCTCGCACGTCGGGTGGCGCTCGATGAGGCGGTACGTCCCTGGGAGAGCGAGCAGCCGTCGACCAACCGCACGCACCCCAATGCATAGCGTCCGTAGGAGGGGCGCCGCGGTCTCGACGCGGAGTCACCCATGAAGGTAGCAGTGACCAAGGGAACGCTCCGCGTTCCTCCCACCTATTTCGCGCTGACACATGCAGAGCAGATGGGCAGTCTGCACGAGTTTGAGGTGTTCTGCCTGGTCGCGGACATCCGTGCGTCCACGTCCCTTCCGATCCATGACTACGTACCTCTGCGTCAGCTCGGGTTCCGCAGACGGGAACTCGCGATGCCCGGGTTCATCCCGCGCATGGTCGGGGGAATCAGAAAGTTCGGCCCGGATGTTATCCATCAGCATTTCGGGACCTGGGCGAGCGCTGCCACGTACTCTGCGCGCCGGCTGGGGGTGCCCCTGGTGACCACCCTTCACGGTGCCGATGTTTTTGCGTTTGGTCGAGAACCGTTGACCGCGATGGCCAAATGGCATCACCACAATATCCGGGCGGTGAACGAACAAAGCAGCCGGTTGCTCGCCGTGAGCAATTTCCTGGCCAACGAAGCTGTGGGGGCGGGCCTGGACGCGCAGAAACTCGAAGTGCACTATCAGGGAATCGACACCGACTACTTCACGCCGGCGGACGCGGTTGAGAGCACCACGCCCGAGAAGGAGCCCATCCTGTTGTTCGTGGGCGGGCTGAGCGAACGCAAAGGCATCCGCGACCTGGTTCAGGCTTCTCTGGCGGTGCAGCCTGACAGCCCGCACCAGCTCGTCATCGCAGGAGAAGGCGAGTTGCGGGACGAGATCCGGGAATCCGTCGGTTCCAGTCCCCACGTCAGGCTGGTGGGGTCGCAGGATCGTTCAGCCATTCGGGCACTCATGCGGGATGCGTATGCGCTGGTCGTCCCCAGCCGTACCAACAACGGGTGGCGGGAAGCGGCGGGTCTTGTGGCACTGGAAGCTGCTGCCTGCGGCACGCCGGTTATCGCGAATGATTGTGGAGGACTGGGCGAGATGATGATCGACGGTGTTACCGGCATGCTGGTTCCGGAGGGCAGCCGCCCGGCACTGACAGAAACAATACGGGAGGTGCTCGGGCTCTCGCCGGCCGACTACCGCGCCATGAGCGCCGCTGCGCGCTCCTTCGCTGTCGGGGAGCGAAGCCTAAGCAAGAGCTGCGCCGAGTTGGCAAGCCATTACGACGACGTTGTCTGAGCAAATCGGGTAGCGAATACTTTCAACGTGGAAGCGAGACCGTAATACGCCGCGACTGACGGATTGTTCTGCCTGGTTTTCCAGGCAGTGCGCACAGCGGCGAGATCCACCGCCACGAGAACATCCGCAGAACGCAGGACGGATACCGCGTCTTCCCGTTTTTGTACTGCTCTCCAAAACACCCGTGACTGGTCAAGGGGGCCGAGAGAGTTGAGCAGCCGACCCGCCGGATACTTCTGAAGCACACCCTGCAGCCGAACAGCGCCGATCCGCGAGAGCACGCGATCCATGGCTTCCGTGCCGGCGGCGGTACCGACCACCACCCCCTGTGGAAATTTCTCGGAGGGAGACCAGCTCACAACCTGCAGTCGCACATCCCTCCCGGATGCCTTCGCAAGTTCCTCCTGCAGGGAATCCCCGCCGAGCGCGGACCGGAAGAGCTGATCCGGGTCGGTGGGTGATCCGATGATGGCCACAACCTGAAGCGACGAATTCACGAAGCACCTCCCTTTCCGATAAGCGAGCGCAGGTGCTTGATGCGTGGAAGCAGCTGCTTCTCGCGCGAAAGGTGGTCCGCCCAGTTCTGGTTCTCCGCGTAATCATCGGCTGTCATCGCGGCTGCACGGTCCGCGGTACGCAGGAACACCTCGCAGGCATTCTCCGCGGTCACTTCAGTGAGCGGATACCAGTCCCTCCGCCCCTTGAGAACCTCCGTAGCGGCAGTTTCCGGATGATGGAGGGAGGCGATGGGCAGTCCGGTCGCTGCATATTCGAAGACTTTACCGCTGGTCACGTACTTGCTTCGGCCGAGGATCAGCAGGAGCGCGTCGAAGGTCCTATATACCGCAGCAACGTCCGTCTTGCTGACAGGCCCTTCATAAGAGACGCCGACGTCCCGATATTCATCCAGGATGGCAAGCACTTTCGGATCAGGCTCAGAGTAATGGCCTAGGCGCCCCCTGATGACAAGGCGTGAGGAACCGACCAGCTCTGACTGCTTCCGAGCGAGCCGCCAGCCGTCCAGTGACTCCCGCAGGGGCATAGGCCCGTAGATGGTGCCGAGGTAGCCGAAGACCAGCCCGCCGGTCTTGCCGTCCCTGGATGCCGGCCGCATCCCACGAAACTTTTCCGCGAATTCCTCCTCGAAGGCGTTCGCGACTACCTCATAGGTCCCCGACTTCGGCGGGTAAACACGTTTGTGCCAATCCCGAATCGGCGCGTTCACAAACCAGGCTTCAGCGGCGTGGGCGAGCAGGCGCCGCTCCATGCGCGAGGAACGCGAGTTTGGTGAGCCGATTCGCTTGTCCTGGTAGACATCGAGGTGCCAGGTGTCCCGGTAGTCCATGACGTAGGGAACACGTGCCTTCCTGTGAAGATGCCAGCCGGGCACGAAATCGACATTCGGGTTGGCCGTTCCGATCACGAGGTCTACAGGCTTGTCACGGTGAATCTTGTCCGTGGCCGAGATGAGGGCGCGTCGCCAGCCTCCGTAAACCGGCTCGGGGAAATCTATCCGGTCCTTCTGTGCCCGCAGGTATGTCCACAACAGGTTGGAAGCCACACGTCCGCGTGACCACTTGGAGAGGTCCGGTTCTCCGCGGATCCAGCTGAAGGGCACCCGCACCACATTCACCCGGGGATCGATGCTCTTTTCGAGTTCGGTGTCCGTTCCCGTCTGATACTCGAAGACCTCGCGGCTGGCTGTGAGCACCGTGACGTCCCATCCCTGACGGACGAAGGCATTGGCCGTGGCCAACGCCCGGTAGACGCCCGCGCCGCGGGACGGCGGGTACCCCCACGCCACGTATAACAGGTGGGGCGGTTTCTCGGCGAACATCCAGTAATCTCCCTCAGGCTTGGCCGTTAGCCACTTTACATCGGCGGAGATAACAGCCTGAAAAAGCTCTGCTAGGTTCGAAGTATGTTTGCTGGCACGCATGAGCCCAGAGCACTTCACCTCTATGACTGCGCGGACGTCGGAGCAACGCTTGTCCAATATGGCAGGGCAGCTGGGCGGCCGTGGCGAATTCTTCCGGCACGGGATACACATGGCGACGGCTCCGACCTGATGGGCGGGGCCAGAAGAGCTCTAGGGATAGCGGATTGGACCGCGCGGCGCTGGCTCCGGAGCGTCGAGTCGGACTTGCTGCACGTCCACTTCGGGACAAGGCTCGACGTCGTTGCCAGGCGTCCCCGCAAACCCTTCGTCGTCCACTACCACGGCACCGATATCCGGACCTTCTATTACGACCCCTCCCAGCGCGACAAGATCCAGTGGGGTGCGGACAACGCGGCCGCGGTGGTGTATTCGACGCCCGATCTGAAGCCCCACGCGGAAGCGGCGCGGAGTGACGCGGTGTACCTGCCCAATCCGGTGAACCTGGCTGAGCTTCCGTCATGGGACCCGTCAACTGTGCCCGTCGTCGTGTTCGCCTCCCGATGGGAGGGTTCGAAGGGCGGCGAACAGCAGCTGGAATTGCTTGAGGAGATCCGACGCGCCGTAGGACCGCAGGTACGCCTGCAGGGTCTTGACTGGGGTGACGGCGCCGCAGCGGCTCGGGAACGGGGTGCGGAGCTGGTCCCGCGGATGCCCAAGCCGGACTATCTACGCTGGCTTGCCAGTGCACACTGCGTAGTGGGACAGATGTCCGGCAGCCTCGGGATGAGTGAACTGCAGGCGCTGGGAATAGGAGTTCCCCTCCTCGCTAACCTAAAAGAGGGTTATTACCCGGGGCCGCTTCCGGTGGTCACCGGCGAGGGCAAGGAGAGTCTCGCCGCCGGCGTGCTGAGGATCCTGGACGACCCTTTGGCTGCAGCCGGGCGACTGCAGCCACGAGAGTGGGTCGAAACCCATCATCACCCCGACGTCATCGTGGAGCGCCTGGCGGGGATCTACAGCGGACTAGCTCAGGCCGGCTAGCGCCGCCTGCTGCGCAAAATCGGGCACCCTCGCGACCACCTCGTTGAACGATCCCTGGGCTTCCACACGACCGTCCTTCATGAAGAAGACAATATCGGCGTTCCTGATCGTGGAAAGTCGGTGCGCCACGGTGATGACGGTAACCTCGCCGTGGAGTTCGCGGATGGCTGTCGTGACCGCAGCTTCCGTGGCGGTATCCAAAGCGCTCGTCGCTTCATCCATCACAAGGACGTTCGGGTTGTTGTACAGGGCGCGCGCTATCCCGAGGCGCTGCCGCTGGCCTCCGGACAGTGAGAGTCCACGTTCCGCGACCATGGCGTCGATCCCGTCGGGACGGCTCCTGATGGTTTCCAGCAGTTGCGCGCGGCGCAGAGCAGTTTCCACCTTTGTCCGGTCAACGTTCGAGGGATTCCAGGTGAGCGCTACGTTCTGCCCGACCGTTGCGTCAAACAGGGAGACTTCCTGCGGGACGTAACCGATGCGCTTGCGCCAGTCGTCCAGAACGAACTCCATCCGTGTGCCGCCCACTTCAAGATGACCGCTACTGGGCTCCAGCAGCCCGAGCAGTATGTCCACAAGTGTGGACTTACCGGCCCCCGAGGATCCCACGAAGGCGACATGTGAGCCTGCGGGGATGGTGATGCTTATCCGGTCCAGAGCTGGGGACTCAGCATTGGGGTAGGTGAAACTGACATCTTCCAACCGGATGTCGATCTTCCCTGATCCGAGCTTCTGCTGGGGTCGATCCCGCTTTCGAGCGGCGAGTAGCTCATCTCCGGTGCGAATGTCCCTCATGACATTGTTCGCAAAAGACGCGCTGGAGTTCGCCTGGGACTGGACGGCCTGAAGGCGGGTCAGAGAGGGGACCAGCCTGAAGCCGGCCACTGCAAAGAGGCCTACCGCGCTCACTGCGCCTTCCGGACCGCCGATCGCGAGGCCGACCCCACCGACCAGCGCGAAACCAACGATTAGCGCTGTTTCCAGGACGTAACGGGGAACCTGACTAAGGAAGATCGATTGCGCGCGCGCTTTCGAACTCTTGGTCCGCGTCTGGTTCACCCTCTCCTGCACATCAGGTGCCCGGCCGGCCAGCGTCAGCTCCTTCAGCGTATTCATGGCTTCAGTGAGCATCATCACCGTCTTGCCTGACCACTGCCTGTTGTCCCGGCCGGCCTGTACCGCACGCGGGGAGATGACCCGGGCGAGCAGAAGGGCGACGAGCCCAAGATAGACGAGTGTCACAACAGCGATGACCGGCTCAGCCACGAAGAGCACGACGATCACCGCTATAAGTGTTCCGAACTCACCGAAGAGCGTCATTGCGGGGATGAGAACACCGGAAACGGTGATACCTACCCCGACGTCCACCATGCGCACCAGCTCGCTTGAATTCTTCTTGAGCCGCTCGGACCAGGGAGAGGCAAGATAGGACGCGAACAGTCGGTCTCCGATGGACACTTCATGCTGCGCGAAGCGGGCTGTTGCCATCCGAAGAAGCAGTACCGCCAGAACCCCTTTGAGGACAATCAGGGCGCACACTGCGATGAGGATGGGAAGGACCAGGTCGGAGACGTCTCCCAGCACAGGAAGCACTACGGCTCTGCCGCTGACCAGCGACGGAAGAATCAGGGCGATGGTGCCCAACGCGGCCATGTCGAGCACAGCCAGGCAGGCGCTCGCAATGCCGTAGCCCAGCAGGAAGCGTCTACTGCCTGCTGGGAGGGTTGCCAGGAGTGGCCGGAGAATTGTGAATAGGTTTTTCATTCGAGTCTCAGAATACTCGACCCGCCATGCAGGACGGTGTCCGGACGGAAGCTAGGCTGAATGCCATGAAACCCCGTTTGTTGATTCTGTGCTTCTCGCCGTTGCGACGTGACCCCCGTGTGCTCCGGCAGATCGCACTCCTGGGGGACTCCTACGATGTCTCCACCTGTGGATTCGGTCTGGCACCAGACGGAGTGAGCGAACACTTCGAGATTCCCGACAGCTCAACCGGCTGGTGGCCGGCAGATGTGCGTTTTGCCGGAGCTCTCCTGGTGGGGCGGCAGTTTGAGCGGTTCTACCGGAACGAACCTAGGGTGCGCAAGGCACTGAGCCTGATTCAACGGGGCGCTTTCGATGTCATCATCGCCAACGACCTGAACACGGTTCCGCTCGCAGCGCTGCTTGCGCCAACCAAAGGCTTTCACGCAGACCTGCACGAGTGGGAGCCGCGAATTCCTGGTTCGGGTTTCAAATGGCGGGCGATGGGGCTGCCCTACGCGCACTGGCAGCTGCGTCAGGTAAGACGTGCTCACTCCGTTACGACCGTCAATGAGGGCCTCGCGGAGAGTTACGCCACTGAGTACGGCATCACTGCGGACGTCGTGACGAACGCGGCGGAGTTCGCGGACTGCAACCCGGTAGACACGCATTCGCCGCTGCGTCTTGTTCACAGCGGCGGTTCGAATCCTGGGCGTCGCATCGACATCATGATCGATGCAATGCGCGGTGTCGAGGGGGCCACCCTTGACTTGATGCTGATGTCAACCGGCGCAGGCACCATTGAGTCGCTGAAAGCGTATGCGAAGGACATTCCGAATGTGCGGTTCCGGGAGCCGGTGCCATTCGCAGACATGATTCCGACGCTGCAACAGTACGACGTCGGCATTTCCATGCTCCCGCCCACGAGCTTCAACAACACCATGGCTCTACCCAACAAGCTCTTTGAGTATGTCCAGGCGCGGCTCGCGGTAGTGGTCGGCCCCTCTCCCGAAATGGCGCGGATAGTTCAGAAGCACGCTCTCGGCGTTGTCTCAGGCGACTTCACTCCCGATTCACTCCGGGAAGCGATCCGGTCCCTTACGACGGCCAACGTCGACCGGTTCAAGGCCAACAGTCATGCCGCAGCACGGGAACTGTCCTCCGAAAAGGCCGTTCGACCCTGGAGTGAAGCGATAGATGCGATAGCCGGTGGGGGCCGGGTACTGACCGACAAGCAGGACTGAACCCCCGGCAGCGCTCGCACCGTCAGCCAGCTCGTTCAAGCGTTCGATCCGCCGTCCTACATGGACACACTGGATTGATATCTCCCGCCCGCTTTCTGCGGCGGCTACATTCGTTCCATGAGGGGCAATGTGACCGATCCCAAAGTGGTTCATTTTTTCGACTGCGCCGACGTCGGCAAAACTCTGGTGAAGTACGGGCGGGAAGCCGGATACCGGTGGCGGCACCGGCCCTGGCTTCCCGAAAGCATGCGTCCACTGGATCAGAAGTCGGCGTTGCCGGCAGTAACCAGGGTGCAGTGGGGCGTCCGTAGGACGGTGGAGGCTGTGCGCGGGGATGTCATGCACATTCACTTCGGAACCCGCGCCGGAGCCGCCAACAGCCGACCGTTCGTCCCGTTCGTGATGCACTGGCACGGCACGGACATCAGGAAGTATTACTACGAAGGCGCAAGCAAACCAGCGGTCCTATGGGGTGCCGAACGGGCTGCGCACGTTGTCTACGCCACGCCGGATCTGCGTGATCATGCGGTGGCGGTCCGGCCCGATGCCTCCTACCTGCCGATACCCGTCAACTTCTCCGAACTGCCGCCCTGGAAACCGACGGAGCGTCCCACAGTCGTGTTTTCATCCCGGTGGGACGAATCGAAGGGAGGAAAGGAGCAGCTTGCGCTCCTGCGCGCGTTGAAGGCGCGGCTGGGCGAGGACGTCGTGTTCGAGGGTCTCGACTGGGGCGATCAGGCTCCCGCTGCCGGTGCGCTGGGGGTCCGGCTGGTACCGAAGATGCCCAAGGACCGGTTCCTCCAATGGATGGCGGGAGCGCACTGCGTGGTGGGCCAGAGCTCGGGCATCCTGGCCACGAGCGAGCTTGAGGCTGTAGCCATGGGGGCACCGACCGTCATCAGCGTGAAGGCTGGCTATTACCCAGGAAGTCCCTTCCTCGTCGGGGAAGGCCATGAGGCTGTGGCAGAACGGGTCCATGAGGTCCTCCAGGACCCGGTCTCCGCCGTCGCCTCATCAGAGGGTGCGTCCTGGGTGCGGCTGCACCACGGACCGGAAAAACTCATACCGCAGCTGGCCGGCATATACAGGGCAGCGGCCGGACGCTGACCGCTGCCCTGTATACGGCGTCACTGAAAGGGTGTTCCGGCGAGAGTGAAGGTGCTCCAGCCGTTGCCGACGGTTGATGCGGTGCCGAAGCCGTTGGTGGTGAAGGGGTAGTAGGTGAGGGTTCCGTTGGTGTTGCGTCCGATGATGCCGCGGCTGGTGGTGCCGTTGAA
>NZ_FNDT01000015.1 GCF_900099735.1 Arthrobacter subterraneus | reverse complement strand
ACAGCGACCGCGGCGTCCAATACCGGGCCATCCGTTACGCCGAGCGACTCGCCGCCGAGGACGCCGTCGCTTCTGTGGGTTCCCGCGGGGATAGCTACGACAATGCGATGGCCGAGGCGCTGAACTCGCTGTTCAAAGCCGAGCTGGTCCGCAACAAAGGCCCCTGGAAGGACATCAACCACCTCGAAGTCGCCCTCGCCGAATGGGTCGACTGGTACAACCACCGACGCCTCCACGGCGAACTCGGCCACGTCCCACCCAGCGAATACGAACAACAACACGCCGGTGTCAATGCCGGCCTACTAACCACAATTTCCAACTAAAAATCTCTCCACCAAACCCGGGGCTTGACACCGCGTCTTCAAGACCTCCACCAACGAACTGATCGGAACCCTGCGCAATGAAGGCGGCGGACGCTACCGCGCCACCTTCAGCAACGTTGCCAGCAACCCCGGAAACATCACGGTGAAGAGCAGCGCGGGTGGTACAGCGTCCATCAACGTGACGTTGAAATAGGATTCCCGGTCGGCTTAGAGCGCGGGATCGATCATCGTCATGCCCGCGGGTTTTGCCCGGTCGAACCCCGGCAGCAGGGAACCCGCCTCGGCGAGGCCAACCGTGCGTTCGACCAGGAGATCCGGCCGCAGTGACCCCTCCTCGATCAACGCCAGCATTCCCGGATAGTCGGCGGCCGCCATGCCGTGGCTGCCCAGCACATCCAGTTCCCAGGCGATCACCCGTGCCATGGGCGCCCGGGGGTTCCCGTTGACTGGCGGCAGCAGCCCAATCTGGACATGTCGGCCACGGCGCCGGAGACTCAGGATCGCGTCGGCGCAGGTCTGTTCGCTGCCGACGGCATCGACGGCTACCTGGCTGCCGCCGTCGGTAAGGTCCATCACGGCGGCAGGGATGTCAGTGCCGTCGGCCACAAGGATGTGCTCCGCGCCAAGCCTCGACGCGACCTCCAGAGCCTCCGGGTTCCGGTCCACGGCGATCACCCGGGCGCCCAGCGCGCGGGCAATCATCACCGCGCTCAGGCCTACCCCACCGGCTCCGACGACGGTCACCCACTCGTCCCTGGTGACCCGGGCGCGGCCCACCAGTGCGCGGTACGCCGTGGCAAAGCGGCAGCCGAGGCTCGCCGCCGTCGCGAATTCCACCCGCTCCGGGATCGCCACCAGATTGGTGTCAGCCGCGTGCAGGGCAACGTACCCGGCGAACGAACCCCAGTGCGTGAAGCCCGGCTGCTCCTGATGGGGGCACACCTGCGCGTTCCCCGACAGGCACCAGTCACACCGGCCACAGCCGCAGACAAAAGGGACCGTTACACGGTCGCCCACCCGCCAGGAAGCGACGCCGGAACCCACTTCCGTGATGACGCCGGCAAGTTCGTGGCCGGGCACGTGCGGGAGAGTGATGTCCTCGTGGCCGGCCCACGCATGCCAATCGCTGCGGCACAGTCCGGTGGCCAGAACCTTGACGACGACGCCGCCCGGGGGTGCCGTGGGCGTTGGTACCTCGCGGACTTCGGGCGTTCCCTGGACCTGATCGAAAACTACTGCGCGCATTGCTGGAGTCTAATCCGCCGCAGCGCGACAGGGACGTACGCAGGACGTACTCCGGAACGAACCACGAGGTGTGCGGCAGTGACTCGGAGGCACCGCAGCGGCCCTCTTAATTGGAATGTGATTGCCTTGGGAAAGATTGCATTGCTTCCGATTTTCGGTAAGCTTCAAATTCCTTGAAGGCGGCTTGTGTCAGTGGAGGAGTTGTAATGAATAGCAAATTCAGGTTGACGCCGGGCACCCCCATGCCAGAGGATCTGGAGGCGTTGGAGGACGAGGCCTTGCACGTTATTCACAGCAGGTTGAGGCGCCAGATGGACGCGGAATACTCCAACGGATGGTTCTCATGGGAGACCGAAGTGCGCCTTGACGAGGTGAGGGCTGAGCTGGACCGCCGCGAGAACGGTGGGCTTTTCCGTTCGACTGGATCGCGCTACCAGGCCTCCTGACAGCGGGGTGACCGCCAGGCACTGAGTGAATGACTGAAAGCCTCCTCATTGCGGTCACCCCCGGAAAGCAGCCCTGGACAAATAGCGGTGCCGCTTATAGGCGGCAGTAGGGATGATTATGGATTTAGCCCAATGGCCAACCAACCGGTTACTGAATACCGCCGCCCGATTAACTGAAAACACCTCGACCGATCTCTTCCGGAGCCTGGATATCACGCCCTCCGGTATGGCGGTCCTTCGCGTCCTGTCCCAGGGGTTGGCAGCGAGCCGGTCCGAGCTCGGACAGAAGCTTCGGGTGCGGCCGGAGACGCTGGCGAAGCTGATCGAGCGCCTTCAGCACGGTGGTCTCATCGCCCAGAGCGGAAGCGTGCGTGACCAAGGGGATGTTCGGTTGCGAATTACCCAGGAGGGGCGGAAGCTGCTGGACCGCGCTGACGCGATCGAAGAGGAGCAGGAGCGCACTCTTGGTTCAGATGAACAGCTTCGCGCTGAACTCATCAGTCGCATAAGGGCGCTCGGCCTGGACACCGAGGCCGACCAGAAACGCACGCCCTTGAAGCTGGTGCCGAAGATCAGCACCCAGGAAGACACCTCCCGGTCGTCGGCGACGGGCTGAGCCCACATACTTCTCCGGCGGACATGATCCTAAACGGTCCAGAACTGCGCGATAACGGCCAACGCTTGGTTGCCAACCCGTCGTAACCTGACGTCGTCGTGAATTGGCCGGGCGTACCGCCTGAGATAAATTGGTGCCCAATCATGAGCTCCAGCCACAAGCCCTGGCGGGCTGGACAGCAACCCTCTATGTCGTAGCGGGGTGCTCCAGGTGATGATTAGGCCGCACGGAGAACCACGTGCCGGCAAGTACGGCGTCTCCACGTGGAACGCCCTGTGAGGTACAGGAGTAGTTCGTGACCAATTCCCTTCACGCGCCAGTGCATGGCTTGACCACTGACGCCGCATCGCTGAAAAGTGTGCGAGCCACAGGAGTCTGGGAAGGCTCCATGATTACGCGGATCGAATCACGCGGCTTTATCTTCCGCACGGATGAGCCGGTTCCGATCGGCGGTACCGATGCGTCTCCCACACCCATGCAATACGTGGTTGGTGCTGTGAATGGTTGCGTCACGGTGGTGATCGAAACCGTAGCCAATGAGCAGGGGTTTGCTGTCGAATCCGTCGAGACCTTCTCCCATGCGCACCAGGATGTACGTGGGTTCCAGGGAACCGCGGACGTCTCGCCCCATTTCAAGGACTTCACCCTCACAGTCAACCTCCAGGCCGCAATTCCCGAGGATCGGCTGGAAGCGTTCACGAGCCAGGTGGAAAAGCGTTGCCCGGCCATCAACCTGCTCCGGGACGCCGGAGTCGCTTTCACCGTCGAGTGGAACATTGGCGCGCGCGGGACGGCGAAGTGACGGCCGCAGGAGCCTGGACCTTGGGACTCGCCTTCGTTTATACGGTGGCGCTTGCCCTGGCCAGCAGAACCGCGCACAAACGGGCCGACCGCGGGGAAGGGTTTTTCGTCGGAAGCAGGACGTTCGGCCCATGGACTGTCGCATTCTGCATCACGGGACTGTTTTCGGGGTCCTCTTACATCGCCATTCTCGAACTCAGTTACCGGACCGGCATTTCAGCGATATGGTACGGCGTAGCCGAAACAGTACAGGTGCTGCTGATCGCGCTCATCCTGGTAAAGCCCCTGCGCAAGCGGTTGGTGGTCACCGTCACCGGAATGATTGGCGAGCGTTTTGGCCGCACGGCCCAGGCCATCGCCGGAACCATCACGGCGTTCACCTTTCCCATGTGGTCGGTGGCAACGGCCATAGCCTTCGCTTCCGCCCTCCATGCGTTCACGGCGCTGTCCATCGAGACCTCCATCGTGGTGACGGCACTGCTTCTCCTGATCTTCCTGTCCGCAGGCGGCATGCGGGCCGTGGCGCTGACCCAGAAAGCCAACTGCATGGTCTTTGTGGCCATGCTGGCTGTGGGGCTGGCCGCATTCTTCATCAATCCAGGCTTTGATGGTCTGGGTCGGCTTGCTGGGGAGCGGCCGGAAATGTTCCTGCTGGGCAACGCCGGAATTACCCTCATCGTTGCCTGGTTCGGCACGTTCATAGTCAATGTCCTGCTTGCCCAGGCTGCGTTCCAGATGACCATGTCCTGCCGCACGCCTGAAGACGGCCGCCGGGGCATGCTGTATGCGGCTGGACTCGGTATACCCTTCATCCTCATTGGCACGCTCCTCGGCGTGGCGGCAGCAGTAATAGTGCCCGCCCAGGACCTTGGTCTCGTGGCAGTTCCCCTCTATATAGCCGAGGTACTACCGGCCCCGCTTGCCGGCGTCTTCTTTCTCGGAGTGTGGGCGTGCGCCCTCGGATGGGCAGCTCCATGCCAGTTCTCCGGAGCCACCAGCCTCGGGCGCGACGTGGGACGGGCCCTCAGGCCGCAAGCCACCGAGGACGACCTCGTACGGTATACCCGCTGGGCACTGGTCCTGCTGACCGTCCTGATGATCATTTTTGCGTTCTTACGCTCTGAAGAATCCGCATGGTGGAACGTGCTGGCGTGGACCCTGCGAAACGGGGCAACGCTTGCACCCGTGCTCGCGGTGCTGTTCTGGCCGCTGGCAACTCGGCGCGCGGCATATGCGGCAATGGTTGTCGGCTTCACCACTGGTCTGGCGTGGTACCACTTCAGCGATTGGTCGCCGTCGAGCTTCCTCTACGGGATACACCCCGTATGGGTAGGCATGTCCGCCAATGTGCTCACACTGGTGATTCTGACACTGCTCACCGCGCAGTGGCAGCGGACCCGCAGCCGCAAACGGGAACTTCAGGGGTACGCCGCGCTTGCAACAGGCACAGCTCTCGCCATTGTTGCCGCTGGCTTCTGGAATGTGATGCATCCGTTGGGCTTCACCGGGCTGGCCATCTTCTGTGTCACCACAGCCGGTGCAGCCGCAGCGTTCCTTCTGGCTGTACCGGCGAGCGGGCAAGGGGCCTTGGAAGCGTCGGTTCTCCGCCGTCAGGACGAGCGCGTGGCTTCACTGGACTGACCCCGCCAACCCGCCCGTGATATCAGGCGGTGCGCCTGGTGGGCGCGACAACGCGGATGACGGCGGAATCATCCGCAGCGGCGAGGCCCTGGGCCTGGCCGAGAAGGTACAGCTGTTCAGCGGCGGCAGCGACCGGCGTTGCCAGACCGGATCCCCGGGTTGCCTTGCCGACAATCCCCATGTCCTTGACGAAGATGTCCAGCCGGCTGAGCACCTCGGCGCCGTCCTCGCTGTACGCCTCAAGGATCCGCGGCCCGCGGTTGGAGAGCATGAAGGAACCGGCGGCGCCGGCCTCGAGGGCGGCGAGGGTCTTCTCCTGGTCCAGGCCGAGCGCGTCGGCCAGCGCCATCGCTTCGGCGGCGGCGGCGATGTGCACTCCGCACAGCAGCTGGTTGACCGTCTTGAGCGCCTGACCGTCACCGGGCTTGTTCCCGACGATGCTCAGCGTGGAGGCCAGCAGCTCCAGGACCGGGCGGGCAGCCTCCACTGCGGCGGGAGCGGCGCCGACCACAATGAGCAGGTCACCCTCCCCGGCCCGCTTGGGGCCACCCGAGAGGGGTGCGTCGACCAGCTCAACACCGAACTCGGCGAGGCGTGCGACAGTGTCGGCGATCGCCTCGGTCCCGACGGTGCTGGTGAGGATGACGACGGCGCCGGGCTTCAGTGCTGCGGCTACGCCGTTCTCGCCGAACAGGACGTCGGTGAGCTGCTCGCCGTTCCGTACTGCAAGCAGGAGTGCGTCGGCGCCATGGGTGGCATCGCGGCCCGAGGTGAAGGTGCGGACACCGGCGTCGTTCGCCAGCGTGAGCCGCTCTTCGGCGATGTCGAAGCCGTGGACGGTCAGCCGGGTGGCGAGGCGCGTGGCCATGGGCAGGCCCATCGCGCCGAGCCCGAGGACGGTGACCTGGTATTCAGTAGTGCTCATGGGAATCTCCGTTGAAACGTGTGGAAGCTGGCGGATCAGAAGGTGGTGCTGAGCTTGCGGGTGACGTCGGCGAGCGAGCGGTCGTCGCCTACGTTGCCCGCGAAGACGATGTAGGGGATGCCCTTTGCGGGGCCGTCAACCGGCGCCCACAGCGAGACGATGCCGGGGAGCATGGGTCCGCGCACAATGGCATGGCGGATCTCCAGGCCATGCGCTGCGACGTCGGACGAGGTGATACCGCCCTTCGCGATGACAAACCGGGGCGGGAACGCCTTCAGTGTCCGGTTGACGACGTCGACGACGGCGGCAGAGACAGTCCGCGCGATGCGCAGGCTCTCCGCCGGGTCATCGGTCCGCACTAAAATACGGCTGGTGTGGACAATAACGTCCGCGCCGTCGAGTGCGGTGGTCACATTGTGGACCACTTCATCGAGGTAGCTCTCGGCGCCGTCCGTGAGCAGGCGCTCGACGTCGATCTCGATGATGCGCGCCGAACTGTGCTCGTTGGTCAGGGCGTTCAGCTGGCGGGTGGTGACGCCCACATGTGACCCGACAACGATGAGACCGCCGGCGGTGCTGGGGTTTGTGCCGCCGGGGAACGCCTCGTCGCTGGTCAGCGGCTCACGGACGTCCTGCCCGATCCGGCCGCGCATGAAGGGCGGGCCCACGCGGTACAGCAGGCGCTTGCCGCGGCGTTCGGCTTCAGCCAGCCCCAGGGAGAGCGCGCGCAGGTCATTCTCGGTGACAATGTCGGCGACGATCGGGGTGGATTTTGAGGCGGCGTCGATCGCGTCGGCGATGGCTTTGGCGGACACGGCTGGGTCATTGGCCTGGCTGCCGGCGCGGATGGTGTTCAGATCGAGCACGATCACGCTGTCGGCGGGAAAGCGTCCGCCGGACTTCTCCTCCACATACTTCGGCAGCGCGGAGTTGCTGAAGCCGAAGCTGGCGTCCTTGGCGAATTCGGTTTCCGCGACGGGGATCAGCTCATCGGCGGTGCCGCGCATGTAGTGGACGCCGCCGATGGTGACGCGGCCGGCGTCGGGGAACGCCGGAATGATGACCACGCCGTCGGTGGCCTCACCGGAGGCCTCGGCGACCGTGGCGGCGATGACGTCCGGCTCAAGGGGGAAATGCCCGCGGAGGGTGGAGTCGCTGCGGCTGACGAAGCTGACCTGCAGGTCCGAGCCCAGCCGGGCAGCGGCGTCGAGCGCGTTGCGGACCACTTCCTCGTTGCGAGCGGCGGCTTCAGCCGGGTCGAGGCTGCGCGTGTTGGTGAGCACGTACACGGCGGGCTTGCCTTCGCCGTACGCCCAGGTGAAGTCTTCGGTTTCCCAGCGGGTGAGGACCGGCAGGTCCGCGACGGACTGTGTTCCGGTGGGGTCGTCGTCGAGCACCACAAAGATGCGGCCCTCAACGGTCCGGGCCACCGCTTCGGCGGGGACGGCAAGTTCCGCCGGGTAGCCGGCGAGGAGGTTTGTCTCGGTAGGCACTGCGCACTCCGTTGTGTGTAAGGCTGGTTCGTGAGAGGAATGTATGATGTCAGACATCTTGCATATGCAATAGTGTGACACAGCCCATGAGGGTGCGCAAGTAGACTGAACCGGACACCGGAAGAGGGGGAGCATGGCACGCAAATCGCTGGTCGATGTTGTTGCCGATGAGCTGCTCGACCGCATTGTTGCCGGTGAATTCCCGCCGGGATCCGGCGTCCCAGGGGAACTTGAACTCAGCGCCCGCCACGAAGTCAGCCGCATGACCGTCCGGGAAGCGATGAAAACCCTCGTGGCCCGCCGGATCCTCCGGGTAGAGCGCGGCCGGGGCACGTTCGTGAATCCGTTGAACCAGTGGTCATCCCTCGAGGCGGTGCTGCGCTTCGCCTCGGAAGGCCAGGATGACGCCGCGGTTGCCGTCCAGTTGATCGAACTGCGCCGCATGCTTGAAACCGGTGCCGCGGAAATCGCAGCGGGCCGCATCACTGACGGGGAACTCGCGGAGATGGACGAGCAGCTGGCACTGATGCGCGCAGCCCACGAAGCCAACGACGTCGACCGCTTCGTCGCTGCCGACCTCGCCTTCCATGACCTGATCCTGCACGCATCCGGCAACGTCTTTGTCGCGGTGCTGTTTGAACCGCTCACCAGGATCCTCGCCTCCCGCAGGGCGCAGACCTCGAAGGTGGTCCAGATCCAGATCAACGCGCTCGCCGAGCACGCCAACATCATGGACGCAATGCGCTCGCATGACGCCGAACGGGCACGGCTCGCGATGGACCGGCACATGGAGCAGACGCTCAATGATCTGAAGACGCACGTCCTGGAGAGTTAGCCGGGTTCTTGCTTCGGCTCGGGAATGCGCTTACCGTCGAGGTTATGCCGTCTCCATGCCGGGTTACCCACCGCGACTGGGATACCCCTGAAACCTTCCCAGGCATGGCCAACGACGTCGACATCCGGCCGGGACTGAGCCTCACCAGCCGCAGCATCCGGCGAAACGGCGAACCGTGGATCCCCGTCACGGGAGAAATGCACTACAGCCGACAGCCGCGCGACCGCTGGGCGGACGCGCTCCGGCTGATGAAGGCCGGCGGAATCACCGTTGTGGCGACCTACGTGTTCTGGATCCACCACCAGCCCGTCGAAAACGAAGAACCGGATTTCAGCGACAACCTCGACCTCGCCGCGTTCATCATGCTGTGCAGGGAAACCGGTCTGGACGTGGTGCTCCGCCTCGGCCCGTGGTGTCACGGCGAAGTCCGCAACGGCGGCCACCCCGACTGGATTGTGGACGCCGACTACCCGGAGCGCACCGACCATCCCCGCTACCTCGACGCCGTCCGGGCCTGGTTCGGCGCCATCGGGCGACAGCTGGCCGGACTCTGCGGGAACTCCGGCCCGGTGATCGGCATCCAGCTGGAGAACGAACTCTACGACCAGCCCGGCCACATCCTCACCCTCAAGTCCCTCGCGCGGGAGGCCGGGTTGACGGCACCGCTGTGGACCGCGACCGCCTGGGGGAGCGCGGACATCCCGGTCGGCGAGGTCTTCCCGCTCTACGGCGGCTACGCGGATGGTTTCTGGGTGGACACCGACCAGGGCTGGGATGAGAGCTTCCAGGCGCACTTCACCTTCTCCCGGCAGTGGGATGACCCGGGAATCGGCAGGGACCTTGCGGGCGACAGTTGGACGGGAACCATCGGCGCGAAGCATCCGGACTTTCCTGCCGCCACCTGCGAACTGGGCGGCGGGATGGCCACCGCCTACCACCGCCGGCCCGCACTGACCGCCCGGGATATCGCCGCCGTCGCGCACTGCAAGCTGGGCAGCGGGTCCGTCTGGCAGGGCTACTACATGTATGTCGGCGGAAGTAATCCCCGGCCCGGGCTGCAGGAGTCCCACGCGACCGGCTATCCCAATGACCTGCCGGAGTTCAATTACGACTTCGCGGCGCCCATCGGAGCACATCTCCAAGTCCGCGAGAGCTTGCACCGGCTGCGGAACCAGCACTCCTTCCTGGAGGCTTTCGGTTCCGGCCTTGCGGACATGAACACCACGCTTCCTGATCACGACGACGACGGCGGCCTCCGCTGGGCGCTGCGCAGCAACGGACGGAGCGGCTTCGTCTTCATCAACAATCACCGGCCGTACCGCCCGCTGCCTGAACGCGCCGGTGTGCACTTCGACATCACCCTCGGTGAGGAAAAGCTCCGCTTCCCGCACCGGCCGGTGACCGTCCCCGCCGGCGAGTTCATGTCCTGGCCCGTCCAGCTCGAGGTGGGAGGCGTCGTCGTGCGCTGGGCAACGCTCAACGTCCTGACGGTTATCGAGCCGGAGGAGGGGCCTCCCGTGCTGGTGCTGACCGCCAACGACGGCGTCGACGCGCACCTTGCCGTGCCGGCCGGCTACTCCGCCGAGGGTCACCCTGCAACACAGATGGGTGAAGAGCTGGTTCTTGAGGACCTCCAACCCGGCATCCTCACCCTGACCGGTGAGGATGGCGCCCGGTTGCGCGTACTCACCCTGTCCGCCGCGCAGGCGCTGCAGGCCTGGACTCCCAGCCTTGAGGGGAAACGGTGCCTCGTTCTGTCCGCGGCGCCCGTCCTGGAGAGCGGAAGCGGGCTTGACGTGATGGCCTCGGCGGCGGCGGACGTTGCGGTGTTTCCGCCGCTCGGCACGGCCGGCCGCGACGGGTTCTCCCGGCACCCCGTCACGCGGCCCAACCGGCCTGTCGAGGTGAGGGTGGAGTGCGTGCGGGCGGCAACGCAGCCTCCGCCCGCGACGGTGAGGGTTCCGGGCCGGGCGTCCGCGCCGACGCCCGGGCAGCTCACCCGCCACTCCACCCGCTTCCGCATCACCGTGACCGGACATGCTCCGGCAGACGAGCGCTCACTGCTACGCCTGGAGCTCGTGGGTGATGTGGCGTCGTCGTTGTTCGAGGGGCGGGCGGAGGACGTCTACTGGAACGGAGCGGTGTGGGAGATCGACATCACGCCGAGCGAGGATACGACCTTTCGGGAGGTGGCTGTGCTCGTATATCCGCTGACCCCGGGCTCTCCCGTCTGGCTCCCGGAGGCCGCTGACAGGATCCGGGGTGACCTTCCCGCTCCGACGGCCGAAATCACCGCCGCCTCGGCGCTGAGCGTCCCGACAGTGCAACTCTTCCCGGGCCGGCATTCCGGGTGCCCCGACCCTCTTCACAACGATAGACAGCTTGCTTATGATCGTAGTTTCAGGTCCGTTTGATCGTGCAGGGCCTGTTTCATCCGCAAGTACAGAACGCAGGAAAGGGGACTGATCATGACAACCGCACGCGACATTATGACCGGCGGTGCTGAATGCATCGGCGAGAACGACACCCTGGAGGAGGCGGCGCGGAAGATGAAGGACCTGGACGTCGGGTCGCTTCCCATCTGTGGAGAGGATAATCGGCTGAAGGGCATGGTCACGGACCGGGACATTGTGGTCAAGTGCCTTGCCGCCGGGTCCGACCCCCGCGAGATCAAGGCCGGCGAGCTGGCGGAGGGCAAACCTGTAACCATCGGCGCAGATGACAGCATCGAAGAGGCCATCAAGACCATGACCTCCCACCAGGTCCGCCGGCTGCCGGTGATTGATGGTCACGATCTGGTGGGCATGCTGAGCCAGGCTGACATTGCGCGCAACTATCCCGAAGAGAGGGTGGGCGAGCTGGTGGAGTTGATTTCCTACTGAGCCCGCCCTTCTCCTGGAGCCGGATGACGAGGAGGATAGAAGTATGCGCACCGAAGCAAATGAGCCGTTCACCGCGAATGATGCGGACCGCCTTGAACAGCAGGAAGTTGTGAGCGAGGAACCCGTCGAGGACGAGGACGCGCCTCTCGGGACATCCGCCCGTGAAGCGAATGAAGCCGACGTCGCCGAGCAGGCCCGCTCTGTCCAGGGGGATGATGACTACCCCCGTGGCCCAGTGGATGAGGAGCCGGTCTAGCTCCGCTGGGCGTTTCCAACTCTGTGCCCGCCCGGTTCTCCGGGCGGGCACATTGATGACGTGATACTGCACGAGCGCACCCCTACCGATCGGTAACTCTTGACGGTATGATGAAGTGCTTAACTGCCCCGGCGACCGCCTCAGGGCTTTTCCGGCCCGGCCTTTCAGGTGTTGCATTGCCCGGTCCACGTACGCGAAGGACGATGATCCCTTGGAAACTTTTCCGGGAGCGCACAGGCCCCTCTATGAAGTGAAGGCCAATCTCTTCAAAGGGATGGCGCATCCGGTGAGGGTGCGGGTTCTTGAGATTCTTTCCGCGACGCCTGACGTCTCCGTGACGGACCTTATCTCGGATATGGGGGTTGAAGCTTCACGGCTTTCCCAGCATCTTTCGGTGCTGCGTACACACCACCTCGTCGTGTCCGAGCGACGCGGCAGCCAGGTCTTTTACCGTCTGGCCTACCCGCGGGTTGCTGAACTGCTGGCGACGGCCAAGATGTTGCTGGGTGAAGTCCTGGAGGCCACCCAACAGCAGTTACTCACTGCGGAGTGGGCTGCGGCGGACTCTCAGAAAACGGGATCCACGTCTACGTCCTAGCCGGCGCCCGCACGAGCCGAGGCATCCTTGGCGAGGCCTCGGAGCGGTCGCGGATGTGGCCCATTGCGGCATTCTCACGCACCGCTGTAATAGCGGTGACTGCCTCCCTTTTGTGGTGGTATCCCGCAGAGGTCACGAGGACACCGCCATGCTCATCCATGAGATGAAAGCGGTACAGCAGGTCAGTGTCTCTGAAAATTTCGAAGTTTCCGGTCAAATGAGTCCCTCCCCCGAGGTGCCCAGACGCCCCGTTGCGCCTGAGCAATTTATGGTTTCATCAAATCACCATATTGGGAAGGTTTGTGACGTCACATACCGCACCGGCTCCGAGGAGTCAGGTGCCCGTCCAGCCCTGCCGGTCGAGCCAGCGGCTGCAGAGCGAGGTCCACTCATCCGGCCCGCTCTCCTCCCAGGCCAGACCCAGGCCATGGCGCCCGTGCGGGAAGACGTGCACCTCCGCCGGCACCCCGTGCTCGATCAGGGCGCGGGCATAGGCGAACGTGTTCTCGACCGGGACGGCGCCGTCGTCCGCCGTGTGCCACAGGAAGGCCGGCGGCGCTGCGCTGGTGGTATTCAACTCCGCAGACATCCGCTGCAGCAGGTCCGACGACGGGGAAGTGCCCAACAGATTGTCAATACTTCCCTGATGCGCGGCACTGGTGAAGGACACCACCGGGTAGCAGAGGATTGAAAGGTCCGGAACGGCGTCGGCAATGTCCAGCGCCGGGTCGTCGCAGGGGACGGCGGTCGACAGCGTCGCGGCGAGGTGACCTCCCGCCGAAAACCCGAGCACTCCCACACGGGAGGTGTCGACGGCCATGCCGTGGTCACCGTTGCGGATCCACAGCATTGCCGCTTTGGCGTCGGACAGCGGTGCCGGATGCCGGTGCGGGGCAACCCGGTACCGCAGCACGAATGCGTGGATGCCGAGGCCGGCAAGCCATTCACCCACCGGCTCGGCTTCATGATCGGAGGTCTTGCCATAACCGCCGCCGGGGAGAACCAGAACGGCGGGCCGGGGTGTCTGCGGGCTGTTTTGGGCGGGAATCAGGGTCAGGTCCAGGGCAGCGTGGCTTGTCATGGTTTCAAACTAACCGAGCCACTGTCCGCGCCCTCAGCCGGGCGCAATATACGACGCCACCGCCGGTGCAAGCGAGGCACCGATTTCCTGGGGACTTCGCCGGGCGCCCTTGACCGCAAAGGAGTGGTCGGCGTTGGGCACATAGGTGAGGGTTGCCCGCTGTCCCAGTTTCGCCACCACCGCCTCCAGGAGTGCGTGCTGGGCGAAGGGATCATTGCTTCCCTGCAGGAACAGCATCGGGATTTCGACGGCGCCGAGATGTTCGTCGCGGATCTTCTCCGGCTTTCCCGGCGGGTGCAGCGGGTACCCGAGGAAGATCAGGCCGGCCGCACTCATTCCCTCAGGCACTGCCATGGACGCCATCCGGCCGCCGAAGGACTTCCCGCAGGCCCAGACCGGCTCACCGCCCGACAGCTCTCCAGCATGCCGCATCACTTCACGCCAGGCCGCAATCGCTTTGGGCGGCCGATCCGGGAAGCGCCGGCCCTGCTCCATGTAGGGGAAGTTGTACCGGAGCGTGGCGAAGCCGGAGTCATTGAGTGCCTCGCTGAAGCCCACCAGGAACGGGTGGTCCATCCCGGCGCCGGCTCCGTGCGCGATGACGAGCGTAGCGACAGGGTTGTCCGGCCCACTGCCAGCGCAGGAGAATTCGGCATCATCAACCTGCAGCGTGAAGCGTTCAGCGGAAGCCATATGCCCATCGTCTCGTAGCGTTGCACCCGCTCTGCGCGGGCGTCCTGGAATGGAACCGGGCGGCTTAGCCTTCCTGCTCGCGTCGGTTCAGCTCGAGGTTGATCTCCTCAAGTCGCGCTTCCGTTTCGGGTTCGGGGAGGCCCTCCGCGTACTCTGCCTCCAGCTCCCGATGGATCCGGCTGTTCAGTATTTCCACCTCGACATCCGTCAGGACGGTGAGGTCCTCCGGGAATGGGTCCTCAGGGGAAATCTTGTGGTTGGTTTCCATGGATCACTTTCAGCCGAGCGGTTCTCTCTCCCGAAGTGTAACCATGCCGTCGATTTTTGTGCGAGGGCGTATGACGGAACCCGCAGCGCCCGCGTCCACGGGTAGGTGCCCAGGCCTGCTGGAGGGCATCCCACGGGATCGAACCGGGGCTGTTCGGACTGCTCGCTGCTGATGCGCAGGTTCAGTGTGCCGCAGCGGGTCCATGGTCCGCGCAGATGGCTGTAGAAGAGTCCCCACTGGAGGTGCCCCTCGTACGAGCGAAGCTCCGAAAGGGTGCCCAGTCCCTGCCCCGGACCCTCGCGCCGTGCGGCCAGCAGTACCGGTCCGCCTGCTCCCCTGAACGGCATGAGGGAGGTGAACGGACCATCTACCACAGATCGGCGAGGCAGAACCATGAAGCGTCCCGGTGCACCGCGACCCGTGGTCGCGAGGAGCACATCAGCGTCACCGATGCGCAGAGCCAGCCCGACGACGTCGGGCAGAGCGTCCGGTAAGCCCACCGAGCGGGAAATCCGCGCAAGCACCTGCTCCTCGCAGGTGCTGTCAAGCCACTGCTCGCCGCTGAATACCCGAGTGTGGGTCAGCGTCCCGTGCAGCAGGACGCCGGAGCGGTGGATCGGCCGGTCCGGCCGGAAGAGGCGCAGAACAGCGAATACGGCCTTCAGCCCCTGGCCGCCGGCGCGGGCAAGAGGGAACAGCCCGCTCATGGTGTCACCGTCCTCAATAGGTCCTTTTCTTCGACGAGGGGAATCGACAGTGACTTGTACCCGTGCTCCTCGAACAGGACCGTGACAATCTCATTCTCATATTCCATCACCACGCCGGTGCCCCATTCGCGGTGACTCACAGTGCTCTGCAGCGGGAAGGGGCGGCTGCCGCCGTCGTCGTGATTCTCGGCCGTCCGCCCTGAGTCACAGTTGTCGCAGGCATTGCATTCGCCCTCCCGCTCCTCGGCGAAGTAGCCGAGCAGGAACTTCCGGCGGCACCCGCGGTACTCCGCATACTGCCGGGCCATGTCCACCCGTGAGCGGTCTATTTCCTGCCGCCGCTTCCGATGGTCGACGACGTCCGCGATCACCTGGTCGGCGTTCTTCCCCACCGCCCGGTATTTCCCTGCGCGCTCGCGGACGGCGCCCACCTCGAGCAGCAGGTTCAGGAGCCCGGAAAGCTTTCGCTGGGTCAGTCCGGTTACCTGCCGGATCCCTGCCGCATCCAGGGCGTCTTCCGCCGAGCGGAGGGCAGCGAACAGCTCGCGGAGGCTGCCTTCCGGTACGTTTTTCGCCGCGAAGAAGCGCCGGATCCCGAGATCCTCCGGGCGATAATGAAGCACGACGGCGGCCGGCTCCCCATCGCGCCCGGCGCGCCCTGCCTCCTGGTAGTAGCTGTCGAGGGAGTCCGGGATGTCCGCGTGGACCACAAACCGCACGTCAGGCTTGTCGATCCCCATGCCGAAGGCCGTTGTTGCCACCACAACGTCCAGCTCACCGGCGTGGAACGCCTCGTGCAGTGCGGTCCGCTCGGTCTTTCTGCGTCCGGAGTGGTAGGCATCCGCGCGCAGCCCGGCCTCGCGCAGTTCCTGGGCGTACTGATCAGCCTGCTTCCGGGTGGCCGTATACAGCAGGCCCTGGCCCTGCAGCGCCGTTACCTGCCCAAGAACCGCACGCCGCTTGTCCCGCTCCGACTCATGCTGTTGGACGCTCAGGTGCAGGTTCGGCCGGTCGAAGCCCTCCGCAACGATGACCGCGTCCGTCAGCCTCAGCCGCTCCAGAATCTCCTGCCGGACCGGCGGCGAGGCGGTCGCCGTCAACGCGATGACCGGGCGCTTCAGCCGGTTCACGAGCGAGCCGAGCTGCAGGTAGTCCGGCCGGAAGTCGTGACCCCATGCCGATACGCAGTGGGCCTCGTCGATCACCAGGAAGGACACGTCCAGGGTGCTGAGGCGCTCCGCGACGTCCTCGCGTGCCAGCTGCTCGGGTGCCAGGAAAAGGAACTTGGCGCGGCGTTCCTCATCGGAATCTTCCGCGGCGGCCCAGGCCTCATCGACCTCGGCATCGGACGCCGTCGAATTCAGGACATGGGCACGGACTTCTCCCAGCGCCTCATTGATGGCGCTCACCTGATCGCTCTGGAGGGCAATCAGCGGTGAAACAACGACGGCGACACCGGGCACAGTCATGGCCGCCACCTGGTAGATGGCCGACTTTCCATAGCCGGTGGGGAGAACGCAGAGGACGTTCCGTCCGTCGTCGGCCGCTTTCAGGGCCTTCCGCTGTCCGGGAAGCAGCGAATCCCAGCCGAAGAGGTCGCGGGCAGTGGTTTCGGATTGCGAATTCATTCGGCGGCCGCCGTGACCAGAGCGAGCAGGACCGAGTACACAACCATCCCGACCAGGAACCAGGGGAAACTGGAACCGCGGTTTGACGGCAGCTCCTCCTTGAAGACGTTCAGCAGTACGGCGCCGCCCAGCAGCGCGGTGAGGATGGCGACCAAAACGGTGCTGGTCGGAGCGACGATGACGGACAGCAGCCACCCGAGGAGCAGCGCGCCCGCGAGGAGCAACCGGCCGTTCGCGGCGAAGCGCCGCGGATAGTGCTCTTCGAGGTGCCGGTCCGTGAGTACAAAATGCAGGCCCATGGCCACGGTGAAGAGGATGGCGAACAGCAGCCCGGTTTCGAGGCGCAGCGCCATGGTGTAGGTGATGAGCGTGTTGTAGAAGGCAAACGCGCCGAGGTGTACCCAGTAGAGGCCCGCTGAGTCGGGTTTCCCGTGCGTCTTTCGGGAAGTCGCCAACCGGTCCAGACCGTAGAAGGCCGTGAAGCCGGCGAGTGCGACAACAAAGATGCCGAGGTCAAAGAGGGCGGTGACCTCGATAGTGTCCCCGAGCAGCTCACCGATGGCCTCTTCACCCTCCGCGATTTCCGGGAGAAGGTGAAGGAAAACGTAGGCCACGGCAAGCCCGCCGGCGAAGGACCCGGTGACGTTCTCGGGAACCAGCGGAAGCTTGCGGATACGCAGGGCTGCAAGGTGAAGCCCTGCCAGGGCCAGGGCAATGACCAGTGAGCCGAACAGTGCCATCTCCAAGGGGGCTACCTCACTTTGCCGTACTTTCCGATTGCCGTGCCATGCCTCAGGTGGGTTCGGAGCCGGCCGGGGGCAGGTCCGGATTCAGCGGCTCAAGATTCGGGTCCTCCGCCGTCCACACCTGCAGGACCGCCCAGGCCACTGCGGCGATCGGGACGGAGAGGACGGCGCCGATGATCCCCGCGAGGATGGTCCCGGCGGTTAGCGCCAGCAGGATCACCAGTGCGTGCAGCCGCAGCGATTTCCCCATCACGATGGGCTGGAGCAGGTCACCTTCCAACTGGTTGACGCCGACGACGACGGCAACCACAATGAGCGCGACCACCGGTCCGTTCGCCACCAGCGCCACGAGGGCGGCGAGGACACCGGCGAGGGTGGCTCCCACCAGCGGAACAAATGCGCCGATGAATACGATCATCGCGAGTGGAATGGCCAGCGGGACGCCGAGGATGAGGAGTGCGATGCCGATCGCCACGGTGTCGACGAGGGCCACGATCGCCGTTCCGCGTACGTAGCTGCCCAGCACCTCCAGCGTGCGGGCGCCGGAGCGGCGGAGTTTCTGCTCGCGTTCACCCTTGAAGGGCCGCAGGAAGAATTCCCAGATCTTCTTGCCGTCCTTGAGGAAGAAGAAGAGAATCACGGCCATCAGCGTGGCCCCGGTGAGGAATTCCGCGACCACGGAGACGCCCGAGATGGCGCCGGAACGGAACTGTGCGCTGGTGGCGAAGTCGATGATCGCCGTTCTCGCTTCGGCGAGCTGTTCCGGTGAGATGGGGAAGGGCCCGCTGGTCAGGAACGCCTGAAGCTCGTCCAGTCCCTCTGTTGCTGAGGTGACCAGCTCATCGGCCTGGCTTCGGACCGAGATCACGATGACGGTGATGATTGCGGAGAGTGCAATCAGCAGGCCAAGGAATGCGATGGCCGTGGCCAGCGCCCCCGGTACACCCCGCCGGCGCAGCAGGTTCACAAACGGTCCGATCGCCGCTGCCAGGATCAGCGCGATGATGACGGGAATCACCAGGAGGCGGATCTGCAGTAGGGCGTACACGCCGACAACGACCAGCGTGAGGATGAGCAGGATCTGCGCGGCCCGGGAGCCGGCGCGGCCCAGGCCGTCCGCCCAGGGACTCAATCGGGTGCTGTGCAGGCGGGAGCCGGCCATGTGGTTTCCTTCCCCGGTGGGTGAGCGGTATGCCGTGGAACTAAATGGTAAGCATACTGTGTATTTTCCCGGGGGCGTGGCGGGGGCTGCTGCGCAGTCAGTAGTCGGTGCGGTCAGTGAGTTCAGCCCAGGCGCGGAAGGGCTCCGCGCCCGCTGACTCTGGAAGGTCCACGTGCAGCAACTGCATTGACCGTTCCTCCACAGGCTTGGCGAAGAATTCGTAAAACACGGCGTCGTCAAAACCCGCCTGTGCCGCATCATGGCGATCCGCTGCGTACACGATGCAGTGCACCCGCGCCCACAGTGCGGCGGCCAGGCACAGCGGGCACGGCTCGCAGCTCGTATAGAGCATGCATCCGCTCAGATCGAAGGTCCGCAGGGATGAACAGGCGTTCCGGATGGCCATGACCTCGGCGTGGGCGGTGGGATCATTGTTCGCCGTCACGCGGTTGGTTCCCTCAAAAGTGCGTCCCTCGTCAGTGACGATGAGGGCGCCGAAGGGGCCGCCGCCGTCGTGCACATTCCGGGTTGCGAGGTCGATGGCGCGGGCGAGGAACTGCTCCTCCACAGTGCTCATTCTCGAACCCTACACCCGGGTGTGGACGCCGGTCCGGGCTCCAGGCGGCCGCCGCCGTCGATCTCTCTCCGGCCGGTCCGTAGAGTGCAGGTATGACGATTTCTGCCGGCGCTGACCGTGCCTGGTCCGATGAGGCGATCCGGCGGATCGACGCCGAGGGCAACCGGTCCGCCGATACCCACCTGCTCGCGTTGCCCATCCCGGAGAGCTGGGGCATCGATGTCTATCTCAAGGATGAGTCGACCCACCGGACGGGCAGCCTGAAGCACCGGCTCGCCCGCTCGCTGTTCCTCTTCGGGCTGGTGAACGGGTGGATCCGGGAGGGCGCCACGATAGTTGAGGCGTCGAGCGGGTCTACCGCGGTCTCCGAAGCGTACTTCGCGCAGCTGCTGGGGTTGCCCTTCGTCGCGGTGATGACCCGCTCCACCAGCCCGGAGAAGATCGCGCTCATTGAGCAGTACGGCGGAACCTGCCACTTCGTCGACGACGCCTCGGAGGTGTACGACGCCGCCGAACGGGTCGCCGCCGAAACCGGCGGACACTACATGGACCAGTTCACCTACGCCGAACGCGCCACTGACTGGCGCGGCAACAACAACATCGCCGAATCGATCTTCCGGCAGATGGAACACGAGCGGTTCCCGGTGCCCGAGTGGGTGGTGGTCGGCGCGGGAACCGGAGGAACCAGCGCCACCATCGGTAGGTACCTCCGATACAACCGGTACCCCACGCGCCTCGCCGTCGTCGATCCTGAGAACTCGGCGTTCTACCCGACCTGGGCGGGCGGCAGCGCTGCCGTCGGTCAACCCTCCCGCATCGAGGGGATCGGACGGCCCCGGCCCGAGCCGAGCTTTATCCCCTCCGTCATTGACGCGATGATCCAGGTGCCCGACGCCGCCTCGGTCGCTGCCTCCCGCCACCTGCGCTCGTTCGCCGGCAGCACAAGGAGAGGTACAGATGAACCAGCTGCTTCGGGTCCAGAACTTCTGCGTGTCGAGTGACGGCTATGGCGCCGGCGAAAACCAGAGCTTCGAGAGGCCCTTCGGCCACGCAGACCCGGGCGCCATGTTCGCGTGGGCGGGGGCAACGGCGAGCTGGCCGAACCGCACGGACCCCGGCGGAACCCGGGGCATCGATGATTACTTCACCCGGGACTTCACAAACAACATCGGGGCGGAGATCATGGGCCGCAACAAGTTCAGCCCGCACCGCGGCCCCTGGGAGAGCGAGGAGTGGCAGGGCTGGTGGGGTAGCGAGCCGCCCTTCCATACGCCTGTCTTTGTGCTGACCCATTATGAGCGGCCGTCCTTCACCCTTTCTGACACCACCTTCCACTTCATCAACGCTGACCCGTCCAGTGTTATGGCGAAGGCCCGTGATGCTGCCAACGGCAAGGACGTACGGCTGGGCGGGGGCGCCGCCACCATCCGGGAGTTCCTTGACGCGGATCTGGTGGACACGCTGCACGTGGCGGTCTCACCGATACAGCTCGGCGGCGGGTCCCGGCTCTGGGAATCACCCGAGGAGCTGCTTGACCGATACCACCTTGAGACTGTTCCCAGTCCGAGCGGGGTGACGCATCACCTGTTCTGGCGTCGCTGAGCGCCGGCGCCTTTTTCCGCGCCCTGCGGGCGGCGGTTGTACCCTGAAATACCAGGGAATGCAGGAGCGGTGATGTCGACAGACGAGAACTCTCTGGCACGTCAGGCCGCCGATGCGGCAGAGGACGCGTCGGACCACAAGGCGCTCGACGTCGTCGCGCGCTTTGGGTTCGCTGTTCTCGCCGTGGTCCACATTCTGATTGGCCTGATCGCACTGCAGATCGCGTTCGGCGGAAACGGCGAGGCCGAGCCCAGCGGGGCCCTGGAACACCTGGCCGGCGGAACCTTCGGTCCGTGGACCATGTGGGCGTGCGCGGTCGGGTGTCTGGGGTTGGCCGCGTGGCAGTTCAGCGAAGCGACGCTACGTGCCCGGCACCTTCCCACCGGGCAGCAGGTGTCCAAGACCATTTCCTCAGGGTCCCTGAGCATCATCTACGGCAGCATGGCTTTCACCTTCGCCCGGTTCGCCTTTGGCGGGGAGGTGGACTCCAGCGAATCCACCCGGGATTTCACCGCCTCCATGATGGAATCCCCGTTCGGCATCTTCGTGATTCTCGCCGTCGGTGGGACTGTGTTCGGGATTGGTGTCTATTTTGTCTTCAAGGGGATCCTGCGCAAGTTCCGGCCCGAACTTGCGCACTTCGAAGACACGCGACGGGGTGCTCTCATCGACGTGCTCGGGGTGATCGGGCACGTCGCCAAGGGGCTCGCCCTTGTGCTGGTGGGCATGCTGTTTGTGGCCGCCGTAATGACGCATGATCCGAGCCGTTCCACCGGTCTTGACGGCAGCCTGAAGGCGCTGCCCGAGCACCCCTTCGGTATCCCGCTGCTGATCACCATTGCCGTTGGGCTGATCTGCTACGGGATCTTCGCGCTGGTCCGCTCCAGGTTCGGACGGATGTAACGGTGCCTGGCGGCAGTAGGGTGCGGACCGGCAGGACTGTCTGAAACCACGCCTATAGGGTGAAGAGGTGGACACTGACACTCTTGTGAATGCCCTGCTGGTTCTCGTCTTCGTGCTGATCGGGGGTGTGTTCGCGGGCACCGAGATGGCCATCGTCAACCTGCGCGAGGGACAGATCAAGCGCATCGAAGAGTCCGGCCCCGGTGGTGCGAAGACCGCCACACTGGTCCGCAATCCGAACCTGTTCCTCTCGGCCGTGCAGATCGGCGTCACACTGGCCGGATTCTTCTCCTCGGCCTACGGTGCATCCACCCTTGCGCCGGACGTGGCGCCAATCCTGGTGGACCTCGGAATAACGGAAGGGACCGCCAATACGCTGGCCCTGATCGGGATGACGCTGGTCATTGCGTACCTGTCGCTGGTGCTCGGCGAACTGGTTCCCAAGCGCCTCGCCATGCAGCGCGCCGTCGGATTCACAAAGGTGCTTGCTCCGCCGCTCAACGTGTTCGCCGTGCTGATGCGCCCGGTGATCTGGCTCCTGTCCGTGTCGACCAACTTCGTGGTGAAGCTGGTCGGCGGGGACCCGCATGCCACCACCGAGGACTACACTGCAGCGGAACTGCGGCAGCTGGTCCAGGACACCCCGGACCTGCGGCAGGAACACCGTCAGATACTTTCCGATGCCTTCACCGCAGGCGAGCGCCTTGTCGAAGAAGTGAAGCGCCCGCGAACCGACGTCGAATTTCTGGACCAGGCCATGCCGGTCAGGGAGGCCGGCGATGCGGTGCGCAGTCTCCCCTTCACCAGGTATCCCGTGTACCGGGAGTCGATTGACGACGTCGTCGGCTTTATCCACCTCCGCGACCTGCTCACCCACGAGGGCTCCGGCGGGGAGCCGATCGCAGGGCTTGTCCGTCCCATCCTCGCCGTGCCGGGATCCAACAAGATCCTGCCGACCCTTACGCAGATGAGGCGGGAGGGACACCACATCGCCCTGGTGGTTGACGAATACGGCGGCACCGACGGGATCGTCACGCTCGAGGATCTCCTGGAGGAACTGGTGGGGGAAATCTACGACGAGTACGACGACGACCGCGCCGGCCATCCGGAAGCGCACCGGCTCGAGGGCGGTGAAGTGCTGGAACTCGATGGTGGGCTGATTCTTCAGGAGGCCTCCGAGAAGATGGGAGCTGAGCTTCCCGACGACGGACGCTATGAGACGCTGGCAGGCCTGGTCCTTGATCTTCTCGGCCGTCTCCCCCAACGTGGCGACAGTGTGGAGGTCGCCGGGCACCGTATCGAGGTGGACAGGATGGCTAACCACCGGATCGAACGTGTGCGGGTTACCCGCCTCGAGGAGGCCCAGGAGCCGGACGCCGGGTCATAGCCGGGGAACGTCCACCGCTGCGGGGGCCGTCCGGCGCACCGGTACGGTCAGCACAGCGAGGCTGGCAATCACCAGTCCCACGCCGGCCCAGCCCACCGGAGGAAGCCGTTCCCCGACGATGAGGACGGCGAGGATCGCCGCGACCACCGGTTCCGCCAGCGACAGGGTGGTGGCCGTGCTCGCCTTCACCCGGGCGAGGCCCAGGCCGAAGAACACGTAGCCGAGGAACATCGGCACCAGCGCCATGTAGATGCCCACACTGAAGTTGGTCCACGAGTCCAGCAGCGGTGCACCGGTGATGAAAAGCACCGGCATCAGCAGGACACCGCCCGCCCCGAAGATTGCGCCCATCGCCACCCGGGACGGTACGCCGCCCTGCATGGTCCGATGCGCAGCCCAGGAGTACAGCGCATAGGTGGCGCCGGCCAGGAGCCCGAGCAGGACGCCCAGCGCAGTATTGCCCGCTCCGGCCGCCCTCGCCGGCTCGACGACGGAGAGCAGTGCTACTCCCACGAGCCCGACGCCGGCACCCACCACCCAGCGCGCGCTCAGCCGGTGCCGGTCGATCAGGCGTTCGATGACGGCCGAGGCAATCGGAGCGGACCCGATCGAGATGACCGTACCCACGGCCACGCCGGCCAGGCGCATGGAGCTGTAGAAGGCGAGCGGGTAGATCGCGACCGCCAGGCCGCCGACCGCTACGGTGACCCACCGCCGTCGTAATTCATCGCGGGCGGAAGCCAGCGCCGGGCCCGCAAGGAGCGCCTGGAGGAGACCTCCGACGCCCATTGCCGCTGCGCCGATGGCGAGAGGACCGACGTCGGGCGCGAACGTCGCCGCGGTTCCGGTGGTACCCCACAGCACGGCGGCGATGAGCACGAACAGCGCACCAAGGCCGGCACCGGGGGAGACAGTCACAGCGGAAAGCCTATCCGGGCGGCGCCGGGCAGAATCGCCGGTTGGTTGCAGGTGCGTCGAAAGGTAACGACGTTCCTGTCGGGGACCGGCGTTCCTGCACACGGGGAGCGGTCAGGTGTCCCACACCTGGAGCCGCCCGCACATCCCGAAGGCGCGTGGCTCCGGACGCGGAACAGCACGCACGACGGCGGCATCCGCCAGATGCGCAGCGTCACCGGCGGCGAGGGACGCCAGTTGCGCGCGGGTGGTCTCGACGTCGGTGAGGACCGTCTCCGACCAGAGCTTCGTCCACTGCTCGACCCTGGGCTGCACCAGCGCCGCGGCGGCGGCGTAGAACTCCTCAAGCGGCCCGCGGTCACCGTCCTGCAGCGGGCTAAGCAGGGCACGGTAGCCCTCGATCGCAAGGTCCCGCCGTCGTCGTGCGGCGTCGGCACGCTCGCTCTCCGAGCCGTCCGGCAGGGTCACCGCTTCCTGGTAGCGATCAGCATCCGACACGACGTCCAGCGGGAAGGTGAGCACGGCGTCGCCGGCCTCCGGCAGCCCGGAATTCTGCATGACCGTCAGGATATGCAGGTCGCCGGTGTTGATCAGCCGGTGCACCGTGCCCGGGCTGAACCACAGGACGGACCCGGCGCTGAGCGGATCCCGGGCGAAGCCGTCCGATGAAAGGGTGTGCACCTCTCCCGTTCCACCGGCCACCACGTAGCCCTCGTTCGACACGGTGTGCAGGTGCGGGGTTCCGCCGTGGTGGCCGTCGTCTGTTTCCCACTCATAGACGCGCAGGTCGCTGATACCCACGCTGCCGGGGAACGCCGGTCCCTGGGGCAGGGCAGGTGTCACAGCGAGGCGCCCTTCGCGATCCGCTCGATGTCGCCGCGCTCGCAGATCCGGTCCACAAAGACGTAGCGGTGCTGCAGTCGCAGCGACTCTCCGGGGGTGAGCGTTATTTCCTCATCGAACGCAGGGGAGGGGGCGAGCGCCGCGAACGGTTCGCTGCGGACAAACCACTTCAGCGGAACCGACGACGACGACGTCCCCGCCAGCGCCACGATGGTGGCGCCGCCGTCGAGCCCGTCATGCTGGCCCGCGAGGGCGATCCACGGCGCCGACGTTCCCATCATCGCTTCACCCCCGGCGCCGTCCGGTCCGAGGATGTCGCAGCCGGTCCAGCTGCGCGGGCCGCGCCAGAAGAAGCCGGTGTAGCCGGCGTTGGGGCGGCCGTGGGTGGTGGGGCTGCCGAAGTCGAGGGTGCGGTCGGAAACGTTGGTCAGTTCCGTGGCGAAATCCAGCTGCCAGGATTGTTCCTGCACATCGACGGCGGAGAAGACGGTCTCGCGCTGCTCCGAGAGCCAGCGCTCGCCGGCCGAAGTACGCCAGGAGAGGTCCTCGCCGACGGTGATCCGGTCCGGCGTCGTCGAGAGCGAGGGGAAATCGTCGTGTTCAATCGACCCCAGGTTGTCGCGCCACTGGTAGTCCGTCTCCGGTGAGAACGTGGGCCCGCCCCAGAAGTTCTGACCGGAGATGTGGGACCAGGCGGGATGAACACGTACGTCGCGAGGTCAACGGCGCCGCAGGAGATGACGAGTTCGCTGTTGTTCGGGCGGCTGAGCTGCAGGTCAGGCATCGGCTGCCTCCTTGATCGGTTCGCGGGATCCCTGCCCTGATCCGTTCATGGACCAGTAGAACGGATTATCCCGGTGAAGCTCGCTGCGCTGTACCCGCCGGCCCGTGAACGCGGACTGGTACAGTCCCGCAACCAGTTCAAGCACCCGCCGCCCATCATGCCCGGACGCCGCCGGGCGCTCCCCGCGCTCAAGCGAGGATACGAGCTCCTCCAGTTGCACCGCGTGGGAGCTGGCGAGGTTCTGGGTAGGGGCCCAGGCACCCACCACATCGGGGCCGACGTGCGGTGCGGGCGTCCACCTCCAGTGCGAGTTGTCGTACCCATAGAGATGCTCCACCTCCACCGTGGCATCGGCGAAGTCGAAGCGCAGGTAGCTGGTCTCCCGCGGCGAGAGCACACTGTTGACCACCGACACGATCGCGCCGTTCTCGAAGGTCACGTGAGCGAAGGAGACGTCTTCGGTTTCCACCTCCCGTCCGAGCGTTGCCATGGTGGCGCTGATTTCAGTCCAGTCGCCGAGCAGGGACAGCAGCAGATCCATCTGGTGGATGCCGTGGCCCATGGCGGGCCCGCCGCCTTCCGTTTCCCACTTACCCCGCCACGCGACGTCGTAATAGGCAGTGTCGCGGTACCAGAGCGTGTGGCAGATGCCCACCAGCGGCGCCCCGAGATCACCGGCGGCGATCTGCGCACGCAGCGTGCGCGCGGCGGATCCGAACCGGTGCTGGAATACGTAGGAGGCGTACGGGCCGGCGGCACCCTCGTGCTCGAGGATGGAATCGTATTCGGCGAGTGAAAGTGTCGGCGGCTTTTCGCACCAGACCGAGGCGCCGGCGTCGAGCGAGCGGATCACCGCGTCGGTGTGGGAGCCCGGCGGGGTGCACACCACCACGAGGTCGGGCTGCACCTCGGCGAGCATATCGGCCACGGCTGTGAAGGAACGGGGCGCACCCCACTCCGCCGCGACCTCCATGGCGCGGCCGCCGTCCATGTCGACGACCGCGTCAATGCTGACCCGGTCACCAAGTCCGCGCAGGGCGGGCAGATGCTGCCCCTGCGCGATGCCTCCGGCTCCGACGACGGCGGTACGGATAGGGGTACTACGAGCTGACACTGGGGTTCCTTCGCTCTCAGGTGGTGCTGAACGCCTTGCTCGGTTCATAACGGGAGGTTTGGGCAGTGCCGCGGACGGCGGCGCGGATTTCCTTCAGGGTTGCGTTCTTGCCTAGGGCACCGTCGGCGCGCGCCTGGACCAGCACATTGCCGAGGGCGGTGGCCTCGACCGGACCGGCCACGACAGGCAGGCCGGTAGCGTCCGCAGTGAGTTGGCACAGCAGCCGGTTCTGCGAACCGCCGCCCACAATATGCACGACGTCGATCGGCCGGCCACTGAGTTCAGCCGCCTGTGCCAGCGTCCGCGCGTACACCTGCGCCAGGCTGTCGAGGATGCAGCGGACGACGGCGGCCTCAGACTCGAGCGCCGCGCCCGCGGCTTCACGGATGCGGGCGGGCATGTTGCCCGGAGCGATGAAGGCATCCGAATCGGCGTCGATCGTGGGTCCGCCGGCCGGAAGGGCGGCCGCGTCTGCCAGGACGTCCTCGAGGGTGACTTCCGCTCCCCATTCGCGCAGGCACTCGCTCAGCAGCCACAGGCCGCCGCAGTTGCGCAGGTAGCGGATGGTGCCGTCGACGCCGCGTTCGTTGGTGAAGTTCGCGGCCCGGCTCTCCCCGGTGCGGATCGGCTCGTGGAGTTCCACGCCGACCAGCGACCAGGTGCCGGAGGAGATGTAGGCAAAGTTGTCCTGCCCGGCTGGAACGGCTGCCACCGCCGACGCAGTGTCATGGGAGCCGACGGCGATGACCTTGGTCGCCGGGTCCAGTCCGGTGTGGTCGGCAATCGCCGGCAGCAGGGTGCCCAGCGTGTTCCCCGCTTCGATCAGCGGCGGGAAGAGTGTGCGCGGGATGCCGAGGGTGTCAAAGAGTTCGCCGGCGAAATTGCCCGTCGAGGCGTCCAGCAGGCCGGTGGTGGAGGCGTTGGTGACCTCCGTCCGGCGCTCCCCTGTGAGCCGGAAGCCGAGGAGGTCGGGGATCAGGAGCGACTGTCCGTTCTCGAGGTTCGGTTCGGCGGCGAGCTGGTAGATGGTGTTGAACGGGAGGAACTGCAGGCCGGAGGTCTCATACAGCCGCTCGAAGGGGACTTTCTCGTGGACCGTGCCCGCCACCTCCGCCGTGCGGGAGTCCCGGTAACTGTGGGGCTGGGAAGTGAGGGCGCCGTCGTCGTACACCAGGCCGTAGTCCACTGCCCAGGTGTCGACGCCGATACTCACGATCCGTTCACCCTTTGCGTCCGCCTGCTCGCGGGCCAGCGTGAGGCCGCGGAGTACCTCGTCGAACAGGGCGGTGAAGTCCCAGCGCAGCGCGCCGTCGATCTCCTGTACCCCGTTGGGGAAGCGGTGCACCACGTCGAGCGTGGGGCCGTCGGCGCCCATCCGGCCGAGGATGACCCGGCCGGATGAGGCTCCGATATCGACGGCGGCGTAAACCTGCGTCATGGTGAGCCGGTCAGCGCAGGAAGGCGGCGGCGACGCCGGCGTCGACCGGGACGTGCAGCCCGGTGGTGTGGGACAGTTCAGCGGAGGTGAGGACCGCAGCGGCGTTGGCCACGTTCTCCGGGAGTACCTCGCGCTTGAGGAGGGTCCGCTGGGCGTAGTACTCGCCGAGCTTCTCTTCGTCCACACCGTAGACCGCGGCGCGCTTGGCGCCCCAGCCGCCGGCGAAGATGCCGGAGCCGCGGACCACGCCGTCGGGGTTGATGCCGTTAACCCGGACACCGTATTCGCCGAGTTCAGCGGCGAGCAGGCGCACCTGGTGGGCCTGGTCTGCCTTGGTGGCTGAGTAGGCGATGTTGTTCGGGCCGGCGAAGACGGAGTTTTTCGAGGAGATGTAGATGATGTCTCCGCCCATTTCCTGGTCGATGAGGACCTTCGCGGCGGCCTTCGAGACCAGGAACGAGCCCTTGGCCATGACGTTGTGCTGCAGGTCCCAGTCCTTTTCGGAGGTTTCCAGCAGCGGTTTGGAGATGGACAGGCCGGCGTTGTTGACCACGAGGTCCAGCCCGCCGAAGGCAAGGACGGCTGCGTTGACCGCGTCCTGGACCTGTTCGGTGCTGGTGACGTCCGCCTGGACTCCGATGGCGACGTCGGGGCCGCCGAGTTCCTCGGCTACCTTTTCGGCGTTCTCGAGATTCAGGTCGGCGATGACCACGCACGCACCCTCAGCTGCGAGGCGGGTGGCGATGGCCTTGCCGATACCCGATGCTGCGCCGGTGACCAGCGCGATGCGGGTGGCGTGGGACTTGGGTTTCGGCATCCGCGCGAGTTTGGCCTCCTCCAGTGCCCAGTACTCGATGCGGAACTTTTCCGACTCATCGATGGGCGCGTAGGTGGAGATCGCTTCGGCGCCGCGCATCACGTTGATGGCGTTGAGGTAGAACTCGCCGGCCACGCGGGCGGTCTGCTTGTTGGCCCCGTAGGAGAACATTCCGACGCCGGGGATCAGGACGATCGCCGGGTCCGCTCCGCGCATGGCTGGGGAATCCTCTGCGGCGTGGCGCTCGTAGTACGCGCGGTAGTCCTCGCGGTACTCCTTGTGCAGTTCCTTCAGCCGCTTGACGGACTCCTCGATGGAGGCGTCTGAGGGGAGGTCCAGGACCAGGGGCTTGACCTTGGTGCGCAGGAAGTGGTCCGGGCAGGAGGTGCCCAAAGCGGCCAGGCGCGGGTGTTCCGTTGAGGCAAGGAAGTCCAGGACGGCGTCGTCGTCCGTGAAGTGCCCAACCTGTGCCCGGTCGGTGGAGGCCAGGCCGCGGATCACGGGGGCGAGGGCCGCGGCCTTTGCGTGGCGCTCCTCCGGCGACAGGGCGGCGTAGCCCTCAAGGGGCTCGCCGAACGGGTTGGCTCGGCCGTTCTCGGCGATGTAGCGCTCAGCGGTCTCGATGATCCACAGTGAGTTGTTCTCGGCCTCCCCGGAGGTCTCACCCCAGGCGGTGATGCCGTGACCGCCGAGGATGGTGCCGACGGACTGCGGGTTCTCGGCCTTGATCGCGGCGATGTCCAGGCCCAGCTGGAACCCGGGGCGGCGCCAGGGAATCCAGACCACCTTGTCGCCGAAGATCTTCTGCGTGAGCGCCTCGCCGTCCACGGCGGTGGCGATCGCGATGCCGGAGTCCGGATGCAGGTGGTCCACGTGTGCGGCGTCGACGAGGCCGTGCATGGCGGTATCGATCGACGGGGCAGCGCCGCCCTTGCCATGCAGGGTGTAATCGAACGCGGCGACCATCTCGTCTTCGCGGTCCAGGCCGGGGTAAACGTTGGTCAGGGCGCGCAGCCGGTCCAGGCGGAGCACGGCCAGGCCCTGCTCCTTGAGTGTGCCGAGGTCACCGCCGGAGCCCTTCACCCAGAGCAGCTCGACGTTTTCGCCGGTGACCGGGTCCGTGTCGGTGCCCTTCGCGGAGGTGTTCCCGCCCGCGTAATTGGTGTTGCGCTTGTCCGCGCCGAGCCGGTTGGACCGCTCAATGAGGTCCTGGACTGTTGGGTTATCCATGCTTACGCGCCCCATCCTGCCTGCTGTCCGCCCTTGCGGTCAGCGTTGATTTGTTCCTGGTAGCCGCTGGCCCTGTACTCCGCCATCGGGTCCGCGGAGAGGCCGCGGGATGCACGCCACTCGGCCAGCGCCGGACGCACATCGGTGTAGAAGGCATCCATGAAGAGCGCATGCGCACCGAGTACGTCGCCGGCCTCCTGCGCCTGGGTCAGGGCACCGCGGTCGATCAGCAGCGCCCGTGCAGCCATCTCCTGGACATTGAGTACCGAGCGGATCTGCCCGGGGATCTTCTCTTCGAGGTTGTGGCACTGGTCCAGCATGAGAGCCACGTTGCTGGCCGGATCCAGGGCGTCGCCGCGGACCACCTCGTACATGATGCGGAAGAGCTGGAACGGATCCGCGGACCCGACAATCAGGTCATCGTCCGCGTAGAAGCGGGAGTTGAAGTCGAAGGAGCCGAGCTTTCCCAGGCGGATCAGCTGCGCGACGATGAATTCGATGTTGGTGCCCGGGGCGTGGTGCCCGGTGTCCAGGCAGACCAGCGCCTTCTCGCCGAGAGCCAGGGTATGGGCGTAGGAGGTTCCCCAGTCCGGAACGTCGGTGTGGTAGAAAGCCGGCTCGAAGAACTTGTACTCCAGCACCATGCGCTGGTCATCACCCAGGCGCGCGTAGACCTTCTGCAGCGAATCGTGCAGCCAGTCCTGACGGGAGCGCATGTCACCCTGGCCCGGGTAGTTGGTGCCGTCCGCCAGCCAGATCTTCAGGTCCTGGGACCCGGTGACGTTCATGATGTCGATGCACTCGTACATGTGGTCGAGGGCCTTGTTGCGCACCGCCGGGTCGCTGTGGGTGAGGGAGCCGAACTTGTAGATGTCGTCCTGGAACGTGTTGCTGTTGATGGTGCCGAGCTTCATACCGAGGTTCTGCGCGAAGTCCGCGAGCTCCGTGTAGTCCTCCACCTTGTCCCAGGGGATATGCAGCGCAACCGACGGTGCCAGGCCGGTCAGCTCGTTGACCTTCGCCGCGTCCGCGATCTTCTCCTGCACAGTGCGCGGGGTGCCCGGGGTCTGGAACACCTTGAAGCGGGTTCCGGAATTGCCGTAGGCCCAGGACGGCACCTCAATGGCCAGATTCTCCAGGGTTGGCGTAATGCGGCTCAGGTCAACCATTACTTCTCTCCATCTACGGCCGTGGGCTCCAGGGCCGGCGCGCGTCGTCGTCGTTTTGCACCGGCTCTTCACCGGAGGCAATGGGGCGTTCGGTGGAGAGCCAGGAGATGAATCAGATATTGAATCGATTCATTAGCACGTTTCAAAGGTATCCTTGGCGGTAAGTGGTGTCAAGCAATTCGGTGAAAGCCGCAGATTCTCCGGCGCCGCGTCCCACAACCGAGCACTTCCGCGAAATGAGGGTCTGTCCGGATGGTCAGTATCAAAGACGTTGCCGACCAGGCGCAGGTTGCCGTCGGTACGGTGTCCAACGTCCTCAACAACCCCGACCGCGTGGCGGAAAAGACGCGCGAACGGGTGCTCAATGTCATCTCCGAACTGGGCTTTGTCCGCAATGACGCCGCCCGGCAGCTCCGTGCCGGGCTCAGCCGGACCATCGGGCTGATTGTCCTCGACGTGAGCAACCCCTTCTTCTCCTCGCTGGCGCGCGCCGCCGAGGACCGCGCGGCGGAGTCGGACAGCACGGTGCTGCTGGGGGACAGCTGCCACGACGTCGGGCGCGAAGGCCGCTATCTCGATGTGTTCGAGCAGCAACGGGTGAAGGGCGTGCTGATTTCCCCAGTGGGAAACATCGACTCCCGCCTTGAGCAACTGCGGGCGCACGGAGTGCCGGTAGTCCTGGTTGACCGGGTGGACCCTCAGCGGCGTGTGAGCTCGGTGTCGGTCGACGACGTCGCGGGCGGTTACATGGCCGTGAAGCACATGCTCACGCGGGGCCGGCGGCGAATCGCCTTTATCGGTGCCTCGACCGATATCCAGCAGGTCGCGGACCGTCTCACCGGAGCCCAGCAGGCGGTGGCCGAGTATCCGGATGCCGAGCTGGAGGTGGTGGAGGCCGCAGCGATGACCGTTCTTGCCGGGCGGGCCGCGGGTGAGCTGCTGGCCGAACGCGGCCGCGGGGGCCTGCCGGACGGCATCTTCTGCGCCAATGACCTGCTGGCGATCGGCGTCATGCAGGCGGTGCTGCTCATCCGCGGGCTGCGCATTCCGGAGGACCTCGCGCTCATCGGTTACGACGACATCGACTTTGCCCAGTCCGCCGTCGTACCGCTGTCCACCGTGCGGCGACCGACGGAACTCATGGGGCGCACCGCCGTCGAGCTGTTGCTGGAAGCGATTGACCGGACCGCCGCCGAGAGCCGCCAGGTGATTTTCCAGCCGGAACTGGTCACGCGCGGCAGTACGCTTTAGCCTCGTCCCGTTCCCGCCCGCCCCCGGAACTTTCGGGCACCCCTGGTGGGATCGCCGGCGTCGGGCTCGCCAGACGTGCGCAAAAGTTTCGACGGTTTCGGGGTTCTGAATGGACCGTCCGGTGTACCATTGTATGAAACGATTCACATCAGGCACGAATCTGTGGGGGTTTTTGTCGCCTAACTGACGTTTAACCGCACCAAAGCAGCAGTTAGGCGACAAAAACTCCCGAGCGCCGCTGAGAGGAGATCCATGGAACGCGTCTGTTTCCAGTTGCAGGTGAAGCCCGACCGGCTGCAGGAATACAAGGAACGCCACGCCGCGGTCTGGCCGGAGATGCTACGCGCACTCAAGGACACCGGCTGGAACAACTACTCTCTTTTTCTCCGCCCGGACGGGCTCCTGATCGGGTACGTGGAAACGGAAGACTTGGCAGCGGCACAGCGCGCGATGGCGGAAACCGAGGTCAACGCACGCTGGCAGGCCGAGATGGGGGAGTTCTTCGTGGAACTTGAGGGTCGTCCGGACGAGGCGTTTGTGCGTATCGAAGAGGTCTTCCATCTGGAGGACCAGCTCGGGCGCGTCGAATGACCCGCACCCTCCGCGCCGCCATTCTCGGTACCGGCGCCGTCGCGCACCTGCATGCCGAGGCGCTGGCCCGGATCGACGGTGTCACCGCTGTTGCCGCCGCGGACCCCAGCGCGGAACGCGTCCGCGACTTCAACGCCCGGCATGGCATCACAGCCGGGTACGGCACCCTGGAGGAGTTGCTGGCGGCGGAGGCCGTCGACGTCGTCCATATTTGTACGCCGCCTGCGGGACATGCGGAACAGGCAAGGGCAGCGTTCGACGCCGGTGCCCACGTGATTGCCGAGAAGCCACCCGCGCTCTCCCTCACGGAGGTGGATGACATGCAGTCCGCGGCTGCCGCCGCGAACCGCCAGCTCGCCGTCGTCTTCCAGCAGCGGACCGGCACTGCCGCCGCGCACATCAAGAAGCTGCTGAGCTCGGGAGAGCTGGGCCGGCCGCTGACCGCCGTCTGCCATACGCACTGGTACCGCGGGAGCGGCTACTACGAGGTCCCGTGGCGCGGAACCTGGGAATCCGAGGGCGGCGGCACCACGCTGAGCCACGGTATCCATCAGATCGATTTGCTGTCCTACCTGCTTGGGGAGTGGAGTTCTGCTTCGGGTCAACTCTTCCGCCTGGACCGGGAGGTGGAGACGGAGGACACGTCGTGCGGCGTCGTGGTGTTTGAAAGCGGTGCCGTCGCGTCCGTCATGACCACGGTGCTCGCCCCGCGCGAGTCCAGTCTGATCCGCATCGACACGGAACACGCCACCATCGAGCTGGAGCACCTGTACGGCCACAATCATGCGAGTTGGAAGCTGACTCCTGCGCGCCATGTCGACGCCGGCCGCGTTGCCTCGTGGGCGCTTCCCGCCTCCGAGGTGCCAAGCGGACACGACGCGCTGCTTTCCGAGGTCTACGGTTCGTTGTTCGCGGGGGCGGACGTGCCGCCAGTTGCCGCCGATCCGGCGAGGGCCATCGAGATGGTCGCGGCGCTCTACGCGTCCGCCGGGCGGGGAGCACCGGTGTCCCGGGCGGAATTGGCGGCATCTGAGTTCCGGGGAAGCATGCGCGCGCCGGTGACGGACCTTCGCCCCGCGCGGTAAGTGCCCTGCTCCCGATCTGCCGGTTGCGCTCGATGGCCAAGCCGGTCTTCCATCCGCGCCTGCACCCGACAGAGCACGCCGGGCGCCGGTAGGGGTGCGCCGGGCGCCGGTTGCGTAGGTCGGACGCCGGTTAGAGCAATTCGGACACCCTGTAGAGCAATCCGAAAATCCTGTAGAGCAATCCGGACACCGGTTCGAGCAGACCGGACGAGGGTGAGCGGAACGTTGCTCCCCTTTGTCTGGGTTGCTCACGCGCCGCAGTAGGCCACTCCCGTAGCGCGCCCGCAGGAGGCCGCACCAGGCGGTGGCCGCGGGGTGCGGAGGCCGCACCAGCAGAAGCCACACGAGACAGGGACCGAGATCGGTAGACCCAGGCGGGGGTCGGGCCAGCAGGAGACTCGCGGCGGAGAGCGCAATAACCACCCGGCGGGACATCCGATGCCGAATCACATCGACCTTGGAAAAACCTTGACCTTCCACAACAGCTCGCCTAGCGTATAGAAAGCGCTTTCCCGTTGAAAGGATTCAAAGATGAACTCGCGCTTTCACCTTCTTCCCGTACCGGCAACGCTCGCTCTGAGTGCTGCCCTGATTGCCGGGGGTGGCGGCGTTCCAGCCGCCGCGGCTCCGGCACCGGATGCCCAGGCCGGCATCCAGCTCGAACACCTCGACCGCGGTCTCGTCGCCGCCGCAACCTCCGAGGGGACCTTCCTCAGCTGGCGCCTTCTCGCCACCGAAGTCATCGGCGCCAGTGAAGCAGGCCAGACCGGCGCCGACTTCGCCGTCTACCGCAACGGCGAGAAAATCGCCACGGTGACCGACAGCACCAACTACCTCGACCCCGACGCAACGGAGGGCACCACCTACTCGGTTGCCGCCGTCGTCGACGGTGTTGAGCTGCAGCGCAGCGCGGAAGTCAGCCCCTGGGCGCAAGGGCACACCGACATTCCGCTCCAGAAGCCGGCCGACGGCGTTACCCCCGCCGGTGAAAGCTACACCTACTCCGCAAATGACATGAGCCTGGGGGACGCGGACGGCGACGGCGACTACGAGTACGTGGTCAAATGGGATCCCTCGAACTCCAAGGACGTCTCGCAGACCGGCTACACCGGCAACACCTACGTCGACACGTACACGATGGACGGCACGCTGCTGCACCGCATCGACCTCGGCGTGAACATCCGCTCCGGCGCCCACTACACGCAGTTCATGGTCTACGACTTCGACGGCGACGGCCGCACCGAGATGATGATGAAGACCGCGCCGGGCACCACAGTCACCCGGTACACCGACGGGGTCGCGGGCGAACCGGAGTACATCACGATGCCGGCCGATGACGTCGCCGCCGGCTACAGCAACGAGGACGACTACCGGAAGAGCGCGGCCGACTACTACGAGCACGTCGTGGACATGTTCGCCGGCTGGCACGAGCACCCCGAGGTGGTCGCCGATAACTGGCCGGCCACGCTTGAGGATGCGTTCGGCATCGAGCAGCGTTACGAGTACCCGCTCTCGGACGCCGACGCACGCGCCATGGCGGACTACTTCATCGACGAGTACGCGCCCAGCCGCAGCACCCGCAACAATCTCCGCGCGTTCGAAGGCTTCATCCTTGACGGCCCCGAATACCTGACCGTGTTCGACGGCGCCACCGGGGAAGAGCTCCAGACCGTCGACTACGAGCCGGGACGGCACGACGACGGCCTCATGTGGGGCGACTACGCCATGAGCCGCATCGAGCCGGGCAACCGCGTGGACCGGTTCCTCGCCGGCGTTGCCTACCTGGACGGCCAGCGTCCGTCGGCGGTCTTCGCCCGCGGCTACTACACCCGCTCCACCCTCGTTGCCTACAACTGGGACGGAAAGAACCTTTCCAAGGTCTGGAACGTGGACAGCGGCTGGACGCCGATGACCAACCCGTTCAATGACGGCCCGCACGGCCGCCTCGGCACCGACCCGGAGTTCGGCTCGATCACCACGCAGGGCTTCCACTCGCTGAGTGCCGCGGATGTTGACGGAGACGGTCGCCAGGAAATCGTCTACGGCGCAGCCACAATCGACGACGACGGCTCCCTCCTCTACAGCTCCTTCGACACCCTGCCTGAGGGCAGCGGTAACCCGGGCGCGGAAGCGGGGCTGGGACACGGCGACGCAATGCATGTCACCGACATTGATCCGAACCGCCCCGGCCAGGAAATCTGGACCGTCCATGAAGGTGGCCGTTGGGCTCCGTATGGTTCAGTGATGCGCGACGCCGCCACCGGAGAAGTTCTCTTCGGCGCCTACTCCGGCCGGGACACCGGGCGCGGCATGATCGGCGATGTCCGTGCCGACGTCGAAGGCATCGAAGCGTGGGCCAGCATGCCGGGCGGCAGCGACGGGTCGGGCCTGCTCAGCGCAACGGGCGAGCGTGTCGATACCCGTACCCCAGGCACCAACATGAGCATCAAGTGGGCGGCGGACCTGACCACGCAGATCGTCAACCGTTCCAGCAACGGAGCTCCCACCATTGACGACTGGACCCGCGGAACTGTCCTCACGGCGGAGGGCACGCTCACCAACAACGGCACCAAGGGCAACCCCTCGCTGGTGGCCGACGCGTTCGGCGACTGGCGCGAGGAACTGTTTGTCCGCACGGCTGACAGCTCCGCGATCCGCGTGTACCTCAGCACCGAGGTCACCGGGCACAAGCTCACCACGCTGATGCACGACCTGCAGTATCGCGCGGAGGTGGCACGCCAGAACACCACCTACAACCAGCCGTCCTACACGAGCTACTACCTCGCCTCGGACATGGACTTTGCGGACGTTCCGGTTCCAGACGCCTGGACCCCGGGACTCATCGGTTACCTGCAGGCCACCCTTGACTCGCTCATCGAGAGCGGTGACGTTGCAGGGCCCGTAGCGAAGCAGTTGGAGACCTCACTCGCCCAGGCGAGGGACGGCGTCGAACAGGGAAACCTCGAGAACGTCGGCAAGGCGATGGACCGGTTTGTGCAGGCCCTGAACCAGGGCAAGAAGCCGGACGTCGTGTCGGATAACGCCCGCGCGGTGCTTGAGAACGGCGCCCAGACGGTCCTCGGCATGGTCCGGTAATCCTCGGCTAACCCCGGAACTTTCGGGCAGATATGGCGGGTTCGGCACGGCTGAACCCGCCTTATCTGCGTAAAAGTTCAGACGTCATTGCGGGTGAACGCGGCGGCGCGGACAACGTCGTCGTTCTCCAGGCCGGCGCCCAGAGCGCCACCCACGGTCGCCAGCGCTGCGGTGAGCAGACTGAGCTGCGCGTATTCCGCCAGTCCCACGGAACTCCCGACGACGGCGGCAAACACCCCCGCATCCACCAGCAGCACCGCTGCCAGGAAGGACAGGACGAAGAGCGCGCCGAAGAAGGTGAGGACGCCGATGACCACGGTTGCCGTCGTCGCGATGTTGAAGAGCGTGACCTGCTCCCGCTCAAGCCGCCGCCGCGGCCGTTCCCACAGGTCCGCGCCGATCATGAGGGTCAGGGTCACCGCGCCGACCGCGAGCACGGTCAGCAGGATGAGCCGCACGGGTCCGTAGGCAGTTGCCAACAGCCAGAGGTCGCTGGTTGCGAGAGTCACCACGCCGGCGGCCGCCGCCGCGGTCAGTGCGCGGGACAGGGTGACCGCCAGCCGCCACGGCCGGTTCGCGAGGATGAGCCCCAGCAGTACGCGCGCGTTTCCCGCGACCACGCGGCCGGTGAACTGGATAGGGTTTTCGTCCGTGAGGTCGGGCAGGTCATCCGCCATTTCGCGGGCGCGGCGGGCGCGGTCCTCAGGCTCGTCACCGTCGTCCCACCCGGCAAGCGGCCCGACCAGGTGAGCCACCGCCGTCGTCAGGCTCTCCCTCCGACCGACGGCCCGTAGGGCAGGCAAGGCGACGAGCCCTACCTTGTGGACGGGGCTGATCTGGGTGAGGACCGGCTTCCGCCCGCTGCGGAGCGCCAGATCGCTGACGACGACGGCGAGATCCCAGTCCTCATCCAGCAGCCGGTCGCGGGCGGTTTCCAGGAGTTCCGACGGTACGTGTCCATCGAGGGTTTCGGCCGTGAGGGATACGCGCCACGCGACTCCGGGGTACAGGTCGGCGAGGAGTCGCGGCAGCGCATCACCCAGCTCCTGCGCGGACACCGGGTCGAGGGACGGAGGCACCACGACGCCGAGGGTCAGCACGGGGACATGGTCGCTGTCGGGAGCTTCGTTCGGCGGGGACGGGGGTGTATCGGGCACCGGTCAATGATCGCCGGGCCGGAGCGTGGACGGAAATCGACGGGGGCGGGGAGAGGAGTCACGAACCGCCGTGGGCCACACGGTACGCCCGTGGACTCACTCCGGTTTCCGAAAGAAAGTGTCGGTTGAAGTTCGAGAGATTGGAGAACCCTACCTCGTAGCAGATCGAGGAGACCGGCGTATCAGTCTGCTCCAGCAACCTGCACGCATGCGCCAGCCGGAGCTTGCGGACCATGTCGCTGAAATTCTGGCCCGTGGCTTTGCGGAAGTACTTCGAGAACGTGGGGTCGGTCATCCCAACCAGTGACGCGGCTTCAGACATGCGCACCGACCCCGCATGGTTCGCGAAGATGTACTCCAGGGCAATATCAACCACGGCTGCCGCTTGGCTGTCGAGCTGCGGTTGGAACCACTCGCGAGCCAGCAGCACCCGGTCGGACTGTGGCGAACGGGCGAAGACTGCCAGGATCCGGAGGACCTGATGCAGGCGCTCCACTCCCGTACTGACAGCGACGGCTTCGATAGCTTCCGTTGCCGCGACCGCCGTCTCACCGGTGAAATGTATGCCACGGGCAGACTGCTGCAGGACCGGCTCCACTTCAGTGAGTTCAGGCATCAGTTCGGCGCACTTGCGGAGCCATCCGCCGTCGAACTGGATGACGGCGTCGCGATTGGTGAGAACTTCACCGGGCTCAAGGTCACTCACCCAGTCATGGGGCAGCCCCGAACCGACCAGGGTGACCTGCCCCGCCTCGAACGTTCCGAGATGGTCGCCCACAATGAAGCGCCCGGTCCCTTTACGGATGAGGTGGATCTCGTACTCGGGGTGGTAGTTCCACCGCGCAATTGGGCTCGGATAGTCGTGCTCATGCCAGCGCACCGAAGAGTTTGGGTCATGTGGGATTACTTCGCGGTTCGCCCGCAGGCCGGTAAGGCGCTCGGCCAACCGAACCGCAGCATCTGCCTCCTGCACCCTGCTCATCCGCTTCCTTCCTGCATCACATAACAATTGTCCGGCATGCCGACCCCGCAGTCGGCAACCGTTCGATAACGGCAGGTCCCTTCTCCCGCGGCGCTCCAGCGCAACAGAAAATAAGTATCAGTTTGAGGAAACAGCGGCGCTAGTTGTGCCTATCGTCACACCCTACAGTTTTTGTATAGGCACAACCGGCGCCGCTTGAGGCACGGTTATCCAACACAAATCACCAGCACTGAGTGCGTCGATCCGGCGCGCCCTCAAACAAGTAAGAACGAAGGAGTCCTTATGGGAAGCCCACGTACGCGAATCACAGTGACAGCGGGCCTGACCGGTGTGACCCTGGCCCTCAGCGCCTGCTCCGGCGCAGGGGGAGGGGCAACCGGTGGCGGTGCCGACGGCGATGCGCAAAGCATCAACGTCCTCATGGTGAATAACCCCCAGATGGAGGACCTGCAGCGACTGACTGCCGATAACTTCACCACGGAAACCGGCATCACCGTCAACTTCACCACCCTTCCCGAGAACGATGTCCGGGCGAAGATCAGCCAGGAGTTCTCGGCTCAGGCCGGCCAGTACGATGTCGCGTCGCTTTCCAATTATGAGATTCCGTTCTACTCCGCGAATGGTTGGCTTGCTCCCCTGGATGAGCATGTTGCTGCGGACGAGGAATTCAACCAGGACGACATCCTGCCCGCCTATACGGCATCACTCACCGGCGAGGACGGGAAGCTTTACGGCGAGCCGTTCTACGGGGAGTCCTCTTTCACCATGTACCGCACCGATGTTTTCGAGGAACTTGGGCTCACCATGCCCGAGGAACCCACCTGGGACGAGGTTGCGGAACTCGCAGCCACGGTTGATGAGGCCAGGGACGATATGAAGGGCATTTGCCTCCGCGGCCAGCCCGGCTGGGGACAGGTTTTCGCTCCGCTGACCTCGGTGGTGAACACCTTCGGCGGCACCTGGTTCGACAAGGACTGGAACGCCCAGGTGGACTCGCCGGAATTCACCGAGGCGGTCCAGTTCTACACAGACCTGGTCAAGGAGCACGGCGAGGCCGGAGCCGCACAGGCCGGCTTCACCGAGTGCCTGAACAACATGACCCAGGGGAATACGGCCATGTGGTACGACGCGACCTCCGCCGCCGGAAGCCTCGAAGCTGAGGGCTCCCCAGTTGCGGGCAAGATCGGTTACGCCGCTGCCCCGGTGAAGGAGACTGACTCCTCCGGATGGCTGTGGACCTGGTCCTGGGGTATCCAGGCCGCATCGCAGAAGCAGGACGCCGCGTGGGAGTTCATCTCCTGGGCCAGCTCGCAGGAGTACGAGGAGCTCGTAGCTGAGGAACTCGGCTGGGCGAAGGTCCCCTCGGGCAAGCGCATCTCCACGTACGAGAACGAGGAATACCAGGCTTCTGCTCCCTTCTACGAGGCCGAACGCAACGCCATCGAGAATGCCGACCCCCTAAACCCGGGAGTACAGGAACGCCCCTACATCGGGATCCAGTTTGTCGGAATCCCGGAATTCGCCGACCTCGGAACCACCGTTTCCCAGGACATCAGCGCCGTCATTGCCGGTCAGCAGACCGTTGAGGAGGCTCTGGCCAAGGGCCAGACAGCCGCCCAGACCGTCGGCGACAAGTACAAATAAGCAGCATCTAACGCACGGCTGGCGTTCTGGCCGGGATTCCGGTCCGACCGCCAGCCAAGCAGGAGAACCCATGACTTCCGCCACCGTAGCCCCCCAGCACAAGAGCCACCGCCCCTCCCCACCCGTCCGCAACGCCGCAGCACGAGAGCGCAGGACGGCCTGGGCACGCAGAGCTCCACTTCTGCCGGCCCTTATCTTCCTGATCGTTGTCACCCAGCTCCCGTTCGTGGCCACCCTGGTGATCTCGTTCATGGACTGGAACAGCCTGCGCCCGAATGACACGGGCTTCGCCGGCTTCGGAAACTATGTGCAGGTCCTGACCGATCCCGTACTCCGCCAGTCGATTTTCACCACCATCCTGCTGACCGCCACCGTGGTGTTTGTGAGCCTGGCTCTTGGCCTGGGGCTGGCCCTGCTGCTGGACAAGAAGTTCATCGGCCGGGGAATCGTACGGACCATGCTGATCGCACCATTCCTGGTTGTACCGGTGGCGGCAGCGCTGATCTGGAAGCATGCACTCCTGAATCCGAGCTATGGCCTCGTCAACGGCGCGCTGACCTGGATCTGGTCCCTGTTCGGCAGCGACAACGCCCCGCAGCCGGAGATCCTTACCCAGTCACCGCTGCTCGCCGTCGAAGCTTCACTGATCTGGCAGTGGACGCCCTTCATGATGCTGATCCTCCTTGCCGGACTGCAGTCCCGGCCCTCGGATGCAGTCGAGGCAGCTGAGATGGACGGCGCATCGCCGTGGCAGGTCTTCCGCTACCTGACGCTCCCGCATCTGCGGCAGTACCTCGAGTTGGGAGGGCTCCTGGGCACCATCTACATCGTCCAGAACTTCGATGCCGTCTTCACGCTCACGTCGGGCGGTCTCGGCACAGCCAACCTGCCATATTCCGTCTACCAGACCTTCTACATTGCCAACGAATACGGCCTGGCCTCAGCCACCGGGGTCATCACGGTCATCGGTTCGCTCATTGTGGCCACCTTCGCCCTGCGCACTGTCTTCACTCTCTTCAAGAAGGAGGAGTCCCGATGACCGCCCTGAATCCGACCTCCCAGCCGTCCGCCGGCCGCCGCTTCCTCGGCCGGAAGCCAAAATCGCGCCTGGATCCAACTCGGAACAACACCGTCGCGGGCCTGCTGGCATGGACCGCCGCGTTCATCTTCGCGATTCCGGTGCTGTGGATGGTGCTGACGTCCTTCCACTCGGAAGTCGACGCCGCAACAAACCCGCCGTCCATCGCGGCGGAACTCACCCTGGACTCCTACCGGGACTTCTTCAGCGGCGCCTCCGGACTCAACCCGTGGCCTCCGCTGATCAACTCCGCCACCGCATCGATCACCTCCACCGTACTGGTGCTTCTCCTGGCTATTCCGGCGGCCTACGCGCTGTCCATCCGCCCGGTGAAGAAGTGGACGGACGTCATGTTCTTCTTCCTCTCCACCAAAATGCTCCCCGTGGTTGCCGCGCTCCTTCCGCTCTTCCTCATCGCCCGCAACCTTGGTGCCCTGGACAACATCTGGTTCCTCGTCCTGCTCTACACGTCCATGAACCTCCCCATCGCGGTCTGGATGATGCGCTCCTTCCTCGCGGAAGTGCCGGTCGAGATGCTTGAGGCAGCGCAGATCGACGGCGCAGGGCTCCTGCTGACCCTCCGCAAGGTTGTGGCACCGGTCGCCATGCCGGGTATCGCCGCGACAGCGCTGATCTGCTTCATCTTCAGCTGGAACGAACTCCTGCTCGCCCGGGTGCTCACCGGTGTGGTTGCCGGCACGGCTCCCGTCTTCCTGACCAGCTTCGTCTCCAGCCAGGGGCTCTTCCTCGCCAAAGTCTGTACCGCAGCAGTAATCATTTCCCTCCCCGTCCTGCTCGCAGGCTTCGCAGCGCAGGACAAGCTCGTACAGGGTCTGTCCCTCGGCGCCGTGAAATAAGAAACGCTCAACTGAAAGGACAGGTCCGTGACCGCGACTGTCGAAGCAACACCCATCAACATCCCGACGACCATGCGCGCCTCCATCCTGCGCAAGCAGGGAGACATAGCACTGGAACAGGTAGGAGTCCCACCGCTCGACGATGACCAGGTCCTCGTGCAGGTTGCGGCCGTCGGCGTCTGCGGCAGCGATGTCCACTACTACGAGCACGGGCGGATCGGCGACTACGTTGTTGACCACCCGCTGGTCCTGGGACATGAGCTCTCCGGCCGGATCGTCGCGGTCGGCGCGACGGTTGACCCGGCGCGGATCGGCGAGCGCGTCGCCGTCGAACCGCAGCGTCCCTGCCGGGTCTGCGACCAGTGCAGGCAGGGCCGGTACAACCTCTGCCCTGACATCGAGTTCTATGCCACACCGCCGATCGACGGCGCCTTCACGGAGTATGTGGCCATCCAGGCGGACTTCGCCTTCCCGATTCCGGACAATGTGAGCGATGAAGCGGCCGCCCTCATTGAGCCGCTGTCCGTGGGCATCTGGGCCTGCCAGCGAGCCAAGATCGGCCCGGGTAGCCGGGTGCTTATTGCAGGCGCCGGTCCCATCGGCATTATCGCCGCCCAAACGGCGAGGGCATTCGGAGCAACGGAAATCCACATCACCGACATCTCACCCGACCGCCTCGCCTTCGCCCTGCAGCACGGCGCCACCCACGCCCTCGACGCCCGGACCGACTCCGTCGCCGGGCTTGACGTCGACGCGTTCATTGACGCCTCCGGAGCGCCGCAGGCAGTGCGTTCTGGCATCAAGGCGGTAGGTCCGGCCGGCCGGGTGATACTCGTGGGGCTCGGAGCAGACGACGTAGAACTCCCCGTTTCATACATCCAGAACCGCGAGATCTGGCTCTCCGGAGTGTTCCGCTACGCCAACACCTGGCCGCTTGCGATCCAGCTCGTTGCCGACGGGAAGGTTGACCTTGATGTCCTCGTGACCGCTCACTTCGGGTTGTCGGAGGCTGAAGCAGCGCTCCAGGCGGGCAAGGAACCCGGTCAGCTCAAGGCCGTTGTCCACCCCGGACGATAACGGGCACCCCCACCCTTCCACGCAAAGGCACCACATGACCCAGCTTTCAGCCTCAACCCTCGCTTCACTAGCGCCCGCCCTGCCGGTGCCGGCCTATGACCGGTCGGCCCTGGCAGTGGGTATCGTCCACTTCGGCGTCGGCGGCTTCCACCGTGCACACCAGGCGATGTACCTCGACCGGTTGATGAGCCGGGGGCAGGCACTGGACTGGGCGGTCTGCGGTATCGGCGTCCTTCCAGGCGACGTTGCCATGAAACAGGTCATGGACCACCAGGATTGCCTGTACACCCTGGTGGAGAAGGCACCTGACGGTTCCCGAAACGCCCGCGTCATCGGTTCAATTCTTGAGTACCTCTTTGCACCGGATGATCCGGAAGCCGTCATCGAAACCATCGCAGCACCCGGTGTCCGTATTGTGTCGATGACCGTCACCGAGGGCGGCTACTTCATCGACCCGGTGACCGGCCAGGTGGACACCGGGAACCCCGCCTTCAACGCCGATCTGGTACCGGGCGCAGTTCCGGCGACGGTATTCGGGATGGTCACGGAAGCCCTGGCACGACGCCGGGACCGAGGGCTTCCCGGGCTGACCGTCATGTCCTGCGACAACATCCAGGGCAACGGCGACACGGCCCGCGCTGTCTTCAGCGCGTTTGCCGAACGCCGCAACGCAGCCCTTGCGGACTGGATCGCCGACAACGTGACCTTTCCCAACTCCATGGTGGACCGGATCACCCCGGCGACCACGGACGCGGACCGCGCGGAGGTATCCGCCGAGTTGGGAATCGAGGACGCCTGGCCCGTGGTGTGCGAGGACTTCGAGCAGTGGGTCCTCGAGGATTCCTTCGCTCAGGGACGCCCTGCGTGGGAAGACGCGGGTGTCCAACTGGTTGACGACGTCGAACCGTACGAGCTCATGAAGCTCCGCCTCCTGAACGCGAGCCATCAGGCGCTCTGCTATCCCGGTTTCCTGGCGGGGTACCGGCTGGTGCACGACGTGTGCCAGGACCCCGCTTTCGCCCGGTACCTGCTTGCCTACATGGAACAGGAGGCGACTCCGACCCTCCGGCCGGTGCCCGGCGTGGACCTGGACGTCTACCGGCACAAGCTCATTTCCCGTTTCTCCAACGCCGCGGTCCGCGACACAGTGGCGCGCCTGTGCGCCGAAAGTTCAGACCGCATTCCCAAGTGGCTTGTGCCAGTCATCCGCGAGAATCTCGCAGCCGGCAGGAGCGTCCGCTACGGCGCCGCGATCATTGCCGCGTGGGCGCGCTACGCAGAGGGTACCGATGAGGCGGGACAGTCTATCGACGTCGTCGACCGGCTCCGGGCACGGGTCATGACCGCCGCCTCGCAGACCCGGGAGGACCCGCTTGCTTTCCTTCGGCAGCGGGACCTCTTCCTTGACCTCGCCGACGACGCCGCATTCGTCGACGCCTACCTCGATGCGCTCGGCGTACTCCACGGACCAGGTGCCAAGGCACTGGTCGCAGAGCTGGCAGCGTAGCTAAGTGGGTTTCCAGGACGGCAGGTAAGGAAATTTTGCGTAGATCTGGCGGTTTCCAGAGCGCCGAGCCCGCCAGACATGCGCAAAAGTTCCTTGGTCTAGGCCCGGGCGAACACCTCGCGCTGGAACCGGATGTGCTCGGCGGCCTGGACCGCCCCGCCGTTCTCGTGACCGTTGTAGGGGAACACGTTCATCGACTTCGGCCCGGCGTAGGCGTTGTAGGCGGCGTATACGCAGGACGGCGGGCAGACGTCGTCGAGCAGGCCAACCGAGAACAGTGCGGGCAGAGTCGCGCGGGCGGCGAAGTTGACGCCGTCGAAATAGCTGAGGGTTGAGAAGATTTCCTCCTCGCGTCCGCGCTGAATGCCGAGGTAGCGCACCAGCTCGCCGTAGGGAGCCGTGTCCACAATTTCGGTGGCGCGACGGATGTGGGAGAGGAACGGCACGTCCACAATGGCAGCCACCGGCGCGTGCTCGAGGAACGTGGGGGAGAGGGCGGCGGATGCCAGTGCAATCGCTCCGCCCTGGCTGCCGCCCGAAATGAGCACCTTGGAAGCATCCACAAACGGGTGAGCCTGCGCGGCCTCGACGGCGCGCACCGCGTCGGTGAACAGCCGCCGGTAGTAATAGGTTTCGGGAGTGTCGATGCCGAGCGTCAGATGCCCGCCGAAGTGTGGTCCGCTCACCCCGGGATCCGGGGTGTCCCCGCTGCGGTGGCCCGCACCCTGCCCGCGCAGATCCATGACGAAATGCGCGACGCCGGTGCTCGGGATCGCGGTCCACTCGCCAGGCAGGCTCCGGCCTCCTCCGTACCCGATGTACGTGACTACCGTGGGTAGCGGACCGGACGCGGAACGCGGGCGCAGCATCCAGCCCTTGATCGGGTGCCCACCAAAGCCGGCGAAGGTGACGTCCTCGGTGACCAGTTCGGAATACCCGGCGTCGATCTCGTCGAAGCGGGCATCGAGCGCAAAGGACGCGGTCTCCGCGAGGGTCTTCTCCCAGAAGGCGTCAAAATCGGCTGGTTCCGAGCGTTCCGGCGCATAGCGCTCGAGCTCGCCGAGGGGCAGGTCAAACTGCGGCATAGAGAGAATCCTTCGCTGAATAGTGTCTCGGAAGTATCACGGCTCACATTATTCTAGGAATAGGTCTTGCGTATTGAGACGATTCAATTTAGTCTCTTTGGAGAGCGCTTTCCGTGATGTGCACCACTGTACCAGCGGACCCGAAGAGCTTCACGTCATATCTGAGCCGTTCCCCAGGAGGACAAAGATGTTCAAGAGAATCTCACCACGCGCCGGTTCCGGCGTAGCGGTCACGCTCGCAGCCGCACTGATGCTGACGGCATGCGGGGGCAGCGGCGGCGGCGACGCCGGCGGCACCCCGGACCCCAATGAGGAAGTGACCCTCAACTTCACCTGGTGGGGCAACGAGGACCGCGCCGAGCGCTACGAAAAGGCAATCGCACTGTTCGAGGAAGAGAACCCGAACATCGACGTCAACGGAACCTTCATGGACTTCCCGGCCTACTGGGAGAAGCGCCAGACCGAAGCTGCGGGCGGCGGCTTGCCGGACGTCATGCAGTTCGACTACAGCTACCTGCGCCAGTACGGCCAGAACGGCCTCCTCCTGGACCTCACCGGGTTCGAGGGCGACGGACTGACCACCGACAGCATCGACGAGACGCTGCTGGCAACCGGCAAGCTCGAGGACCAGACTCTCGCAGTCCCCACCGGCTACAACGCCTGGTCACTCTTCGAGAACCCCGCGGTGCTTGAGCAGGCCGGCGTTGAGGGCTACGAGGGCGGAACAACGTGGGATGACTACGACGCCTACATGGCCAGCGTCACCGAAGCCTCGGGCGGCGAAGTCTACGGCGGCACCGACTACACCATGCGCATCCAGAACTTCGAGCTGCAGCTGCGTCAGGAAGGCCGTGACCTGTTCACCGAAGAAGGGGAAATCAACTTCACCCAGGAGGAACTCGCGGAGTTCTGGAGCAGCGCCGAGGACATCCGTGAGAACGCCGTGATCCCCGCACGCCAGCTTGAGGAAGTAGCCCCGAAGTCCGGCTTCGGTGCCAACCTCACCGCAACTGAGATGACCTGGTCCAACTTCATGGGCGGCTACCTGGGAGACACCGGCGCCGAAGACCTGAACATCGTTGCACCGCCCACCAGCGATCCTTCCGTGCAGGACCTCTACCAAAAGCCCTCCATGCTGCATGCAGTATCGGCCGGAACCGAGCACCCTGAAGCAGCGGTGGCGTTCATCGAGTTCCTGATCAACAGCCCTGAGGTGGGCGAGATCTTCGGCGCAACCCTGGGTGTTCCGGCCTCGGAGACCGCGCTCGAGGGTGCCGCTCTCGAAGGCCCGGAGCTCGAGGTCAAGGAATACCTGGACTCGGTGGCGGACCGCATCGGTGAGCCCCCGGCAGCACCGGTTGTCGGCTACGGCGCACTGGAGAACACCTTCCTGACGCTGGGCACCTCGATCGGGCTCGGCGCCATCACTCCTGAAGAAGCCGCACAGCAGTTCTTCGACGAGGCCGCCGTTACGCTCGGCAGCTGAACCAACCGTTATTAGGAGCAGTTCATGACCACGGGATCGGCGCACGCGCCAACACACACCCGCCATAGTGCCGAACCCGGCACCCGTCCGGCGGACCCCCGCCGGACGGGTGGGCAGCCCAAACGAAAAGGCAACAGGGAGAACCTCGCCGGGTATCTTTTCCTCTCCCCCTGGCTGCTCGGGCTCTTTGCCCTCACCCTGGGCCCCATGCTCTTTTCGCTCTACCTCGCCTTCACGGACTACAACATCTTCACGGCCCCTGAATGGTCCGGCCTGGCCAACTTCGAGCGGATGGCGGGCGACACCATCTTCTGGGGTTCCGTTCAGATCACCCTGATCTACGTACTCGTAGGAACCCCCATCAAGCTCGCCGCCGCCCTCGGTGTGGCCATGCTGCTGAACTTCAAGTCGAAGGGCACCGCGTTCTTCCGCTCGGCGTTCTATGCGCCCAGCCTCATCGGCGCATCGGTCAGCATCGCCATCGTGTGGCGGGCAATGTTCTCCGCTGACGGCCCGGTTGACAGCGGGCTGAGCCTCTTCGGCATCAACCTCGGCGGCTGGGTGGGCGTTCCCGCCCTGATCATGCCGATGATGATCCTCCTGGCGGTCTGGCAGTTCGGTGCCCCGATGGTCATCTTCCTGGCAGGCCTCAAGCAGATTCCCACTGAACTCTATGAAGCAGCGTCCGTGGACGGTGCAAGGGCCTGGCGCAAGTTCCTGAGCGTCACCCTGCCGATGCTCTCTCCCGTGATCTTCTTCAACCTGCTGCTCGAGATGATCGGCGCGTTCCAGATCTTCGCGTCCGCCTACATCATTGGCTCGGGCACCGGCGGTCCCGCGGGAGCCACCAACTTCTACACCGTCTACCTCTACACCCGCGCGTTCACGAACAACCAGATGGGCTACGCCTCGGCGATGGCCTGGGTGCTCCTGATCGCGGTGGGCATCCTCGCTTTCATCCTTTTCCGCACCTCCAAGAGCTGGGTGCACTACGGAGGTGACACCAAGTGACCACGATCGAAACAAACCCCACGGCCGTCCCCCCGGTCCAGCCGGTACGCAAGCGCCGTCAGACCCCACGCAAGACCGCCGCGACGGTGGTCTGGATCATCGGCATTGTGGTGCTGACCGCCGTCGTGCTTTATCCGCTCATGTGGATGATCTCGGCGTCCTTCAAGCCCAGCTCGGAGTTCGGCTCGAACCAGGGTTTCCTGCCCGAGAACCCCACCGTCGACAACTTCGTGAAGGTCATGGAGGGCGTGGCCGGCATCCCCACCTGGAAGTTCTTCTGGAACTCCACCATCCTGGGCGTCGGCGCCGTGATCGGTACGGTCATCTCCTCATCGATGGCGGCCTACGCGTTCGCCCGCCTCGACTTCAAGGGGCGCCCGCTGTTCTTCACCATGATGATCGGCACCCTCCTGCTCCCGTTCCACGTGCTGATCATCCCGCAGTACATGATCTTCCGGAACCTCGGCATGGTGGACACGTTCTTCCCCCTGCTGGTCGGCAAGTTCCTGGCCACCGAGGCGTTCTTCGTCTTCCTGATGGTCCAGTTCATCCGGAACCTGCCCAAGGAACTCGACGAGGCGGCGCGCATTGACGGCTGCGGCCACTGGCGGATCTTCTGGTCCATCACCGTCCCGCTGATCAAACCCGCACTCATCACGTCCTCGATCTTCGCGTTCATCTGGAGCTGGAACGACTTCCTCGGCCCGCTGCTCTACCTGAACTCGCCTGACAACTACCCGCTGCCGCTCGCACTGCGCGTCTTCAATGACCAGTCGAGCGCCTCCGACTACGGAGCAACCGTGGCGATTTCCGTTCTCGCCCTGCTGCCGGTCATGCTGTTCTTCGTGATCTTCCAGCGATTCCTCGTTGACGGCGTGGCCACCCAGGGCCTGAAGGGATGACACCCCGCAAACGGCGCGAACTTCCCGACGGTACCCAGCTCAAGTGGCCGGGCGCCGAGGGGAAGTTCGCGCTGTTCGCGGAAGTACTGTGGATGGGCATCCTCACCGTTGCCGGCGGTCTGCTCATCATCACCCTCCCGGCCGCGATCAGCGCCTCCACCCGTCACCTCCACCGCTACCTGCTGGCGGAGCGCTCCACACTCGGCCAGTGGTGGTCGGACTTCCTGTCCGCCCTCCGCACCGGCTGGGTGGTGGGATTGACGACGACGGCGCTTGCCGCCGTCCTGCTCTTCAACCTCCTGCTCGCCGGCACCCAGGTGCTGCCGGGCTGGCAGGCGGTGTTCGCCGTCGGGCTGGTGGCGCTTACCGCGCTCGCGCTGGCCCTGCTGCAGTCGGCGGTGCGTTGGAAGCCTTCCACGGGGTGGCGGCAGGCGGTCCGGGACGGCGTGGGCTCGTTCGCCACGGATCCGGGGGCGATTGTTCCGCTGATTGTCGCGCTGGTGCTCACCGTCGTCGTGACCTGGCAGTTGCCGCCCCTGATTGTGCCCGGAATGGGCTGTCTTGTTTTTGCTGTGCTCGTGGTGAAGGAACGCGAGCGCAAGCGCTGAATCCCCCATCCCGAAAGGAACACCACCGTGCACTACGGCGGCGATTACAACCCTGAACAGTGGCCGGAATCGGTCTGGCCCGAGGACATTGCGCGGATGCGCGAGGCCGGGGTCACCATGGTAAGCCTCGGCATCTTTGCGTGGGCGCGGATCCAGCCTGCGGAGGACGTCTACGATTTCGAGTGGCTTGACCGCGTGGTCGACCTGCTGCACGAGGGCGGTATCGCCGTGGACCTGGCGACAGCGACGGCGTCGCCTCCGCCGTGGATGACCGTCGCCTACCCGGACATCCTCGCCGCGGATGAGAACGGCGCGCCGTACTGGCACGGGAGCCGGCAGCATTACGCGCCGTCGTCGCCGTCCTACCGCCGGCTCGCGGGCGCTTTGGTGCAGCGGATCGCCGAGCGGTACGCGAACCACCCCGCGGTGGTGCTGTGGCACGTGAACAACGAGTACGGCTGCCACCTGAACCTGGACTACTCGGACTCTGCGCGGGATGCCTTCCGGGGGTGGCTGCGGAAGAAGTACGGGTCCCTGGATGCGTTGAATGAGGCCTGGGGCACCTGGTTCTGGGCCCAGCACTACGAGTCCTTCGACCACATCTTCCCGCCGCGGAAGGCGCCGTACAGCCACAACCCGGGCCAGCTGCTCGACTTCCGCCGGTTCACCTCGGACATGCTGCTCGAGTGCTACCGAATGGAACGGGACATCATTCGCGCCGCCGGGGCCACCCAGCCCGTCACCACCAACTTCATGGGCGCCTTCAAGCCCGCGAACTACTGGGAATGGGCGCAGGATATGGACGTCATTTCCGATGACTGCTACCCGGACCCGAATGACCCTGAGAGCTTCCGCGCCGGCGCGTTCCAGCGGGACCTGATCCGCTCCTTCAAACCGGAGACGCCGTGGCTGCTGATGGAGCAGTCCACCAACGCGCTCAACTGGCGGCCCACCAACGCGCCCAAGGCGCCGGGCCAGATGCAGGCCCTGTCGATGCAGTCCGTGGGCCGTGGCGCCGACGGAATCCTCTTCTTCCAGTGGCGGCAGTCCCGGGCCGGCGCCGAGAAGTTCCACTCGGCGATGCTGCCGCATGCCGGGACATCCACCCGGACCTGGCGCGAGGTGGTCCAGCTCGGCGGGGAGCTCGCGTCCCTGCCCGTGCTGCCCGCAGGATCCCGTGACGCCCGCGTGGCCATCGTGTTCGACTGGGAGAACTGGTGGGCCCTTGAGGCGCCGGACCACCCGGTGGTGCTCGACTACGTCGAGTGCGTTCAGCGCTGGTACTTCGCCATCCACCGGCAGCATGTGCAGGTGGACTTCGTGCAGCCGACGTCGGACCTTTCCTTGTACGCCGTCGTCGTCGCGCCCCAGCTGTACCTGCTCGGTTCCTCCGGGGCTGCGAACCTGACCCGCTTCGTGGAGGGCGGCGGGCACCTGCTGGTCACCGCGTTCAGCGATGTGGTCGACGAGCACGACCGCTTCCGTGACGGCGGCTTCCTCACCCAGCTCGGGCCGGTGCTCGGCGTGACCGTCGAGGAGTTCGGCGCGCTGGTGCCCACTGGCGCAGACGGCCCGGGCCAGCGTTCTGCGCCGGTGTCCTTTGAAACCGGCTTCGACGGCCTGTACCTCGCCGAGGAGATCGCCGCCGTCGACGCCGAGGTGCTCGCGTCCTTCAGCGGCGGCCGCACCGCAGGTCTGCCCGCCTTCACTGCCCGTTCCATTGGTGCCGGCCGCGCCTACTACCTCGCGACAATTCCCGACGACGACGGCGCACGCCTGGTGAGTGCGCATGTGTTCGCGGGTGCCGGCGTCGTGCCCGTGTTTGAGAGTTTGCCCTCGACCGTGGAGGCTGCCCAGCGGGGCGACGTGGTGACCCTGATCAACCACGGTCCGGACGCCGTCGCGATCGAGGTCGCCGGGGCGGACCTGCTCACGGGTGAGACGGTGGACAAGGTGCACCTGGAGTCATTCGGGTACGCGCTGATACGCCGCTGAGGTCTTGCGCACGCCTGGCATGCGGGGAACCCGCGGATGCGGGGGTGCTACCTCGGAGCGCATACCCTATTCACGACGACACAAAGGAGTGGATAGAACCATGACGACCGCCAGCACCCAGGACCAGCCGAACGGCAAGGCCCCGATGCTTCCGGATGAGGGGCATGTCTCGGCGGCGGTGGCTGATGCTGTTGCGGAGCGGGCCGGCCACTTGTTCGGGCTGATGGGCAACGGGAACGCGCATCTGATCAGCCGGCTCACCAGGCGTGGTTTCCCGTTCACCTCGGCGCGGCATGAATCGGCGACGGTGGCCATGGCGGATGCGTATCACCGGGCTACGGGTGGGGTTGCTGCGGCGACCACCACGTATGGCGCCGGGTTCACCAATGCCTATACGACTCTGGCCGAGGCTCGGATTGCCCGCATCCCGCTGGTCCTGGTGGTGGGGGATGCTCCGGCCGGCGGGTCGCGCAACTTCGACATTGACCAGGTGAAGGCTGCTGAGGCGGTGGGGGTGCGGACCCTGGTGGCAGGTCCGGGGAATGCGGCGGCGATCACTCACCGTGCGTTTGATCTTGCCGTGCAGACGGTGCAGCCGGTCATTGTCGCGATCCCGTATGACCTCGCGACGGCGCCGCTGGCGGAGCCGGAGACCCTTGAGCCGCTTCCCGCCAAGGCCGTCTGGCCCCCGCAGGAGAGTGACCTGGAGCGTGTGGCTGCGCTGCTTGCGGCGGCGGAGCGGCCGGTGGTGATTGCCGGACGCGGTGTGGTGCTCGCTGATGCCGCCTCGCCGTTGCGGGAGATCGGCGACCGGCTGGGAGCGCTGTTCATGACGTCGGTGATGGCGATCAACGCGTTCGGCAGCCAGTGGGACCTCGGCGTCGCGGGCGGATTCACGCGCCGTCACCGCCTCGAGGTGGCGCGGCAGGCCGACGTCGTGCTGGTGGTCGGCGCGAGCATGAACATCTTCCAGACCCGGTACGGGACGCTGTTCCCGGAAGGGACAAGGATTATCCGGGTGGATAACGAGCCCGATGAGGAACACCCGATTGTGGTGGATTACATCCGATCCGACATCCGGCCATTCGTTGAGCGTCTGCTGGGGCGGGTGGAGCCCGCAACGTCCGCGTGGCGGGAGCGTGTCCCGGAGGTGGCGGGGGAGGAGTTCCGGTCCTCCTCGCCGACGGAGGATCCGGTGGAGTTCGGGCCGGACGGGAGGCTGAATCCGCGGGCCGTGGTTGCCGCGCTGGAGGGTATTCTCCCGGCGGAGCGGTCCGTGGTGATGGGTGGCGGGCACTTCATCGGGTGGGCGCCGATGTACCTGTCGGTGCCGGATCCGCACGCGATGATCCTGGTGGGGACGGCGTTCCAGTCGATCGGCATGGGGTTCGGTTCCGCGGCTGGGGTGTCTGTGGCGAGGCCGGAGCGCGTCACGGTGCTGGTCAGTGGTGACGGCGGCGGGCTCATGGGGTTGGCTGATTTTGAGACGTTCCTGCGGGTTACCCGTCGGGGTGTGGTGATCGTCCTGAACGACTCGGCCTACGGGGCTGAACTGCACCAGTACGCGGCCAAGGGGCTGCACAACCAGGCGATGCTGATCGATGAGGTGGATTTCGCCGCCGTCGGGCGTGCTCTCGGTGCCAAGGGCGCCAAGGCCTACTCGCTGGCAGACCTAGCCGAGCTGGAGTCCTGGCTCGCCTCCGGCGACGACGGCGTGTTTGTCCTCGACGTCGCCATCTCCCAGCAGGTGGTCGCCGAATTCATGGCCGAATCAGTCGCCAGGAAGTAAGCGGCTACCGTTCTTCGGCTGCCGGACCTTCGTTGCGTTCCCGGTTGCGCTCCTCGGCGCGGCGCCGGAAATACCGCCGCGCGGGTCCGGCCCAGGACAGGATGAGGATGATCGTGAAGAGGTTGTTCGCGAGTCCGCCGAGCACCTGAAACGGCACGATCTGCACCAATGCCGTGATCACCAGCACGCCCAGGAGCACGGTCTTTACCGCCTTCAGCGCCTGCGCGCTCAACGGCTTTGGCCACTCGAGCGTTGCCGTCACTTCTTCATGCCTGTCCGCGCGCTGCATCGGTCCCCTTTCCTCCCTTAAGGTTAGCGCGCTGACGGCCCTCGCGCGGCAGGCGACCCTTGAACGTGCAGGTCCTTCAGCGTGCAGAAACTGCCGGGAGGCGCAAACCCGCCGGTTCGAAGCGGCGCTCCTGCACCTCCGGGCAGTTTCTGCGATCGAGTCTTCGGCGGCTTTTCCACATACGCGCAGTTTCACCAGCCCGCGGCCGCCGGAACGCATCAACCTGAGAGGGTGCAATCACTTGACTGGCTTACCGGGAGCAGCGGGCTATGGCTCACCGACGTACTCATGGACCGGGGGCTCACGAAGCGAAACATCCAGGCCCTGGTGAAGTCGGGCCGGTTGGTGAGGCTCCGGCGCGGCTGCTATATGGCGGCGGCCGCCTGGAAGAAGTTGTCGTCGGACGACCGCGCTTTCCGGTTGATTCACGCTCACCGCCACGCAACGGTGGCCACCGGTTCAGGCTCCGGAACCTACAGCCATACGTCTGCTGCCCGCGCCCATCAGCTTTACCTGTGGGAGGTGGACTCGCTGATCCACCTGACGCAGCCGTCAAACATCTCGTCCACCAGCCACGCGCCGGACGTCCGGAATCACCAGGCACGGCTGGAGCCAGATGACGTGGTACTGGTAGGCAACCTTCCGGTCACCTCCCTTGAGCGCACCGTGGTGGACTGCGCACGCATACTGCCGTTCAGGCAGGGGCTGGTCATCGCTGAACACGGCCTTCAGAAGGGCGCCAGCGAGGACCTGATGTGGAGGAGCATTGAACAACTCATCGGCCATAAGGGTGTGGCCCGGGCGCGGAAGGTGATGGCCCATGCCAGTTCCCTCTCGGAGTCTCCCGGTGAAACCCTCACCTGGTACTTCCTCCACAAAATGCGCCTGCCGATGCCGGTGCAGCAACTTCGGGTCCCGACGCGGAACGGAGCGCACCGGTTGGACTTCGCGTGGAAGGACATCAAGCTCGCCCTCGAGTTTGACGGCCGGACGAAATACTTCGACTACGCACCCACCAGCGAGGTGCTCTTCCAGGAACGACGACGGGAGAAAGCCCTGATGGAGGAAGGTTGGACGTTCATCCGCATCGAGTGGAAGGACCTCTTCGACGAGGGTCGCCTCAAGAAGCGCGTTCTGGATGCGATCGCCCGGGCGGAGGCCAGGAAGGCAGCCTGACGCCCCACACCGTTCACCCACCCGAGCCGCAGAAACTGCCCGGAGGTGCAAAGCCGCCGATTCGAAGCGGCGCTCCTGCACCTCCGGGCAGTTTCTGCGGAGGAACCGGTTGACGCACACCACATTCAGCGCCTACCATTTCATTAGACAGAAAGTAAGTTCCACATTACGGAATCAAGCACAAGGATCGATGATGACCTACACCGTGAACTGCTCCATCCTCCTCACCGAGCTGCCCCTGCTGGAACGGCCTGCCGCGGCGAAGAAGGCGGGCTTCGACGCCGTCGAGTTCTGGTGGCCGTTCAGCACCTCCACGCCGTCGGACGCAGACCTCCAGGCTTTCGAGAGTGCCATCACCGACGCCGGGGTCCAGCTCACCGGTCTCAACTTCAACGCCGGAGACATGCCCGGCGGCGACAGGGGCCTGGTGTCCTGGCCGGAGCGGCAGGAGGACTTCCGGGCCAACGTGCCGGTCGTCGTCGGGATCGGTGAGCGGCTGGGCTGCAAAGCCTTCAACGCGCTGTACGGAAACCGAATCGACGGCGTCAGCCCCGAGGAACAGGACGCCGTCGCCGTCGAGAACCTGGCCTTCGCCGCAGATGCGGTGGCAGCCATCGGCGGAACGGTCCTCCTAGAGCCGGTGAGCGGAGCAGACCGGTACCCGCTGCTCACCGCCCAGGACGCGCTGAACGTCATCTCGAAGACGGGAAAGAGCAACATCAAGTTCCTCGCGGACTTCTACCACCTTGCTGTCAACGGCGACGACGTCCCGCAGGTCATCGAGAACCACGCCAAGGACTTCGGCCACATCCAAATCGCCGACGCTCCCGGCCGCGGAGCCCCCGGCAGCGGAAACCTTCCGCTCGGCGAGTGGATCGCCCGCAGCCGCGAACTCGGCTACGAAGGGCCTATCGGCCTCGAATACAAAGCCGCACAGGACGAGGCGTTCACCTGGACCATCCGCGAACACGCCTCCCGCTAACCCGAACCCCGCAAGCCCGGCCAGGCAACCCGGCGGCCGGGCCCGCCACAGATCTCAAAGGACAGACAGAATGAGCAACGTAACAGTCATCGGACTCGGCATCATGGGCCTGCCCATGGCCATCAACCTCGTCAAGGCCGGTTACACCGTCACCGGGTTCAACCGCAGCTCCGACAAAATGGACAAGCTCGTCGCCGAGGGCGGCTCAGCGGCAGCCGGCATTGCAGAAGCAGTGAAGGATGCCGACGTCGTCATCACCATGGTGCCGGACTCGCCGGACGTCGAGGGCGTGGTGACCGGCAGCGACGGCGTTTTCGCCAACGCGAAGAAGGGCGCGCTCTGGATCGACGCGAGCAGCATTCGCCCCGATGTGGCGGTCGAGCTTTCCAAGCAGGCCCGCGACGCAGGCCTCCGCCCCCTGGACGCACCCGTATCCGGCGGTGAACAGGGCGCCATCGACGGGGCCCTCTCGATCATGGTCGGCGGCGAGAAGGAAGACTTCGACGCCGCACAGGACGTACTCAACGCCGTCGGAAAGACCATCGTCCATGTTGGACCCTCCGGCTCCGGACAGACCGTCAAGGCAGCCAACCAGCTCATCGTGGCCGTCAACATCGGCGCACTCTCCGAAGCGATCGTTTTCCTCGAGGCCTACGGCGTGGACACCGACGCCGCCCTCAAGGTCCTTGGCGGCGGTCTTGCCGGCTCCAAGGTGCTCGACCAGAAGGGCCAGAAGATGCTGGACCGCAACTTCGACCCGGGCTTCCGCCTGGCCCTCCACCACAAGGATCTCGGCATTGTCACCTCAGCCGCCCGCGAAGCCGGCGTCGCCACCCCACTGGGTGCCGTCGTCGCGCAGTTGGTTGCCTCGCTCGTCAACACGGGCGACGGCGGCCTGGACCACTCCGGCCTCTTCAAGCTGATCAACCAGCTGTCCGGCAAATAAACCCAACTTTCGTGCAGATCAGGCGAGCCGACGACGTCGTTAGTCGCCTTATCTGCCCAAAACTTCACTGAAGTAGGAGCACACCATGCCTAAAATGCGCGCTGTTGACGCAGCCGTTGCAATCCTGGAGAAGGAGGGCGCCACCACGGCGTTCGGCCTGCCCGGAGCAGCAATCAACCCTTTCTATTCCGCGATGCGGGCCCACGGCGGCATCCATCACGTCCTCGCCCGCCACGTTGAGGGCGCCTCGCACATGGCCGAAGGCTTCACCCGGGCAAAGCCCGGCAACATCGGCGTCTGTATCGGCACCTCCGGTCCCGCCGGGACGGACATGATCACCGGTCTCTACTCGGCCATGGCGGATTCGATCCCCATCCTCTGCATCACCGGCCAGGCTCCCGTGGCCAAGCTGCACAAGGAAGACTTCCAGGCCGTGGACATCGCCTCGATCGCAGGCCCCGTCACCAAGATGGCCGTCACCGTGATGGAGGCCGGCCAGGTTCCCGGTACCTTCCAGAAGGCGTTCTACGAAATGCGCACCGGCCGCCCCGGACCCGTGCTCATCGACCTGCCGATCGACGTCCAGCAGACCGAGATCGAGTTCGACCCCGACACCTACGAACCCCTCCAGGTCCACAAGCCCGCTGCCACGCGCAGGCAGCTCGAGAAGGCGCTGGACATGCTGACGGCCGCGGAAAGGCCGCTCATCGTCGCCGGCGGCGGCATCATCAACGCCAACGCCTCCGAGCAGCTGGTGGAGCTCGCCGAACTGCTGCACATCCCCGTCATCCCCACCCTGATGGGCTGGGGCACCATCCCCGATGACCACGAGCTCATGGCCGGCATGGTGGGCCTGCAGACCTCGCACCGCTACGGCAACGCGACCATGCTGGAGTCCGACTTCGTCATCGGCATCGGCAACCGCTGGGCCAACCGCCACACGGGCGCCCTGGACGTCTACACCAGGGGACGCAAGTTTGTTCACATCGACATCGAACCCACGCAGATCGGCCGCGTCTTCGCACCGGATTACGGAATAGTGTCCGACGCCGGTGCAGCCCTGAGCGGTCTGGTCGAGATCGCGCGTGAACGCAAGGAACAGCAGGGCCTGCCGGACTGGGGCGCCTGGGTGAAGGACTGCGCACAGCGGAAGTCCACCATGCAGCGCAAGACCAACTTCACCAACGTTCCGGTCAAGCCGCAGCGTGTGTACCAGGAGATGAACCGCGCGTTCGGCCGGGACACCCGTTACGTCTCGACCATCGGCCTCTCGCAGATTGCAGGCGCCCAGTTCCTCCACGTGTACGAGGCCCGCAACTGGATCAACTGCGGCCAGGCAGGGCCGCTCGGCTGGACCGCACCGGCTGCGATCGGCGTAGCCCAGGCGAGCCCGGGGGAGACCGTCGTTGCCCTGTCCGGTGACTACGATTTCCAGTTCATGATCGAGGAACTGGCCGTCGGCGCCCAGTTCCAGCTGCCGTACATCCACGTGGTGGTCAACAACTCCTACCTGGGCCTCATCCGCCAGGCCCAGCGCGGGTTCGAGATGGACTACCATGTGTCGCTGGCCTTCGAGAACGTGAACGCTCCGGAGCTGGACGGCTACGGCGTGGACCACATCAAGGTTGCCGAGGGCCTGGGCTGCAAGGCGATCCGCGTCCGCGAGGCCGACGATCTGCAGGCCGCGTTCGAGAAGGCCCGCGCGCTGATGCAGGAGTACCGGGTGCCGGTGGTTGTCGAGGTCATCCTCGAACGCGTCACCAACATCTCGATGGGTGCCGCCGGGATCGACGCGATCAACGAGTTCGAGGAGCTCGCTGAAGCCGCGGATGACGCCCCCACCGCCATCTCCCTGCTGGTCTAGAGGGCTGGTTCAATAGCGTCATGCGAATCGTCATTGCACCGGACAAGTTCAAGGGATCCCTGACCGCTCCGCAGGTCGCGGCCCATCTCAGGGCCGGGCTGCTGGCGGCGGACCCGGCGCTGAGCGTCGACGTTGTCCCGGTGGCCGACGGCGGTGAGGGCACGCTGGATGCGGCCCTTGCCGCCGGTTTCACCCTGCACACGGCAGTGGTTTCCGGGCCCACCGGCGAGCGGATCGAGGCGCCGCTCGCGATCCGTGGTACCACTGCGGTGATCGAGATGGCGCTCGCGTCCGGCCTGGCTGTCCTTCCCGGCGGAGTGCTGAAGGCCCGCGAAGCCTCCAGCCGCGGGACCGGGGAACTCATCCGGTACGCGCTTGACGAGGGCTGCACCAGCATTGTGCTCGGCGTCGGCGGCAGCGCCAACACGGACGGCGGCGCCGGGATGCTGACCGGGCTCGGCGCCGTCCTGCTGGACGACGCCGGCAATCCGCTTCCCCCCGGAGGCGGCGCACTGGCGGACCTTGCCCGGATCGACCTGTTTGGTCTCGATCCCCGCCTCGCCAACGCGGCATTCGTCCTGGCGTCCGACGTGGACAATCCGCTGCTCGGGCCCAACGGCGCCGCAGCGGTCTTCGGCCCCCAGAAGGGAGCAACGCCCGACGACGTCGCCCACCTGGACCGCTCCCTCGCCCGCTTCGTCGACATGCTCGCAAAGGAACTCGGGTCGCGCGTCCGTGCGGCCGCCGACGCTCCCGGGGCCGGCGCCGCAGGCGGCGTGGGCTACGCAGCCCTCGCCGTACTGGACGCGGAGCGCAGGCCGGGCATCGACGTCGTGCTTGAACTGACGGGACTGGCAGGCAGGCTCGAGGACGCACGCCTGGTGATCACCGGTGAAGGCAGCCTGGATGAGCAGAGCCTTGGCGGGAAAACGCCGCTCGGCGTGGCGACAGCGGCAGGAAACATCCCGGTGATCGCGGTCTGCGGCGGACCACGCTTACGCAGGCACAGGCGGCGGAGGCCGGGTTCGAGGCCGTGTACGCACTTACGGACCTGGAACCCGACGTCGCGAAGTGCATTGCTCACGCCGGACCGTTGCTTGAGCAGGTAGGCCAAAATATTGCCGCCCACATAGGCGTGGGCGCCGGAAAAGGAGGAAAACCATGAGTACCGAAACCTATGACCTGGTGATCCGTGGCGAACGCATCCTCACGACGGCTGGCATTGCGCCGCGTGAGGTCGGCGTCCGGAACGGCGTCATTGTGGCGATGGAGCCGCTGGGCAACGGGCTCGATGGGGCCACGGTCGTTGAACTGGCCCCCGATGAAACGCTGATCCCGGGACTCGTCGACTCCCACGTGCACGTCAACGAGCCGGGGCGCACGGAGTGGGAGGGCTTCGCGTCCGCCACAAAGGCGGCCGCTGCCGGAGGCGTCACCACCATCATCGACATGCCGTTGAACAGCATCCCGCCCACCGTGAACGTGGATGCGCTCCAGCAGAAACGGGCGGCAGCGGAAACCCAGGCGTTCGTCGACGTCGGCTTCTGGGGCGGCGCCATTCCCGGGAACAAGGCAGACCTGCGCCCGCTCCACGACGAGGGTGTCTTCGGATTCAAGTGCTTCCTGCTCCACTCGGGTGTGGACGAGTTCCCGCACCTCGAAGCTGACGAGATGGAAGCGGACATGGCGGAGCTGAAGACCTTCGACTCCCTCATGATCGTCCACGCAGAGGATTCCCGGGCCATCGACCGGGCACCGTCCGCGGAGGGCGACCAGTACTCGAAGTTCCTTGCGTCACGACCGCGCGGCGCGGAGAACGTGGCCATCGCCGAGGTTATTGAGCGGGCCCGCTGGACGGGGGCGAGGGCGCACATCCTGCACCTGTCGTCGTCGGACGCGCTGCCCATGATCGCTTCAGCCAGGCGCGACGGCGTCAACCTCACGGTCGAGACGTGCCCGCACTACCTGACCCTGTTGTCGGAGGAGATCCCCAACGGCGCGACGGCGTTCAAATGCTGCCCGCCCATCCGCGAGGCCTCGAACCGGGAGCTGCTGTGGCAGGGCCTGATCGACGGGACAATCGACTGCATCGTCTCCGACCATTCACCGTCAACCCTGGACCTGAAGGACCTCGAAAACGGTGACTTCGGCGTCGCCTGGGGCGGGGTCTCCTCGCTGCAGCTCGGGCTATCGCTGATCTGGTCCGAGGCCAGGAAGCGGGGGCTTCCGCTGGAACAGGTTGTGGAGTGGATGTCGGCCCGCCCGGCGGCCATCGCCCGGCTGCAGCGCAAGGGCAAGCTGGCACTGGGATACGACGCCGATTTCTCCGTCTTTGCGCCGGACGAGACCTTCGTGGTCGACGTCCACAAACTCCACCACAAGAATCCCATCTCGCCGTATGCGGGCAAGGCGCTCTCCGGCGTCGTGCGTTCCACCTACCTGCGCGGTGAAGTGCTGGACCTCGAGAAGCCAACCGGGCGCCTGCTCCGCCGCGGCGCAGCCTGAACCCCACAATCCTGCATCGACCGGGCGGATGAAGCCACGTTGTCCGCGTGAGACCCCACCCGCCCGCCCGATGCGCCAACACTCCGGAAGGGTGCTAGCACGTCCATCCGGGAACGCAGAAGGCCCTCCCTCTTTAGCCAGGGGAGGGCCTTTTGCGCGTGACCCCGCAAGGGTGGAACGGGTCAGGCGACGCTCAGCTGCTCCCGCAGGCGTGCCACGTGGCCCTTCGCGTCCACACCGTACTCGGCGTGCTCAACCGTTCCATCCGGACCCACAACGATGGTTGACCGGATGATGCCGACGGTGGTTTGACCGTTCCGCTCCCGTTCGCCGTACGCGCCCCACGCCTTCGCGACCGCGTTGTCCACGTCGGAGAGGAGCGGGTAGGCAAGACCGTGGTTGCTCGTGAACGCAGCCAGCTCCTCCGGCGTATCGGGCGAGATGCCCACAACACTGAAGCCTGCGCCCTGCAGCGACGCCAGGTTGTCGCGGAAGTCGCACGCCTCGGTGGTGCAGCCCGGCGTTTCCGCCTTGGGGTAGAAGTAGACAACAACGCTGCGGTCCCGGAACTCTGCCAGGCTCACCGGCTGGCCGTCGGCGTCAGGAAGCGTGAACGATGGAGCCGGATCTCCAACTGTGAGGTGGTTGCTCATGGGTTGGTCCTTTCATCTGGTGATAATCACTTACTGTATTGCGAAAACTTACGCAGGAAGGCCGAAGGGCGGCCAAAAGACTTTTTTGGTCGTAGTGTTTACCGTCCTCCACGGCCCGGCGGTGGATTACGACGACGCCGGTTGCGTAAGGTTCTAGGTATGGCTCCCCTTCGCAATAGCCGCGCTGCCGCGCTTCCCGCCAAGCTGTCCCGCTCCTGGCTGCTCGCCTCCGCTGCGTCGGAGTCAAACTTCGCCCCCGCACTGGCATCCGAAGCGGATTCAGTGGTCTTCGACATTGAGGACGCGGTGCCGGCGCCATCGAAGGCAGAAGCACGCGAGCGGGTTGTCGAGGCCCTCTCCACCGGCATGACAGCCTGGGTGCGCGTCAATGGTATCGAAACCGACTACTGGGCTGACGATCTCGCCGCCCTGTCCAGGGCGCCCGGGCTCCGCGGAGTCATGCTCGCCATGACGGAAAAGCCCGAGCAGGTCACCCACACCGCCATGCGCCTGCAGGCGGGCACCCCGGTGCTCGCGCTCGTCGAATCAGCCCTCGGTATCGAGAACGCCACAGCGATCGCCAGCGCCCCCGGCACCTTCCGCCTCGCCTTCGGCGTGGGCGACTTCCGCCGGGACACCGGCGCCTCGGATGACCCGATGGCCCTGGCCTATGCCCGCGCCAAGCTGGTAGTCGCCTCCCGTGTGGGCCAGCTGCCCGGCCCCATCGACGGACCGACTGTCGGAGCGCTGGGCGAGGATCTCCTGGAGGCGTGCAAGGTCACCGCATCTATGGGGATGACCGGCAAGCTGTGCCTCCGCCCGGAGGCCGCGGACACCATCAACAAGGGCCTCTCGCCAAGCGAGTCCGAGATCCAGTGGGCGCACGAACTTCTCGACGCGCACGCTTCCGGTGCGGTGGTCGGTGATGGCTCCTACCTGCCGCGCCTGGCCCGAGCGCAGAAGATCTCCTCGCTGGCAGACTCCTACGGACTCTGGAACGCCTAAGGGCTCACCGCCGTACCTTTCCCGGGGTAACCTCCCGCCCAAATCGCGGGGGTCCCTATCGCCCTCGAGCGGGCTGCCCGCATCCCATCAGCGGATGCGGGCTTTTTTACATCATTCCACCATATGGAAATACGGTTCCCCCTTGCGGAATAACTTCAACCGCTCTACGCTTATTGTGATCGCTCGACGGTGAGCGTCGTCACAGTCTCACGGGCACATCGGATGCCCACCGGCATCGCAGGGCACCCACACGGTGCCGTCGTCGTCGAACCCCACCGGTCACCAAAGCTTGACCGCCCTACCATCCGGCGCAACGATGCGCCCAGGACAGAACAGGCAGACTATGAAAGTCGATCCCGCACCGGCAATAACGGAAGAAGTTGCCGCCGCCGCTGAAGCCAATGCACGAGCGCAGTCTGAAGGACTCGCCGCCGTCAGCCCGCGGCTCTATAACCAGGACCTCGCACCCACCAAACGCGAAGGCCGCAAATGGACCAGCTACAGCATCTTCACGCTGTGGGCCAATGACGTACACAGCCTTGGAAACTACGCCTTCGCCATCGGGCTGTTTGCCCTTGGCCTCGGCGGTTGGCAGATCCTGCTCGCGCTCGGCGTCGGCGCTGTGCTGCTCTTCCTTCTGCTGAACCTCTCGGGCTATATGGGAGTCAAGACCGGCATCCCCTTCCCCGTGATGAGCCGGATCAGTTTCGGAATCCACGGAGCACAGATTGCGGCCATCCTGCGCGGCGGCGTAGCCATCGTCTGGTTCGGCGTCCAGACCTACCTCGCGTCAGTCGTCTTCCGGGTCCTGCTCATCGCAGTGTTCCCGGGGCTTGCCGGCCTCGACGCCGACAACATCCTCGGGCTCTCGACACTGGGCTGGTTCGCATTCATCTCCCTGTGGATCGTCCAGGTGGTCATTGTCAGCTACGGCATGGAGATGATCAGGAAGTATGAGGCCTTCGCCGGCCCGGTCATCCTGTTCACCTTCGCTGCGCTGGCGGTCTGGATGCTGATCGAAGCCGGCGGCTCCATCGCGTTCACAACGGACCAGAGCCTGGGCGGTGCCGAGATGTGGGTCGCGATCTTCGGCGGCGGTGCTTTGTGGGTGGCCATCTACGGCACCTTCGTGCTCAACTTCTGCGACTTCACCCGGTCCGCGGTCTCGAAGCAGGCCGTCACGCGCGGCAACTTCTGGGGTATCCCCATCAACATGATGCTCTTCGGGGCCATCGTGGTGGTACTCGCCGGTGCGCAGTTCACCATCAACGGAACCATCATCACCAGCCCGGCGGACATCGTCCAGACCATCCCCAGCACCTTCCTGTTGGTGCTCGCCTGCCTTTCCCTGCTCATCCTCACCATCGCGGTCAACCTGATGGCCAACTTTGTGGCCCCGGTCTACATGCTGGCCAACCTGTTCCCGAAGTACCTGAACTTCCGCAAGGCCGGGATCATCAGCGCGGTCATCGGACTGGTCATCCTGCCCTGGAATCTCTACAACAACCCGGTGGTCATCGTGTACTTCCTCGGTGGTCTCGGAGCGGTCCTCGGCCCGCTGTTCGGCGTGGTGATGGCTGACTACTGGCTCATCCGGCGCAGCCGGGTCAACGTCCCCGACCTCTACACGGAAAACCCATCCGGCGCCTACTTCTACCGGCGCGGATACAACACCAAGGCCATCACCGCGCTGATCCCCTCGTCCCTGATCGCCATCCTGATCGCCTTCATCCCGTACCTGTCAGCGGCTGCACCGTTCTCCTGGTTCTTCGGCGCAGGCATAGCGGCGCTGGTGTACTACTTCATCGCGGACCGGGACAGGACGTTCGAAGACGTCTCAGGGGAACCCATCGCCGTTTCCAGCGTCCACTAGAGAGCGGAAGAAACCCATGAGAATCCTTGTCGTCAACGTCAACACCACCCAGTCCATGACCGACTCCATCGGTGCGCAGGCACGGGCCGCGGCGGCGCCGGGCACCGAGATTGTGCCGCTGACCCCCGAATTCGGTGCCGAATCCGTGGAGGGAAACTTCGAAAGCTACCTCGCCGCAGTTGCCGTCATGCACACTGTGCGTTCCTATCCGGAGCCGTTCGACGCCGTCGTCCAGGCCGGCTACGGCGAGCACGGACGGGAAGGCCTGCAGGAGCTTCTCGACGTGCCGGTCGTGGACATCACGGAGGCCGCGGCGAGCACCGCCATGTTCCTCGGGCACAAATACTCCGTGGTCACCACGCTCGACCGCGCGGTTCCGCTCATCGAGGACCGGCTGAAACTGGCGGGGCTGTCGGACCGGTGCGCATCCGTGCGAGCCAGCGGGCTGGCGGTCCTCGAGTTGGAGGAGGATCCTGCGGGGGCTGTCGAGGCGATCGTGCGGCAGGCCGAACTGGCGGTGTCAGAGGACAAGGCCGAGGTGATCGTCCTGGGCTGCGGCGGAATGGCCGGCCTCGACGAGCAGATCCGTCTCCGCGCCGGCGTGCCCGTGGTGGACGGGGTGAGCTCCGCCGTCGTGATTGCTGAAGGTTTGGTGCGGCTGGGACTGACCACCTCCAAGGTGCGCACCTTCGCCCCGCCGCGGCCGAAGCGCGTCACCGGGTTCCCACTGAACCTGGCGGTGGGCGTCTAGTCATTCTGTCCCTCCGCTCGATCAAGATGGAGGCCGTCGTGCCGGATCCAGCGCAGTTTGCGGCGCAGCCGCTGGTTACTTCGGGTCGATCACCAGGAGGAGGTCTCCGCCCTGTGCCTGTTCGATGGTGCTGATGGCCAGCCGCTTGATGGTTCCGCCCACGGTGGTGGTGATGCCGGCTTCCATCTTCATCGCTTCGATGGTTGCCACGGTGTCACCGGCCTGCACGGTGTCGCCTTCGGCTACGCCGAGGGTCACTGCCCCGGCGAACGGCGCGGCGACGTGGCCCGGCTGCGCCGGGTCGGCCTTCTCCGCTGCCTTCACGTCGGTGTGGACACTGCGGTCCCGCACGACGACGGGGCGCATCTGCCCGTTCAGCGTGCACATGACCGTGCGCATGCCGCGTTCATCGGCGTCCGAGACCGCTTCGAGAGTGGCGATGAGACGCACACCCTTTTCGAGCTGGATGACGTGCTCGCTGCCCTGCTGCAGCCCGTACAGGTAGTCGCGGGTGTCCAGGACGGACACGTCGCCGAAGGTGTGGCGGGTGGTCTGGAAGTCCCTGGTGGGACCCTCGAAGAGCAGCCGGTTGAGCGTGGCACGGCGGGTCGCGGAGTCGCCGTCCAGTGCCTGCTGGTCCTCGGCGCTGAGCTCAGCGTCGCGGACCTTGACGGTGCGACCCTGAAGAGCCTTGGTGCGGAACGGCTCCGGCCATCCTCCGGGAGGGTCGCCGAGTTCGCCGCTGAGGAAACCGATCACGGAGTCCGGGATGTCGTACTTCTGCGGGTTCTCCTCGAACGCCGCCGGCTCCACGTTGGACCCGACGAGCTGCAGGGCGAGATCGCCGACCACCTTGGAGGACGGAGTGACTTTTACCAGGCGCCCGAGCATCCGGTCCGCCGCTGTGTACATGTCCTCAACCGCCTCGAACCGCTCGCCAAGACCCAGGGCGATGGCTTGCTGGCGGAGGTTGGAGAGCTGCCCGCCGGGGATCTCGTGACGGTAGACCCGCCCGGTGGGCCCGGGCAGGCCGGACTCGAAGGGCGCGTAGACGCGGCGCACTGCTTCCCAGTACGGCTCAAGGGAGCTGACGTTTTCCAGCGACATGCCGGTGTCACGGTCGGTGTGCGCAAGGGCCGCGACCAGAGCCGAGGCCGAGGGTTGGCTGGTGGTACCGGCCAGTGAGGCGCTGGCGACGTCGACGGCGTCGACTCCGGCGTTGGAGGCGGCCAGAAGGGTGGCCAGCTGGCCTCCCGCGGTGTCGTGCGTGTGCAGGTGCACCGGAAGGTCGAACCGGTCACGCAGGGCGGTAACGAGTTTGGCTGCCGCGGCCGGTCGCAGCAGGCCTGCCATGTCCTTGATGGCGAGGATGTGCGCCCCGGCGTCGACGATGCGCTGGGCGAGGTCGAGGTAGTAATCCAGCGTGTAAAGCTTTTCCTCGGGGTCCAGCATGTCCGAGGTGTAGCACAGCGCCACTTCAGCGACCGCGGTGCCGGTTTCGCGGACTGCGCGGATGGCCGGTTCCATCTGCGACACATCGTTGAGCGCGTCGAAGATACGGAAGATGTCGATTCCCGTGGCTGCGGCTTCCTGCACAAAGGCCTTGGTGACCGCCTCCGGGTACGGGGTGTAACCGACGGTGTTGCGTCCGCGCAGCAGCATCTGCAGGCAGATGTTCGGCATCTCCGCGCGCAGGGCAGCGAGCCGCTCCCACGGGTCCTCACCCAGGAAGCGCAGTGCGACGTCGTAGGTTGCACCGCCCCACGCCTCCACCGACAGCAGGTCCGGCATTTTGGCGGACACGGCCTTGCCCGCGGCGACAAGATCCCGGGTGCGCACGCGGGTGGCCAGCAGTGACTGGTGCGCGTCGCGGAACGTGGTGTCCGTGACGGCCAGGGCTGTCTGCGCCCGCAGCTCGGCCGCGAAGCCCTCCGGCCCGAGTTCCTGCAGCCGCTGACGGCTTCCGGGCCGCTGCTCTGCCTCGGTGACCGCCGGGAGCTTCTCCGCCGGGTCCAGCTCGACGGTGAGCTCACCATGGGGCTTGTTGACGGTAACGTCGGCGAGCCAGTTCAGCAGTTTGGTTCCACGGTCGGCTGGAACGCGCGCGGTGAGCAGTTCGGGGCGCTCGTCGATGAAGGAGGTGGCCACGTTGCCTGCGATGAAGTCCGGGTCATCGAGGACGGCCTGCAGGAAGGAGATGTTGGTGGACACTCCGCGCACCCGGAACTCGGCCAGGGCACGCCGTGCCCGGCGCACAGCCGACTCGTAGTCCCTGCCCCGGCAGGTGAGCTTCACCAGCATCGAGTCGAAGTGCGGGCTGATTTCCGCTCCCGCGTACACGGTGCCGCCGTCCAGCCGGACGCCCGCACCGCCGGCGGAACGATAGGCGGTGATTTTTCCGACGTCGGGGCGGAATCCGTTCGCCGGGTCCTCGGTGGTGATGCGGGACTGCAGCGCAGCGCCGCGGAGCCGGACGGAGTCCTGGGACAGACCGAGATCCGCCAGCGTCTCCCCCGCGGCGATTCGCAGCTGCGACTGCACCAGGTCCACGTCGGTGACCTCCTCGGTCACTGTGTGCTCCACCTGGATGCGCGGGTTCATCTCGATGAACACGTGCTGCCCGGCCCGTTCGCCCACGGTGTCCACGAGG
>NZ_FNDT01000062.1 GCF_900099735.1 Arthrobacter subterraneus | reverse complement strand
TGAACCGTACCGGGTTTGATGGAGACATCGATTACCCGGAGGATGTTTTTCATGGCAGCACAGCGGAAGTACCCGATCGAGTTGCGCGAGCGTGCGACTCGGATGGTGATCGAGGCGCGAAAGAACCCGGCAACAAGGACCGGAGCGTTCGGGCGTGTCGGTGAACAGCTCGGAGTGAACCCGGAAGCGTTGCGGACCTGGGTGAAGCGGGCCGAGATCGATGAGGGACTGCGCCCGGGCACAACGAGCAGCGATGCGGAGCGGATCACCGAGCTCGAGCGCGAGGTCCGCGAACTGCGGCGGGCGAACACCATCCTGAAGCAGGCATCGGCTTTCTTCGCGGCGGAGCTCGACCGCCCGTCGAGGTGATGTGCGCCTTCATCGAGGAGCACCGCGACCAGCACGGGGTCGAGCCGATCTGCAGGGTGCTGCAGATCGCCCCGAGCACGTACTACGCCCACCGGAGCCGGCCTGCCTCGGCGAGGGACCTCCGGGACGAGAAACTCACCGAGGAGATCAAGACGGTGCACAAGGAGAATTACGGGGTTTACGGGGTCCGGAAGATTCACGCGCAGTTGCGCCGGCAGGGGCACCAGGTTGCCCGGTGCACCGTGGAGCGGCTCATGCGCGCCGAGGGCTTACGCGGGGTTTCCCGGGCCAAGGGGCCGCGGACGACGAGACCGGCACCGGAAACCGGCAGACCGCAGGACTTGGTTGAACGTAAGTTCAGCGCGGAGGCGCCGAACCGGCTCTGGGTCGCCGATATCACTTACGTGCGCACGTTCGCCAGCTGGGTCTACGCCGCGTTCGTGTTGGATGTCTTCTCCCGCCGGATCGTGGGCTGGCAAGTGGCGACCAGTCTCTACACCGAACTGGCCCTGGACGCCCTGGAGATGGGCATCTGGTCCCGCACCAAGGACGGAGCGGACCTGACCGGTCTGGTCCATCACAGCGACCGCGGCGTCCAATACCGGGCCATCCGTTACGCCGAGCGACTCGCCGCCGAGGACGCCGTCGCTTCTGTGGGTTCCCGCGGGGATAGCTACGACAATGCGATGGCCGAGGCGCTGAACTCGCTGTTCAAAGCCGAGCTGGTCCGCAACAAAGGCCCCTGGAAGGACATCAACCACCTCGAAGTCGCCCTCGCCGAATGGGTCGACTGGTACAACCACCGACGCCTCCACGGCGAACTCGGCCACGTCCCACCCAGCGAATACGAACAACAACACGCCGGTGTCAATGCCGGCCTACTAACCACAATTTCCAACTAAAAATCTCTCCACCAAACCCGGGGCTTGACA
>NZ_FNDT01000012.1 GCF_900099735.1 Arthrobacter subterraneus | reverse complement strand
TTCTCGCCCAAAAGGGCCGTCCTCTCAGATGGTGAAACCAGCGGCCACACCATCACATCAGGCCGGACCCCTTACACACTCAATGAAACACCCTCTTCCGGGTGGACCAGGATCCGGGTGAAACTCGGCGCATGCGCGGAAAGGCTCCGCGCGGTCTCCGGGTCAATCGGACCGTACCCGTCCAGCAACCCGTTCTCACACCCGGTTAGGTCCGGGACAACTGCGCCGGCGACGCCAGCGGCAGCACCAACATTCACGTCGGCGGGGACGCCAGCCCCGGGGTCAAGGCCAGTGCCGCCGCTACGTTCCGCGCTGTTTCCGCCGGAGCCCTTGATGCTCCGGGCACCTGCCCCGGTGCCGTGTTCCGTGTCTGTCGGGTGGTTTTGCCAGTCGCTTCGCTTATGTCCCAGGAGGGTCATGACGGGGACGGTGACGAACACGCTCGCCCCGATGCCGCGGAACCCGGTGCCTTTCTTCACGTCCCCGGCACAGGTGTGGGTCAGCACATCAGCGAACACATCCGCGCGGAGTTGAGACAGCGTCCTGGCCTCAGTGGGTCCTTGGAGGGAGCGGGCGGCGGCGTCGACCCGGTTGAAAATCCCGTGCGCCTGCTCCGCGGGCAGGTACGCGCCCAGCCACGCCATCCCGTCCTGCTCCGGCTGAACACTCACGCAACGGTCCTGCACCGCCCGCACCCTCCGGGCGGTGATGGTCTCGGGGTGTAGCTCTTCGCGGACCCGCCGGCACCGGCGTGCCAGTTTCGGGCGGGTCAACCCGCCAGCGGCGTCCAGGACCGCCTCCTCAAAACCGGGTAGGGCTTCGACCGGGAGGGACCCGGATTCCTCCACCAGGACCTGCGCCTGCACCGGACTGACCCGGCCCTCCTCCAACGCCTTCCACGTCCCCGGCAACTCCCGCGTCAGACGCACCGCATCGCCGAGCATCCGCTGGGCCGTCCGCCCCGGCACCCGCAACAACGGGGCAATCTCCTGCGCCGCCAACATGAACCCCAACCCCGCACCTCCATCCCGGCCCGCGCCTGGGTCTGCTCTCCCGGTCAGTAGGACATGTTCCTGGTCCTGGACCCGGTCCAGGACCTGCGCCAGCAACACCGCCTGCCGGGCAGCGACCCACGACGCCAACCGGTCCGCGGCCCGCAACAAATCCAGGGTGTCACCCAACGTCTGGCACCTCCGCGCCCGGGCCGGGGATCCTTCCTCCAGTCGGTAGAGCAGCGTCGACGGGACCGCCTCTTCCACCCGCGCCCGGGCATGCTCATCAATCCCGTACTCGTTGAGCCCCTCCTCCGCCCAATCAAGGCCAACCTCACCCTCCGGCCACTCCCCGCACGCCTCCGCATACGCCCGCTCAAGCTCCGCCGCATAGACGCCCCCGGCATACGCCCCGCCACACACCGGCTGACGGGCACTCCCAACCCTCTCCGCGGTCCCCTTCTCCATACAAACCACTCAACCACCCGCCACTGACATTTTCGGATCCGACCAAAGGGATCCTCGAGTGCCGACGCCCGAGTCTCCGCCAGCGCTCAGATCAGCTCGACTCGGCCCAACCCAGAAGGAGCTCCGAACGTCGGCAACCAGAGTGATCTATCAGACCAGCTCAACCCGGCCGGACCTTCGGATCAGACGCCGGAGGTAATGCGCGAGCGCCCCAAGCCCAGCGCCCCGCTCAGCTCAGCTCAGCTCAGCTCAGCTCAGCTCAGCTCAGCTCAGCTCAGCTCAGCTCTCGGGATCGTACTGGAACGCACGCACCTCCTGGGCGCATCGGCAGGCGGCAGCGAATCTAGCCGCCCACTCGAGGGCCGCCTCGTACGAGGGCAGTTCCAGCACGGAATAACCGCCCTCCATCTGACGTGTCTGCGGGTACGTGCCCTCTATGACGGTCCCAGCGCCGTCGACCATAACCGGCGGAATGCTCTCATTGATGCCTCCGCCGAACACCCACACACCGGCGTCCTTGGCCTCCCGCACCACCGCGCGCGCCGCGTCGGAAAGGGCCTGCAGTCCTTCCTCGGGGACCACCATGGCCGCGCTCGGAAATGAGATCAGATACTTGGTCATGACGCAGACTCCTTTGTCCAGGAAATTTTGTCCGGGAAATGGCTGAATGCTACACCGTGATCAGGGCCGCGGGTCGGTTTTCAGCATTCCCATCACCACGGCGTCAATCCACTCGCCGTTCCAGTGCAGTGCGTCCCGCAGCCGCCCCTCAACCCGGAACCCAACCTTCTGGTACACCCGCTGCGCGCGAGGGTTGAACGCGTACACCTCCAGGCCGATGCGGTGCACTCCGATGACGTCGAAGGCATGCCCGACAACAGCCCGGGTTGCCTCCGTACCGTAGCCCTGCCCGAACCGGGCGTCCGCATTCAGCGCGATCCGGAAACCGATGGACGAGTTGTCCTCGTCGTAGTCGTTCAGCACCACTTCGCCGATGTGGCTGCCGTCCGAAGCGAGGACAATTGCCCAGTCCGCACGCCCGTCGGTGGCTGCCAGCCCGGCGAGCCACTCCTCCGCCTGGCGCCGGGTGAAGTTCGCGTGGGTGCCGGTAAGGCGCCGTGACTCCGGGTTCTGCAGCCCAGCCCAGGTCTCCTCCAGATGCTGCGGACCCAGCGGTTCCAGCCGCAGCCGTGGTGTGGTGAGGACCGGCGGCGGGGTGAAGAAGGACATGACCCTAGTGTGCCAGCGGAGCGGCTGCTGCGTTGTCGCCGTCGTGCACTGATGACGACGGCGGAAGGCCGGGCGCCGCCGGCTTCCGGACAAAGAGGGCGGCCACCACCGCAAACAGGAAGATTACCGCTCCACACAGGAACGCCATCCGGATTCCGCCCGCCAGTGCAGGCACCTCGGCGCTGCCCGCCTCCACCAGCGCACCGGTCTGCAGCGTCATGACGGAGACAAAAAGCGCAATTCCCGCCGCACCCGCCAACTGCTGGATGGTGCCGACCACCGCACTGGCATGGGAATAGAGGTGCGGCCCCACCGAGCCGAGGGCGGAGGTGAAGAGCGGGGTGAACATTCCGGCAAGTCCGATGCTCAAGACCACGTGGGCGGCAAGAACCAGCGGAACGGGTGTTGAAACGTCCACGAGCGTGAGTCCCCAGAACGCGGAGGCGACGAGGAGAGAACCCGGAACCACCAGGACACGGGGGCCGTGACGGTCAAACACGCGCCCCACCACCGGACCGAGCAGACCCATGGCGAGCCCGCCGGGCAGCAGCATCAGACCGGCAGCGGCAGGCTCGAGGCCCAGAACGTCCTGCAGGTAGATGGGCAGCAGAATGATCGTTCCGAACAGGGCCATCATGCTGATGGCGAGCACAAGAATGGACACGGTGAAGGTACGCGAAAGGAACGTCCGCAAATCGAGCAGCGCCCGGTCCCGGCGCTGCAGCACCAGTTGCCGCACAATGAAGCAGGCCAGGCCCACGAGGCCCACGAGGAGCGGCAGCCAGCTCGGCACCCCGGATCCGCCGGAACCCTCCCCGAACTGGCTCAGCCCGTAGACAATGCCGCCGAAGGCAAACGCCGAGAGGATGACCGAGAGCACGTCGATCGGAGTGCGGCGCGGCGTGGTGACGTTCTGGATCCGGATGCCGCCAAGAACCAGCGAACCGACCGCGATGGGGAGCACCAGCCAGAACATCCAGCGCCAGTCGAGCACGCTGAGGATGACGCCCGAGATGGTGGGGCCGATCGCGGGAGCGACGGAGATGACGATCGAGATGTTGCCCATGGTCTTGCCTCGCGAGGACGGCGGCACCAGGGTCATCACGGTGGTCATCAGCAGCGGCATCATGATCGCTGTTCCGCCCGCCTGGATCACCCTGCCGACGAGCAGCATTCCGAATCCGGGTGCCATGGCCGACACCAGGGTGCCCAGGCTGAAGAGGGTCATCGCGGCAAGGAAGACCGGCCGCGTGTTGAAGCGCTGGATGAGAAAGCCCGTGATCGGGATAACCACGGCCATGGTGAGCATGAACGCCGTCGTCAGCCATTGGCCGGCGGAAGCAGTGATCTGGAGGTCGTCCATGAGGCGCGGGAGCGCGACCCCCATGATGGTCTCGTTGAGGATGACCACAAAGGCGGAGACCAGGAGCAGGGAAATGACCAGCCGGTCGCGGGCCGGAATACCGGCCTCCGGGACCGGTGTTGCGCCGTCGTCGGCCTGCGTGCGTTTGTCCGTGTGCTGCGGCACAAAATCCCCCTGAAGAAACTGAAAAGGCGCGCAGGAGTGTGCGCAGCCAGAAGTAACAAGCACAGCCGGGCGCCGCTTATTCCCCACCCGCAGCGTCCGGCGTACTGTTGCTCCTGAGCGCACCCGCCGATGGAGAGAAGGTAACCGGAATGTCCATCCCACCGCCTCATGAACCGCACCCCGACCCGTCGCAGCCGCGGCCTCCCGGTGAACCCGCGCCCGAACCGCAGCCCTCCCCCTCGCCGTACCCGATTCCCGATCCTGGACCGGACACCCCCAACGTTCCGCCGGAGCCCGGGCCCGGCCCCTCGCCCGATCGGCCGATTCCCGAACCGGGTCCTTCCGTCCCGCCCCTGCAGTAAGGGTTGCGGATCCACCTACAGTGACTGACCTCGCCGACATCGCGTCCGAGCTGTATGCACAGACTCTGGACGCCTTCACTGCTGCCCGTAATGAGCGCGCCAAAAATCTGGATGATAAAGCGCTGGCCAGGGATGTGCGTGCACTGCGCAAACCGTCTGCGTCCGCCTGGGTGCTCAATATGATGACCGTGCACCGGGGTGACCAGCTGCGGGAGGCGCTCACACTCGGTGCCGCGATGCGCGAGGCCCAGGAGCAGCTGGACCGGGGCGAGCTGAAGAAACTGGGCACCCAGCGCCAGCACCTCATCTCGGCGCTCGTCAAGGACGGCGCGGCCCTCGCCGGGGAGCTGGGCCATCCGCCCAGCCCCGCTACCGCGCTGGAAGTGGAGCAGACACTGAAAGCGGCAATGGCCGACGCCGGTGCTGCCGCCGCCGTCTCCACCGGACGCCTGGTCCGGGCACTGGAGGCGAGCGGCTGGGAAGCTGTGGATCTGTCGGGCGCCGTGGGCGGCCCCTTCGATTCCGGCGGACCGGCCGCCGGATCGGCGGCGGATGGGCACAGCGACGCCGAGCCGGAAGCGGACCCGGCAGCCGAGGCACGGGCAGATCTGGAGGACGCTGAGGACCGCTCCGAGGAAGCAGCGGCGGCGCTGAAGCGTGCCCGGGAGCGGGTGGAGCAGCTCGACCGGGACCGTGAGTCACTCGCCCAACAGGTGAAGGACCTGCGGAAGCGGATCCGGGCGCTGGAGCAGGACATCGACGTCATCGACGACGACGCCGATGATGCAGCACGCGAGCGCACGGAAGCAGAGCGCACGGCGAAGGAAGCAGCCCGCGAGGTTGACCGGGCACGCAAGGCGGTCGAGAAGCTGACCCGCTGAAGTGCGTGGCCCCTGCCTTCGCGGCCACATAACGCGGAAATAACAATCCGCGCCGCCGCGGCGGGACGGTGGATCTTCCTGAACCTGTTCCGATCCCCGTCACCGCGCCGATGGCCCCGCTTCCAGCAGCAGGAGACGGGAAGTCCCGCCAGCGCCTGGCCGGTCACAAACCTATTACGCCGCGTTGTGGCCGCTGATAAGCCCCCTTAGTGTCGAAGTGGCGCCGGCGGTCAAGGCCGCCGGGCGCCGCCACTGAACCAACCGCACCGCGGGGCTGCTCAGCCCCATCACCGGGGAATGGGAGACATGGCAGACACCAGAAGAGACAGGCGCAGGAACGTCGACAACCCCGAACGCACCGGATCAAGGCGTCCCGCAGCATGGCTGATTATCGCCGCGGCTGCCGTGTCGGTGGTTTCACTGGCACTCGGCTGGCTGCAGCTTCAGTCGGTGCAGCAGGCCGTCGGTATCCAGCTCCCCGACACCATGATCGGCGGGTACGACGCCGGTTATGTGGAGTCCGTCCGCCGCCTCCTGGACGCACCGCTGGTGGAGCGCTACCAGAGTGTGCATTATTTCTGGGATCTGGTGTTTCTGGTGGCCTTTGCAGCGCTCATCATCCTGCTGGTCCGGAGATTCGGCGGGCAGACCCCTCTCCGCTGGCCGTTCTACGCCGTTGCCGTGCTCTATGCGGCAGTCGATATCGCCGAGAACCTGGCACTTGAGGCCGCGTTTGCGTCCCCTGACATCTCCTCCTCGGAAGTGGACTTCGCAAGCTTTTTGACGACGGCGAAGTTTGTCCTCTTCGCCGCCGCCATCCTGGCCTTCGCGCTGTCCTTCATGCTGAACCGGACCACTGAGCCGGGACGCGACTGAGGCCTGAGAGCTCAAGGCTCAGCCGTTCCGCACCGGCCGCTCGCCGAGGACAATATCGACTTCCGAGTTCTCGCCCTCGCGGATCAGCTCCGCGGTGACCGTCTCCCCGGGATTGAACGCGCGCAGCGCCGCCAGCAGCTGCTCCGCGCTGGCCAGCGGTTCACCGTCCAGGGACACCAGGATGTCTCCGGCCCGGATCCCGGCCTCGTCAGCGGGACCGCCGTTTTCCACCGCGAGAACCACAACACCCTGTTCCGCGCTGACACCCAGTTGCTGGGCAATCTGCGGCGTCACGGTCCGGGGCGCCAGTCCAAGGAAAGCGTGCTCGGCGGATCCGTCCTCAAGCAGTTCCTCGACAACCTCAACGGCCGTGCCTGCCGGAATCGCGAAACCTAGCGATACCGCGCCCGCCTGCGGCGGAATGTAGGCCTCGCTGATCCCGACCACCTGGCCCCGGCTGTTAACCAGTGCGCCTCCGGAATTGCCGGGGCTGATTGCCGCGTCGGTCTGTACAAGGTCCACGAGCGATGCACTGTTGGTTGCTGACCCGGGAATCTCCCGGTGCAGACCGGAAATGATCCCCGCCGTGGCTGTGTTCTCGAAGCCCAGCGGACTGCCGATCACCACAGCAAGCTCCCCCACCTCCGGCAATTCCGTCTGGAACTCGGCCGGCGGAAGTCCGGTCCGGTCCGCCTGCACCAGCGCGAGGTCCGTGACCACATCGGAGGCCACCACCGTGCCGGCAACACGCTGGCCGTCGGCGAAGGCAACCTGGACTTCCTCCGCACCGCGGACAACATGCTCGTTGGTGATGATCAGTCCGTCCTCGCTGTAAATTACGCCGCTGCCCAATCCTCCTCGCTCAAGGAAGATGGTCACCACGGAGGGCTGGACGTCGTCGATAATCTGCGGGATATCCACTGCGTCGGGCGGTCCGCCGGCATTGCCGTCATTCCCACCGGGCGCCGCTGTGGCAGATGAAACCGCGGTGCCGTTCTCCTGTTCCGGTTCCTCTGGAGCGGTACACCCCGTCAATGCCAGCACAACAGCAACGACGACGGCGGCCAGCCCCCTCGCCCGCATAGGCCTCGTAGCGCAACTCATGACGGCAACTCCTTCGTAGTCGGCAATTCTCTCTCCCTTATTCCTACCAACCGGCGGACCGGATCAGAAGGGCAGTTCCCTGCATCACCGGTTTCCGACCTCACCGGAGGGTGACTTCATGCAGCCTCACGGCGGTGAGGGCGCCGTCGTCGGTCTCTGCAGTGAGGTAGGTGCAGGCGGGCTGTCGGCGGCGGTCCGTCGGGGATCCGGGATTGAGCAGCCGCATTCCCCCCGGCGTTGTGGTGTCCCACGGGATGTGGCTGTGCCCGAAGACCAGCACCTCCGCGTCATCGAACGCAGCGTCCATCCGCTTTTCCCGGCCTGCCGCTGCCCCGGTCTCGTGGATCACGACGAACCGCACCCCGTCGATCTCGGCACGGGCGGTTTCCGGCAGCCGTTCGCGGAGGTCCGGGCCGTCGTTGTTGCCGTACACGCCGATGAGGCGCTGCGTGCGGCGTTCCAGTTCATCGAGGAGCTCAACGGTTACCCAGTCGCCGGCGTGGACGACGACATCCACTGCCTCTGCCGCCTCCCACACCGCCGGCGGCAGGCGCCTGGCGCGTCGGGGCAGGTGGGTGTCGGCGATGATCAGCAATCGGGTGGGCATGCGCTCCAGTCTGGCACGCAGAGTACATGTGGGAAGCTCAAAGCATGACCGTTTTGATTGCAGGCTGCGGAGATCTCGGCACCCAGGCCGGACTTGGTTTTGCGGAGTCCGGACACCGGGTGGTGGGCTGGCGGCGGTCGCCCGGGAAGCTGCCGGCGCAGATCGAGGGAGTCCCGGTGGACCTCACCGGCGATCTCCCACCCATCCCATCCGACACCGACGTCGTGGTCATTGCGCTCACAGCCGACGGCCGGACCGAAGCCGCCTACCGCGCCACCTACCAGGACGGCACCGCCAACCTGCTGGATGCGTTGGCCCGGGACGGCGTAGTGCCGCGGCGGATCATCTTCATCTCCTCCACCGCAGTGCACGGGAACGACGACGGCGGATGGGTCAGCGAGGACAGCCCGCCCGCGCCTTCCACCGCCACCGGCGCGGTCCTGGCGGACACTGAGAAGATGCTGGCCGAGCGTGCGCCGCAGTCCGTGCTGCTGCGGCTCTCCGGCATCTATGGGCCGGGCCGAACGCGGCTGATCGACCAGGTCCGCAGCGGAAAAGTAAGCCGCGGGGCACCGCACTGGACCAACCGCATCCACCGGGATGACGCAGCCGCGGCGATTGTGCACCTCGCGGGGCTCGACGCTCCTGCTCCCGCCTACCTCGGGACCGATGCCGAACCCGCGCTGCTGTCCGACGTGCAGGAATTCCTCGCCGCCGAAATGGGGGTGCAGCTGCAGGCCGGAGCGGCACCGGATCCCGCGCTCCCGGCCACGGGCAAGCGCTGCAGCAATGCGCTCCTCGGCAGCACAGGCTTCAGGTTCGCGTACCCGACCTACCGGGAAGGCTACCGGGCGGTCCTGCAGGGATCCGGCGTCCGGCACCCCTGAATTCACCCGCCGCCACGGAAAATTTAATACCAAGCAACCTTTCTATTTCCCTGAAGTGTGCCTACTGTGGGAGACGTGCACCCCGCCGGGCAGACGTTACGGCGGATTGGCGGCCTCGCGATGCCATCCAGGTTCGCGAAGCTTCACAGAGGGAGATTCCATGGAAGAAACACTGAGAAGCGGTCTCGCGTCGGTGATCGAGTTCGTACCGAAGCTGTTGTTGTTCCTCGTCATCCTGATCGTCGGGCTCATCATTGCCAAAGCGATCGCCAAAGCGCTGGAGAAGCTGCTTGAGCGCGTAGGTTTTGACCGGGTCGTAGAGCGCGGCGGCGTCAAGAAGGCACTCGCGAAGTCGTCACTGGATGCCAGCGACATCATCGCCAAAATCGTGTATTACGCGCTGGTGCTGTTTGTGCTCCAGTTCGCGTTCGGGGTCTTTGGGCCGAACCCGGTGAGCGACCTGCTCGAAGGAATCATCGCGTTCCTGCCGAAGATCATTGTGGCCATCATCATCGTCATCATCGCGGCCGCCATCGCTGCAGCGGTGAAGAACCTTATCCAGGGCACGCTCGGTGGCCTCTCCTACGGGAAGATCCTTGCCAATATCGCAAGCGTCTTCATTCTGGGCATCGGGATCATCGCGGCACTCAACCAGGTTGAGATCGCCACCACGGTTACCACGCCCATCCTCATCGCCGTACTGACCGCAATTGTCGGCGTGATTGTCGTGGGTGTCGGCGGCGGGCTCATCAAGCCGATGTCCCAGCGTTGGGAGCACTACCTGAACAAGGCTGAAGCAGAAGCACCCCGCGTCAAGGCCGAGGCGCAGTCCTCACCCCGGCCGACGGAGCAGCTGAAGAGCGCTGCCCAGGATGCAAAGGCACGCACCCAGACGGCGGACACCTCCGGCAGCCATGCGGCGACCCGGCCGGAGGATCCCAACGCTCCCCGTTTCCGCTGATTCATACCGGTTCACTGACCCGCGAAAGAAAGGAAACTCAGCATGAATATCGACAAGCAGCAGATCATTGACCTCCTGAGAAACCAGGGAGACCAGGACAAGGCCCAGCAGGCAGAGCAGGAACTGCCTGACCAGGTCGACACCGAACGCGACTCGGGCCTGCTGGAGAAGCTCGGCATCAATCCGCAGGATCTCCTCGGCAAGCTCGGTGGCGGGCTGGGCGGCCTGCTCGGCTGAACCACGGCAGCGGAAAGGGAGGGTGCGTTTGAACGCGCCCTCCCTTTTTCTTGTGATGCTAACGACCGGGAAACACCGTGGAAACCGTGCCCGGCGAGAGTTGCTGTGTAGGCGGACCGCCCATCCCGGAAGGCACCATGGCACACATCGGACTGATCAGGGTTCTCAGCACCACAGACAGGCGTCTGCTCAATGCGCACGGGCGGGTTGTGCGCGATGCGACCGGCCACCGCGTCACCTCCCGGGCGGTCGCCGACCAACCGCACGGCATCCATGACGACGCAAGCCACGACGCCGCCGCACCCAAGGTGCGTTCGGTTGCCGATTCCCTTTCCCGCGAGGTTGACGGCATCCTGATCAGCTGTTCCTCCGATCCCGCGCTCGATGAGCTCCGGGAGACTCTGTCAGTGCCCGTGGTCGGAGCCGGCTCTGCAGGGGCTGCCGCTGCGCTCTCGCTCGGCACTCGGGTTGGCGTTCTGACACTCAATTCAGCCACACCCGGCGCGGTGAGCCGCGTCCTCGGACGCCATCTGCTCGCCGCTGAGTCGCCGCATGGCGTCCTCACAACCAGCGACCTGCTCACGCCCTCCGGAGTGTTCGAGACCTATCGTGCTGCCGAACGCCTCCTGAATGCCGACGTCGACGTGATCCTTCAGGCCTGCACAGGGCTCACCAGCATGGGCGTGGCCGCCGAACTTCGCCGCCGGTCCAGCGTGCCCGTGGTGGATGCAGTCCTGGCCGCTGGAACTGCACTCGCCACAGAAATCTCCGCACGCCGTCAGCTGGAGATGAGAGTGTCGTGAGAACCTGGGTTCTAGTCTTGAGCCCGGCTGAACTGTGCGCTTTCATGAAAGGACGACGACGGCGGACAATGAGGAGGTGCCTGACATGCAGCTTCCCCCTCCGCCCGGCAGGATGCCCGCCCCGGCCTCCGCACCTTCCAGCACCGCGTGGCGCAGCAGTGACCCCGCCGGGGACGTGTTGGACGGGCGCTACACCGTGGGTGACCTTCTCGGCAGCGGCGGCATGGCGGAGGTCCGCCGGGGCCACGACCAACTGCTCGACCGGGACGTCGCCATCAAGCTTTTCCGCGGCCGGCCAGAAGACCGCCCCACAGAACGCGAACGCGCCGAGGCTCGCCTCCTGGCAAGCCTTGACCATCCGGGCCTGGTCAAGGTGCACGACGTCGGTCACTCTGCCAGTTCGGGCTGGGTGGTCATGGACCTGGTTGACGGGCCCGATCTCCACCGACTGCTGCGCAGCGGTCCGCTGGGCCCGGAACAGACCTGGGCCATCGGTCACGACGTGTCGCGCGCCCTGGCCTATGTCCATGCGAAGGGCATCACCCACCGTGATGTGAAGCCTTCCAACATCCTCAGCCGCGAGGCCGAGCCGTCATCCGGCCGCTTCGGCTACGTCCTGACCGACTTCGGGATCGCCCGGCAGATGGACAGCGACCGGCTCACGGCCACCGGTGAAACCATCGGCACGGCCGCCTACTTCAGCCCCGAGCAGGCTCGCGGTGAAGCGGTCGGTGCCGCCACGGACCTCTATGCCCTCGGCCTGGTTCTGCTGGAATGCCTGACGGGCGAACCCGCTTTCGAGGGCCGCGGACTCGAAACCGCGCTCGCACGCCTGCACCGCGCTCCCGCAATCCCCGCCTCGGTCAATCCTGCCTGGCGCGACCTCATCTCACGCATGACCGCAGGCACCGCTGGTGAACGCCCTTCCGCCGCCGAGGTGGCCGGCATCCTGGCAGCGCAGCGCAACGCTTTCCTCGAGGAGCCGCTTCCGGCCGGTGATCCAGGGCCCGAGACCAGGGTCCTGCCGGGGGCCGCCCAGGATCCCCAGTCGACCCGAAGGGCCTTCGTCCTGGGGCTGAACGAGCAGCCAACCCGGCAGCCGGAGCCGGCCAGCCGGCCGGGCAGCCACCCGGACAGCCGTGCGGGCAGAACTGCGGAACGGAAGCCGGCACGGCCGGGCAGGCCCACACAACGGAAGTCTCCCCCGCGTAGCCGGCGCTGGCTGGCGGCGGGCGCCGTCGTCGTCGTACTGGTTCTGGTGCTGCTGGGTGTGATGCTGTCAGGACTCTTTGCTCCCACCCCGGCGCCGGAACCGCTGCCATCCGTACCCGGGGTTCCGGGCGAACGGTTGACCGAACTCTACGAAAGCGTGCAGCCATGAGACCGAACCGGCTGGTTCTCGCCCTCGCGCTGATGTTGCCGGCGCTGAGCGCCTGCGGTGGCGCCCAGGCCCTGGACCCGGCCACGTCCGAGTCGCTCCAGCGGCAGGTCCGGGAGCTCGCAACATTGACGCAGGAAGGGAACCTCGACGGTGCGCTGAGCCAGGCCGACGCCCTCAGGGCCGAGGTCCAGGCAGCCGAGGATTCCGGTGCCGTGACTCAGGGCCGCGCCCTGCGTATCCAGGACAACATCGACGCCTTTGTCGCCTCGATCCAGACCGAAACGCCGGCGCCGGCGCCTGCACCTGCGCCTGCGCCGGTGCCTCCGGCCGAACCGGCACCGGTGCCGACTTTCACCGCGCCCGCCAAGGGCGGTAAGGAAGACAGCAGGGATCCCGGGGAAACCCAAAGCGACCGGGAACGGAAGGCTGCGGAGGAAGCGGCGGAAGCGGCGGAAGAAGCCCGGAAGCAGGCGGAAAAAGAAGAAAAGGAACGGCAGAAGCAGCAAGAGGACCGCGAGGACGACTAGCCGTATCGCGCTCCGCCGGCGCACCATTACGCTGAGGCCTACCAGAAGCGAGAAAGAGGCACGGCATGCGCACCATCACGGGTAATTGCTATCAGCTCCAGCGCTCCAGGGGAGCCAACGGATACCTGCTGCGCACTCCCGGGCACACCGCCGTCGTCGATCCCGGGATGGCCGGCGGCTGCGACGCCCTGCAGGGCGAACTGCGCGACGCCGCTCCGATCGTGGGACAGGTGACGGATATTCTGCTCACCCATTACGACGCCGACCACGCCCAGAGTGCGCTCCGCCTCCAGCGCGAACTGGGGGCCACCGTGTGGCTCGGTGCGGCGGACGCGGCGATCCTGCGCCGCGAGGTGCCGCCTCCCACGCGTTTACGCCGGGCACTGTTCCGGGCAGCCCCGGTCGAGCTGCCCGATTCCGTCACCGAGCTCGACGGCGAGCGCGAGCTCTTCGAGGGACTCAGGACCTTCCCCCTCCCCGGACATACCCCGGGGCACATGGCCTTCCAGCTCGGCGACGTGCTGTTCTCGGGCGATGCCGTCCGCGCTGAGCGGGACGGGACAATCAAACGCTTCTACAGCGCGCTCAACAGCGACAACCCGCTCGCCGCCCGCAGCACCGAGGACCTCCGGCGGCGGATTGCCGCCGGCGGTGTCGCCTGGATCTGCCCAGGCCACAATCCGCCGGCACGGGTGGCATCGCCGTCGTAATTACTGCTGCCAGTCCCTGTCCGCGGCGGCACCACGGTACTAAGCTCATCTCACGCTTGTTGATTGAGCCGGTACCGCCGGCCGCGCGAGAGGGGCAACACTCATGGCAGAACAGCGGACGACGGCGGGGGCAGAGGATGCATCCCTGCTGAAGGTCCTGGGCAACTGGGATGCGCTCGCACTGGGGTTCGGCGCGATGATCGGTTTCGGCTGGGTGGTGTTGACCGGCGGCTGGATCGGCTCTGCCGGCACCATGGGCGCAACCCTGGCCATGGTGGCCGGCGGCGTCATCATGGGTGTGGTTGGCCTGACCTACGCCGAACTGACCGCAGCCATGCCCAAGGCCGGCGGAGAGCACAACTTCATCCTGCGCGGCATGGGGCCACGCTGGTCCTTCATCGGTTCCTGGGCGATCACGGGCGGGTACGTCACGATCGTCGCGTTTGAGGCGGTGGCACTGCCGCGGACGGCGCTGTACCTGTTCCCCGGGCTGAACCAGATCCCGCTGTGGGAGGTGGCCGGCAGCCAGGTGTTCCTGACCTGGGCACTCGTCGGTGCGCTGGCCGCCGTCGTCATCACGTTCATCAACATCCGCGGGGTCAAGCTGGCCGGTGTCGCGCAGACCTTCGTGGTGCTCTTCCTCCTCCTCATCGGGTTGATCCTTATTTTCGGGTCATTCACGGGCGGCTCGGCCCGCAATATGGAGCCGCTGTTCACGGGCGGGTCCGCCGGGTTCTTCGCGGTCCTGGTGGTGGTTCCGTTCCTCTTCGTAGGGTTCGACGTGATCCCGCAGTCAGCCGAGGAAGTGAAAATCCCTGCCCGCCAGATCGGCAAGCTCGTGGTGGTCGCCGTGCTCATGGCGACCGTCTGGTACGTGATGACCATCCTGACGACGTCGTCGGCCATGCCCGCGAACGAGATTGTGGAGGCCGATATCGCCACCGCCGATGCGATGGGTGCGCTCTTCGGCAGCGACCTGATGGCCAAGGTACTGATCGCCGGAGGTATCGCGGGCATCCTCACCTCGTGGAATTCGCTGCTGCTGGGGGCCTCGCGGCTGATGTACTCGATGGCGCGCTCCGGCATGCTGCCCGCCTGGTTCGGCAAGCTGCACCCCACCTACCGCACGCCGGCCAATGCCCTGATGTTCATCGGTGGGCTGTCCTTCCTCGCTCCGTTCTTCGGCGAGTCCATGCTGGTGTGGCTGGTTGACTCCGGCGCGCCGAGCATTGTGATCGCGTACATCCTGGTTTCGGTGGTGTTTGTGATCCTGCGGCGGCGTGAGCCCTCGATGGACCGGCCGCTCCGCGTCGGGGGCGCCGGCAACGGTGGATTGATCATCGGCATTGCAGCAGCCGTTCTCTGCGTAGCCCTGTTGAGCCTCTATCTGCCCGGCATGCCCGCGGCGCTCACTCCCCCACCGTGGATTCTCTTCGGTCTCTGGTGGGTACTCGGCATGTTCTTCCTGTTCAGGATCCCGGGCGGGATCGCGCCCGGTGAAGACGCGGAGCACCGGTTGCTGGCGGCCCTCAGGAAGCGTTAGGTCCATACCCACTACGCTCTTTCTATGCGCACTCTTCGCCGTCTTCATCTGTTTGCCCTGACCCGTTCGTTGCTGGCGCGGGCGGCCATGGCATTCGCAGCGGTGCAGGCAATGGTGATCACCGCCATCGTTCTCATTGATGCGGTCCAGCGGAAGCTGCGCAGCAAGCGTCCCGGTTTTCCGCATCCGGGCATTTTCGACGCCGAGGTGGCCGGCTCGGAGGTCACAGTCTTCACCTACGGTCATGACCTGTATGAGGACATGCTGGCATCCATCCGGGCTGCCCGGCACACCATCATGCTGGAGACATACATCTGGAAGGGCGACGCGATCGGTCGTCAGTTCAAGGATGCGCTCAACGACGCCGCGGCCCGCGGTGTGAAGGTCTACGTCATCTATGACGGGTTCGCGAACCTGGTGGTCCCGCCGACCTTCTACCGGTTCCACCCGAACGTGGAGGTGTTCCGGTTCCCAGTGGTGCGCCCCTCGATCCTTTTCACGAACATCCGGGGAACGGGTTTCGACCACCGCAAGGTGATGGTGGTGGACGATTCCATCGGCTATGTCGGCGGCTACAACATCGGCTCCCTCTACGCCTCCAAATGGCGCGATACCCATCTGAAGCTCGAGGGCAAATCCGTCTGGGAGCTGCGCCAGGCGTTCGTGGCGTTCTGGAATGCTGCGCCCACTCAGCGTCACCGTCCCCTTGAGGAGACCAGCGCCGATTTCTGGGAACCGCGGTTGCGGGCCGTGAATAACATTCCGGCGAACCTCGTCTTCCCGATCCGCGGGGTGTACCTGGACGCCATCAACCGTGCACACAGCCACATCTACATCACCACCGCATACTTCATTCCGGACCAGCAGATTCTTGACGCCCTGCTGCGGGCCAGCAAGCGCGGCGTGGACGTCCGGGTCATCCTGCCCGAGGACTCCAATCATGTGGTTTCCGACTGGCTGTCCCGCGGGTTCTACTCAGCGCTGCTGCGCGACGGCGTGAAGATCCTGCTGTACCAGAACGCCATGATCCACGCGAAGACGGCAACGGTCGACGGGGAATGGTCCACCGTGGGAACGGCGAACATCGACAGGCTGAGCCTGACCGGGAACTACGAGATCAACATCGAAATGTTTGATCGGAACCTGGCCTCAACCATGGAACGCATCTTCGAAATTGACAGCAGCAACTGCCGTGAACTGCCGATCGAGGAATGGGAGGGCCGCCACCTGGTGGCCCGAGCCAGTGAAGCGATCCTGGCGCCGCTCCGTCCGTTCCTCTAACCCCCGCACCCTTGGAAGTTTTTGTCGCCTATCTGCTGTTATGGAGGCGTTTTAACAGCAGAACGGCGACAAGAACTTCACCAGGGGTGGGTCAGGACTGCTCCGTTGAGAAGCGGTCGAGGTAGCCTTCCTTCGACTGGTGCACGTGGTTGGCCATCAGCTTCTCCGCATCGGCGAAGTTGCCGGCGTCGATTGCTGCGATGATGCTCCGGTGCTCGCCCCAGGACTCCTTGCCGCGATTGTCGACGTCGGTCGCGTACAGCCACTCGATCTTGCCGGCGATCTGGCGCAGCAGTGCCGTCAGCGACGAGCTCCCGCTGAGCTCGGCAATACCGAGGTGAAACCGGATGTTGAGCTCCGGCAGCAGGTCCAGGCGGTTCTGGGCCACTGCGGCGTCGCCCTCGTCGAGGATGCCGGCCAGCAGCTTCCGTGCGTTCCACCACTCCGAGCTCGGGGCGCCTGAATCGAACTGAGCGGCCGCGCGGCGGGCGGCGCGGCGGGCTGTCGCCGATTCCAGCGCCTCACGGACAAAGAAGAGATCCTCGGCGTCATCGACCGGGATTTTGGACACCGTGGACCCGGCGTAGGGCTTCGACTCAACGAAGCCCTCCGCCTCCAGTGCACGCAGCGCCTCCCGGACCGGAACACGGGAGATCCCGTACTTGGTTGCGAGCGCAGTCTCGGTTACCCGGGTGCCCGGAGGCAGCGAGCCGAAAATGATGTCCCTGCGGATTTCGTCCTGGACGCGCTGTTTCGGCGCGGCCTCCTCATCACCTGCCGGCTGCATAGCCCTGTGCCCCCCGTGGATTGGCTGCGGCCGTCAGCACGCCGGTTTCCGGGTCGCTGCCCACCGAGGAGAGCCGGCCGAGCGCCCAGTCCCCCGCACGTGTGACCTGATGTCCGCGCAGTTCAAGGTCCGTGATGACGTCCTCGCCCAGCCGGTCCTCGACCACAGCGCCGCCGGGCTCCCAGGTACGTGGGAAGAACGAGCCCGGAATCGACGTCGTGTGCAGGGACGGTGCGTCAATTGCCTGCTGCGGAGCGTATCCGCCGACGATGGTGCGCAGGATATACAGCAGCTGCCACTGGTCCTGCTGGTCGCCGCCGGGCGATCCGAGCGCCACCACCGGCTTCCCGTCCTTGAGGATGAGGGTGGGCGTCAGCGTGGTGCGTGGCCGTTTACCCGGTTCCAACGACGACGGCGCACCCTCCTCCAGCCAGGTCATCTGCAGGCGGGAGCCGAGGCAGAACCCCAGTTCCGGGACGGTCGGGGATGACTGCAGCCAGCCTCCGGACGGCGTCGCGGACACCATGTTGCCCCATTGGTCCACAACGTCGATGTGGCAGGTGTCACCGCGGGTCTCGCCGCTGCGGGAGACGGTGGGTTCGCCGACTCCGGCGAAGACGGCCTCCCCGGCGAGTGCCGGCGGCGTGTACTCGGTGCGCAAGGGCGGCATGAACGGCGTGTGTCCCGGGACGTTGCCCGGCCGGAACTCGGCCGAGGCCTGGTCGGTGATCAGCGCCCGGCGCTCCGCGGCGTACTCCTCGGACAACAGGTAATCCATCGGCACCGCAGCGTCACCGTAGTAGGCCTCGCGGTCGGCGATGGCAAGCTTCTGCGCTTCAAGGATGGTGTGCGCACCGAGGGCGGTGGACGGATCCAGGCGGTCGTCGTCGAACCCGTCCAGGATGGCGAGGGTCTGCAGCAGGGCGGGTCCCTGCCCCCAGGGCCCGGTCTTCGCAATGGTGTAGCCGCGGAACTCGAGGGTGGTGGCCTCCTCGTAACCGGCCTGGAAACCGGCGAAGTCCTCCAGCGTCATGACACCGGCATGATCCTGTCCGGACGAATGACGGTGCGGGGTCTTGATGAATTCGACGGCGGCCTGGGCCACAAAGCCCTCGCGCCACTCACGCCGGGCGGCGTCGATCCGGTCCTCCCTCGACGGTGCGTCCGAGGCAGCCTCGACCAGCCGGTCGAGAACCAACGCGTACGCCTCGTTCTTCAGGATCTCGCCCTCTGCGGGAATCCTGCCCTCCGGCATCCACAGGGCCGCCGAGGTAGGCCAGTGCTCAGCGAAAAGGTCCTTCACGGCGTTGATGGTTGCGCCCACCCGGCCCACGATCGGGTGCCCGTTGCGGGCGTACCCGATGGCGAACGCCAGGACATCACCCAGTTCCCAGGTGCCGTGGTCGCGGAGCAGCAGGAGCCAGGCGTCGACGGCGGCCGGAACGGCAGCGGCGAGGGCACCGGCGCCGGGGACCAGTTCAAGGCCCTCAGCGAGGTAGTGCTCACGGGTGGCGGCGGCCGGCGCGGGTCCCTGACCCATCAGCACGACTGGCCGGGACGGGTCTTCGGCGGTCGCGAAGACACCGGTCATGTCGCCGCCGGGTCCGTTGAGGTGCGGTTCCACAACATGGAGCACAAATGCTCCGGCGACCGCGGCATCGAACGCGTTTCCGCCGCGTTCCAGGACCGCCTGGGCTGACGCCGTTGCCAGCCAGTGGGTCGAGGCACTCATGCCGAAGCTGCCCTGGAGGGTGGGACGCGTGGTGAAGGAGTCGGGTGTGGTGAAGGAGGTCATCTTTGGTCCGTTCTCGTCGATGCTCGTAGCTTTGTATACAAAATAGCGTAATAACGAGATTTCGTATACATTCGTTCGAAGATCATCTCTCAGTCTTTCTTCTTGAAGCTTCTCATCCTTATAAGGGGACCCGCATGGCAGCCACCCGGCCCACAACCGACCGACTCCATCTGACCCTGATGCTGATCCTCACCTTCTCTACCGGAGTGATCGATGCAGTGGGATACCTGGGGCTGGACAGGGTCTTCACCGGAAACATGACCGGCAACGTGGTGCTCCTGGGAATGGCTGTAGCGGGCGGGGACGATCTCCCCGTACTGCGTCCCGCGCTCGCGCTGCTCTTCTTCATGGTCGGAGCCGTCCTCGCCGGCCGGCTGCTGCGCAAGGCGCCCGCCGGGTGGTCCGGGCGCACCTCGGTGGCGTTCGGCTCGGTGGCCGTGGGCACCACGGCGATTGCCGTCGTCGTCGGCTTCATGGACGTGAACGCGGACGAGATCCTGGGCAGCGTCATCACCTCAGCCCTCGCCACGGTGATGGGAATCCAGGCCGCCGCCGCCAAGCGGCTGAAGGTCGCGGAGATCACCACCGTCGTCGTCACCTCGACCATCACCGGACTGGCATCCGACTCGCGGCTGGCCGGCGGCAAGGGTGCCTTCTGGGCGCGCAGGGCGCTTGCAATCCTGCTGATTGGCCTCGGCGCGGTGGCAGGCGGGTTCGCCCTGCTGATCGACCTCTGGGTCGGAGTCGCCATTTCCGCCCTGCTCTCCGCGGTGGTCGCGATCGCCGGGCACGTGCGGTACCGCCAGGACCGGGCGGCGCTCCGGGATGCGGAACTGTCCGAGATTGCGGTCTAGGCGTCGAAATGCGTGGTGGCGCTTGACTGGTTGACCTGTTCAACTACCGCGGCGGCGACGGCATGGAGCTTGACGTTCCGTGCGCTGGAGGCGGCCTTCAGGATATTCACGGCCTCTTCCTGGCTGCAGCGGTTCTGGCCCATGATGATGCCCACGGCAATATCGATGGTGGTGCGGTTCTCCATCGCTGCCGTCAGGTGCTGCCGGGATTCCATCAGTGAGCTGACCCGGACTGCGATCTGGAGCGAGCGGGATGCCCGGCGGGCAAACTGCTCGGCAGCATCGATGGCTTCGGCGCTGAACGCGTTGGGTTCCTTGCAGTAGAGGTCCAGGCCGGCGTCGGCTTCACCTTCCAGGAGAATCGGGACACCGATCGCGGACCGCAGGCCATGGCTTTCCACTGCCCGGGCGTACTCACCGAAACGTGACTCGGTATGGAAATCCTCCACCACAACCGTGTAATGTTCCCGGGCCGCCCGCAGACAGGGTCCGTCGTTGAAGGCGTACTGCACCTCATCCATGTTCTTGGCCTCCCGGCTGCTGCTCGCAACCGTCGCCGTGCGTTTGGGCCGCAGGAGCGTGACTGCCGAATAGATTTCCTGGCCGGTGAGCCCGGTCAGCTCACGTGCGGCGATCTTGACCATGCCATCGAGGAACTCCTCGATCTGTGCGCTTTCCAGGACAAGATCCTGCAGTTCCCTGCGCACAAGGCTTTCCTCAATGTCTTCAGTCATGACGGCACACTAGCACCGGTCACCCCAACCCACGACGACGACGACGGCGCCACCACGGCGGGCGGCTCGCCTGCTGCGGGGCTACTTCCGCCGCCTGAGCCGCGCGGACGGCCCGGCGTTCGCGCCAGCGTGCTATTTCCTGTTCAATGTCACGGGTTTTTGTGACGACGGGCGGTCCGCCCAGGAGCTGCCGCCGCGCGTCGATGACCTGCCGGTTGAAGTCCTCGAGGATCTCGCGGACTCTCGATTCCTGAAATTGTCTGTCGAGCATGCCGTCCAGCTCGGTGTCTTCCTTTCTCAGCCGGAATGGCGCCGGAGCCAGCCCGGAGAGCTGTTCCCGTTCAATCAGGCCCTTGACCCACCAATCCGGATCGAGTGAGGTGCCGAGTCCCGGGATGGGTTTGCCCGCATACTTGAGGTTGTCGAAGTCACCCCGGGCGGTTGCCTGCCGGATCTCGAAGTCCGCTTTGGCAGCGAAATCGGTGATCCGGACCTGGTCCTCGTCGCCGGCGTCGACCTGCTCCCTGGCCTCGGAGGCACTGTTTCCCGAGCGGCGGGCCGCACGGTACTCGGAGATGCGTTCAAGCCGCCTTGCGCGCTCGCTCTGATGGTTCATGGGTACCTGCTTCCCTTTCTCTCCCCAAGTATTCCGAGGGTTCGAGGGACTGGGCAAGCGGCACTTTCAGCGTCAAAGAGCGGCGGGGTTGTGATCCGCCGCACTTTGTATATAGGATTCAGGTAATTCCTATATTGAAGGGTCTTCACCGTTGCAATCCCAGCTGACTTACTCCGCGGAGGAACTGTGCCGCCTCGCCGCCACGGTTCTGGAAACCCGCGGCGTCCCCTCGGATGACGCCGCCCTCACCGCGCGATCACTGGTCCAGGCGGACCAGCGCGGCATCTTCTCCCACGGACTGCTGCGCCTGCCGCTGTATTCCGAAGCCCTCCGCCTCGGGGGAATCAATCCTGCGCCGTCGATGACCTTCTCCTGGGGAGGTGACGCCGTCGCCACCCTCGATGCGGACGGAGCGCTCGGGCAGGTGGCCATGCAGGCCGCCGTCACCCGGGTCATCGAGGCCGGACGGAAGCACGGCATCGCCGCCGTCGCGATCTCCAACAGCAGCCACTACGGCGCCGGCGCCTTCTGGAGCGACCAGCTCGCCGACGCCGGCTTCCTTTCCTTCATCACCTCCTCGACCGGACCGGTGGTTGCCCCGCACGGCGGCCTCACCAAAGTGCTGGGCACCAACCCGCTGACGCTCGGTGCGCCCAGCGCCGACGGGTGGCCGCTGACAGCAGACCTGGCCACAAGCAACGGCGCCTACGGCAAGGTCATCGCCGCGAAGAATGAAGGGCGGCCGCTGCCCGAGGGCTGGGCTGTCGACGCTGAAGGCAACCCCACCACCGATCCGGAAGCCGCAGCAGCCGGATCCATGATTCCCTTCGGCAGCCACAAGGGTTCGGCCGTTGCGGTGCTCCTTGAGGCCTTCGCCTCATCCCTCACCACCGCAACGTACGCCTTCGAGACCGTCGACATCTGGTCCAACCCTGCATCCCGGATGAACAACGGGCACCTCGTCGTCGGAATCGACACTGAAGCGTTCGCCGGCCGTGCCTCCACCGAAGCGCGCATTGCGGACCTGCAGCAGCAGGTGCGCAATGCCGGACCGGCAGGCAAAACGGTCCACGCCCCCGGGGATCCGGAACGGATCCGGGAAACCGAAGCCGGCTCCACGGTGCAGTTACCCGCTTCCACGGCGGACCAGCTGCGCACACTCGCCCAGGAACTCTCCATCCCATCGATCCTCTGACCGCTTTTAGAACTCATCACCCAACCGTTCACAACCGTATTCCCGGAAGGAATCCAGCAATGAAGCTCGAACACTCCACCCCCGCCCGCCGTCGTCGTTCCGCTGCAGCCCTCGGCCTCGCTGCAAGCGCCGCGCTCCTGCTCTCGGCCTGCAATGTCGGCACGCCGGTGGACCGCGAGGAGGTTGCGCAGGCAGACACGGATGCCAAGACCCTCCGTCTGGCGCACGTATACGACGCCGGCCACCCCGTTGAAGAGTGCGGCATCACCACACTGAAGGAAGAGCTCGACGGAAGCGGACTGCAAGTCGAAAGCTTCCCCGCCGCACAGCTGGGCAACGAGTCCGAGTCTCTGGAGCAGGTCGCGTCCGGTGCGCTCGACATGGCCGTCGCCGGCCCCTCCTTCCTCGGAGTCTGGGAAGAAGACGCAGCAGTGCTGGACGGCGCCTACCTCTTCGAGGATGTTGACCACTTCATCGAGACCGTTGAGGGCGAGACCATGGCTGGCGTCTTTGACTCGCTCTACGAAAGCTCCGACATCAAGGTCCTCTCCAGCTGGTACTACGGAACCCGCCACGTCACCGCCAATAAGGAGATCAAGACCTCGGAGGACTTCGCCGGACTCAAGATCCGCACGCCGAACGCGCCGCTGTACCTGGAGAACATCAAGGCTATGGGCGGCACCGCCACCCCGATGGCGCTCGATGAGGTGTACCTGGCGCTGCAGCAGGGCGTCATCGACGCCCAGGAGAACCCGATCCCCACCATCTCCACCGCCAAGTTCAACGAGGTCCAGGACTACATCAACCTCACCGGCCACATGATCCAGGGCGTCCAGATCACCACCGGCCGCACCGTTTACGAAGGTCTCAGCGAGGAAGAGCGCGGTGCGCTCGAGGGCGCCATGGCGGCGGCTGCCGACGCCACCCGCGAATGCATCGAGGAGCAGGAACAGAGCATCCTCGAGGAGTGGAAGTCGGGCGACGGCATCCAGGTCAACGAGGACGTGGACCGCGAGTCCTTCGCGGCCGCCGCAGAGGAAGCCATGCTGCAGCAGCCCTGGGGTGAGCTGTACCAGGAAATCAAGGACGCCCGGTGAGTTCACGCTCTTCCCGTGCCGACGCGCTGAATGAGAACAACCTCTCGACCGGTGCCCACGTCCCCCATGAGCCGGATGAGCCGGACTTCGCGGAACAGCGCAGCCGGCTCTACCGGGGTCTGGTCAACGTCGAGCGGGTTGCCTCGTGCGGCCTGCTGGTGGCGACCCTAGGTCTGATCGTGCTCCAGGTGGTGAGCCGTTACGTGTTCAACACACCGTTCAGCTGGACCGAGGAACTCGCGCGGTTCGCACTGCTGTGGTTCACCTTCGTCTCCGCGGGCTTTGTGATGGCGCGCCGCATCCATATCGCGGTAGACCTGCTGGCCAGCAAGCTGGGGCGGGTCGGCACCATTGTCCTGGACACGTTCGCCATGACGGCGGTGGTTGTCACCGCCGCCGTCATGGCGGTGGCCGGCGCCGAGTTCGCGGCGGGAGCCAACCGACTCCTGGCTCCCGCGACCAGCCTGCCGATGAGCGTCGTCTACAGCGCCGCGGTGACCGGATTTGCGCTCATCTTCCTGCACGCCGCCCTGCACATCTACCTCAACATCCGCCACCCCGAGGTTGTCCCTGACGCAATGGAAAACCTCGAGCGGGAAGCGGTCTAGGACAGCTCATGACCCTCCTCATCATGCTCATAGCGCTGCTGGTGCTGCTCGCCCTGCGGGTGCCGGTCTCCTTCGCGCTGCTCATTCCGTCCGTGGCGTACGTCATCATGGACCCGACGGCGCGGATCGGCACGGCCGTGCAGCAAACGGTCTCCGGTGTGGACAGCTTCGCCATCCTCGCCGTGCCGATGTTCATCCTGCTCGGCAACCTGGCCAACGTCTCCGGTGTCACGGACAAGCTCTACGATGCCGCGGTAGCAGCCATCGGACACCTGCGCGGCAGCCTCGGCTACGTCAACGTCGCCACCAGTTTCGGCTTCTCCTGGATGAGCGGGGCAGCCATTGCCGATGCCGCCGCCATGGGCCGCGTTCAGGTGCCCGCCATGGTGGAACGCGGCTACAAGCGTGAGTTCGCGCTCGGCGTCACCGGCGCCTCCAGTCTCATCGCCCCGATGATTCCGCCCAGCATCCCGGCCGTTATCTACGCGGTCACCGCCGGAGTCTCCGTGGGCGCCCTGTTCATGGCCGGCGTCGTGCCTGCCCTGGTGCTGGTCGCCTCCCTCTGCCTCACCGTCTGGATCATCATGCGCAAGCGGGAGGACCTCCGCCTGCCCAAATCCACCTGGAAGGTGCGCGGACGCACCACGCTGGCCGCGCTGCCGGCCATGGGCTCCGCCGTCGTCATCCTGGGAGGCATCCTCAGCGGCGTGTTCACGCCGACGGAGGCAAGCGGCATCGGCGTCATCTACATCTTCGTCCTGGCTCTGGCCTACCGGATGCTGTCCTGGCGGAAGATCTACCGGACCCTGCTGACCACGGTGGAGACCTCCGGCTCCGTGCTCCTGATCGTGGCCGCCGCCGCGCTCTTCGGGTGGGTCCTGGCCCGCGAACAGGCTCCGCAGGTTGCGGCGAACCTGATTCTGGAAATCACCAACCAGCCGATCGTGTTCCTGATCCTCGTGAACATCCTGCTCCTGCTGGTCGGCTGCGTGCTCGAACCCACCGCCGCGATCCTCATCCTGGTGCCGGTGCTGCTCCCCGTAGCGGAGACCTTCGGGATCGATCCCATCCACCTGGGCATCATGGTGATCTTCAACCTGCTGATCGGCCTGATCACTCCCCCGGTGGGCCTGGTGCTCTTTGTCCTCTCGAGCGTCACCCGCGCACCGGTACCCACGGTGATCAAGGGCATCCTTCCCTTCTTCGCCCCGATGGTCCTCACCCTGTTGATCATCACGTTTGTCCCGGCCCTGACCGTCGGCCTGCCCACGCTGCTGGGCTTCCTCTAGACCTGACCTTCCGCACCAACCGAACAAGGACCTACCCATGTCACGCATCAGTTCTGTGCGCACCACCGATGTGCGCTTCCCTACCTCGCTGGACCTCTCCGGCTCCGACGCCGTCAATGTGGACCCCGATTACTCCGCCGCCTACGTGGAAATAGCAACCGACGACGGCGAGCGCGGTTACGGTCTCGTCTTCACCTGCGGGCGGGGCAACGAACTCATCACCGCGGCGATGGACAGCTATGGTGAACTGCTGGTCGGCCGGGACACCGACGAGCTGGTCAACAACCTCGGGGATGCCTCCCGCCGGTTGGTCCACGACTCGCAGATGCGCTGGCTCGGGCCCGAAAAGGGCGTTTCCCACATGGCCTGCGGCGGCATCGTCAACGCGCTCTGGGACGTGCGTGCCCGCCGGGAGAATAAGCCCCTGTGGCAGCTCCTGAGCGAAATGCCCGTCGACGAGGTGGTGAGCGCTGTCGACTTTACCCACATCGGCAACGCCCTCACACCGCAGGACGCCACGGACATCCTCCAGCGCGGGCAGGAAGGCAAGCAGGAGCGCATTGCCGAGCTCCGTCAGCACGGCTACCCCGCCTACACCACCACCCCGGGCTGGCTGGGCTACAGCGATGAGAAGCTGGTCCGCCTGTCGAAGGAGGCCGTCGCGGACGGGTTCGGGATGATCAAACTCAAGGTCGCCGGCAGCATCGAGGATGACCGCCGTCGTCTGTCCCTGGCCCGGGAAGCGGTGGGTCCCGACATCCGCATCGCCATCGACGCCAACCAGCGGTGGGAGGAACAGGAGGCCATCGACTGGGTCAACCAGCTGCAGGACTTCAACCCGTACTGGATCGAGGAGCCCACCAGCACCGACGACATCCTGGCCCATGCCGCCATCCGCAAGGCCGTCCACCCCATCAAGGTGGCCACCGGCGAGGCGGTCCAGAGCCGGATCATCTTCAAGCAGTTGCTCCAGGCCGGTGCGATCGACATTATGCAGATCGACTCCACCCGCGTGGCCGGCGTCAACGAGAATATCGCCAACCTGCTGCTCGCAGCGAAGTTCGACACCCCGGTCTGCCCGCATGCCGGCGGAGTGGGCCTGTGCGAGCTGGTCCAGCACTTCTCGTTCTTCGATTACGCGGCCATCACCGGCACCATGGAGGACAGGGTCATCGAGTTTGTCGATCACCTTCACGAGCATTTCGCCGAGCCCGTGGTCGTCACCGGCGGACGCTACCAGGCGCCGAAACTGCCGGGCGTCGGCGCGGAGATGCTGAGCGAATCCACGGCACGGTGGGCGTTCCCCGCCGGTGCCGGCTGGCAGGAACTGAACGCACGCTGACGCGGAACCAACCCGGAAGGAGCCCCATGACTGCCACCACCCTGACCATTGCCACCACCCGCGAGGAACTGGACCGCGCAGCCCTTGACGCGCACGCTGCGTTCCTAGCTGCCGCGGGCGCCACCCCCTCGACGCGTGCCGGCTGGCTCGACGCCCTCGCACGTGCGCTGCGGGAGAACGCCGCGGAACTGGTGCAGCTCGGCATGGCTGACACAAACCTCGCCGAGGCCCGCCTGCAGGGCGAACTGAAGCGTTCTGCCTTCCAGCTGGAACTGTTCGCCGAAGAGGTGCGCACCGGCGTCGTACTGGATGCCGTGATCGACCACGCGGATCCTGAGTGGGGTATGGGCCCGCGCCCCGATATCCGGCGGGTCAACGTCCCGCTGGGCGTTGTCGGCGTGTTCGGCGCCTCGAACTTTCCCTTCGCGTTCAGCGTGATGGGCGGGGACTCAGCGTCTGCCCTCGCAGCGGGCTGCGCCGTCCTGCATAAAGTCCACAGCGGGCACAGGACGCTGGCGCTGCGTACAGCGGAGATTGCGGTGGAGGCGTTGCGGAATGCCGGTGCGCCGGAGGGTCTCTTCGGCGTCGTCGACGGTCGGGAGGCGGCCGAGGCGCTGGTTGACCACCCGCTGGTGAAGGCCATCGGGTTCACGGGCTCCACCGCCGGCGGCCGGGCCCTCTTCAACCGCGCATCCGCCCGGGCCGAGCCCATCCCCTTCTACGGCGAGCTCGGCAGCATCAACCCTGTCTTTGTCCTCCCGGAGGCCTGGTCCTCACGGTCGGCGGACATCCTGGCCGGGTACGCCGGCTCGTTCACCATGGGCATGGGGCAGTTCTGCACCAAGCCGGGCGTATTGTTCGTCCCGGACTCGGCCACCGAGGAGCAGCTGCGTGGCGCCCTCAGCCCCGCCCTGGAGAAGGCGCCGCTCGGGAAGCTGCTCACCCCGGGGCTCCGGGACTCCTTCGGTCAGGCGCGGGACGGTCTCGCCGGCATCGACGGCGTGACCACGCTCATTCCCGGATCCGACGACGAGGTTCCCTCCCCCACCGTCCTGCTCACCGATGCTGCGGCGGTCAAGGCGGATCCGGAGATCCTGCGGCAGGAGATGTTCGGTCCCGCGACCGTGGTGGTCCGCTACAGCAGTCCGGAGGAACTTCCGGGGCTGGCCGGGCTCATGGAGGGCCAGCTCACGGCCACCATCCACGCGGATGACGCCGATCAGGCCGGCGACCTGCTCGACACCCTCACCGGCATCGCGGGCCGCGTGCTGTGGAACGGCTGGCCCACCGGTGTCACGGTGTCCTACGCGCAGCAGCATGGCGGACCCTACCCCGCCACCACTGCACCGGGGACGACGTCGGTCGGAACCGCCGCCGTCGGCCGCTTCACCCGCCCCGTCGCCTACCAGGACGTGCCCGACCAGGCGCTGCCGCCGGCCCTGCGGGAGGCCAACCCGTGGGGCATCCGCCGCCGGGTGGACGGCCGGTTTGAGGAAGCACAGTCCGTTTCCCGGGAGGGTGCGCGATGACCGCTTCGATCAGCAACCTGCTGCCCGACGACGCCGACCAGGCACTGCTGGTCGGGCGCCTGTGGGACCCGGAAACCGGCGGTCCCCGTCCCGTCCTGCTGGACGGGAATACCCTGGTGGACCTGTTTGACCACGCAGCCACCGTCTCCGAACTGCTCAACGGGGAGAACCCGGCCGCGCTGCTTGAGGACGCCCGTTCTTCCGCTGCACGGCGCTGGGATCTCGCCGACGTTGCCGGTGCCGCAATGGACGACGACGGCGTGCCCCACCTGCTGGCGCCGGTGGACCTGCAGGCGGTGAAGGCCTGCGGGGTCACCTTCGTGGACAGCATGATCGAACGGGTGATCGAGGAACGCTGCGCGGGTGATTTCACGCTTGCCGAGCAGATGCGCGCACAGGTGCATGAAGCCCTGGGCGGCAGCCTCGCAGGCGTGCGTCCGGGGTCACCGGAGGCAGCCCGCGTCAAGGAGGTGCTCGTCCGCGAGGGGTTCTGGTCGCAGTACCTGGAAGTCGGAATCGGTCCGGATCCCGAGGTCTTCAGCAAGGCTCCCGTTCTGTCCGCCGTGGGCACCGGGGCGCGCATCGGCATCCCGTCCTTCTCCTCCTGGAACAACCCCGAACCCGAACTGGTGCTCGTGGTGGACAGCACCGGGCGTGTCCGTGGTTGCACCCTGGGCAACGACGTCAACCTCCGCGATGTGGAGGGCCGCAGTGCGCTGCTCCTCGGAATGGCGAAGGACAACAACGGCTCGGCCGCGCTCGGTCCTTTTGTGCGGCTGTTCAACGCCTCCTACACGCTCGACGACGCCCGCCGGGAAACCATTCACCTCACCGTGACCGGGACCGACGGATACACCCTGAACGGAACCAACAGCGTCGAGCGGCTCAGCCGTCCCTTCGAGGAGCTTGTCGGCGCGGCCTATGGAACCCACCATCAGTATCCGGACGGGTTTGTGCTGTTCACCGGAACACTGTTCGCACCGAACGAGGACCGGGACGCCCCCGGCATGGGCTTCACCCACAAGACGGGCGACGTCGTGGAGATCCGCAGCGAACGGCTCGGTACACTGACCAACATGGTGGCACCGACGGAGGACCTGGAGCCCTGGCGGTTCGGGATCGGCAGCCAGCTGCAGTACATCCTGGCGCAGAAGCGCACAGACATGGCGCGTGCGCAATGACCGACGCCGCGGTGCGGGACGCCGAACCCCGGGGACGGTCAGGGACAGACGTCTACGGGATCCTGCGCGCCAAGATCCTCGACCTGCAGCTGCCGCCGGACGGCAAGATCAACATTGACGCGCTGGCCCGGGAACTCGGTGTTTCCCAGACACCCATCCGTGAAGCCCTCAGCCAGCTTGAGGGTGATCGGCTCATCGTCAAGACTCCGGGCAAGGGGTACCGCACCACGGCACTCCTGGACACCGCCGAACTGCGGGAACTGTTCGAGTTCCGCCTGCTCGTGGAGCCATGGGCGGCTCGGGCGGCGGCGGTGAACCGTCTCATCAACCCGGCGAGGACCCTGCGGGCGTCCCTCGACGAGTTCGAGTCCGGCACCGCGCAGGAGGGCAACGTCCGTCACCAGCTGGTAGCCCACGACACCGTGTTCCATGACCGCATCCTCTCCGCCAGCAGTAACGAGTTTGCCCTGCACGCCTACCGGGCGACCCACTGCCACCTGCACCTCTTCCGTCTCCACCCGGCTGATTACCAGGGAACCACCACGGTGGAGGAACACCGCGGGATCGTGGACGCGATCGCTGCGTGCGACCCGGATGCCGCACAGGAAGCCATGCACCGGCACCTCATCGGCGCCTACCACCGCTTCGCAGAGGCGTTCTCCCAGGAAGACTCCGAGCTCAGGGTCCCTCCGCCGGCCAAACTCTGCTGACCTCTCTACCTCTCCCGGACTGACAAGGATGTTGACGATGGAATCTTTTGCGGGCGTGCGCGCCCTGGTAACAGGCGGTGCCTCCGGAATCGGCGCCGCCGTGACCTCCGCCCTGATCGCCCGCGGCGCACGGGTGGCGGTGCTCGACCTGCGGCCGGAGGGTCTGCCGGAGGGTGTTGCGGGGTTTACCTGCGACGTCGGTGATCCTGCGTCGGTTGACGAGGCCGTGGCCTCGGCAGCACGGGAACTGGGCGGGATCGACGTCGTCGTCAATAACGCCGGTGTCGGCGCGGCCGGAAGCGTCGCGGACAACGACGACGACGAGTGGCTGCGGGTGCTCAACATCAATGTTGTGGGAATCGCCAGGGTGTCCCGGGCTGCCCTGCCGCACCTGCGCGAGTCCGGCTGCCCGGCGATCGTGAACACTGCGTCGGTCGCCGCAACGCATGGTCTTCCCCAGCGTGCGTTGTACTCGGCGAGCAAGGGGGCCGTCGCGGCGCTGACCCGTGCCATGGCTGCCGACCATTTGGCGGAAGGCATCCGGGTGAACTGCGTCAATCCCGGCACGGCGGACACCCCCTGGGTTTCCCGGCTGCTCGATGCTGCCGAGGATCCTGCCGCCGAACGGCAGGCGCTCGAGGCCCGCCAGCCGCACGGACGGCTGGTCTCGGCGGACGAGGTGGCGGCGTCGATACTATTCCTCGCCGACCCGGCCAACGGTTCCACGTCCGGCACCTCACTGTCCGTTGACGGCGGCATGCACAGCCTGCTCCTGCGGCGCTAGCGCGCCCGGGCAACCCATCACAGAACACGAAGGAGACCTGACATGGAATTGATGCGACTGGGCGAGCACGGCCGGGAAATCCCTGCTGTCCGCCACGACGGCGCCACCTACGACCTGCGCGGACTCACCCCGGACATCACCGGCGCTTTCCTGGCCGACGGCGGTACCGGGCGGATCCGCGAAGCGCTCGCTGCGGGCGACCTGCCGGAGCTTGGGGACGCTGCATCCCTGAGGGTGGGCGCGCCGCTCAGCGGAATTGGCGCCGTCGTCTGTGTCGGCATGAACTACGCAGCGCACGCTGCGGAAACCGGTGACCTGCCGCCCAAGGCTCCCATCATCTTCTTCAAGCATCCCAACACGGTGGTTGGGCCGAACGACGACGTCGTCATTCCGCCGGGCGCGCAGAAGGTGGACTGGGAGGTGGAGCTCGCCGTCGTCATCGGCAAGCGGGCCTCCTACCTCTCGAGCGCCGAGGAGGCGCTGAAGTGCATCGCGGGGTACACCATCAGCAACGATGTCTCCGAGCGGGACTACCAGCTTGCGCACTCCGGCGGTCAGTGGTCAAAGGGCAAGTGCGCACCGACCTTCAACCCGATGGGTCCTTCCCTGGTGCCGGCGGAGGATGTCGCGGACCCGCAGGCGCTGCGCCTGTATTCCAGTGTCAACGGTGAGTCGCGACAGGATTCGACGACCGCGGACATGGTCTTCAGCGTCGCCGAGATCATTCGCGACCTCTCCCAGTACATGGCGCTGGATCCGGGAGACGTGGTCAACACCGGTACCCCGCAGGGCGTTGCGCTCTCCGGCCGGTTCCCCTATCTGGCTGCCGGCGACACCATGACCATCGGCATTGACGGTCTGGGCGAGCAGCAGCAGCGGGTCGTGGGTGCCTGAACTACCGCCTCGCTGAGTGCTCAGCTACGGGACGAATAGCGCTTTCCGCCGTCGTGGTGGTGCGCATTCAGCCCTGTAAGCACTCAGCGTTGGGTGCCGGGCTCGTCGCGCAGTCTGCGGAGCCGGTGATTCAGTTTCCCGAGCCGGTTGCGGTCGTGGCCAAGGGTCTGCGTCTTGTCGATATGTTCCTGGCCGTAGCGGACCAGCAGCAGGTCATCGGCGGCGCGGACGTGGCCCGGCGCGAACTTGTACTGGATCCTGCGGGCGATGCCCTCCCAGTCAGCGGACCCCATCAGCTCGGATGCCTGGGCCACCGTGGTGATGCCGTGGGTTTCCAGCAGTTCGCGCAGCCATTCGTATTGTTCGATGCGGCTGCGCGGGTTGTTCGGCAGGGAGTGTTCGAGAATGCGTTCCAGCGCTTCGCCGGTCAGGTCCTCGGGGAGGAGTCTGGTTGATTCGTCAGGGTTGGCTTTCTCTGCGGCGACCACGTTGCTGATGGTGCTGAACTGGTTGTCGGCAAGCTCAATGAGGCCGGAGGCGAGGGTAAAGGCGCGGTTGACCTCGGGCGGCACCGGGCCGGCACTCTTGTAGCGGATGTCATGCTCGAACTCCGCCCATGCATGCTGGAGGATGGTGCGGAACTGCACTTCGAAGCGTTCGCCGATGTGGTGACGGCATCCGTTCGGTGCGGCGTCTTCGCTGATTCTTAGTACCAGGTGCTGGCCTGAGTACCCGAACTCGCCTTTCTCACGCTGTTCAGCGGTCTTGTCCACATGTGCGATCACTTCGAAGGAGTTGCGAAGGGCGGTGATGGCCCGCTCCACGTCGAGCTGGAGGAAGGTGATCACCCGCGCTCCGATGATGTCGTCGATTCCGCTCAACCCGTCGGCGTATTTGAGGCTACCGTCCGGATTTCGGCGTCGGAGCTTCTGTTCGAGGGACTGATGATCCTTCACCCGGTGTTCGATCGCGTGGTAATTCAGGCCGTCGTCGTCGAGGCGTGCAGCAATAGCGTCCTGGATGGCATTCGCTGCGGCCCGCTTCTGGTGCTGGGTGGCAGCGTATTCATCGAGGCACCGGTTGATGAGCCGATCATGGGCGGGATCCGGATCCATCTGCCTCCTGCTTCCCCCAAAACGCCGTCAGTGGTTACACAGTAGCCGCGCGGCCCTTCGATGTGGGCGCCAAAGCGCCTATGTTGCTTCCGGCGGAGTGCAGGCAGTGCACTCATTGCAGTCAATGCCTGCAGAGCCTGCACCGTTTCCCATCAACTATCGACTCCCGCTCGACCTATGGGCTCCGGCGCTAGAGTCGGCCGCGGTGTCCGGGCGTCGGCCGAGCTATTCGCAGCCGACGCCGTCGCCGTCCCTGTCGAGATGACGCCCGTAGCCTGGCTGGGTGGCGTACACCGGAGCAGCACCGGCCGCGCGTGCCGCTGAGCAGTTTGGGTAATAGACGGCTGCCGGAGCAGGTGCCGGGGCCGGTGCGGGCGCGGGGGCCGGCGCAGGAGCAGGCGCTGGTGCAGGTGCCGGCGCCGGAGCGGGTGCCGGGGCGGGCGCAGGCGCTGGTGTGGGCGCGGGTTCCGGCTCGGGCGCAGACTGGTTGGTCGGCGCCATCGTGTCCGCGCAGTTCGACAGAATGCGTGCCATCGCATCGTGCTCGGCCTGGGTAACCCAGAGACTGTAGGTAGCCTTCACCGAGATCTGCCGCGCAACGTATTCACAGCGGAAGGACCGGTTCGGCGGGAGCCAGGTTGCGGCGTCGCCTGCGCCTTTCTGCTGGTTGGTGGGGCCGTCCGTTGCCTGGAGGTTCAGCGGATCATTCGCGAAGGCTACGCGCTGTTCGAAGGTGAGCTGCTGCGCGCCCTTCTGCCAGGCGTCGGCGAGCGCAACCACGTGATCGATCTGGACGTCGCTGCTGGTGTTCTGCCCGCGGAGGAACGGGATGGTGGTTCCGGTATAGGGATCGTCCAGGGTGCCGGCCTGCACCTTGCACGGAACAGAGTTGGCATGGACGATGTCGTGAAGATCCCGGTTGAGCATGTCGTTGCGGGTATCGCACCCGTTGCGGTCGACGTCCAGCCATGCCTGGCCGAACTGGTCCCTGTCGTATCCGGTTTTCGGTGCGCGGCCCTTGATCGGCAGCGTCTCAAGCAGGGCGAGTGCCTTGACGCCGTATTCCGGCTGGTCCTGCGGTGCAGCCGGATCGCCCTGTGCTTCCGCAACGTCGTCATCATCAACGGGAGCGACGTCGGCGGAAGGAGACGGGCTTGGCGTCGGCGATGGGGTGGGAACCGCCGATCTGGTGGCCGGTGCCGTTGCTGTTGCGGTCGGTTCTGCGGCGGTCTCTGTCTGCTCAGCGGTTGCTGTTGGGACGGTGTCTACGGCGGGCGGCATCAGTGCTCCACCCACGACGACGGCGACAACACTGGCTGCTGTGACGATCGACCCTGCCTTGCGTCCCGCCAGGCGTGCCCACGATCCGCGTCCGGTGAGCACCGTGTAGAGACCGGTGAACAACGCCAGAATGGCTGCCAGGATCAGCGCGCCGCCGATACCGCTCGTGATCAGACCGAGTGCGATCAGAAACAGGCCGAACCCTCCGACGATCATCGTTGACGTCCTGGCGGTGCGTCTGCCCTGCGGCGAATCGCGATTTTGGGCAGAAGGCAGTGGCGAAAAATTCATGGAGCGTCCCCCGGTACGAGTGTTGTACTCCCATCGTATCGAGACCCCGCTAGCACACCCGAGGTAGCTAGTGCGTTCCTTGGACAAAAATGTGGATAACCCGTGTCCTCCCCAAAAAAGCTCGCTGCGTAGCGGTCATCACTCCTCATTCACTGGTTCTTTCCACGTACGACGACGGTGCGTCACCTGGGACACGTAGCGTCGCGAAAGGCGCCCCGCACCAAGCCGGTGAGCGCCCGCTGTCCGGACCGGACAAGCGCGAATCGCTTCGGAGGATACCTGTGTTCAAGAAACTGTTGTCTGTCTGCGCTGCCGCCATCCTGGCTGTGGGGGCGGGAGCCGCCCCGGCTGCCGCGACACCGGACGCCACCAGCGTCCGCGTCATGTCCTTCAATATCCACCACGGTGCTGATCCTGCGGACAACCTGGATCTGGAACGTAATGCCGAAGTCATCGAAGATTCCGGTGCCGAAATCATCGGGCTGCAGGAAGTCGACAACCACTGGTCTTCCCGCAGCGACTTCGAGGACCAGGCCGCCTGGCTGGCTGAGCGGTTGGGCATGCACTATGCATACGCAGCCAATCTTGACCGTGATCCGGCAGCAGGGCAGACCGAGCGCCGCCAGTACGGTACCGCCGTCCTGAGCGAGTACCCGATCCTCAGGACCGAGAACCACCTGCTCACCAACATCGAGTACGAGGTCCGGCCGACCGAGCAGCGCGGCCTGCTGGAAACGGTCATCAACGTCGAGGGGAACCACATCAGCTTCTACAACACCCACCTCGACCATCAGCGCAGTGAACAGCGCCAGTCACAGATGAAGGAGATCCTTGCCATCAGCGAGGAGATGGACAGGCCTACAGTGTTGGTCGGCGATCTGAACGCCGTACCCGGCACACCGGAAATGGAGACGGTCCTCAGCCAGTTCAGCGATGTTTTCGAGGCACTCGGTCAGCCCGACGACTTCACCTACCCTGTCGAGAACCCGAACCGCCGCATCGACTACATCCTGACAAAGGGCCAGATCGAGCCGGTGTCTGCGGAGGTCATAGACTCTGATTCGTCGGACCACCTGCCGGTTATTGCCGACCTGGAGGTCAGCCAGACTCCCAACGGACTGAACCGCTAGGGGCAAGCAACGCCCTGCCGCACCCCGGTACGGGGCGAAGGCTGCCTGCAAAAGGGTATGACCGATCGGCAGAAACCAGTCCGTCAGGCCTGATACAGCTCGTCGCTTCTGAACTGGAAACACACGGGCTTCGGCTGCGGTCTCCTGCGGGGACTGTTGACGCTGTTCGTGAGCGAGACGGCGTCGGACACTACTTCGGCGAAACTTCCGGTCCGTGCGTAGACGGCGCGCTGCCGGTTGCAGCCGGTTCCCCGGATGAGGGTCTGGCGGAGCAGGGATTCGACCATGGGCTCTTCCCCCTGCTCCGCCAGCACCGGGCGGACGTGCTCGAACAGGGAGCGCGCCACGTGTCGCGCATCCCGGAGGACGTTCAGCTGTGGGTCGAGCAGTTCGCCGTGCAGGCCGTAACGGCTTGCCCGCCAGGCGGCGAGCCGCAACTGGGCGGCCGGCATGGGGATGGGCGCTACGCCGCGCGTCCATTCCCGCGCCGCTGTCTCGACCAGAGCGCGCGTCAGTGCGGCCTGCAGCACTGCATCGTCGGCCTGAAGACAAACGTCGGCCACTCTCACCTCGACGGTGGGGTGACGTGCGCTGAGGCGTGCATCGAAGTAGATCTGGCCCCTGTCGATCGGCACTTCGCTGGCGATGAGGGTTTCGACGAGGTCGTGGTAAGCGGCCGCCGAGCCGAAAACCTCATACACGCCTGCTGTGGGCCAGCGGCTCCATGCCTGGGTGCGATAGCTTGCATAGCCCGAGTCCTCGCTTTTCCAGAACGGTGAATTTGTACTCAGGGCGGACAGCACCGGCAGCCAGACCCGGATACGGTCGAGGATGGCGACGCCTTCCTCGTCTGACTCCACGGCGACGTGCACGTGGCAACCGCAGGTCAGCTGGTCGCGGAGCGTCAAACCGAACCGATCCTGCATCTTCAGGTACCGCGGATCTGCGGTGAGCTCGGTACTGATTTCGGTTGGCGAGGTTGCAAGGGCCGCGATCCGGACGCCGATGCGGGCCGCCGCCTCATCGGCGGTTGCACGCTGCCGGCGAATGTCGGCGCTCAGGGCGGTCAGGGAGACCTGCGGTTCGGTTCCGGTTTCGATCTGCTCCTGTTTGCATTCCCTCATCAGTCCGCTGCTGCCGGCGGCGAGAAGGACGGCGTCGGCTGCTGCTTCGGGACACAACAAGAGAGGATTGATCAGGAGGAATTCCTCCTCCACGCCAAACGTCCGCATAGCGACCACCTTTCTCCCAAGGGAGAGGTCCATGGCTCACTGCTGAACTGTCTATTCAGGATAAGCAATGGCGGCGGTTTCAGCTATGGTCGGCCGGAACCGTGGTAGCTACCAGTCGTGAATGGTTCCGTCTTTCAGGCGGTTGAACGGCAGGTAGGCCGGTTCATAGGGGTGGGATGCGGCCGCCTCGAGGTTGAGCTCCACACCGAGCCCCGGCTGGTCACCGGGATGCAGGTACCCGTCCACAAACGTGAAGGACTGTTCGAACACCTCGTTCGTCAGGTCTCCATGCCGCATGTATTCCTGGATTCCGAAGTTATGGATTGCCAGGTCGAGGTGAAGCGCTGCTGCCATACCCACCGGTGAGATGTCGGTCGGTCCGTGGATACCCGACTTGATCTGGTACTGCGCGGCGTAGTCGAGGATCTTCTTCATGGCACTGATGCCACCCGTATGCGTGACTGCTGACCGTACATAATCGATGAGCTGCTCACGGATGAGCGTCTGGTAGTCCCACACCGTGTTGAACACCTCGCCGATCGCCAGCGGGGTGGTGGTGTGCTGGCGGACCAGCCGCAGGGCGTCCTGATTCTCGGCCGGTGTGCAGTCCTCAAGCCAGAACAGGTCGTACGGTTCAAGCGACTTCCCCAAGCGGGCCGCCTGGATCGGCGTGAGCCGGTGGTGACCGTCGTGAAGAAGCGGCAGTTCGGGGCCGAACTCGTTGCGGACGGCCTCGAACACGGTAGGTATGTGCCGCAGGTACGCGCGTGAATCCCAGTCCTCTTCGGCGGGCAGTGCCGCCCTCTGCGCAGGCTCATAGTCGTAGCGCACTCCCCCTGCCGTGGGCTGGGCAGCGACCCCGTAGACCGCGTTGATTCCGGGTACCGCGGTCTGGATGCGAATGGACTTGTAGCCCAGCTCAAGGTGCTCACGCACGGAGTCCAGGATCTCCGGCACGTCTCGTCCGCTGGCGTGTCCGTACGCCCGCACGGCTGTGCGGCTTGCTCCTCCCAGCAGCTGGTACAGCGGCATGCCCGCTGCTTTGGCTTTGATATCCCACAGCGCGACGTCGACGGCGGCGATCGCTGCCATGGTCACCGGTCCGCGCCGCCAGTATGCGCCGCGGTACAGGAACTGCCAGGTGTCCTCAATGCGATGGGCGTCCCGGCCGATCAGCAACGGAACCACGTGATGTTCGAGGTAGGCCGAAACGGCCAGTTCGCGGCCATTGAGCGTTGCGTCACCGAGGCCGGTTATGCCTTCCTCGGTTGTGATCTTCAGCGTGACGAAGTTGCGGTCGGGACTGGAAACGATCACTTCTGCGGAACGGATTTTCACGGTGTTTCTTTCTGCTGCATTGAGTTTCTGCTGTATTGGGGTTCAACTAACGGATGGTGGTTCCGGCGGACTGCAGGAGGGACAACTCGCTGCGGTCAGGGAGGTTTTCCCAGTCGCCCGTCGCAGCAACGGCAAACGCTCCCAGCGTCACGCCGCGAAGCAGTCGCTGCTCGATCGGTTCGCCGTCGAGCAGAGCTGAGAGGTAGCCGGCAGTGAAGGCGTCACCCGCGCCGACTGTATCCACCACGGGCACCTCCAGGGCCTCTCGATGATGGGTGGCCGCAGCTGTGTAGACCGTTGCACCGGATCCACCCCGTTTAACCACAACTTCGCCGACCCCGCGCTCCTGCAATTCGCCGACGAGTTCGCTCTCGGGCAGCTCTCCGGCGGATCCGGCAACGAGACCGATCTCGTCTTCGGACGCGATGAGGATGTCCGCAAGTCCCGCCAGAAACGTCAGGATTTCGGCGGCGGGCTTGCGGTCCCACAGCTTGGCGCGGTAGTTCACGTCGAAGCTGACCTTGATGCCGCGTTCGCGCGCGCCCTCGGCCGCCAGGAGAGTTGCCCTGGCAGCGCCGCCAGAAAGCGCAGGAGTGATACCCGTGAGGTGAAGAACCGCCGGTCCGGCATCCAGCGCCGCTGAGAGGTCATCGAAATCCAACGCCGAGCCGGCAGATCCGGCACGGTAGTAAGCGGCCCGCGACACATCCGCGATACGTTTTTCGAGCAGCATGAGCCCGGTGGGCCTGCTGGAGTCCAGCACGACGGCGTCAGTGAGGACCCCCTCCCCCCGAAGCGTCCTCAAGGCAAAGCTGCCGATCTCATCCTGGCCGAGCCGACCGACCCAACGGACACTGTGGCCGAGGCGGGCGAGCCCGATCGCGACATTGGATTCGGCGCCGGCGAGGGACATTGACATCGCACCCCCGTGCCGCAGCAGCCCCCCGGCGCGGATGGATCCCATGGTCTCGCCGAAGGTCAGCACCTGGGAGGTGGCCAGCCGCTCACCGCTCATCCGGGTGTTCCTTCCTGAAACCGATACCAAGGAATTCGTGTGCCCGCCGCCGAAGTGCCGCCAGGTCGCCCCCGCCGGCTGCATCTCCAATCAGGGGCGAACCCACACCGACGGCGATGGCCCCCCGATCGAGATAATCGGCCGCAGCCGCAGCATTGACCCCACCCACGGGAATGAACGGGATCTCCGGGAATGGATCGCGCAGGGCCGAAAGGTAGGCAGGTCCGCCGAGGGAGGCAGGGAACAGCTTGATCGCCGTTGCGCCGCGGTCCATTGCGGAAAACGTCTCACTGGGGGTGAGCGCGCCGGCAAGGACCGGCAGTCCCAGTAGCACCCCGGCGTCCACCGCGGCCGTAACGGCGGGCGTCACCAGGAACTGTCCGCCGGCGTCCGAGACCCGTCCGGCGTCGTCGCCCGTCAACACAGTTCCGGCACCGATGGTGGCGTGGTCACCCACTTCGTCCCGCACACTGCGGATAACTTCCAGCGCGCCCGGAGTATTCAGGGAAACCTCAAGATAGGTGACACCCTCCTCGACAAGTGCGACGGCGGTGCGAACCGATGCCGCACTGTCACTTCCCCGGATGATCGCCAGCAGGCGTGCCTTTTTTAGTCCGTCGAGGAAACCGGTCATGGATCTGTCCTTACTGGCTGGGTGCGTGGGTGTGCTTACCACTCGGCGTACGCGCCGTCGTCGTGCCGCCAGACCGGTGAACGCCACGCGTGCCCGCTCTTGTCTGCGATGCGGACAGCCGATTCATCGATCTCGATCCCGAGGCCGGGAGCGGTCAGGCGCTCCACATAGCCATCGACGAACTTGAGCGGCGTCTTGTCCAACACATAGTCCAGCACCTCGGCACCCTGGTTGTAGTGGATGCCGATGCTCTGCTCCTGGATGAGGAAGTTCGGCGTCGCGAAGCCGACCTGCAGGCAGGACGCCAGCGCGAGCGGTCCGAGCGGGCAGTGCGGGGCCAGCTGCACATCGAAAATTTCCGCGAGCGAGGCGATCTTCCGGACCTCGGTGATGCCCCCGGCATGGGAAAGGTCGGGCTGCGCCACCGCGATGCCCGCCTGCAGCACCGGAAGGAACTCCTGGCGGTTGTACAGCCGCTCCCCCGTGGCCACCGGAATGGTGGTGGAGCTGGTGAGCCCGCCGATCAGATGTGAATTCTCCGGCACGGTGGGTTCTTCGAGGAAGAACGGGTGGAGCGGTTCCAGGAGCGGCGCGATGCGCCGGGTATCGGCAAGGGTGAATCGTCCATGGAAGTCGACCGCAACGTCACGGTGCGGGCCGAGGACCTCCCGTGCTGCGGCGACGCGCTCCACCACCTCGTTGATCGCTGCGACGCTGCCGAGCGGCTTCATTCGGCCGCTGGCATTCATTTTCACGGCGGTGAGCCCCACGGAGAGCTGGGCGGCGACGGCGTCGGCAATTTCTGCCGGCTCGTCGCCGCCGATCCAGCCGTACATCCGGATCCGGTCACGGACATGCCCGCCCACCAACTGGTGTACCGGAACTCCGAGCGACTTCCCATGGATGTCCCACAGCGCCTGGTCCAGACCTGCTACCGCGCTGGCGAGAATCGCCCCGCCCCGGTAGAACGAGCCCTTGGTCATGACCTGCCAGTGATCCTCGATGCGCAGCGGATCCTGCCCGATGAGCAGCTCGGACAACTGCTCGACCGCGGTGCGCACCGTTTCGGAGCGGCCTTCGACTACGGGTTCACCCCAGCCGACAATCCCGCTGTCGGTCTCCACCCGAACAAAGAGCCAACGGGGCGGGACGAGGAAGGTTTCTATTCGGCTAATGCGCATGGACGCTGCTTTCGGTGAGGTGTGCACAGACGCGGTCAACGATTACGTCCGGCGGGAGAGCGATGTCCACGGTGAGCCCGAGTTCGTCGTCCCCCGGCAATTCCAGGGTGTTGTATTGCGAGGCGAGAAGCGTCGGCGGCATGTATTCGTGCTCCCGCGCGGAGATTCGCGCCGCGACCAGCTCCCTCGATCCGTACGGATGGAGGACAAAGAGTTCCGGCGCATGTCCGCGCAGCAGGTCCCGGTAGGAGCGTTTGAGTGCGGAACAGGCGACGACGACGCCCGTGTCAGCGCCCCTCGACAGTTCCTTTCCGACGGCATGGAGCCAGGGCAGCCGGTTCTCATCCGTGAGGGGGGTTCCGGCGGCCATGAGCTGCTTGTTCTGCTCCGGATGGAGATCATCGCCGTCCACGAAGTCGGCGCCGAGCCTGGCCGCCAGGAGCGCACCGAGCGTGCTTTTCCCAGAGCCCTGCACCCCCATGATGACAATCGGTGGGGTTGATGGTTCCGCCATGGCCTAGCCCTTGGTCGCGCCGGCTGTGAGGCCGGAGACGATGTACTTCTGCGTGAACAGGGCAATGACCATGATCGGGATGGTGACCACCACCGAGGCCGCCATCAGGCCTCCCCAGTCGATGCTGGCGTACGCCACAAAGTTGAAGATAGCGACGGGCAGGGTCTTGGTATCAGCGCCGGAAAGCACCAGGGCAAACATGAAGTTGTTCCAGGAGAAGATGAACGCCAGGATGCTCGCGGTGGCGATGCCCGCCATCGAGAGCGGCAGAGTGACCTTCAGGAAGGCGCCGATGTGGGTCAGCCCGTCAACCCGCGCCGCTTCTTCCAGTTCCAGCGGCATGGAGTCGTAATAGGACATCAGGATGTACACGATCAGCGGCAGGGCAACGAACATGTGGGACAGGATGAGAACCGTGTACCCGCCGACCATGGACAGGTTGGAGAACACGTAGTACCACGGGACCAGCAGGCTGACTCCGGGGATGATGCGTGCCATGAGGACCACGAGGGCAGAGCGGCGCATCGCGAAGCGGCTCATGGAGTAGGCCGCCGGAACACCGATGATCAGTGAGAGTGCTGTGGAGGCGAAGGCTACCCAGAAGCTGTTGAAGACAAAGGACAGGTAGTTGTTCCGGCCGAGGACTGTCTCGTAGTTCGCGGTGGTCGGTTCGAAGATCAGGGTCTTACTGGCGTCGTAGATGTCCACGTTGGTCTTCAGCGATGCGAGGAACATCCAGGCCAGCGGGGCGAGAAACGACAGGACGATCACAATCAGGGCGACGACACGGAAGACCTTATAGGCCCTGGTGGCAAGCGGCTTCCGGCGGCGCCGCTGTGCGGGCGGGCGGGCGGCCGTTTCGGCGCCGGGCCGGAGCATTTTCGGGGTGACAACGCTGCTCATTTCTGGACGTCCTTCCGGCGGCGGGTCAGGACCCACATCGCGGCGATGATGATGAGGAAGAAGATAATCAGCACGGTCGACGACAACCCGTAATCGTTGTAGTCGAAGCTCAGTCCGTAGGCGTAGACGTTGAGCGTCTCTACTTCGTTGAAGGAGCCACCGCCTCGTCCCTTGGTGGCGTAGAGCAGGTCGAAGGTCTTCAGGGCGTCGATGCTGCGCAGGAGGATGGCCACAATGATGGTGGGCATCATCAGCGGAACGGTGATGAATTTGAAGCGCTGCCAGGCGTTGGCGCCGTCGATGCGTGCGGCTTCATCCGGCTCCTCGGAAAGCGAGGTGAGCCCGGCGAGCAGGATGATGACAACCATGGGCGTCCACTGCCAGATATCGATGAAGATGACCGTGGCCAGCGCGGTGTCCTGTCCTGAGAGCCAGGGCTGTGCGGGGATGCCGAACCAGGCGAGTGCCTGGTTGGCGAAGCCGATATTCGGGTCGAAGATGAGCCGCCACATCATGCCGACGGCAACGGGGGTAGCTACGAGCGGGAGGAGGATGGCCACCCGGACCCATTTCTCACCCTTGAACGGGCGCCACAGCAGGAGGGCGATACACATACCGAGCACCATCTGAACCAGGAGCGCTGCACCGGTGAAGATGAACGTGCGGGCTACGGCCGGCCAGAAGCGGTCGGTGTCGGTGAGGACCTCTGTGTAGTTCGCGAAGCCGATGAACTCGGATTCTGCGCGGACTGAACCGGAAGCGTCGGTGAGGCTGAGGTAGAGGGTCCAGGCGAGGGGGAAGATGATGAGGATGGCAACAAAGGCCATAGCCGGTGCCGCGAAAAGCCACTTCCGGTGGTTGTTAGCCCAGTCGGAATAGGCCTTCCACGCGGATTTCTGCGGCAGGGAGGCGACGGTCATTGTCCACGTCCTTGGGGATGGTAAGGGAAGTCTTTCAATCGGGAGCCAGCCCGGGAGATTCCGGCGAGTACCGCCGTCGTGCCCGTGAGCTTCACGGGCACGACGGCGGCTGCTTCAGCGGATCGGTTTACTTGCGTTCGCCGTCGAGGAACTTCTGGAAGGCCTCGTTGGCCTTTTCAGCTGCGTCCTCAACGTCACCGCCGGTGATTCCGACGACGATGGGCTCGCCCACTACTTCACGGGCTTCTCCGACGTTGATGACCAGCGGGCGGTCGTGGCCGACACCGTTTTCGGCACTGACTTCGATGGCCGCTGCGAGGTCCTCGGGGTAGGTTGCCGTACCTTCAGGATTGGCCCAGACCGACTGGCGGGGTCCCGGAACGCCTTCCTGCTGGATCTTGAGAACCATTTCCTGGCTGGTGGCCCACTCAACGAACTTCCAGGCGTTGTCCTGGTTCTTCGATGCCTCGTTGATGCCGAGGCCCCATGACGGAACGTTGTAGGGCTTGGAGCCGGCCGGTCCGGCGGGCATCGGTGCGAAGCCCACGTTCTCCGCCACCTGGGAGTTCGCCGGGTCCGTAGCGTTCTGGTAGAGGCTGTCAGCTTCGGTGTAGAACGCGGCGCCACCCTGGGTGAAGATGGCCATGGCCTCGGGCCAGCTCATGTCAGTGCTGACATTCTCCGGTCCATACTGGTTGATCATGCGTCCGTAGTAGGCGTAGGCCTCTTTTGCTTCGGGGCTGGCGACGGCGGAATTGCCCTCGTCATCGATGAAGTCACCACCGAAGCCGTACAGGAAGCTGGAGAACTGGGTGACGGCCGGGGACTTGCCGGTGCGGGCCACGAAACCTGCCACGTCAGGGTTCTCTTCGTTGATCTTCTTGGCGGCGGCTTCGAGTTCCTCGAGGGTTTCAGGAACTTCCAACCCTGCCTGCTCCAGGAGATCGGTGCGGTAGTAGAGGACCTCACGCTCAGTGATGGTGGGAATTCCGACGACCTTGTCCTCATAGGTGGTGGAATCCACGGGACCCTGCTGGAAATCGCTCCAGTCCCATTCACTGTTGGCTTCAACGCGCTCGGTCAGGTCAGCCAGGTAGCCGTTCTGTGCGAACAGCTTTCCTTCCTGGAGCGGGCGGTACATCATGACGTCGATCTCGTCCGTGCCGGCATTGAGCTGCACGTTGTACTGGGCTGACAGCTGGTCTTCACCAAGCTGGGTCACCTCAACCGTGAGACCCGTTTCCTCTTCGAATTCCGGGATGGCGGCGATGATCTGCTCGGTCCAGACGTGGTTGGCGAGGGTGACCCGCAGGGTGTCCGAACCTGCTTCCTCCCCACCTTCACCGCCGCTGCCGCCGCATGCGGCCAGTGACCCGCCGGCGAACATTGCGATTGCTGCCGTGATGCCGGCTTTCCGCAGGATTGTGCGTTGCACTGTGTCTCCAATTCTCTCTTCATTGAGGGCCGACCGCTGGATGCGGGGCTGGAGTAGATGTATTACATCTGCTATATCGAGTGAGTGTAGTCACAAAGATCATACTTATGCAACGCACAGTCGCGATTGGGATGCTGTTGGTACGCTTCCTCCATGTCAGCCGCCGATTCCCAACCCTCCGACGTCGCCTTTTCCGGCCTTCACGCATCGGTGGTGGACCAGATGGGGCTCGCCATCGGCGCGGGTGAGTGGCAGAGCGGCAGCATCATGCGCATCGAGGAGCTTGAGGAACGTTATGGGGTTTCACGATCAGTAATTCGCGAGGTGCTCCGCGTTCTTGCATCAATGGGGATGGTGCAGTCCCGCCGAAGGGTGGGTGTGCAGGTCCTTCCCGCAACCGAATGGAACCTTTACGATCCGCAGGTCATCCGTTGGCGCCTCGCTTCGCCGGGGCGGGTGGCACAGTTGCGCTCGCTCACTGAGCTGCGCACCGCCGTCGAGCCCCAGGCCGCTCGCCTTGCCGCCATGCGTGCTCCGCTGGCCGACGCCAGCGAGCTGATGGGGCTGGCTGGAAAACTGTGGGCCGCCGGGCGGGATGGCGACACGGAACTTTTCCTGAAACTCGACATCCAGTTCCACCATTTGGTGCTGTCTAGCTCCGGGAACGAGATGTTCGGCAAGCTGAACTCACTGGTTGCAGAGGTTCTGACCGGCCGCACGCATTACGGCATGATGCCCGATCATCCGCATGAGGAAGCGCTGCAGATGCATGTGGATGTGGCGAGCGCGATTCAGCGCGGTAACGCCGTGGACGCGCACGCCGCAATGCTCGCCATCATGGAGCGGGCGATGACGGAGATGAGCACACTCTGGGATGAAACGGCGCACAAGTAGGACCTGCGCTGCTCTCTTGATCCTCTACACGGAGAGCGGACGGGCGGTGCGCATCGTCGTCGCGCCCGCCACGATGAGCAGCACAAGCAACCCGGCCGCCCAGGCCAGGCCCGAGTAGCCCACCATGGCCAGCACCACGCCCGAGGCTGCGCCACCGAACGCGCCGGCAAGGTTCATGGAGAGGTCAGTGCGGCCCTGAATCCGGGCACGTGCTGCGCCGGTGACGAGGTCAGCCACCAGGGCCGAACCTGACACCGTTGACGCGCTCCAGCCCAGGCCGAGGAAAATCAGGCCGATCGTGACCAGCACGGGGCTGTCCGCCCCGAATGCGACGAAGGTCAGTGAGACGATGAACAGCGCCTGGCCGATCAGGATGGTGCCAACCCGTCCAACCCGGTCACTCAACCAGCCGAACACCGGCGACAGCGCATACATGCCCGCGATATGCAGGCTGATGGTGAGGCCGACGATGGTCAGCGTCACGCCGTGGTTCACCAGGTGCACGGGAGTCATGGACATCACCGACACCATGACCGCGTGACTGACCGCAACGGACCCGATCGCGAAGATGAGCGCTCCCCTGCCCCGCACCATTCCGGGCGCGTCATCCCTGGGGTCCGACGGTAGGGTGCGGCTCAGGAGGTACGGATCAGGCCGCAGTGCCACGAGATACACTGCCGCAGCCGCGACCTGTGCGGCAGCGGCAATCAGGAAGGGCCCGGTCAGGTCAGGCATGCCGAGCGTATCGGCCACCACTTCGCCTGGGCCGATCAGGTTGGGGCCGAGGACCGCTCCGACGGTGGTGAACCAGACCACCAGCGAAAGGTCGCGGCCCCGACGCTGGGAGCTTGCAATGTCCGTTGCTGCAAAGCGGGACTGCAGGTTGACGGCGACGCCCACGCCGAGCAGCGCGAACCCCAGGAGCAAGAGCGGGAAGGATTCGAGCGCTGCCGCCCCCACCACGGTGAGCGATCCCGACGCCGCGATAAGTGCACCCGTGGTCAGCGCAGTGCGGCGTCCAAGCCGCTGGGCCAGCCGCGCCAGCGGAATGGCGCTGGCCGCGGCACCAAGCGTACTGAGCGTGGCGGCAGTGCCGGAGAGCGCTTCGGAACCGGAGATCACGGCGGCCATCACAGCGCCGATCGAAAGGACTGATCCCATACCGATCCCACCGAGGATTTGGGCTGCGATGAGGACCCGGACGGTGTGGCGCTGGATGGCTGGGAGGTCAGGCGCCGTCGTCGTACTGCTGCCGGCCGGTGTCCAGCTGTTGGTGGGCATGAATTCAGGGTAGGCGGGTGCGGAGTATCGGCATAGGGCGGAGCCGAAAATCACCCCAACCGTCGCTCGTGCTGTATATGGTAAGCAGTATGACTATCTCAGGATCGGACGGGCCGGACAGCAACCATCAACGGCCCGCATCGGCTTCGGACAAGACGGTGGAGGCGCTCGGGAAGCTCTCGGAAGCGCTCGAAGTGGTGGAGCACGCCCGCGGCCTTCTGTATGGATTCCATCGGTTGACCGGCAAGGGGGATCTTGCCCTCGGTGAGGCCGTGGATCTGCTGCGCGAAGCCGGGCATGACAGCCTCGCCGATGAGCTGGAGCAGAACATAGTGGGCCGGAATGTCATTGAGGGGCGGTGGACGTTCCAGATTGTCGAGGACTATGACGACCACTACTACTCGGAGTTCAAAGCCCTGGAAAAGCGTGCGCGCGATGAACTCGTCGAGGGCAAGCGGCACCTGTTCGAAGCCGAGATGAAGGAAGACCGCCGGACGCACGGCCGCGCCCACCATGAAGCGCTGCCGCCGGAAGCACAGCCGTAATTTCCAATCGAAGGAGCATGGACATGTCTGACAAGACACTGGGAAGCCCGACGCCGGAACCACAGGGCGGTTTCGCCCGTGACCCTGAAGATTGGGTCACCGGTGATGAACCCATGACCGAGGCCCAGCGCAGCTATCTGGATACGCTGGCGCGGGAAGCCGGTGAGGAGATTCCTGCCGATATCACCAAGGCCGAAGCATCCGAGCACATTGACCGGTTGCAGAAGTCCAGTGGACGGGTGTCCGGCGGCTCGGATGAGTTGCAGACCGGCGGGTAACTCAAACGTCGGTGGGGCGTGACAGTATTCGGGAATGGCAACCGACTCCAAAATTGCGTCCATCGAGCGGGCCACCAACCGCTCGTGGGACCAGTGGCTCAGGTTTCTGGACTCGGTTGGAGGCCGGGACCTGAGCCACAAGGACATTGCGCTGAAGGTTCATGAGGAACTTGACGGCACCATGGACTCGGCCGGCTGGTGGGCGCAGTCCATAGCGGTCGCCTACGAGCACCACATCGGGCGGCGGGTTCCCGGGCAGCGTTCCGACGGCACGTTCCAGCTGAGCGTGAGCAGGTCGACGGCGCTCGGTCTGAAGGAGCTCATGGCGCGGTGGTCGGAGTTCGCTGCCGGGAACGCGACTGTACAGTTGCTGCTCGCTGAACCTCCGAAGACCGGTGGATCCGACCGGCGTCTGACGTGGCGATCGCGTGCCCGGGACGGCTCATCGGTCCTTGTCACCAGCGAGCCCAAGAAGAACGGGACCGCGTCGATCGTGGCAAGCCAGATGGGCCTGCCCTCCCCGGAAGCGAACGACGCCGCGCGCGAGCAGTGGGTGAAACTGCTCACCGCTTTCCTCGAACGGCTCTAGAACTGCCGCTGCAGCACTTTCGCGAGCAGGGCCGGGTCCACTGATCCGCCGGAGACGACGGCGGCTACCGTGTCGCCGTCGTGATGGCCGGGAATGAGTCCGTGCATCCAGGCAGCCGTGGCAACGGCGCCGGACGGTTCCACCACCAGCCTGCCTTCGAGGGTGAGGTGGCGCATGGCGGAGAGGATCTGCTCCTCGGTGACCGTGATGATGTCGTCGACGTAGCGCTTCACATGCTCCCACGGGTGCACCCCGAGGGCGGGGGTGCGCAGGCCGTCGGCCACCGTGCGGTAGGTCAGTTCCTGCTCCCAGGTGATGCGGCGGCCTTCGCGGAAGCTCTGGGCGGCGTCCGCGGCGAGTTCCGGTTCCACTCCGATCACGCGGGTTTCAGGCTTCATCCCCTTGACCGCGGTAGCGATTCCGGAGATGAGGCCACCGCCGGAAATCGGCACCAGGACGGTGTCCACCTCGGGCAGTTGCTGCACTATTTCGAGTCCCACGGTCCCCTGCCCGGCGATGATCCGCGGGTCGTCGTAGGGCGGAACATGGACGTAGCCGTGTTCGGCAACGAGTTCGTGGGCGCGGATGTCGCGTAGGGCTGAGGGAACAATCTCCACTTCTGCTCCGAGTGCACGTACGGCGGCGATCTTCGGCAGCGGTGCGGCGTCGGGCATGACAATGACGGCGCGGAGGTTCAGCCGGTGTGCCAGCCAGGCAACTGCACGGGCGTGGTTGCCTGAGGACTGGGCGACGATGCCGTGTTCACGGGCCTGATCCAGCACCTGGGCAATGGTGTTGTAGGCGCCGCGGAGCTTGAAGGCGCTGGTGGGCTGGAGGGATTCAGCTTTGCAGTGCAGGATCTCGTCCGGGCGCTCGGGGTGCGGAAGCTGGATGAGCGGTGTCCGCAGGACCAGGTCGCTGATGCGTTCGGCGGCGTCTTCGATGTCGCTGAGGGTGACGAGGGTATCTGCGGCGGCTTCGCGGGTTTCCATGGATCGATCCTAGCGAGCAATATGGGCTCCGCGCTTAGGTGAGGGCTGTGCCTGCGTGGGTCACTGTTTACATGAGCACCGTGAGGGCGACCAGAATCCACGTCGGCAGTACTACACCCGAGAGGACGGTCTGTGCGGCGGTGATCTGGGCCATGAGGGAGGCGTCGCCGCCGAGGCGTCGGGCAAAGACGTAGGAACTTGTAGCGGTGGGCAGTGACTGGAAGACCACGCACACCACGGCGGCCGGGCCAGTGAATCCCAGCAGGAGGCACAGGCCAAGCGTCGCGGCCGGAACCGGGATGAACCGGAGCACCAGTGCTGCTGCGACCGGGCGTAGCGACTCCCTGGTGACGAGCCGTCCGCGCAATCCGGCGCCGACGCAGAAGAGACCGATAGGCAGTGCCGCTCCCCCGAGCAGCCCGAGAACCGCGATCAGGAGTTGCAGGACTGCGGCCGGTGCCGGCGTATCGAGAAAGCTTTGTACTCCCGGTACGGAGCCGATGAGGTTTGCGGCAAGTCCGACGGCGCACGCCAGGATCAGCGGATTGAGGAACACGGCGAGCACCACGGCGGAACCGCGCAGTTTGTGGTGTCCGTAGTGGGCGAGCGCGATGGTGGAGGCAAGGTTGCCGAACGGGATCAGGACGGCGTTGGCGAGTGCGGCGATGGCGATGCCGTCGGATCCGAAGAGGGCTGCCGCCGTCGTTACTCCGATGTAGGTGTTGAAGCGGACGGTGCCCTGGAAGACGGAGGTGAATGCCGGGCCGTTCTGGCCTGCGGCGGGGCGGCGGGTGGCGTAGGCGAGCAGTGCTGCAAAGGATGCTGAGGCGGCCAGCACCAGGACCATCGGTCCAGGCTCGATGGAGGCGAAGTCGGCGTCGGCGAGTCCGGTGACGAGCAGGCAGGGCAGGAGCACAAAGTAGACCAGCTTTTCGAGTCCGGACCAGAACTCCGGGCTGGGAATGAACCGGTGCCGGAAAATCGAACCCATTCCGATCAGAATGACCGCACCGACAAGCGCAATGACCACGTCTATGTCGATGGCGCCACGTCCGATCGTGGTCGTGGCGGGATGCCGTTAGCGGCGCAGGTGCTCACCTGAGGAGCGTAGCAATCGGCGGTGGTGCCATGCGCCGGTGGACCACAGTGCCCACAGGACCAGGATCGGTTGGAAGAAGAGCCGGATAAGCCGGGCGCGGTCGGTGTCGAGTCCGAAGGCGTCGACTCCTTCGAGGTACTGGGCGATGTTGCCGGGAAAGACGGCGACAAAGAAGGCTGCCGTTATCCATCCCACCAGGACCCGCTGTCGCATTTGGCGGAGGAGTATCAATGCAGCGCCCAGAACCAGTTCGACGACGCCGGACACCACTACGACGACGTCGGTGTTGAGCGGTAGCCAGGCCGGCACCTGAGCGGCGAATTCGGAGCGGGCGAAGGTCAGGTGGGCGGTGCCGGCTGCCAGCAGGAAGAGGCCCAGAAGGATGCGGGCGGCTGTTCTCGCGATGGATGTTCGAGGTGTTGAGGTTGGGGTGGCCGCCATTTGTCATAGCCTAATCGCCTCGGGTCTCGTTCAATCCGAGTTTCCGCGGGCTCGGTTACGATGAGCTCAGCGCTCTCTGCGCGGCTGGTGCGGGGTTGGGGTTCCTTCACCATCCCCTGCACCCATCAAGGCCAGACGTTGCTGCACTTTCCTTCCACCAATTCGGCGGCGCACAAACCTGCGCAAAAGGATGTCGCCAGGCTCTCATCGCTGCTCAACGACGACGTCTGGGCGTTCACCAACTGCCGGGTTGAGGCGCCAGGCCGCGCGGTCGCTGAAATCGATTGGTTCTTCTATAACACCGTCACCGGCGTCCTCATGGTGAGCGAGTGGAAGCGGTTCCCGCAGGCCGTAGCACTTGCCGCAGATACCGGGCAGCCATGGCTACTGGGCAACGGAACCGGCGTCCCGAACCCCATAGAACAGGTCTCCGGCCAGCTCGACGTTGTTCGTGCGGTGATCCGTCGGTCAGTCCTGAAGCCGCACTTTTCCGGTTTCAACGAGCCGGAGTTGAGACTGGCACAGTGTGTCTATTGTCCCCAAATCGATTCCGCAACGGTTATGGAACGCTTTCGATTTGGAAGAGTCTACGGAACCCTGGAGAACCTTGCTTCAGTGGTGCAGACCCTGACGAGCCCTTCTCCCCTGCTATTGCACGACGACGGAGACCGCCTCCCGCTCGCGCGAACCCTCTGCGCCCTCTTCCGGTGCAGTATCTCCTCCGAGGTGGAAGCCAAGCTCCACACAGCTCAGGCAGAGACTCCGCCAACTCGTGCCAGCGTTGTGAAGCGAATCAGTGAGATCCATCGCGAGATCGCCAAACTGCACCGCGAGCTTAGCCATCTCACGCTTCTTGCCGAGCAGTCAGTCGAGCCCGAGTTCGGGATCGATGGGCAAGTGAATGAAAAGTCGGCGCGACCGAAACCCATGGGGGTGCAATCGGTTGCTCACATACCGGCACCTCCCGCTCGTGCTGCACCTGCACCAGTAAGCTCGGCTGCCGTCCTGACACCAGCCGGAGCAAGCGAGCGCTTGAAAAACCTGGAGCGCATGAAGGCGCATCTGACCCGAGAATTCACGAACGTGAATGGCAGCGCCGATGCGGCGAAGGCTGCGTTGGGTAAAGCGTGGGTTGCAGTACTTCGTGATCCTGCGCTGCATGGGAAGAACGGCATCAGTCTTGCTGTCTTCGGCTCGGCAGCGACACCTCTCGTGAAGGCAAAGCACGAGTCTGTCCGTAAGCTCGTCGGCATGCAGTTGGCCAAGTGGTGCCTTCTTCACGCCAACCAGTCGGGATTGAAAGCAGTCGCCGTCCCGGGCAATCCTTCGAACATCCGGCTGCGATAAACCTTGCAGGCTCGAAGCAGCGTCATAACCAACGTGTGCGCTGCCTAAACAGAACCGCTCCCGGGAGACATCTCCCGGGAGCGGTTCTGTATAGCGGATCAGCTCACCCGCGTGTTAACCGAGGATTGCGTTCGCGATGAACAGGAGCGGGATGGAACCTGCCCAGACCGCCGTCGTAATACCAGACCAGCCCTTCAGTGCCGCAGTTCCGTCCAGTCCGGCGAAGCGCGTGACAACCCAGAAGTAGGAGTCATTGAAGTAGCTGAAGACCATAGAGCCGGCGGTGCAGGCAAGCGCTGCCACAATCGGATCGATACCCAGCGAGGTGACCAGCGGCGCCGTGACTGACGCTGCCGTAATCATTGCAACCGTGCCGGAACCCTGGGCAATACGAACGAGCGTTGCAATCAGGAACGGAACCAGGAACGCAGGCAGCGGCGTCGCAGCAATCGCTTCGGCGAGGGCGTCGCCCACACCGGAGCTGCGGAGGACCTGACCAAGCGCGCCGCCGGCACCGGTGATGAGCAGGATGAGACCTGCGGACGCGGCAGCTTCCGCGAACCAGCCCTGCACCTTGGAGCGCGGGGTCCAGCGCGGCAGCAGAACGTAGACCGCAAGCAGGACGCCGATGACCAGCGCAACCACCGGGTTACCGATGAATGCCAGCGGTACTGCCCAGGTGGAGGGCTCGTACTCGCCGGTGCCGATGACGCCCTGGTTATTCTGGTCGATCGCGGCACTCACTGTGTTGAGGATGATGAGCAGCAGCGGACCAAGCAGCGGAAGGGAAGCAACAAACGCTCCAACCCGGTGCGGCTTGGCACCGGCCGGAGGCGCGCCGAGGTCGGTGTTATCGATATCCACGGAGGAGCCGTGCATGCTCTCGGAATCTCCAAGGGTGGGCGCGCCGTCGCCGTGAGTACCGGCGTCGTCGTGATCCGCAACTGCCGTGGCAGTGCGTCCGCCCGACCGGGCTACTGCCGTGCCATAGACCATCTCGCGGACGCTCTGCGACATGTCGGGTTCAATCTTGGGCCCAATCCACCGGGCGTAGATGACCACGATGGGAAGCAGGATGACCGTAAAGACAAGGCCCGCCAGAATCAGGGCACCGAGGTCAGCACCAAGGATGCCGGCGACAGCAAGCGGTCCGGGGGTGGGCGGCACCAGGTGGTGCGTCAGGGTCATGCCGCAGCCAAGCGCCAGTGCGAGGGTGATGTAGCCCGCGCGCTTCACCCGTGCAATGGAACGTGCAAGCGGGTTCATGATGACGTATCCGGAGTCGCAGAAGACCGGGATGGAAACCAGGGCGCCAACGCTTCCGAGCGCCCAGGGCTCACGTCCCTTGCCGAAAAGCTTCAGGAATGCCAGTGCCAGGGAGTTTGCGGCCCCGGAGACTTCCAGAATCTTTCCGATGCCGACTCCGAGCCCGATGACAATGCCGATTGAAGCCAGCGTGTTGCCGAAGCCGGTGGTGATGGCCGAAACAATCTCGAGCGGAGCCTGTCCCGCAACGATGCCCGTTACCAGGGCGGCAATGAGCAGTGCCACGAACGCGTCGAGACGCGTCCTCAGCACCAGGATGATGATGGTCGCGATTCCAAGAACCAGCGCCAAAAGTAGTTGTAGATCCACGTAGTGTGCTCCTCGTCAGCTAAGCAAGCCTCGTTGCCGTCTTAGATCAGCACGATGCCCGCTGTGCGTTGACGAGCAGTGTGCTGAATGACACACTAGCACTACACATATGACATCTGACAAGTAAAAGTTGAAGGAAAGTACAGTGCACATGCGAGAAGCAACGTTGCTTGCCCGCTGGCCTGTGAGGGGGTGCCCCGGTGGCACGTACATCACTGGCTGAGTCGGTCTTTGAGGAGATCCTCGATCGAATCATCAGGGGCACCTATCCGCCGGGAGCGTCGCTGCCTTCGGAGGCTGAACTGGCTGCCGAGTCCGACGTCAGCCGGCTGACTGTCCGGGAAGCACTCAAAAAGCTGCAGGCGCAGAACATTGTCCAGGTGAAGCGTGGGCTCGGAACCTATGTGAAACCGACAGCCCAGTGGACGGACCTGCAGGCGATCATCCGGTCTGCCTCGGCAGCCACCACCTCCCCCGATGTTTCGCTCCGCCTGCTGGAGATCCGCCGCATGGTGGAGATCGGCGCGGCTGAGCTGGCCGCCCTGAACGCCACGGAAGATGACCTGCAGTTCATGGAGTCCACCAACGAGGCGTTGCGGCGCGCTCACGAGGCGGGCGACCTTGATGCAGTCACCACCGCTGACCTTGCTTTCCACGAAGCCGTCTTCCGCGCTTCGGCGAATCCCTTTATTCCGGTGATACTCGGCCCGCTCGAGCAGCTGCTGTACACGATGAGGCGCGAGACGTCGTCGTTCCTTGAAGTGCAGAAGCATGCCATGGAGCACCACGCGCTGGTGCTCGACGCGATCCGCACCCGCGATCCGGAGGTTGCCCGGAAAGCCATGCAGGCACACATCAACCAGACCTATGACGACTACGAACACTTCATCCATCAGAACGATCAACATCAGGAGCAAACGTGACAGAAACAGCAGCATTCCCCTCTGACCGCACGGCAGTACTCACCGGAGCAGCGTCGGCTCGCGGGATCGGGCGGGCCACCGCAGACCGGCTCGCCCGCGAGGGTTGGAACATTGCCATCCTCGATATCGACGGCGCTGCAGCAGAAGAGGCTGCAGCCGACATTGCGCAGCGGAACGGAGTCAAGGCCATCGGAGTCGGCGCGGATGTCTCCGACGAAGCGTCTGTCGATGCCGCGATCAGCCGCATTGAGGCTGAGCTGCCGCCGATCGTGGCGCTGGCCAACCTCGCGGGCATCAGCTCCCCCACGGAATTCATGAAGGAGACCAAGGAAGCCTGGGAACGTGTATTCGCGGTGAACATGACCGGCACCTTCCTCGTCACGCAGCGCGTACTTCACGGGATGATTGACCGGAAGCTGGGGCGTGTAGTGAGCATCTCGTCCATTTCGGCGCAGCGCGGCGGTGGAACTTACTCCAAGGTTGCGTACAGCGCGTCGAAGGCCGGGATCATCGGATTCACCCGGGCGCTCGCGCGGGAAATGGGCGAACACGGCATCACCGTGAACTGCATTGCTCCCGGCCCGGTGGATACCGACATCATGGGCGGAACCCTCACCGAGGAGCGGAAGCGCGATATGTCGAAGGACATCCTGGTTGGCCGGGTGGGCACCGTGGACGAGATGGCAGCGCTCATCAGCTTCCTCGTCGGGCCGGACGCCGGATTCATTACCGCCGCCACATACGACATCAACGGCGGCCTGCAGGTTTCCTGACTCCCGCGGTGGCCGGCTCCAGCTGCGAGCCGGCCACTTGTGTGAGCCGGCCACTTGTGCGAGCCGGCCACTTGTGCGAGCCGGCCACTTGTGCGAGCCGGCCACTTGTGCGAGCCGGCCACTTGTGTGAGCCGGCCACTTGTGTGAGCGCAGGGGCCCGCACATTTCAAGCCCCGCCTCTCAAAACGGCGGCGGCGCCTGTGCTCTGGCACCGTACGGTTCCGGACGCGTGATGTAGGTCCGCCCAGCGAATGAGGTGGACACAATTGTCCCCTCGACCGGTTGTCGGTGTTTCCAGAAGCTCAATGTCTTGAACATGTGGTGACGCTTGCAGAATGCTCCGAGGTTACCTGCACAGGTTTCCCCTCCCTGCGACCACGGTGTCGTGTGGTCGATCTCGCACCGCACCGCCACACGGTTGCAGCCTGGATGCCGGCACGTCCTGTCCCGCACCCTGACCCAGTCCTGCAAATCTTTGGGCGGGGTGTACCTCGTCCTGCCCACCGACAGGACCGCTCCCGTTTCCGGATGGGTCAGAAGGCGGGTGAACGACGGCGCGTGCCCGGCCAGCCGCCTCGCTGTTTCCGCATCGATGGGGCCGTAGCCGTCCAGTTCAGCGGGTTCATCTCCGCCAAGCAAAGTCAGTACCGGCACCGTCACAAAGACGCGGGCGGCGATTCCCCGATAGCCGCTGGACTGTCCGGGTCCTGCTGACTGTCCGGATCCGCCTGGCTGTCCGGCCGACGAAGCGAAGCCTGACGACTGGGCACCGGACGGCCCCGACGATGACCCAAAGGCAGACGACGCCGACGGTGAAGGCGCTGCGACCGCACCGGCCGCTTCGACCGTCGGGTCCGACGCACAGGTATGGGTCAGCAGATCGGAAAACACATCCGCGCGTAATTGGCTCAGCGTCCGCTGTTCATCCGGGCACTGCAGAGCCCTGGCTGTCAGATCGATGCGGTGCTCAATCCCGTAGGCCTCCTCCGCCGGCAGGTAGGCACTCAACCAGGCCATGCCGTCACGGTCGGGCTCCACCAGAACGGAACGGTCACGAACCTTCTTTTCCCGCCGCTTCTCCAACGACTCGGGATGCAGTTGCTCACGAAGACGCCGCGCCCGGTGGCTCAACTTCGCAACCGTTGTTTCCCGGGCGATCTCGAGCAGCTGGTCCTCAAATTCTGGGATTTCATCCTCGGGAACACCACAGCACTCCTGCGAAACAGCCACAGCATGCCGCCGCGAAATCTTCCCCAGCTGAAGCGCTTCCACGGTGGAGGGGAAGAAACTCACCAGCAGCTTCGACTGGTCGATGAGCTTTCCTGCCGAACCATCCGGAATCCGTAGCACCGAACCGATTTCAGCCGCCGCAAGGCTCTCCCCATATTCCTGTGCAACAAGGCCGCCGTACCCATCCGCGGCAAGGGCACCCACTGTGAGTTCAGCGATGCGGGTCAGCAGTTTCGCCTCCTGTGCGTCAACCCATGCCCGCAGGGACGCGAGTTCCCCCAGACATTCCAGCGACGCCTCAAGATCCCGGTGGGTCACGGGATGGTGAGCCAGTTGCCCCACCAACGGGCCCATGACTGAGTCAGACGCCCACAGGGCCGTCTCCTCAGAGACCCAGGTTGAGTGCTTCCCCGCCATGAACCCATAACATCATCTGCCTACGACATTTTCGCTGGCGTCGAGAGTGGCGCTTGAAAGCGAGGCAGTACACGGGGCGCATCCAAAAACAAGAGCACCGAATCGGCGCGCCGAGACGAAGCCCAGCGTCGCCAACCCGGGCCGCGCGCCCAAGCGCCAAAACAAGACCCCCGATGCGAGCCCGGCAGCAAGGAAAGACTCGAGTCCTACTTCCCCAACGAGGCGAACATCTTGCCCTCGGGGTCGAGTGTCTTCAGGAGTTGCGTCGTAATGTCGGACAGCTGCGACACCTGCTCGGCTGTGAGCTGGTCGAACACCATCCCCCGCACAAACTCGACGTGACCCGGCGCCGCACCGACGAGCTTTGTCCAGCCTGTCTCGGTGAGCGTCACGTTCTTTGCCCTCCGGTCCTCGCTGCACTCGCTCCGCTCCACCAGGGCCTTCTTCTCCAGGCCCGTCAGCACCCGGGAAATCCGGGGAAGCGTTGCATTGGTCTGGGAGGCAAGCGCCGTGATCCGAAGGGTACGCCCCGGCACCTCGGACAACGAGGCCAGCACAAAGTACTCAAAGTGCGTGAGGTCCTCGTCGCGCGTCAACTGCCCGTCGAGCGCCGCGGGCAGCAGCTCGAGCACAGCCGCCATCCGCTTCCATACATCCTGTTCTTCCCTGCTGAGCCATCGCGTCATAGCTTCATTCTACGTAACGCTTGCAACTACAACTAATCGGTGCTAGGTTTTTAGTTGTATCCGCAAGCAATTCCCACAAAGGAGCTCCACATGACTTCGTTCACCATCTTCGGCAATGGCAACATGGGCAGCGCCATTGCAAGCGTTGTTGCAGCCGGCGGCTCGTCCGTCGAGCACATCGACTCTTCCAGCACCGGCGCCACCGTCAACGGCGACGTCGTCGTTCTGGCTGTCCCCTACCCCGCCCTCAAAGACATCACCGCACAGTACGGTGAGCAGCTTGCCGGCAAAATCGTCGTCGACATCACCAACCCGCTGAACTTCGAAACCTTCGATTCCCTCGTGGTCCCGTCCGACAGCTCCGCCGCCGCCGAACTGGCGTCCGCACTGCCGTCGTCGAAGGTTCTCAAGGCCTTCAACACCAACTTCGCCGCAACCCTCGGCTCCAAGACCGTCGGCCAGAACCAGACCACCGTGCTCATCGCCGGTGACGACGCCGACGCCAAGAACACCCTCGCCGACGCTGTCAAAGCAGGCGGCGTGGACGCGGTCGACGCCGGATCACTGGCCCGCGCACGCGAGCTCGAAGCCATCGGCTTCCTGCAGCTGACCCTCGCCGCCGGCGAGAATATCCAGTGGACCAGCGGCTTCGCCCTCGTCCGCTAAGCATTCACAGGACACACACGTACGACGGCGGTGCCCGCCAACCAGAGGCACCGCCACCCAGACCCCGAAACGGATCCTTATGAACAACGCCACCCTGACCACCACCGCCCGTACCGTTCTCCGCGTCGTCGTCGGCTTCCTTTTCGCCGCACACGGCTGGCAGAAGTACAACGAATGGACCATCGCCGGCACCACCGCCGCGTTCGGCGACATGGGAATCCCCATGGCCGACATCGCAGCACCCTTTATTGCAACGCTGGAGCTGGTCGGCGGTATCGCGCTGATCCTCGGCCTGCTGACCCGCCCGGTGGCAGTCCTGCTGACACTCGACATGCTGGGCGCCCTGGTACTGGTGCACCTCTCGGCCGGCATCTTTGTCTCCAACAACGGCTACGAGCTTGTACTGCTGCTTGGTGCTGCTGCACTGGCCCTCGCGCTGGTCGGACCAGGCCGCGCGTCCGCCGACTACGCACTGTTCGGCCGCCGCGACTCACGGGTGAACGTGCTCTCGTAACGCAGGGAGTAACAGAAAGGGAGGGAGCCTCGATGAGGCTCCCTCCCTTTTTTGTGCGTGCGGCGGCGCTCCTTTTGCAACCCGATCACCAAACATTGTTGAACAATCCTGCGTCATGAGGCATGCTGAGTGAACCACTTAACGAGACGAGGATCACTTATGGCTTACATCGACCTCAACAGCGACGTCGGCGAGTCCTTCGGCAACTGGACCATGGGCGACGACGCCGCCATCTTCCGCTCCGTCTCCAGCGCCAACGTGGCGTGCGGCTTCCACGCCGGCGACCCCTCAACCATCGCCCAGACCTGCCGCGACGCCGTCGCCGCCGGTGTCACCATCGGCGCCCACGTGGGCTACCGCGACCTCGTCGGCTTCGGACGCCGTTTTCTCGACTGCTCCCCCACAGAACTGGCCGACGACGTCCTCTACCAGATCGGCGCACTCGACGCGATCGCCCGGGCAGCCGGCGGAACCATCCGCTACGTGAAACCGCACGGCGCCCTCTACAACACCATCGTCACCCACGAGGTCCAGGCCCAGGCCGTGGTCGACGCCGTCAAAGCCTTCGGCAGCGACCTCCCGATGCTGCTGCTGCCGGGCTCGGTGGCACTCAGCAAAGCCGAAGCCGCTGGCCTCCGCGGAGTTTCCGAAGCCTTTGCCGACCGCGCCTACAACCCCGACGGCACCCTCGTCTCCCGCCGCGAACCGGACGCCGTTCTCCACGACGAGGACACCGTCGCCGCCAACATGGTCCGACTCGCCACTGAAGGCACTCTCATCGCCCGCGACGGCTCCACCATCAGGACCTCAGCCGAAAGTATCTGCCTTCACGGCGACACCGACGGCGCCGTGGCGATGTCCGCCGCCGTCCGCCGCGAACTCGAGGCTGCCGGCGTCAGGATCCGGAGTTTCGTGTGAGTCCTGGGATCCCGCAGGCACAGATCCGCTGGGCCGGACCACGCGCACTGCTCATCGACCTCGAATCGCTCGATTCCGTACTCGCCGTCCACGCCCGCCTGGTGCAGCATCCGCTGAAGGGCCAGGTGGACGTCCTCGCCGCAGCACAGACCGTGCTGGCCGTTTTCGATTCCCCCACCAGCGCCCGCACCGCACGGACATCGATCGCCGCACTCGATCCCACCCCGTCGGAGGACACCCGATTGACGGGCGATCCTGTCCGGATCGAGGTGGTGTACGACGGCGATGACCTCACCGACGTCGGCACCCTCACCGGCCTCGGCGCGGACGGCGTCATCGAAGCCCATACCGGCCAGTTGTGGACCGCTGCGTTCGGTGGCTTTGCCCCCGGCTTCGCCTATCTCGTCGGCGAAAACGAGTCACTCAACGTCCCGCGCCGCGACACCCCACGCACCGCCGTACCCGCCGGATCGGTGGCACTGGCCGGCAACTTCTCGGCGGTCTACCCGCGCCGCTCCCCCGGCGGCTGGCAGCTCATCGGCCGCACCGCCGCCCGCATGTGGGACCTCGACCGCGACCAGCCCGCCCTCCTCCGCCCCGGCACCACCGTGCAGTACGTCGCGGTTCGGGAGGTCATCGAGGTTGCTGACACTGTAAAAGAGGCAGACACTTCAGCAGAGAACGACGACGGCGCCGGCCCCGCCGCCGCTACCTCACCGTCGCTTGAGGTACTGTCGCCCGGCCCGCAGAGCCTTATCCAGGACCTGGGCCGGCCCGGACTCAGCGACCTCGGCGTCTCTGTCTCCGGTGCCGCGGATGCCGCCAGCACCCGGCAGGCCAACCGTCTGGTGGGCAATGAGCCGGGGGACGCCGTCGTCGAAAGCGTCCTCGGCGGCCTCTCGGTGAAGGCGCACGGTGAGCTTACGCTGGCCCTCACGGGCGCGCCCACACCCACCGAAATCCGCAGCGACACCGGCAACCGGCCCGCACCAATGTGCGCCCCGTTCGCCCTGCATGACGGCGAAAGCCTGCACCTCGACCTACCCGACGCCGGTCTGCGCACTTACCTCGCGGTCCGCGGCGGAATCGCCGTCCCGCCCGTCCTCGGCAGCCGCGCGACCGACCTGATGTCCGGCATCGGCCCCGCACCCCTCACGCAGGGGACGGTGCTCCCGGTGGGCGCCGTCGACCAGCAGCTCCCCCACGTTGAGTTGGCAGGACACGCCGCGAATGCCGACGCATTGGCGGCGTGTCCTGCCAACTCACTGCGGGTGGTGGGGACCCCCGAGCCTTCGACACTGCCCGGAGAGCTTCTGGAGCCCAACGCGAACACACCCGTGCAGCTGCGCATCACCGCCGGTCCCCGCCAGGACTGGTTCACGCCCGAATCACAGGCTGCATTCACCGCACAGGACTGGTCCGTCACCGCCGAGTCCAACCGGATCGGGGTACGCCTGGCAGTAACAGACGGACAGCCCCTCGAAAGGGCACGGACCGACGAACTCCCCAGCGAAGGCGTGGTGGCGGGTTCACTGCAGGTGCCGCCGTCGGGCCTTCCCGTCCTGTTCCTGGCCGATCATCCGGTGACGGGCGGGTACCCGGTGATCGGCGTCGTCGTACCGGAGGATCTGCCCATCGCCGCCCAGCTGCCGCCGGGCACCACCATACGTTTTGTCGAAATGGAGCCCTGACCATGAAGAAGATCCTGATCGCGAACCGCGGCGAAATTGCCGTGCGGATTGCCCGCGCCTGCGCGGATGCGGAACTGGCGTCCGTGGCGGTGTACTCGGACCCCGATGCCGACGCGCTGCACGTCCGCCTCAGCGACGAGGCGTACGCACTGGGCGGTTCCGCGAGCGCGGACACATACCTGAACATCCCCAAACTGCTCGACGTCGCAGCACGGGCCGGTGCCGACGCCGTGCATCCCGGCTACGGTTTCCTCTCCGAAAACGCCGACTTCGCCGAGGCGGTGCAGGGCGCCGGTCTCACGTGGATTGGCCCGTCGCCGGACGCGATCCGCAGCCTGGGCAACAAGGTCACCGCCCGTGAGATCGCCGTCCGGGCGGGCGCCCCGCTGGTCCCGGGCACGGACGGACCGGTCGCCGACGCCGATGAAGTCCGCGCCTTCGCCGAGGAACACGGCGTCCCCGTGGCCATCAAGGCGGCGTTCGGCGGCGGCGGGCGCGGGTTGAAGATCGCGCACCGGCTTGAAGACATCGACGACGCCTTCGAATCCGCGGTCCGCGAGGCCACCATGGCGTTCGGGCGCGGCGAATGCTTCGTGGAACGGTTCCTCGACAAGCCCCGGCACGTCGAGGCGCAGGTGCTCGCGGATACCCACGGGAACGTTGTGGTGGTGGGTACCCGCGACTGCTCGCTGCAGCGCCGCAACCAGAAACTCGTGGAGGAGGCCCCCGCGCCGTTCCTGACCGACGAACAGCGCACCCGCATCCATGAATCGGCCCGCGCCATCTGCCGCGAGGCCGGCTACACCGGGGCCGGCACGGTCGAGTACCTGGTGGCGCCCGACGGCGTGATCTCCTTCCTCGAGGTCAACACGCGCCTGCAGGTTGAGCACCCCGTGACCGAGGAGACCTCAAGCGTGGACCTCGTGCGCGAACAGTTCCGCATCGCCGCCGGCCTGCCGGTCTCGATCACGGAAGATCCCGAGCCGCACGGCCACGCGATCGAGTTCCGGCTCAACGCCGAGGACGCAGGTCGCGGGTTCCTCCCCTCGCCGGGACCGGTGGACGTCTTCGAGGCGCCGACGGGTGCCGGCATCCGGGTCGACACCGGCGTCCGTTCCGGATCGAGCATCCCGGCCGAATACGACTCGCTGATGGCCAAGCTGATCGTCCACGGCGAGGACCGCGCCCAGGCACTGCGCCGTGCCCGCACCGCCCTCGACGAGCTGCGCATCGAGGGCGTCCCGACGGTGGTCCCGTTCCACCGCGCCGTGGTGCGCGACCCCGATTTCACGCAGCCCGACCGGCTCGGCGTCTACACCACGTGGATCGAGTCCGAGTTCGCCGGACGCCTCGAGGCCTCGCTGCGCAGCGGCCTCGCCGGCTCGGTGGCCCGCCGCGAGACGCTCACCGTCGAACTCGACGGCAAGGCCGTCCAGCTGGGACTGCCGGCGCAGGTGTTCAACGCTCTGATGACAGGCGGAAGCGGCGCCGCTCCGTCGTCGTCCACCCCGGAAACACAGCACGACGACGGCGCAGTCACCGCCCCGATGGGCGGCAACCTCGTGAAGTGGCTGGCCGACGACGGCGCCCCGGTAAGCGCCGGCCAGCCCCTCGCCGTGCTGGAGGCGATGAAGATGGAGACGGTGGTTTCTGCCTCCTCCGCCGGCACCTTCCGGTGCGGGGAGCAGCAGCCGGGTGCCGCCGTCGTCCGCGGTGAAGTTCTGGGTACCGTTGCTTCATGAGCACTGAAGTGGAGCAGCAGGCTGAGCACGCGCATACGACGGCGTGGATCGCCTCGGTGCTGCGGGCGCGGATCGCGGCGGGGCAGCTGACGCCCGGGTCCAAGCTGTCGGAGCAGTCGCTGTCCGCGTCGCTGGGGGTGTCCCGGAATACGCTGCGGCAGGCGTTCACCACGCTGGCGGGCGAGTCGATCGTGACGCGGATCCCGAACCGGGGTGTTTTTGTCGCAGCCCCGGGCGTGGAAGAGGTGCGGGAGATCTACCGGGTGCGCCGGACCATCGAACCCGCGGCCGTGCTGTGGGGGCGGCCGTCCACCGAGGAGCTCGACGCAATGGAGGACATCATCCGGCGGGCCCGCGCCGCACGGGACGCCGGCTCCGTGCCCGACATGGCCAACGCCAACCAGGCGTTCCACGAGGCCGTGGTGGCGCTGACGGGGAGTGGGTCGCTGCGGGAGCTGATGGACCGGGTGCTCGCGGAGATGCGGCTGGTGTTCCATGCCATGGCGTCCGCCCCGGACTTCCACACCTATTACGTTGACCGCAACGCGCAGCTGGTGAAGCGGCTGCGCGCGGGTGAGAACGAGTTGGCGGCGGCGGAGCTGCGCGAGTACCTCGACGCCGCCGAAGCCGAGCTGTTGGCGCACCTTGAGGGCGACGCCCGCTGAAACCCCTGGGCCGTCGATCGCCGGCCGCCTGGAACCTCGGGGATTTCGCCCCTACGCCCCACCTCCGGAACTTTTGCGCACGTCTGGTGACCCCGACGGCGTCGGAGTCACCAGACGTGCGCAAAAGTTCCCGGAAAGGGGCGCTCAGGGCACCAGGTAGTCGCTGTCCCGCGCGTCGGTGATCAGCATGTGCCCGGGCGCGTGGCCGATCGCCAGCGGCGGACGAGAACGCATCACCGCCGCCTGCGGGGTCACGCCGCAGGCCCAGAACACCGGCAGATGACCCTCCGGAATCCGGACGGCCTCCCCGAAATCCGGTGCACCGAGGTCGCTGATGCCCAGCTCGTCCGGGTTGCCGATGTGCACCGGTGCGCCGTGGACCGCCGGGTAGCGGGAGGTGATGCGGACGGCGTCGGCCACCTGGGCCGCCGGAACCGGACGCATGGACACCACCAGCGGGCCGGACATGGCCCCGGCCGGCGCGCACTCGCGGTTGGTCCGGAACATGGGCACGTTCACGCCCTGGTCGATGTGCGCAATCCGGACGCCCCCGTCCTGCAGTGCTGCCTCGAAGGTGAAGGAACAGCCGATCAGGAAGGTGACCAGGTCATCGCGCCAGTGGCCGGTGATGTCCGTCGGTTCGTCGACCTTTTCGCCGTCGCGGTACACCGTGTATTTCGGGACGTCGGTGCGGATGTCCCCGCCGGCGAGCAGCGGGCCGGTGGTCTCCCCCGGCTCGAGCACACTCAGGATAGGACACGACTTGGGGTTGCGCTGGGCGAAAAGGAGGAGGTCGAACGCCTGCTCGCGCGGGATTGCCAGCACGTTGGCCTGCGCATACCCACGGGACCAGCCCGACGTCGGCTCCACCAGTCCGTCGCGGAAGGCCGCCCGTGCCTCGGCCGGGGTCGCAGCGCCGCGATCGGCGATGCGGCTCATGCCGACCACAGCTGCGCCAGTCCCAGAACCGAGTTCCAGCCCAGGAACAGGGTCAGCAGCCAGGTCACCACACCGACAATGAGCAGCCACTTCGGGTAGTCGTAGCCGTTCATCAGGTCGCGGCGCCGCCAGGCCACCCAGAGGAGTACGCCGAAGCCGACGGGGAGGATAAGGCCGTTGAACGCACCGGCGAAGATCAGCAGCTGCTGCGGCGCCTGGCCGAGGAAGAGGTACATGGTTGCGCAGAAGGCGATGAAGACGACGGTGATGAGGTTCCGCTTACGCTCTGCGGTCTTGGAGGACGTGATGAAGGAGACCGAGGTGAACGAGGCGCCGATCACCGAGGTGATGGCTGCGGCCCAGAGGACGATGCCGAACATCCGCATCCCGATCTCGCCGGCAGCGGCTCCGAACGCCTCAGCTGCCATGTTGTCGCTGCTCAGCACCGTGCCGCCTGCGACCACTCCGAGGATCGCCAGGAAGAGCAGGACCCGCATGACGCCGGTGACAATGATGCCGATCACCGAACTGCGGGTGATCTGCCGGACGTGTTCAACGCCGGTGGCGCCGGAGTCCAGCATGCGGTGCGCGCCGGCATAGGTGATGTACCCGCCCACCGTGCCGCCCACCAGGGTGGTGATGATGAGGAAGTCGACCTGCTCCGGAAGGAAGGTGTTCTTGAGTGCTTCACCGAGCGGCGGAGCGGCGACGATGGCCACGTAGATCATCAGCAGGATCATCACGGCGCCGAGCATCACGACGATCCGGTCCAACGCCATGCCGGCCCGCTTGCTCAGGAAGATCAGGATGGCCACGAACGCGGACACCGCGCCGCCGATCTTCGGATCGACGCCGAGCATTGCGTTGGCGCCGAGGCCGGTACCGGCGATGTTGCCGATATTGAAGACCACACCGCCGAGGAACACCAGGCCGGCCAGGAAGTAGCCGACGCCGGGAATCACCCGGTTGCCAAGCTCCTGGGCGCGCAGCCCGGAGACGCCGATAACGCGCCAGACGTTCATCTGGACGGCGATGTCGATGAGGATGGAGGCGAGGATCGCGAAGGCGAACGCCGCACCAAGCTGGGCCGTGAAGACCGTGGTCTGGGTGATGAAGCCGGGCCCGATGGCGCTGGTGGCCATCAGGAACATTGCGCCCAGCAGGGCTGTCCGCCGTGCCGAGGAGGTCATTTCGAGTTTGGTGCTGCCGTCTGCCATGGGTCCGTCCGTAACGTCGGGGTGACTGGAGTCACAATTATCGTCCCCAGTGACGATACAGGTTGTTGAACAATGTTGGCAAGGAATTGTTCAACAACTTTTCAGACAAGCAGAACGACGACGGCGGCGCGGGCTGATTCCCTATTGGCGCCAGAGTTCTCTAGTCACACCCGCGAGCGGCCGAACAGTCGGCTAAGCCAGCTGGTGCCCGCGGAGCCCTTTTCGCGGGTGGTGCCGCGCGGGTCGACGGCCGAGCAGGTGCAGCGCTCACCGTTGGGCACGCCTCGCATGACCTGGTCGACGTGGTTGCCGCAGCCACTCCAGGTGGTCTTGCGGCAGTACATGCACGTGGTGGTCCGGCACATTGCGGGTCCTTTCGTTGAATCAGACTTTCCTGGGCCACTATACCCCTAGGGGTATTTTTATCCAACCAAATGGAGCTTGCATGGATACCCCCCTTGGTATTATTGTGAATGTCAGAGCGATACCCCCCTAGGTATCGGAACCGGACAAACGGAAGGACGATCATGCTTCTCGAACGTATCTATGATGAGGATCTTGCCCAGGCCAGCTACTTCATCGGCTGCCAGGCCAAGGGCGAGGCTGTGGTGGTGGACGCCCGCCGGGACATCGCCCCGTACCAGGAGCTGGCGGCGGCCCACGGAATGAAGATCGTTGCGGTCACCGAAACGCACATCCACGCCGACTACCTTTCCGGCACGCGGGAACTGGCCGAGGCCACCGGCGCCGCGATGTACGTTTCCGGTGAGGGCGGCGAGGACTGGCAGTACGGCTTCGACGCTGAGCGGCTCTACGACGGCAGCACCATCACCTCTGGAAACATCACCATCAAGTCCGTGCACACCCCCGGGCACACCCCGGAACACCTTGCGTTCCTGATCACCGACGGCGCGTTCAGCGACCAGCCCGGCTACCTACTCTCGGGCGACTTCGTCTTCTCGGGTGACCTGGGCCGGCCGGATCTCCTCGATGAGGCTGCCGGCGGACAGGACACCCGCTTTGTGGGCGCGAAGCAGCTCTTCGCCAGCCTGCGGGAGAAGTTCCTGACCCTGCCCGACCACGTGCAGGTCTACCCCGGCCACGGTTCCGGCAGCGCCTGCGGCAAGGCCCTCGGCGCGATCCCGTCCACGACGGTGGGCTACGAACGCCTTTATGCCTGGTGGGGGCCCTACCTCGCAGCCAATGACGAGGAAGGATTCGTCCGCGAACTCCTCGACGGCCAGCCCGACGCGCACGCCTACTTCGGGCGCATGAAGCGGCAGAACCGCCTCGGCCCGGACGTAATGGGCCTCCGCGGTGAACTGCCGCAGCTGGACAACGCTTCACTTGCCGGCGACCTCGCCGCTGACAGGGTCACGTTCGTTGACACCCGTTCGAACGACCAGGTGCACCAGGGAACCGTCACCGGCGCCCTGAACATCCCCGCCGGGAACAAGATGGCCAGCTTCGGGGCCTGGGCCTACGACCCGGAAACCGATGACCGGCCGCTGGTCCTGCTGGCCCCAGACCAGGAAGCGGCCCAGGAGATGTGGGATCACCTGGTGCGGGTCGGTATCGACAACATCACCGGGTTCACACCCACCCTGGACGGTCTGCCGGCCACCACACCGAAGGTACTCGCACCAGCTGACCTCGAGAACTTCGGGCCAGCACTGCTGCTGGACGTGCGGAACAAGACCGAACACTCCGCCGGCAACATCCCGGGTTCAGCGCAACTGAGCGCCGGCCGGGTGCTCTGGAACCAGGACCAGCTCCCTTCCGAGGGCACCATCGTGACCTACTGCCAGAGCGGAGTCCGGAACTCCGTCGCAGCCAGCGCATTGCGCAGGGCAGGTTACGACGTCGTCGAACTCGACGGCAGCTACGCAGGCTGGGAAGCATGGAACACCTCCCGGAAGTCAACCACCGTCAGCTAGCAGGCTGACTCCACCGACAGGCAATGGGTCCGCTGCTTCACGCGCGGGCCCATTGCCGTGCCCACCCCGACAACCCCTGGAGCACCTCGTGACCCGCAATGAACTGGCCGGGACGGCCACACTCGGCTTGAGAGCCAACGCTGCCCAGTTCGCCCTGCTGGTCGCCGTGAACGCACTGGTGGGAGGTGTGGTCGGCCAGCAACAGACGGTGCTGCCTCTGCTCGCCGCCGATGACTTCGGCCTGACCGGCTACACGGTCATCTTCACCTACATCGCCGCCTTCGGAATCACCAAGGCAGCCAGCAACTACGCCGCCGGAATCCTCGCTGACAGGCTCGGACGCAAACCCGTCCTCCTGATCGGCTGGCTTTTCGCCGTGCCAGTCCCCGTGATGCTCATTCTGGCCCCGGACTGGGGATGGGTGGTCGCGGCGAATGTCCTGCTCGGAATCAATCAGGGCCTGACCTGGTCAACCACGGTCGTGATGAAAATAGACCTGGTCGGCCCCGATAAACGCGGGCTCGCGATGGGACTCAATGAAGCCGCCGGCTACGGGGCCGTGGCCATTACATCCCTGCTGGCCGGGCACCTCGCCGCCACCTACGGCCTACGCCCGGCACCGTTCCTGCTCGGCGCGGCCTACGTGGCCCTGGGACTCACGCTCTCCGCGTTGCTGGTGAAGGAAACCCGGGGCCATGCCGCCCTCGAACAGCACCACCGCACACCCCGACTCCCATCACTGCGTTCGGGCACCACCCACAGCAGTCGGGACATCTTCGCGCTCAGCACCTGGCGCGAACCGGCGCTGGCCTCCGCGAGCCAGGCCGGACTGGTCAACAACCTGAACTTCGGCCTCGCCTGGGGTTTGTTTCCGCTCCTGTTCGCAACAGCCGACCTGTCGCTGGGGCAGATTTCGCTCCTCTTCGCGCTCTATCCGGGCGTCTGGGGTGTGGGTCAGCTGGCGACCGGCGCACTCTCGGACCGCTACGGCCGCAAACGACTCATCACGGCCGGGATGGGGCTTCAGTCCGCGGCGCTCGCCGTCATCGCACTCGCCGGCACATTCCCGGGTTGGGCAGTCGGCACCATACTGCTGGGCGCAGGCACCGCCATGGTGTACCCAACGCTGCTGGCAGCCATCGGAGATGTCGCCGAACCGGCCTGGAGGGGACGCGCGGTAGGCATCTACCGGCTCTGGCGGGACCTTGGCTACGCCTTCGGCGCCGTCATCGGCGGAATCATGGCAGATGTCGCCGGCCTGCACGCAGCAGTATGGGCCGCCGCAGCTCTCAGTGCCGCGGCAGCCCTCGTGGTTGCTCTCCGCATGTATGAAACCCACCCGACGGCGCGGTAGACGCTCCCGCCGGGCGGGAACAGGTGAGGCTCAGGCCAGTGCGAGGAAGAGTTTCTCCAGGTCCTTCTTGTCCATGGTGTTGCCGCCCTCGGCCATGCACTGCTCGAGGCCCGAGGAGATGATCGCGAAGCCGGCGCGGTCCAGTGCCTTGGACACGGCCGCGAGCTGGGTCACGACGTCCTTGCAGTCCCGACCCTCCTCGAGCATGCGCGTGACCGCAGTCAGCTGCCCCGTGGCGCGCTTGAGCCGGTTGATGACCGGCGTGAGTTCAGTGGTGTCGAGCTGCACAAGATCCTCCTGGAAGACGAATTACCTTCCCCAAGTATATACCCCCTAGGGTTTGTTGCATACCCCCTGGGGTATGTGGCAGGATTGATGACGACAGTTCAACCCGCTGACATTCGAAAGGGAAACCCTTGGCTTCCAACACCTCCACCGTGACCGCCCTCGATCCTGAAACCCTGCGGGACTGGATCACCCGGCATGAGGACCTGATCATCGTTGATGTGCGCTCCGCCGCAGAGTTCGAGACCATGCACATCCGCGGCTCCTACAACGTTCCGCTTCCCCTGCTCTCCGAGCACACCGATGAGCTGGCCGAACGGCTGGGGCAGCGGGTTGTGCTGGTCTGCCAGTCCGGCGTCCGCGCCGAGCAGGCACGCCAGCGTCTGGACGGAGTCGGCATTGATACGGCGCTGATCCTGACCGGAGGCGTGCCCGGCTTCGCCGCTGCCGGCGGCGACGTTGTCCGCGGAGCCCAGCGCTGGGATCTGGAGCGCCAGGTGCGCCTCACCGCCGGATCCCTCGTGCTCGCCGGACTGCTGGCCGGCAAGCTCGTCTCACCGAAGCTCCGCCTGCTGGCCGGAGCAATCGGCACCGGGCTGACGTTCTCCGCAGCCACCAACACCTGCGCCATGGGCAACGCCCTGTCGAAGATGCCGTGGAACAAAACCGCCAGCGAACCCACCGCCGCCGCCGCGATCAACCAGATCCCCGCCGGCAGCTGACAAAGACTTCGGGGCCCTGCCTGTCCCCCATCGGGCAGGGCACCCGGTCCACCCACCCAACCCTCCACTCAAACCCCCTGACACAAAACCTGACACGAGAGAAGAGGACCACCATGGCCGGAATCACCATTCACGAGGCGAACTCCCGCAGGGACCAGGCCCAGATCCTTGACGTCCGCGAAGACTTCGAGGTCGCCGAAGGCATGATCCCCGGCGCCCTGCACATCCCCATGGGGCACCTGATGTCCCGCCTGGAGGAACTCGACCGGGAACGCCCGGTCATCGTCGTCTGCCGCAGCGGCAACCGCAGCGCCCGCGTTGCCGAAGCCCTCAACACCGCCGGTTACACCGCCGACACCATGGACGGCGGAATGTTCGACTGGCAGGACGCGGGACTTCCCACCACCCGCTGACCCTCCCGCACCCACCCGGCCCCTCCGCCCGAAAGGAACACCAACCCATGAGCGTTGCTCTGCTCGCGACCGTACTTCTCTCAGTGGTCATCGGTCTGTCGCTCGGCCTGCTCGGCGGAGGCGGATCCATCCTGACCGTACCGATCCTCACCTACGTCGCCGGACTCGACGCCAAGGAAGCCATCGCCGCCTCGCTCTTCGTGGTCGGCGTGACCTCCGCCGTCAGCGCCATCGACCACGCCCGCAAAGGCCGCGTGAAATGGCGCACCGGCCTCATCTTCGGCGCCGCCGGAATGGCCGGCGCCTTCGGCGGCGGCCTCCTCGGCGGACGTATCCCCGGCACCATCCTCATGATCGCCTTCGCCCTGATGATGATCGCCACTTCCATCGCCATGATCCGCGGCCGGAAAAACAAGGCGCCAGCCACCACCCACAACGGGGAACTACCCATCGGCAAGGTCATCATCGAAGGGCTCATCGTCGGGCTCGTCACCGGACTGGTCGGCGCAGGCGGCGGCTTCCTCGTAGTCCCCGCGCTGGCACTCCTCGGCGGACTGTCCATGCCCATCGCCGTCGGGACCTCACTGGTGGTGATCGCCATGAAATCGTTCGCCGGGCTCGCCGGCTATCTCACCACCGTGAGCCTCGACTGGGGCCTCGTCGCCGCTGTCACGGCAGCCGCCGTCGTCGGCTCCCTCATCGGCGCCCGCCTCGCCGGCCGTATCCCGGAAGCAGCTCTCCGGAAGGGTTTCGGGATCTTTGTCCTCGTCATGGGCGTGTTCGTCCTCGTCCAGGAACTCCCCGCCCCCTGGGGAACCGCCCTCGCCATCACCGCCGGCGTCCTCGCCGTCACCGCAGCGGCCTGCTGGTTCCTCATCCCCCGCTGCCCGCTGCGCACCGGGCGAACGACGGCGGGACGCCGGTCCGCCTCCGCCGCCCCTGCGTGAGAGGCGCCATCGCATTACCGGCTGGATCTTCGCCCGAAGCTCAGGTCCACGACATCGACTCCCCAGTTCGTCCGCTCAGCCCTACCAGCATGGTCCGGTTGCGTGCACCCGTCTTGCGGAGAATAGAGCCCACATGCTTCTCGACCGTCTTGACGGAGATCTGCAGCTCACGGGCAACCTGCTTGTCAGCCATTCCGCGGATAACCATGGAGCAGACCTCCTGTTCACGGGAAGTCAGCTTCTCGGCGTCGTTCTCCGTTGACGAATCAAGGAGCCGATCGAACACTTCCCCTTCCAACAGCGCCTGCCCCTGTCCGGCTGCGACAATGGTTCGCGCGATAGAGTCGCCGTTCGCCCGGCGGTTGATGAAGCCGCGAACACCCGCCTGTTTCGCCGATCGCACCTGATCCACGGTCGGATTGTCGGTCAGCACTACGACTACTGCTGCGGGATCCAACTCCCGCATCCGCCCGACAAGTCCGGGGTCTGCGTGCACCATGTCGAGGTCCATCAGCACAACGTCGGGCCGCAGCAGTTCGTACGCTTCAAGCATCTGGTCCGGGGAATGAACTTCGGCTCCCACCTGGATGGCCGGTTCAGCGATACCCAGGAGCCTCGCAAGTCCCGCGCTCACCACAGGGGCGTCGTGGGCGATAAGGATGCGCCAGCGCGGTTCATGGTCTGCTTCCCTGTCCGGGGTTCTATGCGGAAGCACGGCTTTGATGGTGGTTCCCCAACCCGGAACGCTCTCGATCTGCAGCTTGCCGCCGAGGTGTACGGCCCGCGATGTCATACCGTGCAGGCCAAGACAGCTGGTGGGCAACGCGGAGTGGTCACCGTGGGCTGCTGCCGGGTCGAATCCCCTGCCGTTGTCCTCAATGACAAGTGACATGGAGGAGTTATCGTAGATCAGCCCGGCACGTACCGTTGAGGCGCGTGCATGCGTGACCACGTTGTTGAGTGCTTCCTGGACAATCTTGAATGCCTGGTGCTCCACTTCGGGCGTAATGACGGGCTGCTCGCCGATAAGCGTCAGCCGTGTTTCCGCCCCGCTCATGGCTTCAACCCAGGAAAGCTCGGCCCGGATTGCATCCTCAAGCGATCTACCGGCCAACGACGACGGTCCCAGTCCGAGCGCTGTCCGCCGCGTCTCAGCCAATGCATCGTGTGCAACAGTTCTGGCCGTACTGATGTGGACAGACACTTTGCGCAATTCCGAAGCCGGGATTTCCGCAGCGCCTGCCAGAGCCTCTTCGGCACCGTCCAGGTTGAGCAGGAGTGAGGTCAGTGAACGTCCCAGCGTTTCGTGTACATCCCGGACCGCACGTTCCCGTTCCGCAGCGACGGCCGCCTCACGCTCTCGGGCTGCAGCCTTCGCATGCAGTTCGTAGTTCGCCAGCGCAATGGCGGCATGATTGGCGAACAGTTCGGCGAGCCGGGCCTCGTCGCGTGTGAAGGTGCGGTCGCTGTCAGGACTAAAGACGATGAAGGCGCCGACGATCTGCTGATCCCACTGGATGGGGACACCGATTACGGCGCAGTCCCAGCGCGGGTCGCTCGCAGCGATGTGGCCGCGCTCAATCTCCGAATAAGCGCCGAGGACTACGGTGGACCTGCTCCCGACGACCCTGCCGGTAAGCCCCTCGCCGAGTGAAAAGGTCTGGCCCTCCTGGCAACCGACACCGATATCCACCTTCTTGGTGTAGGTGCCCTTCTCCTCATCCACGAGGGCAATGGATCCGGACTGGCAGTGGAGGAGCGATGTAGCGTGTCCGAGGATGCGCTGAAGGAGCGTCTGGAGCTCGAACCGTCCGGCGAGGTCCCTTGCGATGCCCACCATGGGATCGAGTTCTTCGGGAACACCGGTCATTCGGCGGGAACCACTCTGAAGGGAGGCGGATCCTTGAGCAACGATGTCCATGACGTCCTCTCTGACGCTCAGTCCTCACGTAACGGGCCACACCCTGCGGGTATTCCCTCATGGCTACGTTCGGGTTAATCCTCATTTTGCCGGATTCGCGCAAGTGGTTGTGTAGAAGGGTGGTGGGGGACTCCCTCCGCTCACCGAAATCAGCATCCAGGAGGCACGACGATGATGTGTGATGCCCAATGACCCGCATCGGTATTTTGACCAGCGGAGGAGACTGCCCCGGCCTCAACGCGGTGATTCGCGCGTGCGTACTGCGTGGAAGCCGGGACCATGGACAGGAATTTGTCGGCATACTCGATGGCTGGCGCGGCCTGGTGGAAGCCGATTTCATCGACCTTGACTGGATGAGCGTCCGTGGGCTGGGGAAGCTTGGTGGAACCATCCTCGGCACATCGCGCACCAGTCCGTTCGGCGAGCGCGGCGAAGCCGGCGGGGTGGCCCACATCAAGGCGAATCTGCGCTCCGCGGGCGTCGACGCTCTTATTGTGATCGGCGGCGAAGGGACGCTCGCGGCCGCACAGATCCTCAGCAGCCACGGTGTGCAGATTGTCGGGGTACCCAAGACCATCGACAACGACCTCTCGGCCACGGATTACTCCTTCGGTTTCCACACGGCGGTCGAGATCGCCACAGAGGCGATCGACCGGTTGAAAACCACTGGGGAATCACACCACCGCTGCATGATCGCCGAGGTCATGGGACGCCACTCCGGCTGGATTGCACTGCATGCGGGCATCGCCACCAGCGCCCATGCCATTCTCATTCCGGAGCAGAAAGCCAGCCTGGACCAGATCTGCGACTGGGTGCAGCAGCCCTTCCAGCGCGGGCGCACCCCGCTGGTGGTGGTCGCTGAGGGCTTCGTCTCCACCGAGATGACCCAGCCGCACTCCGAGCGGGGGCTCGATGCTTTCAACCGGCCGAGACTGGGCGGTATCGGGGACCAGCTGGCCCCCATCATCGAGGAGCGGACCGGGATCGAAACCAGGTCCACCACGCTTGGACACATCCAGCGTGGCGGTGCCCCGAGCGGTGCCGACCGAGTCCTTGCCACCCGCCTGGGCCGGGCTGCAGTCGACGCCGTCAAGGATGCGGACTGGGGCACCATGGTCGCCAGCCGGGGAACGGATATCGTGCGTGTCGGTTTGGAGGAGTCCGTCGGGCGCCTCAAGACTGTGCCGCCGGAACGCTACGACGAAGCGTCCTTCCTCTTCGGATAGACGCGAACCACCACGCAAAGAGCGCAGGACAGAACCACAGAACGAGCCCGTCCAGGTGAGTGGACGGGCTCTTCCGTTGAGCTGCGGTCGGATCAGAACACCCGGATGGGGATCTCCGCCGGATCGTTGAGAAGCTGCTCGATTTCATCATCGAGCTTGACCAGGGTGAAGGAGGCGCCGGCCATGTCCAGGGAGGTGCAGTACTCGCCCACATAGCTGCGCCCAACCGTTATGCCCTGTTCGGCCAGACGCTTGTGAGCCTGCCCGTACAGCAGGTAGAGCTCGCTGATGGGCGTCCCGCCAAGGCCGTTGACCATGAGGGCCACACGGTCGCCGTCTCCGAACGGGAGATCCTTGACGATCGGGGTGAGCAATTCCTCCACGATCTCGTTGGCAGGCATCATCTTGGCCCGACGGCGGCCCGGCTCGCCGTGGATGCCGACACCCATCTCGATCTCATCCTCACCCAGTTCGAAGAGCGGGCTGCCCTTCGCCGGAGGGGTGCACGCAGTGAGCGCCACACCCATGCTCCGGGTGACCGAGTTGACCTTTTCACCGATGCGGATGACCTCGTCGAGGTCCGCTCCGCGCTCGGCCGCGGCCGCGACTGCCTTGATCACAAAGAAGTTGCCGGCCACACCGCGCCGACCGATCGTGTACGTGGAATCCTCCACCGACACGTCGTCATTGATGAACAGAGTCTTGACGTTGATGCCCTCGGCAGACGACATCTCCTGGGCCATTTCGAAAACCATCTTGTCGCCGGTGTAGTTGTTGACCAGCAGCAGCACACCCTTGGGCGAGGCAAGCATCTTCGTGGTCTCGTACACGTAGTCGAACGGCGGCGCGGCGAACACGTCACCGGGGCACGCGGCGTCGAGCATGCCTTTTCCTACGATCATCACGTGGGCAGGCTCGTGGCCTGAGCCGGAACCCTGGACGATCGAGACCCTGTTCTCGTCCGGGCCGTCAGCGCGCATGATGAGGTTGTACTCGGGGACGTACTTCAGCGTGTCCGGATTGGCCAGCGCGAGGCCTTCAAGCATCTCGGGGACAAACTGCTGCGGATCATTGACGAACTTCTTCATGGAAACTCCACATCGTTGTGATGGTTGTTGGACAGTGAACGGGTGAAACTCAGCGATTGCCCCACTCAGAAACAATGCGCTCGATCATGATGGTGATTGCCACGGCACCCGCGTCAGGAGAGCCGATGCTGCGCTCGCCGCTGTAGCTGGCCCGGCCGCGCCTGGCCTCCAGCTTGCTGGTGGCGTCGGCACATTCACGTGCGGTTTTCGCGAAAGCTGCGCGTGCCTCGCCGGCGTCGGCGCCGGACTGGATCTGGCGCTCAAGTTCATCGGTGGCCGGGATGAGGGCGTCCAGTAGCGTCTTGTCGCCCAGGTCGGAGTTGCCGCGGGCCTTGATGCCGTCGGCCGCGGCCCGGAGCATTGCGACAGCTGCCGCGCCGTCAACGGTATCGAAATTCTTCGAGGCGGCGGAGGCGCGCAGGAATGCTGTGCCCCACAGGGGTCCGGAGGTTCCACCGATCCGGCTCGAGATGGCAACGGCCACCTGCTGCAGGAAGGTGGCGACGTCGTCGCGCTTGAAGCCGTCCCAGTCGGCGAGCACCTTCTCGAACCCGCGCGCGAGTGAGTAGCCGAGGTCACCGTCACCGACGACGGCGTCAAGGTCGCCGAACTCCTTTTCCTTGTCCACTGCCGTCTCGGCAAGGGTACGGACAACGAATTCGACATCAGCGAGATCTGTGGCGGTCATGATTTCTCCGTAGGGGTCGAAGCGGTGGTGGAGGGCTGCGGTGCTGCCGGACGTGGCTGCGCGAGGATGTCCTGCAGGACGGACAGGGAGACGGCGTCGGGCACATCGAGGCCGAGCGGGTTCTGCAGGACCTCGGCCGGCTCACCGTTTTCCGGATCGCCGAGGGATGAAACAACGAGCGATGCGCCGCTGAAGTCTTCCTCCTTCGTGTAGCCGCTGACCGTAACTATGGTTCGCAGCCCAGCCCCGAGGGCAGCAAGCATGCCGTTGCGGCTGTCTTCAATAACGACGGCGTCATCCGGCTCCAGTCCCAGGTCGCGGAGAGCTACCAGATAGATGTCCGGTGCCGGTTTCTTATGCGGCACGATGTCCCCGGCGAAGACGGAAAAGTGCGCGGCGAGATCCGGGCCGACGGCGTGGCCGAGTACTGCACGGACGGCGGGTTCCGCGGAGGTGGAGGCCACCGCCAGGGTCCACCCGGCGTCGTGCGCTTCAGCGACGATGCGTGCGATTCCGTGCCGTCCCGGCATAGCGCCGCTCTCGACCATTCCCTTGTAGATTTCGGTCTTCCGCTTGTGCCAGTCACGGATGGCCTGGTCAACGGCGGCGTCGTCATTGAGTCCGAGCGAGCCGGCCAGTTCCTCGGTCAGGATGCTGCGCATCCGTTCCTTGCCGCCGCCGATTTTCACTTTCTCGGCATACTCCTCCGTGGTCCACTGGACCGGAACGTTGAAGTCGCTGAAGGTCTGGTTGAAAGCGGGCAGGTGGCCGTGCTGTTCTGTGTCCGCGAGCACGCCGTCGCAGTCGAAGATGAGTGCGGGCATCTCAGTTTCCGGCCTTTCCGGCGCTGCCGAACTGTTCCGTGAGCTCGGTGACCATGGCGATGATCTCTCCGCGGGTGTGCTTGAACAGCGACGGCGGATCCCACTTGTTGTTCTGCTCGGCTTGCTTGAGGAACGCGAGCGAGGACTGCATGTAGGTTTCCTTGAGTGCCGTGGAAATGTTCACCTTGGCGCAGCCCCTGGCGATAAGGTCGGCGAACTGCTCAGCGCTGAGCCCGCTGCCGCCGTGCAGCGCAATGGGAATGCTACGGGCCTCGACGATCTGGGTGACACGGTCGACGTCGAGCACGGGAGCGGCCTTGTAAGAGCCGTGTGCGTTGCCGATCGACGGCGCGAAAACGTCGATGCCGGTCGCGTCGATGAACGCGAGAGCGGTTTCCAGGCTCTGCTGTTCGGAAACGTCGTCCGACCCGTGATCGTCCTCCACGCCGGTAATGGACTCGATTTCGCCTTCAACCTGCGCACCGTAGCTGCGCGCTTCAGCAACCACCTCGATGGTCTGGCGCTGGTTTTCCTCGACCGGCAACTCGGACGCATCAAAAAGAACCGAGTTCCAGCCGGCCTTGAGGCACTCGGTGACAACGTCACGGTCCGGGCAGTGGTCCAGGTGAAGGGTCACCGGCACCTCGATGCCCCGGGTCAATGACTGCCACATGTCGAACAGCACGCGGGAACCGATGCTGCGCACCGTCTTGACCGACGTCTGCAGAATGACAGGTGATCTGGCATCCACGGCACCGGCAAGAACCGCTTCCATGGTCAGATCATTGAAAATGTTGATTGCCGGTACGCCGTAGCGGGCATCGAACGCGGGATCGAGAATGTCTTTCAGGGGAACAACGCCCACAACACATACCTCCTGAGTAGGTTCCCCACCACAGTAGGGCGGCGCACGGCGGGCCGGAATGGGGGGTTACCCACCCCCCGGATTGAGGGTAATCACCACCTCGTCAGGTGCACCGTTGCCGTGCTTAGGTTGCTCAATCATCCCCTACCGACAGGACCCTCCCATGGCAGCTGGAACCGTGCTTGAGACAGTCACCGCCGAGGAAGCGAGCCGCGTCATCGACGCCGCGGCCGCCAAAGCAACCGAGATCGGGCAGCCGATGGACATCGCCGTCGTCGACGCCGGCGGCAATCTGAAGGCGCATGTCCGTATGGATGGAGCCAACATCGGCAGCATCACCATTGCCATCAACAAGGCGTACACCGCCATCGCCTTCCAGTGCGAGACCGGTGATCTTCAGGAACTCACCCGGCCGGAGGGACCGATCTATGGGCTGAACGACGCGCACGGTGGACGCCTCGTTGTCTTCCCCGGCGGCATTCCGCTGGTACGCGAGGGGAGCATCGTCGGCGCGATCGGCGTCTCGACCGGCACGATCGAACAGGACCAGGAAGTCGCTGAGGCGGGAGTCGCTGCGTTCTAGGCGGTTTTAGGGCCTCCGGCAGAGGATCACCAGCGCGCGGGACGGGTTGCGTGACCCTTCACGCCGGGTATGGCCAGGATCGTAGGACACCGGTCGGGGGCTTCGAAAGCGGCAGTTTTCGCAACTCCGCCGCCCAGAGACAATAGTCAGCCCTCGACGGTGACACCCCGCCAGAACGCCACCCGGTCCTTGATGGGCATAGCCCGGGACTTGGGATCGGGATAGAACCATGCAGCGTCCTCGTTTTGCTGGCCATTCACGTCGAGAGTGAGATAGCTGGCTTTCCCCTTCCATGGGCAGGTCGAATGCATATCGCTGCCCTTCACGTAATCATCGTTGACCGATTCCCTCGGGAAGTAGCTGTTTCCTTCAACCACCACGATGTCGTCCGACTCAGCGATGACTGCACCATTCCAGATTGCCCGTGCTATGCGTATTACCCTTCCGGTTCTGCTTCCTGTGATTCTCAGGAACTGTAGCCTCGCCCCCACCCGGGCACAGTGTGCTGGATTACAGATAATTCAACGGTCGGAGACCGGAATTCCCTCCCCTTGTGTGCACCAGGTTGCTGAACCCTCCGTGCAGCGGTCCTACCGTGAGTTCACAGTTCACTACTCACGGGAGGAAACGGCGATCATGAGTGTGCCGGGCCACCTGATCCAAGGCCCCATCCTCGGCCTCGTTGCCGCGGGCGTGCTTCGCAGGAGCACCTGAACCGGAACCCGGACCGGCGGGCTCCTACACTGAATCAATGACTGCAACCCTCGTGGCCAAGGCGCTTTCCGGCGGCCACGCCCACCGCACCCTCTTTTCCAACCTCGATCTGACCGTCACGCAGGGCGACGTCGTCGGAGTGGTCGGAGCCAACGGTGCCGGCAAGTCCACGCTGCTGCGGCTGCTCGCCGGCGTCGACGAACCGCTCGCGGGAACCGTCATGTGCGCACCCAAGGACGCCTTTGTCGGCTGGCTTCCCCAGGAACATGAGCGGACACCCGGCGAAACAGTCGAACAGTACATCGCCCGCCGCACCGGAGCCACCGCCGCCACTGAGGCCATGGAGAAGGCCGCTGAGGAACTCGGCGCAGAGGTCAAAGGCGCCGACGACCGCTACGCCGCAGCACTGGAGCACTGGCTCGCCTCTGGTGCCGCGGATCTGGAGGATCGGCTCCCGGCTGTACTGGCCGACGTCGCACCCGGCGTTGCGCAGGACGCACTTGTCACCGGGTTGTCCGGCGGCCAGCTCGCCCGGGTTGCCCTCGCCGCCCTGCTGCTCAGCAGGTTCGACGTCATCCTGCTCGACGAGCCCACCAATGACCTGGACCTTGACGGACTGGCCCGGTTGGAAGCGTTCATGCGCAACCTGCGCGGCGGCGCGGTGCTGGTCTCCCACGACCGCGAGTTCCTCGCCCGCTGCGTCACCACGGTGGTGGAACTGGACTTGGCCCAGCACCAGGTAGCCGTATACGACGGCGGTTACGACGCCTACCTTGAAGAACGCGCCGTCGCGAAACGGCACGCCCGCGAGGCGTACGAGGAATACGCCGACAAGAAGCAGGACCTCATCTCACGCGCCCGCACCCAGCGCGAATGGAGCTCGCAGGGCGTCCGCAACGCGATGAAGAAGAGCCCGGACAATGACAAGATCCGCCGCCGTGCCAGCATGGAATCCTCGGAGAAGCAGGCCCAGAAAGTCCGCCAGATGGAGTCCCGCATCGCCCGCCTGGACGAGGTGGAGGAGCCGCGCAAGGAATGGCAGCTCCAGTTCAGCATCGGTTCCGCGCCGCGCTCCAGCTCGGTGGTGGCAACCCTGAATGCGGCGGTCGCCCGGCAGGGAAACTTCACGCTCGGACCGGTATCGCTCCAGCTCAACGCCGGTGAGCGCGTGGGTATCACCGGTCCCAACGGCGCCGGCAAATCCACACTGCTGCGCCTCCTGTTGGGCCATCAGAAGCCCGACGACGGCGCAGCCTCGCTGGGTGCCAACGTCGCCGTCGGCGAGATCGACCAGGCCCGCGGACAGCTCGCGGAAGACCAGACGCTTGCTGCCGCGTTCGAGGCGGCCGTGCCGGAGCTGGCGCAGGCGGAGGTCCGCACGCTGCTGGCCAAGTTCGGGCTCAAGGCGGCGCAGACCGGCGCCCGGGTGGGCATGCTCTCCCCCGGCGAGCGCACCCGGGCCGGGCTGGCGCTGCTGCAGGCCCGCGGGGTGAACCTGCTGGTGCTCGACGAACCCACCAACCATCTGGACCTGCCGGCCATCGAGCAGCTCGAGGAGGCACTGGAGGACTACACGGGTGCGCTCCTCCTGGTCACCCACGACCGCCGGATGCTCGAGAACGTCCGGCTGGATGCGCGGTGGGAGGTCGACGCCGGGCACGTCCGGGTGCTCTAAAACCCCGGAACCTTCGTGCACCTTCGGCGGCTTCCCCACCGGTTGAGGCCACCAGAGGTGGATAAAAGTTCCGGGGTGGTGCCCTCTGGCTCCCTCACCCGAGTCGTAGTAGACAAGAACCATGGCGAAGAAAAAGGGAGTGGCACCACGTTTGGCCGGGGCCCTGGCGATCATCCTCGGCACCGAAGAGATCCCGCTGCGGCTGCGGGCCTGGGACGGCTCCGAGGCAGGGCCGGTCAACGCGCCGGTGATCGAGTTCCGGTCCCGGCGCGGGTTGCGGCGGATGCTGTGGTCACCGAACCAGCTCGGCCTGAGCCGCGCCTACGTGGCCGGTGACATCGACGACAATGGCGATCTCTTCGAAAGCTTCTCCGTGCTCAGCTCCGTGGGCAAGTTCGCCGAGGTGAAGGCCTTCCGCCCGCCCACGCTCGGCGAGCGCTGGCGGTTGCTCAGGACCGCTATCCGCGTCGGAGCAGTGGGGCTGCCGATCGCTCCCCCGCCGGAGGAAATGGACGTCACCAAGACCGGACGGCTGCACTCGAAGAAGCGCGACTCCGCAGCCGTCTCCCACCATTACGACGTCGGCAATGACTTCTATCGACTCGTCCTCGGTCGGTCCATGGTCTACTCCTGTGCGGTCTGGGAAGACGAGAACACCGGCCTGGACGCGGCCCAGGAAGCAAAGCTCGACCTGGTCTGCCGCAAGCTCGGCCTGAAGGAGGGCATGCGGGTGCTGGACGTGGGCTGCGGCTGGGGCAGTTTCGCGCTGCACGCGGCGCAGAACTACGGAGTCGACGTCGTCGGTATCACCCTCTCGAAGGAACAGGCAGCGCTCGCCCGGAAGCGGGCGGCCGACGTCGGGCTTTCCGACCGGATCGAAATCCGGGTACAGGACTACCGCGACATCAGCGACGGTCCGTTCGACGCGATCAGCTCCATCGGCATGGCCGAGCACGTGGGGAAGGAGCAGATCGGTAACTACGCCGCGAAGTTGAACAGCCTGCTGCGCCCGGGCGGCCGACTGCTCAACCACGCCATCTCGTGGAACGCCGGCGAGATGCCGCCGGACCCGGACTCGTTCATCCCGCGCTACGTTTTCCCCGACGGCGAGATGCTCAGCCTCACGGTCATGTTGGGAGCGCTGGAATCGGCGGGGCTGGAAGTGCTCGACGTCGAAGCGCTGCGCCGACACTACGGCCTGACCCTCCGTGCCTGGGTGCACAACCTCGAGGAGAACTGGGATGAAGCGGTGCGGCTCACCAGCGAAGGCCGCGCGCGGGTATGGCGGTTGTACATGGCGTCGAGTGCACTCGGGTTTGAGCGTGGACTGAACGGCGTGAACCAGATCCTGGTGCAGCGCCCGGGCGGAGAGGAACCGCCGCTGCGGCGCAACTTCTAGGTATGTTCGGATCGCTAGGTCCCGATAGAATCGACGTGGCCGAAACGTACCGCCGATGCATGCCCCATCCGTCGCCCAGTGAACCGTTCAGCCAGGAAGGTAGATCATGGTCGAGGCGGCCACGGACAGCACTACCGGGGTGTACCTCGGCGGAAGATACCGCTTGCTCGAACGGATCGGATCCGGGGCGAAGGGCACGGTGTACCGGGCGCGTGATGAGTTCCTGAAACGCGATGTGGCGATCAAGCTCATCCCCACTGATGTGCTGAATGAAGATCAGCAGCGGCGCAATGACGATGAGGTCAAGGTCCTGGCTCGGCTGAACCACCACAGCCTGGTCGCGTTGCTGGACGCTGGCTCCGATCTCAGTGAACCGGACTCTCCGAGCGTTTACCTGGTAATGGAACTGGTCGAGGGTCCGGATCTGCGGCACCGCCTTCGGCAGGGGACCCTCCCGTTGCGTCAGACCGCGCAGATCGGGTGCGACCTCGCCGAAGGTCTGGACTACATCCACCGCCGGTCTGTGGTCCACCGTGACATCAAACCCGCCAACGTGATGCTCTTCGACTACGGCACCGAGGACGCCCGGATGCGCGCCAAGCTGACGGACTTCGGCGTCGCTGCCCTGGCCGGCACCAAGAGCGACGACGCGAACTCCCTGACCGGGACCATCGCCTACATGAGTCCGGAGCAGGTCAGGGGCGAGCCCATCGGCCCTGCCAGCGATGTGTACTCGCTGGGCCTCGTATTGCTGCAGTGCATCACCGGGAAACTCGAGTTTCCCGGTCCGGCGGTGGAGAGCGCCGTCGTCAGGCTCTTTCGCGGGCCGAAAATCCCGGCAGACCTGCACCCGCAATGGTCAGCGCTGCTCACCGCCATGACCTCCACTGATCCGGCCGGGAGACCATCCGCCCGGGAAGTCGCCATGGCGCTGCACGAGCAGGCTGTCGCCGACCGCTCGCGGCACAAGCTGACGGGTTCCCTGCTGCCGGACAACGAAGAGGAGCGGCTGGCTGCAGTGCGCCGCTATGACATCCTCGACACACCTCCGGACGGGGCGTTTGACCGGGTGACGTCCCTTGCCGCGCGGATATTTTCCGTGCCGACGGCGATTGTCAGCATCGTTGATCACGACCGCATCTGGTTCAAGTCCCATCATGGGACGGACGTAGAGCAACTCGACCGGGATCCCGGGCTGTGTGCCTCGGCCATTCTCCAGAACGACCCCTGGATCATTGAGGATGCCGCAATCGACCCGCGGGCATTGTCCAATCCCCTGGTGGCCGGCGAGTACGGGCTGAAGTTTTACGCGGGGGTTCCGCTGCGCACCCGGGACGGCTTCAACCTGGGGACGCTCTGCATTCTCGACACGGAGTCCCGCCAGTTCACTGCGGACGAGACGCGGATCCTCGAGGATCTGGCAGCCATTGTGATGAACGACCTGGAGCTCCGGCTGGAAGCCCGCAGCACGCGGGACTAGGTCCCTGCCGATCGGACAAAAGGAAAGCCCCTCGAGAGGGGCTTTCGTCCGGTTGGATTGTGAATGATCGGTATTCGTCAGCGGTGATGCACTCCTCCTCTCCGGACGCCGTAAGCGCCCCTACCGGTTTCTTCACCTGGAACTCTAATAAATGGCTCCGTGTGGAGTCCAGAGATTTATTGGAACTTTTTCGGATGTTGCTGGGCTTTGGCACCGGGACGCCTGCTGGGGGTACTGGCATGTACCTTAGACGACGTGAGTACGCTCAGCACTGCCTACGCCGCCGACCGCCTGGCGAAGGAAAGCCCTGCCTGGTCGCTGCTGCGCGGACGGAACGCATCAGCCGCCGTCGCACTCCTGGGAACCCACCTGGGCGGCGAGGAGAGGCGCCGGCCCGCGCCGGAGCTCTTTGAGCTCATCGACGCGGACCTCCAGGAGCTGCGCGACCATGGCTTCGAGCTTCCGCAGACGGCGCAGGCGTACTGCTCGGAGTGGCGCAACGAGGGCATCCTCATCCGCCGGGTTTCGGAGGAGGCCCGGGGTGAAACCTTCGAGTTGTCCCCCGGCGCACTCATGGCCATCCAGTTCGTCACCCAGCTCGCCGAGCCGCGCCAGGCGGTGACGGAATCCCGCCTGTCCAGCATTTTCACCGCGTTGCGGCAGCTGGCCCGGGACACCGACCCCAGTTCGGCGTCCCGCCTGGAAGCACTCCGGGCGGAGCAGGACCGTCTCACCGCCGAAATCGAGCGGGTCCAGGCCGGAAACTTCGAGGTGCTCAGCACGGACCGTGCACTGGAACGCGCCACCGAACTGCTGCTGCTCGCCGACGAACTGCCGAGCGACTTCGCCCGGGTCCGCGGCGAGCTTGAAGCGATCAACCGGCAACTCCGCGAGCGCCTCATCAGCCAGGAGGGATCGCGGGGCACGGTGCTGGAAGACATCTTCCGCGGTGTGGACCACCTCTCCGAGTCCGACGCCGGGCGCAGCTTCAACGGCTTCTTCTCCCTGATTCTCGACCCGGAACAGAGCACCGAGTTCGAGGAATCAGTGGGCAGGGTGCTGGACCGCGACTTCGCCGGTGAGCTGACGCCCCGCCAGACCCGCTTCCTGCGCCGTATGCTCCCCGCCCTGCAGGATCTCAGCGGGGAGGTCCATGACGTCATGACGCACCTCTCCCGCAGCCTGCGGCGTTTTGTTCAGAGCCAGGAGCTGGAGGAGGACCGGCGGATCAACTCGCTCCTGCGGTCCACCCTCAAGGAAGGTGTTGAGCTGAGCAGCAGCGTCAGGGTGTGGCAGCAGACGGGGTTGAATCTCGACCTGACCTCCGTGCCGCTCGGCACCGTTGCAGCGTTCAGCCTCCATAACCCGGCAGATTCGGAAACCGTTGGAAGCATCGAGACCCAAGATGCGGCGCCGGTGGACCTGCGGGAGCTCCGGGAGCTCGCCCGCGCCTCAGAGATCGACATGAAGGAACTCATCTCCAACGTCAATGACGTGCTGGGGCGCCGCGGTGCCGTCACCATAGCTGAAATACTGGAGGAGCATCCGGCCACACAGGGAGTAGCCAGCGTCGTCGGTCTGTTGGTCCTCGCTGAGAATCAGGCCCGCGAGCTCAGCGGCGAGGAGCCGGTGAGTTGGAAATCCTCCCAGGGCGTGGCCAGACACGGCGTGGTTCCCCATTACCTCTTCACCCGGAAGGTGTCATGACAGCCTCCACTGAAACCAGTTTCCACCACGGCATGGAGGCGGGCCCGGAACGCCGGCCGGACAACACCGCGCTCTGGGACGGCGATACCGGAACCCTGCGCGATGCCTCCCGCCGCGCCCTGGTGCAGCTGCTGCGCGGACCGTTTCTCTCCGCCGAGCGGCATGGCCATCTGTGGGCCGCCCTGCTCAATGACGAATCGGAGATCCGGTCGCGCCTCGCGGATGCCTACCTTGAACTGGTGGTCGACGTCGAGAGTCAGCTCGCTTTCGCCCGTAACGTCCGCGTCCCGGACACGGATGCTCCCAAGGTGATGCGCAGCCACCCCCTGACGTTCATGGATACGGCCATGCTGCTGCATCTGCGCCAGCAGTTGCTGCACGGTGACGGCCGGGAGCGGGTGATTGTCGGAAAGGACGAGGTTGCGGACCAGCTGCAGGTCTACCGTGGAGCCACGGACTCGGACCCGGCGGGATTCGCCAAACGGATCAACTCCTCCTGGCAGAAGATGGTCACGTACGGCATCCTCGCGGCCACCAGTACCGAGGACCGCTTCGAGGTCTCCGCCGTGCTGAGCCTGATTTTCGGCGCGGATGAGATTGCCGCCGTCCAGGCCGAGTACCGCAGGCTCGCGGCCCGCGGTACCGGCGACGCCGAGGCTACGGCCGAGGACGTCGCAGCACATGAGGAGGAGGACACAGCATGAGCACGGAAACCCTGCCCGGCCTCGAGTTCGAGGACGGCACCGCGCCCCAGGACGATGCCGCCGCATCTGAGCGCACGCTCCCCGGACAGTGGCGCCTGGACGGCGTGGAGCTGGTGAACTGGGGAACGTTCCAGGGCCACCACACGGTGGACGTGGCCAGGGAAGGTTTCCTTATCACGGGCCACTCAGGTTCCGGAAAATCCTCTCTCCTGGACGGCATCGCCGCCGTGCTGACTCCCCGGAAGTGGCTGCGGTTCAACGCCGCAGCCCAGGATGCCTCCAGCCGCGGGGAAGACCGCTCGATCGTCAGCTATATCCGGGGCGCCTGGCGCCGGCAGGCGGACGAGGTCACCGGCGAGGTGGCCAGCGACCACCTCCGACCGGGTGCCACCTGGAGCGGTATCCTGCTGCGCTACCGCAACGGTCGCAGCGAAAATCCGGTGATCCTGGTCAAGCTGTACCACCTCAAGCGCGGCAGCAATTCACCCTCCGAGGTCAGCGAGCTGCACATCCTGCTGCAGCAGGACGCTTCCCTCCCGGACTTCCAGGAGTTCGCACGCAACGGCCTGGAGCCCCGCCGGATCAAGGCCGCCTGGCCCGAAGCGGGAATCGTCACGGACCAGCACTCCAGTTTTGCGCGCAGGTTCCGGAGCGTTCTCGGCATCGCCAGTGACAACGCGCTGCTGCTGCTGCACAAGACCCAGTCGGCCAAGAGCCTGGGCAATCTCGATGAGCTCTTCCGCAACTTCATGCTCGATGAGCCGGCGACCTTCCGACTGGCTAAAACCGCCGTCGAACAGTTCTCCGAGCTTGCCGAGGCGCACCGTCTGGTGGTGGACGCCCGCCGGCAGGTTGAGCACCTTCAGCCGCTGGTGCCGCTGTGCCGGCAGTATGAGGAGGGCACCGGCGTCATCGAGCATGCGGCCCGGCTGCGGCATGCCCTTGAACCCTTCAAGGACGCTTGGAAGCTGCGGCTGGCCTTGCAGGAGAAGGAAACGGCCGAGCACGGGCTGAAGATCGCGCGGGCTGAACTGAACCTGGCAGCGTCCGCCATCGAGGAGGCAGAGCAGGCTCATGCGCTGGCCCGCACCCATGTTGAGAGCAGCGGCGGCCAGGCGCTGGCACAGCAGCGTGAATGGGTCACCCTCGCCGAGGCGAAGGAACAGGAAGTACGACACCGGCAGGCTGACCTTGAGCAGGAACTGGGCTCGGTGGGCATCACCTTCCCCGGCTCGCTGCACGAGTTTGAGGAACTGCGCGCCGCTGCCGAGCAGGAGCGGGCCGAGCTTGAGAATGCGCGTGCGCGCGGCGATAAGCAGCTCGACGAGCTCCGGGGCGCCCGGACCGACTTGGCCCGCCGTCGGGACGCGCTTACGGGTGACATCCGCGCACTCCGCCAGCAGTCCTCCAACATGGACCGGCGCAACCTGCAGGCAAGGCAGAAGATCGCGCAGGCCACCGGACTGCCCACCTCGAGCCTGCCGTTCGTCGCGGAGCTGCTGCAGATCAGGACCGGTGAAGCCGCGTGGACCGGCGCGCTGGAACGCGTCCTGAAACCGCTGGCGACCATCATGCTGGTTCCGGCCGTCCATGAAACTGCCGTCTCCGCGGCGATGAACAGCATGGATCTCGGGACGCGGGTGGTGGTCGAGGTGGTGGGGCCTCGCGTGGAGGAGCCGCGCACAGCCGGCTCTGACCGTTCACTGATCCACAAGCTTGAAGTCCGTGATGGCCCCATGGCTGCGTGGATCCACAGCCAGCTGTCCCGGCTCTATGACTATGAGTGTGTGGAGGACCCTGCTGAACTGAAGCCGTTGGAGAAGGGCGTCACTCTGGCCGGGCAGGTCAAGCGTTCGCGTACCCGCTACGAGAAGGACGACCGACACCGGCTCGACGACCGCGAGTTCTGGATTCTTGGCTTCGACAACGAGGCCAAGGTCGAATACCTGATCCGCCTGTTGCAGGACACGGTCCGGGATCTGGAGGCGGCGAACCGGGAGGTCCAGAAGGCCGAGCGGATGCGCGAGGCTGCGTTGGACCGCGTCCGCGCCTTGGAATCGCTGCGGCATCGCAGCTGGGATGACGTGGATGTGGCAGCGGCGGAGGAGCACCGCCGTCTGCAGCTCCAGCGCCTCGAAAGCCTGCGGGCAGCCAGCAGTGACCTCCGGCTCGCCGAAAAGGACCAGCAGAACGCTGCGGAACGGCTGCGTGCCGCGAAGGAACATGAGACCGCCAAGCGCACTGTGGTCGCCGAGGAGCACAGCCGGCTGAAGGAACTGGACCGGGTCATCACCGAACTCACCGCCGAAGCGCGAACCCCGGTCGAAGACGCTGATGCGGAGGAGCTGGAGCAGCGGTTCCACGGCGTCCGCCGCAGCATCACGCATGCGGAAATCGACGGCGTCGCACTTCGTGTCAGCGGGGCGCTGACCGAGGAGGAGAACGCTGCCCGCAAAGCCGTCCAGGCTGCGGAGCAGTCAATCACTGCGATCCAGTTTGCGTTCGTTGCCTCCTGGCGGGCGGTGGCGGGCGACCTCACCGCAGAGATCACGGACCGCGGCGGATTCCTCGACATCCTCGGAAAGCTGCGCGCCGACCGGCTGCCGGACTTCGAGCAGAAGTTCTTTGACCTGCTGGAAAGCCAGGCGCAGCGGAATGTCGGGCAGCTGGCGAACGAGATCCGCCGCGCGCCGGGGCAGATCCGGGAGCGGATCGATCCGGTGAACCGGTCGCTGCGCCGCTCCCCCTTCGATCAGGGCCGCTACCTGAAGATCATGGTCAAGGACAACAACTCCGACGCCAAGACCAAATTCATGCAGGATCTCCAGACCATCTCGGCAGGCTCCTGGGCCGAGGAAAGCCGCGAGGCGGCCGAGCAGAAGTTCGATGTGATGAACCGGCTCATGACGCGGCTGTCGTCGAGTGAGGCCGGGGACCGTGCGTGGCAGCGGCAGGTCCTGGACACGCGTCAGCATGTCCGCTTCACCGGGATGGAGCTGGATGAGGCGGGAACCACCGTCAACATCCACGATTCCAGTGCGGGTCTCTCCGGTGGGCAGCGGCAGAAGCTGGTGATCTTCTGCCTGGCCGCGGCGTTGCGGTACCAGCTGGCCGAGGATGAGGATGACATTCCGGGTTACGGCACGGTGATCCTGGATGAGGCGTTCGACAAGGCGGACAGCGCGTTCACCCGGATGGCCATGAACGTGTTCCTCGAGTTCGGCTTCCACATGGTGCTGGCCACTCCCCTGAAGCTGCTGCAGACGCTTGAGGATTACGTCGGCGGGATAGCGCTGGTGGTGTGCCGGGACTTCCGGGATTCCCGGGTGGGCGTCGTGTCCATCGGCGACGGCGAACTGACAGAAGCAGCCGGCGGACCTGCGGACGGATCTGGCGCCTGATGAGTCCGGAACGGCACAGCGTCTGATGCCGGGTGCGGGAAGACCGTGGGTCAGCGTGGAGCAGGCGCGCACGACGGCGGCCGGCAAGTATGAGCGCGCATTCGGTGAGTGGGCGGTAGTAGGTGGTGGCGCCGTCGTCGACTTCCCGCTGCATCCGCCCACTGAGCAGGCTGCGCTTGCCGGCCAGGAGGAGGCCATCGCGTGGGTTCGGTCCTGGCGGGAGGTGGGGCTGGGAGACGCGGTGGTGTGGGGCACGCGCCGTTGGGCGAGCCTTGGTGCTCAGCAGGTACCGGAGCGGCTTCGGTTGAACGGTGCCGGCGAGGTGGCCCGGTTTGCCCGGAAGGCCCAGCACTGGTTACGGATCAGCGCGCGAGCCGAAGCGCTGCTTGCCGCCTTTCCGTCAGATGCACTGGCCGATGCCGTGCGCCGCAGCGCCCGCCGGATTGCGGAGCTGGACGACGCCGATTTCAACCGGCTACTGCAGGTGCTGCGCTGGCTCGAAGAGAATCCGCAGTCCGGCCTGTACATCCGGCAGCTTCCGGTGCGGGGCGTGGACACCAAGTGGGTGTCGGCGCATCGTGGCCTGGTGGAGAAGCTCTTCGCCTCAGTGACGGGGCATGATTCGCTCGGCCTGGGTGCGCCGCCGGTGCTGGTGCGGGTTCGGTTCCTGGACCCGGCCCTGAGCCCAGGCGGGCTGGTGGATATCTCGGCGTCGGTGGAGGAACTGGCGGCGCTGCAGATCCGACCGCGGACCGTGTTCGTGTTTGAGAACCTCGAGTCGGTGATCGCCATGCCGCCGGTTCCCGGTGCGGTGGTGTTGCACGGTTCCGGATATGCGGTCGACCGGTTGGATCGCATCCCGTGGGCCCGCGACGGCCGGGTGATCTACTGGGGTGACCTGGACTCCCACGGCTTTGCAATCCTGAACCGGGTGCGGTCCTTGTGCACCGACGTTTCCACGGTCCTGATGGATCTCGAGACGCTCAAGGCCTATCGCGACCTATGGGTTGAGGAACCTGTGCCGTCGACCGGGGTCTTCAGTCACCTCCTGCCTGCCGAGGAGCAGGTCCTGGAGGAGCTCCGGAAACGCGGCAACGTCCGCCTCGAGCAGGAACGCATCGAGTGGAGGTACGCGCTGGAACGCCTGCTCGCGAGCGCAGAAATTGCCGCTACCGGTTGAGGTCGTTTCCAGGAACAACCCGCAGTGCTACAGTTGCTACAGGAGGCAGTCATGACCACAATTCCGCACCGGGAGCTCCGGAATTCGAGCAGCAAAATCCTCGAACGGGTCCGAGCCGGTGAAACCATCACTGTGACAAATAACGGCGAGGCCGCAGCAACGCTCATTCCGCCGTCTCTGTCGCCGTTTGAACAACTGCTGTTGTCCGGAAACGTCCGGCCGGCTAGTACCGGCGCCGTGGACTTCCGTGTGATTCCGCGTGTTCAGCAGGGTGAGAACTCCGCAGACGTCCTGGCGGATCTCCGTGGCGACCGATGATTGTCTACGTTGATACCTCTGCGGCGCTCAAGCTGCTCATCGACGAAACCGAGTCGGCGCCGCTCGCGGATGAATTGACGGCAGCCGCTGCCCGGGGCGACCGGCTCATCTCCTCCATGCTCCTGTACACGGAGCTTCACTGCGCTGCTCGACGTCGCGCGCGGCTGGCGCCGGAACTGGTGAACTCGGTGGTGAACTCAATCAGCCTTGTCGATGTTACACGCGCTGACCTCTTGTACGCGGCCGCGCTTGCAGGTGGGCTGCGAAGTGCGGATGCGATTCACCTCGCGGCAGCTATCCGGTTACAGGCAGACATGCTGGTGGCATACGACGGCGAACTGCTCACCGCTGCTGCGAGCGCCGGCCTCCGTACGCTCGCCCCTGGGCAGGGCTGATTCATGGGATGAAAACCGGTGACGTTCAGGGCTACTTCACTAACCCGCCACCGGCCCACTCCCTGAGCGCCGCGGTTTCCTTCGAGTCAAGCTGCATGCCAGCAATGCGGCACATGGTCTCCACATTGCGTACCCACACGGCGGCGAGGCTGGACGCGCTCGCACCGCCCGTGAGCGGAGTCTTGGCCGAGACCAGCCCCTGAATCACGAAGTTCACTGCGGACCGGGAGACCGGAGTGTCTGCCTCAACACAGGCATCCCGCACCATTTTCGCCAGCTCATTCCGGCTGGTTGAGTCGGAGGCGAGAGCCGCCATCGACGTGAACAGCTGCCGGTACTGCGCGGTGGACAGCTCGGGCGCGTCCGTCACCCTGCAGACCTGCTGCCCGATCCGGGGTGCGGGTGATTCGGCGGCTCGAGGCAGGTCAGACTGCGAGAACCGCCGCGAGTCCCACACCCAGCCCGGCTGCGGCGTCGGCGAGTACTCGATCCCTCCCCCGAGCTGCGAAATCCACGTGCCGAATTTCCCGTGCCCGTCCCAGTCATTGGCCAGGAGCGGTTCGACTGCCGTCGCCCGGTGAGCGACGATCGCGCCCGCCACGGGACCAGGCGCGTGCTTGACGAAGCTCCGCACTGCTTCTTCGGCGGACTTGTGCGAAACCTTGCTGGGGGCCGAGTTGGCGGGAGGCGCCGGTTGGCTCGCCGGGCCGCTTTGTGCCGCCGTGGACGCGTCGAGCATCGACACGAATTCGTAGGACTGGATGACGGCGTCCGCCATCTCCCGGTACGCTGCCGCGACAGCTCCGGCAACAATGACCGTGGTGCGCCGGTCCGCCGCCCGGAACCGCTGCACGAGGGACGTGAAATCCGCGTCCGCGGAGGCAATGAAGAACTCCTCGATGTGCGACGCACCGGCGAGGACATCCACGGCGTCGAGCACCAGGTTGATGTCGGTGCTGCTTTTTCCCTGCTGGGTCAGCGACGGGCAGTCAATCACCCGGAATCCGGCACGGGTCCAGAAGGAGCGGTATTTCGAGTAGATCGCGGGGTTCAGGTAGCAGTTGCGGATGAGGAATCGGCGCGTGCTCCGGCCCTCGTTGCCGTCCGCCGCCTCCGCGATTGCCTTGATCCAGTGACCCGGATCGGTGGCGAAACGCTCCGCTGACGCCGGATCCAGCGCTTTCAACCCCGTGTACACGTTGTCGAAATCGACAAAGACGGCGGCCCGCGACGGAGGATCACTGTGAAGCGGGGAAGAATCCGGCATGCCGTAAGTGTTCCAGCCCGCTGTGAAACTGCCAACAGGTTTTCAGGGTTGGACTCAGAACGGTACGAACGTCCGCAACAGGCCCTCCCTGGTGAATGATGACTCAGGCGCCCGACCGGACAGGATCCGGCAGAACTCGACCGCATCGAGCTCAAGCTCAGGACCGCCGTCGCCCTCGCTCCAAGTCCCGCCGGCCGGGCCGGTCAGCCGCAACCGGTAGGGCTGTCCGTGCCGACCCGCCCACTCGCGGACGACGTCGTCGATCAGTACGCCGTCGTGCTCCGCGGTGAGGACCATGTCTGTGCCGGTAGCGCGGCTGAGGTCAACGCGGTGCATCCACGGGTCCCGGGTGAGGACAACGTCCGTCAGGAAGCCGATGCTCCACCATTCCGACATGCCCTCCATTGACTGTTCCTCAGGCAGCCGTCGGCTGCGGATGAAGGCCGGTATCCGGCGTCGGCTGCCCGCAGCCTTCGGCCCGATCGAGCGCAGCTCGGCGGTGAGCTGCTCCGGGGTCTTATCCGACCGCTCGGAAACCTGCAGCCCGGTGAGCGCGTCAATCCCTTCGACGCCGGTGCGCGCCACGATCTTCTTTGCGGCACTCATCTGCCGGTTGGTCTCCCATGGTGTGGCGGCCATCGCGGCCATCCCGCAGATGTGCGCCACCATGGCGCGGACGTCCCACTCCGGGCAGTCAGTGGGCAGCGTCCACTGGTCCGGCGAAAGCCCGACGACGGCGTCAGCCACCCGTGCGTATTCGTCGCGTGCCAGCCGCATGGCATTGCTGTGGTCCAGTGCGGGCCGGCGGGGGTGCTTCCGGGTGCCGGCCGGCGCGGTGGAAATGGTCATGGCTTTTTCCTTGTGCAAGAAGAGTGGTCAGGGAAGGTCGAGCCCGTCGACATACATGTCGACGGCGCGGTCCAGAAGTTTCTCCCAGCGGTCGCCGCCGGGATCGTTGGCCAGTTGTGCGTCAATGAGCCCGCCCAGCAGCGCGGTATAAAGGTCAATGTCCTCGGTCCGGGTGACACCGTACGGAACCAGTTCCTCACGGAAGCGCTGCCAGGCAGCGAGCGACGGGGCGTATGCCTCGGGCGTGGGCTCGAACCCGGGAATGGTCCGCTGGTTCATCAACTGCGCCCGGGGTGGATCGCTGACGCAGAACTCAAAGAAAGTGCGTGAGTTCCATTTGAGGAAGTCGCGCAGGGACATCGTGGAGGCTTCCCGGATGCCCGCTTCCATGTGTTCGATGAGGTCCCGCCAGGCCTGCGCAAACATCGCATCGAAGATCGCGTTCCTGGATTCGAAGTGGGTATACAGCGACGGCGCCCGCATCCCCACGCGTGCCGCAACTTCCCGCAGGGTCACGGCCGCCAGCCCATCCTCGCGCGCGATCGACCAGGCCGCATTCACGATCTCCCGGCGGGACGCTTCCCGCCGTTCGGCCAACCTATCGCGAGTAGGATTTCCTAACACAGTTAGGATTATGCGCTTTTGTAGACCGTCAGGTCAAGGGATGCACCTATAGTGCGACGACCGTAGCACTATGTAGCAGAAACACTATACTTATCCCATGAAAACCATTGCTCAACGGGAACTGCGCAACGACAACGCGAAAGTGATCGACGCTGTGCGGGCCGGCGAAACTTTCATCATCACGCGCAATGGCGAACCCGTCGCCGAACTGGTACCGGTCAGGGCCGGCCGACGCGTGTTCGTTCCCCGCAATGAATTAGCGGCCCTCGCGGGAGCGGGCGTCCGGATTGACCGGCATCAGTTTCGCGCTGATCTCGACCAACAGATTGATCAGAGCCTGTGACCGCCACACGGGGCCTTCTCGATACGTCGGTGGTCATCGACTGGCATGACCCCGCCGTTGCGGCAGCTCTGCCGGACGAGGCTGCAATTTCAGCAATTACCGCTGCCGAGCTCGCTGCCGGCCCTCACCTCGCAAGCAGCCCGGGTGAAGCTGCGAAGCGCCAGATGCGGCTGCAGGAGGTTGAATCCAGGTTCGAGCCAATCCCCTTTGACGGGGCGGCCGCCCGCAGTTACGGGCTGGTGGTGGCCTCGGTAGCGGGGCAGCGACGGAAGCCGCGGAGCCGCGTAGCGGACCTCCTGATTGCCGCCACTGCCCACGCGCACAATCTCGACCTCTACACCCGCAATGGTGACGATTTCGCCGGGCTTGAGGATCTGGTCCGGGTCATCTCACTCTGAGCAGCGTGACATAGGCCTGTTTCATGGGTTACAAGCCGGCGGACGACGGCGGCAGTTGCGCCCGTGCCTTTTCGACATGCAGCGCTGCGATCACCGTCGCCGCGTCCTGCGGTTTGGCGGGATCAAATCCGGTGAGCCGGCTGAACCGTGCCAACCGGTTCAGCACGGTGTTGCGGTGGCAGTACAGCTCCGCGGCAGTCTCGGAGACCGAACCGGTCCGGAAGTACGCCTGCACCGTTTCGATCAGCCGCTCCTTTTCGTGTACGGAAATCGCTGGGAGCGGCCCCAGTACAGTGTCGGCCAGAACAGTCCCGTATTCGCCGAGCCGGACAGCGGCAACCTCACCCCACGCGTCACGGACCGTCTGCCGGCCGGGATTCTCCGGCGTCACCACCGGCAAGGATTCCAGCGCTATCCGCAGCATCCTCGGTACCTCCGCCAGGGATGAAGCGGGCGGAGCAACAAAACAGTCCAGCGGCATAAGCCACGGCCGCGTCCCCTCCGGCTTCTTCCCCGCCCGCGCCGGAACGTCCTCGAGAATAAGGATCAGCGCACCATCGCGCTCGTGCAGGAACTGCTCGACGCCGGCGCGCACCACGCCGGCCCGGAACGCCTTCTGCGCGTGTCCGGCCGCCACCGCAACGAGGAAACTGCTCTCCGGGTTCACCCCCAGCGCACGCGCGGCCTGCCCGAGCAGCTGCGGGTCCTTGCCGTCAGAGGTGAGGAGCCGCGAGAGCAGGAACGCGCGCTGTGCCTCCTTCTCCTGCGCCATGGAGGCGAGCTCATCGAGGTAACCGGCGTGCACCCGGATGGTGTGAAACTCCACCGCCTCCCACACCCGCACCGCATCCTGGGTGAAATCCGGCAGGAACTCGGGCGGCACCTTCTCCAGCATCGCGGTCCACAGGATCCGGAAGTCCATGCGCACTGCCCGCAGGAGCGATTCCAGGGGTACGCCCTGCGCGGCTCGGCGGTGACCGAGCGCATCGGAAATCCCCGCGAGCCGCTCCGGGATCGGCAGCTCGCCGATAAGCCGCAGCAGCAGCTCCAGCGAGGCCACCGCCGTCTCCTCCAGATCCCGGTCCACTACCGAGGATCCCGGATATCCCTCAATGGCCTGCACTTCCAGCAGGAACTGGTGGGCGATCCGGTCGATGTCGGCCAGGCAGGCGGCCACCACCTCCGAAACCACCGGTCGGCCCGCTGGACCGCGGGCCGCCTGAGGGAAATCCGCGGACGCTTCACTGGGCATATGCCCATTCTAGAACCGGAGCGCACTGTGTTCATCCATTGTTTGCCGAGGTGATCCAGACCACCATTGAAGGGGCCGGTTTCCACGCGGCTGCCCTCCACCTCCGAAAGACGATCCGCACAGACCATGCTCGATCTCAAACTTGTCAACGCCAGCATCTTCCCCCTCGCTGATACTGCCCCCACCGCGCACGCGATGGGCGTGCTCCACGGACGCATCGTGGGATTCGACGACGACGTCCTCGCCCTGCCGGCGAGGCGCACGCTCAACTGTGCGGGCGCCGTCGTCGTTCCCGGGTTTGGTGATTCGCACAATCACATGGCGTGGTTTGGGCAGTCCCTGGCCGAGCTGGAGCTGTCCGGCTGCCGCACGCTGGACGAGCTGTACGACGCCGTTGCCCGGTTTGCTGCCGACCTCCCCGACGGCGCGTGGGTAGTAGGCTCCGGCTACGACGACACCGTGATGGGCGGGCATCCGCACCGCAGCCGCCTCGACGGCGCCGCGCCCGGCCGGCCGGTCTGGCTCAAACACCGGTCGGGGCACCTGTGCACCGTCAATACCGAGGTGCTGGACCGCGCGGGTGTGCTCGACGGATCAACTCCCATCCCGGAAGGCGGGACGGTCGCCACGGACGACGACGGACCGACCGGCCTGCTCGAGGAGCAGGCCCAGAAGCTGGTCACCGCCCTGATGGTCCCTTACCCGGTCGTCGATCTGGCGGAAGCGATCGGCGCGGCCAGCGAGGTCTACGCCTCCGAGGGCCTGACGCACGTGGTGGAGGCCGGCATCGGGTCCGGCTGGATCGGCCGCACGCCCGTGGAACTCGCCGCCTACACCGAAGCCCGGCGCCGTGGGCTCCTGAAGACCCGCGTCCAGCTGATGGCCGTCAGCGACGCCCTGCACCCGCTGGACTCCCATGAGGCGGACGGCATCACCTTCGGCCTAGACCTGGGCATTGCGTCCGGGTTCGGCGACAGCCACGTCCGGCTCGGTGCCATGAAGATTTTCATTGACGGCTCGCTGATCGGCCGGACCGCCGCCGTGACCGAGCCGTTCTGCGATCACGACCACGGCACCGGCAGCTTCCAGCTCTCCCTCGATGAACTGACCCGGCGGATGGTGGACGCCCACTGTTCCGGCTGGAACGTCGCGGCGCATGCCATCGGTGATTCCGCCGTCGACGTCGCCCTGGACGCCTTCGCCGCCGCCCAGGAGAAGCTGCCGCGGCCCGAAGCGCGGCACCGCATCGAGCACTCCGGCCTGGTGCGGCCCGACCAGCTCCCGCGGTTCGCCGAGCTCGGAATCACGCCGGTTCCGCAGCCCCACTTCCTGTATGAGGTGGGCGATACCATGGCAGACGCCGTCGGGCCCGAGCGGGAACCCTGGATCTACCGCCACCGGTCCTTCCTCGACGCCGGGGTGCGCGTGCCCGGAAGCTCGGACCGCCCGGTGGCATCCGGGGCGCCCCTGCTCGGCATGCAGTCCATGGTCACCCGCCGCACCTCGGGCGGAGCCACCATCAGCCCGCAGGAACGCGTCGACGCCGAAACCGCCCTGCGCGCGTACACCGTCGACGCCGCGTGGACCGCCGGCGAGGAAGACCAGCGCGGAACCCTGGAACCGGGGAAACTCGCGGATTTCGTCTTCCTCTCGGCCCACCCGGCCGATGTACCCGTCGAGGAAATCGCCCGGATCTCTGTGCTGGCAACTGTGCTCGAGGGCAACTGCGTTTTCGGCCACAACTACCTCACCGACCTACAGACCACCCCCACCGTCCAACCACCGTCCTACCTTGAGAGGCAGAACAACTGATCATGCAACCACCTGAGAAAACCCAGGGCGAGGACGTCACCGTTCCCGTTGTCAGCGGAGCCGAGGCGGGCAAGATCGCCCGCGCGGCCTTCGTCGGCACCGCCCTTGAGTGGTACGACTACTTCCTTTTCGGCACCGCCGCCGCCATTGTGTTCAACCGCCTGTTCTTCACCGAACTCGATCCCACGGCCGCCACCATGGCAGCGTTCGCAACCTTCGGCGTCGGCTTCGCGGCCCGTCCACTGGGCGCCGTGCTCTTCGGCTACATCGGTGACCGTGTAGGACGCCGGCCGGCTCTACTGATCACCATCGTCGCGATCGGTGTGGCCACCGGCCTCATCGGCCTGCTGCCCGACTTCGGCAGCATCGGACTCGCGGCGCCCATCATGCTGGCCATCCTGCGCCTGGTGCAGGGCCTCGCGGTCGGCGGCGAATGGGGCGGCGCCATGACCATCGCCGTGGAACACGCTCCGATCGAGAAGCGCGGCCGGTATGCGGCACTGGTGCAGGTGGGCTCCCCCGTGGGCACTCTGATGTCCTCCGGCGCGTTTGCCCTGGTGCTCCTCATGCCCGCTGAGGTCTTCGATTCGTGGGGCTGGCGCCTGCCGTTCCTGGCAGCCTTCCCGCTGCTGCTCGTCGCCCTGTACATCCGGTTGAAGGTTGAGGAATCCCCCATCTTCAACGAGCTGGTCAAGCTCGAGGAACGCGCCAAAATCCCCGCTGTGGACGTCTTCCGCCTGGCCTGGGGCCGGCTGATCGTCGCCATCATGGCCGCCTTCCTCGGAGTCGGCGGGTTCTACGTGATGACCACCTTCGTCATCAGCTACGGCACCACCACCCTCGGCATGGACCGCCAGCTCATGGTGAACGCAACCCTGATTGCCGCTGTGGTGCAGATCGGCGTCATCCTGGTTATCGGCCGCATCAGCGAAAAGATCGGCCCGGGCAGGATGACGTTCATCGGCGGCCTCGTGACCGCTGCCGCAGCGTTCCCGCTCTTCTGGCTGATCGATACCCGCAACCCTGCGGCCATCATCCTCGCCGTCACCCTCGGCATCGGGCTGCTGTCCGTGGCCTATTCCGTGACCGGCGCCCTGCTCACCGAGCTGTTCCCGCCGAAGCTGCGCTACAGCGGCGTTGCCCTCGGCTACAACCTGGCCGGCGCGCTGAGCGGCTTCCTGCCGCTGATCGCCGTCGCACTGCTGGGTGTTTCCGGCGGAGCGTCCTGGACCGCGTCCGTGCTGCTGATCGTGGTATCGCTGATCACCGCTGCCGGCGGATTCTTCGGTGAGCGTCTCCGCGTCAAGGACAAGGCAATCGTCAAGTAGCATGCTGAATCCCGAGATAGCGCGCCGGATCACCGACGCCGTTGACGCAGCCTTTGACCGCCAGCTTGAGTTCACTGCGGAGCTGGTCCGGCATCCCTCGCTGAGGGCGGCCGAGGCCAGCGCGCAGAACCTCATGTTCGTCGAGTTCGAGTCCCGGGGTCTGACAATGGACCGCTGGACGCTCGACGGCGAAGCCCTCGCCGGGCATGTGGGCTACGGTCCCAGCACCGTTGCCTTCGAGAACCTCACCAACGTGGTGGGCACCTACACTCCTCCGGAGGAGAAGGGCCGGTCGCTGATCCTCAACGGGCACATCGACGTAGTGCCCACCGGGCCCGAGGACACGTGGGAACGCAGCCCCTGGGACGCCGTGGTGAAGGACGGCTGGATGTACGGCCGCGGCGCCGGCGACATGAAGGCGGGGCTCGCCGCCAACCTCTTCGCGTTCGATGCCCTCCGCGCCGCCGGTCTCGCACCGGCGGCAACCATCCACTTCCAGTCCGTTGTGGAGGAGGAGTGCACGGGCAACGGTTCGCTGGCGGCGCTCCAGCGCGGGTACACGGCAGACGCCGTCGTTATCCCGGAGCCGGAAGAGAACATGCTGGTGCGAGCCAACGTCGGGGTGATCTGGTTCCGGGTGCGCGTGTCCGGCAAGCCGACCCATGTGCGGGAGATGGCCTCGGGTTTCAACGCGATCGAGGCCGCGTACCCGGTCATGGGCGCGCTGCGGGAACTCGAAGCCAAGTGGAACGCCGATCAGGGCAGCCACCGGCACTTCGAGGACCTCGATCATCCGATCAACTTCAACATCGGCATGATCTCCGGCGGCGACTGGCCCTCCAGCGTTCCCTCCTGGTGCGAATTCGACGTCCGTGCGGCCCTGTATCCGGGTGTCGCGGCCGCCGATGCGTGGGAGGAGATCCAGGAGTGCCTCCGGAACACCGGTGGCGGCGCCTCGGTGCAGGCCGAGCGGACGGGCTTCTTCTCGGAGGGCTACGTGCTCGAGGAAGGGTCGGACGCCGAGGCTGCACTTGCAGCCGCGCATCAGGACGTCTTCGGAGCGGAGCTGCAGAGTTTCACGACGCCGGGCTACCTGGACGGCCGGGTCTTCACGCTGTACGCGGGGATTCCGGCGCTGGTCTACGGGCCAGTGTCCGAGGCGATCCACGGGTTCGATGAGCGAGTGCACCTCGAATCGGTACGCCAGGTGACCAAGACCATCGCCCTGTTCATCGCCGACTGGTGCGGCGTCACCGAAACCGCGTAGGAACCGTTAGCTCCACAGGATTCGGTTCGCAGGATCCATTTCGCGGGAGGAGCTCGGCCGTGTGGCCGGGCTCCTCCTGCGTTAGGCCTCCTCGCTGGGCTCTGGCGGTCGGCTGCCCGGATGCACACCCTGTTCCTCTGACCGACCGGGTGCTTCACTGGAAAGTACGACGGCGGTCGCCCCGCCTTCCGATCCTCCCGGAGGTACCCGCATGAGCAAGATCATCCTGATGATGTCCGTGTCACTGGACGGATTCTTCGAGGGGCTGGACCGGGACATCAGTTGGCACCGGGTGGACGACGAGCTGCACCAGTACTTCAACGATCAGTGCCGTGCCATGGGAGCCTTCATGGACGGGCGAGTGACCCATGAGCTGATGGCCGGGTACTGGCCCACGGCGGACCAGGATCCGGACAGCCCGGCAGTGGCCGTCGAGTTCGCGCAGATTTGGCGCGAGACCCCGAAATTCGTGTTTTCCCGGACCCTCACCGAGAAGGACATCGGCGGGGAGGGCTGGAACGCAACGGTGCTGTCCGACGTGGTGCCTGAACAGATTGCGGAACTGAAGGCGCAGGCGGGCGGGGACATCGCCATCGGCGGCGCGAACCTGGCTACCACTTTTCTGCGGCTCGGGCTGGTCGACGAGATACACCTCTGCGTGCACCCGGTGGTACTGGGTCAGGGCCGGCCATCGTTCGAGTCCCCTTATATCCGGCTCAACCTCACGCTTGAGGGCACCCGGACATTCAGCAACGGAGCGGTAGTGCTCCGCTACTCGATCGAGCGCTCAGCCGACTCCGCAACGGACTGATTCACCGACTCCGCGAGCGCCTCCTCCTCTGGCGGAGCGACCGACGGATCCTAGCGCTGGTCGAGCTCCCCGAGGCACAGGCTGCGGACCACGTCGGTGAGCGTGTGCAGACCGTCGATGATGTCCTGGTCAGTGGTGTACTCGTGCTCGTTGTGCGAGATGCCCTCCACAGACGGGACAAACAGCATCACCGTGGGAACAATGTCCTTGAGGTTGGTGGAGTCGTGGCCGGCCAGGGTTTTCACCCGTGCATGGGTCAGTCCCCGGTTCGCTGCGATCTTCTCGGCGAGCGCCACGCCCTCCGGCTGGTACGGGGTGACCGGCCAGCAATGGGATCCGGTCTTGCGGATGTCCACCCGGGCCGACTGTTCGATCTCACCGATGCGGTCGTGGAGCATGCGGTCAGCCTGGGCGAGGAGTTCCTCGTCGGGAGAGCGCAGGTCCAGGAGCAGGGTCACCAGCGAGGGTACAACCACGGGCGAGTTCGGATAGACGTCCAGCTGGCCCACGGAGGTGTGGACGGCGCCGTCGGGGAAGGAGTCGGCGATTTCCCTCGCGGTGACCACCAGCATCGAGGCGCCCAGGAGCGCGTCACGCCGGTCAGCAATGACTGTCGAGCCGGTGTGGGCCTGTTCGCCGTGGACCTCGAACTGGTACTTATTTGCCGCCCAGTTGGAGTCGACCAGGCCGATGGTGACGCCGTTCCGCTCCATGCTGCGGCCCTGTTCGATGTGGATTTCGGCGGCGTAGGCGGCCTTCGGGCCTTCACCCTCCCCCAGCGCGCTGGTCGCTTCCAGTGCCTCACGGACGGTGATGCCCGCCGGGTCTTCGGTGGCGAGGACGGTCTCCGCAGTCATCTTTCCGGTGTAGACGGAGCTACCCATCATCGACGGTTTGAAGCGTGCGCCTTCCTCGTTGAACCAGTTCACCACGGCGAGGTTGTAGCGCGGGGACCTGCCGTCCGCCCGCCATTCCTCTGCCAGCCGGAAGGCTGCGTGGGCTGCGGCGAGAACGCCGTAGGCGCCGTCGTACCGTCCGGCGGTGGGCTGGGAGTCAAGGTGGGAGCCGACCAGCACGTAGGGCGCACCCGGCTGCAGCTCAAGCAAGCCAAACTGGTTGCCCACCTGGTCGAAGGACACGGAGAACCCCTTGGCCTCCAGGAGTCCGGTCAGCCAGGCGCGCTGTTCGCCGTCGGCCGGTGAGCCGGCCTGCCGGTCCACTCCCCCGCCGGAGGTGGCGCCGAAGGTGCAGAGGGTGGCGAAGTCCTGGAGGAACGCGGCGTCGGCGCCGGTGAACTTGGTGGGATCGGGTTCGGGCACGGCGCCGTTGCTCATGGTTGCTTGTCCTCAGCTTGATCGGTTGGTTTACACAATCGTTGCAGGACAACCCGTTGCGGGCACTGGCACCGGACAACCACTTCGGGTGGGCGGATTGTGATTCTGCACAGTCTCACCCTTTCCCTGCGACGGGCGCCAAAGCGGGTATGTCCTCTCAGAAAAGTGCCTGCACCATTCCGAACGGCGTATCGCCCCTCTCGGGATTCCTGTCTGGACCGGTCTTTTGCTCTGCAGAGGACTACACCGGCCGCAGATGTCCGCCCTTGCCTCCGCTTGCGCCGAGTGTGGCGAGCGACGCGACATACCCCGGCAAGTGCACCGCGCTGATGCCGCCGTCGGGCAGTGGTCCGAGTTCGCGGGCGTCCACGTGCCCGGACAGTGCCTCCTGCAGCCGGTCCAGTATGTCCTCGCGCTCCAGCCCCAAAGCCAGTAGCCGTTGGGCCGCTTCCCATACCTGAGGCGGTTCGTCATGCCACAGCTGGGAGATCACCAGTTCCCGCAGCGCGGCATTCCAGACGGGCGAGCCATCCGGTTCCCCCGACCGCGGATACTCCTGCTTGCCTACGCCATGGAGTTCCTTCAGCTCGCCGAGTACCAGCAGCCGCAGCTCCGCAGCGCTGTTCGGGTTGAGCCGCGGATAGTCTTCCTGACCGATCCAGGTGCCGAAGTAGGGCATGGCAAACTGCCGCCGTTCCATGACGGCTTGGGCGTCCTCGATGGAGTCCACGTCCACCCCTTCGAGGAAAGCCATGCCGGGAGATGGGAGGTCATCCTCTTCGTCTTCCTCCAGCAGGCTTACTGCGTCAAGTGTGGCCGCGGCAGACTCCTGCACCATCTCGACCGCCATCCACGGTAGGCCCTGACGCCGGCCGCACCAGGAGATCCAGGCGCTCAGGAACGGTGCCAGCGCAGCCTGCTCCGCGTCGTCGAGCCCTACCTTGTGAGGCAGGAACCAGCCGGCAAAAGTGCTGATTTTCGGTGGGCTGACGCGGAGGAGGCGGCCGTCGTCGTAATTGCGCCCGTAGTCGATTGCCAGTTCGGCAAGCCGGGCGAACTTCGCGTCGAGTCCGGAGTCGGGCTCGGCAGGGTCGTGCTCGAGGGACGCCAGGAAGTCGCCGACGAGCTTTTCCGTTTCGCCCTGGTCCTCCTCGAACCGCGCCAGCTCCTCGGCGGGGCCGGGTATGCGGTGTTCGGCGAGGTCGACGACGTCACCGCCCGGCAGCGTGAGGAGTCTGCTCAGTGCCAGTGCGCGGTGCTCCTCATACTCGGGGCCGACGTCGGGATCCTCGGTCACGTCCGTTGCTTCGATTGCGGCGATACCGCGGGCGCGCACCTCGGCCAGCGACGCCGGCTCGAAGCGCATCAGCGGGTCCATGTGCTTGGCGAACCGTTCCCTGTCCTGTCGGAGCTTGCGGGCGTTGTGATCGAAGACGATGTTGGTGGCGTACCCGCCCAGATGGTTGGTGTCGATAGTGATGGCCATGCCGTGTTTGCGGCGACCGGTGCGGAACTCAACGACAAACTCGATGGAATCCCCGAACACGTCCGTCAGCATCCAGGCTTCGGCCGCCTCCAGTTTGCGCAACGGTGCAAGCCACGCCGGTTCTGGGACGCCCAGGTCGGTAAGCCGCTGGGCGGCCGCTGCAGCCTGACTATTGGCGGGCGGGTCGGCCACCTGGGCAAGAGCCCACAGCATGGCAGCCGCCGGACGGTCCCGCTGCCGTTCGACAAACCGCGCCCACTCGCCGAACAGCTGCTCGTCGATGCCCGGCCCAAGGTTGGTGGTCTCATGCATGACCGAGTAGAGGTTGGACGCCAGGAGCTCGCTGTGCAGCGACGATGTGTGGTCCGCCTCCACAGTGAACGACTGGACCACCGACCGGTACACCTCGGCGATGGGGTTGCCGGGCGGGCCGGTTCTGCGCGCCTTGTTCCTGCCTGCGGACTTGGGCTTCCGGGTACGGCTCTTCGGGCTCATTATCCGATGATGTCATCCTCGAGTCCGCGGACCATGGAACCTGTGTCACTTCCACTTGCTCGGCCGACGGTGCAGGACGGTCCCGTCCGCCTGAAGTACGGGGTCTGGCAGCTGACACTGCGCGATCTTGGCGCGGCCGATATGAAAGGACGCCGGCATTAATCTCTTCAACTCGGCGGAAAACCTGGCTGGCGGGAATGCCGCGGTAACGAATGACCTTGGATTCAATTCCTTCGCCATCCTCACCGCTGGGGCCAGGTCGCTGTCCCCGCTGACCAAAAGGAAGGAATCTGCAGCATTTCTTGCTGCATCCGCAACCAGTGAGACGGCTATGCTGACGTCTGTTTCCTTCTCCTCATAGACAGTCCAGGTTGAGTTACAGGAGCGGCAAGTGCGGTTCTTCCCCTGATACCTGCCCTGGATGATGGTGATGCGACCGCCATTCACAGTCTGCAGAGCCTGCCAGTAAGAATTCTGCCGTGCCTGTGCGCCCGGCTCGTTCAGCACTGGCGCGGTGAAGTACTTAACCTGCAGCACGTCGTTTTTCGGCCGTAATGCTTCTGCCAGCTTCACCAAATCAAGCCATAAATACTTGCGGCCGAAGGACTGATGAAGGCCGTTATAGAGATTGAACCCGTCGACGTACATCACCATTCTGGGCAGTTGGGTCTCCTCCTAAGTAATGGGTCGCTCATCGCCAACATACAGTGGTGCGGTCCGCGCCCGGCATCGTTATCCACAGGGGGATGTCTCCGGATAGCTCAGGCGCTGCCACGGGCAGGTTCTGCTATATTTGATTTATACCCCGCTACGGTCCAACGACTGTAGCTCGACGGCCCCTCAATGAGGGGCCGTTTTTGTTGGCCACTGGAAACCTGCGGTCATTCTAGTTGCCCGGGCGAATAATACTTCCCCCGCGCGCCCTGCGGTAGCCCTCGAGTGAAAACCCGATGAATTACGGCATCAACTCTTATCAGGGCTGCACTTTTCCGGTTAATTGGCTCATCGTAATTGAGGGTGTAGCCGGCGTCTGAAGCCGCCTGATTCGAGCAGGCTGCGGACAATGTAGTTTGTGAGGTTCCGGAATCCCAGGGCTGAGCCGCGGAGGTGCTCGAGGCGCCCATTGATCGCCTCCGTGGGCCCGTTGCTGGTGCCGGGGCGGTCGAAGAACGCGAGGACGTCAGCGGCACGTTGCTTCAGTGTCCGGCCGATCCGGCGGATCTCGATGAGTGCAGCCGGAACGCCGCTGGTGACCGAGCCGATCACGGCCTGCATCATCTGCTTCCCTCGTGTTTTATTCGGTTCCCGGTAGGCGGCGACGATCCGCTGATAGATACCCC
>NZ_FNDT01000029.1 GCF_900099735.1 Arthrobacter subterraneus | reverse complement strand
CACCGAGAGCAGCGGAACCGGGAACCAGAGAGCATTTACGACGGCGACACTGACTCGGCTGAGGAAAACCGGGCCGAAGAGAACTTCGACGACGAGACACAGAACCCGGACCTCCCACCCGGCACCTACCCGTCCGATCCCAGCGCGGGTGACGCCACCACGCCACCACCGGACGAAGCACGCAAAGACGCAGAGAAACCCCGGTAAGCAGGGCAAGGATCAGCAGGTTCCAACACCATTGGCAGGGTGGGCCACCAAAAATAAGATGGCGGCCCCGGATGAGCCGGGACCGCCACCCTTGTTACTACTGGTCGCCGCACTTCTCGATTAACGTCAGCACAAGGCGAAACACGTTAATCAAAAAGTTGGCAGGGCCCCAGAGATTCTTCGGCTTACGCTTCAGTTTCACGTGGGTACCTCCGTTCTCTCGGAATGGAGGTACAACCACAACGCTGCTCAGGATTGCCTTCACAGCGGCGGGACACTACGCTTGAGGTGTTGAACGACAAGGAAATGCCCCTTGTAGTTGCACCACAGGAGCTAGAACTTCTGCCAAGGACCCGATGGCCGTCGGGTCCTTCGCTTTTTAAGCTCCAGTCCAGGACCGAAGTCCATGTGCCCAGCATACCGAGCAGCGCGACACCTTCTGCTGAAACGCAATCAATTCTCCGCTCCCCAGGCCCGTACAGGTCCAAAAAACATCCGGCTAGGCACCTCTATCCACAGGCTTTCCACAGACTTATCCACAAGGCCTCCTGTGGGCATCCAGAAACGACAGTTTTGGGGTCACCACCGGCACCTATCCGTCCCGCTCTCACAACGGCCCCATGAACCGTACGAACATCGGTCAGTCAACCACTCGTGTATGCGGAGGGTGTGGAGGGGTGCACCCGCCCAGGAATCTTCGGAGTCAAGCCCGGGAGATCCGGATCCTTCTTCTCCTAGTGTTTTCGGCACACGAAGCTAATAAGCTTGCTTACGAAATGGGAAGGGAGTTCCAGATGACCCACCAACGAAGTGATGCCCTCGACCTGGCTATGGGCGCAGTAGCCGGTGCCATTGGTGTATGGGTGATGGACCGGGTGGGCTGGTCGATGTACCGACGGGAGGACCCAACCGCGTTCCAACGGGAGCATGAGGCCCGATCCGAGCGCAGGGACGTCGCGCACGCGGCAGTCAAGAAAGCAGCCGATCTCACGGGAGCGCCACTGCCCACCCGTGAACCCAGCGGGGCTGGAATAGCGGTCCATTATGCGCTGGGAATCCTTCCCGGCGCCCTCTACGCTGCAGCCCGGCGCAAGTACCCAGCCCTCACCGCCGGGCATGGGACCCTTTATGGATTTGGGCTCTTTGTGCTGATGGACGAGATCACGGCGCCAGCCCTCGGTTTAGCCTCTGGCCCGGCCAAGTATCCCTGGCAGGCTCATGCAAGAGGCCTGGTCTCTCATCTTGTGCTTGGCATAGTCACCGAAACCGTCTTGGGGGCTTTCCGGCGAATCCGCTGAACACCGGGAACACACACAAACGCTTGGTCTGTCAGTTCCCGGACTATCTGCATGCACGACACGGGCACTTTCTAAGCGCATCGAAGGTCGGCGGTTGCATTGCTGCACAAACCGGAAACAATAACGCGGATCCTGGGAGGGACAGTATGAGGACTTTTGGGATTGAAGAGGAATTCCTGCTTGTGGACCCCGAGACCGGTGTGCCGCAGCCATCGGGCCAGGGAATGAGCAGCCATCGCCTAGGTGGGCGGTTGAGCCGGGAGCTGCAGCTTGAACAGATTGAGATTTGCACCAAAACACGTAGCTCACTGGCTGACCTTGCCGATGACCTTCGCGGTGCCCGCAGGATCGCCGACACCGCTGCCCGGAGAAACGGTGCCCGTATCGCCGCCGTAGGAACCTCTCCGCTACCCGTGACCCCCTCGGGCACACCAAGTCCGCGCTATGACGCCATCATGGACAAGGCCGGACTCACAGCACGGGAACAGTTGACCAACGGCTGCCATGTCCACGTTTCGATCGCCTCCGAGGAAGAGGGGGTGGCAATTCTTGACCGCATCCGGATCTGGCTGCCCGTTCTGACAGCGCTTAGTGCGAATTCGCCGTTCTGGGATGGCCAGGACACCGGATATTGCAGCTTCCGGTCCCAGGTCTGGGGGCGGTGGCCCACCACCGGACCCACCAAAATTTTCGGTACCGCGACTGCTTACCGCCGGCACGTCAGAAGCCTTCTGGATACCGGTGTGCCGTTGGACGAAGCGATGATTTACTTCGACGCCCGACTGTCCTCCCACCATCCCACCGTTGAGATCCGCGTAGCGGATGTCTGCCTTCACCACAGTGATGCCGTCCTTCTCGCAGCGCTAACCCGCGCACTCGTGGAAACAGCTGCTCAACAGTGGCAAGCCGGCCAGCCACCGGAAGCCGTATCAGCCGACATCGTGCGGCTAGCGGGCTGGCGAGCAAGCCGATACGGGCTCGAGCAGGACCTTCTGCATCCGTTGACGAGCAAACCCTGCCCTGCACGGAGTGTCATAGAAGCACTGATGGACCATGTACAGCCAGCCCTCGTCGAGGCCGGGGACGACGTCATGGCCAAAGAGCTGCTGGAGGAACTGCTATCCCGCGGCACCGGCGCGCGACAGCAACGCAGCATCTACCAGCAGACAGGGAACCTCTCCGCCGTGGCCATGATGGCGGCGGCCCTCACATCTTGAAAATGAAGGTGCACCGAAGATGAGTAGAGAGCAATCGGCCAACCCCATGCAGGCGAGCGGTTCGGTGGACGAAATGACTGGCATCGTTGGTCTCGCCGCACGAGCCATTGACTCCCTGGGTGAGTGGGGAGTGGGGATACTGACTCTGGTGGAAACGGTGTTTCCGCCCATCCCCAGTGAGGTCATCCTTCCGCTGGCCGGATTCCTGACCCGGCAGGGAAGCATGAACATCGTGCTGGTGTTTATCACCAGCACCCTCGGCGCCTACATGGGAGCGCTTTTTCTCTATGGGTTGGGACACAAGATGGGCTTGGAACGGTCCATCCGGTGGCTTTCGAAACTGCCGTTGGTGGATCGTGAGGACTTTGAGAGAGCAGCGGGCTGGTTTGAACGCCACGGTAAATCGGCAATTTTCTTCGGCCGGCTCCTGCCTGGCGTACGCAGCCTCATTTCCCTGCCAGCCGGTGCTGAACACATGAACCTGGCAACATTCAGCATCTTCACCATTGCCGGCACCGGTTTGTGGAACGCCCTCCTCATCGGATTAGGTGCCTTGCTCGGTACGCAATACGAACTGATCAACCAGTACTCACAGATCCTCAACTACGCGGTGTACGCAGCGCTGGCGGCCCTTCTCGCGTGGCTCATCATCCGGAATATCAGAAGACGCAAGGAAGCCAGCCACTAAGCCGGCCTTCACTTCTGAGCCGGCCCCCGTAAGGGCTGTCGATTAGCGTCGCTGCAGAGCAAGTACACCACAGGCCCCAACACTGGTCCCCAAGCGAACCCAGCTCCGACACCCTGCCAGATCTTGGGCATGCGTTGTAGCAGCCATCGTGCATGCAAAGCTACATCCGCTTCACCCGTCGGCGCTGAAAATCGATTAGGCACTCCCTCCTCTACATAGGACGGGGTGCCTGGGTTGCTATTCAGGTGTTTCTCATTTCAGTGGGCCAGTCTCGGTCGAGGGATGTGGCGAGGTACTGATCCTGCCTGCGCCGGTTTCGGCTTGCTCGTAAATCCGGGCGATATGATCCGGCGCGTTGTGCACCCCCTTGCCAGGCGATGTTGGACGCCGCTGAGGACCGGAACCAGCAGGGACAGCGCTACCAGGCAGATGATTTCGGCAAGCTTTCCTGTAGTGAGGGGATCACAGCTTCGGTGACCGCTGTGATCGCGGTGACGGGAGCGTACCCCGCAACCAGCAACTTGAAGTCGCTTTGTTCGTCCGCTTCGCCAATGGTGTCTTCGACCGACAGACGTACGTACTGCTTTCCGCGCTCCGCAAGGGTGGCCTGCACGATACCGAACTCTGCAAGCGTTGCCACACGATACTCGGCAGGCGTAGCTCCATTACGGTTGGGCACATTGAGGTTGAGTACCGTTCCGGGCTCATGTTTCAATAACGCCGGCAGCAGGTCCACAGCCATTCTTGCCGCACGCTTCCAGTAGAAGTTTGTTGGACTCAACCCAGTATCGAGAGACACCGCCATGCCGCGGCCGCCGTTGATACCTGCTGTGAGGGCGGCACCCACGGTGCCGGAATGCAAGATGGCGCGGCCAACGTTGGCCCCGCGATTGACCCCGGAGAACACAACGTCCGGTGGATCCCCGAAGGCACCATTCGCCGCAATCATTGAGATGAAGCCCGGCGCTCCTGACACTGCGAACGCAGGAACGCTTTCGAGGCCTTCAATAGTGCGTTCCTCAACCCGTATCCGGCCTTCTTCTTCCACCGCAAGGATGGATGCGCTGCTGCCGCTGTATTCCGCGGCAGGCGCGGCTATTGTCACCTCATGCCCGTTGGCTGCCAGTTCGGCAGCCAGGGCATGCAGCCCGGGGGACTTGATGCCGTCGTCGTTGGTTACCAGGACCCTCTTGGGTGTAGTCATCGCGTGAGCGATCCTTTCGCGGTTTCGTCCGGACTTGTGCCTTCAGCTGTGGCCGTGCTCTGCCCTCCGCTGTAGGGGATAATGCGGACCAGCCCCATCAGCTCACGAATTGTCTCGGCATCGCCTGTGCCCAGCCCATGCCGGGTGACGTTCAGCGCACCCGCGGCACTGCCCTGGGTAACGGCGTCGAACATGGACCTACCGGAAGTCAAGGCGGCGGCGATGCCGGCGGTGAGTGAATCACCGGCACCGCTGGTGTCCACGCTTTCCAGCGACGGCACGTGGACCTCACTCAACTCTCCCTCGTGAAGCAGCAGCGCCGGCTCCTGCGCCCGCGTCACGATCACCGTGCCGGCTCCTTCATCCACCAGGCTGTGCATTGCGGGTATCAGGTCCCCGGGCTTCGAGGAGTCTGCCCTACCGCTCTCCACCAGCTCATCGTGCGCAACCTTGACCAGTGCGACGCCGCCGCGCACGGCTGCCGTGAGCCGGTCACCGGAAAGGTCCACGATGACTGTGCACCCGGTCTCGCCCAGATCCGCAGCCAGACGGCGGTAGGCGTCATCCGGAACGATACCTTCGTGGGCGGGTCCGCTCAGGATGGCGGTCCCGGCAGCTATCCCGCCGCGCATGGTGAGACTGTACAACTGGTCGAGTTCATGCCGCGAGAGCCGGTGGCCTGGCGACTCCGCCAACTCCTGCCTCTCACCGCCCCGACGGTCGTGGATGTATGCGCCGCTGCTTCCGGCGCCCTCCACCGGGAGCACTTCAATACCTTGCCTTCGTATAAGGTCGCACGCCACCCTGCCTGTTTCACCGGCGAACACCCCGCACAGCGTGACTGACGCCCCCAGCGAATGCAGCATACGTGCCTGCCACACGCCCTGCCCGCCGGCGTGGATATGAATGTCCGCTTCCCCGTCGAGGTCCTCAACAGTCACCGTCAAGACCGGTGACGGCGCGAACACCATTACTGCATCCATCGCATCGGCTCCCTTCATGCTGTTCCACCGTCCACAGGTCCACAGCGGCCTGACAGAACTTTCGATGCTCGGACCAAATCTAACGCCCCTACCGCTCGTTGTATGACCAGGGGGTACTCATGCTCCGAGCTGAGGCGCTGGTGTCGCGGTGTTTGCGCATAGGTTCGTCGCGCTGGTGCTGAACCGGGTCCTGTGCGCGGCTAGGATTTGTTGCCGGGCTCGTTGCGTCGGGTCTCGTACTCCGAGTGCCCGTTGGGGCATTTAGGTATCTTGTCCCCAACGGTGACATGCACCTTTTCATCGCATTTCGCGCAGTAGAAGTCGCCGGTTTTTTGCGCCTTTTCGCCGGCATGTGCAGCCATGGTGCTTTCCTTATCGTAGTGATGATTGATTGATGGACGGCATTGTTCTGCTGAACCATGCAAGTGCACGGCGGGCGACTTGCTCAAGGGTTCCCGGTTCCTCAAATAAGTGGGTGGCTCCCGGCACCAGGGAGATTTCATGTTCGACCACCAGCCAGGCCGCAGCCTGTTCATTGAGCGCAATGACCGGCTCATCAAGCTCTCCGACAAGTAATAGTGTGGGAGCTTGGACCTTTGGCAGGGCGTCGTCGGCGAGATCGGGGCGTCCCCCACGGGATACGATGGATCTAACAACTTCGGGACGTGCGGCGGCAGCGCCCAGGACCGCCGCGGCACCTGTGCTCGCGCCAAATAGTCCGATCGGCAGTCCCGGGATGTCGAGCCTATCGGCAATCTCATCCACCACAGCTGTAAGCCGCCCCGTCAACAGTGAAATGTTGAAGCGGAGGGAGGCGTCCTGGATGTCACGGCGCTCCTCAGCCGCTGTCAGCAAATCGAACAACAGTGTTCCGAATCCGCCCTCGTGAAGCGTCGTGGCGACCTGTCGGTTACGCGGACTGCGTCGGCCGCTTCCACTACCGTGAGCGAAGATCACCAGACCCCGTGACTCGTTCGGGAGGTGTAGATCCGCGTCGAGCACCACACCTCCGGGACTCACCGTAACCTGATCGCTCATGAATGATATTCCGCTCCAAATCAAAAAGCGCTGATAAGGACAAAGGGCGATTACTTGCTGTTCGACTCTCACCGGGGCCCGGTGCTTAAAGTTTCCCCCATGGCAGCACCTGTTCTCGGCTCAGTGCAGGACCGGATTCTGGAGGGGCAGGACCATGTAGTAAGCATGCTGATCTTTCAGGCTATAAGACTTTTGTATCCCTGTACACAGCTCCCGCCCCGCCACACCCTCGCAAGATGCCCGAGCTTTTGCGGCAGGGAACCTCGGGCTGCACGGTCCTGGATCGGGTAAGCGGATATCTCTTAGAGCTGCTCGTGGCGGGGATGTGGGATAGGTCCGGGGAGTATGCGAGGCCGCTGGGATCTGTGGTCATTGCCCGCCGTTGATCATCCGAGTGTTCGATGGGCGCGAGGACAGCCTCCAGTACGCTCTGAAACCGTCTTCCCCGGAAGCAGGCTGTACACGCCCACCGCTTGCTTAAGGTGAGACTCTAAGCTGTTGGTGACGTGGTGGGTGTGTGCAGGCGGTCAGTCGGTTCCTGGCTGTCCAGGTGTGTGCGGGACAAGCAGCGAAGCGGGGAGGCTTTGTGCCGTGCACAGGTGGGCAGGAGGTTACAAACCCAATCCCTGCCGGCCCTTGGTGAACTCGACCGAACAACCGACGTAGAGGCCGCCCAGATCGAGCAGCTGGAGTTAATCCCGGTGTCTATCAGTTGGTAGGCAGTGGCCAACTGGATGCAACGTCAAGGACTCAAGCTTTAAGAACCCGGGGGAGCGGTCAGCCTGCGCGATCGGTGCTGTACTGGTTGCCATTCTTTTCGTGCGCGAGTTGGCTGCGGTGGCGGCGAATCAGGAAACAGGACATGCAGGTGAACTTGTCTGCTGAACCGGGACCACATGAATCTGCAGACGTTGGCCCGGGAGATAGAGGCTTTCCGTTAGTGATGGTTTGTTGCGGAGGTCCTGCTTCACTCGGTGTCGACGAGTGTGGCGTAGATGACGAGGTTGTCCACGAATTCTCCGGTTGATTCGGTGAACCCGTCGCAGGTGATCAAGCGCAGTTCTGCCTCTTCCACGGGGAAGTAGACGGCTTTGGTGGGGAAGTTGTTTTTCGGGTACAGCTCGCTTTTGTAGACCTCGAAAACCGCGGTTGATCCGTCTTTGCGGGTGACTTTAATCTGGTCCCCGTTTTGCAGGGCTTCCAGATTGTAGAAGACTCCGGATTCGTCCTCGGTTGAGTTCACGTGACCCAGTAATACCGATGGCCCGGCCTGTCCGGGAGTCGGGGAGCCGGTGTACCAGCTGGCAGGTGCACCTTCGTGATCGGGCGGAACTTCCAGGGTGTTGTCCTCCCGCAATCCGGTTTCGATGATCTCGCCGGTACGCTCCAACGTTGGTATGGCAAGACTGACCGGCGTCGACGCCTCCATTACCAGCGCTTGCTCGGCTTGTTCGACGGTGTCAGGTGTCGGGGAGGCCGATGCTTCAGCCGGAGCGCTTAACGTTATCGGCGATTCCGCGGGGTTGCCGTTGTCGGTGTCATTGGCGTCCGGGGAGGCGCAGCCAGCCAGTAACAGTAAAAGGACCGCCGCCCCCGCCGGGAGGCGGGAGCGGCGGCTGATCGCACTATGAATCATGGAACTGGTGGCTGTTCCTTAGCGGTCAGCTACCATGCGGCGACGGACAGCGTAGGCTCCGCCGAGTGCAGCGAGCAGACCGGCTCCGCCCAGCGCAACTGCGCCGGCGTCCGTGGTGGCGGCCGTCTCACCGGCTGCAGCAACTTCCACGCCGGTGTCAGCGCCGCCGGCAGGCTGCATCTGCAATGGTCCGCACAGGGCCGGGGCGGTTGCGGCAAGCGGCAGGGACTCGGCTCCCGGGAGCTCACTCATGGTCTCAGTCGCTGCAGCCGGCTGGGTCGCCGGATCCAAGCCGTGGACTACGACGACGGCCGTTCCGTTAGCCAGGGAATCCTGGGTTTCCTGGTTCAGCTCGAAGGTGCGCTCATAGGTGAAGGAGCTACCCGAAGGGGCGACCTTGATGTCTGTTCCAGCTTCGGGACCGGTGCTGCCCTCAAGGGAAAGGGTGGTCCCGATCATGCCGTAGGCAGGGTGTCCTTCCATGGTGCTGAGGACGCCGTCACCGTTGGCGTCATCGGCCATGGTGGGGCAGGTGCCCTGGGCGCCGACGTGGATGTGCTGCACGTGCGGGTACGGCGCGTCCATGAAGGTCTGAGCCAGCCCGGAAGTCTGCACTGTGACAGTTGCCTGGGTGCCGTTGACTTCAACCCAGGCCGTACCTGAAGCACCACTGTTGTTGAGCTGGTTCAGCGTCGTGGAGTACGAACCCGAGGCATCAGCTGCCATTGCGGGGCTGCCAGCCATGGCACTCAGGCCAAGGGCGACGGCTGGGGCGAGTAGAAATGCTTTCTTCTTCATCAGAGTTACCTCCTCATAGAATCCTGCGGTCAGATCTCGATCGCAGACAGACAGTTTTCCAGCTATGCATGGTGCTGTATGCGGTGCGAGTGGCTTCCCCCTGCAACCGACACTGCCACGGATGACACTCAACCTAAATAGCAAGCATGCTTATTGTTATCATTCCGTTATCAGTAACAACCGGCTCATGAATCAGGTTTGATGCCATCTTTGGAGGCTTACCTTGAGAGGAAGTCGAGCACGACCCGGTTCCACTCGTCGGCGTGGCTGACGTTGCAACCGTGCGGGGCGTCAGCGATGACGTGCAGCTCGCTGTTAGAAACTGCGGCGTGCGTGCGCCGGCCGGAGCCCTCAAAGGGAACCGTCCCGTCACCCTCACCGTGCAGGACCAGCGCTGGTACGTCTACTTCCGGGAGGTCTTCCCGGAAGTCGGTGGCGCCGAACGCCGTCATGCAAGCCAGAGCGGCCTTCTTGTCCGCCTGCTTGCACAAGGCGATTGCTTCCTGGCGCTGCTGTTCGGTGACCTTCAACTCGCCGTTCACCGAGAAGAACTCGGTGGTGAACTGATCGTAAAAGGAGTCCTCGTCCTTGGTGAGGTTCGCGGCCATTTCCGCCGCCTGCGACTTGCTCAGCGGGCCGTCGGGGTTGTCATCGGTCTGCATCATGTAGGGCGGGACGGCGGAGGCAAAGACGACGCTGCGGATGCGCTCGGAGCCGTACTTCGTGAAGTAGCGTGCCACTTCGCCGCCGCCCATGGAGAACCCGATCAGGGTGACGTCGTTCAGGTCCAGTTCCTCCAGAAGCGCGTGCAGGTCCTCGGTGAGGGTGTCGTAGGTGTAGCCGGTCATCGGCTTATCGCTACGGCCGAATCCGCGCCGGTCATAAGTGATCACACGATACCCGGCACCCTGCAGCGGGCCTACCTGGTTCATCCACGACTCACCCGAAAGCGGCCAGCCGTGAATAAGGACGACCGGGCGGCCTGAACCGCCGGTGTCATCAACGTGCAGGTTGGTGTCCTTGAACAGTCCGTGGTGAGCGGTTACTTCAGTCATAGCTACCTCCATTTTGTGGTTCGGATTACGGTGTTCTGCCGCCAGCATCCACCACCCGCAGGAACGGGGCGGTGAAGCTTCAACGCCGCCGCCCGGGTGACGGGGAGGCATCGACCTTCGCTTCGAGCGGGATGGGGCCGGATGGTCGCCTGGTACGACGTGGATCACCTGACCGGGTGACCCGAGCGCCGTGGCCGGTGCATGTCAGGGGTGGATCAGTACCTTGGTGTAGCCGTCTTCGCGCTTGTCGAACCGGCTGTATGCATCGACGGCCTCATCGAGCGAGACCTCGTGCGAGACGATCCAGGACGGACTCGACTTGCCCCGGATAATCAGGTCGCGCAGTTCCCGGTTGTACTTCTTCACCGGGCACTGCCCGCCGGCGATGCTGATCCCCTTGGTGAAGGCCTCACCATAGTTGAAGGGAATGCGTCCTTCCTTGGCGAGCTCCGAAGAGGCACCGGGGTCCTCGGGGACATATACGCCGACGACGCCGATATGTCCGGTCGCCCGGACCACTTTCACCAGGTTGTCGAGCACCATTTCTGGGTGTTCTTCTCCGGTGTGGTCGTGCGCCTGGTAACCCACCGCCTCGATCCCGCAGTCTGCGCCGAAACCGTCGGTGCCTTCCATGATCGCCTCGGTGGGGTCAGTGTCCGCGAAGTTGATCGCAGTGGCACCGATCTCGGACGCTAGGGCGAGCCGATCTGGTTCCTTGTCCACGACGAACACCTGGGATGCGCCTTTGATCATGGCGCTGTGCGCGGCCATCAAACCGACCGGGCCGGCACCGAACACCGCCACCGACTTGCCCGGGGCGACCATGGCCATCTCTGCCCCGTGGTAGCCAGTGGGGAAGATGTCAGACAGCATCGTGAAGTCGGATTCGTTCTCCGTGCCTTCCGGCAGCTTCAGCAGGTTGAAGTCGGCCCAGGGGACGCGCAGCAGTTCAGCCTGCCCGCCCCAGTAGGGGCCCATGTTCGGATAACCGTACCCTGCGCCCGGCTGTCCTGAGGGATTCGATCGCAGGCAGGCTGAGGTGTACCCGTTGTTGCAGTTACGGCATGTGCCACAGGCCAAATTGAACGGCACCGAAACCCGATCACCGACGCTGATGCGGTCGACTCCGGCGCCGACCTCTTCGACAATGCCCATGTTTTCGTGACCGAGCACCATTCCGGGGTCAAGGGCGGCACGGCCCTCGTAGGGGTGCAGGTCCGACCCGCAGATATTGGCGGTGGTGATGCGGATGACCGCATCCAGGGGCCCTTCGATCTTGGGGTCCTCCACGTTTTCGATGCTGAGTTCATACGGCGCTTTGAAGACAACGGCTTTCATGGCAGCTCCTGTTCTCTCGATTCTTGCAGGACCGGATCTTCGAAGCGCAGCCCCGCATAGTAAGCATGCTGAGCTTTCAGCCTATGAGGTTTTGGCGTCGCTGTATACCGGTCCCTTCACCATTCATTCCGCATAATGCCCGGGCGTTGACGACACCGAACCCCCCGATATGCGCGTTCTGAAACGGGGAAGCGGGTACTTCAGGGCTGTTCGTGGCTTGGCGTGTGGGATAGGTCCGGGGAGGACCCGAGACCGCTGGGATCCGGGGTTAGTGCGCGCCGCTGGTCATCTGAGTGGTCGACTGAGCCGCGGACAGACTCCTGTAAGAGTTTCCGCTGGTGTTCCAGCGCCGGGCGTCGTTCCTGTGGTGCGAGGCTGAGCAGGTCCTCCAGCGCGGAGCTGAGCCGGCGGCTGATCTGTGGTGATGCTGCCCCAGTGCGGCGTATCTCGTCGAAGGATAGCTGGACGAAGCCTTCCCAGGTCAGGGCCGGAACCGATAAGCGCAGGACGCCGTCTTCGTCCTTGTACTGGCCTGAATGCAATGGGCGGCGGACGATGTGGCGCAGGATGTCGTGAAGCCGGTCGATTGCCTGGACCGTGGTTGTCGGGTCAGCGAACGGGCCCGATGACACCGATCCCAGGGCGATGTCCACGATCATGCGGATTCCGTACGCGACATCCCGGTTCAATGTCCGTTCCGGTCCCAGCACCACACAGCGGATGATCGCATTTCGGTCCAGGTTCTCCGGCATGTCGGAGGAAGTGATCCTCCGAAGCTGCCCCTTCTCGGCAGCGAAAACCTCAAAGCTTCTAGGAATCAGTCCGAAAATCGACGGCCAAGTACTGCGCAGGATGCTGACGTCTATATCCCATGTTGTCGGCTGGGGTATCCGAGCCAAAGATCCAAGGCCACGCCGCCGGAGAGCCACCAACGGCCTTCTGCCTCCGCAAACATTTTCATCACATCTGACGGGGCCAGCAGTATCCAGGGGTGCTGCTCCTCGGCCAGCTGCATTGAGCCAGTATTTCACCGAGGGACTCGACGCCGTTGAACACGACATGTTGCCGGTTAGCGAGGATGAGACTTGTCGGGCGAGGAGTAGTTGCGTTCCTTATCCAAGCCGGACGGTTTCTTCATCCAATTCGGATGGTGTCTTCGTTGTGTGCGCTCGGAAGCAAGTCTGCGATGAGTTCTTCGATGTTGGGAAAGTGACGGGCTCGTCGAGACCCATCCGGTTTAAGACCCCATAAGGTGTACCCCTCAGTGTTGATTTTTTCGAAAGATGACGTGATCTCGCCGGGGGTGACGAACTTGATGATCAGTTCTGTTGCTCCGTCATTCCGGGGTTCGACAGTGAGCAGCTTTCTTCCTGCCTCGCCTTGAAGTATGTGGGCGCCCTTAGTGTCGATGCAGACAACTGAGTCGTCAGTCCACACTGTAAAGTCCGGGTAGAAATTTTCCGTGTCTCCGATAGAGACGAGGGGTATGCCGTATCCCGTCCGCGGCGGATTTCTGAACCAAACAAGACCTGTTTTGTCCAGAGCACGCGCGAAGGTTCGTTCAAGGGGGTTGAGCTGGTCGTATACGCTGTGGAGTGCGTTGCTGAAACGGTCCACCTCGTCTTCACGAGTGAGGATTGATCCAACCGTGAAGGGGTTGGATTTTCGTTGCACGAGACGGACGTTCTCAATGTAGACCTGAGCTACACGGCGCGCCAGGTCCTTAATCTGCTCGAAGGCTTTGCTGCCTACACCGACCTGCACGTCGAAGAGCTCATCGGCTGTATCGGCCACATCGAGCGCTCTTGGGAAGAGGCGGAGAACCTCACGATGGAACACCCAGCGAGCCGACACTTTGTTGGATTCCTGGTAATCCTCCCATCCGCTTTCGACCTGGGTGGGTGTGCCAATAACTTGTTCCACAATCCGCCTGCTGCCGGTGCCTGTGGTGCTCTTCTTCGCTTCCGAGTAGTCAAGCATTCCTGCTAGGAGAGCTTCGACTGGGCGAACGGCGCTCCGGGAATCGAGCGCTGTTCGCGGTATGGAGCGTTTGAGTTTTGCCTTGATTTCTCGGGGCTTATTACCCGAGGGTGCGGAGGTGATGATTCGAACCTCTGGGGCGTCGTTACCTAGTCGAGCGGCAACCTCGTTCAGAACGTCGTTGAACACTTCATTCCGGTCGACCCGAACGTAGAAGTGTGCGGTATTTAGCCGCTGGGGAGGATAGTGCGTGACTCCGGGCTGGCGTAGGACGCGGCCGATGACCTGTGTGATCTGTATGTTCGATTCCATGGATTTGTCTACGTAAGCGAAGTAGACGCTGGGATCGTCCCATCCTTCTTGCAGTGTGAGGTTGAAGATTATGTGTCGATAGTTGCCAGCGGTGAAGGAGTCATAATCCTTGTCGGCTCCGTTGAACAGCACGAAATCGGCCGGGAGGGGATAGTCCCGGTGTACTTCAAGATTTGCGTAGACGGCAACTTCTGAGGGATCGATTCCGCATTGTTCAGTGAGATAGCGCCAGATGAGGATGGGTGGAGCTTGTCGCTGTCCGAAGGGCTGCTGCGGGGCATCTTTCCTGTAAGCGTCGTCTGCAAGCATGTTGGTGTTGCAGACGTAGATAGCTTTCGGTTGAACGCCTATCCCGTACTCAGCCGCTGCCTCCTCAGCTTCCCGCATGTCGGAAAGCATCGCCGAGACAGTCTCTTCCATGGGGCTGCGATAGCCAGCCATTGAAACTGTGTTCTTGACCAGTCCCTCGGATACAACGGCTGAAGAAGTGACGGAGGTGATGAGCCAGTCGTCAGTGCGTCCCGCCCGCTTGAGGTGCTCGACTTCCTGGACCATCAATTGGGGAAGCCGCATGGTCGCGCTTGCCAAAAGGATCGCATCAGGTTGAAGTTGCAGAAGGAGACCGGTCTGCTGTTCTGAGAGATTTTGAGCTTCGTCGTAGACGACCACTAGCGGTCTGCGGCTACCTGTTGAGTCAGTACGAGTCCGTAGGGCATCCCAGGTGGAAGTCCCTGTGTTGTCGATATCGGCATCGAAGATGTTCCGATTGCCCTTTTCCATGTCCTTTTGGTTGAACGTGCCGACGGTAGCGAAGTAGACAAGAGGAGCGGAGTCGGACTCGACGTCAGCCGGGTTGTATTCATTGAGAAGCCGGACGGTGGCCAGGCCAAGGAGATGGTTGTACTTACCGCTCGGCACGAGATTGGCGAAGCTTTGTTCAACAACCACTTTTCCCTTGGACAGCCAGAGAATTACTGGCGCAGGTTTCAAGACAGCGGCAATCTGTGCCACGGCGTCGGCGAGAATTACCGTTTTGCCGGCACCGGTCAGCGCCGCTAGAGATTGGAAGAACGGTACGGATTGAGGGTTGTTCTTCGTTCCCTTCAGCACTTCATTGCCTTGGTACTCGATGAACCTATCGGCTATCTGCGTCGATGCCTGCCGTTGGAACGGTAGCAGTGAGATCATTGTTCCCCCTGATCTGAGTAGGCTTCCGTCCGCATGTCTAACCCGAAATCGATGAGAATCTGATCCGGAATACGGAAGAAGCGGACGTCCTCTGTGCCATACAAGTTGTATCGAGCGTAGACGTTGTACACAGGTTCCAGCTTCGCCCGAATGCCTTCGGCCACGCAGGCCTCGTACACATCTTCAGTGAGATCCGTATTCCCGTCCGGGCCCTCCCAAATGAGGTAAAAGCCATGACCGTCTGCGTTTCGACCTACGAGGTACTGGTAGGACAAATCATCAAAGGTTTGTAGAGAGCTGCCACGCCTGCGCCCCGAGTCGTGATGAGAAGCAATGACGGTGTCGACCATCTCATCCCGCTCCATGCGCAGAACGACCTTGGCGTCGACCTGCTTTGTGAGTGATTTGAAACTGTATCCGCCCGGGATTGGTTTTCCTCGGCCGTTCGCCCAATCTCCGGTGATCACGCGGCGCAGACGATCTGCTGTGAGGGTCCGCGCGTATGAATCTCCGCGTTCAGGCCGGCCTTGTTCAATCAGAATGAAGCGGCGATCAGCGCCCTGACGGTCGTTGAGGGCCATTACGGCATGCCCTACGGTGCCTGACCCAGCGAACGGGTCGAGAACTAAACCGTCAGGCGGGCACCAAAGCTGCACGATCTTTTGAATGAGCTTCAGTGGTTTGACTGTTTCAAATCCATGGCCTCGACCAACAATCGCAGTCAGTTCAGCTATACCTGACTGACTGTGCCCTGACTGTTCGTGGTCCCAAGACACCGGCCCCAGCTCTTCCGGGATGGGGTCGAAGGTCTCATCTGCCCAGTAGGTTAGTGGCACGATGCCCTGCTTGACCTGCGACAGATAGGTTTTTGTATTGGGGCGACCTTCCCCCATACGCGAGAAGAAGAGTCGTGGCCAAGGTCCTTCGTCATGTACTTTTGTCGCCCTTTCCCGGGCCGCGACTAGGACAGGGTCTGTTGGATCGATCGGAAACCGAGTGCCCTTGAGCACAAGTGCTTTCGATGGTGCCCCGTCATGGAGGTCTCTGGTCTCGTATGTGCCACCCCACTCTTCAAGCCAGGATTTCATTCGCCGACGTTCGGCAGTCCAGTGTCTACCCTGCGGGGGGTATTGCATCTCTCCGGTGAAGGGATTCTGTATTCCGTAGACCTGGCCCTTGTGGTCATCAGCGCCCTTGGCTGAAGCATCTGACGGGCGCCACATTCCCTCTGGATCGTTGTCCGGGTTGCGGTACTTGGAGTTTGCGCTTTCGCTCCGCTCGAGTAGGGAGGTCGATACCTTATCAACGTCTCGTGCATACACCAGGACGTATTCGGTGGCTGTAGAGATGTGTTTATTGTCGTTGCGAGGAGCGTACGATTTCTGCCAGTTGATGATCGCAAGCCGGTTGGTCTCACCGAAAATTTCATCGAGCATTTGCCCGAGGTGAAATAGTTCGCGGTGATCGATGCAGATGGCGAGCACGCCACCTTGCCGAAGCATGGCATGCATCATTTGCAGGCGAGGGAACATGAAGTTCATCCACTTGGTGTGACGTGCGGGATCATCAGATCCCACAAATTCCCCCAGACCAGGGTCATTAGGGTTTTTCTCCCATTTGTCGTTGTATCTGAAGTCGTTGCCTGTGTTGTAGGGGGGATCTGTCAGGATCAGGTCTATCTGTCCCCGCCATCTATAGAGGGACGCCAGCGATTGAAGATTGTCGCCCTCAAGCAGCAAGTTGTGGGCGCGTTGTTCGGTGGAACCTACCGAGAGGTTAGGTACGGAGCGTTGGACCCTCGGGCGGACCAAACGACTGAGTTCGCGTGCCCGTTGTTTACCAGTGAAGGAGAGATTTACGCCGGCGCCTGTCCGTTCCTTAATGATTTCGATCAGTTGCTCTACGGACAGTTGGTCGAGGTGTTCGAGATCGTCCATAAGGAACCTTCCGGCGACGGGCAAGATCGAAGCCCGATCTGAGAGTGGTGATGGCTAGCGACGTTGCCAACTCGATCAAGATTCAGGCAACTCAAGTAATTAGATCAGTGCCCACCCCCAATCTCGAACTGCCCGCTGGCTGCCCGGCTCGAGTGCAAATTGGGTGAGCTGCACGAGGTGAGCAAGCATGGTTAGCACTCACAGGTTGGACTGCCGAGTTCGAGCTCCGGCGGAGTTAAAACGCCGACTGAGGCATCATCGCTGCTCATCTGCTAAGAGTCGGCCGACCCGGTGCAGAGCTGTCAGTTCGGGTTCCCGCAATCGACGTCATCGTCGTCTGGTTCCTCTTCACGCGCACGAATTCGTTCGAAAGCAACGTGCAACTCCTCTTCAATGGTTACGTCGTCGGACAATCTCGCGATGTGATAGTTGAAGAAATCGGCGGACGTGTGAATGAAGGTGGAAGACACCACCTCGCCTAGAAGCGGGAGATCTTGAGTCGTGTAATAGGTAGCTATGTCGAGACTTGTCGCCACCCAGCGGGCTTGTCGGTGCAGACTCAGGACAACGCCGACCGACGGCTCGTACGTTGGTGTCGTCAGGTCTTCCATCACGCTCGCTGCGGTGCTTTCGAGTCCGACCTCGCTTAGCTCGGCTCCCATCGCGTACGCTGACGCTTCCTTGAGTGAGATTAGCCGTCGCACTTCCTCCGGAAGCGAAACCCTTGCAGCAAGAGCAGACCACTCGTTGTAGGTGTTGACCTCAGCGGAGTCGTTCCACAGTGAATCCAGATGCTCGTATCGTCCGGCCCCATTAGCGAACCGCTCTATCGTCTTGGTGAGATCGGGGTCGAGTGGATCCGACGGCCGGCTGAGATGCTTCTTTTTGCGCTCTGCGGTTCCAGGACTCGATGGGGGAGGGGTTAGCTCCTCGACGGCGTCAAGGAGGTCGCCGATCTTGTGCGAGTACTTGCGTAGATTTGGGAACTCTCCGGTGGTTGCGTAGTTGTTGCAGGCGATCGCTAGCTTGCACAGGCGCTCCAAGCCGGATGAATAGGAGTGCATTCCTACGTGAAGTGCGTAGTTCAGATCTTTGCCGTACCAAGGGGCCAGTTCGAATTCGGCTGGGACGGAGCATAGCCTCCGGAGCCCAGTCAGAGTTAGTTCTGCAGCGAACTGGGTCTCCGCAACGAGGCTCTCCCAGATGGCTGGGCTTAAGGTCATCCGGTCATTGAAGCCGAGGCAAGCATGTTCCCGCAAGACCGGCGAATCTATCGGTGCCGCTGATGCAGCTCTTGTGCTTGTACGATGTTTGGGCCTCCAAAGCCCGTATCAGGTGTTCGTCATAACCTGCGGTGGACGTGGTAACAGGAGGGGCAGTTCAAGGTGCGTGAAGTTTCGACCGCCACGTTATTGATCTCCAGCAGTACCTCCTCGCGGATGTCTTCCCACCTGTGCTGGTGGTCAACGAATACGGACCATGCCTGGGGGACGAGGTCCTTGCCGAGGACGATTACTGAAGCTTTGATGGATAAGCCCCAATGCTTCATAGTGTTGAAGTCACTTCGAGGGTAGTTTTCGGCGGTCTGTACGATCTTCAACGCGTGATCCAATTGCATCTGTAGTTGTGTCTGCTCACGGAGGAAGGCCCGCTCGTCCTCCATTGCTCCTGTGGCCTCGCGTCGGTCACTGTCAGCACGCTCATCCGCTGCCCGGCGGTCATCTACTGCCAGCGCCATCGCCGTTGCTCGGTCCTTCTTGCCATTGAGCAAGGCAACCCATAAACCCGCCACTGTGACGATCGCCAGGAACATTTGAACCAAGTTGCCGACAGCAGGGTTAGCTAGGTAATCCATCAGTGCGCTCCCTCAGCGTTCGATTGGGGCTGAGGAAGATCCCGGTGCCGGCCTATGCGTCTTCTCAAAGCGATCCAGGATTCTGATGAAGCTCTTCACGCTGTCCTCGCTCTTCTCCTGTCGCACGTAGGCAAGGACCACGTCCCGGTCGTACTGCCCTAGCTCGGCAAGCCTTTCGAGATGGCCAATAGTCATTCGTTCTGCGATTTGATCGTGCCACCCCTTATAACCCTCGAAGACGATACCTTCGAGTTCTTTGCGTCCTGCCTCCGTGAGGTTTGTCGACATAACTGCGCTAGTTATTACGTTGTAGGCCCCGACAAGCTTGGCCCACCCCTCGTATGACTCAGTGGGCCACTCGACTACGACGATGACACTCTTTTCCAGTCGTGTGGTTTTACTCATAGCCTTGTACGTCGGGCAGTAGGCGAAGACGATTCCACCGTCCATGATGCTGCCGCTGCGCTCTGTAACAGAGGGCGTCTTGGTCAGTTCGTCAGGAACGTTCGACTTCGTGCTGCAGACAACCGTCAACCGGGCGCGGTGTTTATCTCGCAGATACAGTGCTAAGGCGGGTGTGTTCTGATAGACCGGCTTGTCCTGCACCCACGGAACATAAATAAACTGATGCTTGAGGATCTCGTCCTCCAGTGCTGCCATCGCTTTCCCCTTCTTCAGCAGTTGCACAGAGGATAAGACGCGGCACCGACATTCTAGGTTTGCCCATTCATACCCCCTCGTGGGGTGGGGCTGCACCCAGAAAGCGTCAGTCAACGGATGGATCACGTGCGATGCATGCAGTGAATTGATTGCATCAAGCTCATGAAATGCATAAGCTATTGCATGAGCTTCCATCCTGCGGGTTGGAAGAAGTGAAGCCAGGACCCCCGCGATATCACGGGACCTGGCTTTCGCGTTTCCTAGAGCTTGATCGGACAGACCGCGATGTCCTGCTCAATAATCGACAGGTACTGCGTTTCGCCAGTTTGCGCGTCCCCGTAGGCGCCTAGTACCTGGTCAGCGATCCAGAGCATAGGTTCCTCAGAGCCAAGCTGCCAGTCAACCCGCAATCCCATCGGCAAAGCATTCTGTCCCCGTAGTTTCGGGATGAGATTACGGTCCCGTTGGTTCAGTGATTCGGTACGGGATTCGAGCACGACGCGGGAGCCCCCGAGATCCTGCACCTCCCAGCAGAGCCGTTCCAGGCACTTCGCCCGTGCCCGTTCCTGCCGGCGAGGATCCAGCGGAGCTGCAACGACCACTAAATGGTCAAGTCCGAGAGATCCCACCGTCTCGACCGAACGAGCTTTCGCTTTCGGTTCCAAATCCCGCCAGTGAAGCTTCGGTCCAGCCTTATGGATAGAGTGCATGGCCTCACGGGCCCGTTCGGCGGTTGGCTCGTCCGCCAGCGCCACTCCGAGCAGATACATGGGTTCGCTGACGTTGGTGACACGCATGCTCTCATCACCCCATGCGCCAACCGTCCCGCCCACCTCGAGTTCCTCCTAGCATCGTTTACCAAGTCGAGGCGAAGTCGAAGGACCTACCGCGCACACCCAGTTTATCGACGGCGGGAACTGCTGGCCGCCGACCATGGCGTGCAGGTTCAGCACACATTGACTACATCCGACTTCATGTATGGCAAAAACGACCCCTTGTGACATGGATGGTTCTGATCTGGGGAGGAGCGTCTGAGGTGGCATCAGATGCCAAGTGCGAAACCTTCGCGATCATTCATGCTTCCTCGACGGGTTTCGAAACAGGCAACTTCGAGTTATTGGCCAAGGAACCTGGCGTGCGTTGCCTGCACTGAAAGACCTGACTCAGTTGTGGGAAGTACGTTCTACTTCTTGGGCGGTCCAGATGTCAGGACAGTCGATGACCGCTATACCAAGAACGGACTTGTGGTCCTGCCTTAGGGTGCAGCTATGTCGGACACCGTATTTCCTCCATTCAAAGTGACCGTCGCTGCAATTGACCAGTTGGTTCACATGGGCGGCAGTTGTCGGATTGACCTGGAATCCGGCGGCTGTTGCGGAACCACCTATGTCTTCACGCGAAACCGTTATGAACTCACTGATGCGAGGTACGGGTGCCCGGGAGCGGAATTGTTCGTTAGCGACAGTGCAGCAGCGGTTCTCGTTGGAGCGACTCTGGACTACAGCGCGCAGATCAAGCCTCCACGGTTCAGGGTGCTAAGGAACCCGAACACTCCAAAACGCTGCCCGTGCAATCGCTCCTTCGGGCAGGACTGGCCCGGCAAGGGCCACCCGCAATGCCGGGCAAGATGCCCCATGCCCTGGACGACAATCGAGTAAGTCCGCCCTATAGCCAATCGGCCAGTAGTCACGACGAACTATTCGAGCTTTGGAAGCGGCCGTGTTAATGGATCCTGGCACGCTTCAGGGTGGACCAAGCGTGAACGCTATGGATGGTGGCATCTGGGCTCCGGGTTAGCTGCAGCCTTCGTTCGTCCTGACCCGGGGTGACGTAGGGTGACGGGCATGGAGAATAGAACAGCATCGGTTTACCGAAACTTTGCTGAGGTTGAAGCCAGGGGAGTGTCTCCTGTCTTCTTCGATTGGGCGAGTTCAATCGCCGATGATGAGGACGTACTCGCTCTTATTGGGGAACTGCCCCTCCGAAAGCGTCAGCCTAACCTCGTCTTCGCTGCCGCGCGCTTCAAGGGCGCTCCAGTCGCTGGCTACGACGAGTTCAGGTCTTGGCTGCTGTCGCACTGGACGAGGGTCGAGCCGGTAATTCTCGAACGATCCACTCAGACAAATGAAGCCGGCCGCTGCGCGGTATTACTGCCCGCTCTGAGCCAGCTTGAGGGTCCCCTCGCCCTCATCGAGGCAGGCGCTGCCGCAGGTCTGTGTCTATACCCAGATAAGTACAGTTACCGCTACGACACCGGCAATGACGTCGTGTCACTTGATCCGGTTGAAGGTCCGAGCGCGGTGGAGCTGCCCTGTCGCATCGATGCTGAGAGTGTTCCGAATAGGTTGCCTGAAGTCGTGTCGCGAACCGGAGTCGACTTGAACCCGCTGGATGTCAGCGATCCTTCCCAGGCCGAGTGGCTCGAAACGTTGGTTTGGCCCGAACACGACGCCCGACGAACTCGGCTGCGATCTGCTGCCACGATTTCTGCAGCAGAACCCCCGGCGATTCGGCGAGGAGATCTGGTCCAAGCTATCCCTGACCTGGTCCACGCTGCCCCACACGGCGCGAGAGTAGTGGTCTTCCACAGCGCTGTGCTTGTATACCTCGAACCAGAACGCCGTGCCCAGTTCGCTGCCCTGATGCGATCGATGCCAGATGTGACCTGGATCAGCAATGAAGGTGAGCACGTGTTGCCAGAGGTTGCCGAGCAGATTACTGCTCCGGTCAACGGACGGACCATACTCGCTGTGAACGGTCGAGCCAAGGCACTCGTGGGCCCCCACGGCCAGAGCTACGAACGGCTCTAACTGAAGAAGCCCCGGCACGGAAGATATGTTGCGTTAGGGTACACGTCGCGCAACAGGTCGATGCTGGCCGGGAACCTGTTGCGTTAGGTCCGACTCTCGAGCTTCGCCACAGATCTGTGCGACGGTCCAGGCTCCAGTGCATCGTTTGAGGAGATCGCCAACGTGGTGGGTGTCTCCGTCGCTACGATTTATCGGTACTTGGCGAATTGATTCCAAGCAAC
>NZ_FNDT01000031.1 GCF_900099735.1 Arthrobacter subterraneus | reverse complement strand
ACGACTGCTCCGGATGCGGCGTCGAGTAACGTCGTGGGCGTTCGTTCGTTGGTCAGCGCTTTGGGTGTGTTAGCAAAAATCAGGCCGGTACCAGGGGACGGGCCGGGGACCTCCGTAGGCCCCCACAGGAGGTCACCGTCCGCAGCGGAGAAGGCCGTTGCAACAGTGATGCTCACCCGGCCCTGCCCATCACTGCGGGCGTCGGAATCCAGGATGACGATCGCTGCTTCGCCTCCGACCTGCGTTGGTACTGTTCCGACGCAGGAGGGGTTGGTGTCCACACGCCAGTCGGTTCCGCTGGCGTCGAAGCCGTAAAAGCTCAGTTTAGAGTGGCCATCCCGGGGGAAGGCGGAACCGATGAAGGTTTCCCGACGACAAACGGGGTGGTGTCGGTCCTTACTTCTGAGGTGATATCAAAGCCTGGGAACAGTCGTCCGCTGTGTGCTGAACCGGACACAGTTGTAGGCGGTTCGCCGACCTCGACAAGCTGAGCGCCGACCCGCTCAGTGACCGGCAGACAAGCTGACACGCCGAGCAAGGCAACCAACGAGATGTGATTGTGTCAACTTGTTTTGGCCCCGGCGTGACGGCGGTAAATGGCCCCACTCAGCTGGAGTTAGCCGAGGGAGCGTCGTTGGTCTTGTAGCTATGCGTGGTTGGTGATGTTCGCTGGAATTAGTCGGGGTAGGGCTTTGACATAGGTGACCATGCCGATGAGTTCGACGAGCGTTTGCGTGACGACGACCAGTGCGACCAGGGCCAGGGGTTCGGGTAGTGCCAGTGCCAGTGGGAGAACGACGAGGGAGTTCCTGGTCGCGCCGCTGAACACCACGGCGGTCGTGCTGCCCGCATCCAAACGAGCGACGCGGGCGGCGAGCATTCCCACGGGGACCATGATGACCAGGAACGCGATGTAGATCGGTATGACCGCGAGCAGTGAGCGTAGTTCCTGCCCGACGCCGACGATTTGGGACCCGATCACGACCGCGAGGGTGAGCATCATGAGGGGAACCATGAGGTTCTGCATGATGTCCATCAGGTGACGAGCGGCCAGGGCTCGGCGTGCCCACCGCTGGGTCAAAGCAGCTGCCACGAGGGGGATGATGATCAGCACGACGAGGGCTTCGATGAAGGGCCCGGGTTCGATGGCTGAGACCAGGTCCGGGCCGATGAAGAGCAGCAGGTAGAGCGGTAGTAACAGCATTTGGGTGAGCATCAGCAAGGGTGCGGCCGCCAGAAGCCGGTCGCTGGATCCGCCGGCCAAACCGGAGAACACGATCACGTAGTCGATGCAGGGTGTGAGCAGGACCATCATCACCCCGATGAGCAGGGCCTGGTCGTGGGCGACGAAGCGTGAGAGGCCGAAGACAACGACGGGCACGATGAGGAAGTTCAGGACCATGACGGTGGCGATGAACCGCCCGTCACGTACGGCTTGACCAATTTTCGCGAAGGGTATTCCGAGGAACGTAGCGAACAGCAGTAAGCCCAGTACTGGGTTGATCGATATTTCCAGTGGTTCAGCGGCTGCTGGGATCAGCCAACCGAAGAGGCCACCGGCGACGATGGCCAGGAGGTAAAGGGGAATTTGGTGTCGTTCCATGCCCTCCACGAGGCGCGTCGTGTTCACAGTCCCAGCCTAGAGGCTGTACCTCAACTGCTGATGGGTCCCCGATCCCTGCCTGCCTTTTATGACGGTGGGGTTGGGTCAGTGGGTCAAATATTGGTTGCGGGTGTGGGCGAGGCGGTAGGAGTCGGTGCCTGTTTCGATGATGTTGCCGCCGAAGGTGAGGCGGTCGACGATCGCCGCGCAGAGGCGTGGATCGGTGAATGTTTTTGTCCACCCGGAAAAGGATTCATTGGAAGCGATGGCGACGGAGTTCTTTTCCTCGCGTTCGGTGAGGACCTGGAAAAGTAGCTCAGCGCCGCGGCGATCGAGTTCCATATAGCCGAGTTCATCAATGCAGAGCAGGTCGACCCGTCCGTAGCGGGCGATGGTGCGGGCCAGGATCTTTTCGTCGGCGGCTTCGACGAGTTCGTTCACGAGCCGGGTGGCGAGAGTGTACTTGACCCGGTAGCCCTTCTCCGCGGCTGCGGTACCCAAGCCGATGAGCAGATGCGATTTGCCGGTCCCTGAATCTCCGATCAGGCATAGGGGCTGACTTTTGCGGATCCAGTCCCCGGTGGCCAGGGAGTTGATCGTGGCCGGGTTGATGTTGGGGTTTGCTTGGTAGTCGAAGTCTCCCAACCATTTCTCCCGGGGGAAGCCGGCGGCTTTGACCCGGCGGATAGAACGTCGCCGGTCCCTGTCGTCACATTCGGCCAGGAGCAGTTCGGCCAGGAATCCCTGATAGGAGAGCTGTTCCTTGTTCGCTGTGGTGATTGCTTCGCCCACGACTGCCCGGATCGTGGGCAGGCGCAGTTGCCGGCACGCCTGGTCGACCGCGGCGACAGCGGCTTCCTCCGTGAGGCCGCGGCGCCGGCGCAATGATTGGGAAACACCAGGAACAGTGGCGGGAGACGCGGTGGGGGTCATGAGATCTGCTCTCTGGATGGTGTTGTGGTGGCTATCGGTGGTTTGAGTTTCAGGAGCTGGTCATACGCGGCCACGGAGGGAAGGCTCCGGTTATCCGCTGGTAGTCCTGCGATGACTGAGGCGGGGTCGGCGAGCCGGCGTTGAGTGAGACTGACAACCCGCGGCCCGACAAGAACGGATGGAACGGCGGGATGACAATCGGGATGGCCCCGCCGGGCTGCGGCTATCCGTGCTTCGACGGCCACCACATCAGCGGTGACCGCGCCCACCGCTAAGGCGGCGGTAAGTCCGGCGACGACGTCGTTGGTGTCCATCGACCGGTGCAGTAACAAGACGTCGATGAGTTCACGGGTGCCTGCTGCATCTCCATCAGTCTTTCGCGCGGCAGCCCAGAACGCTTCATGGGCGCTGGTGAAAGTCCCCGCCGCGCGGGCCCGGGCCAAAGCGGTGGAGCCGGGCAACGCACCCGGCTTGGTTTTCAGCACCTCCAGGTAATGATCCAGGTCAACGCTTTGCCCGCCCGTAGCGACCACGCGGGGATGGACCGCGATCAAGGATCGGCCCTCGAAGACCGCCAGCTCCGACGCCCGCAACGAGACCCGCACTTTCCGGTTGATGAACCGGGCCGGAACAGAGTATTTCGCCATCCTCACCGTGATCATCGAGGAACGATCCACCCGTGGGGTGAGCACCAGCCCGGGATCGAACACTTCGACCGGCAACGAAGAGAGCAGCGGCTTCTCGGTGAGGAAATCGGCGCCGACGGTGCGCAGCCGGTTGCTGATCCTGCGCCGATCATCGGCCTCATCCCATGCCTTGATCTTCTCGTTGAGTTCGGCCAGTGATCCCACGACGGGCATGGGGCTCAGGTGATTGCGGCGGAACCGGCCGACCTCACCTTCCACCCCACCTTTCTCGTGAGCACCTTCGATACCGGGCTGGCAGTAGAAGGCGTCGAAGCCGTAGTGGGAGCGGAACAATGCCCACCGGTCGTTCTCAACCCGGTTCCGTCCCTTCCCGTAAAGGACGCTCTTGATCGCGCTGGTGAGGTTGTCATACCGGATATGCCGGGTCGGGATCCCACCGATCGTGGTGAACGCTTCAATATGCCCCTCGAGGAACGCCTCCTGCCCGCAGGACGGGTAAACCCGGTGAACAGCCTTCCCCGAGTGCGAGAGGCGGAAAACGAAGAGCTGGCACTTGGTTTTCACCCCGTTCAGGATCACCCACACATCACCGAAATCCACCTCCGCTTCAGCACCCGGTGCATGGTCCTGCGGAACGAACACCTCGCGGTGCCGGCCCACCTCAGCATCAATCTCGGCTCGGCGGGCACGCACGTAATCACGGACCGTGGAATACGACACCTCATCCAGGCCATGCTCATCGACCAGGCGGGCAAGAACCCGCCGGGCGGTATGACGCTGCTTCCGCGGAGCCGACACATCCCCCAGCAGCATCGCATCGATCAAAGGCTTAAAGGGTTCCAGCTTCGGGGAAACCCTTACCGGGGTCTTCCGTTCAGGAGGCTCCGCGGATTCCAACGCTGCCCGTACCGTACGGCGATGCACCCCATGACGGAACGCCAACGCGCGGATTGATAAACCCTCCACCCGGGCGTCCCTACGAATCGCTGCGAAAACCTCCACGCGTGCCCTCATCCTTGCCCTCCACCATTGGAAACAAACAGATGATTCCAACGCTGGGGTGGGGCCAACTCAAACCGTCACAAGATGCCCGGCGAGTCGACAAGTGGGGCCACTTCAAACCGTCACACCGGGGCCACTCCAACCTGTCACAGCCAGGCTGCACCGCGTCGCGGGGTTTCTTGGGGAGGAACCGGTGGGTCGGTGCCGGTGTGTCTTGCTGCACGGCGATTTTTCCGCCGATCAGGTCCTCGTGGACCAGCACGAAGTCCGGTTGATCGATTTCGACCGGTGCGGTCTGGGACCGGCGGAATCGGATCTGGGCAGTTTCGCCGCCGATGAGCTGATCAGAGGGCTCCCGGGATCCGGGTCCGTGCCTGTGCTGGATCTGCCGGTTACGGCAGCACTGCTGGCTGGTTACACCGACGGGCACGGGTCATTCTCAGAGCGGCGGGTCCGGGACTGGGTCGCTCTACATGTGCTTCGGCGTCTCAACGAGCCCTTCCGTGCATGCTCACCCCACTGGCGGGAGAGCACCGCGGAGCGGATGAAGCTAATCGAACAACTGTTGGTATAGCAGTGAAACCACCAACCGAGCCAGCGGCAGATCAGGAAAGATCCGCACTCCCCAGCGTTCGTTGGAGCGGTGATGTTGAAAGCTGCACCGTGCTGAGTCATCGGGTGCCGGCGTTCTGCAGCTCACGCAGTATGCGCAACTGTTCGGCGTTGATGGTCATGAGTTGTTCGATTTCTGCTTTCGCCGCGGTGTTCGTTTCGTAATCGTGCTGGGCCATGACGGCCGCGATCGCGTCCTGGCGTTTGGCGGCGATCAGGAGGATCGCTCCCTGTAAACCGGCGAGCATGGAGAGAAACAGGTTCAGGAGGATGTAGGGGTACGGGTCCCAGGCACGTGCTGTCAGAACCACTGAATTAGCGACAGCCCACAGGACCATGAAAGCAATGAACCCACTGACGAAGCGCCAGCTTCCCATGCTGTTGCGCAGCCGATCCGCGGCCCGTTCCCCTTTGGTCAGTGATTCTTTGTGTTTTGCGTGCCAGGTTCGTGGGTGATTGTTCATGAGGCAGTCTAGATCGGCAGACTAGCCCGGTACTGCACGCCTGGAGCCAGCCGTGCATCACTGGGCACGGTCGGCAGCCAGAGAAGAGGTACACCCACAGCGGGTGCAGCGCCGGTGGAACAGGGTGAACCGTGCACTCTCTCTCGCACTTAGCTCGTCCTCAGGTTCTCTCAGCGTTCTCTTAGCGGGTGGGGGCGAGAGTAGTTGCAGGCACCGGGAAACGGGGCCGGACCTGAACGGGAGAGTCCCGGAGGGTTAAGTCCTCACTGAAAGGTAATTGTCATGAACACCACCCCGAAGAACAAGAAGATGCTGGTTGGTTCCCTCGCCGGACTGGCGCTGCTCGGCGGCACCGCCGTTGTTGGTCTGACCGCGGCCAACGCGGCGACCGTCCCGGCTCCGGCTCCCGTCGAGGCGAACCAGGACGCCAACGAGACCGACGAGAAGCAGGAACCGAAGCTCAACGGCTCCATCACGGTTCCCGAGTCGGCGACGGAGCTGTCCGAGGCCGACGAGTCGGCCCAGTACGCGGACCTGGCGACCATCGACACGAAAGCCGCCGAGGACGCAGCCCTTGCCTCGGTTTCCGGGGCGAGCGTAGTCTCATCCGAGCTGGGCGATGAGAACGGGTCGCTGGTGTACGAGGTGACTGTGAAGGACGGCGCCGGAGCTTTGACCGAGGTCAAGGTCGATGCCGGCAACGCCACCGTTTTGGACACCGAAGCCGGTGACGACGAGGGCAGCGAAGGCGCCGAGGACGAAGCCGGGGAGACCGGTGAAACCGCCGATGACCAGAACGGCTCGGACAACGAAGCCGACGGCGAGCAGGACGACGCGCAGGAGGCCGCCGCAACCGGTACCAAATAACCCCCGAAAGGATCCACACCAGAACTGAATAAGACCCCGGCCGCACACCCTGCCCCAACGGTGTGCGGCCGGCCGCGTCCACACCGGAGACACCTACTTTTTCGACCGCTTTCAGGGTTCCTTCAGTAACCCGGGTGCATGCTTTGAACGCGATCGGTAACAGCTCACCCCGGAGGAAAAACAATGATGACTCAACTAGCAGCGGTTGCTGCGGGCAAAGCGGCCGCCGCCCCGTGGTCCGGCTTAACCGACCCCGAAGCGCTCCTGCAAGGTTTGGGTGGTTGGGCGCTCGGGGTGGTGGCGGTCATCGTCTTCATCGAATCGGGGGTGCTGTTCCCCTTCCTGCCGGGCGATTCGCTGATCTTCACGGCAGGCCTTTTGCATGGCAGTCTCGGATTGAACCTTGCGGTGTTGATCGCCGTCATCGTCAGCGCTGCTTTTCTCGGCGACCAGATCGGGTATTGGCTGGGCCGGCGTTTTGGTCGCCGGCTCTTCGCCGATAACGCAAAGATCCTGAAGACCCGGTATCTGCTGAGCGCTGAAACCTTCTTCAACCGCTACGGCGGGCGGTCACTGGTCCTGGCCCGCTTCGTACCGTTCGCCCGCACTTTCGTTCCATTGGCGGCCGGCATCGCACACTACCAGTACCGGAAGTTCCTGCTCTGGAACGCGCTGGGCGCCCTTTTGTGGGGGGCAGGTTTGACGGTTGCGGGGTCCCTTCTCGGTGGTGTCCCTTTCATTGCGGGGCACGTTGATCTGATCGCGCTGGTCATTGTGGTTGCGTCGGTGGTTCCCACGGTGGTGGAGGTGATCCGCCAGGTCCGCCGGAACCGCGCAGCACCTCATTCGACTGGCATCACTGGTGACGATAAGGCTTCTCGCTTCGGCGACGGAGTTTCAACTGCCCGTTCAGGGCGGGACGGGTGACTAGGATGGGCCGGGGAACGGGCGGAGGAGGTTCACTGTGAGAGTTCTGTTGGTCGAGGATGAAAAGGATCTCGCCGAGTCAGTCCGCCGAGGCTTGACGAATGAGGGTTTCGTGGTCGATGTCGCCAACGACGGCGTGACCGGGGCCTGGCTGGCCCTGGAAAACCCCTACGACGTTGCGGTGTTGGACATCATGCTCCCGGGCAAGCATGGCTACCAGATCCTCAAGGAGATCCGGGAAGCAAAGATCTGGACACCGGTGTTGATGCTGACCGCCAAAGACGGAGAGTATGACCAGACGGATGCGTTCGACCTCGGAGCCGATGATTATCTGACTAAACCGTTCAGCTTCATCGTCCTCGTCGCACACCTGAGGGCTCTGATCCGTCGGGGAGCCCCGGAACGTCCCGTCACTCTCGCCGTGGGTTCACTGGTTTTGGACCCGGTCCGCAGAACCGTCGCCCGGCACAACACGCCGGTGGCGTTGACGCCGAAGGAATACGCCATCCTGCACTACTTGATGCGCAGCCATGATCAGGTGGTATCCAAAGCCGAGATCCTCGATAACGTGTGGGATTCAGCTTACGAGGGCAGCGATAACGTCATCGAGGTGTATATGGGGTACCTCCGCAAGAAGATCGACATACCGTTCGGTACGAACACCCTAAAGACGGTACGCGGGATGGGGTATTGCCTGGTCAGTGATGAACGCTAAGACATACCCGCCGGCCGGCGGCGACGGGCGGCGACGGGCGACGTGGGGTGTGCGGAAACAGGCCACGGCAGCTGCGGTCCTCACCCTCGCTGTCGTCCTCGCCGTCGCGGGTATCATTCTGCTGGTCTTGCTGCGGTCCTCGTTGCTGGACAATGCACGCGAACTGGCCATCCAGCACCGCGATTCCGTCCTTGAGCAGGTCGCAGAAGATGACAGCGCCGATGTGACCGGTGATGTCACCGGGACCAACACGCAGATCACCCAGATCTTACGCGCCGACGGCACCATGCTGGCCAGTTCCGATGATTCGATCACGGAATCCTTGTATGAGGGGGGACCATTACGACCCGGACAGAAGTACGTTTCCCCGGACCCCGGCCTGTTCACGCTCACTGATTTCGACGATCACGTCGTTGCAGCGGGCGGGGTTGCAACACCGGACGGTGAGTTCACGGTGGTGGCCGGGGTGCCGACATCGATCCAGCGGGACGCTGTCACCACCGTTGGTTGGTTCCTCCTCGGCGGTGTTCCGGTCCTGCTCGCGCTGGCTGGAGGGTTGATCTGGGTCCTGGTGGGCCGGTCCCTCAGACCGGTGGAGAGAATACGCGCCACCGTCGCAGGGATCACGCGCCAGCATCTCGACGAACGGGTAGAAGTCCCGGCGACCCGGGACGAAATAGAGCATCTTGCGGCGACCATGAACGAGATGCTCGGCCGCCTCGAATCAGCGGACCAGGCCCAACGTCGTTTCGTCACCAACGCAAGCCACGAACTGCGCAGTCCGTTGGCCACCCTGACCACGGCACTGGAGATCGCGGCAGCCGACCCGACCGCGCGTACCTGGTGGGACACGAGCGGGATGCTGCAACTTCAGACCCGCCGCATGAGCTACCTGGTGGAGGATCTGCTCACCCTGGCCAAGCTCGACGATGCCGGCCTGCGGTTCACCATGACCGATGTGGACCTCGACGACGTGCTCGGAGAGGAAATACACCGGCTACGCTCGGTCTCCACCCACACGGTCAACGCCCTTCTGGCTCCCGCCCGTGTCACCGGAGACCCACACCGGCTCGCCCAGGTGTTCCGCAACGTGCTCAACAACGCCGCCCGCCACGCCTCTACCCGGGTCGATATCCACGTCACCACCATCAACCGTGCAGCGGTGATCACCGTAGATAACGACGGCGATACCATCCCCGCCGACCAGCGCGAGAAAATTTTCGACCGGTTCGTCCGCCTGGATGCCAGCCGCACCCGAGAAAGCGGCGGCAGCGGCCTCGGCCTTGCCATCAGCAGGGAAATCCTCCACATGCACCGCGGCGCCATCCACGCCACCGAAACACCCGAGGGTCACACCCGCTTCCGCATCACCGTCCCACTACAAGACACAGCAGATACCCGGCACGCCCTGCTTCTGGATGCTGAGAATAAACCATCCTCGGACGATGCCACATGACACAGGTCATCGATTTCATCATGTCCCTGTCCGGGCCGCTGGTTTACGTCATCATCGGTGCTCTCGCGTTCGGTGAGGCCGCCGCGTTCATCGGGCTGGTCCTGCCGGGGGAGACCGCGCTGTTCATCGGCGGGGTGATCGCCAGCCAGGGTCATATCAACATCTGGATTATGCTCACCGTGGCGATCCTCGCCGCTATTACGGGGGATTCCGTGGGCTATGAAATCGGCAGACGCTTCGGGCCGGGACTGAAAAACAGCCGCGTCGGGCGGTTTGTCGGGGCTGAACGCTGGGTCAAAGGTGAACAGTTCCTGGTCAGGCGTGGGGGCAGCGCGGTTCTGATCGGACGTTGGGTGGGGCTGCTGCGCGCACTGGTGCCCGCGCTGGCGGGAATGGGACGCATGCCGTATCGCACCTTCCTGCTGTATAACAGCATCGGCGGCACCATCTGGGCCACCACCGTGGTCTTGTTGGGCTACTTCGCCGGGCAGTCCTATAAGACGGTCGAGCAATACCTGGGCAGGGCCAGCCTCATCCTCACGTTCGTCCTTGCCGGATTCCTGCTGATCGCGCTCCTGGTACGGTTCGCGGTGCGCAACAACGTCTGGACTCAACGGCAGGTCGACAAGCTGCGTACATCCGGCCCCGCGGCCGCGCTCACCTCGGCCACCCGCACGGCGGCGTCCGGACTGAACACCCGGCAGGGGCTCATCACGGTCGGTGGCGTATTGCTTACGGTGGTCCTGTTCTCCGCCGGGTATACCCTGCTCAGCCGTGTTCCTGCCACCGGGCTGGCCTTGCGCGGAATCAACGAACCGGTTCTCTCCTGGTTCCTCGACCATCAAGACGACGAATTCACCGCCATCATGGCCGTGATCGCCGTCCTCGGGCATCCGGCAGCGATCACCGCCATCATCATCGCCACCACCGCCGTGCTCCCACGCAGCGGCCTTTCAAACGTTCTTGTGCCCGGGGCGATCACCGCCGGTGGCGCGGTCGTGATCACCGCAGCCGGACACCTGGCCGTGGCTGGGACCCCCAACCCAATCCACTCGAGTCAGCTCGGTATCTCGTTGCTCAGTCCCGCGGGCACAACACTGATCTCAGCTGCCATCCTCACCACGACCGCCTGGTTCCTCATCGGCCACGAACACTCATGGACATCGAAAGTGCTCACCCTCGCCGGACTGATAACCACCGGCGGGCTGATCGTCCTAAGCCACCTGTACCCTGCAGTTCAGCAACCCACCGACACCGTCTTTGCCTGGGCCGCAGGATCGCTCTGGGCGTTCACCATCGCCGCCCTGTGGACGGCCGCCCGCCACGTCCCGTCACCTCGCGATGAAACTCCGGTGCAGGAACAAGACTGATGACCTCCTGACCAGTGCCTTACACCAACGGAATACTCGGGGTCCCCTTCTCGGGCGTTCACCCACGCGGACTGCTTCTCAGCTGCGTCTCAGGAACCATGGGTGAAGATGAAGCCGAACGGAAAAGACAGTGACACCGGCATAGAAAGTCGATCGACATGCGACGCACGCAGGAAACCCGCAAGACCCCAGCAGGTAGGAAGACTCTCATCCTCGCCCTGGTCGTCGGATTGAACCTCGCCGGAGCAGGCGCAGCCCTGGCCGGTGACTTCCAGCCTGGCCATCACCAGATCCAGTCATCGACAGCCCAGAATCAACCCGCTATCTCCGGCGCCCCGGCAGGGGCGGTCTCACCGGTAGTCGGTGCTCCTTCGGATGCGGCCAGCGCCCAGTCGCAGGAACCACATACCGAGGTGGAAAACAGGATCCGTGAGGGTGAAGGACGTTCCACCCGCCACATCCACGACTCGACCCTGTAAAGGCGGACCTCGTTACGGACGTTCCGGATCCGACGGCGCCGGCCCTGCCGTGTCCTCCGTGGAACCGCTGGGATTGACGGTGTCGCGGTGCCGGGCCGTCAGGTATAGACGGTGGGCTGTGATGACCAGGGCCAGCCACGCAACACCGAGGGTCCACGCGACCAGCACGTCCGTGAACCAGTGATGGCCCAGGAACACCCGGCTCAAGCCCATGGTGACAGCAAACAGGGCGGCCGCGGTCGTCGTGAGAATTCTGGACTGGCGGGTCGTCTGCCGCAGGATAAGCAGGTAAGCCACAACCCCGGCTATCACGACGGCATTGAGGGAGTGGCCGCTGGGGAAGGACGCCGAATACTCATAGGGTGGGACGGCCTCCGTCAGTGCCGGGCGGGAGCGTCCGATGGATTGCTTGCCGGCAATGGTCATCAGCAGGGAGCCGGCTGCCGCGGTCACGATCAGGATGCCCGGTGTCCATGACCGGCGCCGGACGGTGAGGATACCCAGGGTCGTGAGTGCGAGGATCGGCATGCCGATCGGTCCGCCGAGGTTCGTGTAAGCGGTCACCACTGTGTCCAGCCACGGCGACCTCAGGGTCTGTGCTGCGTCCAGGATCGGATGGTCCAGGGCGGCGACGCCGTCTCCCTCGGTGACCGCTTCGTAGATTTCCGTCGAGGCGACGGTGAGGAGAACAGCGATCAGCGCACCGAGAACATGGGTGAGGATCAGCGCGGCATGCGGTCCCAGCAGACCACTGATCCGGTGCGCCCAGCGGGCAAGGAGCCGCCCCGGCGGCGTGCCCCATTCGGTCAGATCCTGGCCGCCGACGAAGCGATCATCATGGATCTCACCGTCGGGCGGCGCTCCGTCCGGACCGGGGTTTTTGCTCATTTCGTCTGACACCGGGTCATCAACTCCGTCTTCATGGCCGCTGTGCGGCGTTTGGTGGGCAGCCTACGCCCGGGAACTAGCAGGCGGTGAGACGCAGTGACTGTGGGTATCGCCGGCCATGTTCCGTGCAGCGCGGTGCTGCCCAGTTGTTCGCGAGAGAACCGGTTACCGGGTTCCGGTTCCAGTTCCAGTTCCGGCAAGTTTCATCACGAGTTGTAGCCCTTCGGTGCTGCCCGGCCAGTGCTTGGCCAAAGCGTCCGGTCCGGTCCGGCGCAGAACTGAGCGCAGCACCACGGCGACAACGATTACATCGTCCGCGTAGCCGATCACTGGAAAGAAGTCCGGAACCACATCGATGGGCAAGAGCAGATAGACCAGAAGCAGGACCAACTCCACACGGACAACCGGGGACACGGATTTGTCGGCGGCGAGGGATTTGATCATCCGTAGGAGGTCCGGCACCAGCCTCAGCGCATCCTTCATGCCCAGCGTCTGCGGATGATTCCGGGCGTAGACCCAGAGCAGGACCAACAGCACCGCATAGAGGGCTGCGATTCCCCCCAGGGACGTGAGGATGGTCTGCCACCACTCAAGCATTTTCAGCCTCGTTCTTGTTCATAGGTTGCTGAGCCCGAGGCGTTGATCGTCCAGGCAGGGAGACCGTTTTCCCGCAGGGGCGGCGATGGATCTGCGGCAGGTGCACCGTGGGCCCTTGGCGGCGGGCATGGTCAGCCAGATGAACCGCTGAATGTTGTTGTAGTCCCCAAAGTCCAGCACGCCTCCGTGGATTTTCGGGGCGAGGTCGCTGCTGACACTGAGGTTGATAGCCGAAAAATCATGCCGCTGGTCGGCGGCGCTACTGGTTGGTATTCGCTGCCCGTCCGCTTCGGTCTCGGGCACGGGGGAGAGTGCGCTGAAGACCGGTTTGCGTGGCAGGACAAGGGAAAAGTACAGGCCCTGTGAGCGGCAGCCGCCGGGCCCCTGGTAGCAGTGCAGGGTGCCACCGAAGACGCCGATCATTTCCAGCGCATCAGCAGTGACCTCGAACGTGTACCCGCGCGGGAGAGTGGCCTGCGCGGCCGGGAACGGGCGGGGCATCTGAATCTCCTGCTCTAACAATGCGACTGTGCGGTTCGGGGATTCAGGATGTTGCCGCCGGTGCGTTCGGTTCACGAGTGGTCCAGACAGGGATAGTCAGCACCGAACCAACGTGGGGGACACCTGCCCGTAGCGCGGCTTCCACCGCACGGCCTTGCTCCTGCACCGCGCCCACCGACGACGACGTGGCAGGAAAGGAGGCCTCGACGTGGAGTTTATGTCCCATCCAACGCATGCGGACCGAACCCCCTGGTGCACATGGCTCGATGGCCTGTTCTGCCTGGTCCATCAGGACAGGGTCCACCCCGTCCATCAGACGGCGGCCGATGTCCCTGGCCGTTCCCCACAGCAGCACCCCGATCGCAGCGGAAATGAGCAGACCGATAATCGGATCCGCCAGCGGGAAGCCAAGCCAGACCCCAGCGACGCCGAGCACCACCGCCAGCGAGGTGAATCCATCGGTCCGGGCATGGACGCCATCGGCAACCAGGGCAGCGGAACCGATCTGCCGTCCGACTCGGATCCGGTAGATCGCCACCAGCTCATTGCCAGCAAAACCGATCAGCCCGGCGGCCAGCACCCAACCGAGATTATCCAGCGGCTGAGGATTGAAGAACCGGCGAATCGACTCAACGGCAGCGACCACGGCAGATAAGGCGATCATCGCGACGATGAACAGCCCCGCCATGTCCTCAGCCCGCCCATAGCCGAACGTGAAGCGGCGGGTCGCCACCCGGCGGCCCAACAGAAAAGCAATCCACAACGGGATTGCAGTCAACGCATCCGAGAAGTTGTGCACCGTATCCGCTAACAGCGCCACCGAACCACTGATCAGCACAACAAACAGCTGGAACAACGCCGTCGCACCCAAGCCGAGCAGCGAGATCTTCACCGCACGGATACCCTTGGCGCTGCTCTGTAGGGCATCATCAATCGAATCAGTGGCATCGTGGCTATGCGGTACAAACAACCCATGCAGTACACCGCGCAGGCCCGACGGGTGCTCATGACCATGACCGCTGCCGTGATCATGCTCAGGACCATGGTGCCCATCGGCATCATGATTGTGAGCAGCCGAATGGTCGTGCGGAACTCGCCGGCTCATTGGTTCGCCTCTGCATCTTTGTGATGGTGCAAAGGCGTGCCTCCCAGGGCGTGTTCGGCCTGGAAGATAGCATCCCTGACGAGCTGGCGGGCATGCTCGTTGGCCAAACGGTAAAAAACCTTTGTGCCTTCCTGGCGGCTGGAAACCATTCTGGCCAACCGCATCTTCGCCAAATGCTGAGACACCGCCGCCGGAGACTTATCAACGATGTCCGCCAGATGATTGACCGAAAGCTCCCCATCCCGCAGGGCAAGAATCAACCGGACCCGGGTCGCGTCGGCAAGCATGGAAAACACCTCCACCGCCAACTCAACAAACTGGCTGTCAGCCTCCCGACCACACATTCTACTATCTGCATTCATGCGCAGATTATTGCATATAATTCTGGGACCCTACACGCTTGGTACAGTCCACCGGGGACAACAGCGAACGCATCACAGTTGAATCTCCGACGCCGGACGACGTACGAGGGGCCGCTCGTTGGAGTAGGAGTTGGAGGTCGGCGGGCGACCATAGCACCCAGCACGCCTAACGCGGTGGACAAAACCCTGCATCGGTATTGGATGATGGTGACATTGTGAGTTTTTGTGCCTACCGGTGTGTAGGAGTGACATTCGCCCGGGTTAGCCCACATGTACCCAGGGGCGCCGGGTAACGTCTGGCTCAGCTTCGCGCAGGACCTCCCGGGTGACCGGGGCGATCTCGCCTTCTCCGATGACGAGGAATTTGAGAAGGTTCACCAGTGGGTCACCCTCCGTCCAGCGGAAGTACACGTGGGGCATGAGTCCGGTGATGTCGCGGATGTGGAGCATCACTGCGGCGATGGTGTTGGGCACGTTTGAACTGTGGACTTCGAGGATGCGGTAACCGTGGCGGGTGACGCCCCGGACGAGCAGGTGGGTCTCGAAGTCTGATGAGTCATCAACCATGACCTCGATAAATAAGGGCTCGTCCGCGGGGGTGAGGTGGCTGACGCTGCAGGCATGTTCCAGTTTCCGGCGGTATGCCGCCGCGCTCAACCGTTCGGGTTCATGAGCGATAAGCGTGATCTGTCCGGAATCCTGCGCAGCGACGAAGGAGAGCGCTTCATCGTCGAGTGTGATTGAGGCGGCACGCAGTTCGAACGCTCGCCGGGCCCGCGACACGAAAGACACCACGACGATGCCGAGGATGAACAGTGCTGCGATGCCGGCGCCGTCGGGACGGTCCCAGACGTTCGCGAGGGTGGTCCAGATGAGAATCAGGGAGATGACACCAAACCCCAGGGAGGCGATGCGCTGGCCGCGGCGGCGGGCCGATAGCGTCACGGCCACCGACGCCGAAGTAATCAGCACCAGTACGCCAGTAGCATAGGCGCCCGCCTGCGCGTTGACGTCGGCCTTGAACGCAATAGTCACCACGGCGGCCACGACGGTGAACACAATCACCATAGGTCGGACAGCCCGTGCCCAGATCGGAGCCATGCCGTAGCGCGGGAGATACCGGGGTACGAGGTTGAGCAGACCGGTCATAGCGGAGGCACCGGCGAACCAGAGGATGGCGATAGTGCTGATGTCGTACAAGGTTCCGAAGCCCTCCCCGAGGTACTTGTGTGCCAAATAGGCCAGCGCCCGCCCGCTGGCGGCGCCTCCCGCCTCGAACTCGGCCGCGGGGATCAGCAGGGTCGTGACAAAGCTCGAAGCAATCAGGAAACCGCTCATAATCCATGCCGCTGCCGTGAGGAGCTTTTGGGCGCCGAGGATCCGCCCCTGGGGGTTTGAAGGGGTGTCGCCTGGGGCGCCTTCGATTTGGGGCATGACGACGACGCCGGTCTCGAACCCGGAAAGCCCGAGCGCCAGGCGGGGGAAGACCAGCAGGGCGACGCCGATCATCGCAAGCGGATTGCTGTGCTGTGCGGTGAGTACGGTCCACCAGTCACCGATGGGCTGCGGGTGTGCAGCCACCTCCGCCGCGGCGACCAGAACAACCACAAGATTCAGGAGAAGGAAAACGGCGACAAGGGCAACAGCGATGCCGATCGCCTCACGGAACCCCCGGAGGAAGACCGCGGCAAGGAGCAGCAGGAACCCGAGGGTGACTACTACCTCTTGGCCATGCAGCCACGACGGCGCGAAGGGGTTTTCGATGAGGTGGGCGCTGGCATCGGCGGCAGAGAGGGTCATGGTGATTGTGAAACTTGTCGCCGCGAACCCGAGGAGAACGAGGACGAAGATCTTTCCCTTCCATTTCGGCAGAAGCTTCTCCAGCATCGCGATGGACCCCTCACCGTGGGGACTCTCCCGGGCCACCCGCTTATAGATCGGCAGCGCACCGAACAGTGTGACCGCAACGAGGATCAGAGTTGCAACAGGGGAGAGCGCGCCGGCCGCCGCAGCTGCGATAGCCGGCTGATACCCGAGGGTCGAGAAGTAATCGACACCGGTCAGGCACATGACTTTCCACCACGGCTGCACGGAGGAACTTCTGCCCGGCTTGACGGGTCGCTTCCGCTTGCGCTGATTCTCATCATCCAGCAGCCAGTGGCCGAGCCTGCGGGTACGGCGGGACTGGGCGAGATGATCTATGAGTGTGCTCACGAGCCCGAATGTATGCCCGGTTTCCTAGGCGATTCACGTTCCTTGATGAGTTCTTAACGCCTGTTCATCAGAAGCGGGCAAAGTCACCCCTCTAAGCCTCGCGTTACTAACCCCGCTACGGACAGTCCCGCAAGGAAGGCCGACTGCACCAGATCCATCAACGCCGTGATTAGCAGCAGGGCACCGAATCCCTGACGTATGGGCCGTTATCGGCGTCCTCATAGTCCTCGGCACGCATGATGCAGTAAAGATAGCCATCCCACATCGGCAGGTTCGGAGTCCTCCCGCGCCTTCGACGGCCAGAGGGATTACCCAGGCGGTGGCTCTCCCCGCGTTCCTAGGGCCTCCCTAAACTTGCACGATCCAACGATGTCATCCAACGCCTGAGGTGCCTCAAGCAATTCACAAGGTCAGCGTTAGAGGATGAAAGGTGCTCGAACATGAGCAGGGGTCGGTGGGACAGGGAAGGAAGTCATGTCTGTTTCACGCCGGCATGTGTTGCAATACGCGGGCGCTGGGATCCTCGGAGTCGCGGCCTTGGGCGTGCCACTGAATACGCTGCAGGCCAAGTCGGCCAGCCGGTTGGCCGCAGCAAACATGCCCAAACCCTTTCAAAGTCAGCTGAAGATCCCACCCGTTCTGGCTCCGGAAAGAACCGTCCTTGATAGCGCTGGAAGACGGCTCAGCTATTACAGGATCCGGCAAACACCCGGGCTGGCCAGCATCCTTCCCCACTTCACGACGCCTGTCCTTGGCTATAACGGCATCATCCCCGGGCCGACGATCAGCGTCGAACAGGGGACCAAAATCAGTCTGCGGATGGACAATCTGTTGCCGCTCGTCCATCCGCAGTATGGCCACGTTCTGAACACCTCCACCCATCTGCACGGTTCAGCGTCGCTGCCCCAATTCGACGGGTACGCCAGCGACCTTACCCCTAAAGGGCTGTGCAAGGATTACGAGTAACCCAACTTTCAGCCGGCACGGACTCTCTGGTACCACGATCATGCGGTTCATAAGACTGCGTGGAACGTGTACTCAGGGCTGGCGGCTCAATACCACTTGCATGACCCGGTTGAACGGGCGCTCCTGCCGCAGGGTCGATTTGATGTTCCCTTGACCGTCTCTGATGCCATGTTCGCTGCCGACGGCTCTCTCGCTTTTGATGACAATTCCCAATCGGGTTTGTGGGGCGACGTGATTCTGGTCAATGGTTCCCCCTGGCCGGTGATGAAAGTTCAGCGGCGGATTTACCGGTTCCGGCTCCTCAACGCTTCAATCTCCCGGTCCTACCGGTTCTCCCTGAGTACGAAAGACCCGGTCACTGTGGTTGCCACGGATGGCGGGCTGATGCCAGTTTCTCAACAGGTGTCCTCTTGGCGTCATGGAAGCGCTGAGCGATACGAAGTCCTGATCGACTTCTCGAAGTACCTATCCGGTACACGGATCGAGCTGAGGAACCAGTCCAACAAGAACAATGTGGATTACGACTTCACTAACCGCGTGATGGCTTTCGATGTGACGGAGGAACCGGTGAATATCGCCGACCCTTCGTGGAGGACCATCCCGACGCTGCTCGCGTCGAGTACGGCAATGGACCTGAAAGCGGGTCAGGCGCTGAAGACGAGGACGATGCGCGTGAAACGGGACAACGGCCGGTGGACGATAGCGGGGACAACCTGGGAAGAAGTCGTCAACAGCAACTATCAGAAGGTCATCGCCGATCCCGACCTGGATGATGTCGAGATCTGGCAGATCGAGAACAGTTCCGGCGGCTGGTTCCACCCAGTCCACATCCACCTTGTTGACTTTCAAATCCTCAGCCGGAACGGAAAGCCACCGTTCCCCTACGAGCGCGGACCCAAGGACGTCGTCTATGTTGGCGAGGACGAAACGGTGCGGTTGCTGATGAAGTTCGAGCACCACCGGGGCAAGTACATGGTGCACTGCCACAACCTTCCCCATGAAGACCACGACATGATGGCCCAATTCAGCGTCGGCCTCAAGAAGGGCGACATCGATCCCAACGACCCAATAACAGCTGCACCAGCCCACTTCGAACCCGACTGACACTGCTGATCACCAACTACGCTCAGGCCGCGAGCTGCCCCACAAGGGATTGAAGGATCGCCGGAACCGATTGCTGCGCCCAACGCGACGGACAAGAGACCCTAGCAGGGGAACGGCCATGCGGTTACGCCTAATCGTGGTGGGACGAGGGTTCTTCGCTCTGTCTGAGGAGGCACCGTACGCGGCCAGTACTCCGAACGGCATCGCGGCGAGCCAGGCTACCCACGCGAGTTATGGTAGGCGCGCCACCCACTCATCGCTGCTCCCCCCGAAGCAGTAGGTGAACGAGCCGAAACGTTCCACGCAAATCCTTCGGCAGGCTGTCTTCGGTCCGGGCTATGGCCGTTCCGGAAGGAAGGGAACCTGCTTCGTGCCGACGACACCTATAAGGATTTCCCAAGCAGGCCCGGTGAAACTGACCCGTACGGGGAGAGTGCCCCAACAATGGGGGGCGCGAGGGAGGGTCAGACATGTCAGTCGCGGTGCGTAGTGGTGTGATTGTTGGTTTAGCTGCCGCCGCGCTACTCGGGATGCTATGGGCCTACAGCCTTGGCGCCGGCGCGGAGCAAAACGTCTTCAACCCGGGAGGGCAGACACTGCTGGTCATGTTCACGGGCGCGAAGCTCCTCTTCAATCTAGCCGCTGCCTGCACGATCGGTTCCCTGATACTCGTACGCTTCGCGCTGTCTCCGGCAGAACCTGCTTATAATACCGGCCTACGGTTTGTCGCCTTCGCGACCACCGTATGGACGTTGGCGGCTGCCCTGCTGAACGTGATGAACTTCCAGCTCGTTGGTGGCGTATCCCTGTTCTCCGCAAGGTTTCTACCGGACTTCATAGCGTTTTCAACAACTGCGGAGGCGGGCCGGTCCGGTCTGCTGAGCTTCGTGATCGCGGCGTCCGTGTGCGCGTTGAGCTTTGTCATTCGCAGGCGAACCGCGGTCGCAGGAACCGCCGTGTTGGCGTTTACGGGTTTACTGCCACTAATCCTTAACTCCCACGCTGAGGGGGCAGGTGATCACGCCGACAACACGATGTTCCTGGTTCTGCATGTGGGTGCCGCGACCGTCTGGTTGGGGGGCCTTGTGGCGGTTGCCGTGCTTCATCGTGTCCTGGCGCCCGAGCGGTTAGGCACTGTGGTGGGAAGGTATTCCACGCTCGCTTTGGGGGCATTCGTCGTACTGGGTTTCTCGGGTTCCCTCATGGCGTGGGACCAACTGGGCTCCCGTAGCAGCCTGGGGACAACCTACGGGGCGATTGTGGTGGCCAAGACGGCCGCGTTCGGGGTACTCGGGATTTTCGGTGCGGTACACAGACGAAGGGTTCTGAAGCAGCTAGAGCGTGATCCCCGGCAGGGGACACGGCGTTTCATGCTTCTTGTCGTGGTGGAATTAGCGGTGATGGGTGCCGCGTCGGGGTTGGCTGCGGCGTTGGCCCGGACGCCGGCACCACCGTTGGAGTCTGCTCCGACCGACGGGCCGCTTCCTGCACCGGACGGTTGGAGCTTCATGTCGGAGTGGACCATCGACCCCCTGTGGGCACTGGTATGCGGATTCAGTGCCGTTATTTACCTGGTGGGGGTGCGCAGGATTCGGCGGGCAGGAGAGAACTGGCCGGTCCACCGGACGATGTTTTGGCTGATCGGCATCGCCGCCCTCTTCACCATCACCAACGGCGGCATCCATGTCTATCAGGCATATTTGCTCAATTTCCATGTGCTGACTCAGATGCTCCTCAGCACGCTTGTTCCGCTGCTGCTGCTACCGGGCGCCCCGCTGGAACTTGCCACCCGTACCATCCAGACCCGATCCGACGGAAGCGCCGGGGGTGCGGAGTTCATACAGACCATCGTCCGGCCAGCAGTGGCTGCAGCCGCCGCAGCACCTTACGTCCCGGTTCTTGTCATAGCCGGTTCCCTGGTCACAACGTATTACACGCCCCTGCTGGAATTTTCCGCACTCGATCAGCCGGGCTACGCGCTGATGACCTTACTGGCGCTGGCCTCCGGCTGCTTTTTCACGGCAGCGTTGGCGGGCGCATCGCCGGGTGGCCGGCACCTGTTGAAGAAACAGCTGGCCGCACTGGCGGGAGCGGTGGTGTTGTATGGCGTCTATGGGTGGGGATTATGGACCCAAGGCGAAGCATTGGAGGGCGCCTGGGCCCAATCCGTACGACCTTGGGGGCCACTGCCGGTGTTTGCCCCGAAAACTGCCGGTGTGACCCTGTGGGTCATCGCTGGCGGAACAATCGCTGTGCTCGCCGCCATCACCGTTCGGCGGAAGCCCGCCGGCAAGGGCGTCTCACCCGAACCGGATATCACCAGGTCGTCCCAGGGAGGGGCAGGGATCAATTCCGGAGACCTCGCGGCAACGCAGATTGATCGCCGTGTAACGGCGCAGGGAGCGCGGCAAGATTAAGGACTGGGACCTAGGGCGTGTCTGCTAAATATCCGGCTTGTCGTGTTTGAAGCTGGGTAGATGATTCGTTCGAATGTGATTTCAGATGAGTTGTGGACGGTTATCGAGCCGGTCCTGCGGACTGCACCTGGCCGACGGGGCCGGCCGTGGAATGACCACCGACTGACACTGGAGGGCATCTGCTGGCGGTTCCGCACCGGTTCGCCGTGGCGGGACCTGCCAGCCGAGTTCGGTGCCTGGCAATCGGTATGGGAGCGGCACCGGCGCTGGTCGGCCGACGGATCTTATGAGCGGATGTTCACCGCAGTGCGGGACTCCAG
>NZ_FNDT01000058.1 GCF_900099735.1 Arthrobacter subterraneus | reverse complement strand
AGGAGGACACCACACCCGAACTGGCGCTCAGCGCCTAACCCGAATACCAAGAATCACGCGACAACCGCGTTACACCACGCAAATGGACTTGACCCTGACAATTCCCGACGACCGGAATTCGTTCTTGGGCCTTTCGTGCTCCGCGGACTAATCGATGCCGTCCTAGCCACCATCACCGGACTAGCCTCGGCGATGGCTGCCCTAGTCGTTTACGGGCTCGGAACATCCACCGGGGCGGTCACCTTCAACTCCCTCCTACAAGCAGAAGTCCCCGAGAACCTGCGGGGCCGGATCTTCGCCACCTTTGACACGCTCTGGCAATCCGGCAGGCTCATCTCCCTGCTCCTCGGCGGACTCGCCGCAGACCTGTTCGGTGTTCGAGTGGTCTACTACATCGGAGCAGCCCTCCTGTTTGCTGCCGCATGGGCAGGCTGGAAAGGACTCCAGACCGTACCCCCAAGAACTGAGAGCTAGCGGGTGCTCTTCATTTGCCCGTTATTGCCGCGGAACTAGGCTGTGCACCGCCCACCGCTCGCTCAAGGTGAGACATCGGGTGTTGGTGACGTCGCAGGTCATCCAAGTCAGACTCGGACACGACTGGTCCCATGCCGGCCCGCATCCGACGCGCCCCCTCGGTCAAAGTGGGCCGCGGCTGTGCGAGGAAATCGAACATCTCGTCCGCGTGTTCTTGATGGCGTTCCAGGATCATAGCGTCCGGGAGGAGGGCGGTTTCCATGATGTTGCAGAGGCCCGCTAGCTCTTCAGGAGTTAGCTTTCTTCCAGCCTGATCCTGTGAATCGGCGTCCGATAGTGACTATATGTAAGCGCTCAAATCCTCCGCGTCCATGTTCTGCAGTCCGTCTATCGCTGACAGACAGCAATGAACCTGTTGGGCTGATGAGGTCGATCGTGTCTGCATATAGGACAGCCCATCGAACGAGCGCTGTCTCCTTTGCGAGAGTCAAGGCTTCAGCTCCTAAGGATGGCAGAGCGGCAAGCACCATATGAAGTGGAGACACAGCGAGTACCATGCCTGAAGGTTAGTTGGCGCCGCAGAGACAGAGACCTGCATTGCCGCGCGTGTCACGCACCTAAGCCCTGATTCGCGGACCAGCGGATAGAGTTCGCCGCGCGGTCAGTCGCGTCAGCGTGACCGGTATCGTCCCTGATTCCTTCGAATTTGCATATTGGGCCGTTACCGGTTAACCGTCTGGAAGTGGTGTTAGGACGCGGCAGTTCGTCGTGCTCTTGCTTCCTTGTGGAGGTTCACGGGGGTAGCGTCCAGAACACGTTTGACCATCTCAGTGATGAAGTAGCCCGGTTGCAGGTCGGATGGAACTCGTTGCACGGAATTTTTCAAGTCAAGCGGTACCAAGGTGAGTTAGACGGAGGTTAGGCCGCCGTTTCTCCGGCGGTTTCGGTCGGTTGGTTGATCCATGCCG
>NZ_FNDT01000007.1 GCF_900099735.1 Arthrobacter subterraneus | reverse complement strand
CTTGGTGGTCTCCTGACCTTACTCAGCCCATGTTCAGCTTTACTGCTGCCGGCTTTTTTCGCTTACGCTTTCACCACCCCTGCCCAGCTCGTAGCCAGAACCGGGCTGTTTTACCTGGGGCTGCTCTCCACACTGGTGCCGCTTGGCGTCTTCGCCGGTGCTCTCGGCTCTTTGGTGACCCAGCACCGCAGCGTTCTCATTGCAGTTGCGTCAGCTCTGGTTATCAGCGTGGGAATAGCCCAGCTGGTGGGGATCCGCCTGCCCCCATTGTTCCGCAGCGCCCATCAAGGTGAAGGCCCCCGTTTGTCCGTGTTCGTCCTCGGTTCTGTCTACGGGGTCGCCGGAGCCTGCACCGGCCCCATTCTCGGCTCAGTCCTGACCGTGGCGGCGGTGGGAAGCAATGCCGTATATGGCGGGGTTCTGCTCGCCGTGTATGCGTTGGGGATGGCCTTACCGCTGTTTGTGTTGGCCCTCCTGTGGGACCGGCTGGGGGTTTCCGGGCGGAGTTGGTTGCGGCCGCGTCAGGTCAGGGTGGGGCGGTGGTCCAACTCCGTGGTGATGGTCATTTCCGGTGGCCTCTCAATCGGCATTGGGGTGCTCCTGCTTGTCACCGACGGCACCGCAGGACTCGGTGGGGTACTGACCGTGTCCGACCAGTTCCGCCTTGAATCAGCTGCCAGTGGGATCGCCTCGGGTGTATCCAATCCGGTCTTCATGGTGGCCGCCGTGGCGGTGTTGACGTTGACCTCCGCACTGCGTTGGAGAACCCGCCGAGAATCACGCCATGCCGACACCGAGCGCAAAAGATCCGCCGTGCAAGAAGAAAAGGACGTTCGATGAAGGACGCTCACCGCATCTCCCTGGCTGTGGCCCTGGCAAGCTGGCCTGCCCGGCGTTGGCTGGCCGCGGTCGGCGGCGCGCTCATCACCTACCTGGTCGTGGCGGTCCCGACGGATCTTATTGACACGCCGCTGTTCACGCGGGAGGTTCCGCCGACGTGGTGGTCCTTTCCTGTTCTGGCCGTGACGGCCGGGCTCACCGGCATGGTGGCCGCCACGTACGTCTCCCGTGAACCGACTCCGCAGAATTATCGCCACGGCCGGTTCGGAGCCGTTGGTGCAGCGATATCGTTCTTCGCGGTGGGTTGCCCGGTCTGCAACAAGATCGTACTGCTGGCACTGGGAGCCTCCGGTGCCATGCGGTACTTCGAGCCCATCCAGCCGCTGCTGGCTGCCGGGTCCGTGGCCCTGCTCATGTGGGCCCTCCACCAACGGGCGACATCCGAGGACCGGTGCCGGGCGCCACAGGTGCCGGCTGCCGCGCGGTCAGCAAACGGTTGACGCATGTGCGAGGCCGATGAGGCCCTTCAATCAGGACGCGAGTCGGGGCCGGCCTTACACCCGAACGAAGTCGCTATGGTGATTCTTTCTCCCAGAATGTAGCTGCGGCGAAACTCCAGAGTCCTTGCCCGGTAACATCCGGTGCGTTCGATCAGCAGCAATGGCATCCCCTCGGCACAGTTCAGGCGGGAGGCCTGATCCGCGGAGGCAGCTACGGCAGTCAACTGCTCGGTGCCACCGTCCAGCACGATGCCGCAGCGTTTTTCCAGCTCGGCATACAGCGCGGCTTCGGTGAAATCCGACTGCATCAGCTTCGCGGCGACGGCCGTCGGGAGCCAAACCTGGTCCAGTCCAAGGGGTTCCTCATCGGCCAGACGCACACGCGAAAGATGAAAGAACTCCGTATCGGCCTCCAGTGACATCTTCCCGGCAACCGAGGCATCCCGCACCAGGTGCTGTGCCAGGACAACACTTGAATGGTGCAGGCCGGATTCACGGATGGATGCCAACAAACTGTAGATGGGCCCGTAAGCTGTGCTCTTCCCCGCAATAACCGCAGGCTTCCGCCCGGGGTGCGCGGTAATCTGTCCAGCCTCACGCAGCGGCCGCAGTGCAGCCCTGATAGTGCCCCTACTGACGCCGTACCGTTTGGCCAACTCCAACTCGCCCGGAAAACCCGAATCAAAGACGCCACCAAGTACCTCATCCCTCAGGTCGGCGCTGACCTTTTTCCACAGCGGAGCACGGCGTGACCCCCCTCGTGGCGCAGACCGTTCAGCCGGAAAGGACGCCTGCTCTTGAGTATCCACGTAGCCTCGAGTGATATGTGCGGCCGATTGTCGTAACACGACACTACGTCACGGCCCACCGGCACTAAAAGCTTGAATCTTCTCGAAGAAGGATCCGTTCGACTCCACGTCGGCTCGTCCGCGCCGCCTGCCAAGCCTGCCCCTCCCACGTAAACCCCCTTTAACCGCAAGGAATGCCGCACAGGAAAAGCGACACTGGCTCAGCGTTTAGCGAAAAGCTTCGAAAAGAACGCGGCCAATGCCGAGGGCTCGTTCTCGTGACCGGTGCAGCGCTGTGTTCTGGGCACACTCCGCAACACCTGATCCACGTGTTGACCGCAGCCTGCCCACGTCGTTTTCCCACACTTCCTGCATGACACCGCTCGACACATCTGAGATCTCCTTCGACAAGTGATTACTTATCCATACTATACCCCATGGGGTATAGCACCATGCTCGGCGAGACTGACTTGCACGGCCAACCCGCTTTCCCTGCAAGAAAACCACCAATTGAGGGTGCGAGTCTCGTACGGGTCGAGGAAGGATCTCCAGGGCATTTCGGATTTGAGCATGAATACTGCGGGCGCCCTCGGCGGTGCCCTAACCAGCCAACCGGGAGCCGCTCACCTATGCACTTGTCACCAGATGCCACATATTAAAGCGCAGGCGCACTCTCATACTGCTCGACGGCGGTGCGGTAGCTTTGCGCGGTGAACAACGCCGTGCGCTGCCAGCCGAACGCCAGCGCGTGCACCGCGGCATGGGTGCCCAGCGTGCGGCGCATGCCGTCGTCGTCGTGCAGTGCTTCCAGCGCAGCCGACCACAGACCCACGCCGTGGCCGTCCACCAGGACCCCTGTCCGCCCGTCGCTGATCGCCTGCGGCAGGCCTCCGACGTTCGCGGCGAGCACAGGTGTGCCGCAGGCCTGCGCCTCAAGCGCCACGAGGCCGAAAGATTCGCTGTAGGACGGCATAGCAACGACGTCGGCGGCACGGAACCAATGGGCCAGCTGGCCGGCCATGACCGGGGGGTAGAGCCGGACGGCGTCATGCAGTCCCAGGCGGTCGATCAGCGGCTGCAGCTCAAGGGCCTCAGAGCCGCTCCCGGAACCGATGATGCTGACCTGCAGCGGGATATCCGGGCGCCGCGCCAGCAGGTCGGCCGCCGCCTCGACCAGCAGGTGGGGACCCTTGAGTTTCTGGATCCGGCCGGCGAAAACCACGTGAAAGGCGCTCTCGGGGAACCGGAGGCGTCTCCTGGATACGGACCGCTCACGCGCATTGAAAATGTCGAGATCCACGCCAGGGGCCACGATATCGACCTTCTCGGCAGCTGCGCCGTAGAGGGACTCCAGCTCTGCGGCTTCGGTGCTGGTGTTGGCAATGAGGCGGTCGGCGCCCTCCACGATCGCCTGCTCACCGTCGATGCGCGATTGTGGTTCCATAACACCGCCGGCATGAAGGCGGAGATTCTTCACCCTCGCCATGGTGTGCATTGAATGCACCAGGGGAAGTTTGAGGGACCTCGCGACGGTCAGACCCACGATCCCAGACACCCAGTAGTGGGAGTGGATCACGTCAAAGTGTCCGTCCGCGAGGAGATCGGTCGCATCCGCGATGGCGTCGGCGAGGTCATCGGACAGTTGCGGAAGAACTTCCTTGGGCACCCGGCGGGTGGGGCCGGCAATGAGGTGACGGACGAGCACCCCGGGACCGAGCTCCTCCATATGGGGTTGCCCGTCGGAGGCCGCACGCGTAAAGATTTCGACGTCGATTCCCACTTTGGCGAGTTCCAGCGCCACGGAACGGACGTAGACGTTCATGCCGCCGGCATCGCCGCCGCCGGGCTGGTCAAAGGGCGATGTGTGAAGCGACAGCATCGCCACGCGCTTCACCGGGGTCACGAACCCTCCCTTCACCATTCCTGTTCAGGGCTGTGCCTACACTTGCCCGTTGACCGCCTTTGACCCTATAACGCACGGGCCGGCCGCTACATTCCGTGACGGGACAACAGCGCTAGGCTGGCGGGGATCCAGAGAAAGGAACCGGGTGGGATCGGGACGCCTACGGGAAGTCGATGCGCTGCGCAGCTTTGCGCTCGGCGGCATCCTCATGGTCAACATCTGGTATTTCGCCGATCCCTACGCTCTCGCAGGCACCATCAGCCCGAGCCACAACTCGGCGCTCGATCTTGCCGTCCGCTTCACCGTCGCGGCCCTCTTCGAGGCGAAGTTCTACCTGCTCTTTTCATTCCTGTTCGGCTACAGCTTTGTCCTGCAGTGGCGGGCAGCGGAGTCCGCGCATGTTTCCCCTGCATCGCGGATGCGCCGCCGCCTGGCCGCCCTGTTTGTTCTTGGCCTTACCCACGGCCTGCTGCTGTTCTACGGCGACATCCTTCTGACCTACTCCCTCATGGGGGTGGTGCTGCTGGCCACCCACTCGATCCGCACCTACTCTGCGGTTGCCGTGGGCGCAGCGATCATCGGCATCATGGGATCCCTGATCCTGGCGGTCGGTCTGCTGATCGCGGTCGGGGGCGCGGGTCTGCCCTCGCTGGCCCCCACCGCAGACCCCGGCGCCCTGACCCGCAGTCCGGGTGCCGCCTTCGCCACCAACGCCGCCCACTTCCTTGAAAACGTGGCCGGGGTGGTCTTTTTTCAGGGGCCGCTCTCGCTGGCAATGTTCTATATCGGTCTGGCAGCCGGCCGGGCCGGACTCCTGGAGGGCTGGCTGCCGTCCGGCAAACTGAGGACGACGACGGCGGTCTGCCTGCCTCTCGGCCTCACCGCCGGAATACTGCAGGCCTACCTGACCACCTACGTGGACGGTGACCGGTTCAGTGTTCTCGCCGTCGGCATTTCAACCCTCACCGCCCCACTGCTCACAGCCGGCTACGTGTGTCTCCTGCTGCTGTTCTTCCGTACGACGCCGGGCGCTGGACTGTGTGCCTTCCTCGCCCCGGCAGGGCGTATGGCACTGACCAACTACCTGTTGCAGTCAGCGATCCTGGCGCTTCTTTTCACCGCCTACGGCCTGCGACTCTCCGACCGGTTGCCGGCGGCAGCGGTGGCGGGCATCGCCGTCGTCATCTTCATCACGCAACTGGTGCTGAGCAGACTGCTGCTCTCCCGGGTGGGCACAGGACCGGCCGAGTGGCTGCTTCGCCGCGCCACCTACGGTCGCCGGCGCCCGCAGGCGCTGCAGAACTAGCGTCTGCCGGGAGCAGGCTGGACAAAGGTGGGCAGCATTTCCTCACCGTGGACCAGATTGCTCGGGGAAGTGTCCTGGTTGCTCACCGCACTGCAAGTACCGTGCGCCTAGATGTTCCAGCGCAGGATCGCGGGAGTGCGCTTGTCCCAACCCAGCGCGCACACCGCCGCCGTCCCCAGGATGAAGCGCCGGCCCTCGACCGGCTCGAACTCCAGCCACCGCGCCGTCAGGATGCGCAGAAAATGGCCGTGCGCCACCAACAGCGCGTTCCGCACCGGAGTTGCCTCCGGATCCCGGTCGGCCGGCGTACCGCAGCCCGCCTGCACGCGGGAGATGATCCGGTCCGCCCGGGCGGCGACCTCGGCCAGGGTCTCACCGTTCGGCGCCCCGTCCTTCCAGATGAGGTATCCCGGGTTCTCCTGGCGGACCAGCGCACTGTTGCGGCCCTCGTTGTCGCCGTAGTCCCATTCGTGGGCATACGGAAGCACCTCGGCGTCCGGGAATCCGGCCAGCTCCGCCGTTCGCCGCGCACGCTGCAGCGGAGAGGTGAACACCAGGTCAAACTCGACGCCGGCCACGCGTGCCGCCGCATCGCGTGCCTGCTGCTCACCTGCAGGGGTCAGGGCAAGGTCCGTGAGGCCGGTGTAGTTGCCGTCCCTGGACCATTCGGTTTCACCGTGGCGCAGGAGCCAGAGGTTCGGCAGCGGGGTGCCCGCGGGGGTGAGGTCCGCAGCAGCCGCGCCGGGCTGGCTCATGACCCGTCTCCGGCCGACTCGGGCTGGTCCGCCCACCAAACGTGCAGCTTGGCCTCGGCCTCCTCGCGGCTGTGCGGCCCATGTTCCATACGTTCCTCCAGCAGGAAGCGGTACGCCCGTCCCACAACCGGCCCCGGCCGGATGCCCAGCAGTCCCATGATCTGTTCTCCATCCAGGTCCGGCCGTATCGATGCGAGCTCTTCCTGCTCGGTCAGCACCGCGATGCGGGTCTCAAGATCGTCATACGCGAAGGCCAGGCGCTCTGCCTTGCGGCGGTTGCGCGTGGTGACATCCGACCGCGTGAGCCGGTGCAGCCGCTCGAGCTGCGGCCCCGCATCGGTGACGTAGCGACGCACCGCCGAATCCGTCCAGCCGGCCTCACCGTACCCGTAGAAGCGCATGTGCAGCTCCACCAGGCGCGCCACGGCCTTGATGGTGTCGTTGTCGAAGCGGAGCGCCTTCATCCGTTTCGCCGTCAGCTTCGCGCCGACCACATCGTGGTGGCGGAAGCTGACCGCACCTGTCGGTTCGAATTTCCGCGTTGCCGGCTTGCCGACGTCGTGCATCAGGGCAGCGAACCGGAGGATGAAATCGGGGGCCGGCACCGCGCCGTCGTCGTCGGTTTCCAATTGGCAGGCCTGCTCAAGGACCGTCAGCGAATGCTGGTAGACGTCCTTGTGCCGGTGATGCTCGTCCATCTCAAGGCGCAGCGCCGGCACCTCCGGAAGCACGTGGTCGGCCAACCCGGTGGACACCATGAGGTCAACACCCCGGCGGGGCTGCGCTCCGTTGATCAGCTTGGTCAGCTCATCGCGCACCCGCTCCGCCGAGATGATGGTGATGCGCTCCGCCATGGCCGTCATGGCCTCCCGCACCTCCGGTGCCACCTCCACCCCCAACTGGGAGGCGAACCGCGCTGCCCGCATCATCCGGAGCGGATCATCAGAGAACGACGACGACGGCGCGCCCGGAGTGCGCAGCACCCCCGCATGGAGGTCCTTGACTCCTCCATACGGGTCCACCAGCTCCAGGGAGGGAAGCCGCAGGGCCATGGCGTTGATGGTGAAGTCACGGCGGAGGAGGTCTTCCTCGAGGTTGCTGCCAAACGCGACCATCGGCTTGCGGGAGGACGGGTCATAGGCCTCGGCGCGGTACGTGGTGACCTCGATGGTGAACGAGTCCTTGCGCAGCCCGATGGTCCCGAACTCGCGGCCGATCTCCCAGAAGGTATCCGCCCAGCGGCGCACAACGGCAATGGTCTGGTCCGGGCTCGCGTCCGTCGTGAAATCAAGGTCAGGAGAAACCCGTCCAAGGAACAGGTCACGGACCGGGCCGCCCACCAGGGAAAGTTCATGGCCGGCTTCGGCGAAGAGCCGGCCGAGCTCGGTCACCACCGCCGGAAGCGGGGCGGTCAGCGGGGAATTTTCCAACAGGTGCACCATAGTTCTTTAAGCGTGCCAGAGATCAGCCCAAACACCATTACGGGCAGCCAAACGTCTCCGACGCAGGCGGTGGCGGGCAACACGCGGAGGGTTCTGCACGGGGACGCCGATGCCGCGTGCCCGGTCATCATCGGCCCGGAAAGGTCGTTAGAGTGGGGTCATGGACCGTCCTGTTCCGAGCGCCCCGAAGCGCACCCCATTGACAGCGTCAATGGGCCGGACAAGCGCGCCCCTGATCCACCAGAGCCTTCCCACTGTGGAGGAAGTGTCAGCCGGCGGAATCGTCGTCGACACCTCCACTGACCTCCTCAATGTGGCCATCATTGCCCGCCTCAACCGCGGAGGCCGCCTCGAGTGGTGCCTGCCCAAGGGCCACCCGGAAAACCAGGAGAACAACGAGCAGGCAGCAGTACGGGAAATCGAAGAGGAAACCGGCATCCGCGGCCGCGTCCTGGCTGCGCTGGGGAGCATCGACTACTGGTTCACCGTCAGCGGGCACCGCGTCCACAAGACGGTCCACCACTTCCTGCTTGTCTCCACCGGCGGGCACCTCACCATCGAGAATGATCCCGATCACGAGGCAGTCGATGTGGCGTGGGTGCCGCTCGCCGACCTCGGCCGCAAGCTGTCCTTCCCGAATGAGCGCCGTATCGCCGACCTCGCCCGCGAAGTGCTGCCGCAGTACCTCTGATCCCGTCCGCAGGTTGCGGCCGGTGACCGGCGTCGTCCGTTATTGGTGAGACGATAAGTCACGATGTCTGATACCAACACCGCCTCAATACCCGTCCAGGATGCGGGCGTGCTTCCCAGTCGCCGTCCCGCTGCGCCCGGGAATGTGCCGCCTACCGATTCCACCGCACGATCCAGTGCGATCATGGCTGCGGGCACCCTGGTATCCCGCCTGCTCGGGCTCGTCCGGGTTGCCCTACTTGCCACCGCGATCGGCACGGCCGGGGCGGTGTCGGACCTCTTCCCGGCAGCCAACAACCTGCCCACCTACATCTTCCTGATGATCGCCGGCGGCGTGTTCAACGCCGTGCTGGTGCCCCAGATCATCCGGGCGAGCCAGCAGGAAGACCGCGGCTCGGACTTCGTCAGCCGCCTCATGACCCTCTCCGTGATCGTGCTGTTCATCATGACGGTGCTGATCACCCTGGCTGCGCCTTTCCTCGCGGACCTGCTCACCAATGTGTCCGGGGATGCGCTGGCACTGACCACCGTCTTCGCCTACTGGTGCCTCCCGCAGATTTTCTTCTACGGTCTCTACTCGATCATTGGCCAGGTCCTCAACGCCAACGGGTCATTCGGTCCGTATATGTGGGCGCCCGTGGTCAACAACATCGTGTCCATCGGGTTCCTGATCGCATTCATTGCGCTGATGGGTGCCGAGCGGACCACCGGGCATACTCCCGATACCTGGACGCCCACCCACACCCTGCTCCTCGCCGGCGGAACCACCCTCGGCATCGTTGTCCAGGCGCTGGTGCTTCTGGTGCCGCTGCGCCGCCTGCACCTTGGCCTCCGACCCAAATTCGGGTGGCGCGGCGTGGGGCTGGGCAAGACCGGCCGGCTCGCCTCAATCACCATCGTCACCATGCTGATCGGCAACGGCCTGTACATGGTCAATCAGTGGGTCGCCACTATCGCCACCGAGGCCCGCACCGAGCTCCCCGAAGGCACCTACATTGCCGGTCTGACCAACCTTGATATCGGCGCCCTGGTCTACGTTCTCCCGCATTCGGTGATCGCGCTCTCGCTGGCCACCGTGATGTTCAACCGCCTCGCCGCCGCACATTCCCAGAACGACCTGCGGACCACGAAGGAGACCCTGTCACTGGGCCTGCGCACGATCGGCGTCGCGACGGTCTTCGGTGCAGCAGCACTCCTCACGCTGGCAGGACCGCTGGGCATGGTCTTTTCCGGCGGCATCCGGGAAGGCGGCGCGCTCAACGCCGTGGTCATCACGCTGCTGGCCGTCGGGTCGCCCTTCCTGAGCGCCAACTTCTTCATGAACCGCGTCTTCTACGCCGCTGAAGATGCCATCACACCGCTGAAGATCCAGCTCATCCTCTCTGTCGCGGGTGTGGCCCTTGCGCTCACCGCCAGCCTGTTTGAACCCAGCCTGATTGTCCCCATGCTGGCGCTGAGCTTCACGGTCGGCAACATCATCGCCGTCATCGTCAGCCACCTGTTCCTGGTCCGAAAAATCGGCGGATACGGCGCAGGGCACATCTACGACGTCCATGTCCGTCTGGCTATCGCCGGCCTCATGGCGGCTGCGGTCGGAGCGGGACTGCTCTGGGCCTTCGGTGGTTACCGGCCGGACGGCTTCGCCTGGCAGTCGGTGGCGAGCGCCGCCGTCGTGCTTCTGGTGGTCGGGCCGGTCATGGCGGCTGTGTATGTCGGAATGCTGAAGGTCCTGAGGGTCACTGAACTGAGTGACTTCCTTGCGCCGCTGCTGTCCCGGTTTCGCCGCCGCTAGGGGCGGTCGCCGCGCGTAGCGCAGTATGCCCGGAAGTGACCGGTAGCATTGGTACAAAGTATCCACATCCGGGAGGAACTCGTGCCAGAAGCAGTAGATGTCGGTTCAGTACTGGGCGGCCGCTATAAGGTCACCGCCTACGTACTGGCCTCTGCTGAGAAGGACCTGGTGCTGGACGGCGTCGATCAGGTGCTGAATCGTCCAGTGAGCATTCTGGTGGCCTCGGTCTCCAACGCGAGCCAGGTGGCCACGAGCGCGCGTGAGGTAGCTACTGGCGAACGCCCCGGCAACATCCAGGTCCTTGACCTCGGGATCACCGACGCCGGGACCTACCTTGTGACCAATCGGGCACCTGCAGCGGATCTCCTCGACCTGGTCATCCAGCAGGATGCCCCCTACATTGAACCGTTCTTCACGGACACACTCGGCTCGGAGATTTTCGGCGTGGCACGCTCCACGGAACCGGAGACCTACGAGGACGACGACTACTACGATGACCACCACCACGAGCCGGAGCGGCGCCCCTCACGCCTGCCGAAAGCACGCATGCCCCGGTTCGGCCGCGGGGCGGCCGCTGGTGCCGCTGCGGCCGGTGGGGCAGCCGCTGGTGCCGCCGCAGCATCCGCGCGCTCGGAGCAGGGCACCGCTCCGCAGGGTGTCACGGAGTCCCGCCCAGCAGGGAACAAGGCCAATGTGCCGCCACCGCCCAGTGCCCCGCCACGTGCAGCCCCCGGCGAGGAGCAAACGGATAAGCCCAGGATTTCCGCCTGGACCGGCGATGATTCCGATCGGTCAGAGGATTCCCGATCCTCACAGCGACCTGCATCGCGTTTCCCGGCCGCCGCTGCGGGCGGCGGGGCTGCTGCTGCCGGCACCCAGTACGACGACGACGACTCCTACCAGGAGTATGACGACGTTGATGACCGCGAGAACAGTCCGCGCTTCACACGCCTGCTTGTCGGTCTGATACTCGCGCTGGTGATTGTCGGCGCCGTCATTCTCGCCGTAACTCAGCTCCGGCCCCTCTTCGACCCGCCCGTAGCGAGCGAGAGTACCACTGCAGAAGCCACGACTGAAGCCACCGAAGGCCAGACCACATCGCCTTCCGCAACGGATTCCGCTACTCCCGAACCGGAACTCGTTGCTCCGGTTGCAACGGGTGTCACCCGTCTTGTCCCCGACAATCCGGAACTGAATTCACAGACCGACGCCGACCTCGGCGCGATCATCGATGACAATCCGGCAAGTTTCTGGGGCAGCCTCGTGTACGCCAACGAGACGTTCGGCGGTCTCGCCCAGAACCTGGCGCTGGTGGTCGAGCTGGAAGAGCCGTCCAACATCTCCGAGATACAGATCGAACAGCTGAACAGTTCGGGCGGCAGCTTCACGGTGTTGCTGAACGATCAGCCAACCCTGGAGGGGGCAACCCAGGTTGCTCAGTCAGGCTTCACCGGCCCTTCCGTCACCTTCAACGTACCGGAAGCCGACGGTGCACCTCCTACCGCTCAGTATGTGATCGTCAACTTCACCCAGCTGCCGCGTCTCTCCAACGTGCAGGCTCAGTACCCCTGGGGCATGCGCATCGCGGAGATCAACATTTCCTAGCGCCCCGCGCGGCACTGGGACACACGGAATAACGGCGCCCGGTGTGTCGTTGTTGACAATGATCGCGACCGGGCTTGAGGCTTTGCCCGCTCTCACCGACAGAAAGGTCCACCAAACCCGTGAGCACAGAGACACAATCGGCCAGCACCACGTCCGCTGACGTCAGGGACGTCATCATCGTTGGTTCGGGACCCGCCGGCTACACAGCCGCGGTCTACACTGCCCGTGCCAACCTCTCGCCGCTGTTGATTGCAAGTTCCGTCACCGCCGGCGGTGAGCTGATGAACACCACGGACGTAGAGAACTACCCAGGCTTCCCTGATGGCGTCATGGGTCCGGACCTGATGGAGAACTTCGAGAAGCAGGCTGTCCGGTTTGGCACCGAGATCCTCTTTGAAGACGTAACCTCGGTCGATCTGTCCGGGGAGATCAAGACCGTCACCATCGGAACCGGCGAGACTTTCCGTGCGCGGGCGATCATCATTTCGACAGGCTCCGCTTATCGCGAATTGGGACTCGCTGACGAGAAGCGGCTCTCGGGGCATGGCGTCAGCTGGTGCGCCACCTGCGACGGATTCTTCTTCAAGGATCAGGACATAGCCGTGATCGGCGGCGGTGACTCGGCCATGGAGGAGGCGCTCTTCCTCACGAAGTTTGCACGCTCCGTCACCGTCGTACACCGGCGCGACTCCCTGCGTGCCTCCAAGATCATGCAGGATCGCGCGCTGGCACATGAAAAGATCCGGTTCGAGTGGAACGCGGCGGTGGCAGCAATACACGGCACCGACAAGGTCACGGGCCTCACTCTCGCCAGCACGGTGGATGAGTCCACCAGGGAGCTCGCCGTAACCGGAGTGTTCGTGGCCATTGGAAACGACCCGCGCGTCGATCTGGTGAAAGACCAGCTGAAACTCACTGACGAAGGAACAATTGCGGTATTGGGTCGGACATCCAAGACTTCACTGCCCGGAGTTTTCGCTGCCGGCGACGTTATTGACCCGACCTACCGCCAGGCGATCACAGCATCGGGGTCGGGATGCGTAGCTGCCATTGACGTGGAGCACTACCTCGCCGACCTGGGAGACTCTGTCGAGACCGCGGCGGAAGTCCCCACGCCGATCGCTGAACACGTATCTGAAACAGCCTCCGTTTGATACCGAAAAGGAGTAGTACCCATGAGTAACGCAAGGGAAGTATCGGACAGCTCGTTCGAAGCCGACGTACTGAAGTCAACTAAACCAGTAATGGTTGATTTTTGGGCTGAATGGTGCGGGCCATGCCGGAAACTCTCACCGATCCTCGATGACATCGCCTCCGAGCACTCCGAGAAGATTGATGTTGTGAAGCTTAACGTAGACGATAATCCGGCCACCGCTGCAAAGTACGGGATCACCTCGATCCCTGCTGTCTATGTTTTCAAGGACGGCGAAGTAGCCGCAACGTCCATCGGGGCGAAGCCGAAGCAGGTCCTGGAGCAGGAATTCGCTCAGTTCCTCTAAAGGCTCAGTTCCTCTAAATCAGCTATCACAAAAAGACCGGGCGCCTCATAGCTGCCCGGTCTTTTTGTTTGGTCGTCACCCCCAGCGTTTACATTTGCGGCGCCGTTCCACGTGAAACGGTGAGAGCTGCCCGTCATTGATTTCGGCGGTCGGTTTGATAAGGGAATTTCGACCGCCTATTAGGCGGAACAGGAGTACCGGAGACAGCCTCGCGGTGCGGAGATTCGGGGAGGATCAATCGTAGCGCCGGCGGCGCTTTGTAGCTGCGGCAGACAGCCGAGCGTCGAGCTACCGTTCCACGTAAAACGCCGCGGGTGACCGCAGCAGCAATCAAGAATAACCTCCACGCGCGTCCCGGTAAATGCCATGTTCATCCTACGCCGACCGGACCGCTCGAGTGGGGGTCGCTTCGTGCCGACCCTTCCAGGCTGAGTTTCAAAGAGTCAGGCTCCATGCGGCCGTCGGGTGCCCTACCGCCCCCGTGTAGGTGGCGAGGTTTCTCAGCGCGGTACGGCCAACTGGTAAGAGTGGTGTGAGAGGTCCATAGGGTTTCACGTGAAACGAAAGCCACGCCTCCAGGACCCGGTGGCGTACGCGCAGCTTGAAACCTTCGGCCCGCAGCCAATGAAGCGCCACGCGCGTATCGCAGAGGAGCACAACTCCTCCGCAAGTACGGGCCGGACAGCGATAGACCCGGGGAGACGCGCCCTCGTTGACCTGCGAAGAGCTGCGACCGCAGCCTAGTCACCCGGGCGCAAGTTCCTAGGAGTGGGCCGCGGCAGCTTCATGAGGGCACCGGTGCCACAAGCATTTGACGACGATCAATGCGTCGGAATCTTGACCAGCCCCGACATACGGCGTCGACATGAAGGGTCGGCCGCCTCGCCGACCCGACCATCAAGACCGTCCGCCAGCTCAAGCGGAACACTGTCCACCAGGAGAAGGCCCGCTGACGTTCCACGTGAAACATAGACGACAGCCCGCGACCAGACACCACGCCCCCGTTGCCCGCCATGCTCACGATGCCACCATTGAAACGCGCGCAAAATTGGGGCACGGTGGCGCGAACTTGTGGTGACACCCTGCATAGCTACACCTTGATCGCTGGGGGCGGCCGGCGGCCCTCGGCGCAGCGGGAATGGCCCGAGGCCGCCTGGCATGGTGACAACAGATCACTGTCCCACCGGTCGCGGCCGGCGGGAGTTGGTCAGCCTGTTCTTCACGGAGACGGAAGTCAACGACGTTCCCGCAGCATGATGCGCACACTGCTTCGCCCGGATACCTTCGGCTTCACCCGGATACCTCCAGCCAACCCACGCATAGGTTTCCCAACAACGAAGAATCGATCCTAACGGCGACCCCTCCGTTCGGCGTAGGCGCAAGCGGGCGACTAGATTGGTGCGGTCCATGTGCACGGACCTTGAGGAAAGCGCCACCACACGGGCGGTGGGCGAAAAGGGCAGCCCTTCCGTAGCCGGGTGTTCACGTGAAACCGGCCAGTTGTTGCGCGACGATCGACCCGGCTAGAGAGCGATAGTCCACAAGATCGATCGGATATGCTTTTGAAGAAAGCGACAGGAAGAGAACCCTTCAGCGGCTGAGCCAGTGAGCGCCGCGGCCGGAGGACAACCGTGCCCGCCCTGTTCCGGAACATCTGACACGTAGGGACCGCTGCTATGGAGAAGTAATTGTATCCAACGCGGGTTCAACCAAGTGACGGCCGCCGCGCTATCCATCGGACATAGATCCACGACGGCTGCCGATCAGAAGAAGTCCACGCCGCGAACACTCCAGTCGCCAGCCTGCTCCCAGCGACGGAGGAGCGCGCAGCGATGCTGTGGGAATAGCGTTCATACCCGTTTCACGTGAAGCGGACAGTAGAAAGCTGAACCTCGCCCGAGTGCCCCGCGCTCGGAGGGACCAGAGTATGCCCAACCAATTTCTACGCACACCGGGTCATCTCACGGTGCCGGGAAGCGACCCTGGTGCATCTGGTCGTAGCTGTCACCTCAACGATGTTTCACGTGAAACGGCCGGCGCCTCGTCCCCGCATCGATCGGGCAACGTCTCTAGGCCTTTGCAGCCCCCACGAAGGATCTCTTCACATCAGCGCCTTGAAAGCGCCTTGAGCCAGACGCTCGGAACTCACCGCCGACGAGCCGGCCTGCGCGCATCCTCCAAGGGCGGTTGGCTCCCGCAAGGGCCTGCGGGGAAAGTCCAACCCGACTGAGCATGGTCGAATAGAGCACCGATTCGACGCACAGAAGCAAGGTCGACTATTTCCGTCCTGAAAAGCACCGGCGCCCGTAACGCTAACCCCCTGGGGAGTGAGCCTCATGCTGCATGCAGCGCATGTCACGCCCTTCCTTCGGTTGGTTGCAGACGGCGCCGCATTTACTTGAGCGTGCACGCGGACACAGCACCACAGAGCACCGGGGCGTACGACGGTGTTTCACGTGAAACAGCGCCGAGACCCTCTGCTAGAAATTTGGAATGTGCCCATGTGCCGCAGCATCTGGCGCGTGATTGCGGCGCTCCCACCTGAACTGGATGGATCATCGCTACCCCCATAGGTGCCTCGATCGGTGCCCACCCGTATCGTGACGAAAGTGGGGACGCCCCAGAAGCCACATCTCGCGATGACTCGTTGTGTCCATAGAGAGGTGTTCCTATAGAGTATCGAATCCGCCCCCGGGGCCTGTCGTCGAGGGCGGCCGAACGCACAGCGTCGCCGTCGTCGCCCATTCAGAGCGTCTTCGTCCCTGACTATGACATCAAAAGGGGCGCCGTTTCACGTGAAACGACGCCCCTGACGTACTGGCGGCCTGGATCAAGAGTTGGGCGTCAGCACTCCCATAATTCGGTTGAGGTCGTCTACGCTGGCGAATTCGATGCTCACTCGCCCCTTCTTGGCACCCAGGGTGATCTTGACGTTGGTGTCCAGGCGGTCAGACAAGGATGTGGCGAGGTAGTCAAGACGCTCATGACGTGCACCGGCCCGTGGTGTTGCGGGCTTACTGGGTCGCCGCAGGCCATCACTCATCGCAACGATCTCCTCCGTGGACCGAACCGATAGTCCTTCCGCAACTATCCGTTGCGCCAGCTTCTCCATTTCCCCGGGATCCTGGAGACCCAGCAGCGCCCGAGCGTGGCCGGCACTCAACACGCCCGCAGCAAGGCGGCGTTGTACGAGGGGAGGCAGCTTCATGAGGCGCAGCGTATTTGATATCTGAGGGCGTGATCGACCGATCCGCGCCGCCAGCTCCTCCTGTGAACACCCAAAGTCCTCGAGGAGTTGCTGGTACGCCGCCGCTTCCTCAAGCGGATTCAGTTGACTGCGGTGCAAGTTCTCCAGGAGTGCATCCCGCAGAAGGTCATCATCGGTGGTATCCCGAATAATCGCCGGAACGGTCTCGAGTCCCGCTTCCCTCGAAGCACGCCACCGTCGCTCACCCATGACGAGCTCATACTGGTATTCGCCACCCTCCGGCGATGCACGAACCACAATGGGCTGAAGAACACCGACCTCGCGGACTGAATGGACGAGCTCAGCCATCTCGTCTTCGTCGAATACAGTTCGCGGTTGCTTCCGGTTGGCGTGGATCGAGCCCACTGGTACTTCGGCGAACCGGGCACCCGGTACTTCACGGAGGGTTTCACGTGAAACAGGGTCCTCGGCGGCCGTCGCTTCGGAACTGTCCTCAGCGTAAGCATCGCTCACATTTTGTTTGGCCTGCCGTTCTTCGTCACCAGGCTGGGAAAGAGCAGCGCCGCCAGCTTCTTCAGCAGTTCCATCTGCCATGGGTGCAGTATCCGCGACCTGCTCCTGCTCGTTCGAAGCGCCTTCAACAGGGGCCGATACCGGCGCAGTGGATGGTTTTTTGGCGGACCCTGCCGCGGGCTCAACAGCATCCGGCACGTCGCCGCTTACCGGTTCCTTCGGAGCTGGAGCCGAGGTACGGGGCTTCCGTGAGACGGGTTTCTTTGAAGCTCCCTGATTGCGGCCATTGGTCCGCTTTGAGGGGGCGGTGAGAGCGTCCTTGTTGATCGAGGACTTGCCGGCACTGCGGAGTGCGCCCTCCTGTACACCATTGCCGTCCTCAGATGAGGAGCCATTGGACACCGAGGAGGGGAAGAACAGATCTACTGGCCGTCCGCGCTCAGCAGAGCGTGTGCTGACACCTGCGGCGCCACCTTCCTGCTCCGCGCTACTCGGAATGAGCGCGCCCAGTCCTCGGCCTAGGCCTCTACGCTTCTCGGGCATTGGAACGGTTCCTCTCGAAGGAGAGCAGACAAACTGCAACGATTGATAATGCGTCCAGTCTACTGTGGGACTCGCGCCGAACCGCGCAGGCGCTCTAGGAGGACTTCTCGGTGTTAGCCCGCTCTGCGATCTCCGTCGCGGCCTCAAGGTAGGACAGGGCTCCGCTCGAGGACGGATCGTAGGTCAGCACCGTCTGTTGATAACTCGGAGCCTCGGAAATGCGCACTGACCGCGGTACAACCGCCTTCAAGACCTGGTCAGGGAAATGTTCCCGGACCTCAGCAGCAACCTGAGCGGCGAGATTCGTCCGGCCGTCATACATGGTGAGAAGGATGGTGGACACCACCAGGTCTGCATTCAGGTGCTTCTGAATCATCTCGATGTTCTTGAGGAGTTGGCTCAGCCCCTCCAGTGCGTAGTACTCACACTGGATCGGTATAAGGACCTCCCGGGCAGCGACGAATGCGTTGACTGTAAGCAGTCCGAGACTCGGCGGGCAATCGATGAAAATGTAATCGAGCCGTTCCTCGCCGTTGGACTCACGCTCTTTCGCATAGAGGTCGATCGCGCGTCGAAGACGCTGTTCGCGCGCGACCAGTGAGACCAACTCGATCTCTGCGCCAGCGAGATGAATAGTGGCGGGCGCGCAGATCAGGTTAGGCACATCAGGGCAGGGGGCCACCACATTCGCAAGCGGAAGATCGTCAATGAGAACGTCATAAATACTGTCAACTTCAGCATGATGCTCAATGCCAAGTGCGGTAGAGGCGTTGCCTTGCGGATCGATGTCGATGACCAGGACGTTGAGCCCTGCCGACGCAAGGGCGGCTGCGAGGTTTACCGTAGTGGTGGTCTTGCCCACGCCCCCCTTCTGGTTGCTGACGGTCAGAACCCGGGTGGCAGCAGGGCGGGGCAGTTTGCGACCGAGCAACTTCTCCCTACGCCGGTTTTCCGACGCCAGTTCGCGTGCTAGCGGGGTACTGTCATCGAGCACGTCCATAACGCTCTTGCTCCCATTGGACTTGCCGGCGCTTGCCTGGTTGGTGGTGCTAACGGTGTTCCGTCCGTTCGTTTCACGTGAAACGATGCCGGTATTGATCGGGTTTGAAAACACTTCCGGTTGAATATCAGCAATAGTGATCGCCAAGGACGAACCCATCATCGACGTAGGCTGATCACGTCGCGTGGCAGAATCTTTCGTCACAAGCGTCTCGCTCACTTTCAGGTGCGTATGGACCTCTCTAGGTTATCCGCTGCAACCCCAATACTCCTGCAGACAATCCGCAGTGTGCCGAACTTCCCGCGAAGCGCTGCGCTCAGCGAGCAACAACACCGCTCAGCGGGCAACGACAATACGTACCACGGTGGTGGGTTCCTCAAGCAGGGCACCACCCACCGTCTCCACACTGGTGGCAACCCCACCCAGCCGGCGGATAATCTTGGCAGCCTTAGTCACTTCCTCGCCCGCGCTCCGGCCCTTGATGGCCAATACCTCGCCCGAACCCTTCAGAAGGGGAATGGTGAGTGCCGCGAGACCGGAGAGGGCAGAGACGGCACGGGCCGTTACAACATCCACCTGGAACTTGCCTACCGCCTGTTCAGCACGACCACGGAATATCTCGACATTCTCCAACCCGAGATCATCGGTAACTTCCCTCAACCAATTGACCCGCCTCTCCAGCGGTTCAATGAGCACAAACATTGCATCGGGCCGCGCGATAGCCAACGCGAGCCCGGGCAGGCCCGCACCACTCCCTACATCAGCAACACGCGCCTTCTCAGGAATCAGCTCGGCAATTACCGCACAGTTCAGCACGTGGCGGTCCCATAACCGGGGCACCTCACGCGGCCCCAACAGCCCGCGATCGATCCCGGACGACGCCAGGTGCTCGACAAAACGCTCGGCGAGCGGCAGCCGGTCACCGAAAATCCGGCGCGCAGCCTCAAGCTCTTTGATACCGATATCAAGAGTCAAGACGATCCCTCCTTCGGGAAAGGCAGACCGACCGTCAGTCAGGAACCGGCTGACACTACGATGTGACGGCGAGACCCTTCGCCCTCGGATTCGCTGACCATGCCGAGGTCAGCGACGATGTCATGCACAATCTTGCGCTCATAGGCAGACATCGGCGCGAGTGCAACATCGGCGCCGCTCTCCTTCACCTTGTCGACAGCCTCCTCCGCAATCTCACGCAACTCCTTGTTACGGGCTTCGCGGAAGCCGTCGATATCCAGGACAAGACGCGAACGGTGCTCGGTAGAAGTGAGCACCGACAGGCGCGCAAGCTCCTGGAGCGCTTCGAGCACTTCGCCGTCGCGGCCCACAAGCGCCTGTAGTCCCTGGGAGTCACTGCCTTCGGAGACGATAGAAATGTAGGTGCGGCCGTTACGGACCTCGATGTCGATGTCGCCGTCGATGTCTGCAATGTCCAGGAGTTCTTCGAGGTAGTCCGCAGCGACGTCGCCTTCGTCTTCCGAAGAGACGACGGCGTCCTCCGCTTCCTCTTCGTTCACGGTTCCGAGCGATTCTTCCTGCATGTTGTCAGTACTCATTTGCGTTTCCTGTTCTTGCGCTGAGGCTGTACTCGTTGTCCTTTGGCTGGTTCGACAGCTTCCACTGCCGGCTCCGCCTTCTTTTCACCGAGCAACGGAACCATGGGTAGCCCCTTTTTGGCGCGGCGCTCGGCGAGCGCTTTCGCCGCGGGTGAACCGGGAGTGGGCATCCGCCTGATGACGTAAAACTGCTGCACCATCGTCCACAGGTTGGTGGTGGTCCAGTAGATCAGCACACCGATCGGGAAGTTGATGCCACCCACACCGAATACCAGCGGGAGGATGTAGAGCATCATTTTCTGCTGGCGCATGAAGGGGCTCTGCATAGCCTCTTCCGACATGTTCTTGGCCATGATCTGCTTCTGCGTGATGAACTGCGAAGCCGTCATGGCGATGATCATGATGATCGAAAGCACCGCCACGGCGCCGTGGCCCTCAGTACCCCAACCATGCAGCAGTGAAGAGGAGAGTGGCGCTCCAAAGATCTCGGCCGCGTCAAACTGTCGAACGTCCTCGACGGTGAGAGCACCGATGCCTTCACCGTTGTCGCTCGCTTTCGACACACCGTTCAGCACCGTGAACAGGGCAAAGAAGAACGGCATCTGGATCAGAATCGGCAGGCAGGCTGCAAACGGGTTTGTTCCGTGCTTCTTGTAGAGGGCCATCTGCTCCTGCGTCATGGCCTGGCGCGAGAGCTGGTCAGTCTTTCCCTTGTACTTCTGCTGGAGCTTCCTCAGATCCGGTTGGAGCGCCTGCATGCCCCGCTGGGCTTTGATCTGCTTGACGAAGACAGGAATCAGCGCGGCCCGGATAACCACAACCAGACCGACGATGGACAGCGTCCAGGTCCAACCCGACGCCGCATCCATTCCGAGGAAAGTGAATCCCTCGTGGAAAGCCCACATGACCCAGGACACCAGCCACCGGAAAGGCAGGAGAATCGTCTCGAAGAAATCCATAATCTGTTGCTCCTCAGGCCGCGGGGCGGCTTTCCTCGTCTGCAGGAATCACCGGGTGATTCAGCACTACAATCTGTGGCTCTTCTCCAGGTGCAAAACGCTTTCCTCCGGGTGGGACGTGATCCACGCCTCCGTCATTCCAGGGATGGCAGCGGCACATACGTTTGGTGGCCAACCATGTTCCCTTGAATGCGCCATGAACCGTGACTGCCTCCAGCGCATACGCCGAGCAGGAAGGAAAGAAGCGGCAGACCGGACCATACAAGGGGGAGATCAGCCGGCGGTAGATCATGAGCAGTCCGATCAGACCGGCGCGGAGAAACAGCGAGAGTCGCGAAAAGACCGACGACGTATCCTTCGCTGTCATCTCCCGCCACCTCTTCTGCCGTCCCTGCCGAAACGCTTCACACTCGAAGCAAGACATTTCTCAAAATCAGAACTGAGCTCGGACCAGCTCGCCGCAGCAGCTGGAGGTAGTGCGCGCACCACCACATCGAGACCAACCGGACGCTGAACCAGCGCCGACGCAGCGGCTTCTCTCAGTCTCCTCTTAACGAGGTTACGGGTGACAGCGTTCCCTACACTCTTCGACACAATGAAGCCGAACCGGGAAGGCTCGGAGAGCCCGGTTCGGACTGCATATAGCACCACGTTCCGGCACCCCGACCGGGTACCGGAACGAACGGTGTGTGAAAAATCTGTGGCCGTCCGAACTCGATGGGCGGTAGACAGCACCTTGAGCTCCGAAACGGTCGGGGCGTTGCAGTACAGCAACGCCGGCGGACGGATTAGGTGGCGCTACGCCGACAGTTCGGTGCGTCCCTTGCTACGGCGCGCAGACAGGATGGCCCGGCCGGCGCGGGTCCGCATGCGGAGGCGGAAACCATGCTTTTTGGCACGACGGCGGTTATTCGGCTGAAAGGTCCGCTTGCTCACTGTGATACTCCAGAACGTTCTTGACATGCGCTGCCGTTGCAACAAGGGGGAAGAACGGGCCGGCGCAATGAAGTTGTAGTACATCTACCCCGCGCACGTCATCACACTGATCAGCTTCTGGCCGACGGTATGGAGGCATGCGAAAATGCAGACATAAAGGACTACCTAACGTTAGGGCACCGGGTGTCACAGGGTCAAACCCGCCTATCCGGCTGGACTCGGTTCCCCGTGTACACACACTGTGGACAACCGTCGGGGAGAGGGTCTGCGACAGGCAGGAAGCTGTCGTCTCAGTGATCTTATCCACAGGCGCTGCCCCAGCTATCCCCTGCACTTTCGATCGTCTAGTGTTGCCGGGTGGTGCATTTATCCACGTACTGTGTATAAGTCTGTGGATGGGTGGCCTGCAAAGGCCCCGGAAGCGGTCTTTGAACTTCCACCTGAGGACGCGCGTGAGTACCGACGAGATCAATGATGTAGGCAGCTCCTGGCGAAAGGTCATCCGGACCCTGGAGCGGGACGACAGAATCTCCCCGCGACAGCGGGGCTTCGTGGTGCTCGCCCAGGCACAGGGCCTGATCGGAACCACGCTGCTTGTCGCTGTTCCCAATGAGCTCACCCGCGAGGTTCTCCAGAGTCAGCTCAAGAGCCCCCTCAACGATGCTCTCCAGGACGTCTTCCGTGAAGAGATCCAATGCGCGTTCGTCATTGATCCGGATCTCACCCCGATCATGGAAGAGGAGCCGGAGGAGAATCCGGAGGAAACCGTACAGCGCGAGCAGGCGCCGTCGCCCACGCCGCCAAGTAACTCACATGAGTTCGGACGGTTGAACCCGAAGTACATCTTCGACACCTTCGTTATCGGCTCATCCAACCGATTTGCCCACGCAGCCGCAGTGGCCGTTGCCGAGGCGCCCGCGAAAGCGTACAACCCCCTGTTCATCTACGGGGACTCCGGTCTGGGAAAGACCCACCTTCTCCATGCCATCGGCCACTATGCGCGCCACCTCTACACCGGTATCCGGGTTCGGTACGTGAACTCTGAAGAGTTCACGAACGACTTCATCAACTCGATTCGCGATGATGAAGGCACCAGCTTCAAGCAGACGTACCGAAACGTCGACATCCTCCTGATCGATGACATCCAGTTCCTATCCGGGAAGGACCGCACCCAGGAGGAGTTCTTCCACACCTTCAACGCCCTCCACAACCACAACAAACAGGTGGTTATCACCTCGGATCTTCCACCGAAACAGCTGTCCGGATTCGAGGAGCGCATGCGATCCCGTTTCGAGTGGGGACTCCTGACCGATATCCAGCCGCCGGAGCTGGAAACCCGCATTGCCATCCTGCGGAAAAAGGCGATCAGCGAGGGCATGAGCGCACCCGACGAGGTTCTTGAATACATCGCGTCGAAGATTTCCACCAACATCCGCGAACTGGAGGGCGCGCTGATCCGGGTTACCGCATTCGCGAGCCTGAACCGCCAGGCAGTCGACGAAAACCTGGCTGAAATAGTGCTCAAGGACCTCATCACGGATGATGGCGCACAGGAAATAACGTCGTCGCTGATCATGGCCCAGACCGCCGAGTACTTCAACATCACCCTTGATGACCTCTGCAGCAAGTCCCGCACACGCACCCTGGTTACCGCACGCCAGATCGCCATGTACCTGTGCCGGGAACTCACTGATATGTCGCTACCGAAAATCGGACAGGAACTGGGAGGCAGGGACCATACAACGGTGATCCACGCAGACCGCAAGATCCGCGAACTCATGGCAGAGCGCCGGGCCATCTACAACCAGGTGACTGAGCTGACTAACCGCATCAAACACCACAGGAAAGACTCCTGACCTCGACAGACGCCTCCACTGAAATTAACAGCTGTGGAAAAGAATGTGGATAAGGGCCCGTATCCGTGGACGTTAATGAGGACAAACCTCGTCAGGGCTGTGGACCCGCAGAATCACAGGGTTCTCGTACACAGCCATGGGCAGATCGCGGCGGGCTGGATGCACATGCTGTCAACAGGGACGACTCCCGGAATTGCACCAACCAGGCCGGTTATCCACAGTATCCACAGTAGTTATTAACACTACTGATCCTTAATCCACTCTTCTCTTCCAAATAACATTTCCCCGTTCACCCCTCCCCGTCCAGGGGTACAAACCCGGTCCAACGAGCGGACCACGCCACGCTAAGCTGTCACTCAGTAGAGTTGACCCTTGCCCGCCTGTCCTCCTCTTGCCTGCGAAGGCAAGGGACAAGTTGGCTTCACCGATGTACTCGCGAAAGGCGGCACCCTTCAGTGAAATTCCGAGTCGAGCGCGATGTCCTGGCCGAAGCCGTAACCTGGACCGCTCGTTCCCTCTCGCCACGTCCCCCCGTACCGGTGCTTTCAGGATTGCTGATCAAGGCCGGTGCCGGAACCCTGAGCCTCGCGAGCTTTGACTATGAGATTTCGGCCCGCCTGGAGATCGCAGCCGATGTTGCTGAAGAAGGAACCATCCTTGTATCCGGACGGCTGCTTGCCGACATCTGCCGGAGCCTGCCCTCGGCGCCCGTAGAAGTGGAAACTGATGGATCCAAGGTCACGCTGACCTGCCGCAACAGCCGATTCAACCTCGCTACGATGCCTGAGGCGGAGTATCCGGAACTTCCCGCGCTGCCCGACGTCAGCGGTGTCGTTGACGGAGACGCCTTCGCCGAAGCGGTCTCCCAGGTGATCATCGCCGCCAGTCGTGATGACACACTCCCCATCCTCACCGGTGTGCGTATGGAGATAGAAGAAGACCTGATCACCTTCCTCGCCACCGACCGCTACCGCCTCGCTCTCCGGGAGCTGTCCTGGAAACCCACCAATCCGGGAATTTCGACCAGCGCGCTGGTCAAGGCCAAGACTCTCAGCGAGGTGGCCAAGACCCTGGGAGGCTCCGGGGATCTCAAAATCGCCCTTTCCGACAACAGCGAACTCATCGGATTCGAGAGCGGCGGCAGGCGCACCACCTCCCTCCTGGTCGACGGCGATTACCCCAAGATCCGTTCCCTCTTCCCGGATAACACGCCCATTCATGCAACGGTGGAAACCAGCCAACTCGTCGAGGCTGTGCGCCGCGTGGCGCTGGTAGCCGAGCGGAATACACCGGTACGCCTTGCCTTCAGTGCAGGCCAGGTAGTCCTCGATGCCGGCACCGGCGAGGACGCCCAGGCTTCCGAAGCAATCGAAGCAACTCTCGACGGCGATGACATCACGGTGGCGTTCAACCCCCACTACCTCAGCGAAGGGCTTGGCGCATTCAGCAGCCGCTTTGTACGGTTCTCCTTCACCACTCCGCCCAAGCCGGCCGTCATTTCGGCACAGGAAGAAGCAACCGGCGAAGACCGCGAAGACTACAGGTACCTGCTCATGCCGGTAAGGCTCCCCAACCAGTAGCAGGGCGGCACACATCCCACCGACACCCCATGGAGGACACAATGCACATCGGTCTGATCGGACTTGGGAAAATGGGATACAACATGCGGGAGCGGCTCCGCTTCAAAGGCATTGAGGTCACCGGCTATGACCGGAACCCCGAGGTGACGGATGTTGCGAGCCTCGATGAACTGATTGCCGCAATCCCAGCTCCCCGAGTGGTCTGGATTATGGTTCCTGCCGGGAAGGTCACGGACGAGGTGATCACCGAGCTCGGCGGGAAACTATCCCAGGGTGACCTCGTCATAGACGGTGGTAACACCAAATTCAGCTCCGATCAGGAGCACAGCGAAGCACTTGCTGCGAAGGGGATCTCCTTCCTTGACTGCGGCGTTTCCGGCGGAGTCTGGGGCCTCGAGAATGGTTACGGCCTCATGGTCGGAGGAGCTGAGGCCGACGTCGAGCGGGTCATGCCGGTCTTCGATGCACTGCGGCCCGAGGGTGCCCGCGAGGAAAGCTTTGTCCACGTAGGTGAGACCGGCGCCGGACACTACGCCAAGATGGTTCACAACGGAATCGAATACGGCCTGATGCAGGCATATGCCGAAGGCTATGAGTTGCTTGAGGCGAAAGACATCATCAAGGATGTTCCGGGCACCTTCCGCGCGTGGCAGAAAGGCACGGTTGTCCGGTCCTGGCTGCTGGATCTGCTGGTCAAAGCCCTCGAGGAAGACCCCAAGCTCAGCAACATCGGAGCCTATATCGAGGATTCGGGTGAGGGCCGCTGGACCGTTGAACAGGCAATAGCCAATGAAGTGGCAGCGCCGGCGATCACGGCCGCGCTGTTCGCCCGATTCAGTTCGCGCCAGGAGGATGCCCCGTCGCTGAAGATGGTAGCCGCCCTGCGCAATCAGTTCGGCGGCCACGCGGTGCGCCCACCACGCACCTCCCCATAGTTGAGCCCCGGTGTACGTCCAGCATCTGTCACTGACCGATTTCCGCAGCTATTCCCAGCTTGAGGTTGCCCTTGAACCCGGCGTAACGGTCTTCGTCGGACCCAACGGTGTGGGGAAAACGAATATCGTCGAGGCCATCGGCTACCTGGGGTCGCTATCGTCCCACCGCGTCAGCACGGATCGTCCGCTGATCGCGTTCGACGCCGATCGCGCACTGGTACGGGGCCGATTGGTGCGCGGCGCGCAGGCAACCAGCGTCGAACTGGAGATCAACGGGGAACGGGCAAACCGCGCGCGGATCAACCGGGCCAATCCGGTTCGCGCGCGGGACGCCGCAGGAATCCTGAGAAGTGTCCTGTTTGCACCCGAGGATCTCGCCCTGGTGAAGGGTGATCCTTCCCATCGACGGCGCTTTCTGGATGAGCTGATGGTGCTGCTGGTTCCTCATCATGCGGGCATACGTGCTGACTACGAACGGGTGCTGAAGCAACGCAACGCATTGCTGAAGTCACTGCGCGGAAGCCGGTTGACCACCGCCCATGAAACGACGCTCGAGGTGTGGGACCAGCACCTGGCTGCGGTGGGATCACAACTCCTCCATGCCCGGCTCGCAGTCCTGACCAGGCTGCTCCCGCATATGCAGAAGGCCTACCGGGAGCTGACGGACGGCTCAAAACTCGCTGTCGCTGCGTATCGCTCATCGGTTGCCGGTTCCCTTCCCGAGGACGACGACGGCCCTGCTGCTTCCAGCGCCGAAGACCTCGCCGCGCTCTCAGTCGAGGAACTGACTGCGAAGTTCCTGGCGAGGATTGCCGAACAGCGGCGGAAAGAAACCGAGCGCGGGATCTCGCTGGTCGGGCCGCACCGCGATGAAGTGGAGCTGCTGCTCGGGCGTGCACAGGTCAAGGGTTATGCCTCGCACGGTGAGACCTGGTCCATGGCCCTTGCCCTGCGTCTTGGATCGTATTATCTGTTGACCGATGATGATCAGACGCCCGGGTCTTCGCCCGTATTGATCCTCGATGACGTCTTCGCCGAGTTGGACTCTGACCGGCGGGAACGGCTGGCGTCGGTAGTAGCGGGCGCAGAGCAGGTTCTCGTAACCGCCGCGGTCGGCGATGACGTGCCGGCTGCGTTGGACGGACGCCAGTTCACGGTGATTCCCGGAGGCTTCCGTGAAATACCGGCCTGAGGAAAGACCGGCACAACAGGGGACGGGGCCGGAAACCAACGGCGGCGACGGAGTAATCCCGCCGGACGCGGAGAAGTCCGTCGAACAGGACGCGCCCGGCCTGTTGCTGAACCGTCTCCGAAATGCATCGGCAGCCCGGGGTGACCTCCGGGCGCCGGCCGCGCGCCGCCGTCGTTCTGGATCCGGTAGCGGATATTCTCCGGTGCAGGCTTCCTATTCCGGCAGGGACCCGCAGGGTGTCGGGGCCGTCTTCGGGCGGCTGCTGAGCGAGCGGGGCTGGAATTCGCCGGTAGCGGTAGGCTCGGTCATGGCCCGTTGGGCAGAACTGGTTGGGCCCGAGATAGCAGCACACTGCACCCCCGAGAGCTTCAACGAAACCACCGTCTTTGTACGGTGTGACTCCACGGCCTGGGCAACGCAGCTCAGGCTGATCAGCCCGGACCTCCTCCGGCGCTTTGAACATGAGCTGGGCAGCGGCGTGGTCACCGCCATGAAGATTGTCGGACCGTCCGCCCCGTCCTGGCGCAAGGGGGGCCGCACGGTCAGGGGCCGAGGCCCGCGGGATACCTACGGGTAGCCTTGATGAAGGTGTTCTCCGGTTGTCGGAGGAACGGCGTACAGCGCCGAGTGAACCCCTGAGGACGTATACGCCCCCACGCAGGCCCCCGCTGAGAGCTTAAATAGCGGTTTATTCGGCGCTAGGGGGCAATTGCGGCGCCCTTGTGCCGCGCTGCACGGTAGAATAAGAGGTGTCGGCATTCCTTCCGGGGATGCCTTCATTTTGAGACCGGGCAACACTAGGACAACGAGGAGTCGACAGCGTCCGTGGCTAACGACAACGAAGTGGAATCTGCCGGACTGCCGGAGAGCGGCGCCGACGCACCCAGGGGTTACGGCGCAAGTGACATTACGGTCCTTGAGGGACTCGAGGCAGTACGCAAACGGCCCGGTATGTACATCGGCTCCACCGGTCCCCGCGGTCTCCATCACCTCGTATACGAGGTTGTGGATAACTCTGTGGATGAGGCCCTCGCCGGCTACTGTGACCACATCCAGGTGACATTGCTTGCCGACGGCGGGGTGCGCGTCATCGATAACGGCCGCGGCATTCCGGTTGACATGCACCCGACAGAGGGAAAGCCCACCGTCGAGGTCGTAATGACCATCCTGCACGCGGGCGGCAAATTCGGTGGCGGCGGATATGCCGTTTCAGGTGGCCTCCACGGTGTAGGTATCTCGGTGGTGAATGCGCTTTCCTCCCGCGTTGATACGGAAATTCGCCGGCAGGGCCATGTCTGGCGACAGGCCTTCGCCGATGGCGGGAAGCCGGTTGGGCAACTCGAAAAGGGTGAGGAAACTTCCGATACCGGGACCACCCAGACCTTCTACCCGGATGACTCCATTTTCGAATCGGTGGAGTTCGACTTCGAAACGCTCCGTGCGCGTTTCCAGCAGATGGCCTTCCTCAACAAGGGCCTGCGGATCACCCTTGTGGATGAACGTGTTCCCGAGGTCGCAACCGAGGAAATCACGGACGCGGCGCACCTCGAGGCCGAAAAGGCAGAAGAGAACAAACACCGGCATGTGGAGTATCTCTATGAGAACGGCCTGCTGGACTACGTCAAGCACCTGAACTCCTCGAAGCGCGTCGATGTCATTCATGAAGACGTCATCGCCTTTGAGACTGAGGATTCCGATCGCTCGATCGCCGTAGAGGTCGCCATGCAGTGGACCACCGCGTACTCGGAGAGCGTGCACACCTACGCGAACACGATCAACACCCATGAGGGTGGAACCCATGAAGAGGGTTTCCGCGCCGCGATGACATCGCTGATCAACCGCTATGCCCGCGAGAAAAACATCATCAAGGAAAAGGACGACAACCTCACCGGTGATGACATCCGTGAAGGTCTTACCGCCGTCATCTCCGTGAAGCTTTCGGAGCCCCAGTTCGAAGGGCAGACCAAGACGAAGCTCGGTAATTCGGAGGCCAAGGGATTTGTGCAGCGCGTCGTCACCGACCAGCTGGGTGACTGGCTGGAGCGCAATCCCGGCCCGGCCCGTGATGTCATCCGCAAGTCCATCCAGGCAGCCCAGGCAAGGCTCGCCGCGCGGAAGGCCCGGGAATCCACACGCCGCAAGGGGCTTCTGGAATCCGGCGGCATGCCGGGCAAGCTGAAGGACTGCCAGTCGAAGGATCCGTCCAAGTCTGAGATCTACATTGTGGAGGGCGATTCCGCCGGTGGTTCGGCCGTCCGGGGGCGCAATCCGGAGACGCAGGCCATTCTTCCCCTGCGAGGCAAGATCCTGAATGTGGAACGCGCCAGGCTTGACCGCGCGTTAAGCAATACGGAAGTGCAGGCCATGATCACCGCCTTCGGGGCGGGCATCGGCGAGGATTTCGACGTCGCGAAGGCCCGGTACCACAAGATCGTCCTGATGGCAGATGCTGACGTCGATGGCCAGCACATCACCACGCTGCTGCTGACGCTGCTGTTCCGCTACATGCGCCCGCTCATCGAGAACGGGTTCGTCTATCTGGCACAGCCTCCGCTGTACCGGATCAAGTGGTCCAACGCGCCGCACTCCTATGTCTACAGCGACCGCGAGCGAGATGAAACCATCAAAATGGGGCTGGCCAACAATCAGCGGCTTCCCAAGGAGAACGGGATCCAGCGCTACAAGGGTCTCGGCGAGATGGACTACACGGAGCTGTGGGAAACCACCATGGACCCGGATCACCGGACCCTCCTTCAGGTCACCATGGATGATGCGGCCGCAGCAGACCAGATCTTCTCCGTACTGATGGGTGAGGATGTGGAGTCCCGCCGCAACTTCATTCAGCAGAACGCCAAAGACGTACGGTTCCTCGACATCTGACCGATGGCGGGCAAACCTCGCCGCTTGTGGAGAGCCTCAACCACGGCTCCTGACACGCATTCACGAAATGGAACGAACTAGATGAGTGACGAAGTAGCTCCTGAGGTTCCGGGCGACGAAACTCCCCTCGAGGGAGCCGTGCTGACGGACCGTATTGAGCAGGTCGACCTGCAGACAGAGATGCAGCGGTCCTACCTGGACTATGCAATGGCGGTTATTGTCGGCAGGGCGCTGCCTGATGTCCGGGACGGCCTGAAGCCGGTCCATCGCCGGGTGTTGTATGCGATGTTCGACGGCGGTTACCGCCCGGACCGTTCCTTCAACAAATGCGCCCGCGTGGTGGGCGAGGTCATGGGCCAGTACCACCCTCACGGTGACAGCGCGATCTACGATGCACTCGTCCGTCTCATCCAGGACTGGACCATGCGTTACCCGCTTGCGCTGGGTCAGGGAAACTTCGGCTCGCCCGGCAACGACGGCGCGGCCGCCCCCCGGTACACCGAAACCAAGATGGCGCCGCTGGCCATGGAAATGGTCCGGGACATCGACGAGGAAACAGTCGATTTCCAGGACAACTACGACGGCAAGAATCAGGAACCGACTATCCTGCCGTCCCGTTTCCCGAACCTGCTTGTCAACGGATCCTCGGGTATCGCTGTCGGCATGGCAACGAACATCCCTCCCCACAATCTGCGGGAAGTGGCCGACGGCGTGCAGTGGTATCTGCAGAACCCGGAAGCCAGCAAGGAGGAACTCCTCGAAGCGCTCATTCAGCGCATCAAGGGTCCCGATTTCCCCACCGGCGCCCAGATCCTCGGACACAAGGGCATCGAGGATGCCTACCGGACCGGGCGCGGATCGATCACCATGCGTGCCGTGGTCAACGTGGAGGAGATCCAGGGCCGGACCTGCCTGGTCGTGACAGAACTGCCGTACCAGGCCAATCCGGACAACCTGGCGATCAAGATCGCCGACCTGGTGAAGGACGGCAAGGTTTCGGGGATAGCCGATCTGCGCGACGAAACCTCGGGCCGCACCGGGCAGCGCCTGGTGATTGTCCTGAAGCGGGACGCCGTGGCGAAGGTGGTGCTCAACAACCTCTACAAGCACACCCAGCTCCAGGACAACTTCAGCGCCAACATGCTCGCGATCGTCGATGACGTTCCCCGGACCCTCAGCCTTGACGCCTTTATCCGTCACTGGGTCATCCACCAGCTTGAAGTGATTGTCCGTAGGACCCAATACCGGCTGCGGAAGGCTGAGGAAGCTGCGCACATCCTGCGCGGGCTGCTGAAGGCGCTCGACGCTCTCGATGAAGTGATTGCCCTCATCCGCCGGTCCTCGACCGTTGAGGATGCCCGCACCGGATTGATGGGCCTGCTGGAGATCGACGAGATCCAGGCACAGGCCATCCTGGATATGCAGCTGCGCCGCCTCGCTGCCCTCGAGCGCCAAAAAATCCAGGACCAGCACGCCAAACTGGAAGCAGAGATCACCGAATACAGGAAGATCCTCGCTTCCGAGGTCCAGCAGCGCGAGATTGTCTCAACTGAACTGCAGGAAATCGTCGACAAGCACGGCGATGACCGACGCACGGAAATTCTTCTGGGTTACGACGCCGACATGAGCATGGAAGACCTCATCCCCGAAGAGGAGATGGTGGTGACCATAACGCGGGGCGGTTACGTCAAGCGGACCCGAAGCGACAACTATCGTCAGCAGGCGCGGGGCGGAAAGGGCATCCGGGGAGCCCAGCTTCGCGGAGACGATGTGGTGGAGCACTTCTTTGTGACCACTACACACCATTGGCTGCTGTTCTTCACCAACCTCGGGCGCGTCTACCGGGCGAAAGCGTATGAGCTGGTCGAAGCAGCGCGGGACGCCAAGGGCCAGCATGTAGCGAACCTGCTGGCCTTCCAGCCCGACGAGAAAATAGCCCAGGTCCTCGATCTGCGCGACTACCAGCAATCGCCCTACCTGGTGCTGGCAACCAAGCGTGGCCTCATCAAGAAGACCCGGCTTGAGGACTACGACACCAACCGCTCCGCAGGTGTCATTGCCATCAACCTGCGCGACGGAGATGAGCTGGTTTCGGCACAGCTCGTGTCGGAGAATGACGACATGATGCTGGTCTCCCGCAAGGGGCAGTCGCTGCGCTTCAGTGCCACAGATGAAGCCCTGCGGCCCATGGGTAGGGCCACCTCCGGCGTCACCGGCATGAAATTCCGTGCCGATGATGAATTGCTCGCAGCGAACGTCGTGAGCGATGACTCCTACGTCTTTATTGTGACCGAAGGCGGGTTCGCCAAGCGCACGAAGGTGGACGAGTACCGCGTTCAGGGCCGCGGAGGCCTTGGTATCAAGGTGGCCAAGCTCGCTGAAATCCGCGGGGATCTTGTCGGTGCGCTCATTGTCCAGGAAGAGGATGAGGTCCTCGTGGTGATGGGCGGCGGCAAGGTTGTCCGCTCGGCGGTGGCGGGCGTGCCGGCCAAGGGACGCGACACCATGGGCGTGATTTTTGCCAAGCCGGATAAGTCAGACCGGATCATCGCCGTCGCCCGCAATTCCGAGCGCGGGCTCACGGGCCTCACCGTGGACGGAGAGGTTCCGGTCATGGGAGTCGATGACGCTGCATCTGCGCCGGACGCTGGAGATGAAGTACCGTTGTCGTCAGGAGAAACGGCTGAGCCAGAGGCTGAGTCAAGCGATATTGGAGGTTCCGAGTGAGTTCTGCCAACTCAAATCCGCGCGCGACTGCGGGTAGCTCCGTGCGGTCGTCCGGCGGAGGACCTCGGGTGAATCCACCTGCGCGGCCAACCCAGCGTCCTGCATCGTCGGGCGCACGCCCGGCCTCGGCCAACGCGCGGCCGGCCGGGAACCGGCCGGGCCTCGTGAAGCCCGCCCCCAAAGCCAAGGCCCGCAAGGCCCGGCTCCTCGTCAGCAAGATTGATCCGTGGTCCGTCCTCAAAATGTCGTTCCTGCTTTCTGTGGCACTGGGAATCGTGACGGTGGTTGCGGCGATCGTTATCTGGACCGTCCTCGATCTGACAGGGATTTTTGACCGGGTCAACCAGCTGCTCGGTGAAATCGCAGGATCGGAGGGCGCAGGTTTCGACCTCCGGCAGTTCGCTTCCCTTGGACAGGTTGTCTCCTTCGCCACGATCATCGCCGTCGTCAATGTGGTGCTGCTGACCGCTCTGGCGATGCTCTCCGCCGTGCTTTACAACATCTCCTCCACCCTGGTGGGCGGCATCGGAGTCACCCTCACCGATGACTGATTTGGTGCCCGGTTCTCAATTTGTTGATTGCTGAGGGCCTGCTGTAAAGTCGTATCTCGGCCCGAGAGGTACGGGGGCGTATAGCTCAGGCGGTTAGAGCGCTTCGCTGATAACGAAGAGGTCCCAGGTTCAAGTCCTGGTACGCCCACGGATCCTGAAACCCGCAGGAAACTGCAGAGAAGGAGCACTGTGAAGAAGTTGCTGGTAGCGGCAGCTGCGGTCGCAGGAGTCTTCGTCTTCAAGCGGTGGCAGGAGTCCGAGAAAGAGAAGGAAGTGTGGAGCAAAGCGACCGATCCGGTCGAGTGAGGTTTCACCAACTGGTCGGGGTATACTGATCAGGTTCCGTTTTACGGGGGCATGGCGCAATTGGTAGCGCACCTGCTTTGCAAGCAGGGGGTTCGGGGTTCGAGTCCCCGTGCCTCCACCGAAGGACAGAGGGTTCCAGCCAAACGGCTGGGACCCTCTGGCTGTTAAGCCATGATCACCGTGGAATTGTTGAGGCCCTGGCAGTTCGGGCGGTGTGGACGGCGCGCATGATCTTCGCCGGATAGTAGATCGACATAAAGATCAGCATCGGAATCTTCAGTACCCGCTTGTCTATCTGGTGTGCGCGGTAGGTCCGGTCGAAGCGCGTGACGTAATACCGGTAGTCCTTCGGTGAGTTCTCAAGGCGCCGCGCAGACATACCGCTGACCATCGTTGGGATGTAACGGATCACCAGATCCTGTTCGGCAAGATGCAGGGATATATCGATGTCCTCATGCATCTCGTCCTTCTCGTCAAGGCAGGTGTGGTCCCGGATCTGTTCCCAGGCGGTCCGTCGCAATGCCATGTTGGAACCGAACAGGAAGTGGTACTGGTTGCGGGCGAGTTTGAGGACAAGCTGGCGCATTTTGTCATCAGCCTTCAGCCCCCAGCGGCGCATCGGCATGTCGTAGTACACCACCGGACCTGTGGCCGCTGCGACCTCCGGGTCGCTGAAGCCTGCCTGCACAGTCTCAACCCAGTCGGGTTCGAGGACGGAGTCGGCATCGATTCTTCCCAGGACATCACCCGTGGCATGGTCGAGACCGAAGTTCCGGGTGGGGATGAGGCCCTGCACCTGGTTCTGTTCGAGCAGATGGATGGCACTCTCGGGATACTCAAGCTGCATCTGCCGGACTATGTCGGCGGTGCGGTCTGTGGAGCGGTTGTTCACGACCAGAATCTCGTGGGCAGGCATGGACTGGTAGATGGCCGCGATGAGGCACTGGCGGATCACGCTTTCCTCGTTGTACGCCGGAATCACAATCGACACTGAGGGCTTCGCAGGGTGCACGGCCGTAAATCTATCACCGGGGACTGCCGTCCGGGCGAGGACATCAAAAAAGCGGGGAAGATCCTCCCAAGGGTGGATCTTCCCCGCTCGAAAGTGGGCTCAGACTGGACTAGACGGCTGTACCTTTCGGTCCGCCGTCGTCGCCATTTGATTTCTCCGCGGCGCGGTCTGCGGCTTCCTTGATGTCATTGACGGCCTGCTTGGCCTCGTCATTGTGCGCAACATCCGCCACCGGCTTCGGTTCCACCGGGGCCGGAGTCTTCCAGGGATCCTCCACCGGCTGTGAAGCGCGCCAGACAGCAACCCCTGCGGTGATCGCGGCAGCGATGATGCCGCAGATCAGCCAGCCCTTGTTGCTCTTGCGCTGCTGCTTCCGCCTCAGATCCTTCGCAGCGCGCTGCGCGGCTTCAACGGCGGCCTTCTGTGCCTTCTTTACGGCTTTCTTGTCACCGGTTACCTTGGTGACGACGCCGGCAACACCGGCAGGAATGGTGGCGGCGGCGAGGGTGCGTGAGGCTGAGTCCGCAACATCACCCAGGCGGTAGGACACGGCCGGGATGTACTCCGACACCACGCGGTCCCGGGCGGAATTGATCGCCGGAGTGGCACGATCAAGGGTTTCCTGAATGCGGGGCGCGGTTTCGTCAACAATGTGGTTGATGCGGGGACCTACCCGGTCGAGGCCCTCCTGAATACGCGGAGTGACAACGGCGATGCCGTCGGACAGGCCCTGTGCCGCCCGGTTGACGCCGTGCTGGATCCGCGGCGCGGCCGTTTCAATGCCGCGTTCGAAGCGCGGAGCAACCCAGCCCTTTGCGGCATCCACCCGCGGAGCGGCCCAACCCCGTGCCGTGCCGACGCCCATCAGAACGTTGTTCTCGATGGTGCGGACAACGCGTTCGGATTTCTTCACAACTACCTCCCATGGATAGTGACTGTTGTTAGTCAGCCTACGTGCTATCCGGAGGTCCATGCTATCCGCCGGTTTATTTCACAGCATTTTCACTGTGCGCGGAACCCGCTGCATCCAGGCATTGCGCCGGACCTGCATGGGAGAATGGAGCGCATGACAGCTATCGCAACAGCACACGCAACCATCCACACAAGCCTCGGCGACATCAAGGTGGAGCTCTACGGCAACCATGCCCCCAAGACGGTCAAGAACTTCATCGGCCTCGCAACCGGTGAGATCGCATGGACCCATCCCGGTACGGGCGAGGAAACCACGGCGCCGCTCTACGACGGAACCGTCTTCCACCGTGTCATCCAGGACTTCATGATTCAGGGCGGAGATCCCCTGGGCCAGGGCATCGGCGGCCCGGGCTACAAGTTCGACGACGAAATCAACCCGGACCTCGACTTCACCGCCCCGTACAAGCTGGCAATGGCGAACGCCGGCCTGCAGAACGGACGTGGAACCAACGGCTCACAGTTCTTCATCACCTCGGTGCCCACCACCTGGCTGCAGGGAAAGCACACCATTTTCGGTGAAGTGAAGGATGAGGCATCCCGCGCCGTTGTCGACCAGCTGAACGCCATCCCCACCGATGGCCGTGACCGTCCCCTTGAGGACGTCGTCATCCGCAGCATCTCGGTTGAGCAGGTCTAGCGTTCCATGACATATGGAGTCCCGGCAGGCGAGCCGGACCAGGACATTCCCGTGTGCCCGCGTCATCCCGACCGGATGAGCTATGTGCGGTGTCAACGGTGCGGCAGGCCCGCCTGCCCTGAATGTCAGCGTCCGGCCGCCGTCGGGATCCAGTGCGTGGACTGTGTGCGGGAAGCCCAGCGGAACGCTCCCGCCACCCGAACCATCTTCGGCGGGACCGTCCGGCAGGGCAAGCCCCTGGTGACGTTCACGCTCATCGGTGCCTGCGTGGCGCTCTTCCTTGCCCAGATGGCGATCCCCGGGGTCACCGACGCCCTGGCCTATGCAGGAATCTACACCTCGCAGTTCATTGCTCCGGAACCGTGGCGCATGATTACCGCCGCTTTCCTCCACTCGACGGGCTTCCTCCTCCACATCGGTTTCAACATGTACGCACTGTGGATCATCGGGCAGGCCCTTGAACCTCTCCTGGGCAGGGGAAGGTTCCTTGCTCTGTACCTGATCGCCGCCTTTGGCGGGTCAGTCGCCGTCCTACTCCTGACCAACCCCCTCCAGGGCGTTGTTGGAGCATCCGGTGCCGTGTTCGGGCTCTTCGGCGCCATGCTGATCGTGCAGCGGCGGCGGGGCGGAGACGTCCGGCAACTGGTAGTGCTGATCGCCATCAACACGGTATTGGGATTTGTGGTTGCCGGAATCTCCTGGCAGGCGCACCTCGGCGGGCTCCTGGCCGGAAGTGCTGCGGCTGCCATCATCGCGTACACACCGCGCGGCCCGAAGCGTTCACTGATCCAGTGGTCCGCTCTGGGCGGCCTGGCGCTCCTCCTCGGCGTGCTGGCATTCATCGGCGCTACCCTGGTGACACTTCCCGGATAGTTATCCACAGGGTTTATCAACAACGGGGAAAACTTACACACATGTAATTCCACAGCTGTGGATAAGCTGGATGCCCAATTTCTGCGGAAATCGCATTGGTCCCACCTAGAGTTACGCACACCTGTGGATAACTCGGTGCACAACGTGTGCATGAACGAGATCCGATGGGTGGACGGTCAGGTAATCGCCTCGCGCACCTCGGCGAGCAGGTCGCGCATCGCCGCCTCGGCAGAATGTGGATCGGCGCGCGCAATGGCCGCCGCAACAGCTTCATGGCTGGCGAGGGCGTGTTCGCGGGGAGTCCGCGGCATGAGGCCCTGATTGGTCCGGCCCCGCAGGACCTCCGTGACGACGTCGTCGAGTGCGGAGAACATTTCGTTCCCGCTGGCGCTCAACAACAGCGCGTGGAACTCGATATCCACGGCCAGGAACTCTTCCAGGCGGCCCGCTTCACCGAGCGCGCGCAGTTGACCGGCCAGCCGGAGCGCGGCAGCGCGCTGCTCTTCGGTGGCATGGCGGGCGGCGCCGGCAGCGGCAAGTGGCTCCACGGCGCAGCGCAGTTCCGTGAGGCTCCTGAACTGCCGCGCGCGGGAGGTCCCTTCAAGCCGCCATCGGATAATCCGTGCGTCATACACGTTCCAGTGACCCGGTGACTGGACCACGATTCCCACTCGGCGTTTGCTGAATACAAGATTCATGGACTCCAGAATCCGCATGCAATCCCGGATGACTGTGCGCGAGACACCGAAACGGTTCTGGAGTTCCTCAATAGTGAGACGTTCCCCGGGGCCAAGTTCGCCACCGACAATACTGCGCCCGAGCTCTTCGATGATGCTGCTGTACATCACTGCAGCTGCCGGAGCAGGGTCTTGCAGGGGCTGCGCCACAGGAGACCTTTCCGACGGTGGGGGTGGTGAGATCAGGATAGGCCGGGATGGCTGCATTTCAAAGGTGGTATCTTTCATGGACCAAAGGTGCTACCTTTATCGTCGAGTACGAGCGATGCGTCACACCGGCGCGAGCGACAACGGAGTCGAGGAGACACGATGGAATCACCAATGCATCTCGTCATCATGGGTGTGTCGGGATCGGGCAAGACCACGATCGCCACGGCTCTTTCAGATCGGCTGGGGTGGACCTATGCGGAAGCTGACGAGTTCCATTCCCCCGCGAACATTGAGCGGATGACCCAGGGAATCCCCCTGACCGACGAGGACCGCAAGCCCTGGCTGGAGTCCATTGCAGGCTGGATCAGCGAAAAAAGCGCTCACGGAGAATCAACAATTGTGACCTGCTCAGCCCTGAAAAAGGCATACCGCGATGTGCTGGCCGCAGCCGACGGCGATTTGCGCTTTGTTCACCTGCTGGGCGACGTCGAACTCATCCGTTCCCGTATGAAAACACGGACCGGCCACTTCATGCCGGAGTCGCTGCTCCCCTCACAGGTCAGCACCCTCGAACCCCTTCAGGAAGACGAACGCGGGCTCACTGTCGAGAATGTCCGCCCGCCCGCCGCGGTCCTTGACCGCATCATGGCCGAACTCGGCCTGAACGCCTGAAATCCACACAACGCAACGGAGAAGTAAATCATGGTCATCGAAGGTTGGACCCAGGCGCTCGGCGCTGGGCCGCTACTCCTTATAGCGGCCGCCGCCATCGCGGTACTGCTCGTCCTCATCATCAAGCTGCGCGTTCACGCCTTCGTGGCGCTCATTCTTGTCAGCCTCCTTACCGCCTTTGCAACCGGCATCCCGGCCAACCAGGTGGTTCCCGCGCTGACAAGCGGCTTCGGATCAACACTTGCATCGGTCGCGCTGCTCGTGGGCCTGGGCGCGATGCTCGGAAGACTGGTTGAGACAAGCGGCGGCGCCAAAGTGCTCGCGGATTTCCTGATTGGAAAGTTCGGTGAAAAGAGGGCCCCGCTTGCGCTCGGTGTGGCCTCGCTGATCTTCGGATTCCCCATCTTCTTCGACGCCGGACTGGTTGTCATGCTGCCCGTTGTGTTCTCCGTGGCACGCCGTCTCGGCGGCGGCGTCCTCATTTACGGGCTGCCCGCAGCCGGCGCGTTCTCGGTCATGCACATCTTCGTTCCTCCCCATCCCGGGCCAGTGGCCGCATCCGAATTCTTCGGCGCCAACGTAGGTCTCGTTGTCCTCGTGGGGCTCATCACCGCCATCCCCACCTGGTACATCACCTGCTATCTCTATGGGTTGTGGATGGGCAAGCGCTTTGTCCTTCCGGTACCGGCGCTTCTCGGTCAGGCAGATGAAGAGCACGAGAGCAACCCGCCCTCCTTCGGCACCGTCGTCGCAATCCTGCTGCTTCCGCTGATCCTCATTTTTCTCAATACCGGTCTCAATGCGCTGAACGTGGGAGGGGCACTTCCGGAGGGAACGGCGGACCAGGTCTGGTTCCAGGTCCTGCGGACCATCGGTGAAACTCCGGTTGCCCTGCTCATTGCGCTGCTGGTTGCGGCCTACGTACTGGGTCGGCGCCGCGGAGTCGAAAAGACAGCGCTCGAAAAGGTCCTCGAATCCTCCCTCGGCCCGGTCTGCTCGGTCATCCTCATTACCGGTGCCGGCGGCATGTTCGGCGGTGTCCTGCGGACTTCAGGGATCGGCGCGGCCCTGGAAAGCGCGCTCGGCAACCTCGGCATTCCAGTCATCGTTGCGGGATTCCTCATTGCCGCGATCCTGCGCATTGCCCAGGGTTCGGCCACTGTTGCCCTCACCACGGCGGCGGGCCTGATCAGCCCGGCCATCGCATCGGCCGACTACAGCGGCCTTCAGCTCGCCGCGCTGGTCATAGCGGTCGCCGCAGGGTCAGTTGTGGTCAGCCACGTCAATGACTCGGGATTCTGGCTGGTGGGCAGGTTCTTCGACATGGATGTGAAGACCACGCTCAAGACCTGGACCGTCATGGAAACCGCTATTGGCGTCATGGGTTTCGGCATCGCTGCAGCCGTCTTTGGACTCGCATCGCTCGGCTGAACACAGCGGACTTCGGCAAAGACCGCAGGAGACGCCCCCGTCGGGGGGCGTCTCCTGTCATATCCGGTGGGACCAGGGTCCGGCTGAACCTTGTTTCCGGTTGGACCTTGTTCCGGTTAAACCTGGGCCCGGCTGGGCTAACGCCAGCGGGTAGTCATCAGGAACCCGACAATCGCGATTCCAAAGCCGATCAGGATATTCCACGAAGCGATGTCCGGGATGGGGAAGCGTCCCTCGGAGATGTAGTAAACAAGGATCCAGAGGAGTCCGAGAACCATCAGCCCGAACATCACGGGCTTGTACCAGACCGGGTTGGGCTTCGGTTCCGAAGCGGCGCGCGTCCTCGACTCCACCGGCTTCTTGCGGGACTTCGACTCGGGCACGGATCCTCCTAGACGGTGGCTGATCTTCCAGCCGCTGTGTTTACGGTCATACAGGCTCGGAAAGCGGCGACAACACCAGTTATCCTAATCAGGCACTATCATCATCGGCGCACGGTTCTAGCTGTCCATTCTAGCTAATGAACCGGGGACGTCACGCCCGGCAGCATATCCTTAGGCAGGGAGAAGGTTTGAGCAACGTTGGCGGCGGCATCGCGGTGGCCCGCCGTGACCGTTCCAGACGGCAGCCTGCCCCCCGCCGCCGTCGTGGTTTCCTGCAGATGGCGGCCCAGATTGTCGGTGAGATACTCATCACTGCGGGGGTGATTCTCCTGCTGTTTGTCGCCTGGCAGCTGTGGTGGACCAATGTGGAATCCAACGCGAAACAGGATCAGGCTGTGGAAGAGTTCTTCGCGGATCTGGGTGAAGTACCGGCACCCCAGGAGGCGGCAGAAAACCCCCCGCCGTCCGCACCGGACGAGGTTCCGGTACTGGGACCGCGGGCAACCGGCGAAACCTTTGCTGTCCTCTATATCCCCCGCTTCGGGGAAAACTACACCCGTCCGGTGACGGGCGGTGTCACCACAGCGGTCCTCGACAACCTGGGGCTCGGGCATTACCCGGAGACCGGCATGCCGGGCGCGGTGGGCAACTTTGCACTGGCCGGCCACCGGCAGACCAACGGGGCCGTCCTCGACAACATTCACACTCTGGTTCCGGGCGACCGCATCCATGTGCAGACCCAGGACGGCTTCTACACCTACGTCTACCGCAACACGCAGATCGTGCTGCCTGACCGGGTCGATGTCCTCGCGCCCGTCCCCACCCAACCCGGCGCAGAGCCCCAGGAACGGATCCTTACCCTGACAAGCTGCAACCCGCGGTTCGGTGCGCAGGAGAGAATCATCGCCTACGCCGTCATGGAGTCGTTCCGGCCGCTCGCGGCAGGGCCGCCGGAAGAAATTGCCGCACAGGTCGGCGGCATAGCGGAAGGAACTGCCTGATGTACGCCTTGATCTTCCGATCCCTCCCGGGGCCGCTCTGGCTACGGATCATCTGGGCGATCCTGCTCATCGCGGCCGCGCTTGCTGTCCTGGTGACCTGGGTATTCCCATGGCTCTCACAATTCAGTCCCCTGACAGATTCAACGATTGGCGCCTCAGCATGAGCAATCCCACCCGCATCCTTGTTGTGGATAACTACGACAGCTTCGTCTATACCCTCGTCGGCTACCTGCAGGAGCTCGGGGCGGAAACCACCGTTGTCCGGAACGACGACGTCACGCTTGAGGAGGCGGTGGCCCTCGCCGAGGCACGCGACGGAGTCCTCATCTCCCCCGGTCCAGGCGCGCCCGCGGAGGCCGGTGTCTGTATCGACCTGATCCGGTGGTGCGGCGAGCACGCGAAACCGATGCTCGGCGTATGTCTCGGACACCAGGCGCTGGCGGAAGCGTACGGCGGATCAGTGACCCACGCACCGGAACTCATGCACGGAAAGACCTCCCTGGTGGAACACGACTCCACGAACGTTTTCGAGGGCCTGAACTCGCCGCTCACCGCCACCCGGTACCATTCGCTCGCGGCTGTCGGCGATGTGCCTGACGAACTGCGGGTGACTGCGCGGACGGCCAGTGGAGTAATCATGGGACTCGAGCACCGTTCGGCGCCGTTGTGCGGGGTGCAGTTCCACCCGGAGTCCGTGCTGACGGAAGGCGGCTACCGGATGCTGGGCAACTGGCTGGAGCACCTGGGCCTTGCGGGTGCGGCTGAGCGTTCAGCGTCGCTGAGTCCGCTGATCCACCACGAATCAGCCTCCTAGGCCGTCCAGAACGTCTCCCACTACTCCGCTGTTGCCCTGCCCGCGGCCCCGCCCCTCATTGCCGGGCTCTTCTTCCGCGGCGGGGCTTGGCTCCGGTTCCGGACTGGGGGTCGGTTCCGGCTCTTCCGGTGGGGCGGCAACGTAAACCACTACCTCGCTGCCTGGCGCAATATTGGAATCAGGCGCTGGTTCCTGCCGTGTGACCAGACCGGGCTCGACGACGGCGTTCTCCTCCTCCACTATCCGCGGCGCCAGCGCCCTGGCAGGATCCTCAAGAATGGCCACGGCCTCCTCACGCGGCAGTCCGATGAGCCGGGGAACGGTCACTTGACCGGTGGAGAGCACCAGGTTCACTTCCGAGTCCGCAGGAACGGATGAGCCCAGCGCCGGTTCAGTGGCGATGACGCGGCCAACCGGGACCGTTGCACTGTTAGCTTCGCTCACGCTCCCACCGCGCAGGCCGACGGACTCCAGCGCATCCCGCGCCGAGGACTCCGTCATCTGGAAGATGTCCTCCGGGATAGTGCGGTTAGCCGGACCTTCCGAGATCCGCAGAGTCACCAGGGAATCCGGCTCCACCTCGCTGCCGGCTTCCGGATCAGTACCGATGGCGACGCCGGCCTCCACTTCATCGTGGAAGGTCCGCTCCACCTGTGGTCGGAGCCCGACGGCGGTGAGAGCGTTGCTTGCCTCGGTTTCAGTCATGGAGTCCACAGCGGGCACGGATGTGAGGACGGGTTCCTCCGGTTGGGCGTTGAGGATCCCGAAGAGCGCCACGCCGCCGGCGGACAACACCAGGGCGAGCAGTACGAGAAGCACGGAGATCCAGCCGCGCCGCCGGGAACGCCGCCGGTCTTCGGCATCGTTGCGGTTTCGGGCCGCATGCACGATGGGGAGCGAACCGGTTTCCCGATCCTCCGCCAATGCGCCGGCAGGAATACTTCCACCGGCAAGCACCTTCGCCATAGCGCGGGTCTGCGGTGCATCGTCGTCGTCCGGCTGCGGCGCCACGGCAATCGCCTCAGTGGGAGCGTGAGCGCCGGGCCGGATGCCTTTGCCTGCATCAATCAGGGCAGCCCGGAAGTCGGCTGCGCTCTGGAAGCGCCTTGCCCGGTCCTTTTCGAGCGCGATATGGAGAACCGACTCAATCTCAGCCGGGATGCTGTCATTCAGTTCCCGCGCCGGGACGGGCGCTTCCCGGACATGCTGGTACGCAACGGACACCGGGCTGTCCCCAATAAAGGGTGGTCTGCCGGTCAGCAGTTCATACAGCAGGCATCCCGCGGAGTACAGGTCGCTGCGCGCATCGACGGTTTCACCGCGTGCCTGTTCAGGAGACAGGTATTGGGCAGTTCCGATCACCGCCTGGGTCTGGGTCATGGTGGCTGCGGAGTCGGCGATCGCGCGTGCGATCCCAAAGTCCATCACCTTGACCTGCCCCTCGGGAGTGATCATGACGTTGGCGGGCTTGATGTCCCGGTGCACGATTCCGGCGCGGTGGCTGTATTCAAGGGCCGAGAGCACGCCCACGATGTATTCAACCGAGGTCTCATGCGTCAGCTCGCCGGCCTTCAGGAGGTCCCGAAGGGTGCGCCCGGCCACATATTCCATGACGATGAACGGAACGCGGACATCGTCATGGTGCTGTCCTTCGATCTCCTCCTCGCCGGTGTCGTAGACGGACACGATGGTTGGGTGGTTCAGCCCAGCCACAGCCTGGGCTTCCCGGCGAAAACGGGACTGGAACAGCGGATCCCGGGCAAGGTCCTGGCGCAGCACCTTGATCGCCACGGTGCGGCCAAGCCGGATGTCGCGGCCAAGGTGGACGTCGGCCATGCCGCCACGGCCGATCAGCTCACCGATCTCGTAGCGTCCGTTGAGGATTCTCTCGCTGCTCACCTGTTGCCCCCTCACATGCTTCTCAGGGCTGGTCCTGGCCAGGCGGAGTCTGGCCCGGTCCTACTGCCGGAGGTGCCTCGGTTTCATCGGGCTCGGGGCCCGAAGACACGACGTACTCCACGGTGCTCCCCGGCTCCACCTCGGTACCCTCCGCGGGATCAACGGAAAGAACGGTTCCCGCTTCCTCATCGGAAGGCTCGGTACCTGTGCGGGAGCCGGTCAGACCAAGTTCCTGAAGCGTCTGCTGCAGTTCCTCCTCGGTGCTGCCCTCCAGATCCGAGGGAAGGGTGACCAGCTCAGGGCCTTCCACGAACGTCACGTCGATGGTCGAGCCGGGCTGGACTGTACCGACGGGGTTGACGTCAAGGACGATTCCGGTTTCCGCCTCATTGGACCTTACGGGGACGCGGTTCACGGCGAGGCCCAGAGCCGAAAGTTCGGCTGTGACCTGGTCAACGGGACGGCCCGCGAACTGGGCGGCATCGATCTCGATGCCCTCCGGAGTAGTCGGGGCGGCAGTGGTGGGCTCTGGTGTGGTTTCCTCCGGCGTCGGACTCTCACTCTCCGATGGTGACGGCGATGCTGAGGTAGTGCTCGGCGCGGCGGAGGGTTCGTCGTCGTCGCCGGCAAGCAGCGGACCCAGCAGGAACGCGGCCAGGGCCAGCGCCGCCAGGATGAGCAGGACGATCAGCGCAATCAGCCACGGGCTGCGTCCACGGGACTCCTCTTCGCGGGGAGGGTCCTCGTCGATGTCCTCTTCCGACCATTCCCGGGAGGCTGCCACCGCTCCGGCGCCGACGCCGGCCCCAGCCACCGTGGGCAGGGCAGACGTGCTCGGTGCGGGAACCGCCCGGGTGGCACTGGTGGGTGCCGGAACCGGCGTGGTGAGCGGTCCCGTGGGGTCGGCAAAAAGCAGCATCCCGGGGACAGCGGCCTCGGCAGCCCGGATATCGTTCCGGCGGATGGCCGCGACAGCCTCTGCAAGGGCTTCAGCGTTCGGCGGGCGGTCCGCCGGATCCTTCGCGAGCATGCTGGCGATGAGTGCGCGGATGGGGTGCGGGATGGTTTCAGGCAGGTCGGGCGGCGCGTCGTTGACCTGCGCGAGCGCGATGGCAATCTGGGACTCCCCGGAGAACGGCCTGCGGCCGGCGAGCAGTTCATAACCGATCACACCGAGGGCGTAGATGTCACTGGAGCCCGTGGCCGTCTGTCCGGTGGCCTGCTCGGGTGCCAGGTACTGTGCGGTACCCATCACCTGACCGGTGGCGGTGAGTGGCACCTGGTCCGCGAGGCGGGCGATGCCGAAGTCTGTGATCTTGACCCGGCCGTCGGGCATGATCAGGAGGTTCCCCGGCTTGACGTCCCGGTGCACGAGTCCCTGACGGTGCGCCACGCTGAGGGCGGTGGCAGTCTGCCCGATGATGGAAAGCGCACGGTCCGGGGAAAGGATCTGCTCCCGCTCGATGATCGTGGACAGGGGCTGCCCGGGAACGAGTTCCATCACCAGATACGCCGAGCCGCCCTCCTCACCGTAGTCGAAGACGTTCGCGATGCCCTCGTGATTGAGCAGGGCGGTATGACGAGCCTCGGCGCGGAACCGATTGAGGAAGCCGGGGTCACCGGTGTATTCCTCTTTCAGTATTTTGATGGCCACGATGCGCCCGAGCACCTGGTCACGCGCCTTCCAAACCTCACCCATGCCTCCGATGGCGATGCGATCAGTGAGCTGGAACCTGCCGCCTAATGTGATACCTGAAGTAGGTCTCACCTATTCAACACCGCCTCTATGAGTCTCTTAGCGTTTGGACTGGTCAATTGGGCACCCGTTGCGATGTCGACGTCCTGCATGACGATGGAAACCACTACTTCGGGGTTATCCGCGGGAGCGAAGCCGGTGAACCAGGCGTTGTCGCCCTGCTCCGGAACTTCCGCCGTTCCGGTCTTGCCCGCCACCTGCACTCCGGGAACCGCCGCGTTGCGGGCGGTGCCGTTTTCCACCACGTTGACCATCCATTCGGTGATCTGGTTCGCGTTATCGGCGCTGAGGGATTCGCGGAAGACCTCGGGTTCGGGTTCAGTGATGATGGAGAGATCCGGCGCACGCACGGCCTTCACCAGGTTCGGCTTCATCAGCACTCCATCATTGGCGATCGCCGCGCTCACCATGGCCATCTGCAGCGGCGTGACCGCAACACTGAACTGGCCGATGGCTGACTGCGCGAGCTGCGCTTCGCTGAGTTGGGTGGGAAACTGGCTGGCCGCTACGTCCACGGGGATGTTGAAGTTCTCACCGAACCCGAATTCCTGGGCCTGCTCAAGGACTGCCTGTTCCCCGAGGTCCCAGGCGATCTGGCCGAACGGGGTGTTGCAGGACTGCTCCAGCGCGAATTCCAGGTCGGCTGTGTCCCGCGCCGCGCACCCGCCGGTCGCGAAATTGGGAAGACCGGCATCCGTACCAGGCAGGTCCAGCACTGGCGGATTGGGGATGGTCGATTCGGCGTCGAACTCACCGGATTCAAGGGCCGCCGCAGCAACCACCAGCTTGAAGACGGAACCTGGCGCGACCAGGGACTGGGTGGCCGGATTGAAGTAGATGGACAGGCCGGGCACCTGGGCGAGCTGTTCGATGTTCTGCACCACCACTGAGGTGTCATGCGCCGCCAGCAGGTTGGGGTCATAGGAGGGCTTCGATGCCATGGCAAGAACGTTTCCGGTGTCCGGCTCCATCACCACTATGGACCCTGTCTGACCCTCCGGGATCATGTCCCACGCCATCTGCTGAAGCTGGGGATCGATCGTCAGTTCGACCGATGCACCCTGTGCCTGGGCGCCTGAGAAAAGCCGCACCATCTGGTCAATGAAAAGATCATCACTACTGCCGGACAGCTCCTCGTTCATGACGTTTTCGAGCTGCGTCGAACCGTTGACCAGGGAGAAGAAGCCGGTGAGGTGGGCGTACATTTCCGGTTCGTTGTAGACGCGCTGGTAATTGAACTGATCATCCGACGGCACCGATTCGGCGACCGGACGCCCGTCCACAAGGATGGCGCCGCGGTTCTTGCCGTAGTCCTGCAGGATCTGCCGCGTATTCCAGTCATTGTTCTGCAGTGCGCTCGCCTCAAAGAACTGCACGTAGGTGAGCGATCCGAGGACCAGCGCAAACATGCTGATCGCCACGATCCAGGAGCGTCGAATGGCCTGGTTCATGCGCTGACCTCCCTGGTGGTGCCCGTTGCCGGGGAATTCCGGTTCTGCTTTCCGTCCGGGAACGCTTCCCGGACGGGACCCTTGACAGCCGGCCGCCGGGCATTCTCCGAGATCAGGAGCAGCAGGGCGACGATGATCCAGTTCGCCAGGAGGGACGAGCCACCGGCGGACATAAAAGGCGTAGTGAGACCAGTGAGCGGGATAAGCCGAGTGACACCGCCGATCACCACAAAGCACTGCAGGGCAATCGTGAATGACAGGCCGCAGGCGAGTAGCTTGCCGAACCCGTCGCGGGTTCCCAGAGCCGCGCGGAAACCGCGCGAGATCAGCAGAATGTAGAGAAGGACTATCGCGAACAGCCCGATGAGACCGAGCTCCTCACCGAGGGCGGTGATGATCATGTCGCTATTGGCATACGTCACGAGGTCCGGCCTCCCCTGACCGAGGCCTGTGCCCGCAAGGCCACCGTTGGCCAATCCGAAAAGGCCCTGGACAACCTGCCCGCTGCCGCCCGGGTTTCGGTTGAATACTTCGGGCTCGAAAGCGTTGATCCAGCTATCAATGCGCAAGGCAACGTGACTGAACAGTTGAAGTGCCGCGTAGCCGCCCACTGCGATCATCGCCAGTCCGATCAGCACCCAGCTCACCCTCGAGGTCGCCACGTAGATCATCGCCATGAACAGGCCGAAGAACAGGATCGAAGAGCCGAGGTCGCGCTGGAAGATCAGGACCCCGATGCTGACCAGCCAGGCAGCCACCATGGGCGCCAGATCCCGGAAGCGGGGCAGCTGTAGCGGTCCGAGCTTCTTGCCGGCGAGCAGGATGAGATCACGGTTGGTGGAAAGATACCCCGCGAAGAATATGGCGAGAGTGATCTTGGCTACCTCGCCCGGCTGGAACGTCCCGACGCCCACGTTGATCCAGATGCGTGCGCCGTTAATTTCGACGCCCAGGGGTGTGAGCGGAAGCATCAGCAGCACGGCGCTTACGATCAGCGATATGTAGGTGAATCGGCGCAGGATGCGATGGTCGCGAATGACCAGCAGGGTGCCGATGGACGCCGCCATGGCAACAGTGGTCCATAGGAACTGGCTCGGCGCAACCGGCTGTGAGCTCGCCGGCAGCGCGAGATCAAGGCGGTAGATCATGGCCAGTCCGATGCCATTGAGAGCGATCACGATCGGAAGTATGACTGGATCGGCATACTTTGCGCGGAAGCGCAGCAGCACGTGGAAAATCAGCGCAAGGGCAGCGAGTGTTCCGCCCTGCAGCCAAAAGGCGGAGTCAAAGGGATTCTCCTTGTCCAGACCCACGAGCCAGTTGGCACCGATGGCCACGGTCAGCGCGACGATCAGCAGGAGGGCCTCTACATTGCGCCGCGGTCTGGGGACGGTGAAGACATCGCTCACTGGATTATGCCTCCACATACGGCGGGTTCCCCCGGCTCGGCATTCTCGCTGGCGGAGGCACTTGCACTCGGCTCCGCCGTCGCGCTCGGGCTGGGCTCAGCCGATGCGCGTCCGGACGGTGAGGCTGACGGCTCGGGCGAAGCGGACTCGGTTGCGGAGCTGCTCGGCGACGGGCTGGCGGAGGGGCTGGGGTCGCTTTCCGGCGGGCAGGGTAGTGCCCGGAGCGACCGGCGGAGGTCCTGGACGATGTTCTGGGCATGTTCGAGGTCACGGGCGGCGAGCGTGTTTTCCAGGCGGTTCCGCTGGAACTGAGGGAGGCTGGAGACCGGGATATCGGTGGTCTGGTCCACATGGCTCAGGGGTATTGGCCCCAGGGTTTGCGCCACGCCGTTGTAGATGGCCACCCGGTTGTCGAAGGTGGCAACGTAGTACCGCGTCTGGGTCCAGACGTACCCGAGCGCCAGGACAGCCGCGAGAATGAGTGCCATGAGCGCCAGCGCGGCGGGGAACAGCCAGCGCCGGCGCGGTCGGGGGGAGTCGTCGTCTGCCTCGTCATCTGCTGTGTCAGCAGGGGGTGCCTTGTGGGTGAGCATCACCGCCGCCCGGCGTTCAGTGGACCGCTGGGTGACGATCGGTATCTGGCCTGTTTCGGTGGCCAGTGCAGCGGATCCAACCAGGGTGTGAGGTCGTGATGACAGGTCTTCGCGAATCACGTCGGCTCTGATCGCAGCTCCTGGTGCATCCCCGTCCGCATCTCCGGCGGGCGCGCCGTCTCCTTTTTCTCCGGCTGCCTGACGGGCAGGCGGGAGAGCTGTCAGAGCGGCGGTGCGGAGGTCCTCAGGTGTGGCGGTATCAACGTCCACCACCACGATTGTGACGTTGTCCGGTGAACCGCCGGCCAGGGTCAGATCGACGAGCGTATTGACGCAGGCAGAAAGATCAGCGGTTTCGCGGACAACCCGCTCGATTGCGGCGTCATCCAGCACAGCGTTCAAGCCATCCGAGCACAGCAGCCACCGCTCACCCGGTGCGGCGTCGAACGTTGAAAGATCAAGCTCAGGACTGGCATCAACGTCCCCAAGCACGCGCATCAGCACGTTCTTGTGCGGATGAATCTCCGCTTCCTCCGGCTTGAGCCGGCCCTCTTCGATCAGCCGTTGCACGAAAGTGTGGTCAACGCTGATCTGCTCGAAGACGCCGTCCTTCAGCCGGTACGCCCGGGAATCGCCGATATGCGCAAAGGAGATCTGCTCGCCGTTCAGGAGCATCGCAGTGACTGTCGTTCCCATGCCGGCAAGCTGTGGATTGCTGCTGACAAGCTCCGAGAGGAGCGAGTTGGCGGTCTGGATTTCGTCGGCCAGATGGGTGCCGGCGTCGCCGTCGTAATCCTTGCGGTCCAGGTGGACAAGATCGAGGACAGTTGATGCGGAGGCGATGTTGCCGCCGGCGTGCCCGCCCATGCCGTCAGCTACAACGGCGAGGTAACGGCCCGCATACGCGGAGTCATCATTCTTGGAGCGGACTTTCCCCACATCGGAGCGGGCCGCGAAACGGAAGACCAGAGCCATGCGCTACGGCCTCAATTCAATGACCGTCTTACCGATCCGAATTGGTACACCGGGCTCCACCGGTAGCGCACGAGTGAGCTGATTCCCGCCGAGGTAGGTTCCGTTGGTTGAACCCAGATCCTCGATGAACCACCTGCTGCCCTGCGGAAACAGACGGGCATGGCGGCCCGAGGCATAGTCGTCCTCAAGGACAAGTGTTGCTTCCTGGGCCCGCCCCAGAAGGATGGGGCTGGACGCCAGATCCAGCGAGGTGCCTTTCAGCGGCCCTTCGGTGACTACGAGGCGCCGCGCCTGCGCACGTGCAGGCGGTTCCTCAGCCAGCTCCGGGTGCCTGCGGGCCTGACGGGCAGACGGCGCACCGGTCCGGTTGCGCCGCCCGACAACGAGGTCACGCCGGAGCGCGCTGACAACGCTCAGCACGAGGATCCAGATCAGGAGCAGGAAGCCGTATCTCAGCAGCGTTACGGTCAGATCACTCATGCCTGGCGGCCACCGTTCTGCGCGGGAACAAGTCGGAAGGTCATGCGGGTGCGGCCCATGGTGATTGTCGATCCGTCTGTCAGTTCGGCTTCGCCCTGAACGCGCTGCCCATTGACATAGCTGCCGTTGGTGGACCCGAGGTCCACGGCACGCGACCTTCCATGGGCCGTATGGATTTCAAGGTGACGGCGGGATACGCCGGTGTCGTCGATGAGTATGTCCGCTTCAGAGGAGCGACCAAGCAGTACGGAGCCGGCATTAAGTGAATAACGCTGGCCATCGAGTTCCAGGATGGCCTGATAGCGGGTCGGTTGACGGTTGGGAACGCTCGGAGCCGGGCGACGCTGCTGCGCCGACTGCTTTTCCGTTGCCGAGTCGATCTCGAACGTCCCCGGCTTCAGGTCGGAGTCCCGGGTGAAGGACACGCGGACCGGGCCCTGGAGGGTGTAGTTCTGGCTGTTGACGTGCTTGATGACGACGTCGCACAGTTCCTCGGCGAGCGGCGCGCCCCATTCCTGAGCCAGTGCAAAGTCCGGGTCCGAGAGCCGCGCAGTGAAGACGTTCGGGGCCAGGGTGCGTCCCTGGGCAAGGGTCAGGGACTTGTTGTCCAGTTCGCGACGGAGTGCGCTGGCGATCTCGACGGGCTGCACCTGGGAGCGCGAACCGGTGGAGAAGGCGCCACGAACCATTTTCTCAAGTCCGCGCTCGACGTTATCCAGAATGCCCATGTTCCACCTCCTCACCTGCATCTTTGGTTGCCCTGTTGTGCCCACGCGAAAGCGCGCGGAGTCGGGACGGGCCGCTGCTGTCTTGTGTCGATACTACTGGGGCGTCTCTCAAATGGCCTTAACCGGGCATGTTGCCCCGTCGATTACCTTCAACGATTCCGCGGGCCTCAGAGTTGCCTGACGTGCCGGAGTTCACCCGTTTAGGTGTTTTCGCGGGGCCTCCGTTATGCTTATTTCTGCTGTTCTAGAGATTCTTTTGAACGTGTCTTTTGACTTTGCGCGAGTGGCGGAACGGCAGACGCGCTGGCTTCAGGTGCCAGTATCCGAAAGGGTGTGGGGGTTCAAATCCCCCCTCGCGCACTTTTGGAAAAGCCCCGGCCTCAGGTCGGGGCTTTTCTTTTGCCCCGGTCTCCCCTTTTTCCCCGGTGGCCCGGTCTGATTGGGGAGACTCAACGGAAGTCCCGGGACCTGGTGGCGGCCTTGAGCCGGAGTACCTCGAATTTGTCAGCGATCAGGTTCACCACGCCTTCATTTGACCGTTCCAGTACCCCCCGAACAAGCACGCTGCTGGCTTCCCTGGCGATCCGCCGGTACCGCTGCCATACGCCCACTGAGCAGATGACATTGACCAGGCCGGTCTCGTCTTCAAGGTTCATGAAAGTAATGCCGCTGGCGGTGGCCGGACGCTGCCTGTGGGTAACCACTCCACCGACCTCAACACGCCTGCCGGCCTCCGCGGAAAGAAGGTCAGCGGCTGACAGCGCACCCCGGCGCCGTAGAGTCTGGCGGACGTGGCGCACCGGGTGGTCATCAGTGGTGATTCCGGTGGACCAGAGATCCGCCGCCACACGCTCGACGTCGGTCAGGCCGGCAAACAGGGGCGGTTGGATGTACACCGTGGTGCCCTTGATCTGGCCTTCACGCTCTGTGGAGGCCGGACCGGCATGCCAGAGGGCTTCCCGCTGGGAAAGCCCCATCGAATCGAACGCTCCAGCCGCCGCGAGCGCTTCAAGCTGGTTGGAATTCAACTCGGTGCGTCGCGCGAGGTCACCCAGGTTCTCGAATGGACCGTTTGCTTCGCGTTCCTCGACGATCGACTGGGCGAGTTTCTTGCCGATTGACTGGACGCTGTCCAGACCCAGCCGGACAGCATGGTTGCCGTCCCGGCGATGGAGCGTTGAGTCAAACGGGATGGTGCGGTCAAACTTTCCGACCGGCGGCTGGTGGAATTCCAGGCAACTCTCCGCTCCTGTTGCTCCTGTTCCGCCGTCACCATGCAGCTCCAGATCCGCATGGGTTCCGGAAAGCAGGATGTCCGGACGCAGGACAGTGACACCGTGTCTGCGGGCATCAGCCACCAGGGTCTGGGGAGAGTAGAAACCCATGGGTTGGGCGCGCAGGAGCGAAGCCAGGAAAGCGCCCGGATAATGGAGGCGGAGCCAGGCGCTGGCGTATACCAGTAGGGCGAAGCTGATCGAGTGGCTTTCAGCGAATCCGAAGTTGGCGAACGCCTGGATTTTCCGGTACACGGAGTCGGCAACTTCACCGGTGATCCCGTTGGACTTCATGCCCGCGTAAAGCTTTTCCCTGAGCGTGTCGATGCGCTCGAGGCCGCGCTTGGATCCCATTGCACGGCGAAGCTGATCAGCGTCCGCGCCGGAGCAGTTGCCCACCACCATGGCCATCTGCATGAGCTGCTCCTGGAAGAGCGGCACACCGAGCGTGCGCTTGAGAACCGGTATGAGTTTGGGGTGAAGGTAGCTTTCTTCCTCCTCGCCCAGCTTCCGTTTAATGTACGGGTGCACGGCTCCGCCCTGGATGGGCCCGGGACGAACCAGGGCAACCTCAATGACAAGGTCATAGAAGCGCCGGGGCTGCAGCCGGGGCAGCATTCCCATCTGGGCGCGGCTCTCCACCTGGAACACGCCGATGGAATCTGCGAAACACAGCTGGTCATATACCCCCTGCTCTTCCCGGGGCAGGGTGTGCAGGGTCCATTCCTCACCGAAGTGCTTCCGGACGAGATCGAAGTTGTACTGGATGGCGGCCATGATGCCGAGTCCCAGCAGGTCGAACTTGACCAGCCCCATCCAGGCGCAGTCATCCTTGTCCCACTGCAGCACGGTACGGCCGTCCATGCGCCCGTGCTCGATGGGGCAGACCTCCCCGATGGGCCGGTCGGTGAGCACCATGCCTCCCGAGTGGATTCCCATGTGCCTGGGGAACTTCAGCACGCCCTGAGCCAGCTCCACGACTGCCTCGGGGATGTCATGGTCATCGCTGGACACCAGCGCACCCCACCGCTCCACTTGCTTTGACCAGGCGTCCTGTTGCCCGGGACTGTGTCCCAGCGCCTTGGCCATGTCGCGGACCGCGAACTTGGGGCGGTAGGTGATCACGTTGGCAACCTGCGCGGCGTTGAACCGACCGTACTTGTTGTACACGTACTGGATCACCTCCTCACGGCGGTCGGAATCGAAATCGACGTCGATATCCGGCTCCTCATCCCGCAGGCTGGAGAGGAAGCGTTCAAAGGGAAGGTCATAGAGGATGGAATCGACGGCGGTGATCTCCAGCAGATAACACACGGCGGAATTTGCCGCTGATCCGCGGCCCTGGCAGAGGATTCCCCTGCTGCGGGCGAACCTGACCAGGTCATGGACAATCAGGAAGTAGCCCGGAAAGTCCTTTTCCTCGATGACCCGCAGTTCCTTCTCGATGCGTTCGCGGACGTCACTGCGGCCGGCGTAAAACTTCGCGGCACCTTCCCAGACCAGTTTCCTCAGCCAGCTCATCTGGGTGTGGCCCCCCGGCAGGTCCAGTTTGGGCAGGCCGGGCTTGACGCTGCTGAGCCGGAACGCCAGATCATCGGCCAGTTCCACCGTCCGTTCGACTGCTCCGGGGTAGGCGGCAAAGCGGGCGGCCATTTCCGCGCCGCTGCGCAGGTGGGCAGAACCTGACGCCGGCAGCCACCCATCCATGTCATCCAGCGACCTCCGTGCCCGCACAGCAGCCACTGCAGTAGCGAGCCGGTGTTGCTCAGGCACGGCATAGTGCACGTTGTTGGTGGCCACGACGGGCAGCTTCAGCCGGGAAGCAATTTCCCAGAGGGCATCATTGTGCGTACTGTCCAGTGGGTTTCCATGGTCATAGAGCTCCACGGCGACATTGTCCGGACCGAACAGGTCTGTCAGGCGCCGGGTTTCCCGCTCCGCGTCCTGGAGATTGCCGTTGCGGAGCGCATGGCGGACGGCTCCTTTGCGGCACCCGGTCAGGATCATCCAGTTGTTGCCGGCCCTGTTAGCGAGCTCGGCAAGGGTGTACCGGGGTTTGCCTTTCTCGGCGTCCGGTTTCAGCTGGGCTTCGGTGATGGCTGCGGCCAGCCGGTGATAACCCTCCGTCCCGCGGGAAAGGATGAGGAGATGCCGGCCTTCCGGGTCCGGTTCACCGTTTTGGGGTTTGGTCAGTTCCAGGGATAACTCAGTGCCATAGACCGTGGACAGCCCTGGGTGTTTCTCTGCTGCTTCAGCCAGGTGGACCACTCCGTACAGACCGTCATGATCGGTCAGCGCCAGCCCGTGGAGGCGGAGACGGTGCGCCTCTTCCACCAGCTGCTCGGGACTGGCGGCACCGTCAAGGAAACTGAAGTTCGAATGCGCGTGCAGCTCCGCGTAGGGCACCACCGGACCGGCCGGGGCAGGCACCGGTTCTTTCGGCGGAGAATACGGATGCCGTTTCAGCGACCAGGCCGGACTGTCACCACCGTCCGCGCCCAGGGGAGGGGATCCCGGACGGCGACGATCGGAGAGGGTCCGCTCAAACTCCGACCAGGAAACAGGGGGATTGTTGAAGCCCATGTCAGTGCACACCATTCGCGGAGGCAATCCTGGAGGCGGAATGTTCAGTCATAACTGGCCTCAGCCCACCAGTGGTGGTCCTCAAGCAACAGCAGCCAGGCCCTCCCGGAGTCATCCACCACCTGGAACCGGTTGAGGGCACGGCCCTTCGAATCCCACCACCGCTCGACGATGGGCCACGGCCCTGCCCACGAAGCAATAGCCGATTGCCGGGGCGGCTCCGTCACAAGGACGGTGGGGACCCCTGTCAGCAGGCCGCGCTCATCCACGTCCACAGAGCCTCCCGCACAGTCCAGCACCTGGACGGGGCGGGGTTGGTCAAAAACGGTAGCCGGGGCAGGACCGGGGAGCTGGCCGGGCCACGGAAGATCCCGGCTTTTGGCCGCGGCTTCCGACGGTGGGTCTCCCCAGGGAATGAAGACGCGCCGGTCAGTGAGCATTCTTCCACCAGCCACCATGGCCGTCAGGACGGCGCCATGACCCAGCATGCTCTGTACCCGGGCAAGGCCGTGGTGAATGTTCTCATCAGGCCCCGTTCCCCACAGTCCATCCGCATGGTCGCTGAGATCTTCGACGGTCTCCGGTGCAAGCTGCACCCGGCTGATCCCGGCACGCAGCCCGTGCTCAACGTTTCCGCTGCCCTGCAGCTGCCAGCGGACACGGTCCAGCACATCATCGGCATCGAACCAGCGGGGGTGCCGCCAGGACCGAACCGATTCCTCACCCGACTCTGACTGCAGCCGCACCGACAGGACCGTGCACACCAACCCTGCCTCACGCAGCCGGTCCACGAATTTCTCTGCGGAGAGGCGCAGGGTGAACGTGAGCTCATCAATGCGTGCCAGCGGCGGTTCACAGTGCACGACGACGTCAAGTTCCGCCGGCGGTTTTCTTTCCACCACGCTGTGGTGGTCAAGTCCGCTTGCCTTGAGATGAGCCAACGCACCTTCCGCACCGAACCGGTTACGCACATCAGCCCGGGTGAGGGCAGCAAAATCACCCAGGGTGCGGATTCCCAGCCGCCGCAGGATCACCGCAAGCGCCGGCTCCTCCAGAACCTCCAGGGGAAAGCTGCTGAGGAAGGCGGGTGATTCTCCGGGCGGGATGATCCACACGGAGTCACTCTCCGGTTCATCCAGGAACTCAGTTGAACGGGCGGCGTGCTCAGCGGCAAAGGGACTGTCAGCAACCCCCACCCGTGCGGCGGTGAGGCCAATGGCGGCGAGTGCCTTGAGCAGGACAGCTGCAGCGTGGTTCTCGCTGCCGTAATACCTTGCGGGACCTTTGGCATGAAGAGCGCATAACCCGGGGCGGATCAGCTGCACGCCGGGCATTATTTTCTCCACGGCGGCCAGAACGGGTTCGAAGGACCTTGCATCCTGCGCGGGCTCATAGGGGAGCACGGTCAGGCTGGTGCAGCGGGCCTGGGCCTCCCGCAGGCGGAGGCCGCGTTTGACTCCCTGCTCCCGTGCAGCGGGAGAGCAGGCAAAAACCTCGCCCTTCTCGATCAGTGCCACAGGGTGTTCCGCCGGCAGGAGGTGTTCGCGGAGCGCGGCGGTAATGGGCCAGTCGGGACACCAGAGAACCATGCTGCGGGTACTGACCGGAGCAGCCGGAGCAGCCTGGCCCGGCGGGGGAAGCTTCATGAGGCTGACCTTGAGAAGAATTCCTGCTGCTCCGTACCTCCATGCACCGCAGGTACGGAGTTGGACAGGGATGTGGACCAGGGCCCATGCTGCAGATCCGGGAGCCACAGATCAGCGGTACGGGAACGCCCGGTAGAAGCGTGAGCCGTGATTCTCATCCGGCGGCTTCGAAGGTGCCCGGTTCCCGAACCCAGACCCTGCCAGTTGCTTCCGGTCACGCTGAGCGTGGCCTCACTGTGCGGCCAGCGGCCCATGGTCACCAGTGCAGCACCGCGCTGGCGCAGCCGGGCCATGAGGCGGGAAGCGTCCGCCGGTGCGACATGCTGTGGAACGCAGGTCAGGACGATTGACACCACGTCCACCATGGCGGCGGTAACGGTGAGCCATTGGTCTCCGGGATGGGGTACCAGAACCAGTTTGTCCAGCGCTATCCCGAAGCCCGCAGCGGCCTCCACGCTGAAGGTCGGCATGCCGATGACACTGCACCACGCCCCGGCCCCTGAAGGTCCGGCCAGCAAAGCCATGGCAAGGGTGGTGGAGTTTGTGACCGAATAGGCGGCCCCCGCCTGCAGGCCGCCGCCCGGAAGAATACCCGCCAGCACCGGCACGGTGGGCAGCCGCCGGGAAGAAGGCCGGCTTTTCTGTATGCCGTTGATCCTGGATTGAAGTTCTGCCTTGAGCCTTGCCCTGGAATCAGCCGCTCCTGCAGGATCCACAGCGGACAGCCCCCGGCGGGCACCCTGCAGGGAATGCCCCGGGGATGCGGCCTGAAAGACGGCTGCAGCTGATGAATTCACACTTAATATTCGAACGCATGTTCGATTAAGTCAATTGATCCATCCGGTTGTGGAGAACCTCTGGAAAGGACCGATCTCCAGTACCCTGTCTCCATGTGCGGACGCTTTGTAGTGGCGGGGTCGAACAAGGACCTGGTGGACCTTTTCGATGTCGATACGGTGGGTGAAAACCTGCCCCAACCCTCATGGAATATCAGTCCCACCGACCCCATCCGGGTGGTTCTGGAGTCGCTCAAGGACGGCCACGTCACCCGCCGTCTGGAGGCAGCGCGGTGGTGGCTGACGCCGTCGTTCTCCAGGGAACTGAAAACGAAGGGCCCGACCTTCAATGCCCGGGCGGAAACTGTGGGCAGCAAACCCACTTTCAAGCCGTCCCTCGAGAGCCGCCGGGCACTCATTCCGGCCAGCGGCTACTACGAGTGGCGCACCGAAGGAAAAACCAAGATCCCGTTCTACATCCATCTACCCGGTGAGCAGGTGGTGTTCGCGGGGCTGTACGCGTGGTGGCGCAATCGCGAGTTGCCCGATGACCACCCCAACCGGTGGGTACTTTCCTCCACCATCCTGACCCGCGAGGCGGTGGGGGGAGTGGCGGAAATCCACGACCGCACGCCGGTGACCCTGCCCCGAGACTTCTGGAACGAGTGGCTGAACCCCACGACGAAGGGGACGCAGGAGCTGGCTGATGAGGCGGTCGCCGCGGCCACCCCCGTTGCCGAACGGCTGCAGTTCCATGAGGTGGGACCGGTACGTGAGGACAGCCCGCTACTCATCGAGCCGCTGAATCCGGCGTAGAACCTAGCTCTTCGCGCGCCGTTCTTCCTTGATTCTCTTCTCCTCGGCGCGCACCTGTGCCATCGTCGAGCGCTCCGCAACCAGCCACTCCGGCGGCGCCTGCAGGAGGGCGGTGATTTCCGCCGTCGTCAGCGGATCTGAAATGCCGCCGCGTGCCAGGCCGCTGATCGAAACACCAAGCTTCTGCGCTACTACGGGACGCGGGTGCGGACCGGTCCGGCGCAGCTCCGCGAGCCACTCCGGCGGGTTCTCCTGGAGCTCGTTGAATTCTCCGCGGGAGATGTCCCTGTCCTGGAACTCCTGGGGTGCTGCGGGCAGGTAGATGCCAAGTTTCTTCGCGGCTGTGGCCGGTTTCATGGTCTGCGGGGACTTCGCTGGGGTCATCCTCTCAGGGTAGCGCTGACTGGGTTACTGTGAGGACGTGCCTGAGACCCAGCCTCCCGTCCTGAGGATCGGATTCGTGACCGGGGTGACGCCCGGCAAATGGGTGGGACGCTGGCGCGAACGGAACCCGCATCTCCCGATTGAAGCAAACGGGTACGACGACGGCGGGCTGGTTTCAGCGCTCCGGGACGGTTCGGTGGATATCGCCTTTGTCCGGCTGCCCGTGGACCGCGACGCACTCAGTGTGATCCCGCTCTATGAGGAGCTGGCCGTGGTGGTCGTCTCAAAGGAAAACGAACTCTCCCTGCTCGATGAGGTTGAGCCCGCCGAGCTGGCCGGCGAGAACCTCCTCGATGTCCAGGAGTGCGGTGGAGCACGCATGGCTATTGAGGTTGCGGCGTCCGGTGCCGGCGTCGTGGTGCTCCCCATGTCCGTGGCGCGGCACTACAACCGGCGGGATGTGGAAATCCGGCCCGTGCAGGACGCGCCGGTAACCACCATCGCGGTCGCCTGGGTGGCGGACAACACCACGGATGAGATCGAGGAGTTCATCGGCATAGTCCGTGGACGGACCGCCCGGAGTTCGCGGCAGCCGTCAGCGCAGAAGGACGCGGCCTCGGAACCGAAGAAGACCGCCAAGCCGGCGAAAACCCCACAGGGCAAACCGGCTTCCGGCAGGACCACCCGGCGCAAACCGGGCACCACCAAAGGCGCCCCGGGTGCCCGGGGGCGCGGCCGGCGTCGTTAGCGGGCCGTTCAGGACGCCTCGGCGGCCAACGGAGCCGGAGCAGGTCCGGCATCGGTTTCCGGAACGGAATGCTCGGCGATGATCTGCGCATACCGGTGGAAGGAAGCACGCGGCACCCGGTCCAGCGTTGCCGGTTCCATCCGGATCAGACCGAACTTCTTTGTGTAGCCTTCCTGCCACTCCCAGTTGTCCATCAGGGTCCAGTGGAAATACCCGCGTACGTCCACACCGTCCGCGATCGCATCGCCGACCGCCGCCAGATGCTTCTCCAGGAACTCGATCCGCCGGGTGTCCGTGACGTCTCCGCCGGGGCCGTCGTTGTAGGCGCAGCCGTTTTCGGTGATGTAGATCGGCGGAATATTGGGGTACTGCTCCTTGAGTTGCTTGAGGATGGTGGTCAGGCCGCTCGGAATCACGGGCCAGTCGAAGTCGGTCTTCGGGACGTCGGAATACTCGCGCGGCATGAATGGAACCGGAAACAGCGGCGGTGCTGCCCCGACCTTCGTGGGGAAGTAGTAGTTGATGCCGTAGAAATCCAGGGGGGTGGAGATGATCTCCATGTCCCCCTCCCGGATCACCTCGAAGGACATACCCTCAATCTCGGCAAGGTCGGCCGGATACTCACCGGTCAGCAGCGGTCCCGCGAACTGGCCGTTGTGGTAGTGATCGTAGAGCAGCGCGAGGTTCCGCTCCTTCTCGGAGCCGCTCGCCGGTTCCACGGGCGAGTGGTTGTTGACCACGCCGATGGGCGTATCCAGCGTTTCACGCAGCACGCGCACGGCACGCCCGTGCGCAAGCAGCAGGTGATGCGCCACCGAGAATGCACTGCCCAGCAGCATGAGCCCCGGCGCAGCCCGTCCGATCGCGTGCCCGACGCCGGTGTGCACCACCGGCTCGTTGACGGTCATCCAGGCGGAAACCTTTCCTCCGAACTCGTCGCGGAGAATCCGCGTGTAGTCGGCGAAGGCATCGATGGTTTCCCTGTTCTGCCACCCGCCGGCGTCCTGCAGGGCCAGTGGAAGATCCCAGTGGTACAGCGTGACCCACGGTTCGATCCCGCGGTCCAGCAGGGCGTCAAGGAGCCGATGGTAGAAAGCGATACCCTCAGGATTCGCGGGCCCCCGGCCCGTTGGCTGGATGCGTGGCCACGCGATCGACATCCGGTATGCCTTGCCGCCCAGCTGCTTGAGGAGATCGAAGTCCTCCTCATACCGGTTGTAGTGGTCGCATGCAATGGCCGGGCTGGAAGCGTCGAGGATGTTGCTGTGCTGGCTCGCGTAGTCATCCCAGATGCTGGGCCCGCGGCCGCCTTCATTGACCGCGCCCTCAATCTGCGCTGCCGCGGTTGAGGTCCCGAACACAAACCCTGCCGGCAATCCGAACTCACTCATCGGCACTCCCTGATCGTGATGTCCCTTCACTAAAGAACTCCCTACCCCCAGCCGTCAACTGCCCGGACCCGGTTTCTTTCCTGGAAGGGCAGATAGGGTGCTTGCATGCCCCGATCGTTTCCCCCACCTGCAGCGCAGGGCACTCCGTTCCGCCTGGCGAACCCCACCCAGCTGACCCCCGAAGGGCCCCTCGCACCCCGGTGGGGTGCAGGCCTTGCCTTGGCGGGCCTGGTGATTGTGGTGCTGGTGCCGCTGCTTGGCACCCTTGCCCTGGCGGAGGTACTGCCGTTCGGTCCGGAGCTGATTTTTGCATCGCTGCTGCTGACCTGGACGGCGATGTTCGGCGTGACCTTCTACGCTTCCCGCCGCCACGGATTCCGCTCCCTCGCCCTCGATTTCGGCCTGCGGTTCCAATGGATCGACCTCGCCGTAGGCCTGGGCGCCGGCATTGCCGCGAGGGTGGTGCTGGCCATAATCCTCGCGGTTCTTACGCTCCTGTGGCCTCTGCAGGACGGTGAAGTCATCCAGGGCAACGCGGAACTGTTCCTGACCGGTGATACCGTCTGGCTGCTCATCAACGGCGTACTCGGGGGAGTGCTGATCGCGCCTTTCCTTGAGGAGTTGTTCAACCGCGGCCTGGTGCTGCGCGGCGTGCAGAATGCGCTCTGGCTCCGACGCACGGGCAACCGTGGCGACGCCGTGACGCCCGCCGTCCAGAGACGGTCCATCGTGGCATCCACGGTCATGGCGCTGCTGGTGAGTTCCCTCGCCTTCGGCCTGCTGCATACCGGTGCCGTTCCGGACCTCCGTTCATCCATCTACCTGCTGCTCAGCACATTCACTGTTGGGCTTGTGTGCGGGGTGCTGACAGTGTTCACCGGCCGCCTCGGCGCGGCAATAGTGACTCACATAGTGTTCAACGGCACCGGCGTGGCCCTGCTGCTCCTTGTTCCGCCGGAACTGCTGCCCTGATCAGGCGTTGTTCCTCCCGTCGATCAGGTCACCGAGGGTTCCTTCGCCGAGGAAGGGCTGCGCCGCGAGGTACCGGATTTCCCACTGTTGCGGCAGGTGGTTCCCGGAGCCGACCATCCAATAGACCTGCAGGGCGCTGAATCCGTCCCGGCCATACAGCGCGAAGGCATCCCGGAGCCGGTGCAGCGACGCCCTCCGGACGCGGACGGTCTGCCCGTCGAACTGTCCATGGAAAACCCTCCTTCCGGCCTCCGCGAGACGGCCCAGTTCCGGTTCGATGAGCGACCAGGCATGACGCAGATGACCGGGGCTCCGGCCATACAGGATGAGCTCCGGTAGCCCCCGGCCGGTAAGGCCCACCGTGTAGGCACAGGGCAGCTCTCCGCTGCCTTCGCTGAAGCGCAGGATGACCCCTTCCTGCGCCAGCTGCGATTCGAGGTGTTCGCGGTTGAAACCCACATTCCGCCGCAGCCCCGAAAATTCGAGGAATGAGCAGGGTGGGTGAAAGATGAGGTCGGTCATGGATGCACTCCTTCAGTGTGACTGAGTCAAAGATGGCATCCCGTTCTGACATTTCCGGGCCCCTCGGTCGGTACGCGCGCAGCGGCCTCCCAGGGCTCGCTTCGCTCACTCCGGGTCCCTCGGTCGCTACGCTTGGGCTCATGCAGCTTCCTGTCTACCCAACCCTCCTGACCGACATCCGTGATGGCGTCCTCACCATCACGGTGAACCGCCCGGACGCCCTGAATGCCCTGTCCACAAGGGTGGTCCAGGACCTTGAACACTGCATCAGCGCGGTTTCGGAGGTGTTGGCGAACGACGACGGCGCGTGGCCGGTTCGCGGCGTCATCATCACCGGTACGGGGAAGGCTTTCGTCGCCGGCGCGGATATCCGCGAAATGGAGGGCATGACGCCGGACGAAGCGCATGCTCACAGCTCCCGCATGCACCAGGTGACCCTTGCGGTCGAGCAGCTTCCCGTGCCGGTCATCGCTGCGGTGAACGGCTTCGCGCTCGGCGGGGGCTGCGAGCTCGCGATGGCGTGCGACCTGATCTACGCCGCATCATCGGCATCCTTCGGCCAGCCCGAAGTCGGTTTGGGGCTCGTTCCCGGCTTCGGTGGGTCCGTCCGGCTGCCCCGTTACGTGGGGCCCGGGCTGGCACGCGAACTTCTCTTCACCGGCCGCCGCCTGAAGGCTGACGAAGCACACCGCGCCGGTCTCGTCACAGCGCTTTTCGATTCCGCCGAGGAACTGCTCGACGGTGCCCACAGCACTTTGGCCGCAGTGGCACGCCAGTCTCCCACCGCCGTCGCACTCGTTAAAAGAACGCTGTCGGAAATCGAGGGCAAGCCCACTGCTGAAGGCCTTGCCCTCGAGGCGGAATCCTTCCGGACCGCGTTCACCACCCAGGACAAGGCGGAGGGTACCCGCGCCTTCCTCGCCAAGGAGCGCCCAAGCTTCCCCGGACGCTGAACCGATGCCCGCCTGACCTGCGGAAACAGCAGGGAAGGGGTAAATTACGAAGCATGCTGAACATTCGTGGCGCAGCGGCAGGGTTGGTGCTTCTTCTCGGCCTGACGTCCTGTGGCATCACCATTCCGCAGGACCCCGACGGAACCCTGGAGCGGGTTTCCGGAGCGACACTCCGGGTTGGCGTGACGGAGAACGCCGAGTGGGTTCAACTGCCCCGGGCCGGAGATCCGGCAGGTATTGAACCCGGTCTGGTCGAGGAGTTCGCGGAGACCCTGGACGCCACCATTGAGTGGGTGCCCGGGTCCGAACACGAACTTGCCCAGGACCTGTCCCACGGCCAACTGGACATGGCTATCGGAGGATTCGCGGCGGACACTCCGTGGATCAAGGAAGCCGGCATCACCCGCCCCTACGCTGAAACCAGAGATGAGCGCGGCAAGACGGTCAAGCACGTCATGCTCGTTCCCATGGGTGAGAATGCATTCCTCCTGAAGCTCGACCAGTTCCTTCAGGCGCAGGAGGTGGAACTGTGAGCAGCAACGGAGAAGAGGAAGCAGCACGCTTCGGCCATACCGAACTGCCGGAAGAGCAACGCCGGGCACTGCACAAAGCCGTGAAATGGGAATGGATCACCATAGTGTTCCTGGCGGTTTCGACCTTCCTGGTCTACCTGGTGCTGGGAAACTCGCAGGCCATGAAGGCCGCCTGGATCGAGGACCTGCTCTCCTTCCTTCCACCCATCTCCTTCCTCATTGCGGCTCGCATCATCCGCCGTCGTCCCACTGAATCCCACCCTTACGGATACCACCGCGCGGTCGGCGTGGCTCACCTGGTGGCGGCGGTCGCGCTGGTGGTGATGGGGGCGTATCTGCTGGTCGATTCGGGGATAGGGCTTGTTACTGCGGAACACCCCACCATCGGCGGGGTCACCCTCCTGGGAAACACGTTCTGGCTGGGATGGCTCATGGTGCTCGCCATGCTGTTTACTGCCGGGCCCCCGGTAGTTCTGGGCATCATCAAGATGAAGCTCGCAAAGACGCTGCACGACAAGGTGCTCTACGCAGACGCCGATATGAACAAGGCCGACTGGATGACGGCGCTCTCCGCGGCGGTGGGTGTTCTGGGCATCGGCGTGGGGCTGTGGTGGGCGGATTATGCGGCCGCGATCCTCATCTCCACGAGCATCCTCCACGATGGGATCAAGAACCTGCGCGCTGCCATTGGCGGGCTGACCGACACGCGGGCACGGACCTACGACGATTCCCGGCCGGACCCGGTGGGGGAGCGGATTGACTCCTACCTGCAGAGCCTGAGCTGGGTACGCGAGGCCAGGTCGCGGGTGCGCGATGAAGGGCACGTCTTCCACATCGAATCATTTGTGGTTCCGCGGGGCTGGCCGGGTGCAACCCTGCAGCGCATCGAGAAAGCCCGTGAGGCGTGCGTGGAGATGGACTGGAAGGTGCAGGACATGGTGATTGTTCCGGTATCAGAACTTCCGGAGGAGTTCCTGCCCGGCCTGACCCAGGGCGGCGGCGAGTACCGCTAGACATGGCAGAAGGGCGGCAGTCCGGTGACTGCCGCCCTTCTGCCATGAACCGGTTACTTCTTGCTCGGCGTGACCACGTTGGCTGTCGGCTGCATATTTTCTGCATTCACCATCCACGCGTACTGCTCGAACTTCTCGATCATGCCGTGCAGGATGTCCGCAGTGGTGGGATCTTCCTCATCCACCTGGTCATGAACCTCGCGCATCCGGCCGACGGCAGATTCCAGCATGGCAACAACCATGGCGACGGTGTCCTTGGTGTCCACGAGGCCGGCGGGGAACTCGTCCAGTGACGTTCCCTTGGCGACGATGGCGCTCCGCCCGTCCGGGACGGCGTGCAGGGCGCGCATGCGCTCCGCCATCTGATCAGCGAACAGCCGCGCATCCTCGATGATCTCGTCCAGTTGCAGGTGCAGGTCGCGGAAGTTCTTGCCGACCACGTTCCAGTGAGCCTGCTTGCCCTGCAGATGCAGTTCCACCAGATCCACCAGCACCAGCTGCATGTTGTCGGTCAGGGTTTTTGACGCCTTCATAAATCCTCCACTCGTGACGGAATTCCGGCCGCTTGACGCTGCCAGCATCAGCCTCCAGCCTAGACCCGGACTTTCGCCGCGATCCAGTAGCTGGGAAAACTCTAAGTAAACTTAGCATTTTATTGATCCGTGATGAACCGTGGGTTAGCGTGACGAACAAGCGGTCAGTTGATCCGTGGGAAGTTCCAGCAAACAGGAGGAACAGACAATGGCAACAGTTCAGGAATTCATCGACGTTTCAGTGCCGGTGTCCACCGCCTACAACCAGTGGACCCAGTTCGAGGCCTTCCCCGAGTTCATGGGTGGAGTGGAGTCCATCACCCAAATCTCGGACACCCGTAACCACTGGGTCACCAAGATCGGCGGCGTCGAGCGTGAGTTCGACACCGAGATCACGGAGCAGCACCCCGATGAGCGTATTGCCTGGAAGAGCACGGACGGAAAATCCCATGCCGGCGTCGTGACCTTCCACAGGTTGGATGACGCACAGACCCGGGTGACCGTCCAGCTGGACTGGGATCCGGAGAATTTCACCGAGAAAGTCGGCGCAGCGGTAGGCGCCGATGACCGGCAGGTGAAGGCAGACCTCGCCCGGTTCAAGGAGTTCATCGAGAACACAGGCAATGAGACAGGCGCCTGGCGGGGCAACGTTGACGCCCCGGGCTCGGGTTCGGCTACGGCCAGCCGGTCGGCCGATCCACTGGCAGACGGCCCGGGTCTCGCCGATCCGTCGCTGGACGATCCTGAGTCCGGCGGACCGCGAGCTGCCAACCCGGCCTAAAGCAGAACGCGAAACGGAGGGTCCTCTCTCGGGAGGATCCTCCGTCTTTGCGTGGACGTGTTTTAGTTCTCGACGTCGATCGTGCTGATCGCTTCCGCTGCGCGCTTCGACAGGCTTGCTGAAATCGGTGCGCTGCCGACGGCCTCCGCTGCTGCCTGCTGGCCCTCCTCGCTCACCACGAAGGTGCCGAAGGTCCTGACGAGGTTCGCGGTCTCCTCGTCTCCATAGGTGGAGCAGTAGACGTGGTAGGAAACGAGAACCAGGGGATAGGCGCCCGGTGCCGTGGTCTTCCGGTCCAGGTTCAGGGCAATATCGAACTCGGCGCGGCCTTCCACCGGTTCAGCGACATCCACGGCGGCGGCCGCAGCCTCCGGGCTCACCGCTACGTACTCATCGCCTACCAGCAGGTTCGCCTTGCCCAGGGGCGGTCCGACGGCGGAATCATCTGCGTAGGTGACCGCTCCCTCGGTGCCGGAAACAGTACTGACGACGCCGGCATTGCCCTTGGCGTTCTCTCCGGCCAGGCCCGACGGGAACGTGCCGTCAGCCTCGTCGGTCCAGATATCCGGCACCACAGCGTGCAGGTAGTCCGTGAAGTTTTCCGTGGTGCCGGAGTCATCCGAGCGGCTCACCGGGGTGATCGGGAGATCCGGGAGCTCGATGTCCTCATTCTGGCCGGCGATGGCCGGATCATCCCAGCGCGTCACCTCACCGCGGAAAATGCCGGCGATGGTCGCGGCGTCGAGGTTGAGCTCCTCGATGCCGGGCAGGTTGAAGGCAATACTGATCGGCGCCACATAAGCGGGAATGTTGAACGCTCCGTCGGGACCGCACACCTTCCGTGATTCCTCGAGCTCGTCCTCATTGAGGGACGCATCGGAGCCGGCGAAATCCACGGCTCCGGCGAGAAGCGCACCACGGCCTGCGCCCGAACCATCGGGTGAGTACTGCACGCGAACATCCGGGTGGATGGTGGCGAACTCCGCCTGCCAGGCATTCATGGCGGGGCCCTGGGCCGATGAACCGGCTCCGGTGATGGTTCCGCTCAGGCTGGAGCTGGCGTTTTCCGCTGCAGCTTCCTGCGCCGGACCCAGCGGGTAGTCCGAGCCGCAGGAGGCGACTGACAGGCCTGCAGCGCAGGTGACGGCGAGGGTAAGTACACGGCGCAAAATCACACGCCCACGATACAGGTGAATACTGGGTGAACCCGCGGCGAACGCAAAGGAAACTGTTTCTAGGGAGCCTGCAGATCCCGGGTGGCCGGACCCTCAAGCCGCACTCCGTCATGGGTGAAACGGGACCCGTGCAGCGGGCAGTCCCAGGACCGTTCAGCGTCATTCCAGCTCAACACACCGCCGAGGTGGGGGCACACAGCGGATACGCGGTGGGTGATGCCTTCGATCTGGCAGATGCCCACCGGTCGCGCACCCTCCCGTACAACCACGCCCTCGCCCTCGGGGGGATGGGATCGTGGGGTTCGTGCCAGGCCGCCCAGCCACCCTGTCACCATCTCAAGGCCGACGCCGGCGTTCGCCTTCACTGTGCTCAGCGCGTCCTGCCTGCCTACCCGGGTCTTGTACAGCTCCCTAGCCCACGGCATGTTTCCCCCCAGAATCCCGGCGGACAGGGCAAGGCTTGCAGCAACACCGTTGGTGAAACCCCACTTATTGAAGCCGGTGGCGGTATAGATGGACTGCCCGCTGATGGGCATTTTGCCCACGTAGGGAACGGACGACGTCGGCCGGTAGTCCTGAGCGGACCAACTGAAGGCGGGCTGGGCCGTGGGAAAGAGCTCCTGAGTCCAGCGGATAATGTCATCAACGAGCGACTGGGTGTGCGCCTGGCGCCCGACCGTATGCCCGTTGCCGCCCACGATGAGGTACTGCCTGCCCTCAACGGTGGCACTCCGCAGGGTACGGGAGGGCGAGTCAACCGACAGGTACATGCCGCTGGGGATCACATCCTGCACCGTGAAAGCGACTGCATAGGAGCGGAGCGGCTCAAGCACGGAGAAGTGCCCGCCGCGGTCCAGGATGGGAGTGCCGGTGGCAATCACCACGTTGGCCGCCGTCACTTCACCCAGAGAGGTCTGGATTGTGGTCCGCTCACCCTTTGTGCTGCCCGCCTTCACCCCTGTCACCCGCACGCCTTCAACAAGAAGGCCGGAGTGCTGCCGGAAGTCGGCGGCGAGGGCGGCAAGCACTTCGAGTGGGTGTACCTGCGCCTGGCCGGGCACCCGCAGGGTGCGCTTCACGGGGAAGGGCAGTTCCGTGGACTCCTCCAGCAGGGCCGTGAGCCCGGAGTTGGCGCAGGCGTCCCGTTCGGCACTGAGGAGGCGGGCGCCGTCGTCGGTTATTGCGTAGTTGACAGCGTCCCGGATGTCATAGCTGACGCCGTGCTCATCGCAGAACCTCAGAAGCCAGCTTTGGCCCTCCCGGTTCCCGGTGACGTAGTGGCGCGCCAGGGCAGCGCCGTGATGGTCGATGATGGAGGACAGTTGTGTCCCCTGGAGCAGCGACACCTTCGCTGTGCTGTTTCCGGTAGTGACAGCACCGACAGTGCGTGCTTCCAGGACAGCCACCCGCTGGCCCGACCGCGCGAGCAGTGTGGCCGTGGTCAGCCCGGTGATGCCGGCTCCGACCACCACGGAATCATACTGTCCGCCCTCCTGGAAAGCATTGGCGGGAATGTGCGGTGCTGATTCGAGCCACAGGGAATTCACGGCATTTCTCCTTTGAGGACGGCCTTCGTAGGACCAACGCTAGACCCCGCCGGGACGCGCCTCAAGGAAAATTCGTAAGTATGCTGTCCAAGAGATGCGCGAGGTCCCCCGCGGAAAGGACATACACGTGGCAGTTGCGTTGCTGATTATCGACATGCAGAAAGCATTCTTCGAGGACGGCGCCCTTGGAAGCCGGCAGGAAGCGCTGGTGGCAGCGTGTAACTCGGTCATCAGGGATGCGCGGGAAGCCGGGGTTGCCGCTTATGTGATCCGCACCGAACACCAGCGGGACAGGTCCACCTGGACCCTCAGCATGCTCGACGACGACCAGGGCTTCCTGTTCAGCGGTACTGAGCAGGCCGAGCCGGTCGACGGCCTGGAAATCGAGGGCCTCCCGGAGCTGGTGAAGACGCGCGACAGCGCCTTCTTTGGAACCGATCTGCTGCAGCGCCTGCGGAACCTCAGTGTGGATACCGTGGTGCTGGCGGGAGTCGCGACGCACAACTGCGTCGCCCAGACCTCAGCGGATGCGTACGCGAATAACGTGCGGGTTGTGTACGCGAAGGACGCTGTCGCCTCAACCAACGAGGAATATGCGCGACAGGTGTTGACCGTCCTGACGGACGAGTACCGCCAGCAGGCGATGGGTGCCGGTGAAGTCCGGAACCTGTTCAACCACGGGCACGCATGACAGGGGTTTTTCTGGGTGCGGCAGACGCGTTGGATCTGGACGGACTGTACCGGGAAGCGCACGCTTCGGGTGGATCACCGGCTGATGCGCTGGTCCTCGCCGGGCGCGTAGGTTTGTTCGCTCCACGGCCGGGATCCGGGTCAACCCTGGCGCTATGGGAATGCCTGGCCACCCTGGCGGCGGCGGACCTCACCGTAGCGCGCGTCATAGAGCCCCACCTCGACGCACTGGCGATCCTTGCCGAAGCCCGGGTGCCGGACCCCGAAGGCACCTGGGGAGTTTTCGCGGCTGAGAGCCCCGGTACGCGCCTGCAGGCAGAGTACGACGACGGAGGCTGGGTTCTCAGTGGTCGCAAACCATGGTGCTCGCTCGGGACACGGCTGGACCGGGCACTCATCACTGCCCACGTTCCGACCGGTGGACGGCGGGCGTTTGCGGTGGATCTCAGCCGTGACAGTGTGCGGCCGGTCGCCGGTACCTGGGTGAGCAGGGGCCTGGCCGCGGTGGACAGCGGCCCGCTGGATCTATTGCGGGTGCCGGCCGAACCGGTGGGGGATGAGAACTGGTACCTGGCACGGGACGGTTTCGCGTGGGGCGGCATGGGTGTTGCGGCCTGCTGGTACGGAGGCGCCGTAGGTCTGGCGAGGCGGGTGATGGAAACTGCGCGCGAGCGGGAGCCGGATCAGATCGGACTGATGCACCTGGGCGCGATCGACGTGGCACTGCACCGGGCGGCAGCTGTCCTGAAGGATGCCGCGCAGGCGGTGGATAACGGCGAGGCCAAGGGGAAGGAAGGCGCCCGGTTGGCAGCACGCGTCCGTTCAGTTGTGGTGCAGTCCGCTGAGGAGATCCTGTCCGTTGCCGCGCATGCAATGGGGCCGGGACCGCTGGTTCACGAGGAGGAGCACGCCAGGCGGGTTGCTGATCTGCAGGTCTATATCCGCCAGCATCACGCCGAACGCGATTCCGCGTCCCTTGGTGCTGCGGTACTCTCCCTGGATCCGGTGCCCTGGTGACGTTCACGCATCAGGATGACAGCACGCCGGAGCGGCTGTGGCGCTCCGAGTGGCGCGCCAACCGTCCGCTGGATCTCGAATCGTTCTTCGACGGCAGGCCACCGGAACGTTTGATCCTGCTCTCAGCCCACCCGGATGATGAAACCCTCGCGGCCGGCGGCTTGCTCACCCGTCTGAAGAACGATTTCCACCTTTCGGTTGACATAGTGGTGGCGACGGCCGGCGAAGCCTCTCACCCCGCTTCGACGACGCACTCCCGGGATGTGCTTGCGCGCCGGAGAAAGTCCGAGCTGCGCGAGGCGGTACAGCTTCTCGCCGCGGACTCCCGTGTCCACTTCCTCGATCTTCCTGACGGAGCAGTGACCGCGTTGCCGGTTGCCAGGGCACTGCAGACACTGCTTGGTCCGCAACCGTCTGAACGCACGTTGCTCGTGGCGCCGTGGCATCGCGATGGGCATCCCGACCACGATGCGGCGGGGGATGCCGCCCGATCAGTGGCTGAAGAACATGGGATGGCGCTTCTTGAATATCCGGTGTGGCTCTGGCATTGGGCAGAGCCGTCGTCGTCCAGTGTTCCGTGGGACACGATGAGAATTCTGCCGCTTACTGAGGCGGAGCTGGAACTGAAGACGGCGGCCCAGAGGATGCATGTCACGCAGATCGAACCGCTGTCGGAAGAACCGGGAGACGAAGTCCTCCTCGGCCCTGCAATCATTGAGCATTTCGCACGGCCATTCGAGGCCTTCGCCGTCACTCCGCCTCTGAGTGCCTTCGAGCGTCTGCACGCCGGGTGCAAGGACCCCTGGGGGTATGAGGACCGTTTCTATGAGCGCCGCAAACGGGCGGTATCCCTGGCCCTCCTGCCACGGGAACGGTATTCCCACGGGTTGGAACTCGGGTGTTCAGTGGGTGTGCTCTCCGCCGAGCTGGCTGCGCGGTGCGATTCCCTGGTGGCAGTGGATGTCAGCCCGAGCGCGGTGGGGCAGGCCGCGAACCGGCTGGCCGGCTATAAGGGTGCCGAAGCACGGGTCATGCGCATCCCCGAGGAATGGCCGGAGGGAATTTTCGACCTGATCGTCCTGTCCGAGACCGGTTACTACCTGAGCGCGGCCCAGCTGGAAGAGGTCATCAGCCGCTGTCTTGGCTCCCTTGGGCGGGACGGGGTGGTGATGTTATGCCACTGGCGGCATCCCGTTGACGGGTGGCCGTTGAATGGCGACGCCGTGCACGAGGCATTCCGTGCCTGCCGCGGGCTCAAGTTGTTCGCAGAGCACCAGGAGGAGGACTTCCGTATCGATATCCTGACCCACCCGGGGGCTGTTTCGGTAGCCCGGGGAAGCGGACTGCTGTGATCCCGGAACGAATGGCCGTCATTATTCCGGTGAGGGACGAGGAAGCTCTTCTGCCCGACTGCCTCCGGGCTGTCTTTCGAGCCGCTGACGCTTTCCGGAACCTGCACCCGGCTGTGCAGGTGGATGTGACTGTCGTTCTCGACGACTGCCGGGATGCTTCGGCGCAGGTGGCCGCCGAATGGGCGGGCGTGAAGGTTGTGCAGACCGAGCACAGGTCGGTTGGTCGTGCCCGGCAGGCCGGCGTGACAGCGTCGATCGGATCCGGTGATCCGGCAGGATTCTGGGTGGCAAACACTGACGCTGACACCACCGTTCCGGCAAACTGGTTGACTGAGCAGTATCGGCTCGCTTCATGCGGCTACAGCCTGGTGCTCGGAACGGTTGAGCCGGGGCCCGGACTCGACCCCTGGCTCAGGAAGGCCTGGGCCGAGCGGAATACGCTGGGCGAGCACCACCGGCAGGTCCACGGCGCAAACCTCGGGGTGGCTGGCGAAGCGCTCCTGGCCGCAGGGGGGTTCCCGCCGCTGCGGGTGCATGAGGACACACGACTGGTCCACCGCGTGAAGACGGCTGGGTACTCCTGGATTGCCGTCGACACCATCCGGGCTGTTACTTCCGCGCGTTCTGATGGACGGACGCTCGGGGGTTTCGCTACCTATCTGGCCCAGCTTCCCGGCCGCATAGCGTAATCAGCCGCCGACCACGTAGCCGTCCTCATGGTGGAAGAGGCGGCGGCCCGCGCCGTCGTCGAGACGAATCCATACCACCGAGGCATCATCGGCCCGGTCCTCCAGGACCCCGGAGAACTGGTTGCCGGTGTGGTGGCGCAGGGTAATCTGCTGGCCGCGCTCCAGGGCTGAGAAGTCAGTGAGGGCGGATTGTTGGGAGGTCATGGAGAAAGCCTTTCTGTAGTGTGACTGACGCCACAGTATTCCGCTTTCCTGAAAGTTTAATGAATGCCTCCTGAATGCACGCTTCACGCTTCATGGCGCTGATCCATTGCTGTCGAAGAGGTAAAAGGGTTATCCAAAAGTTAACTAAGCTTGCTTTCTATTGCCGCTCACATGTGTCACTCTGGCATCACCAGTGGCGGGCAGGTGGTCCTACCAGTCGTAATTCACCCAGCCGACGCCCCGCCGGCCGGCATTGAAAGGGGATAGTGCAATGGCATCAACACATTCACCGGGTCGAGGTGTCGCCAGCCGCACCAACAGCCAGAAGGCTGCACTCGCCGTCGGGGCCGTCTTCCTGTTGGTGGGCGTCCTGGGTTTCATACCCGGCGTGACCACCGACTTCGGCGAGCTGTCCTTCGCGGGCCCCGAGTCGCACGCGCACCTACTCGGTATCTTCCAGGTCTCCATACTGCACAACATCGTGCACCTGCTGTTCGGTGTAGCTGGTGTGACCATGGCGAAAACAGCTGCGGGCGCCTACAACTTCCTGTTGTGGGGCGGGATCATCTACGCCGTCCTGTTTGTCTACGGCCTCGTTGTACCGGAGGAGTCCTCGGCCAACTTCGTGCCGCTCAACCTGGCGGACGACCTGCTTCACCTGGTCCTTGCCCTCGGGATGATTGGGCTGGCATTCGCACTGAAGGACAAGCACCGAACCGCACGCGGTCGGTAACCGGCGTAGAAACGGAGCGACGGCGGCGGGCCGCAGCCCGCCGCCGTCGTTCTTCTTGACGACCCAAGGGATGGAAGATTTAGGCTTCCACGGCCTTGTCGCCCCGGACGGCCTGTGCGTCCTCGCCGGACATGATCTCGATCTTGCGCGGCTTAGCCCGCTCGCTTACCGGGATGGTGACGCTCAGGACGCCGTTTTCATACCGTGCGGAGATTGCGTCGACGTCGATGCCCTGGCCGAGGTTCAGTTGTCGGAGGAAGGAGCCGCTCTCGCGCTCCCGGGTGAGCCACTTAACACCCTCCGCGTTGCGCAGCGTTCGCTCCGCGCGGATAGTGAGCAGCTGGCCGTCAACGTCGATGTCGACGGATCCCGGGTCAATGCCGGGAAGGTCTGCGCTCAGGATGTAGTGGTCCCCCTCACGGTAAAGGTCAATAGGCATCAGGCGCAGACCCTGGCGGGTATCCAGAAGTGCGCCGGCCACACGGTCCAGTTCACGGAATGGGTCGAATTTCATAGCCATGATGGTTCACTCCCTGTGGATTTATTGGTCTCTCAAGGTTGAGTCACCTGTGCTCAACCCGAAGATAGATTAGCACTCGGCGACATAGAGTGCTAACGGTTTTTGTTCGCTAGGAGCGAAATCTTCCAGGCACGAAAAAACCCGCCCCACCGTGCGGCGGGACGGGCTTTCAAACAGTGCCTGCGCGGGGCCTCGATCCCCGGGCCTTCCGCGTGTGAAGCGGATGCTCTACCAGACTGAGCTACACAGGCGAATAGTTCCCAGCCAGTTTAGGGCATTCCCGGACAGAACCTGCAAACGCCGAAATTGATGGATATTCAGCCGGACAGTAAGTAGCCTGACAAACCCGGACAGTTCCACACGGAGCACCACCCTCTGGTCTGGGGTACCGCCAGTAAGTCCCGTCCAGGGACCCAACGGTGACGAAGATCGTAGACAGACAGCGAAAGGAAACCATGGCAAACCTGAAGGCATTCGCGCTCATTTGTACTTTGACACCGTCACCGGCCGAGTCCAGCAGCGATCTGATGGCCAACCGCATTCTTGGCCGGCTTGAGGAGCAGGGCGTCGAGACGTCGTCTGCCCGGGTAGTGGACCACAACGTCGCCCCGGGCGTTGAGGTGGACATGGGCAACGGCGATGAATGGCCGGAACTCCGCCGGCGGATTCTTGAGGCGGACATCTTGCTGCTGGCTGCCCCCATCTGGGTGGGACACATGAGCAGCCTCGGGCAGCGCGTATTCGAGCGGCTGGACGCGGACCTGTCCTCCACGGATGACGAGGGCCGGCCCATCATGTACAACAAGGTGGCTCTCACCGCCGTCGTTGGAAATGAGGACGGCGCGCACCACGTGACCGCGGAAATGCACCAGGGCCTGAACGACATCGGCTTCACCGTGCCGGCGCAGGGCGGCGTGTACTGGGTGGGCGAGGCGATGCAGACCGTCGACTTCAAGGACCTGGACCAGATTCCTGATCCGGTTGCCTCGACCATTTCCTCCATGACCGCCAATGCGGTGCACCTGGCCCAGTCGCTGAAGTCGGCCCCCTACCCGGCGCCCTAACATCCATTTGGCAGGACACGCCGCTTTGCCTCACGCATAAGGGGTGTGTCCTGCCAACTCACGGTTCAAATTGAGGCAGGCAAACGCTTGAGTGATCACACCAAGGACGATGATGCGCGGCGGCGGGAACTGGGCGACAATGCCGGGCCTGTCGAGGAAGAGATCGAGGAGTCGTTTGACCGGACGGTGGATGAGGGTGCCCAACGCCTGCACCGCACCTTCCCGGACGTTCTGATCACCGGCTTTTTCGGAGGCATCGAGATAGGCATCGGTGTGATTGCTTATCTTGCGGTGCTCCACCAGACCGATAATCACCTGCTGGCGGGACTGGCGTTCGGCGCCGGCCTCATAGCGCTGCTGCTTGCCAAGAGCGAACTCTTCACCGAAGGATTCCTCGTTCCGATCGCTGCGGTGACCGCGAAGCAGGCAAGTCTGGCCCAGCTCGGCAAACTGTGGGGCGGAACCCTCGTAGCGAACCTGGCCGGCGGCTGGATCTTCATGCTGATCGCGATGACGGCGTTCCCACAGTGGGCGGAAACGGTCGCCGGTGCTGCTGAGCATTACGTCGGTGCAGGATTCAGCTGGCAGACCGTTTGCCTCGCGCTCCTCGGGGGCAGCACCATCACCCTGATGACCCGGATGCAGCACGGTACGGAGGCAATGAGCGGAAAGCTGGCTGCCGCCGTCGTCGGGGGTTTTGTGCTTTCCGGGCTGCAGCTGTTCCACTCGATCCTGGATTCGCTGCTCATCTTCGGCGCCATCCAGTCCGGCGCCCCCATCAGCTACTCCGACTGGCTGGGCTGGTTCGGCTACACCGTGGTGTTCAACATCCTCGGCGGGATACTGCTGGTCACCGCGCTCCGGCTGGTCCGGGACCGCAAGCTTGTGGAGCGCGAACGGGAAAAGGCGAACTGAACCGTTGGTTTGGCAGGACACGCCGTGAATGACGACGCATTAGGGGTGTGTCCTGACAACTCAACGGTCAGCGGCGCCGGGCAAGCCAGCCCAGGGTCAGGCTGCCCATCATCCGCCGGAACCCGCTCTCACCGCGCGTAACCTCCAGCGCCGCCCACAGCATCAGGCACGCCGTGCTGGCTGCTGACAAAGCCCGCCGGTTTTTCTCCTCAAGCGCCATCATGGACGCGGCGCCCAACAGCGCCCACCCGATGATGGGGGCGTTGGGAGGTTGCGCGACCGTCTGCTCCCCGCGGTCATTCCGGATGAAACCCATCATGCGCCCTTCTTCGACGTGGCCTTCGATGCCTTCTTCGGCGCTGCTGCGCCCTTCTTCTCGCGGTTCTTCTCCACGCTGCGACGGAGGGCTTCCATGAGGTCGAGAACGTTTCCGCCCTCCTCTTCTCCGGTTTCGCCGAACGTCTCCTCGGTGTCCAGGGCCTCGCCCTTTTCGAGTTTCGCCTCGATCAGCGTCCGCAGCTGTTCCTGGTAGTCATCCTTGAAGTTCTCGGGATCGAAGTCGGAGGAGAACGATTCCACGAGGGCCGCCGACATCTCCTTTTCCTTGGCGGAGATCCGCACCTTCTCGTCGAGGGAGGGGAAGGTGGCCTCGCGGACCTCGTCCTGCCAGAGGAGGGTCTGGATCATGAGGACGTCACCGCGTACGCGCAGGGCTGCCAACCGTGACTTCTGCCGCAGCGAGAACTGCACGATGGCGGTCCGGTCCGTCTCCTCCAGGGTACGCCTGAGCAGTACGTAGGCCTTCGTGGATTTGGAGTCCGGCTCGAGGTAGTAGGCCCGGTCGAACATGATCGGGTCGATCTGGTCGCTCGGCACAAACTCGACCACCTCGATCTCGCGGCTCTTTTCCACCGGGAGTGAGGCGAGGTCTTCACTGGTGAGCACAACGGTGCGCTCGCCGTCGTCGTACGCCTTGTCAATGTTCTTGTACTCAACGATCTCGCCGCAGATCTCGCAACGACGCTGGTAGCGGATGCGACCGCCGTCCTTGTCATGGACCTGATGGAGGCTGATGTCATGGTCCTCCGTGGCGCTGTAAACCTTGACGGGCACGTTGACCAGCCCAAACGCTACTGCGCCCTTCCAGATGGCTCTCATGTTCCTAGTGAACCAGTGAAGACGCGCGCCGGTCTACGATTGCTTAGGTGAACTCCGAACCGATGGTTACCAAGACGCTTGCCGATGGAGAACCTGCCCTCTGGTTCGAGATGCGCTTCAACGCACCCGCCAGGGTGCTGTGGAAGCACCTCACCGAGCCGGACAAGCTCAGGTACTGGTTCCCGTGCCAGCTCGATATCCTCCCGCGTACCGGCGCCGTGGTCACCTTCAAGTTCCCCGGCCAGAAGGCCATGGAAGGCACCGTCCTGGAAGCGGAGAAGCCCCGGCTTCTCGCCTACACCTGGGATGAGGAAGTCCTGCGCTGGGAGATCGAGGACGACGACGACGGCGGCAGCCTCCTCACGCTCACCAACACCCTCTCGGAGGGCCAGGACCTCGCCCGCACTGCGGCCGGCTGGCACCTCACCCTGATGGGCCTGGACGATTACCTGAATGAACGCCCGCTGGGGCAGGACCCGGCGCTGTGGGACGAATACGTCGCACGGTACGAGGACCAGCTCGGGTAGCCCACTGGCGTAAAGCGCGCATCCCTACAAGACTGGGGAAATGGCTCCAGGCAGCGCGCAGCAGACGGTCACCGTCGATGGGCGCCGTCTGAAGCTGACCAGCCTCGACCGCGTGATGTATCCGGAGACGGGCACCACCAAGGCAGACGTGCTGGCCTATTACGCCGCCGTTGCCGACTGCCTTATTCCGCACGCGCGAAACCGGCCGGTCACCCGGAAGCGATGGGTGAACGGTGTCGGCACGGAGGATAAGCCGGGAGAGGTGTTCTTCCAGAAGAACCTGGACAAGTCCGCGCCGTCGTGGATTGAGCGCCACGGGATCGAGCACAGCGACCACACCAACGTCTACCCGATGCTCAACAACCTGGCCACGCTGACCTGGCTGGGACAGATTTCCGCACTCGAAATCCACGTCCCGCAGTGGCAGTTCGGGCCGAACGGTGAGATTAACAATCCGGACCGGATGGTGCTGGACCTCGACCCCGGTCCCGGAGCCACGCTGCTCGAATGCGCCGAGGTGGCCCGGCTGGCCCGGAGCATCCTCACCGACATGGGCCTGGACCCGCGGCCGGTCACCAGCGGCTCCAAGGGCATCCACCTGTACGCGGCGCTGGACCGCAAGCAGACCTCGGACGAGGTGTCCGCCGTCGCGAAGGAACTGGCCCGCGTCCTGGAGGCGGACCATCCGGACCTGGTGGTCAGCGACATGAAGAAGTCGCTGCGCGGCGGAAAAGTACTGCTGGACTGGAGCCAGAACAACCGGAACAAGACCACCATCACCCCGTACTCCCTGCGCGGGAAGGTCCACCCCACGGTTGCGGCACCACGGACCTGGGAGGAACTCGACAGCCCGGACCTGGACCACCTCGACTACCACCAGGTCATTGAACGCATTGCCGGGCACGGTGATCTGCTGGCGGACATGGACACCGGCCGCGCAGATCCCGCCGCGGTCCCCTCAACCGACCAGCACGACGACGGCGCCCGCGACCGGCTGCACACGTACCGTTCCATGCGGGACGCCTCCAAGACGCCGGAACCGGTCCCGGACACGGTGGGGGAGGCCGGCGGCAACAGCTTTGTCATCCAGGAGCACCACGCCCGCCGCCTGCACTACGACTTCCGGCTGGAACGCGACGGCGTCCTGGTCTCCTGGGCCATCCCCAAGGGCCCGCCCACGTCCAGCGGCGTGAACCATCTCGCAGTGCAGACCGAGGACCATCCACTGGATTACGGATCGTTCGAGGGCACCATCCCGAGGGGTGAGTACGGTGCCGGCGAGGTGTACATCTGGGACGCGGGTACCTATGAAGCGGAGAAGTGGCGGCCGGGCAAGGAAGTCATCTGCACGCTGCACGGCCGCGAGGACGGCGGACTGGCCAAGGGCGGAAACGTCGTGCGCAGGTTTGCCCTGATCCACACGGGCGGCGCCACGGATTCGGCGGAGAAGAACTGGCTGATCCACCTCATGAAGGAACAACCCGGCCAGCCGTCACCGCCCGCGTTCACGCAGCGGACTATAGAGGATCTGCCCACCCTGAAACCCATGCTGGCGACCACGGGTTCCCCGGGAATCGTGCGGTCCGGGGATGACTGGGCGTTCGAGATGAAGTGGGACGGCATCCGGGCCGTCGCAACGGTGACGCCGGAGGGAACCCGGCTGCTGAGCCGCAACGGAAATGACCTGACCAAGGCGTACCCGGAACTGGCGGACCTTGGCAGCTACGTCAATGGTGAACAGGCAGTGCTCGACGGTGAAATCGTCGCCATCAACAAGGCCGGCCGCCCGGACTTCGGCCTGCTGCAGGGACGGATGAACCTGACCAAGAAGTCCGACATCGACGCGGCCAGGAAGCGGACTCCCGTGCATTTCCTCCTGTTCGACCTCCTCCACCTGGACGGGAACTCCCTGCTGGACCTCGGGTATTCACAGCGCCGGGAGGTCCTCGAACAGGCAGTGGATGCGCCCGGCGACGGCCATATCCAGGTGCCGCCCGCCCTCGACGCGACACTCGACGAGGCCATCGACGCCAGCAAGGAACTTGGCCTTGAGGGGATCATGGCAAAGCGGGTGAACAGCACGTATTCACCGGGACGCCGGTCGGAGTCATGGGTGAAGATCAAGCATTCGCTGACCCAGGAGGTCGTCGTCGTCGGCTGGCGGCCCGGCAAGGGCAGCCGCGCGCACAAGGTGGGGTCGCTGCTGGTGGCGATCCCGGACGGCGTGGACCTGAAGTACATCGGGCGGGTCGGCTCCGGCCTGACGGAGCGGGAGCTCGCGGAGATCGGATCACGGCTGAAGAAAATGGCCCGTAAGACCGCCCCGCTGGATGACGTGCCGGCCCCCGACGCCGCCGATGCCCGGTGGGTTCGGCCCGCCCTGGTCGGTGAGGTGCAGTTCAGCGAACGCACGTCCGGCGGCAAGCTGCGCCACCCGGTCTGGCGGGGGTGGCGGCCGGACAAGAAACCGTCCGACGTCGTCGTCGCGATTTAAGGCCGTTTATCGGATTACACAGAAATCCCAAGGTCCCGCGGGTACGAATAGGTGTTATGAGCACCATCCAGGTAACCCAGACCGCTCCGGCGGATGATTCAACCATTCTGGCTGCTGCCCGCCGCGCTGTCTCGGACGCACTCTTCGATCTCGAGCAGGCCTGGCGGAATCCACGGCCGGACGCAGTGGTCGCTGCTGCCCGCAGGCAGCTTGCCGCGGCCGAAAGCTGGGCAGATGCCCGGCGCGAAGGCGCCTGACTAGCCAGTGCCCGACGACGGCGCTTGCCCCCTGCGCGGCCGTCGCCTGCGCACCCGGGCTGTGGATAGTCCGAATTGCTGATGGCCGCCGGGAATCTTTGGTGTAGCGTCCGATATGGCGCACAGGAGCGTGCGCGGGATGAGTCTACCTGGGGGAATTGTGGATATTGGTCTGTTGATCACGCTTGCGGTGATCGTCGGCGCGGTGGTGATTCTGGGGTTGATTGCCGCAGTCATTGCGCGCATGGCCCTGCGCATCGCGAGCCCGTCGGAAGCTCTCATCATCACGGGCAAGGGCAATCAGGAAAGCCAGCGGGTGGTGTTCGGGCGCACCTTCATCAACCCGTTCACCCAGCGTGCGTTCTCGATCTCGCTGGCATCGCGGCAGGTGACCCTCCAGATCGAGGGCATTTCCAAGAACGGGATCAAGCTGCACCTGACCGGCGTGGCCCAGATCAAGGTGGGAGGGGACGAGGAAGCCGTCCGCCGCGCGGCTCAGCGCTTCCTGAACCAGCAGGACCAGATTGACCACTACACGCAGGAGACCCTGTCCGGATCACTGCGTTCCATCGTGGGTACCCTCACCGTTGACTCGATCATCAAGGATCGTGCGTCCTTCGCGAAGAGTGTGAAGGAAGAGGCCGAGCACTCCATGCACAACCAGGGCCTGGTGATCGACACCTTCCAGATCCAGTCCGTCAACGATGATTCCAGTTATCTCACCAACCTCGGCCGCCCCGAGGCCGCGCTGGCCGAGAAGCTCGCCAAGATCGCCGAGGCGAACGCGGCCCAGGAAGCAGCTGAGGCCGCCGCCATCGCCGACGAGCAGGTAGCGCTCGCCGAACAGCGCCTGGCCATCCGCCGGGCCGAGCTGAAGGAAGTGGCCGACGCCCGCCAGGCGCAGGCCGACGCCGCCGGGCCGCTCGCCGCTGCTGAGCAGAAGGAAGCGATCCTGCTCAAGGAGCAACAGGTGACCTCCCGCCAGGCGGAGCTGCGTGAACGGGAACTCGACATCGAGATCCGCAAGCCGGCGGATGCGGACAAGTACCGCGTGGAGCAGGAAGCGGCAGCAAAGCTCGAGCAGCGCAAACGCCAGTCGGAAGCCGACCAGGTCGAGGCCGAGGTCCTGTTGACCAAGCGCCGGCTGACTGCCGAGGGTGACAAGGTGGCTGCCGAAGCCGAGGCTGCAGCCAGCACCGCCCGCGGCAACGCCGCCGCCGCTGTGACCCGCGCCAACGGTGCTGCCGAGGCTGAGATCATCAAGGTCCGTGGTGAGGCTGAGGCCGACGTCGTGCGCCAGAAGGGCATCGCGGAAGCACAGGGTATCGAAGCGCAGGCACGTGCCTACGAGCAGTTCAACGACGCCGCCGTCCTCAACAAGGTCATGGAGATGCTGCCGCTGGTGGCCCGCGAGATCGCCGCACCCATGTCCGCCGTCGACAACATGACCGTCATTTCCAGCGACGGTGCAAGCCAGCTCAGCAGGAACGTCAGCAGCGGGCTGCACCAGACATTCCAGCTGCTGAAGGACACCACCGGGCTGGACGCCGTCGAAATGCTCCGCAACTGGGGGAACAACGGCACAAAGCCCACAGCCGCACCGTCGGAAGCCAAACCGTAGAGCGCACTTTCCAACCTCATCGGGAAAGCCGTGGCGCCGGATAGCTAGATAGAAGCGGTCGGCGCCAGCTGCTTTGTTGCTGTCTCCCCGGCCTTACGTGTCCGAGGGTGGAGAAACATCAGCAAGGTGGTCAGCATGAAAGCCAGGAGCGCAAAAACACCGAGAACCACCAAGGTGTTTCTGTGGCCTACGTTTTCAATGAGCAGTGACCCTACGATTGGTGCCGTTGCCTGAGCCAGGAGGGACGGCAGGGCGATGCGGCCCATGATTCGCGCGTACTGGTCTTGGCCGAACATGGCCAGCGGCACGGTTCCGTTGGCGATGGAAATCAACCCGATGCCTACCCCGTAGACGACGAGGAGGATCGCCGGCGCCAGAAGCCCGGCGCCGAGGAAATTGATGGACACCGCCAAGGCGAGGGTCGCAGCCAGCAGGGTCCAGAGCGGGTGATGCTTACGCGCGACGACCAATTCGACAAATCTGGCACCCACCTGTGAGGGACCGATGGTTGCTGCCATGACCACGGCCGCCGTGCCTGCGATTCCAATGCCTGCCAGCAATGAAAACATGTGCACCGATATCACAGTGGCAGTAGCCATACCCAGGGTCGAGATGGTCGCGATCAGGATTATCAGGGACCAGTGAGGTGCAGCGGACCGCTGAACCTCGGTACTGGGGCGGACGGGTACTTCGTTGTGGGCCGGTGTGTAGGGTCGGCGGGGGATGGTGAACGCGTATAGGGGCGCGGTGACCAGCAGGTGCGCTCCCGCATAGGCGAGGGCGGTCCAGCGCCACCCGATCTCGTTAACCAGCAAGGCGCTGAGCGGCCAGCAGATTGTGCTGGCGAATCCGCCGAAAAGCGTCAGAAGGGTGATGGCCGAGCGTGCGGCGGGCCCGTAAGTATGTCCCAGAACTGCGAACGCCGCGCTGTAGAGTCCTCCGCTCATGCCAAGCCCAAGGATCACCCAGGCGCCCAAGTACCACCATAGGGTGGGGGCTAAACCCAGCACCGCCAGACCCAGGGCCAGCAGCAGGGCGCTGGCGATCAGGACGGTGCGTCCGTGGTTGCCTGCTACGAGGGCGCCCACCCGTGGTGACCCGAGCCCCGCTATCACGAGCCCCAACGAAACGCCCGCTACCACCAGGGAACTTGACCACCCGGTATCGGTGACGATGGGTTCGGCGAGAACCGCCAACAGGTAGAAGGTCGATCCAAACGACAGGATCTGCCCGATGCCGAGACCGGTGACGACGTAGCCCCGCTTGGTTGTGAACCTTTGGGTGAGGCCCACTGTCAGCCCACCCGGGCAGTCATGGCGGTCATCCCGGACAGGGGGATTTGTCTGCTGCGGAATCCCTGTGGGTTGTTGGCAACTGAATTAGGCATCAGCTAAGCGCCCGCTTTCGCTCGGCCCTCATGTGGGAAATTGACAAGTATCGATATATGTCAACAGTACCCCAGTCGCGGTATCCTCGGTGCAGACGGTTTTCGGTTAATGCTCCTTCACTCAGTTTGTCGGGGCGTGCTGGAGAGAATCGTGGCGCATGGGGCTGGCGACGACTGCAGACACCGAGGAGGGTCAATGAAGATCATTGTTCTGATGAAAGAGGTGCCGGATACTTACGGCGAGCGCAAACTGAACCTCGAGACAGGACTTGCCGAGCGCGGTGAAAGCGAGACCGTGCTCGACGAGATCGGAGAACGTGCGCTTGAACTGGCGGTGGCGCAGGCGGGCCAGATCGACGATGTGGAAATCACCGTCGTCTCCATGGGCCCAACAACAGCCACGGCCACGCTGCGCAAGGCGTTAGCCATGGGCGCTGACAGGCTCGTCCATATTGCCGATGAGAAACTGGCGGGCGCTGACCTGGGACTGACCGCCGAAATCCTGTCGGCAGCGATCCGCCGTGCCGGTTTCGATCTCATCATCGCCGGCAACGTTTCTACCGACGGGCTTGGAGGAGTGATGCCGGCAATGATCGCCGAATTGCTCGGGGTACCGCACGCAAGCACCCTGAGTTCCGTCGACATTTCCGACGGCCGGGTCAGCGGAATCCGAGAAACCGATAGCGGGAGCATGAGGGTAACGGCCGAACTGCCAGCAGTGATTTCAATTACCGACCGGTTTCCGGCCGCGCGGTTTCCCAACTTCAAGGGGATCATGGCGGCGAAGAAGAAGCCGGTCGAGACGTTGACAGCCGCGGACCTGGGAATCGACCCCGAGGCGCTCGACACCCCGCGGTCCATCATGCTCGCCGTCTCCCAACGCCCCCCACGCGCCGCCGGGACAAAGATTGTTGACGAGGGTGACGGTGGCGAGAAACTCGCCGAGTTCCTCGTCCAGAACCGACTCGCCTAAGGGGCCGATGATGACAGCCTTTCCTGCAGACGCGATCCTCGTACTCATCGAAGTGATGCCGTCGGGCGCCCTGGCGAGAAGTGCGGCAGGTCTGCTGGGTGCGGCCTCGGACGTCGGAACCCCGGTTGCCTTGATCGTGACCGGTGCCGACAGAGCAGCCAGTGCTGCACAGGCAGCAGGAGAACTCGGCGCCGCTTTCGCGCTCACTGCGGATCCCGGCACCGACTCCTCCTCGCTGGCTGTGCCTACGGTCGATGCTTTGTCCGCCGCCGCGGACCTGGTCCGCCCCGATGCGATCCTGGTCTCCAACTCGATTGACGGACGTGACATCGCCGGACGGTTCGCCGCACGGTCCCGCCTGGCGCTCGCCGTCGACGCCGTCGGAATCGCACGCGACGAGGAGGGCATCGTGGCGCATCACTCCGTTTATGGCGGCGCCTACACGGTGGACTGCGCACCCACCTTCGGTCCACCGGTGGTCACGGTCCGCGAAGGCGCGGTCGAAGTACGGGCGGAAGCCACAACGCCGCAGGTTGAATTGCTGTCCGTGACGCCGTCGGGCGCTGCCGCAGCAACCATCGAGTCTTTTGAGGAACGCGCCGTGACGTCGTCCCGCCCTGAACTCCGCGGTGCGGCACGCGTTGTGGCCGGAGGCCGCGGGCTTGCCTCGCAGGAGCAGTTTGCTCTCGTGGAGGAGTTGGCCGATGTGCTCGGAGCGGCCGTCGGAGCCTCCCGCGCAGCGGTGGACGCCGGGTGGGTGCCGAACAGCTACCAGATCGGCCAGACCGGCATTTCCGTCTCGCCGCAACTGTACGTCGGGATAGGGATCTCCGGGGCCATCCAGCACCGGGCCGGCATGCAGACGGCGAAAACCATTGTCGCCATCAACAAGGACCCGGACGCGCCGATCTTCGATATTGCAGATTTCGGCGTCGTCGGGGATGTTTTTACGGTAGTGCCCCAGCTGATCGCTGCCCTGTCTGCGCGGAAGGCATAGGTGATGGCGACGTACGGTCGCACAGTGCGCCGGGGGCTTCCCCGCCGGAGCGGCGGAGAAGCCTGGCCGCCTGCGGACGCAGTCCCGACCACCCTGCACCACGCTGACGCCGACGCCGGTCAGTCTCTCCCCGATCCGGTGCCGGAGAGGACGACGGCACCTCCCGGTGGGCAGGCCGGGCCCGGTGCGATTCCTGAGGTCTCTCCCGAAAAGGGTGAGCCGGTTGCGAGTGAAGTGCAGCAGCCGGCAGCACACTCTCCGGTTCGTTCGATGCGCCGGGGGCTTCCCCGGGTGCCCGGAGGGGAACCGTGGCCGCTTCTCGCAGGCGGGCCGGCGGCGCTGCCAGGCGCGGCACCTGACGCGGGAGCGGGCACGGAAGCCGCTTCCTCCGCTGATTCCGTTCCATCCGCCGGAGCCGGTCCAGCAGCAGCTGCCGCTCCGGCCCCCGCTTCCGCTCCGGCTGCTTCTCCGGAACCTGTCGGCGCCATGCGACTGCAGCGGCGCGGTTTGCCCCGCGTTCCGGGAGGCGAGCCGTGGCCGCCGCCGACCGCCGTCGTCGAAAGATCCCCGGAGCGAATGGCGGCGGCCTCGGCGCTGATGAGCAAGCGTGCGCCGGTTGCCATCGAGTCTGTGCCGCCCGTTGGCGCGCCTGCACCGCCCGTTAGGGAGCCAGTGCCTGAAGGGACAGGACCACTCGACCAGACGCCGGTCCATCAGGACGCGGAGGATGTCAGGGGGAACGTCGCGAAAACGGTCGGGCGGCGGAGCCGCACCACCCGCCTGCTGCTTGGCTCCGCAGGTCTGTTGGCGGTCGCGCTTTCCGCCGTGTTACTTACGCGCTGGCTCGTAACCTTTGGATTCATGCAGGACTTCCTGAGCACCTACCCGGGCGAAACCGAACTGCCCGGGGGCGCTGAGCCCGGGTTCCCCGCGTGGGTGCAGTGGCAGCACTTCTTCAACTTCTTCCTGATTGTCCTGATTATCCGGTCGGGGCTGCAGGTCCGGCGTGAAACCCGACCGCCCGGTTACTGGACGCCGAAAAAGTCTTCGGGCAACGGGAAGATTAGCCTCACTCTGTGGTTTCATCTGGCCCTCGACATCCTCTGGCTCCTGAATGGGCTGGTGTTTGTGGTGCTGATCTTCGCCACCGGTCACTGGATGCGGCTGGTCCCGACCACGTGGGAGGTCCTCCCCAACGCCCTGTCCGCATTGATCCAATACATTTCCCTGGACTGGCCAACCGAGAACGGCTGGGTGAACTACAACAGCCTGCAGATGCTCGCCTACTTCGTCACCATCTTCATCGCGGCCCCGCTCGCTGCGGTCTCCGGTGCGCGGATGTCCGGGCTCTGGCCCCGCGAGGCCGCGACGCTCAACCGGATCTACCCGGTCGAATGGGCGCGGGCCGTGCACTTCCCGGTGATGCTCTATTTCATCGCTTTCATTATCGGTCACGTGGCCCTCGTGTTCGCCACGGGTGCGCTGCGCAACCTCAACCATATTTACGGTGGCCAGGACGCTGTGAACTGGGTGGGCTTCGGAATTTTCTTCGCCTCGCTGTTGCTGGTTGTCGGTGCGTGGATAGCAGCACGGCCCGTCGTACTGGCACCCATTGCGGGGATTTTCGGGCGGGTCAGTTCACGCTGACGGCTGACTCAGGCGGGAACGGGAGCCGGAGGGCAGTTCAAAGCCGTATATACAGGTTCCAACGCCTGGATCAATAGGTTCGGTGGAGTTGTTGGCGAGGATAGCCAAACCGTTCATGCGTTTTTCCCTTCTGTTCAGGTTCCCGTGGGACCGGCGAAGCTGGCGGCGTCTTCAATGGAAGGCGTCACGAGAAGACGCCAACAACTCAGAAGAGAGAAACGATGTCCCGTTCCATGAGTCGCACCGCGACTGGTTTGCTAGCTGCCGCGTCCCTGTTCCTGGTCGCAGCGTGCGGCGAAAGCGCGGCGGAACCTGCAGGCAATGCATCCGCAGCAGGCGGCGACGACACGATTGTGTTTGCCGCAGTTCCCTCCGAGGAGTCCGAGAGCCTTCAGAGCCAGTACGAGGTCATCATCGAGCTGCTGGAGCAGGAGACCGGCAAAACGGTCGAATTCCAGGACGCCACTGATTACAGTGCGGTCATCGAGGGCCAGCGTGCCGGGCAGATCGACCTTGCCGGGTACGGCCCCTTCTCCTACAAGATCGCCAAGGACAGTGGAGTGCCTATCGATCCGGTCGCCTCCCTGGTTGACGCTCCGGACGAGGAGCCCGGCTACAAGTCGCACGCCTGGGCACCGGCAGGCTCCGACATCAAAAGCCTGGAGGATTTCAAGGGCAAGAAGATCTGCTTCGTGGATCCGGCCTCCACCTCCGGCTACCTCTACCCCTCGGCCGGCCTGCTCGAAGCGGGTATCGACCCGGAGGCAGATATCGAGCCCATCATGGCCGGTGGACACGACGCCTCCGCCATCGCGATCGACAGCGGCCAGTGCGACGCCGGCTTCGCATATGACGCCATCCCGTCGATCCTGGTCGAGAGCGGCCAGCTCAAGGAGGGGGCCCTGGAGAGCGTGTGGGAATCCGAGATGATCATGGGTTCACCCCTGGCCATGAACACGGAGAGCCTTGACACCGAAACGCAGGAGGCCATCCGCACCGCGCTGACCGAGAAGGCCAACGTGGAGTACCTCGTCGAGTCCGGGATCTGTGAGAACGAGGAGTCCTGCGTGCTCCCCGAGGAATCCACCTGGGGCTTTGTTCCCGTCACCGATGAAGACTACGACGGCGTACGCAAGGTCTGCGAGACGACCGAAGCAGAAGCCTGCAACGCGGCCTGACCGTCGTTCTTCCCCATGACCGGGTCGGTGGTGCCTGTGGCACCACCGACCCGGAACCAGCTTTCAATTCAGCCAACCTGAGGTAAACATGTCTTCTTTTGTGCAGTCGCGTGAAGCACAGGCACCGGTCCGGAGTGAAGAGCCGCGCTATGACGTGGAGCTGAAAAACGTCACCAAGCGTTTCAGTCCCACCGTCCTGGGCCTCGACGGCGTGAGCGCCGGCTTCGAAGCGGGAAAGGTGACAGTCCTGCTCGGGTTGTCCGGCTCCGGCAAGTCCACCCTGCTGCGGCACATCAACGGCCTCCAGCGCCCCACCGAAGGGGAGATTTCCGTCCTGGGCCAGCGGATTGAAAACGCCGGCGATGCCGAACTGCGCAGTATCCGGCGTCGTATTGGTTTCATTTTCCAGAACTTCCATCTCGTCGGTCCCATGTCTGTCCTCGAAAATGTCTGCACGGGAAAGCTGGGAAGCCTCAGGGGCCCCCGGCTCAGCCTGTTGATGTATCCGCGGTCCGTGCGCGTGGAAGCCATGGAGCAGCTGGAACGGGTAGGCCTGGCCGACCGGGCGTTCCAGCGTGCTGACACCCTCTCCGGCGGCCAGCAGCAGCGCGTGGGCATTGCCCGGGCACTGATCCAGAAACCGGACGTCCTGCTCGCTGATGAACCCGTCGCGTCCCTGGACCCTGTCTCCAGTGCGCAGGTGATCGAACTCATCAAGCGCATCAGCCGGGAAGAGAACCTGACGGTGATCTGCAGCCTCCACCAGGTGGAACTCGCCCTGGAATTCTCCGACCGTATTCTCGGTCTCCAGGCCGGGCGCGTGGTGCTGGACCGTGCCAGTGCATCCATCGACCAGCGCGAAGCGCTCCAGATCTACTCGAAGGTAGCGACGCCGTCGCCGGAGGCTTCCATGAAGTCCCTGGCCGGTTAGCGCAGACTGCGGAACCCCATGTCTATCATTACCTCCATACCCCGTCCTGACGGCGCATCCGAGCGTTCCCTTCCGAGGAAACCGCCACCCACGCCGAACTCGATCGCAGTGGCTGTCACGCTGTTGCTCCTGCTCTGCGCGGCCGTGTGGTCCACCGTTGAGCTCCGGATCAACCTCGCCACCATGATGGACAGCATCAGTAATGCGACAAACTTCCTGGCGCGAATGTTTCCGCTGGATTTTCCGCCTGCCGGTGAATTGGCCGCCCTGATCTTCGAGACACTCGCCATTGTGGTGCTCGCCACCGTGCTTGCCGTCCTCATCTCCGTCCCGGTTGCCCTGTTCGCTGCCTGGAACACCACATCCGGGAAGTACAGCCGTACCGGCGCCCGGGTGATCATCGTGCTTGCGCGCGCAGTCCCCGACCTGATTCTGGCGATCATCTTTCTCCGGATTTTCGGTCTCGGTGCGCTTCCCGGGATTCTGGCGATGGGCCTTCACTCGGTGGGCATGATCGGCAAGCTTTACGCAGACGCGGTGGAAGAACTGGACAATGGGCCGCAGGAAGCGATCCGGGCTGCCGGCGGCGGCCGGGTGCAGCAGATCGTATCGGGCATACTGATCCCGCTGATGCCCCAGATCATTGCGACCGCACTTCACCGGTTCGACATCAACCTTCGGATCTCGGTGATCCTGGGCTACGTCGGAATCGGCGGTATCGGGCTGGCAATCGCGACCGCCCTGAGAAGCCTGAATTATCAGCGCGGTATGGCTCTGGCCCTCGTGGTCCTGCTGCTGTGCATCGCCGTCGAACTCATATCAGGAGCCATCCGTGCCGCGCTGCTGGGAGGGGACCGCTCACGTAGCCGCAACCGTACAGTTTCCTGGGCCGACAGGGTGTCGGAGAACTGGGTCTCCCGAGGCCAGAAGAAAACTGGCACGTCAGAAGGGCTCGACGCCGGTGCGAGGCCAATTGCGCCGCCCTGGAACGCTGACCGCGTACGCCGGTTCCTCTCGATGAGTGCGGTTCTGGCCATTGTCTTCCTGTCCCTGATCGGAGCGGAGTTCTCTTGGGAGGCTCTCGGTTATGGTCTCGCTAATGCGCCGACCACCCTGGGTGCGTTCTTCCCGCCGGCGGGCGGAGACCTCCTTCCGGTGCTGCTCAGCGAGATGCTCGTGACCGTGCAGATCGCACTGGCCGCCACCCTCCTGGGATCGATCCTGGCAGTGCCCATCGGCATCTTCGCTGCCCGCAATGTGGTGACAAACCGGGCCGTGCAGACCTTCTTCCGCGTACTGATTGTTTTCATCCGCGGCCTGCCGGAACTCATCGTGGCGATCATCTTTGTGGTGATCACCGGACTGGGCGGCGTGGCCGGTGCCCTGGCGCTGGCGATCGGCGCCGTCGGGCTGCTCAGCAAGCTGGTAGCCGACTCCCTAGAGGAAACTGATGTACGGGTTCAGCAGGCCGTGCAGGCGCACGGTGCCTCGCGAACCCAGGTGTTCTTCGCGGCAACAGTTCGGCAGTCGGCCCCGGCGTTCGTTGCGCACATCATGTACCTGCTGGACAGCAACATCCGGGCGGCGACACTGCTCGGCATCGTCGGCGCCGGCGGTATCGGCTTCCTGCTGCTGAACGCCTCCCGGGTCATGCAGTTCGACGTCGTCACCACGATCGTGATGCTGGTGCTGGTAGTGGTGCTCACCGTTGAAGCGATATCCCTGTGGATCCGGAAGGCGGTTCACTAGCGGCACCGTCAATAGTTGGAACGGCATAGGCCGGGGAGATTTTCCGGATGTTGGGCTCGTGTTCACCGTTCGGTCACCCGGCGGCGGTGCGGCATGCCTTCCGGTCATTTAATCTAGCGGTCATGGGCTCCATCGAAAGCAGGGACGTGGCTGCGCAGATCGCCGCGGAGATACAGTCCTTGCAGACCGGGTCACAAATTCCCAGTGAAAACAGGATTGCATCCCGTTTCGGAGTGAGCCGTTCCGTCGCCCGCCAGGCGATCGTTGAGCTGGAGGCCCGGTTCCTGGTCCGGCGCGTACAAGGTTCCGGCACCTACGTGAATAGGCGGATCGACTATGTGATCTCGCATTCCCGGCGCCCCTCCCTGCACCAGACTGTCCGGGATGCGGGCGGTGAAGCACGTACTTCCCTGATCTCGGGCGGGCCGCAGCCGGTGCCGGAACGCATAGCCCACTACTTCGGCTGCGCTGCCGGCACCACACTGACGCGCCTCGAGCGGCTGGGCAGGATCAACGGACGCATAGCAGTCTATTTCGATGAATGGATCAACACCGGCGTCATGGAGGACATCGAGGTGGCGCTCCCGGTCATTGAGTCGGTGGAGGAAATCCTGCGCGCCAAAGGCCATCATCCCATCCGGGCCCTGACCCGGGGCATGCTGGATGTGCCTCCGGACACTATTGCGGAACAACTGGATCTGCCGTACGGCGGCCAGGCCTGGAGCGTGGAGAGCCTTACCGACGACGGCGACACCCATCAGCCTTTGATGTTCAGTTCGGCCTGGACCCGGCCGGACGTGGTCCGGATGATCTTTGAACTTGATGCCGTCCCCGGTGGCAGGCCCCTCGCGCAGCTCTGAGCAGCTCCGGTCCGGGCCGTCCCGGTTCCGCCCGTCCCGGTTCCGGAGATACGTTCTGACCAGGTCAGTCGATTCGCGGATGCTCAATGTCGAGACGCACGCGCTGGGCTGCGAAGCGCGAGACGAGGTACTGCAGCGGGGTGCCGTCGGGCAGGCTGTCGAGCGCCTCGGTCACCAGCACAATCGCGCCGGGACCGAGCGAGAGCAGGGAAGCTTCCAGCGCCGTAGCGTGCCTGGCCCCCACGGAGGTGGAGGTCCGCACGTAGTCCTTGATCCCGCTGGCGGCGAGCGCGGCGGTGACAGAGCCGGTGCGCTCTATGTCAGCGGCGATGCCCGGTACGCGCTCCGCGTCGAACCAGTGAGTGCCGACAGAGATCGCCTGCCCGCCGGTGAAGCGTGAGGTCTCGACCCGGACCGCCTTCCCGCCGTTAATCCTGAGCCGCTCGGCGATGTCCGCCGGAGGATTCTCGAGCTCGCTGTGCAGTACACGGCCGGTCGCTGATGCACTCGGCTGTTCATGAAGACTGTTGGAGAGGCGGGTGCGCAGCCCGATCCGGTGTACGCGGACCGCATCGCCAAGCACAAAGGTTCCGCTGCCGCGCCGCGACTCGACAAGCCGTTCTTCCGCGAGGGCTGCGATGGCCTGGCGCGCAGTGTGCCGGTTCACCTTGAAGCGCTCGGCCAGGGTTTTTCCCGTGGGGATGCGGTCACCCGGTGAGAGCCTGCCGTCGCCGATCTCAACCCGCAATTCCTCGGCGATCAGGCGCCACGCGGAGTATCCGTTACTCACCCGTGTGCCGGGCAGGCGATCCGTCATGCGGTTCCTCCTGGGTGGTTCACCGGAAGTTCATTCAGTGGTGACCTCGGCGTCGGTCTGTAGTCCTTTCCATTGGACCATACGCTGTTACGCTACAAGTTGTCTAGAAAAATAGACAACTTTGGAGGGGGTTCGGGTGTGGAGGAGAACGAAACGTGAGCGAGCAGGGCAGACCGTTGAATAAGCGCGCGATCTACGAGCGCCGCCGCGCAGCGCGGGCACTCGCCGGCGCCTCACACGACGAGCTGGCCGAATTGTGGGACGCGTGGGAGAACCGGCCCGAGGTCACGTACCTGCGCGGCCCCGAAGCCGGCCTGGTCATGGTGCAGGGCCGGATCGGCGGCACGGGGGACCGCTTCAACCTTGGCGAGGCAACCGTCACGCGGGCCACCGTGATGCTTCACGGTTGCGGGCTCGACGACGGCGCCAGCGGCACCTCCTACATTCTGGGCAGCCATCCCGGCCACGCCGGCCTCGCCGCCGTCTTCGATGCCCTGCTCGCAGTTCCCGCGCAGCACGACCGCGTGCTTGCCGAGGTGATCGAGCCGCTTGAGCGCCGTCAGGCGGAGCGCGACGCCGCCGCCCACTCCGATGCGCGAAGCACCGTCGTCGATTTCTTTACTGTCTCAAGGGAGCACGAATGAGCACGCCGACCACCGAGAACCATAGGCCCGGCTTTGCCCAGCCGGTACGCGATGCGCAGAAAGTGTTCCGTGCAGTGCTGAAGGCGCTCGCCGGCCCCACTGCACCGCAGCGGATCGACGTGGAAATCCACCCGCCGGCCCCGCTTGGGGCCGCCGCCGGAGCGATCGTTCTGGCGCTGTGCGATGACCAGACACCGGTCTGGCTGGACCCGGCGCTCCGGGCGAGCGGCGACGTCGTCCCCTGGATTTCCTTCCATACGGGTGCGCGGTTCGTTGACCATGTCGGGGAGGCGCTGTTTGTCGTCGCCTCGCCCGCAAACGCGCCGCGCCTGGCCGAGCTTGGGCAGGGTAGTGACGAAGAACCGCACCGCTCGGCGACGCTCATCCTGGATGCCCAGGAAACCCGGGGCGGAACCACGCTCACGGCGAGCGGCCCCGGCATCCGGGACACCGCTGAATGGGACGGAGCAGGGCTGCCCGCGGGGTTTCTTCTGCAGTGGCAGGAGAACCGCGCGCTCTTCCCCCGTGGAGTGGACGTAATCGTGGCAGCCGGGAGCACCGTGCGGGGCCTGCCCCGCACCACGGCGCTGATCAGTGCCGATACAACCGGCGCAGACACAACCGGCACTAACCCGGACGCAGACGAGAAGAGGAACAGCTGATGTATGTTGCCGTCAAGGGAGGCGAAAAGGCGATCGCCAACGCGCATGCGCTGCTCGCCAAACGGGGCCGCGGCACCGCCGATTCCCCCCGGATCGGGTACGAGCAAGTGCGCGACCAGATGGGTGTCCTGGTCTCACGGGTCATGGCTGAAGGCTCGCTCTATGACCCGGACCTGGCGGCCAAGGCGCTTCTGCAGGCCCAGGGGGACGTGCTTGAAGCGGTCACCCTGCTGCGCTCCTACCGCACCACGCTCCCGCGTTTCGGGATCACCCCTGCCGTCGATACCGCGGGCCTGCCTTCAGAACGCCGGGTGTCGGCAACCTTCAAGGACATACCCGGGGGCCAGCAGCTCGGCGCGACCTTTGACTACACGCACCGCCTGCTCGTGGACGAACTCGAAACCACGGACGTCCCGCCCCCGGATGTGCCGGTGGACGAGCCGATGCCGCGCGTGGCTGCCCTGCTCGGCGTCGACGCCCTGATCGAGAGCGACCGGCCTGCCGAGGGATGGACCGACCCTGACCCGGGCGACCTTACCCGCGAACCGACCGTCTTCCCGATGACCCGGGCGGAGCGGCTCCAGGCGCTCAGCCGGGGCGACGAAGGATTCCTGCTCTCGCTGGGCTACTCCACGCAGCGCGGCTTCGGCAACAACCACCCGTTCGTCGGCGAGGTTCGGGTCGGTGAGGTCGAGGTGGAGTTCGAGGTTCCGGAGATCGGGCACGCCATGCCGATCGGACGTATCGAGGTGACCGAGTGCGAGATGGTCAACCAGTTCGTCGGCAGTGCCGACGTGGCGCCGCAGTTCACCCGCGGGTACGGCCTGGTGTTCGGCCGGGCGGAGCGCAAGGCCATGTCGATGTCCCTGGTGGACCGGGCGCTGCGGCGCGACGAATTCGGTGAGCGCAGCGTCTCACCGGCCCAGGACGAGGAATTCGTGATCGCTCACTCCGACAATGTCCAGGCCACTGGCTTCGTGGAGCACCTCAAGCTGCCGCACTATGTCGATTTCCAGGCTGAGCTGGTGCTGATCCGCAAACTCCGGCGCGAATTCCAGGAGCGGCAGGCTACCCGGGAATCCGCAGCGCATGACAGCACACGTGAGGACACCAACAGGCTTGAGGAGAACGCATGAGCGCCCCCCGCATTGTCTACAACGAGGGCTACCTCGACGAGCAGACCAAGCGGGTTGTCCGCCGGGCACTGCTGAAAGGCGTAGCCATCCCGGGCTTCCAGGTGCCGTTCGCCTCGCGTGAAGTCCCGATGCCGCGTGGCTGGGGTACCGGGGGCGTGCAGGTGACAGCCTCCGTGATCGGCCCGGAGGACACCCTGAAAGTGATCGACCAGGGTGCCGACGACACCACCAACGCTGTCTCGATCCGGGCCTTCTTCGAAAAAGTCGCTGGGGCCGCGAGCACAACCCGCACCGACCAGGCGACGATCATCCAGACCCGGCACCGGATTCCCGAGACACCGCTCGTGGAGAACCAGATCCTCGTTTACCAGGTGCCGATCCCCGAACCCCTGCGCATGCTCGAACCCCGCGAAACCGAGACCCGTCGGCTCCACGCCCTCGAGGAATACGGCCTGATGTACGTCAAGCTCTATGAGGACATCGCCAAATACGGCCACATCGCCAGGACGTACGACTACCCGGTGCTGGTGAACGGCCGCTATGTGATGGCGCCCTCGCCGACTCCGAGCTTCGACAACCCGAAGATGCACCAGAGCCCGGCACTGCAGCTGTTCGGCGCCGGTCGCGAGAAGCGCATTTATGCGATCCCGCCGTACACCGACGTGGAGAGCCTGGGATTCGAGGACTACCCCTTCGAACCCCAGCGCTTCGACCGGCCCTGCGAGATCTGCGGATCCACCGGTGTGTACCTCGATGAAATCATCATCGACGACCGGGGCGGTGCCATGTTTGCCTGCTCCGACACCGATTACTGCGAACGCACCGCACAACAGCGCACCGAACAGCAGAGCACCGATACCAAAGAGGTAACCGCATGAACGACGACAGGCCCCTGCTGAGTGTGACAGATGCCGGTCACCGCTACGGAGACCGCTTCGGCTGCCGCAATGTGAGCTTCGACCTGTGGCCCGGCGAGGTACTTGCCGTCGTGGGTGAATCCGGTTCCGGCAAGTCAACCCTGCTGGGCATCCTGTCCCAGCGGCTGCGTGTCGACGAAGGATCCATCCGGTACCGCACGGCCCGCGCCGACGGATCCGGCGGCCGGGAGGGCTCAGCCGAGGAGCTGCTCGAACTGTCAACCCTGAGCGAGCGGGAAGTGCGGCGGCTGTGGCGCACCGACTGGGGCTTCGTGCACCAGAACGCCGCCGAAGGACTGCGTATGCATGTCAGCGCAGGCGGCAACGTCGGCGAACCGCTCATGGCCAACGGATGGCGCCACTACGGGCAGATTCGGGCCAAAGCCGAGGAGTGGTTGCGGCGGGTGGAAATCCCGGCCGAGCGCATCGACGACACCCCGGCCACCTTCTCGGGCGGCATGCGCCAGCGGGTGCAGATTGCGCGCAACCTTGTCTTTGAACCGCGCCTGGTCTTCATGGATGAGCCGACCAGCGGCCTGGACGTTTCTGTACAGGCGCGACTGCTGGACCTGATCCGCTCCCTAGTCGCCGAACTCGGGCTCGCCGTCGTCATTGTGACCCATGACCTCGCCGTCGCCCGGCTCATCTCGCACCGCACTCTGGTGATGAAGGACGGCGCCGTCATCGAATCCGGACTGACCGACCGTGTTCTCGACGACCCGCAGGCCGCCTACACGCAACTGCTCGTTTCCTCGATCCTCCAGGGCTGATCACATGACCTACGACATGACGCATGACCTGACCCACGACATGGGCACCGGCATGCCCCCGGACACAATGCTCTCGGTGCAGGACGTCCGGAAGACGTTCACCCTGCACTTGCAGCAATCGCAGCGGCTCCCGGTGCTCAGCGGGCTGACATTCGACGTCCCGCGCGGCCGCTGCGTGGTACTGGGCGGTGAGTCCGGGTCCGGCAAGAGCACCGTGATGAAGATGGTGTACGGAAACTACGGTGCAGACTCCGGCCGGATCCTGCTCAGCCACCAGGGCGGTGTCCTTGATCTCGTCACGGCGCAGCCGCGGGAAGTCCTGGCCGCCCGACGTTCCACGGTGGGGTACGTGAGCCAGTTCCTGCGCGCCGTTCCCCGCGTGCCGGCGCTCGACGTCGTCGCCGAACCACTGGTCGAACGCGGAGCCGACAGGGAGGAAGCCCGCGAGCGTGCCGGCGTCATGCTCGCCCGCCTGAGCATCCCCGAGCGGCTGTGGGCCTTGCCCCCCGCCACGTTCTCCGGTGGCGAGCAGCAGCGGGTGAACATCGCCCGCGGCTTCGTGACTGAACGGCCGCTGCTGCTGCTCGACGAGCCCACGGCCTCACTCGATGCACGGAACCGCGGCGTGGTGATCGAACTGATCCGCGAACGCCTTGCCGAAGGCGTGGGGATGCTGGGGATCTTCCACGACGCCGACGTCCGCGAAGCCGTCGCCGACGCCACCGTCGACGTGCACTCCTTCACGGCGGCACGGCAGGGGAGCCTCGCATGAGCCGTTACGCCGTGTACGCGGTACCCGGAGCGGGTGACGGCGATGCCCCCGAAGCGGTCCGCCTGGCCCGGGCTGTTGACGCCTGGTATACCCGCGACGACGTGCAGGACCTTACGGTGGATGCCCGCCGCTACGGGTTCCATGCGACGCTCAAGGCACCGTTCCGCCTCGCTGCGGGCCGCACGGAAGCGGAGCTCCGCCAGGCTGCGGACGATTTCGCTGCCGCGCGGAACCCGGTGATGATCCCCAGGATCCGTGCTGCGGCAATCGGGGGCTTCCGCGCGCTGCTGCCCTACGGGGAGGATCCGGGGCTGGACAGCCTGGCCGCCGACGTCGTGCGCCGGTTCGAGGAGTTCCGTGCCCCGCTCGGAGAAGCGGACATCCGCCGTCGTCGTCCGGAGCGGCTCACCCAGCGCCAGCGTGAGCTGCTGGAACGGTGGGGCTACCCGTACGTGCTCGACGAGTTCCGCTTCCACCTCACGCTCACTGACAACGTGCCCGCCGAGCGGGCGCCGGAGATCGACGCCGCACTCGGCGAGCACTTCGCCGAGGTTGCCGGTGCGGACGTGCCGGTCACGTCAATCGTGATCAGCGTCGAGCCGGAACCCGGCGCCGCCTTCCGGATCCTTTCCGTCCACCCCTTCGTCCCCTCACCGAGCCTGGAGACTGCCTGATGTTCCTCGTCCTGCATAATGCCCACATGGTCCTTGAGGATCAGGTCCTGCACGGTTCAGTGCGCATTGAAAACGGTGCCATCGTCCACATTTCCGATGATCCGTACTTACCGGCCGACGGCGCGACGGTCGAGGACCTGGGCGCCGACTACCTCATGCCGGGCCTGGTTGAGCTGCACACCGATCAGGTCGAAGCACACTACCAGCCGCGGCCCAAGCGGTTCTGGGACCCGATTCCCGCCGTGATCGCGCACGACGCGCAGATGGCCGCCTCCGGTATGACGACAGTGCTGGATGCCATGCGGATCGGCAGCGGCCCGGGGGAGAACCGGCTGGCCGGCAACGCGCGCACCCTGGTCAACGCGGTGGTCCACGCCGCCGACTCCGGCCTGTTGCGCGCCGACCACTATGTCCACCTGCGCTGCGAGGTCGCCACCGCCGACGTCGTCGACGTGTTCGACGAGGTGGGCGGGCACCAGCGCGTGCGCATGGTGTCCCTGATGGACCACACGCCGGGGCAGCGCCAGTACGCCAACGTCGAGGCGTTCCGCACCTACATGGTGGGCAAGCACAACATGAGCAACGTCCAGTTCGAGCAGCATGTCGCTGAACTGCATGTGCTCTCCTCCCAGTACTCGGTGGAGAACCGGAAACTGATGGCCAAGCGTGCCGCGCAGCGCGGAATCATGATCGCCGCGCACGACGACGCTACCCAGGCCCACGTCGATGAGTCCGTCGAGGCCGGCGTCATGATTTCGGAATTCCCGACGACGCTTGAGGCGGCCCGTGCCGCCCGGGCCGCCGGACAGCTCATTGTGATGGGCGCACCGAACATCGTGCGCGGCGGGTCGCACTCGGGCAACGTCTCCGCAGGTGAACTGCTGAGCCTCGGGCTGCTGGACATCTTGTCGAGCGATTACGTTCCCGCCAGCCCCATCCAGGCGGTGTTCCTGCTTTTCGGACGCGGGGACATCACCCTGCCGCAGGGTGCCGCACTGGTCAGCGCCAATCCGGCCCGCGCCGTCGGGCTTGATGACCGGGGCGTGATCGCAGTCGGCAAACGTGCCGACGTCCTGCGCGTCCACTCTTATGAAGGGGCATCCTCCGAGCAGCACCCGCTGGGATCACCGGTACCCATCGTGCGCGGAGTGTGGCGTGAGGGCAGGCGGGTGGCGTGAGCGGCGGTTTCGTCGCCGTCGTCGGGCCCAGCGGATCGGGGAAGGACTCGGTCATTGAGTGGGCCCGCGCCGCGCTGGAAGGTCACGGCGGGGTGGTTTTCCCCCGGCGCCGGATCACCCGCCCTGCAGGCGGCGGTGAGGACCACCATCCGGTGAGCGAAGCGGACTTCGCGTCCGCCGAGGCCCGGGGCGACTTCGCGCTGACATGGCGGGCACACGGGCTCGCGTACGGTCTTCCCTCCGCGGTGTCCGACGCCGTCGCCGCCGGCGAGGTGGTGGTCGCCAACGTTTCGCGAGAGGTGCTCACCCGCCTGCCGGGCCTGTTTGCGAAGGTGTGGGTGGTACGGGTCACGGTATCGGATGAGGTCCGGCGGGCCCGGATCATTGCGCGGGGCCGCGAGGATGCAGCGGGCGCCGCCGCCCGTGTGGCCCGGCCCGATCCCGCACCGGACCATCCGGCAGACCTCGAGATCGTCAATGACGGAACACTCGAGCAGGCAGGAGAGGCGCTGGCCGGGTTCCTCGCCCGGGTGCATGGAGACTTGAAGGCCCCGTAAGCCGGTATCGCCTGTAGCCGGGTGGTTGCCGGGGCCGTCAGCCGGCAGGAAAGAGCGTGTCGAGCGTGCGTTCGGCGAGCCCGAAGGAGACCGTCATGCCCACCCCGGACGTCACGGAGACGGCGGTGACTCCCGGCGCCACTTCCTTAACGAACAGCGCGCCGTTCGGGCTGGAGGCGTAGATCCCCTGCCAGCGCTCAACCACCTCCAGCGGCGTGCCCAGAATGCCGCTGATCTCAACGTTCAGCGTGTGCGTGGTCCTCTCCGCGAGGAACGGCGCCGCGGTGTGCTGGTAGGCGTGTGAGTCACCGAGGATCAGCGTGCCGTCGGGGCGCTGGGTGAACATGACGTTCGCCCCGATGTCGAGCAGGTCCTGGTCCACCGAGGCGCGCAGGGCATCGCTGGACGGCATGTCGGTGAAAGCGTCATAGCGCAGCATCGACGTCGCGGTGAGGACTGCCGGCTCCAGGTCCAGGCCCGCAGGCCGCGCCGCGCGGGACATCTGCAGGGTGCAGCGCCGGATCACGTGCTCGGCGGCGGCCGCCGGGAACAGGTAATCGACGTCGTGCCCGACGCATACGATCGTCCGTCCGCCGTAAACGGGCCCGCGGCTGGTGTGCACCACGCCGTCGTCGAAACTCAGCGCACTGGTCTTCCACAGAAAGCGGACCCCCTGCTGCTGGAGCCACGCGGCCAGTGCGGCCACGGTGGTCCGCGGGTCTACCCGGAGGTCATCGCGCAGCAGGGCACCGCCCTGGATATCCGGATCGGGAGTGCCGTGGGTGGACCGCAACCGTGAGGTGACCTGGTGTGCATCGAGCAGTGTTACCTGTCCGGCTTCGCGGGCGCTTGCGAGTTCCTTGAGCACCTGAAGCTCGATACCGCTGCGTGCGACCACCAGCGCACCGGACTCAGCCGCCCAGAAACCGGCACGCTGCGCGTAATCCAGCCAGTGCCGCCGAGCGGCCTGCGCGAGGCCGTACAGTTCACCGCTCTGTGCAGTGACACAGCAGTGCCCGAAGTTCCGGATGGAGGCACCGACGGCACGCTCGTCGCGCTCGATGACGGTGACGGACAGTCCGCGATCAGCGGCCAGTGCAGCATGGGCGAGGCCCAGGATGCCCGCTCCGACAATGACGACGTCGGCGGGCCGGTCAGGGAAGGATTCGAGGTTCACGCTCTCGATACTGCAGTGCTGCCACCACCGGCTTCAAGCTGAAACGCCACTTGTTCATACAAGTTCACCTAAATGTGGCCCACATCGTAGACATTCATCTGCGGTTTACCGTGATGACAGACCAAAGGGTCAGGCGTATCACCGTCGTCTTGTATACTCAACTTGTGGAAACCATCCTCAAACTCCCGATTCATGAGCGCCTCAGCGAGGAATTCCGGAACCGGATCGCCCAGGGAATCTGGGCTCCGGGCTCCCAACTGCCAAGTGAAGCGGAGCTCTGCCGGGAGTTTGGCACCTCCCGCGGACCGGTGCGGCAGGCGCTCGCCGCACTGCGCGCAGAAGGCGTGTTGACCGGCGGCAGGGGCCGGCCCCCCAGGGTGTGCGGCCAGGTCCAGTCCCAGTCATTTTCCACCTTCCTGTCCTTCACAGAGTGGGCGCTCAGCGTCGGCAAGGTGCCCGGTCAGCGGACACAGGAGATCGCGCGCCGGACCGCGTCGGAGGAAGCGGCGTCGTACCTCTGCCTGCCCCACGGTGAGCCGGTGGTGGAGCTTCTTCGGCTGCGTTTGCTCGACGGCGTCCCGGCGATGATTGAGCGCACGTCTTTTGTCCTGCCGCTCGGTAACCGGCTCTTCGACTTCGATACCGATAGCGGTTCCATCTTCGCCTTCCTTTTGGAGCAGGGCGCCGATCTCTTCAGTGCCCGGCACACGATCGATGCGGTTGCCGCCGGTGAACAGGACGCAGCTCTGCTGGGACAGCCGGTCGGCACCCCGCTGCTGCGCGAGCGCCGGGTGACCAGTTCAAGCACCGGCTCTCCGCTGGAGTACTCGGACGACCGGTACCTGCCGACACTCACGAACTTCACCATCGAAAACAATGTCCAGCACCGGGCCGGTCTGGTCCGGGTCCATACTGCCTAGGGATTCACAGTGATCAAGCTCGTTGCCTTTGACATGGCCGGAACCACAATTGATGAACACGGGGACGTCTACGCCGCCCTCAGCCGGTGCGTTGAGGAGGCCGGCGTTCCCACGACGCCGCAGGCCGTCCAGCAGTGGATGGGGGCCGACAAGCGTGAAGCGATCGCCGCGCTGCTCGTCCGGGGCAGCGGCTCAGCTGCTCCAGAAACCGTCGACGCGGCGTTCAACCGGTTCCGCGAAATTCTCGCCTCGCTGTATGCCGAAAATCCGCCGGTTGCGCTGCCCGGGGTGGAGGACGCACTCTGCGAGCTCACAGTCCGCGGGGTGAAGGTGGCGCTGACTACCGGATTTTCACGCGATGTGGCGGAACCGTTGCTGAAGGGACTGGGGTGGCAGGATGTCCCCTTCATTGACGCGGTGGTGTGCTCGGATGAGGTCGCTCTGGGCCGGCCGGCGCCTTTCATGATCCACCGTGCAATGGAGCTGACAGGAGTGTTGTCAGTGACGGAGGTGCTGGCCGCGGGCGATACCGTCAATGACCTGTGGGCGGCCACCAACGCCGGAGTGGTCACCGTCGGTGTGCTGACAGGCAAGCTCACCCGCTCCGAGCTGGAAAGCCACCCGCATCACCACATCCTCGAGAGTGTGGCCAACGTGCCGGCGCTGCTCGAGGCCCAGTTCACGCTGACCTCGCCCGCACTACAGGGCCCTACGTACGGGCGCGGAATGTCTTGATCTGGCGGAACCGCCGCAACAGACTGTCGCGGCGGGAGGCACCGGACTCTGAGGACGGATCAGCCGTCAGCTCGATATGCCGTTCGCCGTAGTTCCACAGGAGGACGTCATCCAGCAGACGGTCCGGCCCCGGTGAATAGCGGTGGTCCAGGGTGCGACGCACGGACGTGACCGTGTCAGCCTTCAGCAGTGATGCCAGAGCTGCCCCGACCCCGCGCACAATGATGTCCAGGAGCGCTACCAACAAGGTCTATAAGAACTGCGTTTGTGTGAACCAAAATTAGACGTTAACCGGCCGCCCGGAGCACTTTAGCAGCTCCAGAAACGTTGCAGGCCATGCACCTGTGGACGGGTGGAGCCCGAAGGATTAAACTCAAAGCCGTCCACAGATGGATGAGCTGCTGTTCTCGGCTCAGGCGGTCGTGCGTGCCGTGGGGTTGCGGGCGTGCATTTCGGTCATGTCAATCCGATGACGCAGATCAAGGACCGGCTCCCCTGGTTCATCCCACCGCCGTACGTCGATGCGGACCGGCAACCAGTACTGGACCCTACGCTGACTCCAACCGCTCAGGCAGCACGGCTCCCCGTCCGCGCCTCGATGGTTACCGCACACAACTGCGGAGCTCGACTTTGCCAGCGACATGCTCGGGTTAGGTCCGCGAGGGAGTGCTCACGGCTCGTACCGGTCCAGGAATGCGACGATACTGAGCGATCGGAAGTGGTCGAGCCGGTCACGCAGCATGTCGTGGTCCCAGTCCCACCAGGCGAGCCGTTCGAGCCGCTCGACGATTTCGGGTGGCTGCCTGAACCGGATCACACGGGCTGGCACGCCCGCGACGATTGCGTACGGTGGCACCTCCTTCGTGACGATCGCGCCCGAAGCGATAACCGCGCCGTTGCTGACGGCCACGTCGGGCTTCACCTGAGCGCCGTGGCCGATCCATGTGTCGTGCCCGATCGTCGTCCGGCGGGAGCGGCGCTCCGCGAACCAGCCGGCATCGTCCGCTGCGTCGGGCCAGTACTTCGCGGACCGGTACATGAAATGGTGCAGGCTCGCACGGTCAAGCGGGTGGTCGGTCGCCCCGATCCGGACGAAGCTGGCGATGTTGGAGAACCGTCCAACGGTCGTGTTCGCGAAGTCGCAGTACCGGTCGCAGTAGCTGTAGTCGCCAAAGTCGACGTCGGCCAGGCGCGAACCCTGCCCAACCTCCGTGTACCGGCCAAGCACGCTGTCGACCACGGTGGACCCCTCATACACGGTCCCCGCCTCCGGCAGGTGGGCGCCCGGCGAGGCAGCAGCTTCGAGACCCACGGCATCGCCCGCCGCCATCACCCGCACCTTTTCCATGGTTGAAGCCTAGAGTTGCTGTGAAACCAGACCGACTGCATTGAGTGAACGAAGAATGAACCTTTCACCGGCAGTGTCGTAGACCGCGTGCACTGGGTCGTTCGCTGCAGGATGAGGAGCTTCCAGCTAGTGGTCTGTCCCAGCTGTTAGCGGCCATGAAAACTGCCCATAGGCGGCCACGAAAGTGCCCACTGACTGCCAGTGGAACTGCCCACCGGTGGCCATGAGATCTGCCCACTTCCTCAACTGTTCCTGCCGCGTGTTAAGCGGTGCGGGGCCTCTCCCCGGGGTTTGATGACGGTGTCGAATCGCATCAATCCTGACGCCGGAGTGGTCACCGTCGGTGTGCTGACAGGCAAGCTCACCCGCTCCGAGCTGGAAGCCCACCCGCATCACCACATCCTCGACAGCGTTGCCGATGTCCCGGCCCTGCTGGACAAGCTGTAACGGGGTGATTCTCCGGCCCATAAAGGAAGCAGGACCGCCACCTGAAGGGGCGGTCCTGCTTCCGGCAACGAGGTGGATGGTCGGTCAGCCCGCTACGGTGCCGTCTGCATCAACCTGCAGGGTCACGACGTCGTCGTAGACCCGGCGCTCGGTCTTGACCAGGTTGTAGTCCTCATCCAGCACCGGGAAGACGTAGACCGGACTGAGGGTGATTTCCGCTCCCGCGCCCTTCCGGTTGACATCGATCTGCAGGTGTCCGTAGTGCAGCCCGCCGTCAATAAGCTGCGGCTTGCCGTTGCTACCGGTTTCCCACAGCTCCGGCTGATCCGCAGCCGCACTCCACTGGGAACGGGTGTTGAACCGCAGCGGTTCAAAGGCGCCCTCGGCGTTTTCTACCAGCTGTTCGCCGCGCAGGCCGTCCGCGGCAACGCCGACGTCGTAGGAGTGGAATCCGGCGCCGTCGCCGTCCTCGTCGACGAAGGAGCGCTCGAACATCTCGTCATGGCCTGCGATCACCGCGGCAACCCCATACTTCTCGAACATGGGTGAGTACGCGCGCATGGCCGTTCCGGATTGGTTGTCCGCGAATTCGTGATTCGGGGGAGTGCCGTGAACCCCGTTCGAGTACGCCGCGTGGTGGAACTGTACGAGGACAATCCGGCCTTCCGCCCGGGCATCGGCGAGCTGCTTCTGTGCCCATTCCCACTGCGCAGACCCGGGGTTCATGTTCGGCAGATCCGAATCGCCGGTGCCGGTTCCGGGGAAGACCTTGGTGAAGGCGCTGTCGTAGTCCGCAGCGGTGAACTCGCCCTGCGTGTCGGTGGACAGGTTCTCTGCGGTCAGGTTGCTGTCGTCGCCGGAGAAGACCGGGTTGGAGAGGGTGCCGGTGCGGGTGTCCTCATCCGGGACGCCGTTGGTTGAGTCGAGGGTCAGAACCGTGACCGGTCCGTGATCGGTCCGGTAGTACGAGCCTTTGTACTGCGGATTGGCAGGATCGCCGTCGTTGTCGAAGTAGGCGAGGTACTTGTTCCGCGAGATCACGGCGGGGGAGCGGTCCGCTGCCGTCCCGTAGCCGCCGTTGATGGCGGCGTAGGTCTCCCAGTTTCCCAGCGCCGTGATCAGCGGGACGCTCGAGGCGAGTTCGCCGTGCTGCCCGGCAACGTAACCGAAGAATTCGTCCCAGGCGGGCTGATACCCGGCACCCTGGACGAGGTCTCCGGCGATCATCATCAGATCCGGGTCGGACTCCTCGATGGTTGCCATGTTCTGCTTCATTGCGGTGTCCTGGTTCATGGGATACTGGAGCGTGAACTCCCCGTAGCGGGTGGTGCTGCCGAACTTCTCCGCGAAGACGGAACCGGCGCCCGGCCTCTTCTCCGAGCCCTCCGCATAGCCGTTGACCGGGCTGAGCTCCCATTCCCGATGTTCGGTGCGGCCCTGCGGTTCGGTCTCCGAATCCGAGAACGCAACGATGCGGACGTGGTCCCAGGAATTCTGGTCCGGTGCCGTGGTGAAGGTGGACTCGTGCCGCTGCCCGTCCTGCTCAACCGTGTAGGTGTACTCCTTGCCGGGCTTGAGTCCTTCAACGGTGAGGGAGTGCTTGAAGTTGCTGCCCTGAATCAGCCAGGAGCCCTGATCGAGGCCGCGGATCACCTGCGACTTTTCCTTGTCGGTGTAGTCGAGGAGCGGCTGGTACTCGGGAGTGGACGTGAGGGTACGGACGTTACCCGCACCCTTGCCCTTGCCGTTGCCGATCCCCGGGCCGGTGAGCGTCAGCTTTCCCGGGGTCTCAGAGCTGCTGATCCAGTTGATTGTCATCGCGTCGCTTTTGGGGTTCTGCAGGTACGGCAGAACCCGGAAACCGTCCTGGCCCGGTGTCTCGGCAGCGCTGGCCCGGCTGGACGGAGAGTCGCCGGCGACCGGGAACACGATTGCCGGCGTTGCCAGTACGGCCGCGGCAAGAAAGGCAGGGAAAGCCTTGTTCATTGTGTGAATCCTTGAAAGCATTGGGGGTCCGTTAGCGCACATGGGTGCAGCCCCAAGCCTTCCTGAGTACGGTGAATGAGACGTGTACAGGGAGTAACGAGGCGAATGCGCAGGGGAAACCCTTGGGCCAAGGCCGGAAGGTGCGGTCAGCTCCGCGACCGGAACGTCCTGATCTGGCGGAACCGCCGCACCAGGCTGTCGCGGCGTGACGCCCCGGATTCCGACGAGGGATCAGCCGTGAGCTCGATGTGCCGCTCTCCGTAGTTCCACAGCAGCACGTCGTCGAGGAGACGGTCCGGCCCCGGCGAGTACCGATGATCGAGCGCCTTCCGGACCGAGGTGATGGTGTCCGCCTGCAGCAGCGAGGCGAGGGCCGTCGTCGTGATCAGTCCGTGCGCAGCCAGCAGCTCCGCGGCCCACCGCCAGTCGTCGTCGGACTTGCGGTCCACGTGCGGCAACAGGGTCTGCCACACCTCACGGATGCGGTCGGGGGTGAGTTCGACGCCGCCCTCGCCCTCCGGATCCCAGAACCCCGTGACCTTCTGGTAGCGGGAGTGCAGATCCGCGAAGGTTGACTCGACGCTCTCCAGCATGGCTGCCGTGGCGGTGAACTGGCGGTCGAAGTAGGGGCTCCACGCCTTCGGGTTGAAGGACTTGAACCGGATGTCGTGCTCAATCTCCGACCATGCGTGGGCCAGGACAGTGCGGATCTGTGTCTCGAACAGGTAGCTTCCGGAATCGGAGCCAAGCAGCTGCTGGTAGGCGCGGACGGCGTCGTTCTGGATAGTGCGCAGGATCAGGTGCCGGCTGGAATAGCCATAGGTGCCCGATTCAATGGAGCCGATGTCTTTCTCGCGGTCCCCGCGGCAATCGAACTCATGCCGCTGCCGCTTGATGAGGTTTGCTGCGATGTCCACCTCATGGGGGAGCGTGGTGATTACGCGGACCCCCACCAGATCCGTCAGGTTGCGCAGCGGATCCGGGAACACCAGGCTGGGTGGACCGTCACCGTCCACCAGCATCCGTGACGCCTTATCGCGGAAAGACTCGAGAGTCTTGGTCCGGGCTGTAACGAACAGAGGCCGCAGTTCCGTGCCCGTGAAGATGGCCTCGAGCCGCTCCCGCGCGTTGGCAGTGACGGCCTCGAGTGCAGGCCGCACACGCTCATATTCGCGGACGCTCTCTTCGACGGCGGGCCGCAGCCGCTCGTCCAACTCATCCCATGCACTCACCCACCCATCTAAACACCCGCCACCCCCACCGGCTACGCTGTCGAAGGTGACCTGCCTTCCGCGCCGCGCAGTTCTCAGCGGGGCACTGCTGGGTGCTGCCGGACTCGTGAGCTGCAGTGCCGGTAACCGGAGGAGCCCCGGGGAGGGGTCACCGAGTTTCGCCGACAGCAAGGAAGCCATGGCACCCCAGCGCTACACCTACGGCAGTGACCCGAGCCAGTTTGCCGACCTGTATCTGCCGGCGGGGGAGCCGCGGGCCGTCGTCGTTCTTATTCACGGCGGGTTCTGGCGCAGCCGGTACACCCTCGACCTCGGCGCCCCTCTCGCCGAAGATCTGATCTCCCGCGGCTTCGCCTGCTGGAACCTCGAGTACCGGCGCGTCGGCAACGGCGGCGGCTTTCCCGAGACGCTCGACGATGTCGCTGCCGGCATCGACCTGCTCGCCTCCGCGGCGACGGAACACGGATTCGACATCAGTACGACGACGGCGCTTGGCCACTCCGCCGGCGGGCACCTGGCGGTCTGGGCGGCCGGACGCTCACTGCTTCCGGAGGACGCGCCGGGAGGGGGCCGGCCCGCAGTGCCGGTGACCGGCGTCGTCAGTCAGGCCGGGGTCCTGAACCTGGAACGGGCGCATGCGGAGAGCCTTGGGAACGGAGCGATCCGGGACTTTCTCGGTGGCGCGTATGGAGAGAAGTACCGGTTCGCGGATCCCATGACGGTCATCCCGCTTGCTGTGCCGGTGATCGCGGTTCACGGCCGGGAGGACACCACCGTGCCGCTGAGCCAGTCGCAGTCCTATGTTGACGCTGCCCGGGCAGGGGGCGCCCAGACGGAGCTTGTGCAGGTCCCCGGAGACCACTTCGCCGTGATTACTCCCGGGACGGATGCGTGGGCCCAGGTTGTCGCCGCCATCGAAAGCCTGATTTGACCCGTGTTTAGGGAGCATTCAGGGAAGTGTGGGATCCTGCACCAATGAGCGCACGATCCCGGCTCCACCGGGCTGCCCACCGCACCGGCCTGGAAATCCTCGGCTGGACCCTTGTGGTGCTCGGTATTGCGGCGCTGGTGCTCCCCGGACCGGGGCTGCTGATGGTGGTCGGCGGCCTGGCCGTCCTGTCACAGCAGTACGAGTGGGCCGAACGTAAACTGCACCCCATCAAGCGGCAGGCGTACCGTGCAGCCAAAGTCGGAGTGAAGACCTGGCCGCGAATAGCCGTGAGCGCGCTGGGCGCCTTCTGGATTATGGCGCTCGGGATTCTCTGGATGATTCAGCCGCCGACGCCCGGCTGGTGGCCGCTCGAGGACAAGTGGTGGCTGTTCGGCGGATTCGGGACCGGGGTGAGCATGGTGCTCTCCGCGATCATCGCCCTCGTGCTGCTGGTCTACAGCATCCGCCGCTTCCGATAACGTCGTCAACGGGCCCGGCAGGCAGCAGAATGCTAGGTTGAGACAGTGCTCACAGTAATCGGCGAAGCCCTTATCGACGAAGTTCTCAGCGATACCGCGCCACTGCGCGCCCACGTCGGCGGCAGCCCGCTTAACGTGGCAGTTGGCCTCGCCCGGCTCGGACACCCGACGCAGTTCCTCGGGCGGTTCGGCGACGACGAATACGGGCGCCGGATCCACCAGCACCTTTCCGATAACGCCGTCCTGGCCCCGGTGCCGCCGGACGCACATCCCACGAGCGTGGCATCCGCGCGGCTCGACCCCGTGGGCGGAGCCCACTACACGTTCCAGCTCGCCTGGGATCTCCCGGACCTTGCCTCACGCGCTGAGCTGTTCAACGGATCCACCCTGGTGCACACGGGTTCCATCGCCTCGATGCTGGCACCGGGAGCACAGGACGTACTCGCTGCGATCCGTTCTGTACGCCCGGCCGCCACCGTCTCCTATGACCCGAACTGCCGGCCGACCATCATCCAGGACGTCGACTATGCACGGGAGCAGGCGGAAAAGTTCGTCGCACTGTCAGATGTGGTCAAGGCATCGGATGAAGACCTTGAGTGGCTGTATCCGGGACAGGATCACCGCGAGTCCGCGCGCCGGTGGCTGGGACTGGGTCCCGCCGTCGTCGTTGTGACCAGGGGTTCCAAGGGGCCGTGGGCCGTGGTTGAGCGCGGTGAGTGCGAGGTGCCCGCTACGGCGGCGCGCGTGGTCGATACCGTTGGTGCCGGCGACTCCTTCATGGCGGCACTGCTGAGCGCCCTGGTGGACCGCGAACTGGACGGAGGGCAGCGGCGGAATGAGTTGCGGGCGTTGTCCGTTGAACAGATGCAGGGCGTCCTGGCGTTCGCCTCAACCGCCGCGGCGGTAACGGTGTCCCGCGCAGGCGCCAACCCGCCAACCCGAAATGAACTGAGAACACAAGGAGTGTACGCATGACCCGCGATCCTTACGCAGACCTTCCCGATGTTCCGTCCTTCGAGCTGACCAGCTCCGACATCGCCGACAACCAGCCCCTCGACATCCGGCACGCCTCGGGGCGCATGGGGGCAGGCGGCCAGGACATCTCGCCGCAGCTGAGCTGGAGCGGCTTCCCGGAGGAAACCAGAAGCTTTGCAGTTACGGTTTATGATCCGGACGCGCCCACCGCGAGCGGGTTCTGGCACTGGGCGGTGTTCAACATTCCCGTAAACACCACTTCGCTGCCCTCCGGGGCCGGGACTGAAGACGGCGCCAGCCTGCCTGAGGGCGCGGTGCAGTTGAAGAACGACGCCGGTTTCCCCGGTTTTGTGGGCGCAGCACCCCCGGCCGGCCACGGTCCGCACCACTACCACGTGGCTGTCCACGCGGTGGATGTGGAGAAGCTGGAAATCCCCGCAGAAGCGTCCAACGCCTACCTCGGCTTCAATCTCTTCTCCCACAGCATCGGCCGCGCGCGTATCGTGGGCACCTACGAGCAGTAGTTCCCCGGAGCCGGAGGTATGTCATGTTGATCCTGTTTGGCTTCAAGACGGCGGTAAAGGAACTGTTCCGCCGGCAGACCGTCTGTCCCAACTGCGGCCAGAATGCCTCGCAGCGCATTGACGAACGCGCCTCGAAGTTCACCGTGTTCTTCATTCCCGTCTTCACGACCAGCCGGCGGTACTCGAGGACGTGCGCCTACTGCGGCATCACGAGTGAGCTGTCCCGGAGCGAGAAGAACGCGTTGGCCTGATCCTCCGCGCGCCTCCTTCCGCCCGCTTGGGTAGGCTGGATATCTAACCAGTCAAGGAGTTTGCGCATGCGTTTGGTCGCCAGCGACATGGACGGCACGATTGTCGGCCACGATGGCCGGATCTCCGAGCGGACGGTCCGTGCGTTCGAGGCCTGCCTGGACGCCGGCATCGAGGTGGTGTTCGTGACCGGACGCCCACCGCGCTGGCTGAAGCCGCTGCGCGACCTCGGATTCACCGGGACGGTCATCTGCTCCAACGGAGCGCTGACCTATGACCTCGGCCGTGAAGAGGTGCTTTCATCCCACTTGCTGGACGGTGAGAGCATCTTTGAAGCCCAGGACATCATTCGCGACCTGTACCCTGCCGTGACGTTCGCGGCGGAGACGGTGAGCAGCTTCCTCATCGAACCGGGTTTCGCGGACCCCGGTTCGGTCGAGTTGCTCGGAGCTGCCGAGCCGCGCCCGCTGCGGCACTCCCTCAACGGTTCCGGCGTCATCAAGTTCCTGGCGCGGGAGCGGGACATCACACCGGACGAATTCCTGCACGGGGTGGCTCCCGCCGTGGAGCACCTTGTCGCGACCACGCACTCGGCACCAAGCGTCCCGCTCCTGGAAATGAGCGTGCCCGGAATCAACAAGGCGGTCACCCTCGCACGATATGCGGCAGGGCTCGGAATCGAGCAGACGGACGTCATCGCTTTCGGCGACATGCCCAATGACATCCAGATGCTGGACTGGGCCGGCTACGGGTACGCCATGTCATCCGGTCACCCGGCCGCCCTCGCGGCTGCAAACCTCCGTGCGCCCGCGTTTGAGGACGACGGCGTCGCGAAGGTCCTTGAGAAACGGCTCGATGCCCTGAAGTCGGCCTGAGCCGCCATGCCGGGACCGTACCTCGCCACCGAAGGGCCGATCGCCTTCTCGCACCGCGGCTTTTCACCGGAGGGTCTGGAAAACACCCTGCCAGCCCTTGAAGCGGCTATCGGGCTCGGTTTCCGCTATCTGGAGATTGACGTGCGCACCACAAGGGACGGCGTCGTCATGGTTTTCCATGATGAGCGCCTGGAGCGGGTGACCAACGGGACGGGCCGGCTGGCCGATCATTCCCTGGCGGAACTGAGTGCCGTGCGGGTTCGCGGGAACGAGCGGATTCCTACCCTTGCCGAGGTCCTCCAGCGCTGGCCGGATGTCCGGTTGAACATCGACGTCAAGGATGACGCGTCGGTTCGGCCGATCGTTGAGGTGATTGAACAGTCCGGCGCACATGATCGGGTACTGGTTGCATCATTTTCCGACCGGCGGCGCCTGCGGGTGCTGAGGCAGCTGAGCCGGCCTACGGCGTCGTCCGCGGGTATGGCGGTGAGTGCCATTGTGAAAGCCGCCTCACCGCTTGGCCTTGCCCGGTGGGTTGCGCGGCTTGCGCGGGTGGACTGCCTTCAGGTGCCGAGGCATTTCCGGGGGTTCCCGGTAGTGACTCGAGGGTTTGTCCGGCGCTGCAACGCCGCCGGAATCCCGGTCCACGTATGGACCGTCAACGAGCGGCCGGTGATGGAAGAGCTGCTCGCGGAGGGAGTGGGCGGACTGGTCTCGGACCGCGCGGATGTTCTCGCGAGGGTTATGCGGGACCGGGGTCCGTGGCCGCAGATCATTTAGTGCGCTAACTATTCGTGCACTATGCTTGTGGGTGGGCTGATAGGGCCCTCGCGAGGAAGGTGTGTCATGGCGGAAAAGAAGCCGTGGTCCCATCGGTTCATGCAGGCCACAGGGAAGTTGAGGATGATTTTCGGCCCGGCCGATCAGGGCGGGCTGGACGGACCGGTCAAGTACGCCGACGGAGCCGCTCATCAGCAGCGCCAGCAGGAGCTTCAACAGTGGGACGTTGTACGCAACGCGGACGGTTCCACGTATCTGGTGAAGCGTGAGATTCCGGGGAGGGACGCGTGACTCAAACGTCGCAGCAATCTTTTACCGAGGACCTGCTCCTGGAGCGGCAACTGTGTTTCGCCCTTTCGGTGGCATCGCGGAGCGTTATCGGCGCCTACCGGCCGGTGCTGGAGGAATTGAACCTGACCCACCCGCAGTATCTGGTCATGCTGGCGCTTTGGGAACACAGCCCGCGGACGCTTCGGGGAATTGCCGAGGCGCTCGCAATGGAGCCGGCCACCCTTTCGCCGATGCTCAAGCGGCTTGAAGCGAATGGCCTGGTAACCCGGGAGCGTGTGGCCGGCAATGAGCGTGCCCTTGCCGTGGGACTGACCGGGGAGGGACGGGAGCTGCGCACCCGTGCGCTGTCCGTACCGGGCACCATGTTGGCCCGGCTTGGCCTGACCCGCGAGCAGGCGGAGGATCTCAACCGCATGATGCGTGAAGTGATCGCCGCTGCCCAGGGGGCCTGAAGTTACAGAACCGGGTCCGTAACTGTTTGCAGGTAGCTCAGGGCGTGCGGACCGTATTCCAGCATTGCGTCGTCGTCGGCGTGGATCAGAAGGCGCAGCCAGGAGGCATACCGGTTGAGCCGGCCGAGCTGCAGCGCCGGTTCCAGGGCCTCCCTCAGCTGGGGAAGCGGTGCGTAACCGCTCCACTGCTCAAGGTAGGCGGTGAGCACTCTCCGGATGCGGGCGTCGTCGGGCCCGGTTTCCCAGCTCTCCATCATGGCGCCGAGCGGAACGTACAGCGAGCTGAACGGGTGCGCCCAGTAGGAGTCGCCGAAGTCGAAGAACCGCAGCGGGTCCGTGCTTGAACCCGGGATGAAGGCGTTGTTCGGGTGGAGGTCATTGTGCTCCAGCGACAGCGGCACTCCGAGGGCTGACAGCTGCGCGGCGGCCTCCTCGATCGCCGGGACACTGGCGTAGATACGGTCCGCCTGTCCGGCGTCGAGGTGCAGCGGGTGCTCCTCGGGCAAACCCGTGTGCAGGAGGAGCTGGTTACTCACGAAGTTACCCGCGATACCCGGATCCAGCGAGGCGAGTCCGGCCTCCTTCAGTTTCTCCCCATAGGCAGCCGCCTGCTGTTGCAGGTCCGCGAAATCGGTGAGCACCCGGGACCACAGGGCGTAGTCCGTGGAGTTCAGGGTGGCGAGGGTTGCGCCATGGTCAGGGGCGATCATCCAACCCTTGGTTGGCTCGATGGCCAGCGGGGTGACCACGTGATCCGGCGCAATTTCGGCCAGCGCCGCGATGATGGACGCCTCCTGGAACTGGCCCGGGTTGTTCTCCTTGAACCACAGCTTCCCATGGTCGGTAGGGACGGTGAGCTGGACGGACCAGAACCGAATCCGGGGCTCGCTCACCGGACCCCTCTGTTCGATGTTGAAGGTGGCCAGGACCTGCGACACCCAGGATTCCACCCGGGACCGCCAGGCAGCGCTCTTCCACAGCTCGGAGGGGTGGGGGGCGGGCGAGGTCACCCGATTATTGTGTCACCGTCCTGCCGGGTGTGGTGCCCGATTGCCCTGCAAGCGCTGCGTCCACCGCCGCCTGCGCGTGGATCGCCGTCGTCGGGTAGAGCGGGATGTCCACATCGTGCTGCGAAAGGAGCAGCTCGATTTCGGTGCAGCCGAGTACTACACCCTCCGCACCGCGTGACGCCAGCCCGGCGATGATGCGTTGGCACTCCCTGCGGGATGCCTCCGAGAAGATCCCAAGGCACAGTTCCTCATAGATGATCCGGTGAACTGCCGCGCGGTCTTCCGCGCCGGGAACCAGCACCTCCAGCCCGTGGGCGGCCAGCCCATCCCGGTAGAAGTCCTGCTCCATGGTGAAGGACGTCCCTAACAGGCCCACCGTCGTCGTACCATCGGCGGTCACCGCCTCCGCTGCGGCATCGATGAGGTTGACGAACGGAATGTTCACGGCCTGCTCAATGGCCGGAGCCACTTTGTGCATGGTGTTGGTGCAGAGCACGAGAAGCTCGGCTCCGCCGCTTTCAAGTTCGACGGCGGCGGCAGCCAGTACTGCGCCGGCCTCGTCCCAGTGGCCCTGGGCCTGTAAAGCCTCTATGGGCGCAAAATCGACAGACCGCAGCAGGCAGTCCGCCGAGTGAAAACCGCCGAGGCGGTCCCGCACCATTTCATTGATGCGGCGGTAATACTCAGTGGTGCTTTCCCAGCTCATGCCGCCGAGCAGGCCGATGCGCAACATGGCCCCATCATGACAGGGCTCGGGCTCCAAGCCATCCACACCACGCAAAAGGCCCACCTCCCGGTTGGGAAGGTGGGCCGAATGCCAGTTTGCCGGAATCCGCTGGTTAGCGGCCTTCGCGGGTATCGACGTCGTCCGTGTCGATCTGCTCCTTGCGGACTTCCTCGTTGACGGTCTGCTGCTCCGTGACAGTTTCCTTGTCGAGGCGGACCCGCTCTACCGGCACGGCTTCCTTCTCGACCACGGCGCGCTCTTCATGGAGCGTGACCTCGTGTTCTTCCTCGCTGATGGCAGGGCCGGCGTGGGCTTCACCCCGGTTGGCGTCCGTGATCGGCTCGCGCTCGATGCGGACCTCTTCGCGCTGCACGGGAACCGTCTTGGTGACGTTTTCCGTGACGACGTACTTGCGAAGCCGTGCACGCCCGGCTTCGCGGCGCTCGGTACCGACGTGGAGCTGCTCCTCGGAGCGGGTCATCGCGTCGTCGGTGGTCGGCCCGGAGGTGTCGTGGCCCACGGTAGCTCGATCGGACTCATAGTTTCCCGTGGTTTCCATGGTGTCCTCGCCCGCGGCGTAGCCATTGGTGGAGATGCCGTAGTAACGGTAGAGCTCTGCCTCTTCCTGCTCGCTCAGGTGGCCATCAGGAGCAACGTTCGGGGCGTCCTTGATCTTGCCCTTGGAGTATCCGACGCGCACGTCATTGCCCTCGAGTGCTGCCCCCTCGAGCGGAGCGAAGGACTCGTTTGAGCCGAAGAGCCCGGTGTTGATGGTGACCCAGCTCGGGTTTCCGGTGTGGTCATCGACATAGATCTGGCCGACGGAGCCGATCTTGTCGCCGTCGTTGTCAATGACCTTGCCGCCGGATTCGAGGATCTGGGAAATGTGGTCCTGGGTAATCATGGTGTTCTCCTTTGTCGTGTTGCCTTGGTGGCACCGGGGGAGTTCCGGGTTGGACGCGGTGGAAGCGGGTTCCGTGAGCGCTCACCGGTTGGTGTTCACATAGCCTAAGCACAGATGGGGCAAGATAGAAAGCACGCTTACTACTAGCTGTCCTAGTTGAATAAGCGGCCAGCCCGTGAAAGCCCTTGTCCGGTATGGGTTCGTGGCCTCTGCCGGGCGTCCAAAAAATCTTTCGGGTTTACACCGGTTCCCGGCCCCGTTTGAAACGGATAACACCTGAGCGGACAGGTTCAGAAGGCAGCCGGCCGCGCCGGACGGCGCGGCGGCATGCCGCGAACCGCAGGATCTAGCCGAGCTTGGATGGGCGGCTCCCGCGGTCCTCCGGTTCCAGCTCGGCCGGTCCGGCGACATGCTCGCTCCCGCGTGCACGCGCGATGCTGCTCATGCCATGGAAGATGATGAGCGTGGCTGCGGTGCCGAGGGCGATCCCCTCGAAGCTGAGGTCTCCGACCGTCCAGGTGAAGTTGGCGATACCCACCACCAGGGCCACCCCCGCCGTGGAGAGGTTGATCGGGTTGGAGAAGTCCACCCGGTTCTGCACCCAGATGCGTACACCGAGAATGCCGATCATCCCGTAGAGAACGACGCCGGCGCCGCCCAGTACTCCCGCCGGCACAGTGGCGATGAGGGCGCCGAACTTCGGGAAGAGACTCAACAGCACGGCGATTCCCCCGGCCACCCAGTACGCGGCGGTGGAGTACACCCGGGAGGCCGCCATGACTCCGATGTTTTCTGCGTAGGTGGTGGTGCCGGATCCTCCGCCGGATCCGGCAAGGATGGTGGCCAGGCCGTCGGCCATGAGGGCGCGCCCGGTGACGGGATCGAGATCGCGGTTGGTCATGGCGGCGACCGACTTCACGTGACCGATGTTCTCGGCCACCAGCACCAGCACCACGGGGATAAACAGCCCGACCACGGAGAGGTGGAATTCAGGAGCCATGAAGGGAGGCAGCCCGAACCACGCGGCGTCGTTGACAGCGGCGAAGTCCACCTCACCCCGCAGAACCGCCAAGAGGTAGCCGGCGAGGACCCCCACCAGGATGGAAAGCCGGCCGAGGATTCCCCTGAAGAGCACTGTGACCAGCAGGATCGAGACTACGGTTACGAGCGCCGTCAGCGGTGCCTGCTCGAAGCTGGCCTTGGCGGTGGGGGCGAGGTTCAGCCCGATGAGGGCAACGATGGCGCCGGTGACCACGGGCGGCATCAGGACCTGGATCCAGCGGGCGCCGCCCCAGTGCACCACGAGACCGATCAGAGCCAATACTGCGCCGGCCATCACCACGCCGCCGAGCGCCCCAGCCGGACCGTGCTGGTTCTGCGCCGCAGCGATGGGCGCGATGAATGCGAAGCTCGACCCCAGGTAGCTGGGTACCCGACCGGCCGTGATGATGAGGAACAGCAGGGTGCCGACGCCCGAGAAAAGCAGGGTGGTGGACGGCGGGAAGCCGGTCAGCAGCGGCACCAGGAACGTGGCCCCGAACATCGCGACCACGTGCTGTGCGCCGATGCCGACGGTCCTGGGCCAGCTGAGCCGCTCATCGGGGGCGACGAACCGCCCAGGCCGGACGTTCCGCCCGTCTCCGTGCAGGGTCCAGTTCATTCCGAGTTTGCTCATGGCTGTGCCTTCCGGAGATGGGGGATCTCCGGAAATCTTACCCTGCACTTTTTGTCGCCTACCTGCTGTTAAAACCCCTCCAAAACAGCAGTTAGGCGACAAAAACTTTCAGGGGGGTTAGGCGATCACACCGTCCACGAGGGCCTTCGCCTCTTCCTGGACGCGCTTGAGGTGGTCCTCGCCGAGGAACGACTCGGCGTAGATCTTGTAGACGTCCTCGGTGCCGGACGGGCGGGCCGCGAACCAGGCGTTCTCAGTAGTGACCTTCAGCCCGCCGATCGGCGCCCCGTTACCGGGAGCCTCCGTGAGGCGGGCGGTGATGTCCTCGCCCGCCAGCGTGGTGGCGGTGACGTCCGACGGCGACAGCTTGCCCAGTGCCGATTTCTGCTCCCGCGTAGCTGCGGCGTCGATCCTCGCGTAGACCGGAGCGCCGAACCGTTGGGTCAGGCCCTCGTAGTGCTGCGAGGGAGTGCGGCCTGAAACCGCAGTGATCTCCGAGGCGAGCAGGGCCAGGAGGATGCCGTCCTTGTCGGTACTCCACGCGGATCCATCGTGCCGGAGGAAGGACGCGCCGGCGGACTCTTCCCCGCCGAACGCCACCTGACCGGACATCAGTCCGGGAACGAACCATTTGAAGCCCACGGGAACTTCTTCCAGGACCCGGCCGAGGTCGGCTGCCACCCGGTCAATGATCGACGACGATACGAGGGTCTTGCCCACCCGCGCATCCGAGCGCCACTGCGGCCGGTTCCGGTAGAGGTAGTCAATAGCGACGGCGAGATAGTGGTTTGGATTCATCAGCCCGGCATCGGGGGTGACAATTCCATGTCGGTCGGCGTCGGCGTCGTTCCCGGTGGAGATGTCATAGTCCCCGGCACGGGAGATCAGCGACGCCATCGCGCAAGGGGAGGAGCAGTCCATGCGGATTTTCTCGTCCCAGTCGAGCGTCATGAAGGCCCACTGTGGGTCGACGGCGGGGTTCACCACGGTGAGGTCGAGGTTGTGCCGCTCGCCGATCGCACCCCAGTAATCCACGGCCGCGCCTCCCATCGGGTCAGCACCGATGCGCACGCCGGCGCTGCGGATGGCCTCGATGTTGAGCACGTTGGGGAGGTCCTCGACGTAGTGCTGGAGGAAGTCGTAGGTGCTGACGGAGGATGCCTGCTGCGCCTGGGCGGTGGGAATCCGGTTCACTCCGCGGAGGCCGTTCTCCAGGAGTTCATTGGCCCGCGCGGCGATCCAATTGGTGGCGTCAGAGTCCGCCGGACCACCGTGGGGCGGGTTGTACTTGAAACCGCCGTCAGCCGGTGGGTTGTGGGACGGAGTGATGACAATGCCGTCCGCCTGGTCAGTCCGCGAGCCGTTGTAGGCGAGGATGGCGTGCGAGAGGGCGGGGGTAGGTGTGTACGCGCCGCGGGCGTCGATGCGGACTGCCACGTTGTTGGCGGCGAGCACTTCCAGCGCGGTGTTCTGTGCGGGTTCGGAGAGGGCGTGGGTGTCCCTGCCCATGAAGAGCGGCCCCGTGATTCCCTGCCCGGCCCGGTACTCGACGATTGCCTGGGTGATGGCGGCGATGTGCCCTTCATTGAAGGAGGATTTCAGCGAGGATCCACGGTGTCCGGAGGTTCCGAAGGCCACGCGCTGCGCAGGATCGGAGAGGTCCGGGGTGGAATCGAAATACGCGTCCAGGAGGGCGCTTACGTCAACGAGGTCGCTGGATTGGGCAACGGTGCCTGCTCGATTAGCCATGGGACCTAGCATGCCATCATGTGGCTCGGCGCAGCATCAATACGCCGTTCATTTCTCCGCCGGAGATGCACCCAGATGTAACTCTTGACACGTGTCAGGAGAGGAGCGTAGGCTTCCTGACACGTGTTAGAAAGGAATGACGATGAGGTCTACGCACCTTCCAGGACAGCGCAACCCGCTCAGTGCCCGCACAGGCGACCTGTCCCGCCGCACGCTTCTGGGGACGCTCGGCATCGGGGCTGTCGGCGCGACCGTAGGCGCCTGGCCGAGGCTCACCGGCGCTGATATCCCGGGCCGCAGCAGCACCGCACTCAATGTGGCCATTCTCGGTACCTCAGCCGACGCAGCAGCACGCCAGGCCCTGGTGGAGGAATTCACGAGCCTGCATCCGGATATCCCGGTCCGCATCCAGGCCATCCAGGGCGCCGACTGGCGCGATTTCTTCTCCAAGATCCTCACCATGGTCGCGGCCGGTAACCCTCCCGACGTCGTCTACGTTGCCACCGAGGGCGCCCAGCTCTTCGCCGAAAAGCTCGCCGAACCTCTCGATCCGTACCTGACCCGCGACGCCGCGGACATCCAGGAATACTTCCAGGACGTCCATCCGAGCCTTATCGAGGCGTTCATGTACCGGGGGAGCCTCTACCAGCTTCCCCTGGACTGGAACGCCGCCAACATGTACCTGAACACCAGCGCGCTGGAGCGCGCGGGGCTTGACCGCCCGGCGGATGACTGGAACCACGATGACTTCACCGCCACCATGCGCGCCATGAAGTCCACCACCGATGGCAGCTTCACCCCCTACTACTGGACCAACCGGCTCTTCGGCGGCGTGGTCCCGTGGCTCTACGCGAATGACACCAGTTTCCTCACCGAGGAAAAGGCTGCCGGCGGGGACTGGTTCTGGGACCGCTTCTATGGGCAGGATCCCACACGCGCCCAGCGCAGCGGCGGCTACCTCTGGGAGGCGCCGAATGCCGAGGACCCGCGCGTCATTGAAACCTTCGACTACCTCCGCGAACTCGTCGCCGAAGGCCTCGGGGTTCGTCCGGAGGGTGGCGGAGGCAACGCCCTGGTGGGCCTCTTCGCGAGCAGCCGCATCGGTGCAACCCCGGCCGGCGGGTACTGGGTGCAGGGGTTGCACGAGGCAGGTATGGGCGCCGACGACTTCGACGTCCAGTTCTTCCCCCGCTGGCGCACCCAGCGTCACCAGTTCGGCGCCGCCGGCTACGCCATCATGCGCACCGCCAGGGACAAGGACGCCGCCTGGGAATGGGTGAAGTTCTGCGCATCCAAACCGGCCATGGAACTTGCCATCCCTTCACCGAACACCACGCCCACCCGGCGTTCCATGGTGAACCAGTCCCTCTACGCAGCCACCGGGCCCGAGCACTGGAAGGTCTTCTACGACACCCTCGACCGCTTCCCCACCTCCGGTCCCATCCCAGCCCCACCGCAGCAGGCCGCCGTGGAAACCGCCCTCATGAAGAACGTGTCGGTTGCCGTCAGCGGCTCCTCCGCGCAGGTCCGCTCAGCGATGGGGAGCCTGCAGCGTGACCTCGAACTGGCCCTCAGGAGCAAATGATGAGCACTCCAACACTCAAAAACACCACAGGCACGACGACGCCGGCACCCCCCACCCGCTCCTCCGCCGCCGCCCGGCGGCAACGGTCCCTGGCTGAGCGACTCATTGCACCGCTGTTCCTCGCCCCCACGGTGGTCGGAATGGCGATCTTCACGATCGTGCCCATTCTCGGCTCGATCCTCCTGGCATTCTTCCGGTGGGACATCATCTCCGCACCGGAGTTTGTCGGATTCAGCAATTTCGCCGACATTGTCAACGACCCCACGGTCCGGGTTTCCTTCCTCAACACCATCGTCTTCGTGGTGGTGGCGGTGACCCTGCAGCTCGGCATTGCGATGGCCCTCGCCGTCGCAATCCAGGGCCGCATGCCCAACTGGCTGCGCGTGTTCTTCCGGTCAGCCTTCTTCTTCCCGCTGATCCTCTCCGCCGCCTCGGTTTCGATCTTCATGGGGTATCTGTTCAACGAACAGTTCGGCGTCGTGAACTGGATGCTCTCGCTGATCGGCATTCCCGCTGTGCCGTGGCTGACCACCTCAGGAGGTGCCGCCGCCGTCGTCGTCCTGGTCTATGTGTGGCAGAACTTCGGGTTTTCCTTCCTGCTCTTCATCGGCGGGCTGGCGTCCATTCCCAGGGAACTGCACGAGGCCTCCGCGTTGGACGGCGCCACCGGATGGCGGCAGTTCGTCAATGTCACGCTGCCGCTGCTCAGCCCCACCGTGCTGGTCGCCTCAGTCATGGCGATCGTCAGCGCGCTGCAGATCTTCGACCAGCCGTACGTCCTGACCCGCGGCGGGCCGGGCGACAGCACCCGGACCGCCGTGATGGTCATCTTCGAGTCGGCGTTCCAGCAGCTCGAGTTCGGGCGCGCCTCCGCCATCGGGCTGGTGCTCATGATGCTGATCATGGCCATCACCGCCCTTCAGTTCCGGCTCAGCCGCCGATTCGTTTTCTACCAGTGAGGTTCTTCAGAATGAGCACCCTTACCGCACCCCGCACAACCCGCACGCTGCGCCCCGGCATGGCCGCGCGGATCCTGGTCCTCCTGGTGGCCGCGGCGCTGACGCTCGGTCCCGTGCTGTGGACCCTGTCGACGTCGCTGAGGACACCCTCGGAATCGTTCAACCTTCCGCCGCAGTTCCTGCCGCTCAACCCCGACTTCACCTCCTACGTGGAGGTGTTCCAACAGGTGAACATGGTGCTCCTCGTGGTCAACAGTGCACTGGTCACGCTGCTGATCGCCGTCGGACAGATGGCGACGGCGGCGCTCGCCGGCTACGCCTTCGCCCGGTTGAGCTTCAAGGGCAAGAACGCGCTGTTCTCGGTGGTCCTGGCCACCATGATGGTCCCGGTGCAGGTCACGATCGTCCCGGTGTTCATGCTGATCCGCGGCATGGGCCTGTCCGATACCCTCCTCGCGCTGATCCTCCCCGCAATCCCCACCGCGTTCGGCACGTTCCTGATGCGCCAGTACTTCCTGGGCCTGCCGAATGACTTCGCGGAAGCCGCTGCGCTGGACGGCGCGTCGCCGTGGCGCACGTTCCGCTCGGTCTACGCGCCGCTGGCCGTGCCCGGAATGGCCATTGTGGGTATCCTCGCCTTCAACTTCCACTGGAACGAGTTCTTCAGGCCGCTGATCCTCACCATCTCGCAGGAGAACTACACCCTCCCGCTGGGCCTGGTCACGCTTCAGGGCAACCTCGGCACCGGCAGCATCTCCGTGGTCCTGGCCGGCGTCATCCTCTCCATGATCCCCGCCCTGGTGGTCTTCATCTTCGGCCAGCGCACCCTCCGCGAAGGCCTCACCGCCGGCGCAAGCAAGTAGCCGTCCCCTCTCCGAAGGAAACCGTGACTTCCCCAGAAACAGCCGCCGTCGTCGTCGACCGCGCCTTCCCCCTCCTGCACCCCCGCCCCAGCCAAGGCTGGCTGAACGACCCGAACGGGATCTGCTTCCGGAACGGGCGCTGGCACGTCTTCTTCCAGCACAACCCCGATTCCGCCCGGCATGACGCCATCACCTGGGGGCACGTCAGCTCTGCCGACCTGCTCCGCTGGGAAGCGGAACCGGTCGCGCTGAGGCCCCAGCCCGGCGGGCCGGATTCGGCGGGCTGCTGGTCGGGAGTGATGACCGACGACGGCGGCGTCCCCACCGCCGTCTACAGCGGAGTGCAGGACCACAGCGGCGCGTCACAGGTCACCCTTGCCCGCGGGTCCGCCGACCTGCGGCAGTGGCGCCAGGAGGGCGAGGTCGCCGCCGGCGTGCCGGCTGATCCGTCCGTGACCGCCGTCCGGGATCCCTTCCTCTTCACCTGGCACGGCACCCGCTACGCCATCCAGGGCGCGGGACTGGACGACGGACGCGGCGCGCTGCTCCTCTACGACGCCACGGGCCTCTCCGCCTGGAAGTACCTCGGGATCTGGCTGACCACGGCCCATCCCGCGGCCGCCGGCGCCCGGGCGAACATCTGGGAATGCCCGCAGCTGGTGGAGGTGGACGGCCGCTGGGTGCTGATCGTGTCCCTATGGAAGCACCGGGACAGCGCGCATCACCTCTCCGGTGTGGCCCACCTGATCGGATCAATGAACGACGACGGCGGCCGCCCGGTCTTCGCCCCGGAGGCCTGCGCGTCGACCGACGGCGGCCCCGATTTCTACGCACCGCAAGCCGTCCAGCTCGATGACCGGGTGATGCTGTGGGGCTGGTCCTGGGAGTCGCGGACGGAGGAGGAGTCCGATGCCGCCGGCTGGGCCGGCACGCTGACCTTCCCCCGCGAGCTCGGCGTCGTGAATGACGGGCTGGTGGTAAAGCCTGCGCGGGAACTGGTGGGTTACCGCCGTCGTGCCCTGGATTTCGGTGACGTCACTGCACTGCCGGCCGCCGCTGAAGCGGTGGTCACGCCGCGCGGTGAGGTGAGGGTGGTGCTTGCGCTGGTGTCGCCGTCGGGATCCCGCGAGGTGTATGCGGCGCAGTCATCGCGCGGTGTGCGAGTGCTGGTGGATGCGTCGATCGTCGAGGTCTACCGCGAGGGATCCACGGCGGTGACGCTGCGCGCGTATCCCGGACCGGACGAGACCTGGGAGCTGCGGGTTACCGGCGACGCCGCCGTCGAAGCCTGGGAACTCGGCTTGCCGTAAGGTTCCCGGCGCCGGCTGAGCCCCGCCCGCGCCTTGAAGCCGGTTCCCGGCTGCTCACGCCGCCGGCGCCGTGGACTGCCGGGTGATGAGGGGGCAGGGCACCAGCACGCGTTCGGTCCGGCGCTCGCCGCCCTCAAGTTCGTCGAGGACCCGGTTGACGGCGATGGCCCCGATCTCCGCGTGGGGGAGTGCGACCGTGGTCAGCGCCGGCACAAGGTTCGCGGCGACGTTCTGTTGATCGTCATAGCCGACCACCGAAAGCTGTTCCGGCACCCGGATCCCCGCGGATGCCGCGTACAGCAGGATGCCGGTGGCCACGCGGTCATTCGCGGCCAGGACCGCGGTGGGACGGTCCGGCTCCTGCAGGACAGATTCAGCTGCCTGGTAGCCCTGGTCGATGTCCCATCCGGTCACGACCACCTGCTGGTCGCGTGAGGACAGGCCAGCGTTCTCCATCGCCGCCCGGTAGCCCTGCTCGCGGAGCAGCGCGGCATGTTCATCGTCGCCGCCGAGAAGAGCGATCTGCCGGTGGCCGAGTTGCAAGAGCAGTTCGGTGGCGCGGCGGCTCCCGGTGACCTCGTCCGGTACGACGGCGGCGAGCCTGTCCTGCGGGTCGAAGCAGTTCGCCAGCGCTGCCGGCTGCGCCCGGAAGGGGTCGGTAGGGCTGTAGGGCTTGAGGCTGCCCGTGGCGTAGATCAACCCGTCCACCCGGCGGTGTTGGAGTGCGTCGATCGCCGGTTCATCACGTCCCGGGATGTGCTCGGTGTCAACCACCAGGATCATGTACCCGCGGGCAAGCGCCGCGTTGGTGGCACCACTGACAAGCCGTCCCGCGAAGGGGCTTGTCACGATTTCATCCGTGACGATACCCAGCGTTGCAGTCCGCTGATTGCGCAGGCTCACGGCCACCGGGTTGGGGAGGTAGTTGAGCTCCCTGGCGGCCGCGCGGATCCGTTCCTGGGCCTCCCTGGAAACGTTGCCCTTGATATTGCCGTTGAGGACCATGGACACCGCACTGCGGGAGACGCCGGCGACCTTCGCAACATCGAGTGCGGTTGCCTTGCGGGCTGTCATGGATCTCCCTCCGTCGACTCTCCGGCCAGTCTACCTAATACGTGTCAGTGCGACCCTTCCCGTTTCCGTCCCGCTTTCCCGCAGGCTTCGTGCATCGAGCGGGCACATATGACGCGCGCGCTTCACCAAAGGCGTCATAAGCGCCCGCTCGATCGAGGTTGGCGGGACCAATCAAGTCCACCTTGTGGATAAAAGAAGTTGCCGGCGTTTCGACGGCATGATGAAACAGGTGGAATCCTCATCCGTACCTCTTCCCAGTCGGTTCTCGTTCACGGTCGAGGAGGCTCTCGCGGGCGGATCGTCCTACAACCGCCTTCGCCGCTCCGACCTGACCACCCCGAGTCGGGGTGTCCGTCTGGTGAGGGCCTCAGGAGCCACGTTGCTGGACCGGGTTGCGCCACTGACCAGACTCGGCTGTCCTGACGCCGCGAGCCATACGACCGCGGCTCGGCTATGGGGGATCGTCCTGCCCTGGCGGGTTGAGAAGGATGACCGGCTGCACTTGAGTCGCTGGAGGGGAGACACTCGAGCCAGACGCCCAGCCGTTGTCGGGCATAGGACCCAACTCACCGCGCGTGACGTCGTCGAGGTCTACGGCGCCACGGTCACTTCCCCGGCATGGACGTGGACTGACTTGGCTCCCGCATTGTCGGTTGAGGAATTGGTAGCGGCGGGTGACTCCCTTTTGCGTCGTCCTGATGCTCCCCGGCGGTTGTGTGACCTCAACCTTCCCGATCCGTTATGCACGATGGCGGAGGTTGCCGAAGCAGTGGACCGGCGTCGCGGATCGCGGGGGGTAGTGCGCGCACGTGAAGCTCTGCCGTTGTTGAGGAGCGGAGTGGACTCCGGGCCTGAATCGCGGTTGCGTCTGCTGATCGTCGGTTCGGGTCTGCCGGAACCGGAGGTCAACCAGTGGATCCTGGACGCCAACGGACGGCGCGTTTCTCGGCCCGACTTGATGTACCGGGAGTTCTGCGTCGCTATCGAATATGAGGGAGAACATCATCTGGTCGACGCGAATCAGTGGCATAGCGACATAAACCGTGACGATCGGTTGCGGGTGATGGGCTGGACAGTCCTTCGGTTTACGAAAATGCACCTCCAGCCTGGTTCAGAGCGAGCGTCCATCGAACGGATCCGTGCGGCAATCCGGGCGTCTCAAGCATCGAGCGGGCACAAATAACAGTATTGGACGCTGGATTTGCGTCATAAGTGCCCACTCGATGATGGGTGGTGCAGGCCACCTCTTCCACTGGTCTTCGAGCACCGGTACGTTTGTTCGAACCCGTCAACGAAAGGTTGTGTCATGAGCGAGAACCCCACCAGCGACGAAATCGACGAGGGCGCGGAAGCTGACGCCAAACTGGAGCGCGACGCAGAGCAGAGCGCCGACGCCATCAAGGGAGACGGCTACGGCGGTCCCGCCCCCGAAAACGAGACAGGTGGGAACGAGCCGGACTAGCGAATGCGCCGGGGAAGCCGCAGTTGATCCTCAAGCTGCGCTGAGACCGTCAGGAGATTCGCCTCTGCGCTCGGCCTGCCGATGAGCTGGATGCTCATGGAGAGTCCGTCGGCGGTGGAGTACACCGGCACGGAGATGGCGGGGAGGCCGCATACGTTGACCATCGAGGTGTACGGCGAGTATTGGCACTGGCGCCGATAGTCGGTGTCCGCGTCAGCGTCCGTGTACCAGCCGATGGGGCGGGGCGTCATTCCGAGGGCGGGGGTGGCGATGAGATCGAAGGCGGAGTACTGCTCGATCGTGTCCTGTTCAAACTGCCGCAGAATGTCTACGGCGGTTGCCAGGTCCATTGCCGACCTGCCCTGGGCGCGACGCCGAAGGGTCCGCGCCAGCGGAGTGAGGCCGGCTTCCCGGGACGAGGGAATGCGCGCGGTGGCCAGCCCCGCGGTCCAGACCGTCTGGAACGCCTCGTGGTAGCGCGGATCGTAGCGGAGGTCTGCGCCCACAAGATCGTGCCCCACGTCGCCCAGGGCACGGAGGCCGGCATCGAAGGCTGCGCTTGCGTCGTGGTCGAGCCCGATGGGGAACGCCGCCGCGAAGGGTGACGCAGTGCTCACTCCGACGCGGAACCGCCCGGTTGCCCGGAGCGCCGCCTCAAGGAAAGGACCGTGGTCAGCAGCGCTGGTCGCATGGAAATTCGGTTCATCCACCATGGCGTCCAGCAAAAGGGCGGCATCCGCCGTGGTCCGGGCAAGGGGTCCAGCAACCACAAACTGGCCGAGATCGGTCTGCCCGGACCCGGAGGGAACCCGTCCCCGGTTTGGCTTGAGGCCGATGAGACCGGTGGCGGCAGCCGGGATCCGGACCGACCCGCCTCCGTCGGTGCCCGGCGCGAACGGAACCAGCCCCGCCGCAACCGCAGACGCACTGCCGCCCGAGGATCCCCCCGGGCTCAGTGAGACGTTCAGTGGATTGCGCGACGGCGGGGCAATCAGGTTTTCGCTGTAGCAGCTCAAACCGAACTCCGGAACCTGAGTCTTTCCAAGACTGATTGCTCCGGCCCGTCTCAGAACGGCCACCAGGGGAGAGTCCGCAGCCGCCACGGTGTGCTGCAGTGCGGCGCTGCCGTGGGTGGTCACCACGCCGACGACGTCGGTCAGGTCCTTGTGCGCGAGCGGCAGGCCATGGAGCGCAGGCAGGTCAACTCCCTTCGCCTGCCTGCGGTCTGCGGCGTCCGCCTCCTCCAGTGCGGTATCCGCGGTCACCGTGAGAAAGGCGCCCAACGCCGGATTCCGGCTGTCGATCCGCTCCAGGTAATGCGCGGTCAATTCCCGGGCGCTCAACTCCCCGCGCCGTAGCAGGTCCCGCTGTTCGAGCGCGGTCAGCTCATGAAGGGCACCCATTGCTGCCTTTCTCGCCGGGTCGGGTCGGTCCCACTATAGGCTTGGATCCGGTCGGTGAATCGGACGAGGAAAGGACGGGGCCGGCAATGAGCGAGAGCGAGAGCGTGTCCGTCAACGCGATCAGTGAGGATACCGCTGTGCTGGACGTGCGCGAGGACTATGAGTGGGAGGCCGGGCATATCAAGGGCGCCCTGCATATTCCCGTGGACCAGATCCCGGCGCGGCTCGACGAGCTGGATCCGGATGAGGATCTCCACGTCATCTGCCGCACGGGCGGACGTTCCTTCCGGGTGGCGGAGTGGCTGGTGGGCAACGGGTATTCGGCTGTGAACGTCCGTGGCGGAATGGATGCCTGGATCGAGGCTGCAAAGCCGATGGTCTCCGAAACCGGCGACGAACCGCGCGTCCTGTGACCTCCTACGCCTACCTCGGCCCTGCCGGAACCTTCACGGAGGCTGCGCTGCTGCAGGTCCCGGCCGCCGAAGAAGCCGAACGGGTGCCCGCCACGACGGTCAACGCCGCCCTCGACATGGTGCGTACCGGGCGCGTGAAAGCCGCGATGGTCCCGATCGAGAACTCGGTGGAGGGCGGCGTGTCAGCCACGCTCGACGCGATCGCCAACGGGGCCCCGCTGCGGATCATCCGCGAGGTGCTGGTGCCCGTCTCCTTCGTCCTGGTGGCCCGGCCAGATGTGGAGCTGGCGGACATCCGCTTTGTAGCCACCCACGGCCATGCATGGGCACAGTGCCGCGGCTGGACTGAGCAGAACATTCCAGCGGCGGAATACGTTCCGGCGTCGTCAACTGCTGCCGCAGCCCATGACCTGCTCGACGAAGGCGCAAGCCATGATGCGGCCATCTGCTCGCCTCTTGTGGCCAACCGCCTGGGGCTGCGCGTTCTTGCGAAACACATCGGGGACGTGGCCGACGCCGTGACCCGGTTCATCCTCGTGAGCAAGCCGGATACCCTCCCCGCCCGGACTGGAGCGGACAAGACCACCCTGGTGATCCCTCTTCCCGAAGACCACCCCGGCGCCCTGATGGAAATCCTCGATCAGTTCGCCGCGCGCGGGGTCAACCTCAGCAGGATCGAATCCCGGCCCACTGGCCTGTTCCTCGGCGACTACTTCTTCAGCATCGACGCCGATGGACATGTAACCGATGCGCGCGTTGCGGATGCGCTTCAGGGCCTGCACCGGATCAGCCCGGGATTACGCTTCCTCGGCTCCTATGCGCGAGCGGACCGGCGCGAGTACGAGGTGGCCCGCCACACCTCTGACGAGGCATTCGCGGCGGCCCGGGAATGGGTCGATTCACTTCGGCATTCCCCCACACCCGACGCCGAAGACATAGGCTAGCCCTTTCCTACAGCTCCAACCCCAGGAGGCGGCGTGCCACGACTTCGGCGCAGTGACTGCAACAAGCCCGGGTACACGCGCAGCCGCCACGGCAAGGGGTTCAGCTACCGAAACCAGCAGGGTCAACCGCTGGAACGGGACGATCTCAAGCGCGTCAAGGAATTGGTGATTCCTCCGGCGTGGCAGGAGGTCTGGATAAGTCCATACCCCAACGGGCATATACAGGCGGTGGGCACCGACGACGCCGGCCGGCGCCAGTACATCTACCATGCCGCCTGGCGGGAGAAGAAGGACCGGGAGAAATTCGACCGCGCACTCGATTTCGGTGAACGCCTCCCGAGTGCCCGGCGGGTCATCACCCAGCACTTGCGCAGCAACGGCAGCGGGCGGGAACGTGCCTTCGCTGCCGCGCTGCGCATTGTCGACTCCGGCGCGCTGCGGATCGGTTCAGCCCAGTACGCCGCACAGAACGGCTCGTTCGGCGTCACCACGCTGCGGGTGGAGCATGTCACCCTCAGTGGTCCGGTCATCACCCTCGGTTTCCCGGGAAAGAGCGGCCAGCAGTGGGACACCACCATTGAGGACCCCGACCTGGCCGCTGCCCTGCGCCCGATGGTGCGCCGGGAGGATGGCGACACGATGCTGGCATACCGGGCGGCGGACGGGTCCTGGCATTCCGTCGAAGCCTCCCAGCTCAACGAGTTCCTTCGCCAGGTCACCGGTGGCGGGTTTACCGCCAAGGATTTCCGCACCTGGCAGGCAACCGTCGTCGCCGCCATGGAGCTCGCGCGCCTGGACCTGAAGGCCACCAGCCGCACTGCACGGCAGAAGGCAATTGCGGCGACCATGCGTTCAGTGGCCGAGCATCTGGGCAACACGCCGGCCATAGCCCGCAGCTCCTACGTGGACCCGCGCCTGGTGGACCGCTTCATGTCCGGGGAGGTCATCCCGGTGGCAAGTTACTCTGCCTCCGAGAAGGCTGTTCGCGAGCTGCTTAAAGCCTAGGAATCCTTTCCCCCGCGGCGGTCGCTAAGTAGGCTGATGGTGAGCGCCCGGCCAGTGGCGCGACCCCTTGATGAAAGGCAGGCACCATGAGCGAGCAGCCACACAACAGTGAGGTCAACCCGAACAAGGGTGACGGATCAACCTCAGACCCGAACTGGCACGGTGACGCCGGCGACCAGGCGAATGACCTGCGTTTCGCGGAGGAGCAGCAGCTGATCAACAGCCAGGCGCAGAATGACGAGTCGACCGCTGATCCGACGGGTGGAGTCACCGGAGGGTACACCGGCGCCCAGCGTGCGGATGGCGTGGGTGAATACACCGAGGGGGCCGGGCAGGTTGACGAAGGTGAGTACACCGACGTGGACGGCACCACCGATCTCGATTCAGCTGTCGAGGGAGAGTACACCGATGCCGACTCCGTTCCCTCGCTTCAGGAAGGTGGAGATGACACGGAGGGTACCCAGCGTCCCTAGCCTTCCACGGACGCGCTGAACATTCCTGCTGATGGCCCGGTTGCCCTTCCCGGTACCCGGGCCATCAGTGCGCCCGAGACCACGGTGACCGTGAGCGAGGTGACGTCGCCGGAGATGTCCCCGTCCAATTGGGTTCCCGTTGCTTCGGAAACGCGCACCTCCACGTGCCTGGCCCGGTGGTAGGTGATGACGGGGATCGGCCCGGGGTGGCGGAAGAGTATCTGCACCGCAACCCACAACCAGCCGAGAATGCTGCGCGGGCTGGCGATGACCACGTCGAGATACCCGTCATCGATTGCGGCGTCCGGAACTATCGTGATGCCGCCGGGCAACCTGGCGCAGTTGGCGAAGAGGACACTGTGCACCTTGCGCGTCTGCGCCGGGCCGCCGTCAATGCTGATCGACATTTTCTGCCGCTTCCCGGGCAGGCTCCGCATTCCCGCCTCGCTATAGGCGAGCCAGCCGAACTTCTTTTTGAGCGTGTCCTTGGTGGCAGCCACCACCACCGCATCGAGCCCGACGCCGCCCATCACCAGAAAGGTGTGGTCTCCGGACACGCCGGTCCGCTCGTTGCGCAGTTCAGCCCGGCCCATGTCGATCCGGCGGACGGCGCCGTGCAGGGCCTGGCGCACACTGCGCGGCACGTCATTGACCGCGATGCCGAGGTTGCGCGCCAACAGGTTGCCGGTGCCCAGGGGCAACAGCGCAAGGGCCGTATTGCTGTGGACCAGGGCAGCTGCCACCGCGCGGACGGTGCCGTCGCCGCCGGCGGCGATGACGACGTCGTACCCCTCCTCCACAGCGCGCCTTGCCTGTGCGGTACCGGGTTCGGCAACCGTGGTCTCCAGTACCATCGGCGGGTCCCAACCGGCATCGGAACAGGCCTGCTCCACCTGTTCGCGCGCAAGCGCCGCACTCAGCTTGACCGGATTCAGCACCAGCGCAACCCGCTGGTGCCCCGCCGCCGCAGGCGCCGCCGGACGGGGTTCCTCCCACCGGAGGGACCGTTCCCGGCGCAGCTTCCGTAGGCCCCACCAGCTGAACGCTGACGCGGCTGCGGCCACAACCGCAAGGGCGACGATGATCCACTCAAGGGGCATGATTTCCCCAGACTATCCCTCCGTGGGTGGGTGCGGGCGTGGAGATCAGATTCGGTACTCTTGGGGAGTGATCGACGTAAACGAGCTCCGCGGCAATCCTGAAAAGTTCCGTCTTTCCCAGCGTGCGCGCAAGGCAGATGAATCTCTGGTGGATGCGATCATCGCGGCCGATTCCCGGCGCCGGGAATCCGTGACCCGCGCCGAGGCACTGCGGGCGGAGCAGAACGCTTTCAGCAAGCGGGTTGCCAAGGCCCAGGGGGATGACCGGCAGGCGCTTCTTGCCGAGGTCAAGGAACTGGCGGCGTCGGTGAAGACCGCCGCAGCGGAGGCTGAAGGAGCAAAGTCCGAGGCTGATGCCCTGCTGCGCCGGCTGCCGAACGCCATCCTCGACGGCGTACCTGCGGGCGGTGAAGAGGACTTCGTTGTCGTCAAGACCGTGGGGGAGCCCCGGCAGTTCAACGATTTTGAACCGCGGGACCACCTCGAAATCGGTGAGCTGATCGGCGCCATCGACATGGAACGCGGCGCCAAGGTGTCCGGGTCGCGGTTCTACTTCCTCAAGGGCATGGGTGCACGGCTTGAGCTGGCGCTGCTGAACATGGCCATGGACCAGGCAGTCGCAGCAGGGTTCACACCGATGATCACGCCCACGCTCGTTCGGCCGGAGACCATGCAGGGCACCGGATTCGACATTGCCCACGACGCGGAGATCTACCGCCTCCCCGAAGATGATCTGTACCTGACCGGCACATCCGAGGTGGCGCTCGCCGGATACCACTCGGATGAAATCCTGGACCTCTCCGCCGGGCCCCTCCGGTATGCGGGATGGTCCTCCTGCTACCGGCGGGAGGCGGGCTCGCACGGCAAGGACACCCGCGGCATCATCCGCGTCCACCAGTTCAACAAGGTGGAGATGTTCACCTACACCACCGTGGAGGAGTCCTACGCGGAGCACGAGCGCATGCTGGCGTGGGAAGAGGAGATGCTGGCCAAGGTCGAGCTGCCCTACCGGGTCATCGACACGGCGGCGGGCGATCTCGGCATGTCGGCCGCACGCAAGTTCGACTGCGAGGCGTGGGTGCCCACCCAGAATGCGTACCGTGAACTGACGTCCACCTCGAACTGCACCGGTTTCCAGGCCCGCCGGCTCAACATCCGTGAGCGGGTGGATGGCGCAAAGGGCACCCGTGCGGTCGCAACCCTCAACGGGACGCTCGCCACCACGCGGTGGATTGTCGCGATCCTCGAACACCACCAGAACCCCGACGGGTCGGTCACCGTTCCCGCTGCGCTGCGGCCGTACCTGGGGGGTCTGGAGGTTCTTCCCGTCCTTCAGACATAGGGTGGCGGCCCCGCAGCCGTAACCTTCCGTTGGCCCAGCTGTGACCAAAAACCTACCCGCGGTTACCGGGTTTCTGGTTCACTTGAACGATGACAACTACATTTCCCGCTGGCATCGATGACCAGCAGCAGACAACACGAAAACTTGTTGCACTTGACGTTGACGGCACCCTGGTGGACCACGAGGGACAAATGTCGGAGGAGGTCCGCTCAGCGGCCAGCGCCGTCGTCGAGGGCGGCCATGAAGTAGTGATCGCGACCGGCAGGTCCCTTGGTGCAACCCTGCCCATCATCGAGAAAATCGGGCTCACCCGCGGACATGCCGTGTGCTCCAACGGGGGCGTCACCCTACGGATTGACGTGGATGAGCTTGAGGACGGCTACGAGATCATCAACCGGGTGGTATTCGACCCGCGGCCGGCACTGGTGGCGCTGAGAAAGAGCCTTCCCACAGCGAAGTTTGCCCTCGAGGACGATCAGGGGCGCTTCCTCTCCACCGAACGCTTCCAGGACGCGAGTTTCGGGGCGGAGGCGGAAAGCGTCGGTTTCGACCGCATGCTTGAGGCCCGTGCGGTGCGCGTGGTGGTCTTCAGCACCGACAGCACGGCAGAGGAGTTCGGCGAAGCTGTCGAGTCGATCGGCCTGCACGGGGTCACCTACTCGGTGGGCTGGACCGCGTGGCTGGACATCGCGGCGGCCGGCGTCACCAAGGCCAGCGCGCTGGAACTCGTGCGGCGCAGGTGCGGTATTGACCCCGCCCAGACCGTCGCTATCGGTGATGGCCGCAATGACATCGAGATGCTCACCTGGGCAGCGCGGGGAGTGGCCATGGGTCAGGCGCCCGATGAGGTCATGACGGCCGCCACGGAGGTCACGGCGTCGGTGTACGACGACGGCGCAGCCAAGATCCTCCGTTCCCTCACCCGGGCGGGGCAAGAAGAACGCTAGCCGCTTCTGGCAGCGGTTCCGCGCTGCATTCTATCCAGCGCCTGCCTACCCGCTGGTAACCCCGTCATTTGCAGCCGCCCGCCTCACGGCGGGCGGCTTTGCTGTGCCCTTCGAAAAGCCCCGGATTGAATCTGCTGGTCCGGCCGCTCTAGCCCTCGGCGAATAATTCCGGTAACTTAACGGAACCGAAACAAAATGTATACAAAATCGGTGCCCAAGCTCTGATTGTATGTAAAGCACTGTCGCTCACATCAAAGGAACACCATGCCCGTCCAGCACCCCCACCCTTCCCCGCGCCCTAAAGCGCGCCTGATCCGCCGCAGCGCGCTCGTCCCGGTCATGGCGCTCGGCCTTGCCGTCAGCGCTTGCCAGGCACCGCAGACCACTGCCGAAGCTCCGCAGGGAGACGACGTTGTCTCCGCGCCCATCGGCGACAAGACCATCGTCGAGGGCGGCGACCTCGTGATGGCGCTCTCCGCAGAGCCCGACCGGCTCGACCCGACCACGTCATCGTCGCTGTACACCCGTTATGTCATGCAGACCATGTGCCAGAAGCTCTACGATATCGATGCGAACGGCGAAATAATCCCGCAGCTCGCCACTGAGCTCCCCGAGGTCTCCGAAGACGGCCTGACGGTGCGTATCCCTGTCCGTGATGACGCACAGTTCGCCGACGGTACTCCGTTCAATGCCGAAGCTGTGGCCCAGACCATCGACCGCGGCGTCAACCTTGAGGGATCCTCGCGGAAGAGCGAGCTCGGTCCGATCGAGAAGGTCGTCGCTGTGGACGACACCACGGTGGAGGTGACGTACGCCGAGCCTTTTGCGCCGCTCACCGCCGCACTGGCTGACCGCGCGGGCATGATCCTTTCGCCCAAGGCACTCGAGGAAAAGGGCGAGGCCTTCGGCGACAGCCCTGTCTGCGTGGGCCCGTTCAAGTTCGTCGAGCGCGTCCCGCAGACCTCCATCAAGGTCGAGCGCGATCCCCTCTATTACGACGCCGAGAACGTGCACCTCGACACCATCACCTACCGCATCATCACCGATTCGAACATCCGCGCCGCAAACCTGCGCTCGGGGGATGTCCAGGTGGCGGACACCATCTCCACCCAGGACGTGGATGAGCTCATGAGCCAGGAGGGCGTCAACGTGCTGCAGGTCGGCTCGCTCGGCTACCAGGCGATGACCATCAACCTCGGCAACACCGACGGCGTCGGCACGCCGCCCGGCGTCATCGACACCCCAATCGCCACCGACCCGAATATCCGTATGGCGCTGTCCATGTCGATCGACCGCGAAGCGCTGGTGCAGTCCGTGTTCGGCGGCTATAACGAGACGGCGTGCTCCCCGATCTCCCCGGCAAGCCCGTTCACCAGCGAGGCCAGCGAGGCCTGCCCCGAGTATGATCCCGAGGCGGCCAAGTCGATGCTGGAGGATGCCGGCGTGGAAATGCCCTACAAGATCACCATGCAGGTGACAAACAACCCGGACACCATCCGCTTCGCCCAGGCCCTGCAGGCCGCGGTAGCAGACGGCGGTTTCGAGATCGAGATCCTTCCCGTTGAATACTCGACCCTGCTCGATGTCCAGAGCCGCGGTGACTTCGAGGCCCTCCAGCTCGGCTGGTCCGGCCGGATCGACCCGCATGGCAACATGTTCAACTTCCTCTCGACCGGTGGTGGCAACAACTACTCGGGCTACAGCAATCCCGAGGTGGATGAGCTGATGACCGAGTCGGCGCAGTCGAATGACATCGCCGAACGAGCCGACCTCTACGGCCAGGCGGTTGCCCAGATCCAGGAAGATAACCCGATCATCTACCTGTACCGCCAGCGCAACATCACGGCCCACACCACCGACGTTGCCGGTGTCGAAACCTTCGCCGACGGCGTGGTTCACCTCAGCAACGCGGCATTCGTCGAAGCGGAATAAGCGCACCCATCATGCTCAACTACCTCGCCACACGTCTGTGGCAGTCAATCGTCACGCTCATCCTCGCCTCGATGGTGGTGTTCTTCGGAGTGCGTCAGCTCCCGGGTGACCCAGCGCTTGCGATGGCGGGGGAAGAAGCAACTCCCGAGCGGCTCGCGGCAATCCGCGAGCAGCTCGGGCTCAACGAATCGATCATCACCCAGTACGTGAAGTTCGTCGGCAACATGGTCCGCGGCGACTTCGGCCAGTCCACCCGGACCGGCGCCCAGGTCACAGACCTCGTCGCCGCCACCCTCCCCGTCACCCTCTGGCTGTCGGCGTACGCAATCGTGGTCGCCGTCATCGTGGGCGTACTGCTCGGAGTCATTGCCGAACGGTTCCGGGGGCGCTGGCCGGAGTGGATGGCCAACGCCCTTGCGCTGATCGGGTTGTCCGTGCCGAACTTCTGGCTCGGGATCCTCGCCATTCTGTACCTGGCAGTGGCCTTCGGCCTGTTCCCGGCGTCGGGCTACGTTCCGATCTCACGGGATCCGTTCCAGGGTATCTACCACCTGACCCTGCCGGCGATCATCCTCGGCACCTCCCTGGCGGCCGTGATCATGCGGCAGACGCGGGCGTCGATGATCGAGACCATGAAGACGGACTTCGTCAGGACGGCCCGGGCAAAGGGCCTGAGCCGGCCGCGTGTTCTCTTCCGCTACGGACTGAGAAACTCCTTGATCGTGGTGGTTACGATCATCGGCCTGCAGCTCGGCGGCCTCATCTCGGGGGCGGTCGTCACGGAGCGGATCTTCGCGCTTCCCGGCTTCGGGAAGCTCACGCTTGACGCTGTCTTCACCCGTGACTATCCCGTCATCCAGGCCGTGGTGCTGCTCATCACCGTCGGTTACATCCTGATCAACCTTGCCGTGGACATCCTGTACTCGGTCATTAATCCGCGGATCCGCGTGGGAGGAAAAAGCTGATGACCGTCGTAGAAATCCGCAATCCCGGACTCGGCTCAGCACGGGGCCGCATCTGGCGTTCACTGCTGCGAAGCCCGCTCGGGCTGACCGGCGGCGTGATGCTCGCGATTGTCATGGTCCTCGGGCTCATCGCGCCACTGATCGCACCCTACGGACCCGCAGAGGTGCACTTCGACGCACCGTTCCAGGCTCCCGGAACAATCGGTTATATTCTCGGCACCGATGATCTGGGCCGGGACATTTTTTCCCGCATGCTCTTCGGCATCCAGGTGTCCCTGCAGGTGGGGTTCCTGTCGGTGCTGCTCGCCGTGGCGGTGGGAACTCCGCTGGGACTCCTTGCCGGTTACTGGCGCGGACTGGACGGCATCATCTCCCGGCTCACCGACGTGACGCTCGCGTTTCCGTTCCTCATTATCGCCGTCGGCCTCTCCGCAATCAGCGGACCAAGTCTCACCAACGCGGCAATCGCACTGGGAATCGCCCAGATTCCTACGATGATCCGGGTGGTTCGCGGTGAGACGCTGCGTATCAGGGAGACGGACTTTGTGCTGGGTGCGAAGACCATGGACGCCTCAGGTGTCCGCATTATCTTCTCCCACATCCTCCCGAACGCGGTGTCCGCGATCATCGTGCAGGCAACCGTCATCATGCCTGTTGCGGTGATCGGCGAGGCGCTGCTCTCCTTCCTCGGCCTCGGCATCCAGCCGCCCACGCCGAGCCTCGGAATCATGCTCTCGGACGCCCAGCAGTACATCTCGCGGGCCCCGACAGCAGCGATCTTCCCGGGCCTCGCCATCGTGCTCATCTGCCTGGGGTTCAACCTGTTCGGAGATGCACTGCGCGATGCCCTCGATCCCACCAATGCCAGCAGAAAGTAATCCAGTGAGCCTTCCAACCGCCGATGCACCGGCCCTGTTGTCAGTGCGCGGGCTTGAAGTGACGTTCGGGGAAAACCCGGAACCGGTGCTGCACAGCGTAAGTTTCGACATCCGCCCGGGGGAGCGCGTTGCCATTGTGGGGCAGTCCGGCTCGGGGAAATCCACCATTATCGGTTCGATCCTCCGCCTGCTGCCCGGCGACGGGCACATCACCGGCGGATCGATCCTCCTCGACGGCGAGGACCTCAGCAGGGCATCCGAGCAGCGCATGCGCAGCATACGGGGTCGGCGGATCGCGCTGGTGCCGCAGGATCCGGCCTCCAACCTGAATCCATCCATGCGCGTCGGCGCGCAGATCGCTGATGCCCTGGCGGCAAGCGGGAGCCGTAGCAAGGCGGAGATCGATCGGCGCGTGCTTGAGCTGATGACCGAGGCCGGCATTCCGGAAGCGGAACGTCGGGCCAAACAGTACCCCCACGAATTTTCCGGAGGCATGCGCCAGCGGGTGCTCATTGCCATTGCACTTTCTCGCGAGCCGGAACTCCTGATCGCCGACGAGCCCACGTCAGCCCTCGACGTGACCGTCCAGCGGCAGATCCTCAACCACCTGCAGACCCTCGTGGATGCGCACGGCACCTCCCTGCTGTTCATCACCCACGATCTCGGCGTCGCAGCAGACCGCACCGACCGGATCATCGTCATGTCCGAGGGCCGGATCGTGGAGGTGGGAACGCCCGCCGAGATCCTGCTCAGCCCACAGGAGGAGTACACCAAGCGGCTGGTGGCAGCGGCACCCACGGCGGTTGCGGCGGTGCGTGTTGCCTCGGCCAGTTCCGCAGTGAAGCCAGGGCCGATCCTTGAGGTGTCGCACCTCGTGAAGGAATTCAAGATCCGCGGCCAGCGCGGCAGCATCCTCAAAGCAGTGGACGACGTCTCCTTCTCCGTGGAGCGTGGGACAACCACGGCGATCGTGGGTGAGTCCGGCTCAGGGAAGACAACGGTCGCGAGGATCATCCTCGGCCTGGAATCGGCCACGTCGGGTACCGCCCTGGTGGATGGGGAGGGCATCACCTCGAGCCGGGGACGGCAGCGGCGGGCCCTCCGGCGCAGGGTGCAGCCGGTCTTTCAGGACCCGTACGGATCACTCGACCCGACCTACAGCATCGAGAAGCTGATCGATGAGCCGCTGCGCATCTTCAAGGTGGGCGACCGGCGGAGCCGGCAGGAACGCGTTGCCGAGCTCCTCGACCAGGTTGCCCTCCCGCGCACCGTCGCCCAGCGCCGCCCGAATGAGCTTTCGGGCGGCCAACGTCAGCGGGTAGCAATCGCGCGGGCACTGGCACTCCACCCGGAGCTCCTGATCTGCGACGAAGCGGTGTCGGCCCTTGATGTGCTGGTGCAGGAGCAGATCCTCACCCTGCTGGCCGACCTGCAGACAGAGCTTGGGCTCAGCTACCTGTTCATTACCCACGACCTCGCGGTGGTGCGCCAGATCGCCCACAATGTGGTGGTCATGAAGCGGGGCAGGGTGATGGAGCAGGGGGCAACCAATACAGTGTTCGAGTCGCCGTCGTCCGATTACACCCGGGAGCTGCTCAGCGCTATCCCGGGCGCCTCGCTCGTGGGGTGAACCCCGCAGGCGCTAGTAGGCCAGTGCGGCCGGCGGCAGCGCCGCCGGTCCGTACACCAGGCCGAGGAGGCGTGCGGCTGCGGGCCGCGTGGCCCACTCCTCCACCCAGTGCGAGCGGATGACGGCCTTGCTGACCGCCTGGGTGGTGATGCCCAGTTCCTGGGCGATCAGTTTCTGCTGACCCCGGGCGCCCGGGGTCATGAGATCGAGTACGTTCCACTCCGCCTCGGTCCGGGTGTAGACGATCTGCCCCAGGAGTCGCAGGACGGCCTCGGCTTCGGCGGCAATCTCCGTGTCCGGTCCCTCGACGGCCAGCGGGATCCGCTCGCCCGTCTTCTGTGCGCGGTTCACTGCCCTGCGTGAGTACACCAGCCCGTACCCCTCGGCGTCGGTGATCCGTTCGGGGATGGGCGGAAGTACCTCGCCGACGCCGATTCCCACGTGCCAGCGCCGGAACCGGATCGCCTTCAACGCCACATCAACGGCCAGCGCGGCGCTGTCCACGACGCCCTGCAGTTCATCCCCGACGGACCGCTGGAACGGCAGAACAGTGTCGACAAACCGGAATTCACGCAGCAGTTCGGGCACCAGGTCGCCCACCTCGCGTGAGTCGCGCTGGTTGATGGTCACCACGAACAGCATGACCTCAGTATGACTGAGGGAGGAGCGGAATCAACCGATTTACGTTGATTCGGCGGGGGCGTCCACCACGGACTGCAGGGCAGCGCGCAGCGAAGACGCAGAAACGCCGGTGACGGTGAACGTCACAGCGCCGCTCGCCTTCTCCGCGGTGAGAGTCTTCACCGAGTCCGGCGCCGAATAGACGGTGAGGTTGGTGAAGGTCTCGGGACCGCCGGACGCCCCGGTGTAGACGGTGACGGCCCGGCTCTGCGCCAGGAGCGGCGCTCCGGCCTCCTCAAACGTTGCCTGCTCCAGCACCACGGGACTACTGTCAGCGGCGGCGCAGTTCTCCGGGTCACCGAGGACGGCAAGGCGCTCAGCCAGCCGGGAGGCCGGGTAGACCACAAAGGCGTGGATGCCGCCGTCGTTCACTTCCTCCTCGAGCACCGATTCGTCGTGGAGGTAGGCAAACAGCCAGTGCCGCCCCGCCTGCGAGGTCCGCTGCCCGGTAACAATGCGACTCGCTGTGCGGCGCAGGGTCATGATGCCGGTGACGCGCTCATTCGCGTTGAGCCGGGTGGGCTCGTTGTACCCCTCCTCCACAACGGGGAACGCGATGCCCTTGGACATGAGGCTGCGCAGGGCCACCGTTGCGGCCAGATACTTCTGCTCCTCATGCTTCTCAAGGAAGGGCAGCGCCACGAACTGCTCGCGCTCAATTCCGTCGAGCGCCACAATTTCCTCGTCGGTCAGTGTGGGCAGGCCCTGGCTCTCCTCAGGAGTGAGGGCAAGAACCTTGCGCGCGCTCTCAAGGTCACGGGTGGTCCACTCGATCGGCTGTGCGGTCACGAGAACAATCCTCCAATTGATCCGATCGGATCCTCAACAAAATCTCCGACGCCCTCAGTCACACTATCGGCCAGATCGGTGGCGCCCTCCCAGGCATCTCCCGCAAAGTCGGTGGTGGCATCCCACGTGTTCGACGACCACTGCGTGATGTTGTCCCAGTTGTCGTAGACGTAGTTTCCGAGTGCCCAGGCGCCCGCTGCGAGACCGGCACCCACGACGACGGCGGCCCCCACCGGTCCCAGCGCGCCGGCCGCGAGAAGCAGCGTACCGCCCGAGGTGAAGGCGCCCACCCCGCCGGCCAGTCGGTCGCCGACGCCGCGCCACCCCTCGTGTTCAGGATTGAACACATCGTGGATACCCCCGGCAATGCCGAGCGGAGCGAGCAGCGGCCCGGCGAAGCGGGACCACTTGGTGAGCTTTGAGCTCTCGTCCAGGAACTCGGTGGCCAGCGAGATGTTCCGCATGTCGGTGAGGTCGAGGATCCTCGCGTTGGCGAGGAACTGCTCGGCATTGCGCAGGAACTTGAACGGCTTCCACGCGTCGGCACCGAAGCCGATCACCTCGCCCAAAGCCTCGAAAATGGAGAAGTCCTCATCCGGGGTGTGCCCCGCAGGCCGGCCGGGAAGACCCGGCCCGGAGGGAGAACCGCCGATGGCGCCGGAGCCGGCGTCACTCGTTGCCTCCTGCTGCCGCGCTTGCTCCAGCAGTTCCCGTGACCCCCGGTCCAGCGTGTTGGCGGCAAGCAGAATCGCCATCTGGTGGCTGTCCCAGGAAGCACGCAGCGCATCCGCGTCCGGACCCAGCCACCCTGTATTGCTGATGACACCCACGCTCAGGGTGGAGCGTATGCCGCGAAGCGTCTCGGCCGAGGAGGAGAAACGCTCGGCAAGGCTTTCCAGCTGTTCGACGTTGGCGCCGAGAGTTTCCGACATGGGGGCCCTTTGCTGAGACTGGTGCTACAGCACCCGAACCTACCGGGACTGCATCCTGCTGTGCCATGGGCAGGGCTCCCCATGAACCGGAGGTGCCGGTTGCTACCGGGAGCGCACATCCGCTACGACATAGTGGCGGGCACGGGAGACGTTGGGTGCGAATCCCGGCGATCCGCTGAACAGGCTTCCCAGCATGACAATCAGGGTCACGGGCCAGAACAGGGCGAGGAGCAGCGTGCGCCAGGCACTCTGGAAGGGCCCCATCGGCTTGCCGTCCAGGAAGCGCAGGTTGCGGACCCCCGCCGCTTTTGCGCCGAGGGTCCGTGAGAATCCGGTGACGAAGCCGTAGCCCAGGGCACTGAGCGCATACGCACCGGGCAGCACGATGCCGGCGCCGGACTCGCTGGATACGCCCGCGGTGTCCAGCGCGATGGCCAGGACAAAGAACAGCACCACGAACAGCGCCAGGATCACTACGACGTCGAGTGCATACTTGCCCATCCGCTGCCCGCCCGTGGCTTCGACATAGGGCGTACCGTCAGCGAGCCGGCCCCCGCGCCGGGCGGGCATGGGCTTCTGTCCGGTCGATGAGTTCACGGGAGAGCGGCTATCGGCCCTGCGGTTCCACGTCTGCGTTTTCGGCGTCGGCGTCAACGGCGCGGCCCTGCGGCTCATCCTCTTCACTGGGTTCGCCGAGTGCCTCAAACCGCTTCAGCGACGCCTGGACTTCGGCTTCCGCAGCCTCTCGGCCCTCCCAGTCAGCGGCTTCCACCCACTTGCCGGGCTCCAGGTCCTTGTACTTGCGGAAGAAGTGCTCGATTTCATCTAGCAGGAACTTGGAGACATCCCCGAGGTCCTGGATGTGGTCAAAGCGCGGGTCAGCCGGGACGCAGAGCACCTTCGCATCGCCGCCGCCGTCATCAACCATGTTGAAGACACCGATGGGGCGTGATTCGACCAGGACGCCGGGGATCAGGTCGAAGTCCTGCAGCATCACCAGCGCATCCAGGGGATCGCCGTCCTCGCCGAGGGTGTTCTCGAAGTAGCCGTAGTGCGTGGGGTACTGCATGGAGGTGAACAGCACGCGGTCCAGGCGGAGGCGGTGCGTTTCGTGGTCGATTTCATACTTGACCCGTGATCCCTTGGGGATCTCGATGGTGACGTCGAGCGTTATGGCCATGTGGGACTCCTGCAGTCAGCTGGTAGCAAGCGGATGGAACCTTCGGTGGGCTGCGGCGCGAGAGATCAGTTGAGGAACTCGCCATGCCGGGCCCCGATCTACTCTTAAAGATATAGGCCGCCGCCGACATCATCGATTCGTGACCTCAGGCGGTCACCGATCCAGTTTCCGCCGAGGGGGCCCATGAAGCGCAGCGCCAGGGTGTTCACCGCCTTCCTGCTTGCCCTGGCACTCGGCGTGCTGGCGGTCCCCTTCGGCCTCCACTACGGGCCGCAGGTTGCCGGGCTCATTGCGCCTCCTGTCGACGCGGAACCGGAAATACCGGCCATTCAGCAGGCTCCCGACGGCATCGCGGCGCCTGCCCTTGTCAGCGGGCTTGATGCGCGGGCGCCGGTCCCGGTGCCGGAGGTTCTTGCTCCGCTGCTGACTGCAGCGCTGGAGGTGCCGGGCGGTACGCCGGTTGCCGGCGTCGTTCTGGATGCCCTGAGCGGTGAGGTGCTCTTTGACCAGTCAGGCAGCGAACCGCAGCTCCCGGCGTCGAACATCAAGATCCTCACCGCCACGGCCGCGATGGCAAAGCTTGATCCAGAATCGCGGCTGACCACGTCCGTCCTCGCGGGGGGCGCAGGTGCGGAGGGTGTGCTGGTGCTTCGCGGGGGAGGGGATGTGCTGCTGGGATCCGGCCGGTCCGATCCCGACAGCGTGGTGGGCCACGCGGGGCTGACCTCGCTCGCTGAACAGGCCGCTGCAGAGCTCGACGGCGGCGCTGCCTACCGCCTCGTCCTCGACGATTCGCTCTTTGTCGGTGATGTCCTGAACCCCAGCTGGCAGCCGGGTGACGTGGACGCGGGGGAGATCGCGCCGATCTACCCCCTTGCAATCAATTCCTCCTGGGTCGATGAGTCCGGGCAGTCCGGGGCCAGGGCTCCCGACGCCGCCCTGGCTGCCGCGGCCTCGTTCCGGGAGGCACTGATCGCAGCCGGCGTCCAGGTCCAGGAGGGCATCGAGCGGATGCCCGCCGGGAAAGACGCCGTGGAGCTGGCGGCCGTGCAGTCGGCCACCATTGAGGAGCAGGTCGAACATATGCTCCTCACCTCGGACAACTACCTGGCCGAGGTGCTCGCACGGCTGGCTGCTGAGGCGAGCGGCAAACCGGCGTCTTTCGGCGGCGGACTCGAAACCATCGCCGAGGTCATCACGGGCCTTGGCGTGCCGGTGGACGGACTGGTGCTGGGCGATGCCGCAGGACTGTCGCCGCGCAACCGCGTCTCCCCACGCCAGCTCGCCGACGTGGTGCGCACCCTGCTCCGCTCCGACAACCGGGCCCTGCGACACGTGCTTCACGGACTTCCGGTGGCCGGCCTTTCCGGGACGCTGGGGGACCGCTATGACGACGACGCCGCGCCCACCTTCGCCGGCGCCGGCGTGGTCCGCGCGAAGACGGGAACCCTCAACGCGGTAACGGCCCTGACCGGCCACGTGGTGTCGGCGGACGGCCGCCTGCTGGTGTTCTCCTTCATTGCCGGCGGTCTGGACGGGACCACAGAGCCGGCGCGTGAGGCGGTCGACGCGGCAGCGGCCGTCCTCGCAACCTGCGGCTGCCGCTGACCCCGGCACACTACAGGCCCCCGCGCGCATCCGGGCGGCCTCCCAGACTAGTGTGATCGAATGGCCACCATGGACAGCAATACCCCACTGCAACTCGTCAACTGGGAGCTGGCTGCGGCCAGCGCGGCGAAACTGACCCCTCCAGGGCCGAAGCTGAGCGCCCGTGAGGTGCAGGCCGTCGTCGAGAACCTCCGCGAACTCGCCGACCTCTCCGTGGAACACGTCCACCGGATCACGGGCCTCGAGGCAGCACGGGACCTGCGGGACTCCGAGCTCATCATCGTTGACCGCGCCTCCTGGGCCAAAGCGAACACGCAAAGCTTCAAGACGCTGATGGCGCCCGCAATCGGGCACCTCGTAGAGACCCGGGCGGAGCAGCTGAAAGCGGCGAACGCCGCCCTCGGCGGAGCGGTGACGGGAGCGCAGATGGGTGCCATCCTCGCGTTCCTCGCGAGCAAGGTCCTGGGCCAGTACGATCCGTTTGTCGCCTCCTCCCGCGGTCCCGGCGGACGCCTGATGCTGGTTGCGCCCAACATCGTGTCCGTGGAACGTGAGCTGAACGTGGAGCCCGCCGATTTCCGGTTGTGGGTCTGCCTGCACGAGCAGACGCACCGGGTGCAGTTCGCCGCGGCGCCGTGGCTCAGGGACCACATGATGGAGCACATTTCAGAGCTCACCGTCGGGTTGGCGGACAAGGCCGAGGGCATTGCCGAGCGGCTCACCAACGCGCTGAAGTCGCTGCCCTCGAAGGGCGGGCACACCGGCAGGGAGAACGACGACGACGGCGTGCCCCCCAGTGACGGCGGGATTTTGTCCCTGCTGCAGGAGCCGGAGGACAAGGCGCGGCTGTCCCACCTCACCGCCGTGATGAGCCTGCTCGAGGGGCACGCGAACGTGGTGATGGACGCCGTTGACTCCAGCATCGTCCCCACCGTGAAGACCATTCGCCGGCGCTTCAATGCGCGCGGCAAGACGCGCGGGCCGGTGGAGAAATTCATCCGCCGGCTCCTGGGCCTTGACGCCAAGATGCGCCAGTACAGCGACGGCGCCCGCTTTGTCCGCGCCGTGGTGGACGCCGTGGGCATGGAGGGCTTCAACAGGGTCTGGGAGCGCGCCGAAAACCTGCCCACCGAGAAGGAAATCCACGCACCCCGGGAATGGATCACCCGGATGGGGCTGTGAGCCGCCGGCCACGCCTCAGCCCGACGGTCGGTACCGCCAGGAACCTGATCCGCGCCGCCCTGGACGAGGCGCAGGTTCCTGAAGGATCACTCCTCCTGGTTGCCTGCAGCGGAGGCACGGACTCCCTGGCCCTCGCAGCAACGGCTGCGTACTTCGCGCGGAGCGGCCGCTACCGGGTGGGCGCCGTCGTCGTCGACCATGGACTGCAGCCCGACAGCGCGGCGGTAGCGGAAAACGCCCGGCAGCAGCTGGCGAAGCTGGACCTCGATCCGGTGGACGTGCGCCGGGTGGAGGTTGCGACGGCAGGAACGGGACCGGAGGCCGCGGCGCGGACCGCCCGCTACGGGGCGCTGGATGCCGCCGTGGAACAGCACGCCGCCGCCGCCGTCCTGCTCGGCCACACGCTGGACGACCAGGCGGAACAGGTTCTGCTCGGGCTGTCACGGGGTTCCGGAACCCGGTCACTGAGCGGCATGCCGGCCCGCAGGGGGGCCTACCTGCGCCCGTTCCTTGCACTGCGGCGCACCGAGACGGAAGAGATCTGCCGGTTCAGCGGCCTCGACCCCTGGCACGATCCCACCAACGCCGATCCCGCGCTGACCCGCTCCCGCGTCCGCACCCAGGTGCTGCCGTACCTGGAAGACGCTCTGGGCCCCGGCATTGCCGAGTCCCTCTACCGCACGTCCAGGATCCTCGCCCAGGATGCCGCCTACCTCGAAGAGCTTGCCGCGGCGGAATACTCCCGGCTCCGGGCGCCCGCACCCGCCACGGGGGAGGGAGGGCACGACGCCGGTGCCCTCCTTCTGTCCGAGGACGGCCTGCGTGCCCTGCCGCCTGCGCTCCGGCAGCGGGTCCTGGCGCTCGCCGTCGTCGAGCTGGGCGGAGTGCAGCCCGGTTTTGAGCGCCTGCTGGCGGCCGAAAATCTCCTGAGGCGAGCCGGCTCGGCGGGTCCGGTGCAGCTCGGCGGCAACGTGAGCGCCTACCGGCAGGTCCGGGGCGCCCGCGTTCCCCAGGGGGACCCAAGCTATGGCAGTCTTGTCCTTAGAAAAAATCTCTAAATCCGGGAGCAATTGGTGGATTCACACGACGTCCAGGCCGACCTCAAGCACGTTCTCTACACCAGGGAAGAGATCCAGCAGCGGGTGCAGGAACTGGCCGCGGAAATCGACCGCGATTACGCCGGCCGTGACGTATTGATTGTCGGTGTGCTCAAGGGCGCCGTGATGGTCATGGCAGACCTGGCGCGTGCCATGCACTCCCACGTCACCATGGACTGGATGGCCGTGTCGTCCTACGGTTCGGGCACGCAGTCTTCGGGCGTGGTCCGGATCCTCAAGGACCTGGAAACGGACCTGATGGGCAAGCACGTGCTGATCGTCGAGGACATCATCGACTCCGGCCTCACCCTGTCCTGGCTGAAGGCCAACCTGATGTCCCGCGGGCCCGCATCGGTGGAAATCTGCACCCTCCTGCGCAAGCCCGACGCCGCCAAAGTCAACATCGACGTCAAGTACGTCGGCTACGACATCCCCAACGAATTCGTGGTGGGCTACGGACTGGACTTCGCGGAGAAGTACCGCAACCTCGACTTCATCGGCACCCTCGCACCGCACGTCTACGAGTAGATCCCGCTGGCCGAGGGCCCTGAGCCTCTACGCCCAGAGGGAACTTTCCGCCGCCCATGTGCGTGGATTCTGCAGGGAATGTAAAGCTGGTATCACCGTTGGCGCCGCACTGGGCGATGCGCCCTCGGATCAGGGCTATTTGGCAGTTAAGCAGGAGGGACAGGGCGGTCAGCCCTGAGTTGAATGAAATTCAAGAACATTTTCAAAGGACCGATCTTCTGGATTGTGCTGGCCGTTGCCGCGCTTCTGGTCATCCTGCCTTCAGTGTTCAACACCAGCGGTGCCCGTGTGGACACCAACGTCGGGCTGGAGCTCCTCGCCGACAACCAGGTGGAGCAGGCAAAGATCTACGACGGCGAACAGCGCGTGGACCTCACGCTCCGCGAGGACTATGAAGACCTCGGCCGCAGCGTCTCCTTCTTCTTCAGCGCCGCCCGTGCCGAGGGTGTCGTCGAAGCGATCAACACCTCGGACGTCGAGGGCTTCACTGACCAGCCGGTGGAGAACAACTGGTTCACCAGCATCCTCGGCCTGATCCTTCCCATCCTGATCCTCGGTGCAATCTTCTGGTTCCTGCTCAGCCGGATGCAGGGCGGCGGCTCCAAGGTCATGCAGTTCGGCAAGTCCAAGGCCAAACTCATCAGCAAGGACATGCCGCAGGTAACGTTCTCCGACGTCGCGGGCGCAGATGAGGCCGTCGAGGAACTCCACGAGATCAAGGAATTCCTGCAGGAGCCGGCCAAGTTCCAGGCCCTCGGCGCCAAGATTCCCAAGGGCGTACTCCTGTACGGCCCTCCCGGAACCGGTAAAACCCTCCTGGCCCGTGCGGTCGCCGGCGAGGCCGGTGTTCCGTTCTACTCGATTTCCGGTTCCGACTTCGTTGAGATGTTCGTCGGCGTCGGTGCATCCCGCGTCCGCGACCTGTTCGAGCAGGCCAAGTCAAACGCCCCGGCAATCATCTTTGTTGACGAGATCGACGCCGTCGGCCGCCACCGCGGCGCCGGCGTGGGCGGCGGCAACGATGAACGCGAACAGACCCTGAACCAGCTCCTCGTCGAGATGGACGGCTTCGACGCGAACACCAATGTCATCCTGATTGCCGCCACCAACCGGCCCGATGTCCTGGACCCGGCGCTGCTGCGCCCCGGCCGCTTCGACCGCCAGATCGGTGTCGAGGCACCGGATATGAGCGGACGCCACCGGATCCTCCAGGTCCATTCACAGGGCAAGCCGATGGCGCCCGGCGTTGACCTGCAGTCCGTCGCCAAGAAGACTCCCGGTTTCACGGGTGCGGACCTCGCAAACGTCCTGAACGAGGCCGCGCTCCTGACCGCCCGTTCCAATGCGCAGCTCATCGATGATCGCGCCCTTGACGAGGCCATCGACCGGGTCATTGCCGGTCCACAGAAGCGCAGCCGGGTCATGAAGGAACTGGAGCGGAAAATCACGGCGTACCACGAGGGCGGTCACGCGCTCGTTGCCGCAGCCCTGCGCAACACCGACCCGGTCACCAAGGTCACCATCCTTCCGCGCGGACGGGCGCTGGGCTACACCATGGTGCTGCCGGCTGATGACAAGTACTCGATCACGCGCAATGAGCTGCTCGACCAGCTCGCGTACGCCATGGGCGGCCGCGTGGCGGAGGAAATCGTCTTCCACGATCCCTCAACCGGCGCCTCGAATGACATCGAGAAGGCCACGGCGACCGCCCGCAAGATGGTCACCCAATACGGCATGAGCGAGCGCATCGGCGCCGTGAAGCTGGGGCAGGGCGGCGGCGAGCCGTTCCTCGGCCGCGACATGGGACATGAGCGGAACTACTCGGACCACATTGCCTACATCGTTGACGAGGAAGTGCGCCGACTGGTCGACAACGCCCATGACGAGGCCTACGCGATCCTCACCGAGAACCGTGACGTGCTGGACCGGCTTGCCCTTGAATTGCTCGAGCGGGAAACCCTTAACCAGGCCGAAATCGCCGAGGTCTTCTCCGACATCCGCAAACGCGACGCCCGCAGCATCTGGCTCTCGAAGGACAGCAGGCCGGTACACTCCCTGCCCCCGGTGGTCACTGACAAGGAACGGAAGGAAGCCGAGGAAGCAGGCGAGCCCAACCCGGAGGACGTTTCTCCCCAGGACCAGATCGCGGACGCCAACCTTCCCGACGACTTCGATGTCAGCGGTGGCTCCCTGCCGGAGCCGGAAACCGAGCCGGACAACAAGGGCGGCACCACCGGCACGCCGAGGGATACCGGCCCCTCCGGTCCCGGCAGGCGTCGTAACGACTAGCGGGACGGCTCACCGGGCCGGGATAGGATGCTTGGCGTGACCGATTTTGACGACCAGATGGTCGATGCCGCCCTGGCGGCGAGTGGTTCCACGGTGGATCAGCCGAGAATCGAGCGGGCAGTCCGTGAGATCCTCGCTGCCATCGGCGAGGATCCCGAGCGGGACGGTCTGCTGGACACCCCGAAGCGGGTGGCCCGGGCCTATGCGGAATTCTTCGCGGGACTGCACCAGAACCCGAAGGACGTCCTCTCCACCACCTTCGAGCTGGATCATGAGGAACTTGTCCTCGTGAAGGACATCCCGTTCTACTCAACCTGCGAGCACCACCTCGTGCCCTTCCATGGCACAGCGCACATCGGCTACATTCCCTCGGCAGAAGGAAAGGTCACCGGCCTGAGCAAGCTGGCACGCCTGGTGGAAATCTACGCGCGGAGGCCACAGGTGCAGGAACGCCTCACCACCCAGATTGTCGATGCGTTGATGCACCACCTGCAGCCCAAGGGCGCAATCGTGGTGATTGAGTGTGAGCACATGTGCATGTCAATGCGCGGCATCCGTAAACCAGGAGCCAAAACGGTCACCTCGGCAGTGCGTGGACAGGTGCGCGACGCCGCCACGCGAGCCGAGGCCATGAGCCTGATACTCGGAAGATAGGACACAGCAGATTTATGGATTCACTCGCGGCAGCCCCAGGAACCGGACCGGCAACCTCACCCCTCCCCGTCCTGCGGCCCACCCGGGTCCGCAAGTCCTTCAAGGACCTGCCGACCGACCGGACGCTGGTGATGGGAATCCTCAACGTCACCCCGGACTCCTTCAGCGATGGAGGCAGGTTCTCCTCCACCGATGAGGCCATCGCCGAAGGACTCCGCATGCACTATGCGGGAGCCGACATTTTGGACGTCGGCGGGGAATCCACCCGGCCGAACGCGGACAGCATCACGGTAGCGGAAGAGCAGAAGCGCATCGTTCCGGTGGTGGCCGCACTGGTCAAAGCAGGTGCGCTGGTCAGCGTCGACACCATGCACGCCGACACGGCTGCGAAGGCCATCGATGAAGGTGCGGCGATCGTCAATGACGTGTCCGGCCTCGACTTCGATCCCGCCATGCCTGCACTCATAGCGGAGCGCGGCGTCCACTACGTCCTCATGCACCAGCGCGGCAACCCGCAGACCATGGACTCACTGGCGAGTTATGACGACGTCGTCGAGGACGTGATCACCGAGATCACCGCCATCCGGGACAAGTTCTACGCAGCCGGTGTCTCACCGGACCAGATCATCGTCGACCCGGGAATCGGCTTCGCGAAGAAGGACGATCACAACTGGGCCCTGCTTCGCTCGCTGGAGCGCTTCCAGACTCTCGGGCACCGTATCCTGATCGGAGCCTCCCGCAAGCGTTTCCTCGGAACCCTGCTCACGACGGCCGGCAAGGCTGCAGCCCCCGGCGAACGCGGAAACGCGAGCGTGGCCGTGTCTGCCCTCGCTGCCGCCCAGGGGGCTTGGTGCGTCCGCGTGCACGACGTCGCGTCCAATCTCGATGCGGTCAAAGTCGCCGCAGCCTGGACCAGGTAGGCAGGCCATGACCGCCAGTCTCGTCCCGGGGCAGGACCGGATCGCGCTGACGGGAATCACCGCCGTCGGGCATCACGGGGTTTTCGACCACGAGCGGCGCGACGGACAGCCCTTCATTGTCGATGTGGTGCTCCATCTGGACCTGCGGCAGGCGGGTCAGAGCGATGACCTGACCCGCACTGCGCACTACGGTGAGCTCGCGGAACAGGTCACCGGACTCATCGCCGGTGAGCCGCTGAACCTGATAGAGGCCCTCGCCGAGCGGATCGCCGGACACATCCTGGCGTCCTTCGCGGTCGATGCCGTTGAAGTGACCGTCCACAAACCGAAGGCTCCCATCGAGGTTCCGTTCGGCGATGTGTCCGTGTCCATCTACCGGGAGCGGACATGAGCGGGACCGTCCGCGCCATCCTCGCCCTCGGCAGCAACCTCGGTGAGAGCCGCGACACCCTCTCGCTCGCCGTCGCGGACCTCGTCGACACCCCCCACGTCCGCCTGCGAGAAGTCTCTCCGATCGTGCAGACCAAGGCCGTCGGAGGCCCGGAGCAGCCGGACTACCTCAACATGGTCATCGAGGTCGAAACCGATCTCGGCCCGTATGAACTCCTCGAACACTGCCAGGCCGTGGAGAACGCGCATCACCGGGTCCGCACCGTCCGCTGGGGCCCCCGCACGCTCGACGTCGACATCATCACCTACGGGGACCTCGTGTCCGACGACGACAAGCTGACCCTGCCGCACCCGCGGGCAGCGGAACGCGCCTTCGTGCTGCAGCCGTGGGCCTGGATGGACGGCTCGGCCACACTCTCCGGGCGCCCGGTTACAGAGCTCGCCCGGCAGGCAGAGGACCTTCCCGGACTCATACCGTTCGAGGGGGCCTGAGGGAGCCGTGGGCTCGATCAGAATTCCCTGGCTTGTTCTTATCGGGCTGGTATTCGGCACACTGGGCTGGCTGATCAACTGGTGGGCCACCCGCAACGGTTACCCCACGCCGTCGCTACCGCTCAGTTCTCTCCTGACTATCGCCGCCGTCGTCGCAGTGACCCTGATTTTCGGGTTCCGGGTGAAGCGGTGGCGCGCCGGAAACCGGAAGCGCGCGCTGGATCCCATCCTCGCGGCACGGACAGTGGTGTTTGCGCAGGCGACCGCCTACGCCGGTGCACTGACCACGGGGTGGCACATCGGCATCCTGGCCGACCAGCTGAGCCTGGTCGGTGTGCGCAGCAACCTCGGACCGCTGTGGGGTTCGCTGGCGCTGATGGTGGCTGGCATAGTCATGATTGGAACCGGACTGATTGTGGAAAGCTTCTGCAGGCTTCCGCCGGATGACGAGGCGGGGTCCGGCACGGCGAGGGAGAGCGGTGAAGGGGAGTATGCGTAGGGAGCCGATAGACCCGGCCGGCATTGAGTGGACCCGCGTCTCCCCGAAGTACCTCAGGGTGCGCCTGGCCGGATGGGCGATCGGCAGCGCCATCTTCCTGCTCATCTTCTCGGTCCCGCTCATCCTGCTGCTGACAGGAGTTCTTCCCCGGATACCCCTGCTGCCGGCAGTCCTGCTTCCCGCCGTCGCTATTATCATCGCCGCCTGGCGCGGACTCCTGCTGCCCCGCCAGGTACGCGCCATCGGTTACGCCGAACGCAACGAGGATCTGCTCGTGCGCCAGGGAATCTTCTTCCAGCGCACCATGGTGGTGCCCTATGGGCGCATGCAGTACGTGGACGTAGCTGTAGGGCCGATCGAACGGGCGCTTGGCCTGTGCACGGTCAAGCTCCATACCGCCTCGCCAGGCACCAACGCGGAGATCCCGGGGCTTCCCTCCAGTGAGGGAGCGCGCCTGCGCGAGCAGCTGTCGGCTCGCGGTGAAGCGAAACTGGCAGGGCTGTGACCGGATCCGAACCTCTTCCGCCGCCGCCGCCCGAGGCACCGACGGACCAATGGAAACGCGTCCACATCATCTCCCCGCTGGTTCGTGGCTGGATTGCGCTTGCAGCACTGATTTTCTTCGGCGGCCGCGACTGGTTCGAGGGGTTCCTGATCGGCGACTCCCGCGGGTTCCGCGGCGACGGCCCGGGCAACCTGACCCTGGCAATAGCCGTGGTGCTCGGCGTTGTCCTCCTCATCGCCGCCGGATTCTTCCTGTCCTGGTACTACACCCGCTACCAGGTCACCGAGGAACACGTCCGCGTGAACTCGGGGGTGATTTTTCGCCAGCACCGGCAGGCGCGCCTGGACCGCGTCCAGGCCATTGACGTGGTGCAGCCCTTCCTGGCGCGGGTCTTCGGCCTCGCCGAACTCAAGTTCGATGTGGCCGACGCCGGTGAGTCGGCGGTGCGCCTCGCCTTCCTGAAACTTGATGAGGCCCAGAGGCTGCGCGCAACAATCCTGGCGCGCGCGGCGGGTGTGGCCGTGGACCCGGAGCACCCGCAGGACATCCCCGAAGCGCCCGAGCGGGAGGTGCTGTCCCTCACCCCCGCCCGCGTCCTGGGAGCGGCGGCGCTGTCCGGCAACACCGTGGCCGTGCTGCTCGGTCTGGTGGGCGTGGTCCTCTTCGCCGTTGTGCTGGACACCGGCGCCCTGCTCGCGGGTTTTGTCCCCATCCTGATCGGGGTGATCGGCGGTTACTGGAACGTTCTCAATACCGGCTTCAACTTCCGCGCGGCCATTTCACCGGACGGCATCCGGATCCGGTACGGACTGCTGGACACCCGGACCCAGACCGTGCCACCGGGCCGCGTGCAGGCGGTCGGCGTGGTCCAGTCCCCGCTGTGGCGGCTGAAGGGCTGGTACAAGGTCACAGTGAACGTGGCCGGTTACGGTGCCTCAGCCAGCGGTGAGGCCCAGGCGCGGGCCACCCTCCTTCCCGTCGGCACCCTGGACGAGGTCCTGCGGGTCATTGCGCTGGTCCTTCCCGATCCGGGAACGGACACGCCGGTCGACGTGTTCTCCGCCGGACTCGCCGGCAAGGGCCCCGACGCCGGATTCAGAACCACCCCGCGGCGTGCACGGCTGATCGCACCGCTGGCCTGGCGGCGAAACGGTGTCGCCGTCACGCGCACCGCACTGCTGGCGCGGTCCGGCGCGTGGTGGCGGCAGCTCGCCGTCGTACCCCACGAACGCACGCAGTCGCTGGCGCTGCACCAGGGGCCGCTGGCCCGCAGATTCGGGGTAGCGGACCTCGTTTTCCACACCACACCGGGTCCCGTGTCCCCCCGCGTCCGCCAGGTCGCCGAGGAGGACGCCTGGCGGCTGTTCTCTGAACAGGCCGAGCGGGCGGCGGAAGCCCGCCGCCGCAGCGGCCCCGAACAGTGGATGCGCCCGGTGACGGTCGAAGGACCGGCCGGTGATCCGGGCACCGCATCCGAGGCCCCCGTCATGCTCCCGCCGCCGTCCTACCAGGAAGGATCAGCCCATGAACGCTTCTGAGCATCCGGTCAGTCCGCACCCGGGCGGTGTGCGGCGGAAACCAGCCAAGCCGGGAAGGCTCGGCGTCGGCGTGATCGGCGCCGGCCGCGTGGGGGCCGTTCTGGGAGCCGCGCTGCGCGCTGCGGAACACGCCGTCGTCGGAGTTTCGGCCGTGTCTGAGGCGAGCCGTGAGCGCGCCGAAAACCTGCTCCCCGGCGTACCGGTCCTTGAGATTCCCGAGATCATTGAACGGGCTGAACTGGTCCTGCTGGCGGTGCCCGACGACGCCCTGCCGGACCTGGTGTCCGGCCTCGCCGCTGTAGGAGCCTGGCAGCCGGGGCAGCTCGTGGCCCACACGTCGGGGCGGTTCGGCACCGGTGTACTGGAACCCGCGCGGAAGCTCGGCGCAATTCCGCTGGCGCTGCACCCGGCAATGACCTTCACCGGAATGAGCCTGGACCTCACCCGGCTCCCGGACTGCACCTTCGGAGTCACCGCACCCTCGGCAGTCCTTCCGGTGGCCCAGGCCCTGGTGGTGGAGATGGGCGCCGAGCCGGTGGTCATCGCGGAGGAGGACCGGATCCTCTACCACGCGGCGCTGGCGCACGCGTCGAACCACCTGGTCACCATCGCGGCGCAGTCCACCCAGCTGCTCGGCGCCATCGGCGTGGAGCAGCCCGACCGGCTGCTGGGACCGCTGATGCGCGCATCACTCGAGAACGCGCTGGCCGCCGGCGAAGGCGCACTCACAGGTCCTGTTGCACGCGGTGACGCCGGAACGGTGGCGGCGCACGCTGCCGCGCTCGCCGACGCCCCGGGAGACATCCGGGCTGCCTACGCCCGGCTCGCTGCGGTGACTGCCCGCCGTGCCCTGGAGCGCGGCGTCCTCACAGCGGACCAGGCCACGGCAATCACCGACGCCCTCGCCGCATCGGGAGAGGAAGGCAACGCATGAGCCCGCGGGTCCTGACCACCGCTGCCGAATTGCGGGCCGCCACCATCGAGCTGCTGGGCAGCTCCCGGCGGCACCCCTCCAGCCTGGGGCTCGTCCCCACCATGGGTGCGCTGCATGAGGGCCACGCGGCGCTTGCCCGCGCGGCACGGGAAGAGAACGACGTCGTTGTTGCCACCATCTTTGTCAACCCGCTCCAGTTCGGCGATCCCGCCGACCTCGACCGCTACCCGCGGACCCTCGAGGCGGATGTCCAACTGCTTGGCGGGTGCGGAGTTGACCTGGTGTTCGCGCCCCCGCAGGAAGAGGTGTACGCAGGCGGCGCCCCCCTCGTGCGGCTTTCCGCGGGACGCCTCGGTGAAAAGTTCGAGGGTGAGTTCCGGCCGGGCCACTTCGACGGCATGCTCACCGTCGTCGCCAAGCTGCTGCACCTCGCCTGGCCGGCCGCGGACGCCTCATACCGGGCCTACTTCGGCCAGAAGGACGCACAGCAGCTTGCACTGATCCGCAGGATGGTGAGCGACCTCAACTTCACGGCCGAGATCCGGGCCGTTCCCACTGTCAGGTCCGCAGAGGGCCTCGCCCTGTCGAGCAGGAACCGGTTCCTGAGCGAGGAGGAGGCGAGAGCTGCCCTGGTCCTGTCACGCGCATTGCGGCTCCTGGCGGGGCGTGCCTCACGGTGTGAACCGCTGGACCTGGATTCCGCCGTCGCGCTGGTTGAATGCGAACCACTCGTGGAGCTCGAGTACTTCGAAGTTGTGGACCCGGACACCCTGGAACCACTCGCCTTCAACTGCAGCCTGACGCCGTTCTCGGGGGAGGGGCTGGCGCTGATCGCTGCACGGGTAGGCAGTGTGCGGCTGATCGACAACCAGCCGCTGAAAGCGGACCCGGCCGGGGCGCGGGGCTGAACCGGTAACCTTGGATATCGTGACCACTGAGCCGATCCTCACCACCGAAGAATTCAACGAGCAGATGCGCATCCGCATGGAAAAGCGTTCACGCATGCTGGAGCGCGGTGACGAGCCGTATCCGGTCAAGCCGGAGCGCACGTCGTCGCTGGCTGAGATCCGCAAGCGCTTCAGCCAGCTCGAGGCCGGAGAGTCCACGGGCGAGGACGTCAGCGTGGTTGGCCGCGTCGTCTTCCTCCGGAATACCGGAAAGCTTTGCTTCGCCACCCTGCAGGAAGGCGACGGCACCCGTCTGCAGGCAATGCTGAGCCTCGCAGCGGTCGGCGAGGAGCCGCTGGCTGACTGGAAGGCCGTCGTCGACCTCGGCGACCATGTGCAGGTGGCCGGGGAGGTCATCAGTTCGCGGCGCGGTGAACTTTCCGTCATGGCGTCAGGCTGGAAAATGGCGTCGAAGGCGCTGCGTCCGCTCCCCACGCTGCACGCCGGTGTAAACGAGGAGACCCGCGTGCGGCAGCGCTATGTGGATCTCCTGGTGCGTGAGGAAGCGCGGCAGATGGTCCGCACCCGGGCCATGATTACGCGCAGTATCCGAGAAACACTGCACGCGCGGGACTACATCGAGGTCGAGACTCCCATCCTGCAGCTGGTGCACGGCGGCGCGGCCGCGAGGCCGTTCGAGACCCACGTGAATGCGTTCGACCAGAAAATGACCCTGCGCATTGCCCTTGAGCTCTATCTCAAGCGGGCAGTTGTGGGCGGAATCGACCGGGTTTACGAAATTGGACGTATTTTCCGCAATGAGGGAGTCGATTCGACCCACAGCCCGGAATTCACCATGCTCGAGTGTTACGAGGCATATGCCGACCAGTTCGTGATGGCTGATCGAATGAAGGAGATCGTCCTCAATTGCGCTGACCTGCTGGGATCGCGCCAGATTGAAACTGAAGCCGGAACCATTAATCTTGACGGTGATTGGCGCTGGCTGGGTGTTTATCCGGGACTCTCCGAGGCGGTCGGCCGCGAAATCACCCCAGAAACCAGCAGGGAATCGTTGCTCGCTGTGGCGGCGGAGCGGGAAGTTTCCGTGGACCCGGCATGGGATGAGGAAAAGCTTGTCCTTGAGTTGTTCAGTGAAATTGTCGAACCGACACTGGTGCAGCCGACATTCGTCTACGACTATCCCCCCTCGGCGCAACCACTGGCCCGTCCCCACCGGAACAAGCCGAGGCTGATCGAAGCCTGGGACCTCATCATCGGTGGAATGGAACGGGGGACCGCCTTTTCCGAGCTCATCGACCCGGTGATCCAGCGGGAGCGGCTCACGGAACAGTCAAGGCGCGCCGCCGCAGGTGACGAGGAAGCCATGCAGCTAGACGAGGACTTCCTCCGCGCCCTCGAATATGGAGCCCCGCCGATGGGCGGTATCGGATTGGGCATTGACCGCCTCGTCATGCTTTTTACTGCCGCGGGTATCCGGGAAACCATCCTATTCCCGCTGCTGAAGCCGGAGCTTGGTTAATTCATGGAGTATTTGACCGTTCTGTTGCCGTCCATCGCGATGGGGGTCATCTTCTACTTCGTCATGAAGGCGATCTTCAATGCCGATAGAGCGGAGCGCGAAGCCGAATCAGCGCAGCGAAACGCCAGGGAGAATGCATTTAAACCCGAGTCCTCCCCGGGTGATGAGTCAGAGAAGCAGTGAATCCTTCAGGGAAAATTCCGCGCTTTGACGTAGGGGTTTATTGCGGACGATAATTACTCCTGAATAGCGGGCCCGGGCCGATTGAGGAGAATTATCATGGCGCAGAAAGTCAAAATCATTCTTATTGATGACCTCGACGGCGGCGAGGCGGATGAAACCGTCCGGTTCGGTCTCGACGGGACGCAGTATGAAATTGACCTTTCCTCAGCGCACGCCGACGAGCTGCGGAGCGCCCTGGCCCAGTATGTTGCCGCGGGGAGGCGCGAAAGCCAGCCGAAGCAGCGTCCCAGCGCACCCGCCGCCCGTAATCAGGAGGCGGCGCAAATCCGCGAATGGGCGAAGGCAAACGGCTACAACGTCTCTTCCCGGGGCCGTGTGAATTCGGAAATTATTGAGGCGTACCGGGCCGCTCAGCGGTAAGCGGCCTCCCGCCCGGGAACGTACAGACTTTTTCGGCATCTCGCCTGTGGCGAACACGCTCCCCAAGCCATGCGCAGGCACGTAGCATCGAATTACGCGTTAGCTAGGAGTGTGCCTCATGTTTGAGAGATTTACGGATCGTGCCCGTCGAGTTGTAGTGCTGGCCCAGGAAGAGGCCCGCATGCTCAACCACAATTACATCGGCACCGAGCACATTCTGCTTGGGCTAATCCATGAAGGTGAGGGTGTCGCCGCAAAGGCGCTCGAATCCCTGAGTATTTCCCTGGGCGCTGTGCGCGAGCAGGTGCAGGAGATCATCGGGCAGGGCCAGCAGGCTCCCTCCGGTCACATTCCCTTCACTCCCCGTGCCAAGAAGGTGCTTGAGCTCTCCCTGCGTGAGGCGCTCCAGCTCGGCCACAACTACATCGGCACCGAGCACATCCTGCTCGGTCTCATCCGTGAGGGTGAGGGTGTTGCAGCGCAGGTCCTGGTCAAGCTTGGCGCTGACCTCAACCGCGTCCGCCAGCAGGTCATCCAGCTGCTCTCCGGCTACCAGGGCAAGGAGCCCGTGGCGTCCGGCGGCCAGCAGCAGGAGGGCACACCCGCCGGTTCGGTGGTTCTCGACCAGTTCGGGCGCAATCTCACCCAGGCAGCCCGTGAGGGCAAGCTTGACCCCGTGATCGGGCGCGAGCTTGAGATGGAGCGCGTCATGCAGGTGCTCTCCCGCCGCACCAAGAACAACCCGGTACTCATCGGCGAGCCCGGCGTCGGCAAGACCGCCGTCGTCGAGGGGCTTGCACAGGCCATCGTGCGCGGTGACGTCCCGGAGACCATCCGCGACAAGCAGCTGTACACCCTTGACCTCGGGTCGCTGGTGGCAGGTTCGCGCTACCGCGGTGACTTCGAGGAACGCCTGAAGAAAGTCCTGAAGGAAATCCGGACCCGCGGTGACATCATCCTGTTCATCGATGAGATCCACACCCTCGTGGGTGCGGGTGCGGCTGAAGGTGCCATTGACGCCGCATCCATCCTGAAGCCCATGCTCGCGCGTGGAGAGCTGCAGACCATCGGTGCAACCACGCTGGATGAGTACCGCAAGCACATTGAGAAGGATGCCGCCCTTGAGCGCCGGTTCCAGCCCATCCAGGTGCAGGAACCGTCGGTTGCGCATGCCATCGAGATCCTGAAGGGCCTGCGCGACCGCTACGAGGCGCACCACCGGGTGTCCATCACGGATGCCGCTCTGGCTTCAGCTGCCAACCTGGCCGAGCGTTACATCTCGGACCGGTTCCTGCCGGACAAGGCAATCGACCTCATCGATGAAGCCGGCGCGCGCCTGCGCATTCGCCGGATGACAGCTCCGCCGGAGCTCAAGGAAATCGATGAGCGCATCGCCTCCGTGAAGCGGGAAAAGGAATCCGCCATCGACGCACAGGACTTCGAGGGTGCGGCCCGCCTGCGCGACCGTGAACAGAAGCTCCACGATGAACGCGTGGACAAGGAGCGCCGCTGGAAGTCCGGCGGTCTCGATGACATCGCCGAGGTTGACGAGGAGCTGATCGCCGAGGTGCTGGCGAACTCCACCGGCATCCCCGTCTTCAAGCTCACCGAGGAGGAGTCCTCGCGCCTGCTGAAGATGGAAGATGAGCTGCACAAGCGGGTCATTGGGCAGGATGATGCCATCAAGGCCATCTCCCAGGCCATCCGCCGTACGCGCGCCGGCCTCAAGGATCCAAAGCGTCCGGGCGGATCGTTCATCTTCGCCGGCCCCACCGGCGTCGGCAAGACGGAGCTCGCCAAGGCGCTTGCCGAGTTCCTCTTCGGTGATGAGGATGCGCTGATCACGCTGGACATGTCGGAGTACTCGGAGAAGCACACCGTCTCCCGGCTCTTCGGTGCTCCTCCCGGCTACGTCGGTTATGAGGAGGGCGGCCAGCTCACCGAGAAGGTCCGCCGTCGGCCGTTCTCAGTGGTTCTGTTCGACGAGGTGGAGAAGGCCCACGCCGATCTCTTCAACTCGCTCCTGCAGATCCTGGAAGACGGGCGTCTGACGGACAGCCAGGGCCGCGTGGTGGACTTCAAGAACACCGTCATCATCATGACCACCAACCTCGGTACCCGGGACATCTCCAAGGGCGTCATGACCGGCTTCCAGTCCGGGACTGACACCAACACGAGCTACACCCGCATCAAGGCGAAGGTCACGGAAGAGCTCAAGCAGCACTTCCGTCCGGAGTTCCTGAACCGCGTTGACGACACCGTGGTGTTCCCGCAGCTGACGCAGGAAGAGATTGTCCAGATCGTCGATCTGTTCCTTGACCGTCTGGGCAAGCGCATGGCAGACAAGGGGATGAGCATCGAGCTCACCCCCGCGGCCAAGGTGCTGCTGGCCACCCGCGGTTATGACCCCGCGATGGGTGCTCGGCCGCTGCGCCGCACCATCCAGCGCGAGATCGAGGACCAGCTGTCCGAGAAGATCCTGTTCGGAGACCTCAAGTCCGGCGAGACCGTATCGGTGGACGTTGAGGGCGAGGGTGATGAAGCCCAGTTCACCTTCGTTGGGCACGGTGCTCCGAAGGCGATCGAGGACACGCCCCCGGCCATCGAGGCAACGGTTCCCGAATAAGGTTTCCGCACCTACAAGACAGGATGCCCGTATCGGATCGCCGGTGCGGGCATCGTGTCGTTTGAGCGCCTGTTCCGGTGTGTCCCCGCAGGGTGGACGGGCTGGCACGCGGCGCGGCTCCGGAGTCCCTAGACTTGATCGGATGAACCAGTCCTTTCGAATCCGCCGCGCAACCACCGCCGACGTGCCGGTGATCAAGCAGCTGGTTGCGCCGCTTGCGGATCAGCGCATTCTCATCGCCAAGGAAACGGTCGCCTATTACGAGGGCCTCCAGGAGTTCAAGATCGCCGAAGACAACGACGGCGGTGTCCTCGGCTGCGGAGCCCTCCACGTCATGTGGGAGGACCTCGCCGAGATCCGTACGCTGGCCACCGCTGCGGAAGCACGAGGCAGGGGAGTGGGCAGCGCCGTCGTGAACGCGCTGCTTGAGGAAGCACGTGTGGTAGGCGTGCGGCGGGTGTTCTGCCTGACCTTCGAGGAGGCGTTTTTCCGGCGTCACGGGTTCCGGGTGATGGAGGACCAGTCGGCGGTGGATCCCGTGGTGTATTCGGAGCTCCTGCGTTCCCATGACGAGGGCGTAGCCGAGTTCCTTGACCTTGCGCGGGTCAAACCGAACACCCTCGGCAACACCAGGATGATCCGGGACCTCTGAACGAATCTAGCCAGGCAGGCCCCGCCCCGATAAGCTAAGGATGCTTGGTATTTCGATGCCGGGTGAGTCCTCCCGACCGGGGGACGGAACGTCGACGAAAGGCGGAACGCCATGGGTGCAGACGAGAAAGCTCAGAACAAGGCCGAGAAGCTGGGCGGCAAGGTCCAGGAAGGCCTGGGCAAGGCCACCGGCGACAGGGAGATGGAAGCCGAGGGTCAGAAAGACCAGAGCAAAGCCAATCTCAAAGATGCCGGTGAGAACATCAAGGACGCGTTCAAGAAGTAGCCGGCACAACGCCCAGTGGCCAGGGCCACCAAGTGTGGGAAGAACCTCTCGGGGTTCTTCCCACACCTGTTTCCGGCGCTCTTCTGAAAGGTCTGGGCAACGGTGGGCGCCGCGGGTACTGTTCAAGTACCCCTGCAGCCCGCCGGGTAAGGCTTGTCCCTGTACCGGGACACACAGCGGACCGATCAATGGCGAACCGGTTATCTACCGGTCGATCACCGTCTAGGAGACTCGCATGAAGAAGCTGATCAACGACCCCCAGTCAGTAGTGACTGAATCCGTCGAGGGATTCGGAGCGGCACACGCGGACCTCGTGGAGGTGCATCCCGATCCGCTGTTCATCACCCGCAAGGACGCCCCGGTCCAGGGCAAGGTGGGTCTGGTGTCGGGGGGCGGCAGCGGCCATGAACCTCTGCACGCCGGCTTTGTGGGCCGGGGGATGCTTGATGCTGCCGTGCCCGGGGCGGTGTTCACCTCCCCCACTCCGGATCAGATCATTCCCGCCACGCTGGCGGTCGACGGCGGCGCCGGAGTGCTCCACATCGTCAAGAACTACACGGGGGACGTGCTCAACTTCGAGACCGCGGCGGAGATGGCGCAGGCGGAAGGCGTCGAGGTGCGGTCTGTCCTGATCAATGACGACGTCGCGGTGGAGGATTCTCTGTACACGGCCGGCCGGCGCGGCGTCGGCGGAACGGTGCTCGTCGAGCGGATCGCCGGTGCCGCCGCCGAGCGCGGGGACTCGCTGGATGCGGTGGCGGCTATCGCCCAGCGCGTCAATGACAACGTCCGCTCCATGGGTGTCGCGCTGTCCGCCTGCACGGTTCCGCACGCAGGTGTTCCCAGTTTTGAGCTGACCGAGCAGGAGATCGAGATCGGCATCGGCATCCACGGCGAACCGGGCAGGCATCGCATCGCGATGGAGAACGCCGACGGAATCACCGACAGGCTCCTTGAGCCGATCCTCGGAGACCTCAAGGCGTCCAACGGTGACCGGGTGCTCCTGTTCGTCAACGGAATGGGCGGCACTCCGGCCAGTGAGCTGTACATCGTGTACCGGCGTGCCCGTCAGGTCCTCGCTGAGCAGGGTGTGTCCGTGGAGCGTTCCCTCGTCGGCAACTACATCACGGCGCTGGAGATGCAGGGAGCCTCGATTTCGGTGCTGAAGCTTGACGATGAAATGGTGGAACTTTGGGACACGCCGGTGTGGACGCCGGCCCTGCGATGGGGAGTGTAAATGGTGTTGACTGCACAGTGGGCTGAAGCCTGGATCCGGGAATGTTCGCGGGTCCTCACCGAGAACCGCACCGCCCTGATGGAGTTGGACCGGGCAATCGGCGACGCCGACCACGGCGAGAACATGCAGCGCGGGTTTGCGGCGGTGGTGGGGAAGCTCGACGGCGGTTCCCAGGAGAATCCGGCGGCAGTATTCAAACTGACGGCCATGACCCTGATGTCCACCGTCGGGGGCGCTGCCGGTCCGTTGTACGGCACCGCGTTCCTTCGTGGAGCCACAGCGCTCGGTGACGCAGCCGAGCTGGATCCAGCCGCCGTCGTTGCTTTCCTGACCGCAGCACGCGATGGTGTGGTGGCCCGCGGCAAGGCGGAGCCGGGAGACAAGACCATGGTCGACGCCTGGACTCCCGCCGTCGAGGCGGCCGAAACCGCACAATCCGCCGGCGCAACCAGCCCCGAGGTGCTCAACGCTGCAGCAAACGCCGCGCAGGCAGGTGCCACGGCAACGGAGCCGCTCATCGCCCGGAAGGGCCGGGCCAGCTACCTTGGCGAGCGCAGCGCCGGTCACCGCGATCCGGGCGCGCAGTCCTCGGCACTGATCCTGCAGGCGGCGGCTGACACCGCGGGGCAGCAGCTGTGACCGTTGGCCTGGTGATCGTCTCCCACAGCAGCAAGATCGCCGAGGGAGTGGTGGAGCTTGCCGCGCAGATGGCCCCGAACGTCCGGATCGCCGCTGCCGGTGGAACCAATGATTCCCCCTCCCGCATCGGAACGAGCCTTGAAAAGGTCCAGTCAGGCCTCGAGGAAGCCGAGGAGGGCGACGGCGTAGTAGTCCTCACCGACCTCGGCTCGGCGGTGATGACCGCCGAGATGACGCTCGAATTCCTCTCCCCCGACACCCGCTCACGGATCCGGTTGCCGCAGGCCGCGCTGGTCGAGGGAGCAGTCGCCGCCGCTGTGCAGGCTGAGTCGGGCGGCACGGTGGACGAGGTCGCTGCTGCCGCTGAACGGGCCATCGTCTCCATCGACCCGGAATCTCTTGAGCCGTTCGTCTCGCACGGGGCCGCGGTTCCCGGGCCGGTGGAACCGGTAGAGGAGCGGGCTGGAACTCCCGTGACGGGCGCATGGACCCTGCCGAACAAGATGGGCCTGCACGCACGCCCCGCCGCGGTCATCGCCAGGGCCCTGACCGACCTGGACGCAGAGGTCAGCATCAACGGCGTCGACGGTAAATCCGTGATGCTACTGATGTCGCTGGCCCTCGGGGAGGGGCAGGAACTGCGGGCGGAAGCAACCGGCCCTCAGGCGCGGGAGGCCATCGAATACATCGGCGGTGAAGTGAAGGCAGGGTTCGGCGAGCTGTAGCGCACCCCGCCCACACCCTCGGCGATCCCATCCCGTCCCACCCCACCCCAGCGGAAATTTTGCGCACCTATGGTGACTTCCGCCGCCTCGAAGCCGCCATATGCGCGCAAAAGATTCAGGATCGGATGGCCAGGCGTCCGTCGTCGAGGGTTACAGACAGCTGTAGGGCCTCGCCCGGGCAGTTCCGCCCATTGGGGTAGACCAGCTGCGGTGTGCCAGTGCTGCGGTAATGCTGATCGCCCGAGATCAGTGTCACGCCAACCTCGCCGGCGGTCAGCTCATCAACGCGAACAAAGCCCACCAGCGTGCCGTCCGGGCGCATGCTCGCTGAGCAGCTTCCTTCGGGTTCGGTGGAGTCACATCCCAGGTCCACCGCTTCAGTCCCCGGGAAAAGGTCGACCGGATAGGTGCGGCATTCAGCGGCGCACACCTCAAGCACAGGATCTTCCATTGCGGCGGTCATGGTCTCGGAAATGGTGATCGACACGCCGGGTTCGGCACCGATTTCCGTGCAGGCCAGCGGCTCTGCTGCGCCGCCTGCGCACGCTGTACACAGCACGACGGCGGTGGAAACCGGAGCTGCCCGGAAGCGTCCCATGAAAGCAGGATAGACGCCTTCCGGCCGGCCGCCGGGAACGGTTCGATACCGATTGGATTTCCCAGAACTTTCGGGCAGTTCGCGTTGCTTCTGGCGGGGCGAGGCCGCCGAAGGTGCGCAACACTTCCGGAGAAATCAGGCGGGCAGCTGGACGCCGTTCGGCGTCTCCTCGGCCAGGCCGTCAGTGAGGAGGCCCGCCAGTGCGCGCTCCAGTTGCTCCGGTGGAGCATTCAGTGCGTGGAGTTTCTCGAGCGCCGCGGGCGCCCCGAAGGCAAGGTCGACCGGGCGGTCGTGGATCAACGGCCGCGGCACGGGGGCATCAGCGTGCCGCAGGACATGCATGATCGCGCCGCGGACCTGGCGGTCGGTGCCCGCCCAGGACTGACCTCTGGGCACGTACGTGGGAGCGGGCCTCCCCGCCGCCACCCACGCGCACAGGTCGAGCACCGGGCACTGCTCACAGGCGGGTGTCCGGGCAGTGCACACCAACGCGCCCAGCTCCATGACCGCGGCGTTCCATCGCACGGAAGAACCGGCGTCGTCGGGCAGCAGCGTGGCTGCCCGATTCATTTCTGCCGCCGTGAGGGATGGTGCCGGCAGCGCCGCTCCGTCCACCAGGCGAGCGTGTACCCGCCGGATATTCGTGTCGACCACCGTCTCGCGGCGGCCGAAGGCAAAGGCAGCGACAGCTGCCGCGGTGTAGGTGCCGACGCCGGGCAGGGCGAGAAGCTCATCATGCGAACCTGGTACCTGCCCCCCATGACGGACGACGACGGCGGTCGCCGCCGCGTGCAGGCGCACCGCCCGCCGCGGGTAGCCCAGGCGGCCCCAATGCCGCAGAGCCTCACCGGCGGGCTCCGCGGCCAGGTCTGCCGGTGTCGGCCAGCGGGACATCCAGTCCTCCCACACCGGCAGGACGCGGCTCACCGGGGTCTGCTGAAGCATGAACTCGCTCACCAGGACACCCCAGGGCGTCCGCGAGGGGAGCCGCCACGGAAGGTCGCGGGCGGCGTCGTCGAACCAGTCGCTCAGGCGGGCGTGCAGCACGGCGGTGTTCAGGGTGAGCTCCAGATGGTCGAATCAGCAGAATCCACCCTATCGAAGCCTCCGCGAAGTGCGGTCCCCGCGGCGTGGTGCGGCCGCCTGCCGCGCCGCTGTCTCTTAGCCTTGAACCATGAGCTCGGCAGGAGGTACAGGCAGCAGCCGGGTGGTTAATCCCCGGCGGAAACCGAGCCCAAGGGTGTATAAACGGCGGCGCCAGGTGGCAGCAGTGCTTGCGCTCCTGCTGATCGGCGGCCTCGTGTGGGCCGGGATCGCTATTGCGGGCATGTTCCGTGGCGATCCCGCACAACCCCCGGCAGCCGCCGGTTCACCCAGCGTTTCTCCCCACCCGGCCGCATCCTCCGCTCCGGGTGAAACTGCCTCGCCGGAGCCGACACCGAGCCCCACGCCGAAGCCGACGTCCACCGAGCCGGTGTGCAACCCGGCATCGATCAAGGTCACGGGCAGCACGGATGCTGAGACCTACGCCGCTGACCAGTTACCGGTCCTCTCCCTGACGGTGCGCAATACGGGCGAGATTCCCTGTCCCGTGAACGTCGGGACATCCCAGATGGAGTTCCTGATTACCAGTGGTGAGGACCGGATCTTCTCCTCCAGGGATTGCCAGGAGGGCGCTGAAGACCTCGAGGTGATCATTGAACCGGGCGGATCCGAAACGGCGCGCTTTCAGTGGCAGCGGAACCGAAGCGCGCCCGAGTGCGCTCCTGTTGACGTTGTGCCCGGTCCCGGCGGCTACGTTTTCAAGACCCGTCTCGGAGAGCGCATCAGCGACGAGGTTCCCTTCACGCTCCAGTAATCGCCCCCGGCAAGCGCGGGCGTGGGGAAGTTGCGGGCCCGGACCTACATGAAGCGGTCGAGGAGGCTGGTCTCCGCAATGCGTGAGAGGCCCTCGCGGACGGTCCGCGCCCGCTGCTCACCGATACCGTCCACCGCCATGAGATCGTCGATGTTGGCCGCCATGAGGTTCTGCAGTCCGTCGAAGTGGTCCACCAGCCGGTTGGCCACGGTGGGCGGCACCGCCTTGATCCCCGAGAGCAGCCGGAAACCCTTGGGCTGGACCACGGCGTCGAGCGAATCCGAGGACGGGTTGAACCCGAGCACGCTGGCGATGGTTCCGAGGTCAATCAGGTCAGTGGAGCTGAACCCCTGGAGCCGGGCCAGCTGCTCCTCGACCGGGGTGGTGCTTCCGCCCAGGCCCGAGTAGTCGCGGAGGACCATTTCACTGCCTGGGCCCAGACCGGTGGTGAGTTCCTCCACCTGCAGGGAGAGGAGGCGCCCGTCGATGCCGAGCTCAAGGACGTACTGCGAGATTTCCTCGGAGATGCGCCGGACCATCTCCTGGCGCTGCAGCGTTACTGCGACGTCGCGGACCGTCACCATGGCTTCGATTTCCAGGGCCGAGAGCGAACCGGTGACCTGGTCAAGCCTGGCGCGGTAGCGCTCCAGGGTGGCGAGTGCCTGGTTGGCGCGCGCCAGCACGGGCTCCGAACCCTCAAGGACGTGGCGGAGGCCGTCGACGTAGAGCGCGATGATCTGCATGGACTGGCTCACGGAGATCACCGGGAAACTGGTCTGGATGGCCACGCGCTCGGCGGTCCGGTGCCGCGTCCCGGACTCCTGCGTCTCAATGCGGTGGTCCGGCACCAGCTGGACACCGGCGCGCAGGATGTTGCTTGCGTCGCGGTCACAGACGATTGCGCCGTCCATCTTCGCGAGTTCACGGAGGCGGGTGGGAGAAAAGTCGATTCCGATGTCAAAGCCGCCCGAGCAGATCGAATCGACCGTGCGGTCGAATCCCAGGACAATCAGTGCACCGGTGCGCCCGCGCAGGATCCGTTCCAGGCCGTCCCGCAGCTGCGTACCCGGCGCAACCCGCGCCAGGGTTGCCTTCAGAGCATCCTCCGGACTGCGTACCATCTCACTCCCTCTTCCCGCTGGGCACGCGAATGCATCGCCCGGCAGTACCCAATCCTATGGGAGCAGGCTCGCGGCTGGCCGTCCGGTTCCTGCTCAAATGCGTAACGTTCGGGTTACCGGGTGCTTCCGGAGGTCTCAGAAGAGCAGTTCCAGGGCCTCCGTAAGGGTGCTGACCTGTTTGACGGTGAAACCCGCCGGGATCCGTCCGGGTCCGTTGGGTGATTCCGGCACGACGGCGTGCGTGAAGCCGAGACGCTCGGCCTCCTGGATGCGCCGCGAGATGCCCGGCACCGGGCGGACCTCACCGGCGAGCCCGACTTCCCCGAAGGCGATCATCCGGGACGGGAGCGCCTGGTTGGTCTTGGCCGACGCGATAGCGAGCGCAACCGAGAGATCCGTGGCCGGTTCACTCAGCTTCACCCCGCCAACCGTGGCTACATAGCTGTCATCCTTGTGCAGCTGCAGCGATGCGCGCTGCTGCAGTACCGCGAGGAGCATGGACACCCTCGATCCGTCCAGGCCGCTGGTGGCGCGGCGCGGCTGGGCGTTCGCCGATTCGGCGAGGAGTGCCTGCACCTCCGCCAGCAGCGGCCGCCGGCCCTCAAGGGTCACTGTGATGCACGTGCCCGACACCGGTTCCTTGGTGCGAGAGACAAACAGTCCACTGGGGTCGGCGAGGCCCTCGATGCCGGTATCCGTGAGGTCGAAGCAGCCCACCTCGTCCGTAGGCCCGTACCGGTTCTTGACAGCGCGCATCAGGCGGAGGCGCGAGTGCCTTTCACCCTCGAACTGGCAGACCACGTCCACGAGGTGCTCCAGCAGGCGCGGACCGGCAATGGACCCGTCCTTGGTGACGTGGCCCACCAGCAGTGTTGTCATCCCGCGGGTCTTGGCGGCATTGATCAGCGACGCCGCCACCTCCTTCACCTGCGTGACACCGCCGGCGCTTCCGTCTACGTCCGGACTGCTCAGGGTCTGCACCGAATCCACGATGAGCAGTGCAGGGTCCACCTTCTCAACCTGCCCAAGAGCCTGGCTCAGGTCCGATTCCGCCGTGAGATACAGGGTGTCCGCCAGCGCGCCGATACGCTCCGCGCGCAGCTTCACCTGCGCCGAGGATTCCTCACCCGTGACATACAGAACGGTGCGTCCCAGCCGGGCAACGCGTGCAGCGACATCGAGCAGCAGCGTGGATTTGCCGACCCCGGGCTCTCCTGCCACCAGGATGACAGCACCGGGCACCAGCCCGCCCCCGAGGACCCGATCAAGCTCGCCCACCTCGGTGGGCTGGTAGGAGGCCGTGGTGGCGTCAACATCAGCGATGCGGAGGGCCGGCCGCGCAACCGTGGTGGCCGCCGTCGTCCTCGCCACCCCGGCCGCAGCGGTTTCCTCGACCGTTCCCCAGGCCTGGCACTCACCGCACCTGCCCACCCACTTGGCGGTGGTCCAGCCGCATTCACCGCAGCGGTAGGCGGGGGATTGCGTGCGCGAGCGCGCGGTCTTGGTAGCCATGCCTCAAACGTACCGGGTGCATCCGACAGTCCCGCTGAGGCTCACAGCTTCGGCAGGTATCCCGCGGCGTCGTCATGGGACAGGCCTGTGGCCTGAAGGAGGTCGACGACGAGGGGCCGGTAGAGGATGACCAGGCCCTCGCCCTCCAGTCGCTGCACATTGAGCCGTGCCGGATGCAGGGTGGTGGCAACAGCGGCCAAATCCTCGCGCGCCCTGCGGAGGTGCTGGTCGCGCTCGGCGGTCGAGACGGAGTGGAGCGCGAGAGCGAGTACGTCCACAGCGTCGGCGGTGTCCTCGATGACCTGCGCGAGTGACTGCACCGCCTCGTCCGAGAGCGCCGCATGGTTGATCACCGAGGTCAGCCGGCGTGAGAAGACCCGGCTGTTGCGGATGGCCAGGTCGATGAAGCCGATGGCTCCGCGAAGTTCGCCGAGCTCGCTCCGGTGCCTCCGGTACGCGGGGGAGATCTGGGCGACCTCCGTGGCCGCGCGCAGGGAACCGGAGAGGCCGTCCATGAGCGGCTGGCAGTTCCGAGCCCGGATCAGCGCGTGCCACGCCTGGGTATGGTCACTCGAGGTGAGCGCCTGCGAGTTCTCCCGCAGCACCCCTGAGAGTTCGCCGAGCAGCTTCCGGACGTCCCCTTTTGGTTCACGGCGGGGGTCGCGCGGTATGGCCATGGTGATCAGCAGTGCAATGACGCCGCCCACAATGGCATCTGCACTCCGCGTGAACGGCCCGCCATCCGGAGCGGGCAGCAGGACAACCAGGAGCGATTGAAGAGCCAGCTGGGTGGTGAAGATGGTTCCGCTGTCGAGGAACCGCGCCAGCAGCACGGAGATGAAAAGCACGACGGCGGCCTGCCACAGACCGGTGCCCAGCACCGCCAGCAGCACGTCCCCGACGGCGATGCCCAGGGTGCAGCCGATGCCCACCTCGAGGACGCGGCGCAGCCGGGGATCGCGTGAAAAGCCGAGCGCGATCAGCGCCGAGGTTGCCGCGAAGAGCGGGCCTTCATGACCGAGGACCTGTTCCGCGAAGGCATAGGCGCCGACGGCCCCGACGGTGATCTGCACGGCGGGAAGAAGGGATGAACGGCTGCGGCGCAGGCCGACGCGGGAGCGGTTGCGCATAAACGATCGTGCGCGGTCCAGTCGGGAACGCCGGGTCATATGCCTGACCCTACCGCCGGGAGCGGTCCATCAGAGTAAAGCTGGTGGACTTGCCGGTGGTCCGGGTCCGAACGGCGGCCAGGGGTGCAGCGAGCAACAATGATCCGGCGACCAGTTCCAGGAATTCCTCCAGGTGGGACAGCACGTCCACGGCCAGGGGCGGTGCTCCGAGACCAACCGAGTGCCCGGCCACGAACTCAAGTCCGACGGCGGCAAACAGCAGGGTGACCACGCCCAGCACGATCAGTCGGGTTGATTCCTCCGGCAGGTGGCGGGCGCTTACGGCGGCCAGCACAAGGACAATCAGGGCGAGCGGGATGCCGAGGACCAGCCAGAGGAACATAGTGTCAGGAATATCGGTGAACTGCAGAATGAGGCCTTCCAGGCGTTCGTGCAGCCCGGTGCCCTCGTCCAGGCAGAAGAGCAGTACCAGGCCGCCGAGAATCCACCATGCGGCGGTTCCCCTGACCCGCTGATGACGGGCGAGAACGGCAACGAACAACAGACCGGTGGCCGCTGCCGCAAGCTGGGCGACGGCCCACCACATGGGCAGGCATTGGAGAAAGTTGGGAACCAATAACCCATTCCGGCAAAAGCACAAGGGCCGCGAGCCAAATCGGGGTAAATGTCCTCCCGCTGTTCACCTTCCGTTCACTTTGACCCGTCAGTCTCGTTACCTGCGGTGCCTAGCGTGGTGTGCGTACCCAAGCTCGTACACATAAACGCGGGTGCCTCTTGCGAGCACCGACTGTTCAAAACCCTGGAAGGGGCAATATTCAAGTGAAGGCTCTTCGCTTTGGCCGCGCAGCGGCAGTAATCTCCGTGGCCGCTCTGGCCCTTACGGCGTGCGGCTCTGACAACGCCGTTGATTCCGGGACAGAAGGCGGCTCCAGCGCCGCTCCCGAAAGCACAGTATCCGGCACCCTGACCGGTGCGGGTGCATCCTCCCAGCAGGCTGCAATGACCGCCTGGCAGGCAGGCTTCGAAGGACTCAACCCTGAGGCGACGGTTCAGTACTCCCCGGATGGATCCGGTGCGGGTCGCGAGGCTTTCCTCGCGCAGGGCGTTCAGTTCGCCGGCTCGGACGCCTACCTGGACGACGAAGAGTACGAGGCTTCGAAGGAAATCTGCGGTCCCGACGGCGCCATTAACATCCCGGCCTACGTGTCCCCCATCGCTGTAGCCTTCAACGTGCCTGGGGTTGAAGAACTGAACCTGGATGCGGCTACCATCGCCTCCATCTTCAAAGGTGAGGTCTCGAATTGGAACGATGAAGCCATCGCCGCCCAGAACGAGGGCGTAGAGCTCCCTGATCTGCCGATCACCGTTGTCCACCGTGCTGACGAGTCAGGCACCACCGAAAACTTCGTCGAGTACCTCGCGGCTGCTGCTCCCGAGCAGTGGACCTACGAGGTATCCGGTGACTGGCCGGCAGACATCGTCGCGGAGAACGCTCAGGGTACCAACGGAGTCGTCTCCACCACATCTTCTACCGAAGGCGCCATCACCTACACCGACGCCTCGGCTGTAGGAGATCTCGGCCAGGCCCTTGTGAAGGTCGGCGAAGAGTACGTCGCACTGAGCCCCGAAGCCGCTTCCCGAGCAGTTGAGGTCGCTACCCCGGTGGACGAGGGACGCAATGATGTCGACATGTCCCTGGATCTCGAGCGCGACACCACTGAATCAGGCGCTTACCCGATCGTGCTGATCTCCTACCACCTGTACTGCACCACCTATGAGGATCAGGAGACCGTTGATCTTGTAAAGGCATTCGGTTCCTACGTCATCAGCGAGGAAGGCCAGCAGGACGCTGCCGACTCAGCCGGTAACGCTCCAATTTCGGAGACCCTCCGCGAGCAGGCGCAGGAAGCCATCGACTCAATCCAGGTCGCTTCCTAACGAGTCAACGACGCCCCGCCAGACCCGAAAGGCCCTGGCGGGGCTGTTGGCTGTCTACGGCCCGGCAGGGTTGCAGGTACCTTGTAAGAACGGAACATTCGCGCGAGCACTGTTCCAGACCGTTCCCCACGCAGCGCCGAAAGGTTCCCACGTGTCAACGAATGCACTGAAACGAACAGGCGGTGCAGGTGAATCCGGAGACAAGATATTCTCCGGGGCAAGCCTGGCAGCGGGCTGCCTGATCCTGGCGGCGCTTTTCAGTGTTGCCGTCTTCCTGATCGTTGAAGCCCTCCCGGTCCTTGGTGCCGACCCGTCGGACATCACCGGTGGGGAAGGCTTCCTGACCTACATCTTCCCGATCGTGCTCGGAACGGTTATTGCAGCGGCCATCGCGCTCCTGATCGCGACCCCGCTCGGTATCGGCGTAGCACTGTTCATCTCCCATTACGCGCCGCGGCGGTTCGCGCAGGGACTTGGATATGTGATTGACCTGCTAGCGGCAATTCCCTCTGTGGTGTACGGCGCATGGGGATACGCCGTACTCGCACCGCAGTTGGCCATTGCCTACGCCTGGCTGGCCGCGAACGCTGGATGGTTGCCGATCTTCGAGGGTCCCGCAAGCCAGACGGGTCGCACCATGCTCACTGCGGGCATTGTGCTCGCCGTTATGGTCCTGCCGATCATTACTTCTCTGAGCCGCGAGATCTTCCTTCAGACGCCGACACTGCACGAGGAAGCAGCGCTCGCCATGGGTGCCACGCGCTGGGAAATGATCACCATGGCGGTGCTGCCGTTCGCCCGCCCGGGCATTATCAGCGCCGCCATGCTCGGTCTGGGGCGCGCACTCGGAGAGACCATGGCCGTTGCGCTGGTACTCTCCGGCGGTGCACTCACTGCCAGCCTGATCAAATCCGGCAATCAGACAATCGCCGCGGAGATTGCCCTCAATTTCCCGGAGGCGTTCGGTCTGCGACTCAGCGAATTGATCGCTGCCGGGTTGGTTCTCTTCCTGATCACCCTCGCGGTCAACATCGTGGCTCGCTGGATCATCAGCCGGCACAAAGAATTCTCAGGAGCTAACTAATGGCAAATGCCACCCTGACTCCGCGTCGCTCACAGCTAACCAAGGGCAGGATGCCCACCTATACCCTCTGGGTGGTTCTGGCAGCCTCAATCGTTGTCGGAGCCGCTTTGGCCGCACTCGTCGGATTCAGCCTCGTTCCCTGGGCGATCTTCTCCGCGATCCTGTTCATCGTCGCCGGAACCGCAGTCTCCGCCGCAATTGAAGGTGAGCGGAAAGCAAAGAACCGGCTCGCCCTGTTCCTTGTCTACGGTGCCTTCCTCATTGCACTGCTGCCGCTGCTGTCCGTCATTTGGACGGTGCTGGAGCGGGGCGTTCCCGGCCTCACCTATAACTTCCTGTTCACGTCGATGAACGGCGTCACCGGTGCCATCGACAACCAGGTTGTCGCGGAGGGAACGCCGGTCCTGGGCGGCGCATATCACGCGATAGTCGGCACGTTGCAGATCACTCTGTGGGCAACGCTTATCTCCGTCCCCATTGGGTTGCTCGCAGCGATCTACCTGGTGGAGTATTCGACCGGTGGACGGCTCGCCCGGGCAATCACCTTCTTTGTGGACGTCATGACCGGTATACCGTCGATCGTTGCAGGTCTCTTCGCGGCAGCCCTATTTGGCCAGTTGTTCGGTCCGGGTACGCGTACAGGATTCGTTGCGGCCGTCGCGCTTTCCGTGCTGATGGTCCCGGTTGTGGTGCGTTCGACCGAAGAGATGCTGAAGATTGTCCCGAACGAGCTCCGGGAAGCGGCTTACGCGCTCGGTGTGAGGAAGTGGCGGACCATCACCCGTGTGGTGATTCCTACCGCGATTTCCGGCATCGCATCCGGGGTCACGCTGGCCATAGCACGTGTCATCGGCGAGACTGCGCCGATTCTGGTTACCGCCGGCTTCGCGAGGTCCATCAACTGGAACGTCTTCGGTGACTGGATGAGCACGTTGCCGACGTTCATCTACTACCAGATCCTGACGCCCACCTCTCCGACGGCCACCGACCCGAGCACGCAGCGCGCGTGGGCGGCCGCCCTGGTGCTGATCATTATGGTCATGCTCCTGAACCTTGCGGCGCGACTGATCGCCCGCCTCTTCGCTCCCAAGACCAGCCGCTGACCCGCCGGCACAACCAGAAGGATCACCATTGTCCAAGCGAATCGACGTCAAGGACCTCAACGTCTACTACAGCAAGTTCCTCGCTGTTGAAGACGTGAACATCAGCATCGACGCCCGCTCCGTCACGGCGTTCATCGGCCCGTCCGGCTGCGGCAAGTCCACCTTCCTGCGCACCCTGAACCGTATGCACGAGGTCATTCCGGGCGCCCGCGTTGAGGGCGAAGTGCTGCTGGACGGCGACAACCTGTATGACTCCGCGGTTGATCCCGTGACGGTCCGCAGCCAGATCGGCATGGTTTTCCAGCGGCCCAACCCGTTCCCCACCATGTCCATCCGGGACAATGTGCTGGCCGGCGTGAAGCTGAACAACAAGCGCATCTCCAAGTCCGATGCGGACGCGCTGGTTGAACAGTCGCTGCGCGGCGCCAACCTCTGGAATGAGGTGAAGGACCGCCTCGGCCGTCCCGGCTCAGGTCTGTCCGGCGGCCAGCAGCAGCGGCTCTGCATTGCCCGCGCCATTGCGGTATCGCCCGAGGTTATCCTGATGGATGAGCCGTGCTCGGCACTCGACCCAATCTCCACCCTCGCCATCGAGGACCTGATCAACGAGCTCAAGAGCGAATACACCGTGGTCATCGTCACCCACAACATGCAGCAGGCCGCCCGGGTCTCGGACAAGACGGCGTTCTTCAACATTGCCGGCACCGGAAAACCGGGCAAGCTCATCGAGTACGGCGAGACGACGAACATCTTCAACATGCCCACGCAGAAGGCAACCGAGGATTACGTCTCCGGCCGCTTCGGATAGGCGCAGCTAGAAAAGCGGACTCATCGCGAGATACAGGGTGGCCGCGAGCAGCGCGGTGACCGGCGCCGTCGTAATCCATACGATCAGTACCGAGCGCACCACGCGGCCGCGGACCGTGGCGTAGCGCTGGTTGGCACCGGCGCCCACGATCGCCGAGGTCATGGTGTGCGTGCTGGAGAGGGGCATGTCCAGGGACAGCGCCCCGACAAAGAGCATGAAGGCGCTGACCCCCTGCGCAGCCATCCCGCGCAGGGGGTCAATGCGCACCAGCCGGTTCGCGAGGGTATGGGTGATGCGCCAGCCGCCCAGCAGCGATCCGCCGGCCAGGAGCACCGCGGCGAAGACCTGCACCCACAGCGGCACGCCGTCCCCCGAGTAGAGGCCTGCACCGATGAGCGCCAGGACGATCACAACCATGGTGCGCTGCCCGTCCTGCAGGCCGTGTCCCAGCGCAAAGGCGGCAGTCAGGACCGCCTGCGCCATTCTGTTCCCGTTGTTGACCTTCCGGGGAGAGTTGTGCCGAAGCAGCCAGGTTGCCGGGAAAACGAGCACGTAGGCCAGGAGGTAGGCAACCAGCGGAGACAGCAGCAGCGGCAGGGCAATCTCCAGGAGGAACACCCTTCCGGAGCCGGAGATGGATCTCCCGCCCAGCAAGGCGGCCGCGCCGCCTGCTCCGATCAGCCCGCCGATGAGCGCATGCGTGGACGACGACGGTTTGCCCCGGTACCACGTGAACAGTCCCCAGGCGCAGGCGGAGAGCAGGGCGGCCAGGAGTATGCCCAGGCCGCTCTGTCCGGCGGGGAGGCTGATGCTGCCGCCGGTGAAGAGGGTGGCCAGGCTTGCGCTCATCAGGGCGCCGATGAGGTTGAACAGAGCAGCAAGCAGGACGGCGACCGTCGGTGTCAGCGCGCGGGTGCGGATCGATGTTGCGATTGAATTCGAGACGTCGTGGAAGCCGTTGATGAACGCGAAGCCGCCTGCGAAGAGGACGACGGCTCCGAAAAGGAAGAACTCCACCTACGATTCCTTGACGAGGATTGCTCCGACGTGGGTTGCCACCTTGCGGAGGTCCTTGGTGACATCAACCAGCTGGTTGGCGATGTCCCGGTGCCGGGCGTAGACCAGAGGCTTGTGGTCGGCGAGCAGCTCGGAGCACCACATCCGGTGTGTCCGCTCGGCGCGCTTGGCAAGACGCAGGATCTCGATCCAGTAATCCTCGAGGTCATCCAGAGAGTTGAGCTGGCGCATCGCCTCGGCGGTCAGCTCAGCCTGCCGGGTGATCACCTCAAGCTGCTCTGTTGCACGGCGGCTGAGCTTGGTCAGCTTGTAGAGGGCAATCAGTTCCGCTGCGCCGTCGAGCTTTTCCATGGCTTCGCTGAGCAGCCGGGAGATGGCGTAAAGGTCCTCGCGCGGCAGCGGGTTGATGAAGCTGGTGCGCATGGAAGTCAGCAGTGCGAAGTGCAGGTCGGTGGCCGTGCCCTCGAGCTGGTGAAGTTCCTCCGCGAGCTGATCGTAATCCTGGGGCGATGCTCCGAAAATCCCGGACATGCGGCGCACCCCGAGGACCAGTTGCTGGGCCATGCTGGAGAGCAGTTCCAGTCCTGCGTTTTCCTGGGGGAAGAGGCGGAGCTTCACTAAAGTCACCTAGGGTTGCACGGACGGTTGCCACCCAAGAATACCTGTGCGGCCATGTGGGCAGGGTGTTGCCCCAATGGCCGGTATGAGGGCATAAAAGTGGCGCCGAACCGGGAGCGCCTCTCGGCGGTAGGCCGCTCGAAGCGGCTTAATGTTGAAGCCCGGGGGTTCCACGGTCCGACACCAGTTTCAGTCTGCTACTGACCCGCGTGCATGTCAACGAGGAGTGATGAGCCACTGCCCGCCGCGCATGACGCCGCGCACCTCGAGTCGCTCATCCAGGACCACCAGATCCGCCCTGGCGCCCTCTTTGAGGACGCCGGCCTGACCATCGAGGCCCAGGACCCGCGCCGGCACGCGGGTCGCCGAGTGAAGGGCGTCCTTGAGCGGGACTCCGGCGTCAACGGCGTTCCGGACGAGGCTTGCCATGGTGGAGGTTCCGCCCGCGATGGACCCGCCGGCCTTCAGCCGTGCTACGCCGCCGGAGACCTGCACCTGTGACGGTCCAAGGCTGTAGGTGCCGTCGGAGAGCCCGGCAGCAGCCATTGAATCCGTGACGAGTGCGATGTTGTCCGCCCCGACCAGCTCAAACACCATTGCAACGGTGTCCGGTGCGAGGTGCACATTGTCGGCGATGAGTTCCACCACCGCCTGGCCTGCCCGTGCGGCGCGCAGGCAGGCGGAGAGGGCGCCGGGGGAGCGGTGGTGCACTGGGTCCATGCCGTTGAACAGGTGGGTGACCGTCGGAACCGCTTCCTGACCACCCTTATGCCGGGAGAGCTCGCGGGCTGCCCGGGCGAGGGCCTCACGGGTCACCCCAGGGCTGGCTGCTGTGTGGCCAACGGACGGCACCACCCCGAGGGAGGCCAGTAGGTCGACAAGTTCGTCTGAGCCCGGCAGCTCAGGCGCGAAGGTCATGGTGCGCAGAGCGCCGCGTGCGGCGGCGGCAAGCCCGCGGACCAGGCCCAGATCCGGGTTGATGAGCCAGTCGGGGTTCTGGGCTCCGCAGCGGGCGTGGGAGAGGAATGGGCCTTCGAGGTGGATGCCGGCGATCGCCCCGGACTCTGCCAACCCGGCGAACCGTTCCGCACCGTCGAGCAGGGCCTGGGGCTCGGCCGTGACCAGGCTTGCGAGCAGCGTTGTTGTGCCGGTCCGGTGGATGCGCGAAACGGCCTCCCGTGCGCCGGCGGCGTCCGAGGTGGGGAAGTCAACCCCGAAACCGCCATGGCAGTGCAGGTCAACAAAGCCGGGAACAACGGTGAACTCCTCCGGTAGCCGGAGGAGTCCTTCCGGGCTGTCGGGGGAGTCGGTCCGGCGTACGCCGGCGATGGCATCACCGGAAATGCTGATGGCAGCCCGCCCGTGGCTGCCGTCCTCTTCGAGGATCCTGCTGAGAACTCCGTTCACGCTGTTGTGCGTCACTCCACCGCAGTCCGCCCGCTCGTGCCGGGCGTCCACCAGGTTTTCGGTTCAGCAATGGGGAACCGGCGGCCCGAGATGGTGGTGGGGGTAATCCTGACGAACTGATCCTTCTGCCCCTCCTGCCAGGGGAAGAGGGGCAGGGAGAAGGACTCCAGGACGTCGTCGGGCCGCTTCACCAGCTCAGCCTGGCCCCTGATCACCACGCTCCACGCAATGCCGGCTTCAGGGTCCACGCCATCTGCCTCCAGCGCGACCCGGGCGTCGGCCTCCACTGCAGCCAGCTTGGTGCCTGATCCCGTCCGGAACACAATGGTCCCGTGGTCCGGCGTGTAGTTCACGGGAAAGATGTCCGGGCCGTCTTCGAGCGCGACGGCGAGACGCCCCACCGAAACCTGCCGCAGGCAGGCCCAGCAGTCGCTGTCACTCAGAACTTCGATTCCCCCAGGATTCTCTTCCATACGGCGATCCTAGCCCCCGAGCCGCTGAGGAAACAGGGACGTTAGTCCAGTTCGCCGCGACGCCAGGACGCGGCGGCATGTTCCAGGTCTTCGGCGGTCTTGACCAGCTGGTGGGAACTGCGCGTCAGCTTGCTCGCATGGGCACCGTTTGACGTCTCGGCATCGTCGGCGTGGTTGGTCTGGCCCAGCGCGATGACGCGGCAGAAAGCGGCGAAGCGCTCAAGTGCCACGTCGAACTCGCCATCGAAGGCGCCGGACAGGATGGTGTCAGCCATCTGCTGGACCTCGTCGGCGCCGGGGGGCTCAGCCACACCGGCTACAACCTTGGACACCTGGGCCACTTCCTTGCCCGCCTTGAAGTAGGCGGCAATCCGCTCAGGGTTCTGCTGGGTAGCGGCGCGGAGGGCGTAGAGGCGCCAGAGCGCACCGGGCAAGGACCGCGCCGGGCTTTCAGCCCACATTTCGGCCACGGCCTCGAGCCCCTGCTGGTCGGCGAGCTGCACCAGCCGCTGCGTCACGGCGGGGTCATCAGCCTCCCTCCCATGGTGGACCAGGGCATGCGCGGCAAGGTGCGCTGCCTCCGAGACACGGGAGGGGTCTGCTCCGCCGGCGAAGACTTCGAAGTCCACGGGCGCGAACGGCTTGGGCTTGTGATGCCGAGGGCTGTTGTCTACATATTCGCCGTCCATGGGTCGAGAATACTCCTGCACCTATGGGGGGGCTAGGTACGCGGAAAACACCGGACAAACCTCCCCTCAGATGCCGGGTGCCGCCCGCCCGACCGGGTGCGATAAAGTAGACACGTTGTTCGGGCTGACCGGACAGTGTGGGCCTTTAGCTCAGTTGGTAGAGCATCGGACTTTTAATCCGTGGGTCGTGGGTTCGAGTCCCACAGGGCCCACCCCGCGCACAAGGCTCGAACCCTTGCCAACAGAATCGTTGGCTTCGGTTCGAGCCTTGTCGCTGTCCTGAGCCCAGGTGAGGGCGTTGGCGTTGACCTTGGGGTCGAGCAGCATCTCGAAGGGCCGGTTGTTCTCGACGCGCAGCTCGCCGTCTTCCTCGATGTAGATCTTGGTAAAGAACGCCTGATTGCAGAGACGCCGGGTGGCGGCGTCGCATCGGTCGTAGATGTCAGCGCAGTTCTCCAGCAGGTTCAGCGCATCGTCGAGGTGGGCGCGGGCGTCGGCGTAGTCGCCGTGGTGGGCTTTGATGCGCCGGTTGAGGTTGTAGAGTTCGGCGAGGATGCGGTCTTGTTCGCGTTTGAGGACCGACAGAGGGATGGCGTCGGCGTAGTGAGCTTGCATGAGTCGGTCTTGTTCGTGTTCGAGCCGGTCGCGGTCCTTGGTGAGTCGTTCGAGTTCGTCGGTTTCGGTGGCCATGAGTCGGTCGAACTCGTGGTGCAGCATCCCGGACAGGGCGTCGCGCTGGGCGGGGCTGATCTGCACACGGCTGTAGTAGTCCTCGATCAGTTGCTCGACGTCTTCGATGAGGACCGCTTGTCGGATGCAGTCGGTGCGCTTGGAGTGCCTGCCTGAGCACACGAAGTAGCAGTAGAGGTTGCCGTGCCGGTTTTTCGCGTTGGAGACGATGAGCCGGGCGCCGCATTGGCCGCAGTGGATGGTGCCTTTGAGGTAGTGGTCGTGGACCTGGGTGGCCTCGGCCGCGGATTTGTGGGCGGTGAGCACGGATTGGACCTGGTACCAGACCTCGGGTGGGACGAGCACGGGGTGGTTGCCCTTGTAGCGGGTGCCGCGGTAGACGACATCGCCCTTGTAGTAGGGGTTGGTCAGCAGCCGATGCACCGAGGACACCGCGAGCGCCTTGGCAGGGCGTTTCGGGGTCGGGACGCTGACCAGTCCGCGGGAGGTCAGTTCGTCGTGGAGTTGGCTGACGGTCCAGTTCCCGGAGGCATAGGCTTTGAACGCCCACTCGATCAGCGGTGCGCGTTCGGAGTCGAGTTCGACCGTGCGGACCTCGCGGCCCATCTCGTCTCGGGTACGGACGTTGAGGTAGCCGGTGGGGGCTTTGCCGAGCGTCCCGCCGCCGATGGCCTTCTGGGTCATGCCTTTGGTGACCTCGGTGGCCAGGTTCCGGGAGTAGAACTCCGCGATGGTCGACATGATCCCGTGCAGCAGCATCCCCGAGGGAGTCTCGTCGATGTTCTCAGTGGCCGAGACCAGCAGGACACCGGCCTGTTGGAGGGCGAGGTGGATGGTCACGTCGTCGGCGCGGTTGCGGGCGAGCCGGTCGACTTTGTGGACGATGCAGTAGGCGACCTTGTTGGCCTTGACGTACTGGATCATCCGCATCAGCTCGGGCCGGTCAGCGGACTTTGCCGAGGCTCCGGCGTCGACGAACTCCTCGACGATGGTGCCTTGGTCGCGGCGGCATGGTTGCCGTTGGCGGTGGCGATTGCCCAGGTGATGGCGCAGACGATCAGCATGAGCACGGCGGTGATGAGCACGAAGGTCAGCAGCGCACCGACTACTTCGCGCAGGTCGCCGATGCCGCTCAGGCCCTCGAAGTCGGGGAACACGTCCATGGTCTTCAGGTCCCGGTCCGGACGGTGACGTGGAGGTGGTCGATGTGCCTGGTGGTGATATCGATGCCGTAGGTGTAGTCGCGCCATCCTTCGGCGTCGCGGGCCAGGGACCAGATCTTGTCCTGCCAGATCAGGTACTCGACGCCGAGGGTCTCGGCGTGCTCCTTCATCCAGTTGGTGACCTGCCATCCGGCCTCGAGTTGCGACGGGGTGGCGTGTTGGCCGATGGAGTTGCCGAACGTGAGATCGCACGCCCGGCCCAGGGGGTGTTCTGAGACGGTGCCGGGCCGCGGCGAGTAGCAGGCCCACGAGGTCTCGGGGAACGCTGCGGTGGCCTGGGTGTGGAGGTGCAGGAGGCGGGCGGTGATCTGCCCGTCGCTGGTGGGGTCGTCGACCATCCGGTCCGGGCCGGCGTCGAGCGGGTCCGGCTCGTCGCCGGGTGCTCCGGTGTCGGCATCGCAGCCGGTGGGGGCGCCAGTGGTGGGCTCTGGCAGATCGGCGGCCTCGTGGGCGTTGAGCCAGGCGGCGGGGTCGGTGTGCTCGCCGTTGGTGCTCCCGTTGCGGACCTCGAAGTGTAGGTGCGGGCCGGTGGAGTTGCCGGAGGAGCCGACATCGCCGATGTGCTGTCCGGCGGTCACGGTGTCGCCGGCGGTGACGTGGATGCCGGTCTCCCACATGTGCGCATACGCCGTCGCCACGACCGCTCCGTCGATGTGGTGTTCGATGACGATGAGTCCGCCGTCACCGCCGGTGAACTCCGCGACGGTCACGGTGCCGTCTGCTGCGGCGAGGATGGGGGTGCCGTCCGGGGCGGCGAAGTCGGTGCCGGTGTGGAACGAGTTCTCCCCGGTGATCGGGTGGACCCGGGGTCCGTAGTCCGAGGAGGGCACCCAGGTGCCCTCCGGCAGCAGGAACACGACCCGTGACGACTCTACCGGGACCGTCTGCACGACCGGCACCACAGTGCCGGCGACGGTCGTAGTGCCCCGTAGCGCCGGTCGTGGTGGTGAGGGTGGTCAGGATGGTCTCGGCCACGGGCTCGTAGTTGCGATACCGGTCGGGATAGGCGGACACCTCGACGGCCTGGGCCGCTTCGCCCTTGTCCATGGACTCCCAGCCGGGGATATCCAGTAGTCCTCTGGGGCTGGGGTAGTTGGGGCCTTCTGGCCCGCCGAAGAACGCCCGCGCCTGGTAGGTCGGGTCCATGAGGTCGGTGACCGTGCCCCACCCGGACTGCGGCCGCATCTGGAACAGGCCCAGGCT
>NZ_FNDT01000033.1 GCF_900099735.1 Arthrobacter subterraneus | reverse complement strand
ATACCGGGCCATCCGTTACGCCGAGCGACTCGCCGCCGAGGACGCCGTCGCTTCTGTGGGTTCCCGCGGGGATAGCTACGACAATGCGATGGCCGAGGCGCTGAACTCGCTGTTCAAAGCCGAGCTGGTCCGCAACAAAGGCCCCTGGAAGGACATCAACCACCTCGAAGTCGCCCTCGCCGAATGGGTCGACTGGTACAACCACCGACGCCTCCACGGCGAACTCGGCCACGTCCCACCCAGCGAATACGAACAACAACACGCCGGTGTCAATGCCGGCCTACTAACCACAATTTCCAACTAAAAATCTCTCCACCAAACCCGGGGCTTGACAAGGGTCCCGTTTCGGTTCCTGCCCGTCATCCACAACCGGGCCGATCACCCATTACGTTCCATTACGCTAAGTGGATGGCCGAACCGACCCCACCGAGCGCGCCGCTCGTGCGTCGCAACCCGGATTTCCGGGCGCTGTGGGTATCCGCCACGGTCGGAGTGTTCGGCACCGCCGTTGCCGCGGTCGCGCTGCCGCTCATCGCGGCTGTTGAACTGGCCGCCAGCGACTTCGCCGTAGCGGCGCTTGCCGGTATGGCCTTCCTGCCCTGGCTCCTTCTCGGGTTGCCCATCGGTGTGTGGGTGGACCGTTGGCCGCGCAAGCCGGTCATCGTCTGGTCGCTGGTGGCGCGCATACTTTCGCTCGGAACCCTGCCCGTCGCCTACTGGCTCGGGATGCTGTCCGTGGCGCAGCTTTTCATTGTGGCCTTTATCGCCGGGCTGTCGTCAGTCTTCTTCAGCCTCGCGGACCAGGCGCTGGTACAACAGGCACTCTCTGGGGATGAGCTGGTCGAAGGGAACGGCATCATCACCGCCTCCGGAGCGTCTGCGGACGCCGCCGGCAGGGGGATCGCCGGCTGGCTCACGGTGGTGCTGGGGGCTTCCAACACACTGCTGGTGCAGGTTGGGGCCTCGCTCGCCTCGCTGGCCGCCATCTCCTCCCTGCACATCACGGAAAAAACGGCGCCCGCAGGAGAGCGGCGCATCTTCGCGGAAATGCTCGAGGGACTTCGGTACACCTTCAGCACGGCGCCCCTGCGGGCCATACTGTTCAACGCTGCGCTCTGGAACCTCGGCGGCAGCATGGTTGCTTCTCTGATGGTGCTTCTTGTAGTGCGTGCGCTCGGGGAGTCGGAGGTCTGGCTTGGTCTGTTGATGGCGGCCACCTCCGTGGGCGGCGCGGTAGGCGGCCTGAGCGCAAAACGGCTCACCGAGCGGTTGGGCTCCGGCCCGGTGTGGCGCTGGTCGATGGTCCCCGGAGTGCTCGGCTATGCGTCCCTGCTTGCCATGACTCCCGGCACCGGCATGCTCATCGGCATACTCGGGATGTTTGTGATGGGGGTGTCGATTGCTCTGAACATCGTAGTGGGCACGAGTTTCCGGCAGCGCGTCTGCCCGCCGGCGATGATGGGCAGGCTCGGAGCCGCCACCCGGATGGTCAGTTGGGGCATGCTGGGGATCGCCAGCATCCTGGGCGGGATCCTTGCCGAAACTATTGGAATTACGGCCGCTGTGCTCGTGGGCGTCCTGTTGGCGGCCACAGCGCCGCTGGTGGCACTGTTCGGATCGTTGCGTTCGGTGCGGCGTCTGGAAGAACTTGACCGCGAACCGATGCCGACCCGTTAGTGACCGAACGGGTCCGGGTCGACGCCCGGCATCCAGGTCAGTCCGGGCTCACCCCAGCCGTTCACCTTGACCACCTTTTTGGCCTTCCGGGCATACCGGGGGTTCAGCCGGTCTACGTACAGGGTGCCGTTCAGATGGTCGAATTCATGCTGCATGCAGCGTGCAAACCACCCGGTCGCCTCGAACTCCACCGGATTGCCGTCGCCGTCGTATCCGTTGACCTTGACCCAGTCGGCGCGCTTGAGCGGAAAAGCCTCGCCCGGGAAGGACAAACACCCTTCGGACTCGTCCTCGTCCGGTTCGGCACCTGAGACCTTCGAGGTGACCAGCGAGGGGTTCACGAGCACGCCACGGGGAGGCACGCCGTCGTCGTTCACCATTCCATAGACAAAGATACGAAGCCCGACGCCGATCTGGGGGGCAGCGAGGCCGACGCCGTTGGCTTCGTCCATCGTTTCGTACATATCGGCAATGAGTGAGCGCAACTCATCATCGAAGCGTTCGACGGCGGCGGACCGCCGGTGCAGGACAGGTTCACCGGCGATGGTGATGGGGCGAACAGGCATGACTGGCCTTCCTTGGTCCGGTGGGTTACCGCGCGATGTGACGGCCGATGGTCTCACGCATGATTTCGCTGGTCCCGCCGAAGATGCTCAGCAGGCGCACGGCCAGGAATGCCTGCGCGACGGGGTACTCGAGGATGTAGCCGTATCCACCGTGCAGCTGCAGGCAGCGGTCGGTGACGGACTTCACCCGCTCGCTGGCCCACAATTTCACCCGGGCAGCGCTGACGGCATCCAGCGCCCCGTCGTTGAAGGCCAGGACAGCGCGGTCAACATAGGTTTCCAGCACCTCAACCTCTGTCTGGATGTCTGCCAGTTCAAAGCGGGTGTTCTGAAAGTCGATGATCCGATCACCGAAGGCGTTGCGCTCACTGGTGTACTGCACGGTGCCCTCATAGATGGTCCGTGCCACGGCCGAGGATGCGACGGCGATCCCCAGGCGCCCCTGCGGCAACTGTTCGGCGACATACCGCAGGCCCTGGCCCACCTCGCCGACAAGATTTACTGCCGGGACCCGGACGTTGTCGAAGAAGAGTTCAGCGGTGTCCGAGGCCTTCAGGCCCATCTTGTCCAGCTGCCGGCCGGTCTCGTAGCCTGCAGTCTTCTCGACCATGAACAGCGAGAAGGACTGGCTGCTGCCGCGGCCGGTGGATCCGTCGGTGCGGGCGAGGACAAGGGAGGCATCTCCGCTGATGCCGTTTCCAATGAAAGTCTTCTGTCCGCTGATGAGCCAGCTGTCGCCGTCGCGCACTGCCTTGGTGCGCACTCCGCGCAGGTCGCTGCCGGCGCCCGGCTCTGTCCAGGCCACCGAGGTGACCTTCTCACCGGTGACCATGCCGGGAAGCCAGTACTGCTTCAGTTCCTCCGAACCGTAGGCCAACAGGTGCGGAAGGACGAGGTCGTCATGCAGATGCAGAGCCAGCCCCGCCGCCAAATGGTTGGCGCGGGCGAACTCCTCGTCAAGGACCACCCGGAAGCGGTAGTCGGGCATGCCCGCTCCGCCGAACTCTTCCGGCACGGCCAGCCCGAGCAGACCCTGTTCACCGGCAGCGCTCCACATGGTGCGCGGCATGATGTGCTCGCGATCCCACTGCGCATAATGAGGGGCAATCTCGCGGGAATTGAACTCCTGCGCCACTTCGCGGAAGAGTTCGTGGTCCTCCTCGAACAAGGTGCGTTTCATGCAGCTATCCCTTCCGGTGGTTGCTCAGTCCACGGGCGCGTGGACAGAGCGAAGAAATGCCAATGGCCGCCCCGACAATCCGGGGCGGCCACCGAAGCCTGCGGCTGATGCCGGCGGGCCAATGGGGTGAGTAACGGGGTTTGAACCCGCGACCTCCTGGACCACAACCAGGCGCTCTGCCAACTGAGCTATACCCACCATGTGCCTTGTTGGTTCGTCCCGCAGGTAACCCGCCGGGAGGCGGACTGGCTGGGGCTGAACGAGGCAGCGCAGACAATTCTACACACTTTTTTCGCTACATTTTCCGCAGGCTCCGGCGCACCCCGCGCGCAGCACCGCAGCTCAGCTGCCGGTCAGCAAATCCCGCGCCGCAGCCCGGCTGGTTTCCGAATCAGGCCCTGGGTCCGGAACGAAGATAGTGCTCCGGTAGTACCGGAGCTCGCGGATGGAATCCTGGATGTCTCCCAGCGCACGGTGATTGCCGCTTTTCTCCGGCGCCTGGAAATAGGCCCGAGGGTACCAACGGCGGGCCAGTTCCTTGATGGTCGATACGTCCACTACCCGGTAGTGAAGGTGTTCCACAACCAATGGCATGTCGCGGGCAAGGAAAACCCTGTCGGTACCGACCGAGTTCCCGCCCAGCTGCGCCCGCCGCGGTTCCGGTACGTGCGCAGTGATGTACCGGAGCACGCGGTCCTGCGCCTCCTCCATGGAAACTCCCGCAGGCAGATCGTCGAGCAGGCCCGAGACCGTATGCATGTTGCGCACAAAATCGCCCATGGAATCCAAAGCGCCGGGCGGGGGAGCAATAACGACGTCGACGCCCTCACCCAGCACGTTCAGCTCCGAGTCAGTGACGATGACCGCCACCTCAATCAGTGCATCGGAGACAGGATCCAAACCTGTCATCTCGCAGTCGATCCAGACGATGGGGTCACTTGTTATCGGCACCCGACAAATGTACCGCGCCCGGCCCTTCGCCCACCGGCTGCCCGGCGCCGTCGGAACGGACAATGGTAAAATCGAGCGACCTCGATGCCTTTGCCCCGCCTGTGCCAGACCGACGATCGGATCCTCCCAGCATGACCGCTCCTGCGCCTGCGCCCGTCGTGACCGCGCATATCGGGCGTCCCCGGATAGCGATCATTCAGGGATTTGTGGGCTCCATGCTGATGCTCGTCGGGTCATTCGGGGTCGGTTGGCTGTCCCTCGCCTCCCGGGAGCTGCGGCAGGTGCCGGCAATCATCTGGCTGCGCTTCGAGCCGGTAGGGGCTGTCCTGTCCGTACTTCTGCTGGCGGTCGGCGGCATGCTCCTGGTACGTGCCTGGCTGAGGCTCGGCCAACGCCTGCAGGGGTGGGGGCCGGAAACCCGGCGAACCATTCTCACCGCGACCCTGGCGTGGGCAGCGCCGATGTGCCTCGCGCTGCCCCTGTTCAGCCGCGACGTGTTCGCCTACATCGCCCAGGGTCAGGTCATGGTTGCCGGCCTCAACCCGTACGAGGACGGCTATTCGCAAATCTCCAACTACCTGCAGATCGGTGCCGACGATCTGTGGGCGCAGAGCCCCACGCCGTACGGACCGATTTTCCTCTGGCTGGAGGAGCTGGTGGTGCGGATCACGGGAGGTCAGCCGGACCTGTCCATCCTGCTCTTCCGCCTCCTCGCGCTGCTTGGTGTGGCGATGTGCATCTACTACGTGCCGCGGCTCGCCGAGCTGCATAACGTCAATCCCAACCGCGCGCTATGGCTCACCGTCGCGAATCCTCTCTTTCTCACGAATTTCGTGGCCAGCATCCACAATGATTCGCTCATGCTCGGTCTTGCCCTTGCCGGTCTCTACTACGCGGCAAGGGGCCGTTTCCTCCCGGCTATCCTCCTGGTGACCCTCTCGATCGGCATCAAGCCGATCACCCTCATCTTCCTTCCCTTCATCGGATTGATGTGGGCCGGCCGCGGCGCGGGCTGGCCGCGCAAGTTCCTGTACTGGTCGCTGACAGCGGGGCTGTCCCTGGGAATTCTCTGGATACTGGGCATCCTGAACGGTTTCGGTTTCGGGTGGGTGGGTGCGCTCAGCACCCCGGGAAGCGTCTGGATCTGGTACGCGCCGATCGGCTTCCTGGGAATGTTTGTTGCCGTCACCGGTGACGCCCTGGGGTTCGACGGATGGGCGTGGGCGGACATCGTCCATTCCATCGGCACCCTGATTTCGCTGGTCTTCGTCGCGTGGTTTGTCCTCAAGGGCGACCATGCCCACCTGGTGCGCCGGCTTGCTCTCGCCCTCGCGGCCGTGGTCCTTCTGGCACCGATGATCCAGTCCTGGTACGTGGTCTGGCTCATCCCGCTCTTTGCCGTCACCGGGATCCGCGACGACTGGCAGGTCAAGATCCTGTATTTCGCCGTGTCCTTCTTCATGATCTACGCCATCTCGGACCAGCTGGACATCTTTCCCTACATTGAGTTGAGCCTCCACACCGCCCGCCAGATCGCAGCGGCGATCGGGGTGGCCTTCGCCACCTATCTCGTCCTGCTCGACCCGAGAACAAAGACGCTGTTCCGTGGGTCGGGTGCCTCAGCCGGAGCAGCTCTTAGCCGATAGAGCCTTCCGGCGCCAACATGCGAAGGGTGTCCAATGCGGCAATACTGGAGGCATGAGTGAACCGCAGGAACAGGTAATACGGGCAGCATTCGATATCTCGGACTGGGCTCCCGAGTCATACGCGGTAGAGGGTGTCGACAGCGAACTGACCCGGGTAAGAGCAACAAAGGAGTTCGCCGGTGAGATCGCCGGGACCTCGGTCGCCGAACTGCTGATGGCGGGTAACAGCAGGGGAGCCGGGTACGTGGCGTCCGAGGTGTTCACCGGCAGCGTCCTTGGCCGGCGCGGAAGCATGATCGTTCAGCACTGGGGACTGGCCGAGGGAACAGCCGCTGCCAGCTCCGGCCACATCATTCCCGGATCCGGGACGGAAGACCTGACGGGAATCGCAGGGCGCGCGGAGTATTCGCAGGACGCGTCCGGTCAGCACTACCTCGAACTGCGGGTGACATTCCCGGAGTGAATTCAGTGCCCCCGGCGCGACTCGAACGCGCAACCTACGGATTAGAAGGCCGTTGCTCTATCCATTGAGCTACGGGGGCATGGGCAGGCGCGGAGCCCACACAAGCTTAGCGGTTCCAGTGTGCGTCATCTCCTCCACAGCGGACAAATTCCACTGGAGTTTCCCACATAGTTTCGGGTGCCCAACAGAGCATCACCCTCCGGGCAGAAACTGGAAGTGGCCGACGCACCGGCGCCGGTCCTCCAACTTCTGAAGGGACACAATGATGAGCAACAACGTGACAATCCGCGGCTTCGTCGGCACCGAGATCAAGTGCTCGGTCACCGGCAGCGGGCTGCCGATCGCCAAGTTCAGGCTGGGCAGTTCAGACCGGTATTTCGACAAGAAGGTCAACGCGTGGGTGGACAGTGACACCAGCTGGTATTCGGTGTCGATGTTCCGCTCCCTGGCCACTAACGCCGGGGTGAGCCTGCAGAAGGGCGACCGCATCATCGTCACAGGCAAACTTCGGGTGCGCGCCTGGATCAATGATGACGGTAAAAGCGGCACCACGGCTGAGATTGACGCGGATTCAGCCGGTCATGACCTCCTGTTCGGCACCGCGAGCTTCCGGCGCTCCAGCGCGGATCGTCCTGAGGCGGCAGTCCAGCCGGGCGGGGAGGACGGGTTCCCTGCCATCGACTACGGGACTGGGGAGATATCGTCTCCGGGGTTCGGTGCACCGGGAACCGCAGATGAATCGGAATCCAGCCAGGACGACGGCGGTGCCGGTGCGGAAGCTGACAGGGAGGGCGAGCTCGTCCCGGCGCCGTTCTAGAGGAATCCCGGTCGGAACGCGAAGGAGCCGGAGCGTGGAAGACTTGTGTCATGCGGGAACACTGGACACGCCGGGAGGCCAAAGCCCGGAAGAAGGGCGCGGCCGTGCCGTTGTGCATCGTTGCGGTCTGGATCACCGCTGTACTGGGCGGATGCGGAGCTCCCGCGGCCGGAGGCCATGCCCTGGCCGGGCAGGTGGTGCCGGCGGCGCCTCCCCCGGCTCCGGCCGCCTCTGTCGCTCCCACCGAGACGCCTGCAGCGCAGTCGCTTGCATCACGGATCGCGGATGCGCTGGACTCCCTGGCCGCACGGACGCCGGAGCCGGGCGCCGAAGAGCTGCGGGCAGCTTTCGTATCAGCCGGGGCGGAGGCAGGAGCCGTTGAGGTATCGATCGACACCACCCCCACCGGGCTCGAAGTCGACGCCATGACCGGCGCGGTGCCCATTGGAGAAAGCTGCGTATTCGGGCACGTCCGCGACGGTGCGGTGACCGTGACCCAGTTGCCGGTCCTCGCCAACGGCCTGTGTTTTGTGGGCGATCAGCGGTAAATCGGTACTCCGACGGCTGCCTGGCGCCGTGGAATATGTTCTACAGGTCCACACGCACTAGCCTTGACCTATGGCGGAATTTATCTACACGATGACCAAGGCCCGCAAGGCTGTTGGCGACAAAGTAATTCTCGACGACGTAACGATGTCCTTCTACCCGGGCGCCAAGATTGGCGTTGTCGGACCCAACGGCGCGGGCAAATCCACCATCCTGAAGATTATGGCGGGCCTGGATACTCCATCGAACGGCGAGGCACGGCTGAGTCCCGGCTACACCGTGGGCATACTCCTTCAGGAGCCGCCCCTCAATGAGGAAAAGACCGTTCTTGGCAACGTCCAGGAAGGCGTCGGCGAAATCTACGGCAAGATCCAGCGGTTCAACGAGATCTCCGAAGAAATGGCCAACCCTGACGCGGACTATGACAGGCTGCTCGACGAGATGGGCAAGCTGCAGGAAGCCATCGACGCGGCCGACGCCTGGGACATCGACTCCCAGCTCGACCAGGCGATGGACGCACTCCGTTGCCCCCCGCCGGATGCTGACGTCTCCGTGCTGTCCGGTGGTGAGCGCCGCCGCGTAGCGCTGTGCAAGCTGCTGCTCCAGAAGCCGGACCTCCTGCTTCTCGACGAGCCGACCAACCACCTCGACGCCGAGAGCGTGCTGTGGCTGGAACAGCACCTGTCGGCGTACCCCGGCGCAGTTCTCGCCGTCACCCACGATCGCTACTTCCTCGACCACGTGGCGGAATGGATCGCCGAGGTTGACCGCGGGCACCTCTACCCCTATGAAGGCAACTACTCGACCTACCTCGAAAAGAAGCGCGCCCGCCTGGAGATCCAGGGCAAGAAGGACCAGAAGCTCTCGAAGCGGCTCTCCGAAGAACTGGAATGGGTACGTTCCAATGCCAAGGGCCGCCAGACCAAGTCCAAGGCCCGTCTTGCCCGCTATGAGGAAATGGCGTCAGAGGCCGAGCGGACCCGGAAGCTCGATTTCGAAGAGATCCAGATCCCGCCCGGACCGCGCCTCGGCAGCCAGGTCATTGAGGCCCACGATCTCCGGAAAGGCTATGACGACCGCATCCTGATCGATGGTCTGTCCTTCTCGCTGCCGCGGAACGGGATCGTCGGCGTCATCGGTCCCAACGGCGTCGGCAAGACCACGCTCTTCAAGACCATCGTCGGCCTCGAACCCCTGGATGGGGGCGAACTGAGGATCGGTGACTCGGTCAAGATCTCCTATGTCGACCAGTCCCGTGGCGGCATCGACCCCAACAAGTCACTGTGGGAAGTGGTGTCCGACGGCCTTGACTTCATCCAGGTCGGCCAGGTGGAAATGCCCTCACGTGCCTACGTTTCCGCATTCGGCTTCAAGGGCCCGGACCAGCAGAAGAAGGCGGGAGTGCTTTCAGGCGGAGAGCGGAACCGGCTGAACCTCGCCCTGACCCTGAAGCAGGGCGGCAATCTTCTGCTCCTCGACGAGCCCACCAACGACCTCGACGTGGAAACCCTCTCCAGCCTGGAGAACGCACTGCTCGAATTCCCGGGCTGCGCGGTTGTGGTCTCCCACGATCGCTGGTTCCTGGACCGGGTTGCCACCCACATCCTCTCCTATGAGGGGACGGAAGAAGACCCGGCCAACTGGTACTGGTTCGAGGGCAACTTTGAGTCCTACGAGGAAAACAAGATCGAGCGGCTCGGCCCCGAAGCGGCCAAGCCCCACCGGGTGACCCACCGCCGCCTCACCCGCGACTGAGAGCAGGCAGGCAACAACGGAGGGAGCGTGCACACAGCACGCTCCCTCCGCTGTTACCCGGCCGGCCTCCGGGTGTCGGTGGTCATTTCCTCCACCGGCGCATCTTCTGGTCCATGAGCTTCTTCTGGACTGCTCCCTTGAGGCGTGCGCCGGCGTCGTCGGGCACACGTATCATCCCCTCCTGCGCAACGGTGGCAACAAGATCACCAGCCCGGTTATAGATCTTCCCGAGCGCCAGCCCTCGGGCCCCTGATGCGCTGGGCGAGGCCTGGACGTACAGCAGCCACTCATCGACCCGGACGGGCCGGTGCCACCACATGGCGTGATCGAGGCTCGCGACGCTCATGCCGGGGTGAATCCAGGTCAGTCCGTGCGGACGCAGGATTGATTCGAGCAGGGTGTAGTCACTGGCATACGCCAGTGCCGCCTGGTGCATTGGTGGATCCGCAGGCATAGCGCCGAATGTCTTCATCCAGACCGCGTTGACGGGCTCTTTTGACCCGGTGTTCTCGACATAGAGCGGGGAATCGATATGGCGGATGTCGAACGGGCGGTCGTAGGCCCAGGCCTTGGCCACGGGATGGTCGAACTGACCGAGCAGATCTGCCGTGGAAGGGAGCGATTCAGGGTCCGGAAGGTCCGTCGGCATCGGTTCCTGGTGCGTGATCCCTTCATCCGGCTGCTGGAAGGAAGCGATCATCGAGAGAATCGGTACCCCGTCCTGGTAGGCATGGACCCGCCGCGCCGAGAATGAGCGGCCATCCCGCAACCGCTGCACCCCGAAAGTGATCGGCAGATCTGCGTCACCTGCACGGAGGAAGTACCCGTGCATCGAGTGGACGGAGCGGACGGAATCAACGGTTCTGATGGCGGCGATCAGCGCCTGAGCGAGTACCTGCCCGCCGAAGACCCGCTTGCCCGGCTGTTTCACCGGTGTCGCCACGAAGATCTCCTCGTCCGTCTGTGCCCCTGCGGCGCTGTCCAGGTCGAGCAGGCTGACGAGGGCAGCGGTGGGATCCTGCACGGGTTGGGCGGACATGGTGATGGTTGGCTCCTTGTGTCTGGGCGCGGTAGGCCAAGTCCGACATTAGACTGCGCGCGCTTGAGCCTCAACCGGACGGTGCCGCATCCCGCCGGATGCAGTCAGCGCAGCCGGCGCACCACGGTTGTTACGCGCGGGGAATCGGCCCCGGAACCGGATGAGAGGATTACACAATGCCCGAACGCTCCACAACCGCCACTGAACTGATCCTCGCCGAACCACAGGTGATGCTGGACCTGCGTACCTATGTGGGCCGCGCGCGCGCCGCCCAGGACGGGGCGGTACGCCTCCAGGCGCTTGGAGGAGTGCTTGCCGCTTATGTGTGCATTCTCGCCCCGCGCGTCCTGGGAGAGGCTCTGCCCACGGTGCTCGGGCTCCGGGTCATGCCGCTGGGTGAGCCGGCACAGCTGGACACCACAGTGGCACTTTCCTCCGTGTCCGACCGGCTGGCGCGGATGGGGGAGTACGACGTCGTTCTCCCGGTCCCGCCGACCACAGTCACCGAAATCTGGGCCGGTGTGCTGCCGCCCCGGTCGGGTTGGGAGTCTCAGGGCCGGGTGAGTACGGATGTGCTGCTCGCGTCCGCCACCCAGGGGATCCGGGACGTGGCGGAGTCGGTGCCGCAGTCCCCGGGAGCGATTGTCGTCAACAATGCGCGCGGCATTATCTGGAGCCGTCCCATTGACGGAGCGCCGGCGAACCTTCCGGCAGGGGCGGCATTCGGAGCCTTTGCGCTGGGGTTCCTCTCACCGGGCGGGCAGGCCGGCATTTTCACCAACGGCCGCTGGACACGGCTCAGCACGGCAGGCGGACATGTTCTTGTCCGCCGGGCAGCAGTTCTTTAGCGGGGCCCGTCAATGTGAATGTGAACACCAGGTCAGGCGGAATTGACCATGGAGTGTGCTGCCCGCTCCAGGTAGTCCCACAGAGTCGCTTCGTGCAGGGGAGAGAGTCCGAGCGAATCGACTGCGTCACGCATGTGCGTCAGCCAGCGGTCGCGGGCGGCCGGGGTCACGCGGAAAGGCTGGTGGCGCATCCGCAGACGCGGATGACCGCGGGTCTCACCGTACGTCCTGGGCCCGCCCCAATACTGCTCCAGGAACAACAGGAGACGCTCCTTGGCAGGCTCCAGATCCTCCTCCGGATACATGGGGCGCAGGAGCTCGTCCGATGCGACGCCCGTGTAGAAACGGTCGACCAGACGGACGAACGTCTCGTGGCCGCCGACGGCCTCGTAAAAATTGTCGGTGTACGAGGGCTGGTCGAAACGCGGGCCCACGGGCGTGAGCCGGGCGATGGGTTCACCGAATCGGGACGGGATGGGAATGGGGCCGGGTGTTTCACTGCTCATTGGCTTGTTCCGCCTTTTCGTCGTCGGTGGCCGGAGGTACATAGTTCCCCTGGGATCTGTTTCCCACCTTCATGATGTCACCGTTGCGGATATACCAGATGGCTCCGTTTTCATCGACCATGCGAGTGATCCGCAACCCCACCGACTGCACCACTCCCACGGTGTCACCTATTTCGATGACGTCTCCAATGCCGTATTGGTCCTCGATAGTGATGAAAAAGCCGAGGAAGGCATCCCGGATGACCTCCCGTGCCCCGAAACCGATGGCGATACCGACAATCCCGACGCTCGCCAGGATGGGCCCGATGTTGACCCCGAGCTGTTCTATCGCAGTAATCAGCGCAATGATTGCGATCGTCACCGCAGCGGTACTGCGCAGCAGCGCTCCGATGGTTTCGGCACGCTGCGACCGCCGGTTGTGATCCAGCGTCCGCAGTACAGGCTGAGCCCACCGGAAGTGCGGCTTCTTGAACATGTCATACCCGTTCTGCACCCTTCGGACCATGTGGTTGATCAGGATGCGCAGGATCAGCCAGAGGATGAGGGCGGCCAGCAGGATCAGCGCGGCGGCCAGGATGTTGCCGCCGTACCCGAGCTGGTCAAGGAACTGCATGGGGACACCTTTCATTGGGGCCGCTCGCACGCCGGAGTTCACAGCGCGTCGGGGCAGCTCAAGATTACCGCCGCCGGCGGGTTACTCCACATCCGCCCAGCCCCGTCCCATCTGCGGAGTCGGTGGGCCTGGCCCGGAAGCAGTGCGTGACCAGGAAGAATCAGGCAGTGGTCTTCGCGCGGGACGGCGCGGCAAGCGGATCGGCGGTTCCGCCGACCACTACAACCGGCTCATGGAGGACCGGAAAGTTGACCGAACGGCCAATAAAGCATGCGGCGGCCGCTTCGGCGTGGATGGACTGAGCCAGGTGTTTGGCCGTGCCCCTGGTGATCGTGACACGGGGCTTGAGCGTGACGCTGGTGAATTCGCCGCTGCCGTCGGGGTTGAGCCTCATGGTGCCTTCGGCTGAGTCCTCATAGGCGGTCACAATAACGCCGTTCTTCACGGCCATGTGGAGGTAGGAGAGCATGTGGCACTGGGACAGCGCAGCGAGCAGTAACTGTTCCGGGTTCCAGCGTTCGGGATTGCCGTGGAAGGTGGGATCCGCTGATCCGGCGATCAGCGGCAGGCCGGCCGCCGAAATGTCATGGTCCCGGCTGTAGGACCGGTAGGAGGTGGTGCCGTCACCTCGGTTCCCGGTCCACTCGACGCGTACCAGATAGTGATGCTCGGAGAGGTTCATAGGCACAAATTACACCTGTTGGCCCGGTAATAGCAGGGACGCCTTTCCGGGCCAACAGGACCGCTGTGCAAAACGGCGTTGCTACCGGTCTGCGGCCTGCGCTCGGAGCGCCCTGGCCACGCCGTCCCGGTTCTCCAACGTGAGCCGGCGGAGGGAGGACAGGTCAGCGTCCAGTGTCGACAGGAACTCGTCCGTGGCATCGAGCGTTGCCTGGGTGGTCAGCCGGGAAGGGTAGAGCCCCACGATGATCTGCTGGGCGATCTCATGGGTGCGGTTGGCCCAGACCTCCTTCGCCGAGCTGAAGTACCGTGGCGCGAAAGGCTCCAGTAGGGCAGTGTCATGCACCCGCGTGAAGCCCTGGATGGCTGAACGCTGCGCGGCGTTCGGCATGTCGGAACGTTCGACGATCGCGGCCCACGCTTCCCTCTTTGCCTCGGCAGTGGGGATGGCCGCCTTCGCCTGGGCGGCGGCAAGTGCGCCGGTGGCCGTCGCGTCCCGTTCAAGCTCCGCATTAATATGTTCCTGGCCCCTGCGGCCGCCGACCACGAGGCTCGTCAGAAGCTCCCATCTGAGGTCCGCATCGACGGTCAGGCCGTCGGGTGCGCCTGAGCCGTCCAGGATTTTCTCGACGATGTCCAGTTGCCCGGGGGACTGCGCGTGCACCGCGAACGCCTTCACGAACTGAAGCTGCGAATCGGACCCTGCATCGGCACCTTCCGCAAGTTCCCACAGGCTGTCGGCGGCCGCGGTTTCCATCTCCTGCCGGTCCTCGGGATTGACGTAGTACGTCAGGGTGGTTGCGAGCTGCCGCAGGAGTACCAGGACCACGGAGGAATCCGATTCCGAGGCGATGTTCTGCAGGATCAGTTCGACATAGTTGCGCGCCGGCGTTTCACCGTCACGGGCGGCGTCCCAGGCCGAGGCCCATACCAGCGTGCGCGGCAGAGATGCACTGAAGTCCCGGAGGTGCCGGGTGGCGGTCCGGAGGGAGGAATCATCGAGGCGGATCTTTGCGTAGGCCAGGTCGTCATCGTTGAGAAGCACGAGATCCGGCCTCTGCAAACCGACCAGTTCCCCAACCTCGGTGCGTTCGCCGGACACATCCAGCTCCACCCTGTTGGACCGTTCAAGCTTCCCGCCGTCGGTCAGATTGTAAAAACCGATGGCCAGCCGGTGTGAGCGGATCGTCGGGTGGTCCGCCAGCGCGGACTGGAGGACGGAGAAGGAGGTGATTTCGCCGTCGTCGTTGTAGCTGATGTCCGGACGCAGAGTGTTCACGCCCGCGGTTTCCAGCCACTCGGCAGACCATTCCCTGAGGTCCCGGCCGCTCGCCTTCTCCAGCTCAACCAGCAGATCGGAGAGTTCGGTATTGGCCCACGCATGCTTGCCGAAGTACTCCCGGACGCCCTGCATGAATTTGTCCTGGCCGACCCAGGCCACGAGCTGCTTCAGGACGGAGGCGCCCTTCGCGTAGGTAATACCGTCGAAGTTGACCTGTACATCCTCGAGGTCGTTGATCGGAGCGACGATGGGGTGCGTGGAGGGCAACTGATCCTGGCGGTATGCCCAGGCTTTCTCTAGGGACGCGAACGTGGTCCAGGACTGGGTGAACTTGGTGGCTTCCGCAGACGCCAGGGTGGACATGAACTCGGCGAACGACTCATTCAGCCAGAGGTCATTCCACCAGCGCATTGTGACCAGGTCCCCGAACCACATGTGGGCGAGCTCGTGGAGGATGGTGATCGCGCGGCGTTCAATGGTGGCCTCGGTGACGCGCGAGCGGAAGACGTAGCTCTCCAGGAACGTGACGGCGCCGGCGTTTTCCATCGCGCCGGCATTGAACTCCGGTACAAATAGCTGGTCGTACTTCCTGAACGGATACGGTGTGCCGAACTGAGCCTCGAAGAACTCGAAGCCCTGCCGGGTCAGTTCAAAGACGTTCTCGGCATCCAGATACTGCATCAGCGATTTGCGCGCGAAGACGCCGAGGGGAATGGTGCGGCCGTCCGAGCTGGTCAGCTCGCTGCGCACGGACTGGTACGGCCCGGCGATCAGCGCCGTCACATAGGAGGAAAGCAGCGGTGTCGGCTCGAATGCCCACGTTGCCCGCGCGCCGCCGTCCTCCGACGAGCCCGCGTCAACGGGCTCCGGCGTGGGGGAATTGGAGATTACGTCCCAGTGCGACGGCGCTGTCACGGTGAAGCGGAACGTTGCCTTCAGATCCGGCTGCTCAAAGACGGCAAAGACCCGACGCGAGTCCGGAACTTCGAACTGGGTGTAGAGGTAAACCTCATTGTCAACCGGGTCAACGAAGCGGTGCAGGCCCTCGCCGGTGTTCATGTAGAGCATGTCCGCGTCGACGACCAGTTCGTTGGACGCGGCAAGATTATCCAGGCGGATCCGCACCCCGTCCGCCACCTCCGCCGCATCGAGGTCCACGCCGTTGAGGGTCACGCGATGAACGGATGCGGTGACGGCGTCAATGAAGGTTGAGGAACCCTGCTCGGCGTCGAAAGACACCACGGTGGTTGACCGGAAGACCGTGTCGCCGCGGGTCAGATCGAGATTGATGGCGTAGCTGTGGACGCTGACTGTCGCCGCGCGCTGGCGTGCTTCGTCCCGCGTCAGGTTCATACCTGGCAAGGTGGTGCCTCCGAGAGTGGGGAGTAGACGTACCGCGCGGTAACGCGGTGTGACCCACCTTACGCAGAACTTCAAACCTTCACCATTTCGGTGGAACTCCCGGGCCGGGCGATCTCAACCTGTTTCCAAGGTCTCCTCCTTAGCGTTGAACCAGCACGATAGCCGTCAGCGTCCCCGCCATCAGCGGCGCGGAGGCGTACGCGGTTGTCCGGACTGCTTAGGAGTGTGAAATGTCCCCGAGATGGAGCACTGCAAGGGTTACCGCGATTGCGACGGCTCTCGCGATCGGAGGTAGCGCCGTGGTGGCAGCACCGACGCTCGCCCTGCCGGGCGATGCGGAAGCATCCGCGGTTGACCTGAGACTGTCCCTCGAGCTCGGCGGCGCCAGCCTGCTGGATGTGGATGCCGCGGCGGAAACGGAGAGTCCGCCCAGGGAGGTGGTCATACCCGATCTGTCCGCACACGTCGGTGCGCTCAACGGCGCAGCTGTGGCCGGCAGGGCAACGCTGTCGACCGCGTCCGGGGCGGCGGGGACAACGAGCTCCGCCGTCATCGAGGATCTGACAGTGTCTGTACTCGGTGTCCAGGCGGTGGGAGCAACCCGCGTGATCTCAGCAGCCGACTGTCTCCCCGGCGCATTGCCGGCAGCGGAGACCGCTTCGGAGGGCGTCACCGTTCTGGGCACTCCGGTTGACCCGGCGGCTGTCCCCGTGGCGGGTCTCGAGTTGTCGACCGCAGCCACGGTGCCCGGCATGACCAGCGCCGAAGTCCTGGCGAAGGTGAAGGTCGGAACCATCAGCAGGAACGCTGCATCGGCCGAGGCGACCGGTCTGACCGTCAACCTCACCCTGAAGGGGACCGTCCCTGACGTCGGTATGGTCGCGGCGATCTACCTCGGCAATATCGTGATCGGTGAGGCTGCCTGTGAGCACTTGGAAGTGCCGTCTGCGCCTACGGCAGAAGAACTGGTGCCCGCCGAAGGAGTGAGCACGGGCAGCGACACGGTCACCCTTCGCGGTTCCGGCTTCACCGGGGACACCACGGTGGATGTCGGCGGGAACGCAGCAACCGACGTCGTTGTCCTGTCAGACAGCGAACTGACGTTCTCCACACCGGCCGGTCCGGTGGGTCCATCGCTGGTCACAGTAACAACCCCCTCAGGAAGCAGCACAGGTCTCGGGTTCACCTACACTGAGCCGGCACCGGAGGTGCCGGTGGTCGACGTGCTCGACCCCGATGAGACGGCAGCCACCGGCGGTGAGGAGATCTGGATCTTCGGATCCGGGTTCGCGAGGGACCGCACCAGCGTCACAGTTGGAGAGACGGTGATCTCACCCTCCGACGTCGAGTTCCTGAACACGGGCACCCTGGTCATCAAGGCTCCGGCCCAGCCGGCAGGACTCGCCTCCTTGAGCGTCACAACGCCGGTCGGATCGAGCGGCTCCCTCGACCTGAACTACTTCCCGGTGGCGGTGCCGCCGACCATCACGTCGGTCACTCCCGACTCAGGCCCCATGGAAGGCAACACCTCAGTCACCCTCAGAGGTACCGGGTTTGTACCCGCAGCGACCATGGTGACCATGGACACCGCATCCTTCCTGGACGACGACGTGACGGTCGTCTCTGACACGGAGCTTTCCTTCATTGTCCCGGCAGGTACGGAAGGGCCTGTGAACATCGATGTGACGACGGCGGCCGGCACCTCCAACACCGTGGTCTACACCTATACGGCGACCGCTCCTCCTCCCCCTCCGCCGGCGGGTATGGAGGGCCACGATTTCAATGGTGATGGAACCGTCGATGTGCTGGCGCGGGATTCGGCGGGCAGGTTGTGGCTGTACCCGGGGAATGGTGCGGCCGGTTGGCTGGCGAAGAAGCAGGTGGGGTCGGGCTGGCAGTCCATGACGGCGATCCTGGG
>NZ_FNDT01000057.1 GCF_900099735.1 Arthrobacter subterraneus | reverse complement strand
CGGAATTTTTCAAGTCAAGCGGTACCAAGGTGAGTTAGACGGAGGTTAGGCCGCCGTTTCTCCGGCGGTTTCGGTCGGTTGGTTGATCCATGCCGGTCCGGGTAGAGCGAGGATCTTGGGATCGGTAGCGGTACTGAATCGGTGGGGGTGCTTGTTCCTGGCCGCGGCCAGGGTTTGTGAGCGCTTCATGGCCACTGCGTCGGCGAAGCCGTAGTGCACGTTGGCCGGGGTGTGGAACCCGATGCCGGAGTGCTGGTGATGGTGGTTGTACCAGTCCACGAATTCGTTGATGAAGGCCCGCGCATCGCCGAGTGAGGCGAAGCGTTCGGGGAATGTCGGCCCGTATTTCATGGACTTGAAAAGCGACTCTGAGTATGGATTATCGTTGCTCACCCGGGGTCGGGAATGGGATCGGGTGATCTCCAGGTCAGAGAGCAGCGCGGCCACAGTCTTCGACGTCATCGACGTCCCGCGGTCGGCGTGAACCACCTCCGGGATGCCATGGACGCCGAAGATCTCCCGCATCATCTCCACGGCCAGGATCCCTGATTCGGTGGCGTGCACATGCGCCCCGACGATGAACCTCGAATAGATGTCCACCATCAGGTAGCAGTCGAAGTACTTGCCCTTGACCGAGCCGGCGAGCTTGGTGATATCCCAGCTGAGCACTTGCCCAGGGGCGGTGGCAACCAGTTCCGGGATGGCCCGGGCCGGATGCTTGGCCAGCCGCCGGCGTTCCTTGACCTGCTTATTCTCCTCCAGTACCCGGTAGAACGTGGAGACCGAACCCAGGTAGGTCCCCGCATCCAGCAGCTTCGCGTAGACCTGCAGCGGTGCCAGGTCCACGAACTCCGGCGAGTTCAAGGCCGCCAGGATCTCGGCCCGCTCCGCGGTGCTGAGCTTGTTCGGCGGCACCGCCGGTTCCTGGTCCACCGGTACGGCAGGCTTGCGGTAGATCGTGGTCCGTGAAAGCCCGACCAAGGCAGCGGCCTGCCGCGTCGGAACGGCAGCGTTCACCAACTGCCGGTAGGCGCTGGTCATCTCTTCTTGGACTTCGGCTCGTCCGGCGATTCCGCGATGGCGTTCTCGAAGAACGCCGAGAGTTTTCCCATGACCTCCAAGGCTGCCTCGGTCTTGTTTAACCGGCTCTCGCTCACCTCCAACTGGCGGCGCAGACGTGCGATCTCGGCCTGCTCCCGGGACAGCTTCCCGATCGTCTCCCCGGCTTTCTTGCCAGCCAGGACACCGCCATCACGCAGCTTGCGCCACTCAGCGATCTGAGAGGAATACAGCCCATGCTCACGCAGGAACGCACCGCCCTCCTGACGGGTGCAGGCATCCTCGTACTGCGCTAAAAACTCAAGCTTCTGCGCTGGGGTAAAAGACCTTCGAGGGGTCGGGCCACCGGCACGCGGTCCGGAACTACTCATGGATCCATCTTGGCCTACCTTGGCCAAAACTAGATTAGACATAATGATCGGTTTCCTGGTTCTCGCCCCACGCGATTAAGCTGACTTGCTCTGTCACCGTGGTACCGCTCCAGCCTGACACGTAGGG
>NZ_FNDT01000013.1 GCF_900099735.1 Arthrobacter subterraneus | reverse complement strand
TCGTGTCTCGTGGCACGCCCTCTGCTCCGCAGGACTGGCACCACGGATCCGCTTTAACGACACGGCACTTGATCACCGCCCGCTCAGGGCCCAGATGCTGCCCAACGGCTTCGAGGCCGAGCTCATCGAGACGGCAGAACGTGGTCAGATCAGGCGCAGCGAAGGTAGCGTGGAGCATCGTCGAGGTCTTTCAGATGGGCAGTGTAGGAACTTCCATCATCGGAAGGCCTCGACCTCTATCCAGCGACCGACGCGCCCACCCCAGCCGCTCCGATTACACCCTCAAATGCGAAGAGCCGGTATGTGCCGCTGAGACGGGTATCGATCCTTGGGCGGCAGTATGCGTTACGGGCCCCCAGGTCGATGGGTTCCAAGACAGCCTATTGTTGTGGCGAGATGCTTTGTCTCGTTCCCGGTTCTGCCATACATCGAGGTTTGTGCGATCAGCAGGTGAGTACTTTCCTGCTCTGCCGTGCCGCGGTAGCTCAGTCGGTGTTTGGGGTCGCGATTATCCGATGTCGAGTCCGTAGGTAGTCACCACCGGTTTGTGGTCTGACGGAGCGATGTCACCTTCGAAGAAATCGACTACTTCGGTGGTTAGAGCGCGGATTCGCCCTCGAAAGAAATGGAAGTCGATCACCCAAGGTGCGGTTGCCTGCGGCCAGGTGGGGATGGTCGGCCAGGTGGCCGCAGGAACCACCCCCAGGGCCGAGTATGAGTCTTGAAGGCCCGCTTCGTGGAGTACCCGCAGCACATGCCAGGACTCGTTAAGGTCACCCATGAACAGCACCGGCTCTTCGGGCCCGCCGAGTTCCGCCAACACGGCACCGGCGGCCGCCGACTGTGCGATACGCGGATTGACGTGCTCAGTAAGCTCCCGCTGGGTTCCGGGAAAGCAGAAGTGTGCGGTGCTGACCACCACTGTAGAACCGTCCTGAGCGGCCAGCCTTACCCAGAACAGTTTTCGGTCACGGTGGATCTCGTCTACCCCGATACCAATATCGATGGAACCGTGCTCCACTTCGGTGAACAGGGCTGAATCCCACCAGATTGAGCTCTCGTACGTCCATCCACGTTCGCTGTCCTCTACCCGCGAGTGCCCTGAAAGCACCTCGTCGATCACAGCTTTGGTGGCGGGGCGAAGCTCCTGCACGGCGTAGATATCGGGGCGCCGGGTGCGAAGGAGCGATCGCAGGGCGGGCTCGCGTTCAGGCCACCGTGTATCCGCCCAGATGTTGTGGGTCATGACAACGAAACGCATGGAATCAGGGTCCTTTCGGGGTCCGCTCCGCGTGCACCGCGTGCGAAGTCGGCGGGTTGGGAAATAGGGAAGGCCTGCCCGCGCTGAGGAAGCACGAGCGGAGCGGAGGTGCGCGGGAATAGGTGCGGATGGGCGCTATGGACCGCGACGACGGCGCCGGGGCGCACGGCCTCAGTCAGCCAGGCAAGATCGTCAGGGCTGGCATGTCCACCGGAATCAAGCCAGACGAAGTCCAGCCCCAGCGCCTGCACCCACGCCTGCAGTGAGGTCCACTCCGGTGCCCACGCGCCCAGCGGCTCACCGTTGGTGTGTATCAACAGGTCACCCTGCCGTGCTCCAACGGCCAGTGCTAGCCACCGATCAGGGACTTGCAGTTCCACGATGAAGTTGTTGCGGTTTTGGCGAAGGTCCTCCAGCGTCACACGTTCCACGTCTTCCGGAAGATGGACGCCTGTGTCACCGGTGGTGAGCACCGCCACGGTGTTGGTGCCGTCGGTGGGCAGGGGTTCCGTGATTCCGTGGCGGGCTGCCGCCTGCCACCCGGAGAGGGTTTCCGGACGCAGAACCAGGGTCCTGCCGGTTGCGGTGGCTGCATCGCGGAGGCCAGCCAGCCGGCGCAGATTGCGCGGGTAGGGCGTTACGAAAGCCAGCCCGTCCGTTGCGGCGAGAAGACGGTGCACCCGTTCCGTCAGTTCCGCTTCGGAGAGGGGGCGGACGGGGCTTGAGTCAGGACGCAGCGTGGTGCCTTCGGTAATCAGCAGATCCACCCCAGCTGCGCGCTCGGCGAACTCGGCCATGCGCTCGGGGGCATGGCCGTGGGCACGCCAGTCGCCGGTCCAGGCGACCCGGCGGCCGTCAGCTTCGAGAACAAATCCTGCTGCTCCGGGGATGTCGTGGTCCACCAGTATCACTTCAAGCTGAAGGTCGCCGATGCTGACGCGCTCTCCCTCCTGCACACTGCGCACCGTGGCGGGGGTTCCCGGCAGCGTCCCTGATTCCACCAGCCCGGCATGCAGGGCCGCGCCGTCAGCACTCATGAGAACCGGAATCTTGGGGTTGACGAACGGCAGCAGCCCACAGTGGTCGTTGTGGTTGTGACTGACGAAGATGCCCAGTTCCTCCAGCCCGTCCAGCACTGTGGCGTCATGGAGCAGGCGGCCTTCATGCGTCAGGGAACCGACTGCGGCGGCCACGCTTCCACCGGATGGTGCGAGCTGAGCCGGATCGTACAGTCCTTCCACCAGGGGTGCCATGCCCGCCCGCAGGTGGGCGGCTAGACGTTCGTCGACCGGTGCAGGAGAGGAACGTGAGAACAAGGAACCGGTCGGGTTCGGGGTGATACCGAAGTCGAAGAACAGCGCTGAGCCGCCCATCCGGACGGCGGCCTGTACACCGCCTATCGTGTTGGTTCCGTTGAAAAAAGTCAGTGTCGGTTCGGTATCAGGCTTCATCAGGAATCTCCCTCAGCGCAGCGGCGAAAGCGGCGAAATTGTCGTAGCGGGCGCTTGACCAGCGCCCATCGGAGTCGGTTCCCAGCGGATCAATGTGCACCGTCCTGCAGCCTTGACCGGCAGGGGGCAGCAGATCGTTCCACAGGTTGTCCCCCACGACCAGCACCTCCGCCGGATGAGTTCCCCATGCGCGCCGTGCCTGCACGATCAGCTGTGCACAGCCTTTGGGCTTGCGGGCATCGAAGCGAACTATCGCGAACGGTGGGCGTAGAGCCAAACGATCTACCAGCGGGCGCGCCAGTTGCTCAGGAGTGTTAGTGGCCAGGACAAGATGGCGGCCAGGCGCAAGCCTGTCGAGTACTTCGTCCAGGTGTTCCGACCGGATCAGCGACGTTGCGTGGTCATTGACAAACCGGCGGGCCGAGGCGAAGGCTTCGGCTTGTATCCGCTGGTCTGCTCCTCGGGAGGCCGCAAGGGTGCCGATGATCTGCCAACTGTCACCCAGGTATCGCAGTGGGCCATCGTGGCCCACTCGTCCCCGGAGATCGTCGGGGACGGGCACGGGATGTCCCTCCCAGTCCGTCGCGCTTTCCGACGTCCACTCCGGTGCGTGCACCACGATTCCGCGGTATGGTTCGGCGAAAAGCCCCGGTTTTAAAGCGGGGTGTTCACCAGCTGCGACCGCGGCGGCCTCAGTCCGCAATCCTTGGCCGCCGCCGTCGGGAATGATGTCTTCCAAAATTGACGCGTACCGGTCGGTGACCCGGGGGTCGTCGTGGAGTGTCCCATCAAGGTCGAACAAAACCATCTTGATGGCCCGGAGGTTCGCCAGAGGAGGCTGATTTCCTACGGATGGCAGCTGTATCTGTTCCTCGGTCTCTGTCGCCATCGGAGATCAGTTCTGCGGTGCAGATGCCAGGAGGGTGGTTGCCTCCGCGTCCATACGATCGGCGGCTTCCTGCGGAGTCAGGCGACCCAGGACCACTTCTTCAACCACGCCGGTGACCATGTCGTCGATTGCGTTGCCGGCCGCTGTGGGAGGCATGATCTGCGCGTTGACGAACACGTTCTCGAACGCGGCTGCTTTCTGTGGGTTCTCTTCGTAGTTCGTGGTGAGGAGTTCCGTTTCGAGCGCGCTTTCCACGGCGGGTGAGTACCCGGTGCGGGCTGCGTAGATGGCCTGGGCGTCGGTGCCTGCGAACCAGCGCATGAAGAGCCATGCGGCGAGTTCCTGCTCCGAATCGTCCGAGGCGAGGATTACGTGGTTTCCGCCGAAAAGCTGGGTCACAGGTTCTTCGCTTTCCTGCGGGGTGAGCGCCACTGTCCAGTCGAATCTGTCGCCGATTTGCTCGATCTTCGTGGAGGTACGCGCTGTGGTTCCGATCTCGCTGGCCGTTCGTTCGTTCGTGAATTCCTGCTCTGTGTCGGCTGCAGTGTATGCCAGCTCCTCCTCGTAGAGTCCTGCGAGCAGCTCTAGGGCTTCAATAGACACAGGTGACGCGAATTCTGTAGTTCCCGCTTCGGGATCATAGGGAGTGGTTCCCTTGGATCGCATGATGTTGTAGTAGATCCCATTTTTTCCGGTGCCTAGGGCGACGTAGGGCAGTCCCGTTTCTTCTTTCATTTGGCGCGCCTGCTCCATGAATTCGTCCCAGTCGGCCGGAGGCGCTTCGATTCCGGCTTTCTTGAACAGATCGGCGTTGTAGTACATACCCATGCTGGAGTTGCCGTGGGGCCAGGAGAGGGTGCTGCCGTTGTACGCATCGACCCGCTGGCGGGCCAGCACTCCATCGACCATGTCGTCAATTTCCTCCTCTGTAACCCCGTACTTCTCGCTTTCGAGGTACGGGTCGAGAGGGACGATCACGTCGTTGGCCAGATATTCCAGGGTGTCGTTCTCGTAGGCCATAGTGACGTCCGGGGATCCACCGCCGGCCAATGAGGCCCGGACTGCTTGGTTGAGCTCCTGGTAGGACCCCTTGAAAGATTCATTCACGACGATGCCCCATTCGTTGGTCGCGTTGAACTCCTCGACCATTTCCGTGATTGCTTCCCCGTAGATGGTGGCCTGAATATGCCAGAAGTCGATCTCGACGCCCTCAGGGAGGGTGGTCTCGTCGATACCAGCTGAAGTGGCCCCTGCGTTCTCAGAACCTGCTTGGGAACCTGAGCCAGCGGCACACGAGGTCACCAGTAGTGAGCTGATCAGAACGATGGATGGGAGGATGTTTCTCCGAGAGGAGTTTTTCGTTGTCATAGCGGCGGACCTCCGGTGCGGTTGATGGAGCAGTAGACGTGTGTTGCGATGGACGGTTGGAGCTTGGAGAGTGAAGTATTTAGCCCTTGACGCCGAAGGCGGTGAGGCCTTCAATGAATCGGCGCTGGACGAAGAGGAAGAAGATGATGCCGGGGATGGCCACGAGCGTGGTGGCGGCCATCAGCAGGTGATAGAGCGAACCTTCGTCCCCGGAAAAGCTCATGAGTCCAAGCTGAACGGGACGGATCGATTCCGATTGAGTGGCGATCAATGGCCACAGCAGTTCGTTCCAACGGGCGAGGAAGCCAAACAGCACCACCGTGAGCACCGCCGGCATCGTCATGGGAATGAGCACTCGCCAGAGGAAGGTCCAGTGCGATGCACCGTCCATCCGAACGGCATCCCAATAATCACGCGGAATGGCCATGAAGGCTTGACGCAGGAGGAAGATCGCGAATGCGCTTGCCACCCCGGGCAGGATCATACCGGCGTAGGTGTCATATAGGCCGGATCCTCCCGCCCCCAGGAGATCGTTGCCCCCGGTCAGCGGTATCTGCCGAATCAGCACATAATTCGGGACGATCTTTGCCTCGAAGGGGATCATCATGGTGGCTAGAACGATCACGAAGAGCAGGTTGTTGAACCGGAACTTCATCCGAGCGAACGCGTAGGCGGCGGTAAGTCCAGTGAAGAGCTGCAGAGAAGTACCAACCACCGCGACCAGAAGACTGTTGAGGAAATAGCGTGCGAAACCCGACGGCGGTGCGGTCCAGGCGTCAGCGTAATTTGACCATTGCGGGTCCGCAGGGAACAACGTTGGGGGTGAGAGGTTCACTTCCTGGAAGGTTTTTAGGGAACTCGACACCATCCAGAAGAACGGAAACAACATGATCGCCGCTCCAGCCGCGAGGAGGAGATAGAGGATCACCCGGCCCGCACGACGCCGCCACCTCCCAAGCTCATCGGACGATGGTGTGCTGGTCCTCGCGGCGGGCTTGGACGAATCTGTTGAATCGCGCTGGTCGCGTGCGATGGATTGAATTGCCACTGGGGCGCTCCGTCTTTTCGCTGAGGGGTGATCTGGTTCGTGGTACTTCCCGCTGGTTCAGTCGTTGTGCACGTCAGTCATAGTGCACGCGGCGCTCAGCGAACCGGAATTGCAGCAGCGTCACGCCCAGTAGCAGGACGAAAAGCAGCATGGAGAGCGCTGCTGCAAAGCCCACTGAACCGGGTCTCTCATAGAGGTGGCGGAAAATTAGCACCGGCAGGGTCAATGTCGTGTCCAGGGGCGACCCGGCGCCGGCTCCGTAGCCACCGCCACTGGTCAGCACAAAGATCTCGTTGAAGCTCTGGAAAGACCGGATCGTGGAAACGACGAGGAGGAAGAACAACGTGGGAGAAACCAAGGGAATTGTTATCCGGGTGGCCATCTGCCATGAATTCGCCCCATCCATTCGAGCCGCTTCCTTGACCTGCGTGTCGATGGTGGTCAGCCCGGCCAGTATGATGACGACAGCGAAGCCCAATGTGTTCCAGATACTGAAAACCATCACGCACGTCAATGCCACACTGGGCCCCGCGAGAAAGGCCGGCAACTGGTCGGACCATCCAATGCCTGCGATGCTGAATAATTTGGGCACTACCGGTTCCGGGTCGAGTAGCCATTGCTGCGCGGGTAATCCAAATGCCTTGAGAGTGGCGTTGGCGACGCCGACCTGCGGATTCAACAGCCATACAAAGGCCAGGCCAGCCGCGACAGTCGACGTGATATAGGGAATGAAGTATGCAGTACGTAGCGGCGCCAGGAACCTCACACGAGCGTTCAGCATGTTGGCGATCACAAATGCAATTGCGATGGTCGCCGGAACCGTTCCCAACACATAAAAAGCAGTTACAAGTAAGCTTTGGCCTACTTCACCGGGAGCGCCGCCGGGCTTGCTGCCCAACTCTTCGAAAATTCGTGTGTAGTTGTCAAAGCCGATGAACTCCTCGGCCTTGATCCCCCAACGCCAAAGACTTATCCAGGCGGAAAGGAAGATGGGATATATGTCGAAGAGTCCCAATAGAACCAGCGTCGGAGCCAGATAAAGTGCCGGAAGCCAGATGCGCTCCATCCGTCGGCGGCGAGCCCGAATTGAAAGGTCTACCGCCATGTCCGCTCCCTGCCTGTCTACTGGTGCCAGATCGACAATAGGGAGGCGCTCTAAACCGAAGAACAACGAAACATAGCTCTGCGGAGAACGAAGCATGAATCCCGGATACGAGAAACGAGTCGTATTCAGCTACTGCCACACAGGCACCGCCTTATAGCAAAATTTGTACGCCAGTCCGTTACTAGGTGTTTACGCACGAGGGTGAGAAGCCACTAGGCTGAGCGAGCACCCGAAGGCGCGAGAACCGGAGTGGCAGTATGTCCTGGTTCGAACGCCGGCAGCCGGGAAGGTCTCCCCAATACGGACCCCGGCTGTCGGCGGCCGTCTACCTCTAGGACGCGAGAGGGACAGCTGCTTCTTGCATCTGAAGTGTGCAGTTAGACAGCTGCGCAGTCGTCATCATTCCCTGGGAAGCGTGGAGATCCACTGCTGTGCGTAGAGGTTGGCGACCCCCTGCGCCGCCGTCGAACAGCTTGAGGGTGCGCCCGCGCTCTAAACCCCAGCGCCTAGGATGGACGGGTGAATGCCGCCGCGGAACTTGCCAGCTATTTCGACTCAGTGGGTATTACCGGAAAGGTGGCGACGCCGCGGCAGGACAACCTCCGGCACATGCAGTTGTTCCTGGATGGGAACGAACACCTCGAATTCGGAGTCCGGCTCACCCGGGAGTGGACCTTCGACGAGGTATTCGACCTGATGCATGAGCGCGTCGGCACCAGCGCGGACCGGACCCACCTCGAGGGCCAGGACACCATTTCCGCCGAGAAGTGCGTGGCCGCCCTCGACAGGTTCGCTGACCGGTTCGGGGAAGCCGTGCGCGTCGGCCACCGGATCCTCTTCGCCACCGGCCATCCCGCCGGCCTGCTGCCCATCCATGCTGCACTTGCCGCTGCCGCTGAACGTGGCGGCGCGACCGTCGTTTCCGTCACGGAAGGCCAGCCCTTCCGTGACGGGGATATCCGGCAGCTCTTCGGCGTCCTCGTCTGGCACCAGTATGGCGGCCTCGTCCACACCCACTACCCGGAACCGATGCGGCTGAGCCTCGAGCTCCTTGCCTCCCAGGGCGCCTTGCCGCCACAGCTGGTGGTGGCCGATCACGGTTGGGCAGGGCACGCGGCATCGGAGGGGATTCCCACCCTGGGTTTCGCCGACTGCAACGACCCTGGGCTGTTTGTCTCCGAGGCACAGGGTCAGCTGGAGGTGGCAGTGCCCCTTGATGACAACGTCTGTCCGGGCCTGTACGAGCCGATGACCCGCTACATTCTGGACCGCGCAGGATTGGCCTAGAACTTTTGCGCACCTCTGACTTTCCACGCTGGAAAGTCACCAGAGGTGCGCAAAAGTTCCCCTCTCCGCGGCGCTGGTAGATTGGATCTGAGCTTCCACCCGAGCCGCCCCAGTCCTGCCAGCACCCCGGAAGGATTAAGACGATGACGTCCATCCACGCCCCTGCGTCCGATCTCGACATTGCCCACGCCGCCCGGATCCGTCCCATTGAGGAGATCGCCGCATCCGCGGGCATCCCTGCGGATGCGCTGGAGCTGTACGGGCGGTACAAGGCGAAGATCGACACCTCGCGGCTGCCCCCCGTCCCCGGGAAGGCACCCGGAAAAGTGATCCTGGTCAGTGCCATGAGCCCCACTCCCGCAGGTGAGGGGAAATCCACCTGTACGGTGGGTCTGGCCGATTCCCTGGCGCGGGCCGGCCGGAACGTCATGGTTGCCCTGCGTGAACCCTCACTGGGACCGGTGATGGGCATGAAGGGCGGCGCCACCGGCGGCGGTTACTCGCAGGTGCTGCCGATGGAGGACATCAACCTCCACTTCACCGGCGACTTCCACGCGATCACCAGCGCCAACAACACCCTGATGGCCTTGGTGGACAACTCCATCTACCAGGGCAACCCCCTCAACATCGATCCCCGCAGGATCACATTCAAGCGGGTCCTCGACGTCAATGACCGCGCGCTGCGCGAAGTGGTGATCGGCCTTGGCGGGGCAACCCAGGGCGTGCCCCGCCAGGACGGGTTCGACATTACCGTGGCCTCCGAAGTAATGGCCGTCTTCTGCCTGGCAACCGACCTTGCCGACCTGCGCCGGCGGCTCGCCCTGATGACGGTTGGCTACACCTACGACCGGAAACCGGTCACCGTTGCGGACCTCGGCGTCGAAGGAGCACTGACGCTCCTGCTCAAGGACGCGGTCAAGCCCAACCTCGTCCAGACCATCGCGGGCACCCCGGCCCTGGTGCACGGTGGGCCGTTCGCGAACATTGCGCACGGCTGCAACTCGGTCATTGCCACGCAGACAGCGCGCAGTATCGCCGATCTTGTGGTGACGGAGGCCGGGTTCGGTGCGGACCTCGGCGCCGAAAAATTCATGAACATCAAGGCGAGGTCCGCGGATGTGGCACCCGACGCCGTCGTACTGGTTGCAACCATCCGCGCACTGAAGATGCACGGCGGGGTGGCCAAGGAGGACCTGCGCCGGCCCGACGTGGGGGCCCTGGAACGCGGAGCGGTCAACCTGCGGCGTCACGTTGCGAACGTCAAAAAGTTCGGCATCACCCCTGTGGTCGCGGTCAACAAATTCGCCACCGATACGGATGAGGAACTCGCCTGGCTGCTGCGCTGGTGCGCCGGTGAGGGCGTCAGCGCCGCGGTGGCCGACATCTGGGGCGAAGGAGGCGGCGGGCCCGGCGGTGATGAACTTGCCGCCACGGTGCTGGCCGCGCTGGATGAACCCCGGTCCTTCCGGCATCTCTACCCGCTGGAACTGTCTGTGGAGGAGAAGGTCCGAACCATTGCGCAGGAGATCTACGGAGCGTGTGACGTCGCGTTTTCCACTCCTGCACTTCGCCGGCTCGCCGAGATTCAGGCCAACGGGTGGGACGACCTGCCGGTATGCATGGCGAAGACCCAGTACTCCTTCTCGGACGATGCCACCCGGCTGGGAGCACCTGAGGGTTTCACCCTGCATGTGCGCGACCTGATTCCGAAGACCGGTGCGGGATTCATCGTCGCCCTCACCGGTGCGGTGATGACCATGCCGGGTCTGCCCAGGGAGCCCGGCGCCCTGCGCATGGACGTCGACGACGACGGCGGCGCGGTGGGGCTGTTTTGAACACCGTTGGTCAAGACCTGGGAAAGGACTGCTGAGTGAAAGCGCTCTACAAGCCCGGTGCGCAACCCGGTTTTGAATTGGTGGACCGGCCGGAGCCTGTGCCCGGCCTGGGCGAGGTGAAAATCCGGGTGCTCACCACCGGTATCTGCGGTACGGACCTGCATATTGAGTCGTGGGATGCGTGGGCGGCGGGAATCATCCAGGCGCCGCTGATTCCCGGACACGAGTTCTACGGCGAGGTGGTCGCGCTCGGTGACGGTGTGCATGAGGTCCGGGTGGGCGACCGGGTCTCCGGTGAGGGTCATATTGTGTGCGGGATCTGCCGGAACTGCCGGGCGGGGCGCCGCCAGATGTGCATTCGTACGGTCAGTGTCGGGGTGCAGCGGGACGGGGCGTTCGCCGAGTATGTGGTGATTCCGGAGATGAATGTGTGGGTCCACCATGATGGTGTGACACCGGAGCTGGGCGCGGTGTTTGATCCGTTCGGGAATGCGGTGCATACGGCGCTGAGCTTCCCGCTGGTGGGTGAGGATGTGCTGATCACCGGTGCGGGGCCGATCGGCTTGATGGCGATCGCGGTGGCCCGGCATGCGGGCGCCCGGAATATCGCAATCACGGATGTTTCGCAGCCCCGGCTCGAGCTGGCGCGTTCGATCGGGGTGGATCTGGCGGTGGATGTGAGCCGGATGCGGATCACGGAGGCGCAGCGGGAACTGCATATGGTGGAGGGCTTTGACATCGGGCTGGAGATGTCGGGGCATGCCCCGGCCTTGCCGGAAATGATCGACAACATGAACCATGGCGGGCGGATTGCGATGCTGGGCCTTCCGTCGTCGGACATCACGATCGACTGGGGGAAGGTGGTCACGCACATGCTCACCCTGAAGGGTGTGTATGGGCGGGAGATGTTTGAGACCTGGTACGCGATGAGCGCGATGCTGCAGTCCAACCACCGGCTGCGCGATGCGGTGGCGAGCGTGGTGACGGACGTGCTGCCGGCGTCGGAGTGGCAGGAAGGCTTCAACATTGCCCGGGACGGGCGCAGCGGCAAGGTAGTGCTGGACTGGTCGGCAATCTAGAGGAGGAACGGAATGTTTGTTGCAGTGCGGGACCAGCTTCAGTCGGAGTTGCAGGAGATACGGGATGCCGGTCTCTACAAGCACGAGCGCACGATCTCCTCGCCGCAGTCCAATTCCATCCGGGCGGCGCTGGGGGACGCAGAGGGCGCCCGGGTGCTGAATTTCTGTGCCAACAATTATCTGGGGTTGGCTGATCATCCGTCGATTATCGAGGCGGCGAAGGGTGCGTTGGATGAGCGCGGTTTCGGGATGGCGTCGGTGCGGTTCATCTGCGGCACCCAGGACCTGCACCTGGAGTTGGAGGAGCGGGTGTCGGAGTTTTTGGGGACGGAGGGCACGATCCTTTTTTCGTCGTGTTTCGACGCGAACGGCGGGGTGTTCGAATCGCTGTTGAATGCTGAGGACGCGGTCATTTCTGATGCGTTGAATCACGCCTCGATCATTGACGGGATCCGGTTGAGCAAGGCGCAGCGGTACCGTTACGCGAACCGGGACATGGCTGATCTTGAGGCGAAACTGCAGGAGGCCTCCGGTGCGCGCCGCCGTCTGGTGGTCACCGACGGGGTGTTCTCGATGGACGGGTATCTGGCGCCGCTGCGGGAGATCTGCGACCTGGCGGAGCGGTATGACGCGATGGTGATGGTCGATGATTCCCATGCGGTGGGGTTCATGGGGGGCACCGGCGCCGGTACCCCCGAGCACGCGGGGGTCTCGGACCGGGTCGATATTTATACGGGGACGTTCGGTAAGGCGTTGGGTGGCGCGTCGGGCGGGTATGTGTCGGGGCGGGCGGAGATTGTTGAGTTGCTGCGCCAGCGTGCCCGGCCGTACCTGTTCTCCAACTCACTCGCCCCCTCGATTGTGGCGGCGACGCTCACCGCGTTGGATTTGGTGCAGAACAGTGCCGATCTTCGTGCGCGGCTGGGGGAGAACGCGGCGTTGTTCCGGCGGCGGATGAGCGAGGAAGGCTTCGACCTCCTTGAGGGTGAGCATCCGATCATTCCGGTGATGTTCGGGGATGCGGCGCTGGCGGCGAGGGTGGCGGACCGCATGCTGGAACACGGTGTCTACGTGATCGCGTTCAGCTACCCCGTGGTCCCCAAGGGAGCGGCCAGGATCCGCGTGCAGCTCTCCGCCGCGCACAGCACGGACGACGTCGAAACCTGCGTGGCCGCCTTCATCGCCGCACGCGACGCGGAAGCCTAAAACGCTGCCCGTCCTGTCCCTTCTAACCGAGGGGCAGGACCAGTGTCCCGATGAGGGAAACAGCGAGAATCACCAGCGTGGAGAGAATGCCCAACAGAACGGGTCGCCTACCCACCCGGAGCAGGCTTCTCAGCTGCACACCCAGCCCCAGTGCGAACATCGCCGCGGACAGCAGCACGGTCTGCACCACTTGAGCTGCGGCCAGGGCATCCGCGGGAAGCACCTCCGCGGTACGCGCCAGCATCGCTCCCACGAACCCCACAATGAACAGCGGAACGACGGGCGGCATTGTGCCGCCGCTCCTCGGCCCGGTACGGCGCGCGTGCAGCGCGATTCCAGCGGCAATCGGAGCAAGAGTAAGCACGCGGGCGAGCTTCACCGTGACGGCTACGGCCAGAGCGGAGCTGCCCACCGCGTCACCGGCTGCCACCACCTGTGCCACTTCGTGAGTCGAGGCACCGATCCAGATACCGAGGGTGCGCTCGGGTAGTCCCAGGAGCCCCCCGAGGAACGGGACTGCCGGAATCATCAGGGTCCCGAAGAGGACCACCAACCCGATCGCGGTGGCAACCTCCGTCTTCCTGGCTCCGACGGCGCTCTCCACCGCTGCGACCGCCGCGGCCCCGCAGATGGAGAACCCGGAGGCAATGAGGAGGCGCTGGGCAAGGCCGATGCCGAGGAGTTTCCCGAGCCAGACAGTGGCACCGAACGTGACTCCAACCGACAGGAGGACAACAAGCAGCACGGCCGGCCCGAGATCAAGAACCGCCGAGAGCGAAAGTTGGAGGCCCAGCAGGACAATTCCTGCCCTGAGCAGGCGCCTTGAAGAGAAGGTGATACCGCCGACCAGGCCGGCCGATATGGGCCGGGTGTTTCCCCACACCGCGCCGAGCAGGATGGCAATCAGCAGCGGGCTGGTCCCCTGCAGCAGCCTGCTCAAACCCCAGGCGAGCCCCGCCCCGGCGAGGCAGACACCCAGCCCGGGAAGCGTAGCGCGAAGCGGGTGGGGAGGTGTGCCCGTCATCGGAGACCGGGACATCGTCGATTCGAAGCGCCATCCTCTGCGGACCGCCCACGCTTCTTCTTGCTCATGTCAACAATCTCTCATGCCCGCGACGCAGCGGCAGCCAACCGGCCCTGGAAACACGAAACGCTCCCGGTTGAACCGGAAGCGTTTCGTTTCTGCTGGAGCGTTTAGCGCTCAACCTCGCCGCGGATGAAGGCTTCCACCTTGTCGCGGGCGATGTCGTCGTTGTACTGCTCCGGCGGCGACTTCATGAAGTAGCTGGACGCGGAGAGGATTGGCCCACCGATGCCGCGGTCGGCAGCGATCTTGGCGGCGCGGATGGCGTCGATGATGACACCCGCGGAGTTCGGGGAGTCCCACACCTCAAGCTTGTACTCGAGTGAGACGGGGGCATCACCGAAGTTGCGGCCCTCGAGGCGGACAAAGGCCCACTTGCGGTCATCGAGCCAGGCCACGTAATCCGACGGGCCGATGTGGACGTCGTCAGCGTGCATCTCAGCCTCGACGTTGGAGGTGACGGCCTGGGTCTTGGAGATCTTCTTGGATTCAAGACGGTCACGCTCAAGCATGTTCTTGAAGTCCATGTTGCCGCCGACGTTCAACTGGTAGGTGCGGTCCAGCGTGACGCCGCGGTCTTCGAACAGCTTGGCCATGACGCGGTGCGTGATCGTTGCGCCGATCTGGCTCTTGATGTCATCTCCCACAATGGGGACGCCGGCTTCGGTGAACTTGTCAGCCCACTCCTTGGTGCCGGCAATGAAGACGGGAAGGGCGTTGACGAAGGCTACGCCCGCATCGATGGCGCACTGGGCGTAGAACTTTGCTGCCGCTTCGGAGCCGACGGGCAGGTAGCACACCATGACGTCGACCTGCGAGGCCTTGAGCTCGGCGACAACGTCAACGGGCTCGGCGTCGGACTCCACGATGGTCTCGCGGTAGTACTTGCCCAGACCGTCGAGGGTGTGGCCGCGCTGGACCTTTATGCCGGTAGGCGGCACGTCGGCGATCTTGATGGTGTTGTTCTCGCTGGCGCCTATGGCGTCGGAAAGGTCGAGGCCGACCTTCTTGCCGTCAACGTCAAAGGCGGTGACGAACTGCACATCGTTGACGTGGTACTTGCCGAATTCCACGTGCATCAGACCCGGGATGGTGGCGCTTGCGTCCGCATCCTTGTAGTACTGAACACCCTGCACCAGCGATGCAGCACAGTTTCCGACACCGACGATTGCTACCCGAATGGGGTTGTTTCCCACTGTTCTCCTCTTTACGCGCGTTATAAGACCGGTTGGACTGACGTCGTCGTTTTGTCTTTGGCCCCCGGCGAAATCCACAGCTCACACAGTCTACTTGTTTATGCCAACACACGCTGTTCCCGAGTCATTCCTGACGCCGCTAGGCTTTCGACCCATGGAGCATGAGGAGAGCCTGCGGCACCCCGCGAGTATCTCCGCGCCGTCCCGCAGGGATGCGCTGCTCAGGCAGCTCAGGGAAGTGGCCGGCGGCCCGCTGGGCCGGCATGCCGCGCCCGGTCTGATTCGGCCGGCGGTCTTCACAATCGAGCGGGTGCTGATCCTGCTGACGACGGCGGCGGCCCTCCTCGCGTTCCTGGTCAAGGTTCCGTGCCGGGAGGAAGGGTGGGTACGGCCGGCGCAGTTCTATCGCACCTGCTATTCCGACTGGACCGAAGCGTTCCAGTTCCAGGGCCTCGGGAGCGGCCTGCTGCCGTTTGCTGAGGGATCGACGTTCGATGGCCCGCTGTTGACCGGGGTGGTGGCGGGACTGGTCTCGCTGCTGGTGCCGGCGTCGTCGGACGGAATAGTCCGTACGGAGACGGTGGTTCAGTTTTTCGACCTCCACGCGGTGCTGATTGCCGCGGCGTGGATCGGCGTTGTCCTTGGAACCGCACGGCTTGCCAGCCGGCGGCCGTGGGACGCGGCAATAGTTGCAACAGCGCCCATCCTGATCCTCACTGCCACGTCGGGTTGGGCGCTGCTGTCCGTAGGCCTCAGCGTGGCCTCGGTGCTGGCGTTTGCCCGGCACCGCTACGTGATGGCGGGCGTGCTGCTGGGGTTCGGTGCCGGTTTCAGCATCCACGTGGTGCTGGTTTTGGCGGCGATGGCTTTGCTGGCAGCGCGTACGGGCCGGTGGCGGGCGGTTCTGCTCGCCGGCGGCTCGATGGGGGCGATCTGGTTCCTCATGGTTCTTCCGTTTGGTCCGGGGCAGGCCCTGGCGCTTCCCTGGCAGTACGACCCCGCGCGCCTGAACATTTCGTCCTCGCTCTGGGCGGGCTATGACCTCCTGGCTGAGCGGCTGGGCGTTCCGGCTCTTGCGTCAGAGACGGCGACGCTCCTGGCGGTCGGGGCCTTCAGCGTGCTTGGAGGGCTGATAGTGCTGCTGGTCCTGAAGGCTCCACGGCGGCCGCGGCTTCCCCAGGTGGTGTTTCTCCTGATGGGAGCGCTAGTTCTCGTTCTTCCCAACTACCGGCCCGAGTTCACATTGTGGCTGCTTCCCTTCCTGGCACTGTCCTATGTCGACTGGAGAATATTTGTTGTCTGGCAGCTTGTGGAAGTGCTGCACTGGTGGGCCTTCTGGATGTATGTTGCCCGGGAGGCGTCGTCGGGCGCAGTGGAGAACAACATCGACTCGCCCTACTTTGTGGCCGCGGTGTTTGGGCGTCTGCTGGTGACCGGATACCTCATGTACCGCGTGGCACATCACATAGTGGAGCCGGAATACGATCCGGTACGCCGCCTGCAGATCGATGATCCTGCCGGCGGCCCTTTCAACACGGCTCCTGATCGGACCGGACCCCCTCCGGTAGGCTGGAACGAGTCCCGTCCGGATCCGCATACTCCCGCACCGAAAGACCCTCAGTGACAGAATCCGTCTTCCGCAGCGAACGCCTTACCCCTGAGGCTTTCGAAGCGCTGACATCGGCTCATCCCGGCGTCGTGATCCCCCTCGAGCAGACCCCCCAGTGGGCCGCCTTCGAGCGGGGCCTGGGCCGGGAACCCTACGGTCTGTGGGCCTACTATGACGACGGCGGTGCGCCGGCGGTGCTGATGAGCCTGCTCCGGGTGCGGCGCAGGTTCCGTGAATCCCTGGTGTCGATCAACGGCCCGGTCTGGCTCACCGACCGTTCCCCGGAGGCAGAGCTTCGCCTGATGCGGACGGTCCAGCGGCAGTTCGCTGCCGATCCCGGCACAGACCCGCTTTACGTCCGCATGCAGGTCCAGCACCCGCAGCCCCCCGCGGACGGGCCCATTGAGCACGGCTGGTACGAGCGTGAGATCGTCGTCGATCTGACGCCCTCCGAGGATGCGATCTTCAAGTCCTTCAGGCCCAACGCCCGGAACAGCATCCGCCGTGCGGAACGCTCAGGGGTGGAAATCCGGACCATCGAGCGGGAGGACTGGGTGGACGTGTTCCGGAAGGAGCTCTACCCGATCCTTCAGGAAACAGCGGAGCGCGACGGCTTCTCGAGCTTCGGCGCCGATTACTACGAGAAGCTGCTCTCGACCCTGGGCGATTATCTTCGGCTCATGGTGGCCTACGTCGACAACCGGGCGGTGAGCTGGCTCATCACCACCGAGTACCGCGGCTATTCGGTCTACTACTTTGCAGGCAGCACCCACGATGCGCGGAAGACCTTCGCGCCGTACCTGCTGCTGTGGGAAGCGTTCAGGCAGTTGAAGGCGGCGGGAAACACTGCATGCGGCCTCACCGGCATCGTGAGCGAGAACTACCCCCAGCTCGTCAACGTGACGACCTTCAAACGCAACTTCTCGAAGAACGTCGTGGACATCCCCACGACCTACGACATTCCGCTTAACCCCGGCCGGTACCGCCTGGTCGCCGGACTGTTGTCCTTCCGGCGCACGGCGGCCGCGAAGGGCCGTGCGCTTCTGATGGGGGCGGCGTCGTCGCTTGCCAGGCTGCGGGCAGGCCGTTCCGGGGCCGGGAGCTAGTCATGGCGGACGTCGCGATAGTCGGGGCCGGGCCCAACGGGCTGGCGGCCGGCGTCGTGATGGCACGGGCTGGACTGAACGTTGAAGTCTTCGAGGCCGGGCGGACCATCGGCGGCGGAGCGCGCACCATGGAGCTGCTCGAGCCGGACCATTTCCACGATGTCTGCTCGGCGGTGCACCCGATGGCGCTGGCCTCCCCGTTCTTCCGGGAGTTTGGACTGGAGGAACGGGTCCGCTTTGAAGTGCCGGAGCTGTCCTACGCCAATCCGCTGGGTGGCGGCCGCGCGGGCCTCGCCTACCGCGACCTCGGGCGGACGGTTCAGGGGCTCGGAAAGGACGGGCAGGCCTGGCGACGCCTGATGCGGCCGCTGATCCAGCACATTGAGGGCGTGGTGGACACGGGACTGAACCAGTTCCTGCGCGTGCCGCGGCACCCGCTGGCGGCCGCACTCCTTGGCCTGGCAACTCTGGAGCAGGGCTCCGGGCTGTGGAACCTGCGCTTCTCGACGGAAGAAGCAGCCGCATTGTTCACCGGTGTTGCCGCGCATGCCGTGGGACGGTTGCCCTCGCCCGCAGCCGCGGGTGCCGGGCTGACGCTCGGTGCCCTCGCGCATGCCGGTGGGTGGCCCATCCCGCTCGGTGGATCACAGGCGCTCGTGGACGCGATGGCGGAGGACATCCGTGCCCACGGCGGAGTGATCCACACCGGGCAAACGGTCGATTCCGTAGGCGAGCTCAACGGCGCCCGGGCGGTCCTGCTCGACGTCTCCCCGAACGTTGCCGCGCGGATTGCAGGCGGGCGGCTGCCGCAGAAGTACCTCGCCACGCTGGACAAGTTCAGGTTCGGTGACGGCGCCTGCAAAGTGGACTTCATCCTGTCCGAGCCGGTGCCGTGGGCCAATGAGGAGGTGTGGTCCGCCGGCACGGTCCATGTGGGCGGTACCCGTGCGGAAACGGCGGCATCCGAAGCCGCCGTGGCGGCGGGACGGCACCCGGACAACCCCTACGTCCTGGTCTCCCAGCCGTCCGGGTTCGATCCCTCCCGCGCTCCCCACGGGCGCCACGTGCTCTGGACCTACTGCCACGTGCCCCACGGGTCCACCCGGGACATGACGGAAGCAATAGTGCGGCAGATCGAGCGCTTTGCGCCCGGCTTCCGTGACGTCGTCGTCCGTTCCCATGTGATGACGGCGGCTGACCTGGAACACTACAACGAGAACTATGTGGGCGGTGATTTCAGCGGCGGTGCGGTTACCATCCCGCAGCTGCTGGCACGTCCGTCGCTCGGACCCAATCCCTGGCGGATGCCGGCGAAGGGCCTCTACCTGTGCTCGGCGTCCACTCCGCCCGGGCCGGGAGTGCACGGCATGGGCGGTTATCACGCTGCGAAGCTGGCACTGAAGGATGTCTTCGGCCTTCCGATGCCCGGGCTGTCGCCTGCTGCCTAGGCCCTACCCTGCGGGCTGCTGCCCGCGGCGCTGCAGGAACAGAAGGCGTTCAGCGACCCACCCTCCCAGTTCATCGACCGTCTGCGGGCTCAGGCTGTGACCGCCCGCGTCGCGGCGCGCGTAAGTGGGAGCACCCGAGTCGCCGAGCAGATAGTCCCACGTGCGCTCGAGCAGTTCCGCCGGAATGACGGTGTCGGCATCCCCCTGTGCCACGAAAACCGGTACTCCCGCCAGCCGCGCGGGCGTGACCGGTACGCCGGCATCGAACGGCAGCGCGCCGTAGAGGATGGCGCCACCGGCAAAGCGTTCCGGTTCATCGAGCAGCAGACCGCCGGCAAAGGCGGCGCCTCCGCTGAAGCCGAGAAGCAGGACCGGGCGACCCGCGGGGGCAACCCCGGCCAACCATTCCCGGAACCAGTCCATCGTTTCCCGAAGAGATTCGGCGACGGGGCGCCCGATTCCCCGGTTCGCGAACCAGGCATAGCCGCCGCCCGCAGGGATCGGCGCACGCACCGCCGCATAGGAGGCACCGGACGGCAGGTGATCGGCGAGGCCGATAATCCCTGCCTCGTCAGCGCCGCGGCCGTGGAGCAGTACCACCAATGGCCGATCGGCGTCGCCGGCGCTGTGCCAGGCGACGATGGGGTCGGGAAAGGAGCTCACGCGTAATCCTCCCTGGATTCGGTGCGGTCTCCGGTCACCATGCGGCCTGCCGTCTGCACGCCCGACCACCGGCTGAGCTCGGAGTCGAGGTCAAGGCGGTCAACGGGCGCGGAGTTTTCATACTCGCCCCAGGCGTCCCTGGGCAGCATCCACATGATCTCGAATTCGTTGCCGTCCGGATCGGCGCCGTAGATGCTCTTGGTTGCTCCGTGGCTGGATTCGCCCGAGTAGGCGCCGGATTCCTGCAGGGTCGCCCGGGCCTCGGCGAGTTCCTCAATGGTGTCCACCTGCCAGGCGAGGTGATAGAGCCCGATACTGCCGGGCACCTTCGGCGCAGCGCCCGCTCCCACTCCAAACAGGCCGAGGTCGTGGTGGTTTCCGGAGCGGGGCAGCCGCATGAATGCGGCATTGGCGCGCGGTTCGCGTGCAGCGACCTCCATGCCCATGACGTCGGTGTAAAAGGCTTCGGCTTGCTCAAGATCGGCGACAAACAGCACAGCGTGGTTCAGGCGGACGGGTGAGACGGGCATGGGATCCTCCGAGTTAGTTGAACCTTTAACTAAAGAGTAGCCCACCACTAGTTGTAGATGCAACTTTTTCCTGAAGACAGCCCGCAGGAGCTCCAGGAGGGTGTCCAATCCATTTCAGGGACCCCATGCCGGAGAGTAAGGTTGGTTCCGACCACAACTGAATAGCCATCTTCTTATCAAACGCCGATGACCCGCCGCGGGAGAGTTCTGCCGTGGATTTCACACGGGCAGGCGCCGTAGGAGCAAATCCTCCCCGGGAATCTCTCAGGCCCAGCACCGCAGCGGACAGGCAACTCTGGAAAGCGGCACGCCCATCTGGGTTGTGCCCACCGACGGTGCAACGCGAACGGCGTGTTCGCCGAATCTCTCAGGTCCAATACAGAGCGGGGAGGAACCCGACCATAGTCCGCGCCCTTGGGGAGTGGACACTGAGCTACGGAGTTCCCATGACCTTTCCCACGGAAACTAACTTCTCCGACCGTCATATCGGTCCGCGCCCGGGCGATGCCGAGCACATGCTCAAGGTTCTCGGTTATCCCAGCCTGGACAAGCTCGTTGACGTGGCGGTGCCGGCGAGCATCCGCATCGCAGAAGGTCTGGATCTTCCCGACGCCCTGAGTGAGTCGGAAGCGCTCGCGGAGCTCCGCCGCATCGCGGCGAGGAACACGACCGCCGTGCAGATGATCGGCCAGGGCTACTACGACACCGTGACGCCGCCGGTCATCCGCCGCAACGTTCTCGAATCACCCGCCTGGTACACCGCGTACACCCCATACCAGCCGGAGATTTCCCAGGGCCGCCTTGAAGCACTGTTGAATTTCCAGACCATGGTCCAGGACCTCACGGCCCTCCCGATCGCCAACGCGTCCCTGCTCGATGAAGCATCCGCGGTAGCGGAAGCGGTTCTGTTGATGCGCCGCTCGGGCAGGAACAAGGGCGGCCGCACTGTGCTGGATGCGGACTGCCTGCCGCAGACCATCGCCGTGGTCAAGGGCCGGGCCGAGGCACTGGGGTTCGAGATTGAGGTTGCTGATCTCTCGAACGGGCTGCCCGAGGGCGACGTCAACGGTATTGTCCTGCAGCAGCCCGGCACCTCCGGTGCCCTGCGCGATCATGCGGACCTCATCGCCAAAGCGCACGACGCCGGTGCCCTGGTCACAGTGGCGGCTGACCTTCTTGCGCTGACACTGATCACCCCGCCCGGCGAACAGGGCGCGGATATTGCGGTCGGCTCGGCCCAGCGCTTCGGTGTTCCCCTGTTCTTCGGCGGGCCGCACGCCGCCTATATGGCCGTCCGCAAGGGACTGGAGCGTATGCTTCCGGGCCGCCTGGTCGGTGTGTCGAAGGACGCCGACGGCGCTCCCGCCTACCGCCTCGCACTGCAGACCCGCGAGCAGCACATTCGCCGGGAGAAGGCGACGTCCAACATCTGCACCGCCCAGGCGCTGCTGGCGATCGTGGCCAGCATGTACGGCGTTTACCACGGCCCGGATGGGCTGAAGGCCATCGCCGAGGGCGTCCATTCCAGGGCTGCGAGGCTTGCGGCCGCTCTCCCGGGCACGGTCCACGGGCAGTTCTTCGACACCCTCCTGGTGAAGGCGGAGGGCAAGGCGCAGGAGCTCGTCAGCGCGGCGGAAAAGCGCGGCATCAACCTTCGCCTGGCCGATTCAGACCATGTCGGCATCTCGTGCGACGAGACCACCACGGATGCCCACCTGGAGACCATCGCGGAGGTCTTCGGCGTTGAACTGCCGGGCGGGGGAGAAGCAACGATTCCCGCTGAACTGCAGCGGACGTCGTCGTACATGACCCACCCGGTCTTCGCGCTCCACCGCTCGGAAACGCAGATGCTGCGCTACCTGCGCGCGCTCTCCGACCGGGACCTGGCGCTGGACCGGACCATGATCCCGCTGGGCTCCTGCACCATGAAGCTCAATGCCACGGTTGAGATGGAGCCCATCTCCTGGCCGGAGTTCGCCACCATCCATCCGTTCGCGCCGGAGCACCAGACCGAGGGCTGGCGCCACCTGATCGACGATCTCGAGAACCGCCTCGCCGAGATCACCGGCTACGCCAAGGTCTCCATCCAGCCGAACGCCGGGTCGCAGGGCGAGCTCGCCGGACTCCTGGCAATCCGCAACTACCACCTCTCGCGCGGTGACGAGGCCCGTACCGTGTGCCTCATCCCGTCATCGGCGCACGGCACTAACGCCGCATCGGCGGTGCTCGCCGGGATGAAGGTGGTGGTGGTGAAGACCGCCCAGAACGGCAACATCGACCATGATGACCTGCAGGCGAAGATCGAGGCGAACCGGGAGACCCTGTCCGCGATCATGATCACCTACCCCTCCACCCACGGCGTCTTCGAGGAAGACGTGCGCTGGGTCTGCGACCAGGTGCACTCGGCCGGCGGCCAGGTGTACATCGACGGTGCCAACCTCAACGCGCTGGTCGGGCTCGCGAAGCCGGGCGAGTTCGGCGGCGACGTCTCCCACCTGAACCTCCACAAGACCTTCTGCATCCCGCACGGCGGCGGCGGCCCCGGCGTCGGACCGGTTGCGGTGGCAGAGCACCTCGTGCCGTTCCTGCCCGGGGACGCCAACGGCGTCCAGCGCGACGACCACGACGGCGTCTCCGGTGTTCCGATCTCAGCGTCCCGTTTCGGTTCGGCAGGCGTCCTCCCCATTTCCTGGGCCTACGTTGCGCTGATGGGCAGCGAGGGGCTGACGGCTGCCACCAAGTCGGCGCTCCTGGCCGCGAACTACGTGGCCGCCCGCCTGAACGAGCACTTCCCCGTGCTCTACTCGGGCGAGAACGGTCTGGTGGCCCACGAGTGCATCCTTGATCTCCGCGCACTCACGGCCAGGACCGGGGTCACCGCCGAGGACGTCGCCAAACGTCTCATCGACTACGGCTTCCACGCACCGACGCTGAGCTTCCCGGTTGCCGGCACGCTCATGGTCGAGCCGACGGAGTCCGAGGACCTTGCCGAGCTGGACCGCTTCATCGACGCGATGATCGCCATCCGCGGTGAGATCGACCGCGTGGGGTCCGGTGAATGGCAGCTTGAAGAGAGTCCGCTCCGGCAGGCCCCGCATACGGCACAGATGCTGATCAGCGACGACTGGTCCTCTGCGTATCCCCGGGAGCTGGCAGCCTTCCCGTTGCGCACGCTGCGCCATGACAAGTACTTCGCTCCGGTACGCCGCATCGACGGTGCACACGGAGACCGGAACCTTGTCTGCTCATGCCCTCCGATCGAGGAATTCGAAGACTAGGGAGAACCATGACCAAGCAGACCGCCCTCTATGCCCAGCACCAGGGACTTGGCGCAGCGTTCACCGACTTCGGCGGCTGGCAGATGCCGCTGAAGTACCGCAGTGAACTTGAGGAACACCACACAGTCCGCCGCGCCGCCGGGATCTTCGACCTCTCCCACATGGGCGAGGTGTTGGTCAGCGGCCCCCAGGCTGCGGAGTTCCTGAATTATGCGCTCGTCTCCAATCTCGCCGTCATCGCCGTCGGGAAAGCCAAGTATTCGCTCATCTGCACGCCGGAAGGCGGGGTGATCGATGACCTCATCACCTATCGTCTCGCCGAGGATGAGTTCCTGGTGGTCCCCAACGCATCGAACTCGGACGCCGTGGCCGCCGAACTGCGGGAGCGGGCCGTGAACTTCGACGTGCAGGTGGAGGACCAGTCCGAAGAGACCGCTCTCATCGCGGTTCAGGGCCCCAACGCCGAGGCGATCCTGCTCGGTATGGCCACCGGTTCGGACCAGGCGGCAATCACCTCGCTGAAGTACTACGCCGCGGTCCACGTGGAGCTCGCAGGCCTGCGGGTCCTCCTGGCCCGGACCGGGTACACCGGCGAGGACGGGTTCGAGCTCTTCATCGGAAGCGGTGACGCTGCACAGCTGTGGAATGCCGTGACGGAGGCCGGAGACGGGCACGGACTGGCGCCGTGCGGGCTGGCCGCCCGCGACTCGCTGCGGCTCGAGGCTGGCATGCCGCTGTACGGGCATGAGCTGGGTCTGGACATCAATCCTTTCGAGGCGGGTCTGGGCCCGGTGGTCAGCCTGAAGAAGTCCGACGACTTCGTGGGCCGATCGGTGCTTGAACCGCTCAAGGGGGAGACCCCGGCTCGGAAATTGGTGGGCCTCCGCGGCACCGGGCGGAGATCGGCCCGCGCCGGGTACGGCGTCGTCGCGGACGGACGCACCGTCGGAACCGTGACCTCCGGGCTCCCCAGCCCGACCCTCGGCTATCCCATTGCGCTGGCCTATGTGGAGACGGCTCTGGCGGAACCCGGTACGGAACTTGAGGTGGACCTGCGCGGGCGCCCCGAGGGCTTCACGGTGGTTGAACTGCCGTTCTACAGGCGGCCGGGCCGCTCATGACCATCAGCGCCTTCGACCTGTTCAAGATCGGAATCGGTCCCTCAAGTTCGCATACGGGTGGACCGATGACGGCGGCGTACCTGTATACGCGGCTGCTGGTCGAGCGGGACCTTCTTCCCCAGGTACACCGGGTGAAGGCCGAACTGTTCGGATCACTCGGCGTGACCGGCCACGGGCACGGGACGGTCAAGGCTGTAATTCTCGGACTGGAGGGGGAACAGCCCCACCTCACCGATCCGGAGCGGGCCGAACCGCGCGTGGAAGAAATCTCAACATCGAAGGTGCTTCGGCTGGCGGGCACGCACGAGATCGCGTTCGACCCCGAAAAGGACCTCATCCTGCACCGCAGGCAGCGCCTGGACTACCACACCAACGGTATGCGCCATTCGGCATATAACGCTGACGGCATGCTTCTCCTCGCCCGGGAGTACTATTCCGTCGGCGGTGGATTTGTGCTGGACGAGGACCAGATCGGCGTTGACCTGCCGACCGACAGCACGGTTGCGGTCAGCTACCCCTTCGAGTCCGGTGAGCAGCTGCTCGGGATCGCCGCCGCAACCGGAAAGTCCTTTTCGGAGATAGTTCTCGCCAATGAACTGGCCGCCCGATCCGAGCAGGAAGTCCGCGAGGGCCTGCTCGAAATCTGGGACGTCATGCAGGACACCATCCGCCGCGGCTCCACCAACAGCGGCGTCCTGCCGGGCGGCCTTCACGTGCGGCGCCGTGCCGCCAGGCAGCTTGAACTGCTCCGCAAGGAGGCGGATCCGGATGACCACCTCAGCACCATGGAATGGGTCACCCTGTTTGCGCTCGCCGTGAATGAGGAAAACGCCGCCGGCGGGCGGGTGGTCACCGCACCCACCAACGGCGCGGCCGGGATCATCCCGGCCGTCCTGAAGTACTACACGGACTTTGTTCCAGGAGCCGACGACGACGGCGTCATCCGCTTCCTGCTCGCCGCCACCGCTGTCGGTGCCCTCTTCAAGAAGAACGCATCCATCTCCGGGGCGGAAGTCGGCTGCCAGGGCGAGGTCGGTTCTGCCTGCGCAATGGCCGCTGCCGGGCTCGCCGAGGTGCTGGGCGGAACGCCTGAGCAGGTGGAGAACGCCGCCGAGATCGGCATCGAACACAACCTGGGACTGACATGCGATCCGGTCGGTGGACTGGTGCAGATCCCCTGCATCGAACGCAACGCAGTCGGTGCCATCAAGGCCATCACCGCAGCCCGCATGGCGGTCCGCGGCGACGGGCAGCACTTCGTCTCCCTCGACGCCGCCATCAAGACCATGCGTGAGACCGGTGCGGACATGATGGACAAGTACAAGGAAACCGCGCGCGGCGGTCTCGCGCTGAACGTGGTGGAGTGCTGAGTGGGACTCCCGGCCCGGGTTGAGATTGTCCCCGGCGGAGACATCGTTGCCCAGGTGCGGCGGCACCTCGCCCCGGGGGCAACGGTCACGATCACCTGCCTTCCCCACCACGGGCCGGAGGAGACGGTGCAGCTCGCGGGAGAACTCGCCGCCCTGGGCTACCGGGCGGTGCCCCACCTCGCCGCCCGAACCATCGCGTCCAGGCACCAGCTGGCGGAGTTCACGGCCCGGCTCGGCGATGCCGGGATGCGCGACCTCTTTGTGATCGCCGGCGATTCCCGCGAGGCCGCCGGACCGTACGCGTGGAGCCTGCCGCTGATGGAGGATCTGGCAGAAATCGGCGGATTCGAAGCCGGCTTCGCTGCCTATCCGGAGGGTCATCCCACCATTGCCGAGCCGGAACTGACCGAGCTGCTCCTCAAGAAACAGGAACTCGGCAGCTGGGCGGTCACGCAGATGTGCTTCTCGGGTGATGTTCTCACGGATTACGTGGGAAGGCTCAGGGCTGACGGCGTGACGGTCCCGGTCTGGGCGGGTGTTCCCGGCCGCGTCCGCCGCACGCGCCTCATCGCCCTCGCTGGACGCATCGGAGTCGGTCCGTCGCTGAAGTTCGCACAGCGCAGCGGTTCGCTGCTGCGCACGGTGCTCGCGCCGTCGTCGTACGATCCCTCTCCGTTGGTGCGCTCCGTGGAGAAGGCAGGCGGATTTGCCGGGCTGCACGTGTACAGCTTCAACGACTTCGGGTGAGGAAAGCCGCCGGTCAGTTTCCTTTCACGTTGACGATCTGGCGCAGGGTGTGGCGAACGCGCACCAGGTCCCGGGCATCCTCCATCACCACGTCGATGTCCTTGTACATCGTCGTCCCATCCTGCGTCACCTCAACCGGCACGGCAACCAGCGTTTTCCCAAGGCGCCGGGAGGATCATGAGCACTTCTTCCCGGTGGCGGCCGGGAAATCGTCCGCAGGAGAAAACATGAATATCGAACTGATAGCTGTCCTGGTGGTGGTCACGGTCGTTGTGCTGGTGGTCGGGGCCGTGGGGCTCAGCCGATTGCGCCGCCGGCGCCTGGCGTCCGGACCGACGGTGTTGTCAATCGAGGACCGGCGCATCCTTGCGGAGCTGAGGTTGACCCCGGCTAAGTGGCTGTCCTTGACCAACCAGCAGCGTGCCGGCCTCCGCGAGAAAGCGTTCCGCAGCATGGCGTGATCGCCTGAATGCTCCTCCGGCCCCCGTACATAGACCACTACAAATAGTAAGCCAGCTTGCTTTCCCGGAGCGATCTGTCTACGGTCTAGGGGCACGCCGGGATTAGAACCCCAAAGTCTAATCGAAGGAGTACAACCATGAACACGAAGCGCACTATCGCAACCGTAGCTGTTACCGGAGCCCTCGCATTCGGCGGAGCCGGTATGGCCCAGGCCGCACCCCTTGAGAGTGTCGGCGTGGTTGGCGGACAGAACGCAGGAGCGATCGGCGGGCTGGTAGCAGCCGCCGTGAATCTCGACCGCACCGTCGACGTGGACCAGATTCAGTTGGTCAACGTTGAAGGCGATGTCCTCAGTGATATCGACGTGGACGTGGAAAACAACAACGTGCTGAACGGTCTCACCGTCCAGGCATTGAATGAGAACGACATCGATGTACAGGATGTCGTCGACGTGAACATCGTCGACAACGTTCTGGTTGTTGTGGTGGACGCTCTCTAAACGGAGTGCTTCAGCAGGGCCGTCCCTCACGGGGCGGCCCTGCTTCAGTTAACGGTGAATTCCGCACGGGTGAAAGACTGGACCCGTGGCACACCTTGACGTTTCCAACATCGACTACTTCCTCTCCGACGGCCGGCAGTTGCTCAACGGCGTCACCTTCAAGGTGGGAGAGGGCCACAAGACTGCCCTGATCGGACCGAACGGCACCGGCAAGACCACCCTCCTGCGCATTGTTGCCGGGGACATCACCGCCGATGAGGGCGCTGTCACCCGTTCCGGCTCCATGGGCATCATGCGCCAGTTCGTGGGTCAGGTCCGCGACGACACCACCGTCCGCGACCTCCTGGTCTCCGCAGCTCCGCCCGCGCTCGCCGCGGCTGCCAAACGCATCGACGACGCCGAGCTCGCCATGATGGAGCACGACGACGAACCCACCCAGATGCGCTACGCCCAGGCGATTGCCGATTGGGGAGACGCCGGCGGGTATGAACATGAGACCATCTGGGACGAAGTAACGATGGCGGCGCTCGGGCTGCCGTATGAGCGCGCGCAATACCGAGCGGCGTCGTCATTGTCCGGCGGTGAACAGAAGCGGCTGGTGCTCGAGGCGCTGTTCGCCGGACCTGATGACCTCCTTCTCCTCGACGAGCCGGACAACTACCTCGACGTGCCCGGCAAGCGCTGGCTCGAGGCGAAGCTCAACGAGTCCGGCAAGTCAGTACTCTTCGTCAGCCACGACCGGGAACTGCTCAACAACGCAGCCACCCGCATCGTGACCCTGGAACCGGGCGCACTCGGAGCCTCCAGCTGGGTACACGGCGGCGGGTTCGGCACCTACCTGCAGGCTCGAAGTGACCGGAATGCGCGGTTCGAGGAACTGCGGCGGCGCTGGGACGAGGAGCACATCAAGCTCAAAGAGCTCGTGAACATGTACAAGAACAAGGCGGCGTTCCGCTCGGACATGGCGAACCGCTACCACGCTGCCCAGACGCGGCTGGCGAAATTCCTGGAGGCCGGGCCGCCGGAGGCGATCCCGATCGAGCAGAACGTCACCATGCGGCTCAAGGGCGGGCGCACCGCCAAGCGTGCCGTGGTGGCGCAGAAGCTTGAGCTCACCGGCCTGATGAAGCCGTTCAGTACCGAGATCTGGTTCGGGGATCGGGTAGGGGTGCTCGGCTCGAACGGATCCGGGAAGTCGCACTTCCTCCGGCTGCTTGCCGCAGGCGGCACGGACCCGGAGAAGGAGCATGAGCCGGTGTCAGAGGTGAGCATTGCGCCGGTGCCGCACACCGGCGTCGTCAAGCTCGGGGCGCGCATCCGGCCCGGGTTCTTTGCCCAGACTCACGTTCGCCCCGATCTGCTGGGCCGGAGCCTGCTCGACATCCTGCACCGCGGGGACGATCACCGGTCCGGTCTGGGGCGTGAAGCGGCGTCCGCCGTGCTGGACCGCTACGGCCTTGCCGGCCAGTCGGAGCAGCTCTACGATTCCCTGTCCGGTGGCCAGCAGGCACGCCTGCAGATCCTGCTGCTGGAACTCTCCGGCGCTACCCTGCTGCTCCTCGACGAGCCCACCGACAACCTCGACCTCCATTCCGCCGAGGCGCTGGAACGTGCAATCGACGCCTTCGAGGGCACGGTGCTCGCGGTGACCCATGACCGCTGGTTTGCGCGGAGCTTCGACCGGTTCCTGGTGTTCGGCGAGGACGGGAAAGTGTACGAGTCCGAGACTCCGGTGTGGGACGAGGGTCGGGTTCAGCGCTCCCGCTAGGGCCGTAACGTTCCTCACACTGCCCCCCGGCGGTGGACCCGCCGGGCCGGTCCGCATACGGTTTACAGGTGCAAACCAACCTCAATCCGGCCATGTGGGCAACCTTCGCAATTTTCGGGCTCAATGGACTGGTCTTCGCCAGTTGGGCGGCCCGCATCCCGTCGGCGTCGGACGTCCTGGGTTTGAGCGATGGGCAGACGGGCACGCTGCTCCTGGTGGCCGCCATCGGCTCGATGATTTCCCTGCCGCTGTCCGGCGGGGTCGCGGCCCGGATCGGCACCGCGAATGCCGTGCGGGTGGGCGGAATTCTCTCGACTATTGCCGCGTCAACCATAGCCAGTGGGCTGGTTGCCGAATCGGTGATCCTTACGGCGGCCGGCCTGTTTGTCTTCGGTCTCGGAATCGGACTGTGGGACGTGGCGCAGAACCTGGAAGGCGCCGACGTCGAACGCCGGCTCATGCGCACCATCATGCCCAAGTTCCACGCCGCCTTCAGCGGCGGCGCGTTCCTGGGCGCGGTAGCCGGCGCAGGTCTCGCGGCGACCGGGGTTGCCCTGTCCACGCACCTGTTCGGCGTCGCGGTTCTGGTACTGGCCATTTCGCTGTGGATTCCGCGCTACTTCCTGCCCGAGATTCCTCATGCGCACCAGCACGACGACGACGCCTCCCCCCGACGCAACGGCCTCGCCGCCTGGAAGGAGCCACGCACGCTCCTGATCGGGCTGGTGGTACTGGGAGCGGCGCTGACGGAGGGCGCAGCAAATGACTGGGTCGCGAAGGCAACCGTCGACGGGCTCGGTGCCAGCGAGGCTGTGGGCGCCCTGATGTTCGGTGTGTTCGTCGCCTCGATGACGCTCTTCCGTTTTGTGGGCGGCGGATTTATCGACCGGTTCGGACGGGTCCGCGTGCTGCAGGTGAGTCTCGCGTCGTCGCTGGTTGGCCTGCTGCTCTTTGTCCTTGCGCCCAACGTGCTGCTTGCCGGGGCCGGCGCGGTGCTGTGGGGGACCGGTGCTGCCCTCGGTTTCCCCATGGGCATGTCCGCCGCCGCCGATGAGCCGCGGTTCGCAGCCGCCCGCGTGTCGGTGGTTTCGACCATCGGATACATGGCGTTCCTCGCCGGCCCGCCACTGCTCGGATTCCTCGGCGATCAGGTGGGGATCCGCAACGCACTGCTCGCCGTCGGCGTGGCGGTCCTGGCATCCTTCCTCGTGGCGCCGGCCGCAGCAGAACGCCCGGCGAGCGAACCGGAAGGCTCGCGCATTCCGTCCTGACGCCGTCGTCGTCTGTTCAGAGTGGACAGGGAAAGGACGACGACGGGCGGACAGCCCGTGGAGCTGCCCGCCTCGTGGTTGGTGAAGTCAGTGCCGTCCGGAGCGTCCCGGATCCGCGTCGTCCCGGTGATCGGGGCCGTCCTGGTGGACGCCGTCGTTCCGGTGTTCGGGGCTGTCCGAGTGGACCCTGTCGTCCCGGTACTCCGCGTCGTTCCGGGTTTCCGTGTCGTCCCTGCGGTTGTGGTCCCGGTGCTCGCCGTCGTTCCCGCGGTTGTGGTCCCGGTGTGAGCGGTCGTCCGTGACCTCAGGGTCGATTTCGTCCGCCTGGCGGGCGCGCTCGTCGGTCTCGCGGCGCAGTCCCTGTGCATCGGCCTGGCGCTGTTCCGCTTCCTGGCGCTTCCGCTCGGCGTCCACTTCGGCCTGCTGGGCCTCAGCCGATGCGCGGGTTGCGTGTGCCTCGCGCTCGCGTGCCTCAAGATCCTTTGCGTGCGCTTCCTCCCGGATCTGGTTCGCGCGCTCGTGGTCCTCACGCCGCTTTTCCTGAACATGGGCCTGTTGGCGCTTGCGTCCCAGAAAAATAATCAAACCGATGATGAGCAGGACCACAATGATCCCGATGATGACCCAGGTCAACGTCGTTGCATCCATTGCCTCCACCTTCCTGAAGAGGGGCTCGCATGTCTCTGCATGGCGAGCGGCGCCCGAAATACGGGCGTCTCTAGTAACTCTCGACCTGCGCCTGAAGGTCGTCAAGGGCTGCCCTGCGCGCGGCGGGCTATTTGGGTCAACGGCGGAGAGATACTCCCTGAGGAGGACGCGGAAGGGCGGCGCGGTGACTAGGCTCGGATCTTGCCCAGTTCCTGTGGCATGGAGTGCCGGTGTCCTCCGAAGCGCCGTCGAGGTAGCGGACTGAACCTGTCCGCGATCCCCTTCATCCGAAATCCCCCCAAACCTAGGGTTTACCCATGACAATCATCCAGGCCGAAGGTCTGAAGAAGACGTACACCTCTAAAAGCGGCCCCGTGCATGCGCTCGCCGGCCTCAACCTGTCCGTGCCCCAGGGAACCGTGAAGGCCCTGCTCGGTCCCAACGGAGCGGGCAAGACGACGGCGGTCAAGGTGCTCACCACGCTCATCAGGCCCGATGAGGGTACGGCGCACATCGACGGGATCGACGTGCTCCGTAACCCCAAGGCGGCACGGCGCATCATCGGGGCGTCCGGCCAGTACGCGGCGGTCGATGAGAACCTGACCGGGTTCGAGAACCTCGAGATGGTCGGCAGGCTCTATCACCTCGGTGCCCGTACCGCGCGGAAACGGGCCCAGGAACTGATTGAACAGTTCGAGCTGACCGAGGCCGGTAACCGTCCCGTCAAGGGATTCTCCGGCGGTATGAGACGCCGCATCGACCTTGCCGGCGCACTGGTGATCAACCCCAAGATCCTGTTCCTCGACGAGCCCACCACCGGGTTGGACCCGCGCAGCCGGCTGGCCCTGTGGGAAATCATTACGCAACTGGTGAATGACGGCACCACGCTGCTTCTCACCACGCAGTACCTGGAGGAGGCCGATCACCTCTCCGATGACATTGCGGTGATCGACGGCGGAAAGGTCATCGCCGAGGGCACGTCCGATCAGCTGAAGGCGCAGATCGGCGGCCACCGGGTAGTCGTCACGCTGGTGAACGAGGCCGACGCCGGAGCGGCGCGAGAGATCCTTGCACGCCATGGTGACGGTACTCCCGCCGTGAACGACCGCACCGTGGAGGTGTCCGTCGTCGAGGGCCCACGCGCACTGCAGTACGTGCTCTCGGACCTCGGCGAGGCGGGCATCGAGCTGCATGACGCCGGGATGCGCAGGCCCACCCTGGATGATGTCTTCCTCAAGCTCACCGGCCACAAAGCCGAAGACGAGACCAGCACCGACAGCACTGAAATGGAGACAGCGAAATGACCGCGGTCACTCAACCCGCCTTCGAGAGCGTGGGTTCACCGCTCGCCCAGTTCGTTTCGGACGGCTGGATCGCCACCCGCCGCAACCTGATCAAGATCAAACGCGTGCCGGAGATCCTGGTCTTCACCATCCTTCAACCCATCATGTTTGTCCTCCTGTTCAGCCAGGTGTACGCCGGCGCCATGAACGTGCCTGACTACGTGAACTTCCTGATGGCCGGCATCTTTGCGCAGACGGTCATCTTCGGCTCAACGTTCTCCGGAGCCGCCATGGCACAGGACCTCAAGGACGGGATCATCGACCGCTTCCGTACGCTGCCCATGAGTCCGGCGGCGGTGCTGATCGGACGCACCAACGGCGACCTCGTCATCAACAGCATCTCCATGCTGATCATGATGGGAACCGGCTGGGTGGTCGGGTGGCGCGTAACGACGTCGTTCTGGGGTTTTCTCGGCGGAGTCGGTGTCCTCCTACTGTTCTCCTACTCGTTCAGCTGGGTGATGGCCCTGCTCGGAATGAGCGTGCGCAGCCCGGAGGTCATCAACAACGCGTCCTTCATGATCCTGTTCCCGCTGACCTTCATCTCGAACGCCTTTGTCCCGATCCATAACACCAACCCGGAATTCCCCGAGCCAACCGCCTGGACGCTGCAGAACCCGATCGTCACCGTGATCATCGGGATCGTGGTGATGCTGGTGATTTTCGTGCCGCTCGCGGTCAGGAAGTTTGCGTCCGTCAGTTCCCGTTGACCGGTTGTTCCCACGGATCTACCCTTAATTCACCAACTGGTGAATTAGCGGGAGGCGGTCATGACCGCACAGCGGGCCGCGGAACCGGACGCGGTGGAAGTATCCGGCCTCATGATCAACCGCGGACGGCACCGGGTCCTCACGGACCTCAGCTTCACCCTTCCCTCCGGGCGGATCACCGGCCTCCTGGGGCCGTCAGGAAGCGGAAAAACCACTCTCATGCGCGCCATAGTGGGCGCGCAGAGGATCGGTGGCGGGTCCGTCGTCGTACTGGGCAGGGCGGCGGGCCACCCCTCGCTGCGCCGCCGGGTGGGATACATGACGCAGGATCCGAGCGTTTACCCGGACCTGACCGTCGAAGCGAACGTCCGCTACTTCGGTGCAATGGCCGGCGCCGGCAGAAGGGATGCGCAGGCGGCCGTTGACGCCGTCGGGCTTTCTGACCTGCGGCGGCGCAAGGCGCGCGACCTCTCCGGAGGGCAGTTCAGCCGCGTCTCCCTCGCCTGCGCCCTCGTGGCGCGGCCGGTGCTGCTGGTGCTCGATGAACCGACCGTGGGCCTGGACCCGGTGCTCCGGGTGGACCTCTGGAACCGCTTCGCGGCACTCGCAGCCGAGGGAACCACGCTGATCATCTCCAGCCACGTAATGGAGGAGGCGGGCAGATGCGATTCCCTGCTTCTTCTTCGCGAAGGCCGCCTGCTCGCGCAGCTTACCCCGCAGGAACTACGACGGCGCGGCGCCACTGATGACCTGGAACTCGCCTTCCTGCGCCTCATCCAGGCTCAGAACGCCGGGGTGGCGTCATGAACCCGGCCATGCTGGTGGCCACCTGCGGGAGGGTTCTGCGCCAGCTCCGAAGCGACCCGCGCAGCATCGCCCTGATCCTGGTAGTTCCGGCGCTGCTGCTGGCCGTTGTCTACTTCCTGTACGAGAACGAGACGCTGCCGCCCGGAGCCCCAAGGACGTTCGACCGGGTGGGGCTCATGATGCTGGCCATCTTCCCGTTCGTGGTGATGTTCCTGGTCACCTCGATCACCATGCTCCGCGAACGGACCTCGGGCACCCTTGAGCGTCTGCTGACCACACCGATCCACAAGGCTGACCTGCTGTTCGGATACGCACTGGCCTTCTCACTCATGGCGGCGCTACAGGCCTGCGTGGCCACGGCGATCGCCTACTGGACCTTTGACCTCGCCATTGAGGGCAGCCCGGGGCTGGTGGTGATGGTCGCGGTCGTCAATGCGGTCCTCGGGGTTGCCCTGGGCCTGCTGTGCTCGGCCTTTGCGCGTACCGAGTTCCAGGCTGTGCAGTTCATGCCGGTGGTGGTGGTCCCGCAGATCCTGCTCTGTGGACTCTTTGTGGCGCGGGACGACATGAACGAGATCCTCGAGGCCGTGTCCGGTGTTCTGCCGCTGACGTATTCGGTCGATGCACTGTTCGAGATCGCGGGGAACTCCGAACCTACGGCCCAGCTCTGGTCGGACATCGCGGTGATCGGCGCGGTCATTGTCGCGGTGCTGCTGCTGGCCTCACTGACTCTCCGGCGCCGGACCTCGTGAGCAGGGCACTGCGCGGCCGGAGGGCCGGCTCCGGGGACACCCGCGCCCACATTATTGCGACAGCGCGTGGAATGTTCGCCGAGCACGGTTTCGACGGCGCCAGCCTCCGGGGGATCGCCCGCGCCGCCGGTGTGGATCCGGCACTCATTCACCACTATTTCGACAGCAAGGACGAGCTGTTCGCCGCCTGCATAGAACTGCCGGCCGATCCCGCGACGGTGCTCGCCGGCGTCGTGCGCTGTCCCGTTCCGGAACGGGGTGAGGAGCTGGTGCGGACCCTGCTGGCACTGTGGGAGTCACCTGCGCAGCCGGCGCTGTTGGCGCTGCTGCGGGGAGCTGTGGGGTCGCGGACCCAGGCGGCCCTCATGCGCGAGGTCCTCGGCCGGCGGATTTTTGCGCTTATCACCACGGGGATGACCGAGGAGGACGCGCGGCTCCGGGCCTCGCTCGCCGCCAGCCAGGTCATGGGCATGGTGATGGCCCGGTACGTTCTGCGGCTTGAGCCGCTTGCTTCGGCGAACCGGGAGGAGGTTGTCCGGCTGGTTGCGCCGACTGTCCAGCGTTACCTGGACGGCCCGCTCTAACGGGGGGCGACAATGGATGCATGCTCCGCCGCGCCGCCGTCGTTTCCTTCCTACTGTTCCTGACAGCATGTACGGCGGTGCCCGGTCCTTCCCCGTCCTCTTCTTCCTCTTCGACGGCGGCCGCGCCTTCTCCGGTGCGCTCTGGGTCTCCCGCCCCTGCCGTGCCCACACCTTCCTCGGCGCCGTCGCCCTCTGCTGCGGCCTCGCCTTCTCCGCCCTCAGAGGCCCTTGTCCTGGCCACGGACGCGGTGGGGGACAGCTTGCTGGTCATCGACCCCGCTGCTGCGGGGAACCCTGTGGAGGACAGCATCCCGGTCGGGGCGGCGCCCTGGGACGTGTATGTCGTGGACGGCCGGGCCTTCGTCTCCACGGCGGAAGGTGTGGCGGTGGTGGACCTGGACGACCGCCGTCGTACCGCCCTGATTCCGTATGCCAACCCGGCGGGCGGAATCGGGTACGGCGAGTACCGGGCGGGCGGCACCGGGATCGTTGCCAGCGCCGACGGGGCCACCGTCTACGTCGCCGTGCTTCGGGCTGACGGCACGTCGGTCCTGGAGAAAATGGACGTTGCCGGGGGCCGGACGGTCGGAACCGTCGAGGTGGGGCTGCGGCCCTTCGACCTGCTGTTGTCCGCTGACGGCTCCGAGGTCTACACGATCGACCATGATTCCTTCTCGGTCCACGTGGTCAACCCCGCGACCCTCGCGGCCCGGCGGATCGAAGTGGCACCTTTCGGCACCCAGGGCGGCCTCGCCTCCTGGGAGAAGCCGCATTACGGTGCAGTGGACGACGCCGGTAACCTCCTGCTGCCCTATCAGGGACTGGCGCTCGCCGTCGTCGACCCTGTTCGGGGGACTGTGACTGTGGAGGAGATGACGGCGAACTCGCACCAGCACGGAACGGTGGTCGCCGGGGACGCTCTGCTGGTGGTGGGAACCGGAGCCTTCGGGAATGCCACCGGATCTCCGAACCTGACGGTCCGCGACCTGGGGTCAGGCGCGGAGGAGGTGGTGCCGCTGAACCGGCTGCATGAGAACGTGATCCCGTGGATTCACCCGGAGACGGGCAGGCTGTACGCCCTGCTCTCGGGCGGCTACACGCGGGACGGATTCTGGCCCGGCATCACCGTGGTGGATCTGGAGACCTTCGAGCAGCACGAACTGGAAGTCCCCGGCCGGCCGCAGTCGCTCGCCGCCACCTAGATCGGAAGGGGAGGTCATCCTTTCGACGGACCCTGGAGTGCACGAAGATCATCCCGCGGGTCGGCGCCGCGCAGCCCGGAACTCCGTAGGGTGGAAGTACTCCGCATCCCCTTTCCCCAAGGACGCCCCCCATGATTGAGGCAGTAGACCTGTCCAAACGCTATGGCGCCAAAACCGCCGTAGACGGAATCTCATTCACCGTGAAACCGGGCCGCGTCACCGGCTTCCTGGGACCCAACGGTGCGGGCAAGTCCACCACCATGCGCATGATCGTCGGCCTCGACAATCCCTCCGGCGGTGACGTGCGGGTCAACGGCAAGCATTACGCCCAGCATTCGGCCCCCCTGCGCGAGGTGGGAGCCCTTCTCGACGCGAAGGCTGTCCACACCAAACGCTCCGCGTACAACCACCTGCGCGCGATGGCCGCCACGCACGGCATCCCCAACAGCCGTGTGAGGGAAGTCATCGAGATGACGGGCCTCGGGCCGGTTGCGAAGAAGCGGGTCGGCGGTTTCTCCCTGGGCATGGGACAGCGGCTCGGCATCGCCTGCGCGCTGCTCGGTGATCCGCACACCGTCATCCTCGACGAGCCGGTCAACGGCCTCGATCCCGAAGGTGTCCAGTGGGTACGGCACCTGGCCAAGGGTCTGGCGGCTGAGGGCCGCACGGTGTTCCTCTCCTCACACCTGATGTCCGAGATGGCGCTCACCGCCGACCACCTCATCGTCATCGGGCGGGGGCGCATCATTGCCGACGCCCCCATCAGCGAGATCCTCGACGGACACGGCCAGTCCCGCACCCGCGTACGCACCGACAACCCGGCAGAGCTGGTGCGGGCGCTCGCGGCCGACGGCGTCACCAGCCAGCAGCTCGAGCCGGAACTCCTCGAGATCACGGGGGCGGATTCCCGCCGGATCGCCGAGGCGGCGCTCGCCGGACGCATCCTCGTCTACGAACTGACGCCGCTGCAGGCCTCGCTCGAGGACGCGTATATGCAGCTCACCACCGATGAGGTCGAGTACCACTCCCATACTCTTCCGCAGTCACCCGCCGGAACCGGCGCCGAGGAAGGCAGGTAGCCATGGCCCACACAGCCACCGCACCCAACCCGGAACACACAGCAGCCCGCCGCGGTGCAGCCTCCGGCCCCGGCGTGAACTTCCTGCGGGTCCTGAAGTCCGAATGGATCAAGGTCACCACCATTCCCTCCACAGTGATCATGCTGACCAGCACCGTGGTGATCATGGTGGGCCTGGCAGCGCTGTTCGCGTGGCAGACCACGGTGCTGCTCGACCTGCAGTCGAACCCCGAGATGGCTGCCCAGGTGCAGGGCGCCCCGGACGCAACGTCACTGGTTGCCACCATTCCGGGTTCCGGGCTGGTGTTCGGGCAGCTGCTGATCGGATCGCTCGCTGTGGTGCTGATCGCCTCGGAATGGGGAACCGGCATGATCCGGTCCACCATGGTTGCGGTCCCCAAACGCATCCCGGCGCTGCTGGCCAAGCAACTGGTGTTCGCGCTGATCGCCTTTGTGCTGGGGGCGGGTTCCGCGTTTGCCGGGTACTTTGTCGCCCAGCCGATTCTCGCGCCGTCCGAGCTCGCGTTCGGGCTGGACACCGACGGCGTCCTCCTGCACATCATCAACACCGGATCCGTCCTGGCCCTGGTGGCCGTCCTGGCGATGTCCATCGGCACGCTGCTGCGGAACACCGCCGGGGGTGTTGTCACGACCATCGGCCTCCTGTTTGTGGTCCCCATCCTTGTGGCGACGCTGCTCGCCGGCATTGCCGACTGGATTCCCGACGCCGCGCGCTTCCTCCCCAGCAGCGCCGGCGAACAGATGGTGGCAATCACCATCGCCGACGGCGCCCTCACACAGGGGCAGGGCGCGCTGGTGCTCACCGGCTGGGCGCTCGCCCTGCTGGTCGTATCGCTCATTGTCACCCGGAAACGGGACGTGTAACCGGATGCACCGGCACACGCCATAAGCTCACTCCATGAGTGAAAAAGCCTCAGTGAAGGAGACGGCGGAGCGAACGGCCGCCGTCTCCTTCACCGAGATCAACGCACGGCGGCTCGGCCCCGTCCGCGGATATTTCCGGTCCCATCCACACATGATGGACACCGTCGTCGTCCTGCTGTTCCTCGTGGCGAGCCTGCCCAATGTCCTCCTGCCCGTCGAGGAGGCCGCCGGCTGGCAGGGCCTGGTTCCCATCGGTATCGCCGCGCTCATCCTGTTCTTCCGGCGCCGCCGTCCACTGATCGTCCTCGCGCTGCTCTGCGTCACCGAACCGGCTGCGCTCATGATCACCGACGCGCGTTCGACGGTGGGCATTGCGATCTGGTTCGCCCTGTACGCGGTGGCCGTCGCCTTCCCGCTGCGGACCGCAATCATCGCGTTCGGCGCCGCGGTTGCCACGTCGGTGGTTCCGCTGGCCTTCATTCCCGACGCCCTGCCGGTCGAGGAGCCCTACCTGATCTGGGTCATCATGGGTTTCGCGGTCATGTGGTACGTGGTGGCCGTCGGGTTCGGCGCCACTGTCCGCCGCGAAAGACTGCACGAAAACGAGCTCCGCGAGTGGGCGGAGCGCAACGCCGAACTCGCCTCCGCCAATGAACGGAACCGCATTGCCCGCGAAATGCACGACGTCGTTGCCCACTCCCTGTCCGTGATGATCGCCCTCTCGGACGGCGCCGCAGTTGTGGTGAAGCGGGACCAGGACCGCGCACGGGAGGTGCTTGCGGAGCTATCCGCAACCGGACGGACAGCCCTCGCGGACATGCGTCGGGTTCTGGGCGTCCTGCGTGAAGGGCCTGATGCCGCCCCGCTCGCACCGCTTCCGGCCGGCGGATCCCTGACTGGCCTGCTCGAGGGATTCCGTGCCGCCGGCCTCCCTATCCGACTGCAGGTAAGCGGCCCCGGCCTGCCCGATGACGCCGCCTTCCAGGTGACCGTCTACCGGATTGTCCAGGAGTCACTGACCAACGTGCTGCGCTACGCCAAGGCCGTCACCGCAGTCGACGTGCGGATCGCCAGGACCGGGAACACCGTCACGGTCCGGGTGTCCGACGACGGCCGGGGAGCCATGGACCCCGTCCCGTCGGTCGGCTCCGGCCAGGGGATCGCCGGCATGCGGGAGCGTGCCGCCATCTACGGCGGTACGGTGAACTGCGGCCCGGGCGCGGCCGGCGGCTGGACGGTCGCGGCAGAACTGCACACCCCCGCCGAGAACCTTCAGGAGAAAACCGCGTGAGCCAACCGATCAGAGTCCTCCTGGTGGATGACCAGCCCCTGCTGCGGATGGGGTTCCGCCTCATCCTCGAGGGCGAGGAGGACATGCGGATCGTCGGGGAAGCCTCCGACGGCGCGGAAGCGGTGCGCCTGACCGAACGGCTGGAGCCCGACGTCGTCCTCATGGATGTGCGCATGCCGGTGCTGGATGGGATCGAGGCCACGCGGCGTATCACCGGATCCGGCGCCTGTGCCCGGATCATCATCCTCACGACCTTCGACCTCGATGAGTACGCGTTCGCAGGCCTCCGGGCCGGCGCCTCGGCGTTCCTGCTCAAGGACGTCGGGCCCAACGAGCTGGTCCACGCCGTCCGCGTGGTGGCCAGCGGGGACGCGGTGGTCGCGCCCCGGGTCACGCAGCGCCTGCTCGAGGAATACGTCCGCTCCCAACCCGACACGCCGAAACCTCCCCGCGACCCGCTGCTGCAGGACCTGACACCGAGGGAGCTCGAAGTGCTGGGCGCAATCGCCGAGGGGCTGTCGAACGCCGAGCTGGCACGCCGGTTCTTCCTGTCCGAGGCGACGGTGAAAACCCACGTGCGCCGGATTCTCACCAAGCTGCATCTGCGGGACAGGGTTCAGGCCGTGGTGTATGCCTACGAGACAGGCCTGGTCACCCCGAGCCAGGGCCTCGATTTCTAGACCGTGCCCGGCGGCTAGTCTTGCATCATGACTGCCGCTCACGCCCAGATCGCCGACCTCGGCGCCTACGTCAGTGCCTCGCCGTCGAGCTTCCATGCCGCCCACCAGGGAGGGGTGCGCCTGGAGGCCGCCGGGTTCACCCGGCTGCACGAGGCTGACGCCTGGGACGGCGGACCTGGCCGCTTCTACGTGATCCGCGACGGCGCCCTGATCGCGTGGATCACGCCGCCGTCCGCAACGGAAACCACGGTCTTCCACATCCTCGGCGCCCACACCGACTCGCCGTCCTTCAAACTCAAGCCCAAACCCACCATCGGCCGCCACGGCTGGCTGCAGGCCGGCGTCGAGATCTACGGCGGGCCCCTGCTGAACTCCTGGCTGGACCGTGAGCTGGCGCTCGCCGGCCGGGTGGTCACCCACGACGGCGCCGAGCACCTGGTCCATACCGGGCCGCTGCTGCGCTTCCCCCAGCTGGCCATCCACCTTGACCGGTCGGTGAATGACGGGCTGAAGCTCGACAAGCAGCAGCACATGAATCCGGTCTGGGGCCTCGGCGATCCGGCCCGGGCGGACCTCCTGCAGATCCTTGCCGTGGACGCTGACCTGGAGGCGCGGGACATCGGCGGTTTCGACGTCGTCGTTGCCGACACCCAGCAGCCCCGCGTCTTCGGTGCGGACGGGGAATTCTTCGCGTCGGGGCGGCTGGACAACCTCTCCTCAGTGCACGCCGGCCTCACGGCCCTCATTCAGGCAACCAGGAACGACGCCGGGAGCGCACCCATTGCTGTGCTGGCCGCCTTTGATCACGAGGAAGTCGGCAGCGGCTCGCGTTCGGGTGCCAGCGGACCGTTCCTCGAGGACATGCTGCACCGGATTTCCGCGGGCCTCGGAGCCGGTGAGGAGCAGCGGCGGCGGGCCTTCGCGTCGTCGTTCTGTGTTTCCGCGGATGCCGGTCACGCCGTCCATCCCAACTATGCGGAGCGTCACGACCCTGCCAACCACCCTGTTCTCGGCGGCGGTCCGCTGCTGAAAATCAACGCGAACCAGCGGTACACCACCGATGCTCCGGGTGCCGCCTACTGGGCGCGCCTGTGCAGGGACGCTGGTGCGCCGTACCAGGAGTTCGTGTCCAACAATGTGATGCCTTGCGGATCCACCATCGGTCCGCTCACCGCGACAAGGCTGGGAATCCGCACCATTGACGTCGGCGTTCCGCTGTTGTCCATGCACTCCGCACGGGAATTGTGCGGTGTGGAGGACCCCTACCAGCTCACCCGGGTGGCGCGCCGGTTCTTCTCCGTCCCTCAGGACCCGGTTTCCTAGGCCCGGAGGGTTGTCCACAGCCGGTTCGGAGACCCGTTTCCGGTCCGGTAGTATTGATGAGTCCGTGCCGGACGTGGCACCGCTGGAAGTAAGGCGGTGGCAGCCGCACGGGACAACGCAAAAGAACCTCCTGTTGCGGAAGGACCGCGACCGTTTAGCCCAGAGGAGGTGGGTTCACAAATGCGTGCATATGAACTGATGGTAATCATCGACCCCGATGTCGAGGAACGTACCGTTGAGCCAACCCTTGAGAAGTTCCTGAACGTTGTACGCAACGGTGAAGGCACTGTTGACAAGGTAGACATCTGGGGACGTCGCCGGTTGGCCTACGAAATCAAGAAGAAGTCCGAGGGCATTTACGCCGTCGTCAATTTCACCGCCACCCCGGATGTTGCTGCTGAACTTGACCGCCAGCTTGGTCTGAACGAGACCATCATGCGCACCAAGATCATCCGCCCCGAGGAGCAGAAGGTTTCCGCCGAGTAGTTTCGGCTTTCAACCAGGTCCACTCCGGTGGGCCCGTGACCGTAGGAGGCACCATGGCAGGCGAGACCACAATCACGGTCGTCGGTAATCTCACCAGCGACCCGGAACTTCGTTTCACCCCGTCAGGCTCTGCAGTGGCTAATTTCACCATTGCTTCGACGCCGCGGACCTTCGACCGTCAGTCCAACGAGTGGAAGGACGGCGAAACGCTGTTCCTCCGGGCGTCGGTCTGGCGTGAAGCGGCTGAGAACGTCGCGGAAACCCTCACCAAGGGAACCCGCGTTGTTGCACAGGGCCGCCTCAAGTCACGCTCGTATGACACCAAGGAAGGCGAGAAGCGCACCGTCATGGAGCTGGAGGTGGACGAAATTGGTCCATCCCTGCGCTACGCATCCGCCAAGGTAAGCCGCACCCAGCGCTCCGGCGGTGGCGGCTTCGGCGGCGGTGCCGGCAGCGGCTCCAACCAGGGTTGGGGCGGCGGCGGCCAGCAGAGCCAGCAGCCTGCCCAGCAGGATCCATGGGGTGCACCGGCCGGCGGAAACTCGTCGGGTTGGGGCAACGGTCCGGATTCGTCCGAACCCCCCTTCTAGGCCTTCTAGGAAGCGCCGCCGCATATGGAGGCGCTTTCACCAGATAATTCCCATCCCGCAGAACCGTTCTGCGGGCTCCACCAGACATAAGGAGCACCACGATGGCTAAGGCTGAACTTCGTAAGCCCAAACCAAAGTCCAACCCCTTGAAGGCCGCTGACGTCACCGTCATCGACTACAAGGACGTAGCACTGCTGCGTAAGTTCATTTCCGACCGCGGAAAGATCCGTGCGCGCCGTGTAACCGGTGTGACCGTGCAGGAACAGCGCAAGATCGCTCTGGCAATCAAGAACGCCCGCGAAGTTGCACTCCTGCCTTACTCCGGCGCAGGCCGCGGCTAAGGAAAGGAACACACACCATGGCAAAGCTTATTCTTACCCAGGAAGTCACCGGTCTGGGCACCGCAGGCGATGTAGTCGAGGTAAAGAACGGTTACGCACGTAACTACCTTCTGCCCCGCGGCTTCGCTCTCACCTGGACCAAGGGTGGCGAGAAGCAGGTGGAGTCCATCAAGGCTGCACGTGCCGCTCGCGAGCACGCATCCCTTGAGGACGCCCAGCGTCAGGCTGCAGCCCTGCAGGCCAAGCCGGTCAAGCTGACCGTCAAGGCCGGCGATTCAGGCCGCCTCTTCGGAACCGTAAAGGCCGACGACGTCGCAAAGGCTGTCGAGGCTGCCGGACTCGGTTCCATCGACAAGCGCAAGGTTGAACTGCCGGCACACATCAAGTCTGTCGGCAGCTACCAGGCCAACGTCCGTCTGCACGAGGACGTTGCCGCTGTCATCGACCTGGACGTCGTCGCCAGCTAGCGACGAGGGGTCCCCGGACGAGCGAAGCGAGTTCGGGGTAGTCGCGACGCGCTAGTTTTCGGTTCGGCGTAAAGGCCCTCACTCTTTAGGGAGTGGGGGCCTTTGCTTTGCCCGGCCCGGGGTAGGACTCAGCGACGTCCGGAAGGATGACCGGGTGCACGACGGTGTTGGCGTACCCGCACTGGAATGTCCTTCGAGTGGAGTATTCCCTCCTCTGTATGTCCCTGGCAGTTACATCGACGTCAGAGCATAGAGGCTCGTCGGCGCCCAAAATTCGGTGTGAGCCACACCATAATTATTTGATCGTCCGTTGTGGATAGTCGGTGCATAAACACTCTGCGGTACGGGCAATTTCCGCTTCTGTCAACACGCAAGCTGGGGATGAATGTTGGCGTAAAAATCTTTTCTTCCACAGGCTGCGCGAGGTGTTTGTGCAGGTCAGGACCGGGTTGCAAAGAATGTCGGATGTAAATCCACGCAGTTATCCCCAGTGTCCCCACACAACACGCCGGACAATTACCCACTTATTCACACCCCCTGTGGATAACTCAGTTGGCAGGTGGGCTGCCGGGCACTACCGTTGCGGGGTATCCCATACCGCAGAGACTGTCGGTGGCGGCTGGTACCTATGGTTATTCAGCTCGGATTCACCGTCCGCCTACGGGCGCCCGGTGTAGGGATTCGGGGAAGTTTCGGGAAGAAAGGCCGCACCAGTGTCTTTGGCTCATGCGGATTCATCAGAAGACACGCGTTCACCCGGATTCTCCCGGACCCCTCCCCAGGACCTCGTAGCTGAGCAATCCGTCCTTGGCGGAATGATGCTCTCGAAGGACGCCATCGCAGACTGCGTGGAAGTGCTGCGCGGAGTGGACTTCTACCGTCCGGCGCACGAGAGCATCTACGAATCGATCATCGACCTGTATGGCCGCGGCGAGCCCGCGGATGCCGTTACGGTCTCGGATGAGCTCACCAAGCGCGGGGAAATCTCCCGCATCGGCGGGCCCGCCTACCTGCACACGCTGATCCAGTCCGTGCCCACCGCCGCGAACGCGGGTTTCTACGCTGAGATTGTCCGGGAGCGCGCTGTCCTTCGCCGCCTGGTGGATGCCGGCACCAAGATTGTGCAGCTCGGATACTCCAATGACGGCGAGGTTGATGACATCGTCAACGCCGCCCAGGCTGAGGTCTACGCGGTCGCGGAACGGCGCACCGCAGAAGACTACGTCCCGTTGAAGGACATCATCGAGGGCACCGTCGATGAGATCGAATCGGCCGGACATCGCGGCGAAGGAATGACGGGAGTCCCCACGGGCTTCTATGAGTTCGATGAGCTCACACAGGGTCTGCATGGCGGGCAGATGATCGTCATTGCGGCCAGGCCGGCTATGGGCAAGGCGTTGGCTCTCGACACACCGCTCCCCACGCCCACAGGTTGGACCACCATGGAGGAAGTGTCCGTGGGCGATGAGGTGATTGCAGCTGACGGCAGCCCGACGACGGTTGTCGCTGCTACTGAAGTGATGCCTGATCGGCCATGCTTCCGGGTCACCTTTGACGACGGCTCAACCATCGTTGCCGATGCCGAACATCAGTGGCTGACCCATACGCGGGCGTCCCGCAAAGCTGCGCAGGAGATGATCGGTCGTGATGGACCGCAAAGTCTGCAACGCAGTGCCCCTGCAGTCCGGACAACGGCGGAAATTGCTGAGACCCTCCGGTGCAACACCGGCGATAAGCGGCTGAACCACTCGGTGCGCAATACCCGGCCGTTGGACCTGCCCGAGGCCAAACTTCCCATCGAGCCATACACCCTTGGTGCGTGGCTTGGTGACGGAGCGTCGGCCGCAGCGAGAATCACCACCGCTGACGAGGAGGTTCTGCTCCGCATAGGAGGGGAAGGTTACGCCACCACGCACATCGCTGGGATTACTTATTCGGTCCGTCTCCTCGAGGAATACATTTTTCGCGGAGTGTGCGTCGTGTGCGATCGCCCTTTCGAGAACAGGGTTCGGCACGTCCGCACGTGCTCGCGCACGTGCGGTGCGAGAGCGAGCGCCGTCTCCGAGCCGGTTCCCAACTCAGTCTGCCTTGACTGCGGCGTAGAGTGCAGCGGCGGATTGCGTTGTATGGCCTGCCGCAACAGCAATGGCTCATTTCAGGCTCGGTTGCGCACCCTCGGGGTGCTCGGAAACAAACACATTCCCTCCCAGTATCTGCGCGCGAGTGAATCACAGCGGCGCGCTCTTCTCGCCGGATTGCTCGATACCGACGGCACTGTTACAGCAAATGGTTGTGTCCAGTTTGCTGTCACGCATGAACGGCTTGCGCGTGACTTCCGCGAGCTTGCGTTGAGTCTCGGGTACCGCACGGGCTGGTGGGAAAAGCCCGTGAAAGGCCGCAGCGTGGCCTCATCGACCTGCTTCGTCATTACTTTCTCGACTGAAGACACGGTGTTTGGCCTTACCCGGAAGCAGATCCTCCACAAGGAGCGGGACTGCCGGTCTACTCCGAAACGGACTCAGCGGTTCATCACGTCCGTGGAGCCGATTGGGTCGGTTCCGGTCCGGTGCATACAGGTGGCCAACGCTGAACACCTGTATCTGGCAGGCAGGTCCTTCATACCAACACACAACTCGACGTTCGCCCTCGACTGGGCGCGATCGGCCGCCATCAAGCACAACATGACCACCGTTTTCTTCTCCCTGGAAATGGGCCGGAACGAAATTGCTATGCGCCTGTTGTCCGCGGAGGCCACTATCGGCCTGCAGGACCTGCGTAAGGGAACCGTCAAGGACGAGCAGTGGGGGAAGATCGCCACGACGATGGGCCGCATGAATGATGCCCCGCTCTTCATCGACGACAGCCCCAACATGTCCCTGATGGAGATCCGCGCGAAGTGCCGCCGGCTGAAGCAGCGGCACGATCTGAAGCTCGTTGTCCTTGATTACCTGCAGCTGATGTCCTCCGGAAAACGGGTGGAGTCCCGTCAGCAGGAAGTCTCGGAGTTCTCGCGGGCGCTGAAGCTGCTGGCCAAGGAGCTCAACGTCCCCGTTGTCGCCCTGTCGCAGCTCAACCGTGGGTCCGAGCAGCGCACAGACAAGCGCCCGATGGTCTCGGACCTTCGCGAATCGGGTTGTCTCACCGCCGATACCCGGGTGCTTCGCTCGGACACCGGAGCGGAAACCACCATGGGTGAGCTCTTCCGCTCTGGGGCTCGGGATGTGCCGGTCTGGTCGCTGGACGACAGCCTGCGATATGTCGAACGCCACCTGACCCACGTTTTTTCAACGGGAGTCAAAGAGGTCTATCGCCTCACTCTCGCCTCAGGAAAGACCATTCGAGCCACGTCGAACCACCCGTTCTTCACCTATGACGGGTGGCGTGCCCTCGGGCACTTGAAAGTCGGGGACCGACTTGGTGTGCCCCGACACGTCAACGGCCCGTCAGAGCGAACCCATTGGGATGACTCCCAAGTCATTCTTCTGGCCCAAAGCGTGAAGAAGTTCGTGCCGGAGGAAGTTTTTGCGCTACCTAAAGCCCAGATCTCTCTGTTCCTGAAACACCTGTGGGCAACGGATGGTTCCGTGACGGTAAACCGTGCCGGCACGGGCGGCCGCATCTACTGCGCCTCGACTTCCCGCCGCCTGGTCGACGACGTCGCGCGTCTCCTTCTCCGCTTCGGAATCAGTGCACGCGTGAAAACGGCCACCCCGAAGGCCAACTACCGCCCGGGTTACACCCTTGACGTTTCCGGCGGGGATGATCAGCGGCGATTCCTCCAGGAGATCGGTGTTCACGGTGCCCGCTCGGCAGCATGCGGGCGTCTGCTCGAGCTCATCCGTGACAAGGCGGCCAACACCAACGTCGATACCGTTCCACTCCAGGTCTGGGATGACGTGAAATCCATTCTGGCCGAGAAGGATATGACACACCGTCAGTTCCAGGCAGCTCTTGGAACCCAATACTGTGGGTCAACGCTCTACAAGGCGGCTCCCTCCCGGCAGCGGCTGGCTCGCGTTGCCGCGGTCCTGGATTCAGCGGAGCTCGACGTCATGGCCGTCAATGACCTTCTCTGGGACAGCGTTGTCAGCATCGAACCGGACGGCGAGGAAGAGGTATTCGACGCAACAGTGCTCGGAAACCACAACTTCGTCGCCAACGGAATCGCCGTACACAACTCAATCGAACAGGATGCCGATATGGTTATCCTCCTTCACCGGGATGACGTCTATGACAAGGAGTCACCGCGGGCCGGCGAGGCCGACGTCATCGTCGCGAAGCACCGTAACGGTCCCACTAAGACCCTCGTGGTCGGGTTCCAGGGCCACTACTCGCGCTTCAACAACATGGCGGCTGACACCGGCGGGTTCTAGCAGCCGGGCAACCGGTCAGGGCAGCCGGTCGGGTTTCAGCCGATGCGGCTCGCCCGCCCGCACCGGGTCAAGCTCCACCGGGCTCACCAACACACCAGGACCCCGGTGCAGAACCCCGGACGTCAGCGCCTGACACCGCACCCCACCTCGGCCGCGCATGGCCGCATGCGCTCCGGGAGCGAGCATCCGGTCCATCCACGCGCACGGATGCGCCGCCCGCCCGCCCTTCAGAGTCACCCGGCCGTCGCCGGATTCAACCGTGAACTCCTCACCGACGAGCGGCGGCAGGTGGGCACCCCGGAGGATGACATTGCGCCGGGTCAGCATTGGATCGAAAGCGGCGGCGCCAAGCTCGGCGGCTATCGCCTCCAAGGCCTCCACGGAGAACACCGTCACGGCAGCGTCCATGTGGGCCGCTTTCCCGAAGAACCTGTCCCCGACAATCCCCTTACCCGCAACCACCTCAGCCTCTGCGGCATCCACTGTCGCTACTTCCGCTGCTCCATCCCGTGCCCGGCCGAAATAGGCGTGCTGCGGGGACACGAGCAGGTGCAGGATCTCAACGTCATACCGGAACTCGGGCATGAAGCCACGCTACTCCGCCGAGCATGGAGGAAACGCCCCGTGAGGTGCGGCGCGAATTCCTGTGGTGGACACGGGCAAGGTCAGGAATGATGGTTCCCGTGAGCCCGCAGCATCCTGACGCACCAAGCAAAACCGACGACGACGGCGGGAAGAACGAACGTGAGGACGCCGCCGCTGCGCTCACCGCCGTTCTCACGAACCTTTCAGAACAGTTTGTGTCCTGGGACCAGGCAGTCCGGCGGACGCGTCCCGACGCGGTGCACCAGCTGCGGGTCACCTGCCGGTCGCTGCGGGCAGCCCTGAAGGCGGCGTCGCCCCTTCTCGATTCCGGCCGTGCCGATGAGTTGGCCCTTCGGCTCAGGAACCTGGCGCGGGTGCTCGGTGCAGCGCGCGACGCAGAGATCACCGCCGAGCTGCTGCCTGCCCGGGTCGAAACGCTCGGGCAGCCCATTGACGGTGAAACCGTGGAACTGCTGCAACGCAGGGCGGATGACGAGGCGACCACCGCGGCCGCCCGTGCAAAGCAACACCTGAAGACGAAGGAACACCTGAAGCTGGTCACGGATGTCCAGGCCTTTGCCCGGCAGCCGCCCTTCACCGAAAAGGTAGAGGGCAAGTCTTCCCGCTGGCTTGCCAATCGAACGGTCAAGCGCAGCCTCCGCAAGGCCGCACGCGTCGCCGTCGACGCCCCGACCGCCGACGTTCCAAAAGAGCATGCCCCGACCGTTGACGCTCCAACCGGGGTCGCCTCAACCGAGGCCGCCTCGACCGCCGGCGCCGATAACCGGGACAGGGGAGAAGCGATCCTCGAGCATGCCCACGAGGTGCGCAAGGCCGTCAAACAGGTGCGCTATGTGCGTTCGGCGCTGAAGGCAGCCGGTGTGCGCCCGGGTAAGAAGCGTCGCAGGGCCGCCGCGGAGGCCAAGCGATACCAACAGGAGCTCGGGGAGGTCATGGACGCCGTCGTCCTGCGTACATGGCTGGCCCGCGCCGCCCAGGACCTCTCGGGCACCGCGCACGGCTACTCCATCGGGCTCCTGCTCGGCGCGGAAACCGTCCGGGTCAACGAGGGCATTGGACGGTGTGAACAGCTGATCGAGGAGCTTCCGCACCGGTTGCGGGGAAATCAGCCGCCCGCTACGGACTGAATGATCATCACCTCGGAGCCCGGCGATACCGGCGTGGCAAGGCCGTCCGCCCGGCGCACGTCCTCACCGTCCACATAGACATTCACGTAGCGTCGCAGTGCCCCGGTCTCGTCCCGGATCCGGCGCGCGAAGATGGGCCGCCCGTCCGCCACCGTATCCAGGACCGCGGAGACCGGCGCGGGAGCTTCCAGCGGAACCTCTACGGCGGAGCGGTCCCCGACCAGCGGCCGCAGCAGGGTCGGAATGAGAACGGTGACGGGACTCATGGCGAGGCAACGGGCGCTGCAGTACCGACGACGACGGCGGCACGCACGCAGAGCACGTCCGGAAGGTGCGATGCCACTTCAGTGAAGTTTTCACCCTCGTCGGCGCTGGCATAGACGGAACCACCCCGGGTCCCGAAATAGACGCCCACCGGATCAGCGGTGTCCACACCGGCGGCATCGCGCAGTACGGCGTTGTATTCGGTGGGCGGCAGTCCCTTGTCCAGCCGTGTCCAGGTGGCACCGGCGTCGTCGGTGCGGTGGACTGCCAGCCGGGCATCCGGCGGGATCCGCTCGCCGTCCGCCTTCAGGGGGACAACCCAGGCGGTTCCGCTGCGGCGGGGATGCGAGAGCATCACAAAACCAAAGTCCGCCGGCAACCCGTCGGCGATTGATTCCCAGGTCTCGGCGCCGTCATCGGACCGGTAGACGCCGTGGTGGTTCTGCGCGTAGAGGCGCTGGGGGTTCACGGAGTCGCGGGCGATCTTGTGGACGCACTGGCCAAACTCGGGGTTCGGGTCCGGCATGAAATAGGCGGAGATTCCCTTGTTCCTTGGCTCCCAGGATTGCCCGCCATCCGTGGAGCGGTAGACGCCGCCGGTGCTCATGGCAACGTGGACGGTGTCATCGGCAGGGCTGGGAAGCACGCTGTGCGCAGCTGCCCCGCCGAAGCCTGCGCCCCACTCGGAGCGGTGCGGGTGATCCCACAGGCCGCGGTTGAGTTCGAAGTGCTCGCCGCCGTCGGTCGATTTCCAGACCGAGATCGGCTCACAGCCCGCCCACACCACTCCCGGGCGTTCCTCGGAATCCGGCTGCAGCTGCCAGATCCTGCCCAGTGCGGTCTCGTCGGATTCCGCGAACTTGATGGCGCCCTGCTCGGGTTCGGACCAGGTGGCGCCCAGATCGTCGGAGTAGACGACGGTGGGGCCCCAGTGCCAATCCATCATGCCCACGAGGATGCGGGTCCGCCCGCCGCGGGTATCGATCCCCACGCTCGGGATCTCCGTCATGAGGTGGTGGGGCTGCGACAGTGACCAGTTGTGCCGGTCCGTGCTGGTTGCGAGCCACAGGCCCTTCTTGGTTCCAATGGCGAGGAGGGTGGTTTCCATGGGTGCTCGATTCTTCGAAGCGGAATACGCGGGCCGCCCTGGACACACCAACATCAGGCGCACCGCATGTAGACACTGTAAACAATGGCACAGCGGCCGGAGGCTGTACAGGGGTTTTGTGGAAGGCCTTTCCAGGCGGGAAACGCCGGGCCAGTACGCTTGCTTTCATGGCCGTGTACATCGACCCGCCGCTCTGGCCCGCGCATGGCACGGTCTTCTCCCACCTGATTTCGGACACCTCCCTGACCGAGCTCCATGCCTTCGCGGCCGGGGCCGGCATCACCGAACGCGCGTTCGACGTTGACCACTACGACGTTCCCGCGCGGCGGTACCACGAGCTGGTCCGGCTAGGAGCCCGGGAGGTCGACTGCGGCACGCTCGTCCGCCTGCTCATCGCCAGCGGGCTGCGGGTACCCGCGAAGCGGAGGCCGGAGCGAATCCGGAAGTCCCTGCTGCAGCGCTGGAAAAATACTCTCCCCCACGCCCCCGGGCTCGGCCGCGACCTGCTCGACCGGTGGTCCGAGCCGCACCGCCGCTATCACACCGCAGAACACCTGCTGGAGGTGCTGGAGGCGCTGGACCTCCTGTTCACTGAAAATGACGACGCCGGAACCTGCCAGTACGTCAGCCTCGCCGCCTGGTTCCACGATGCGGTCTATGCCGGCCGGGCCGGCGAGGACGAGGAAGCCTCGGCTGCACTCGCCGAATCCGCGCTCACGCCCTTTCTTGACCACCCAGCTGAAGTCCGGCGCCTGGTGCTGCTGACCGCATCGCATACCCCCGGCCGGGGTGACCGGGCGGGGGAGTTGCTGTGCGACGCGGACCTGGCCGTACTGGGCCGCCCGCCCGGTGCGTACCGGCGGTACGTTGCGGCTGTGCGGGAGGAGTACGCCCACGTATCGGACGCCGACTTCGCCCGGGGCAGGTCCGCCGTCGTCGAGCGCTTGCTGAACCTGGACCCGCTCTACCGCACAGCCGAGGGCAGGAGTCTGTGGGCGGCCACCGCTCAACAGAACCTTGAAGGTGAGCTGGCCTCGCTGCGCTGAATTCCGTAGGGCCACAGAGGCACCGGTGGCACACTTGTTTACAGTGTTCACATAAGTCTGGTCGGTAAGGAGGCTCTGGTGGCGCACCGCAAGCGCAGCACCTACCGCCACGGCGACCTCCGGCGGGCCCTCGTGTCCGCTGGAACCGACCTTGCCCGCGAAGGCGGTCCCTCCGCCGTCGTGCTTCGCGAAGTCACCCGCCGGGCCGGCGTGACACCGAACGCCGCCTACCGGCACTTCGAGGACAAGAAGGCGCTGCTGCACGCGGTGTCGCTGGCGGCGCAGGCCGAGCTGGCCCGTTCAATCGAGGCAGAGCAGGCAGCCATTCCTCCCCATGACGACGCCGGCTCGGTTGCCAGGGCGCGCCTGCGCGCGGTCGGCGCCGGTTACCTGCGCTTCGCGCAGACCCAGCCAGGCCTGTTCCGCACCGCGTTCGTGGGACATACGGATCTTCGTGATGCGGCCACCGCCGAATCCGCAGGCCAGAGCGGCCTGACTCCGTTCCAGCTGTTGTCTGCGGCATTGGACGGGCTGGTTGAGTCCGGTGTCCTTCCCGCGGAGCGGCGTCCGGGAGCGGAGTTTCTCGCGTGGTCGTCGGTGCATGGGCTGGCGATGCTGGAGATCGACGGACCGCTGCGGAGCCTGGACAGTCAGCAGCGGGCCTTTGCGGCCGGGCGGCTGCTGGAGATGGTCGAGAAGGGACTGTGACTTTTCAGTCCTCGCGTTGCCCTGCACCGCGAACCCGGGCACGGTGGCGCAACACCTGGCCCCGCGCGAAGAGAGCGATGGCTGCCAAAATCAGCACAGCACCGATGGCGAGCAGTACACCGGAGCCAGGAGGGACGGCCGCACCGCGTGCTGCTGCACCCGCGAAATCGGAGATCCCCTGCGGGATGAAGAGGGTGCTGAGGAACATCAGGATACCGCCGGCGATGAAATGCTTTACCTCAGTTTTCATGGACGTCCCTCTGTAGCGAAAGCGAGTATCAAGCCTAGCAATTCGTTGGGATGGACAGCGCCTCCGGATCGTCAGCGGCGGCGTCTAAGCTGGGTCCCGTGACCACCACCGTTCCTGACCGGCGGCAGCTCGGGCGCTCCATTCTCCGGCTTGCCGTGCCGGCCTTCGGCGCGCTGATCGCCGAGCCGCTGTTCCTCCTGGCGGATTCGGCAATTGTCGGCCATCTCGGCGTCAATGAACTCGCCGGCCTGGGCCTGGCATCCACGGTGCTTCAGACCGCCGTCGGACTGATGGTTTTCCTTGCCTATTCCACTACGCCGGCGGTTGCCCGCTTCCTCGGCGCCGGGCGCCTGCAGGATGCGCTGGCAGCGGGGCGCGACGGCGTGGGGCTGGCTCTGCTGCTCGGGGTTGTGCTGTCGGTGGCCGGCTGGATCTTCGCGCCGGCGCTGGCGGCCGGGATGGGTGCGGAGGGTCAGGTACATCAGTTCGCCGTTGACTACCTCCGGTTCTCCATGCCGGGGCTCACGGCCATGCTCGTTGTCCTCGCGGCAACCGGCGTGCTGCGGGGGCTGCAGGACACCCGCACACCCTTGGTGGTGGCGGCGGCCGGCTTCGGAGCCAACATTGTCCTCAACTATCTGCTCGTGTACGGCGCCGGCCTTTCGGTGGCCGGGTCCGCGCTGGGAACCAGCATTGCGCAGTGGGGAATGGCTGCTGTCTACCTGGCCATCATCTACCGTTCCTCACGCAGCAACGCGGTGGCCCTCCGCCCCACCTGGCGGGGAATCCGCGCAACAGCGCGCGTAGGCTCCTGGCTGATGCTGCGGACCGCCAGCCTCCGCTTCGCGATCCTCGCGACGGTACTGGTCGCGACCTCGCAGGGGGCGGTGTCCCTCGCAGCCCACCAGCTGGTGATGACCGTCTTCACCTTCCTCGCCTTTGCGCTGGACGCGCTGGCCATCGCCGCGCAGGCCCTCATCGGCAAGGAGCTCGGGGCGGGAAACCGGGCGCTCGCGCATGCGCTGACCCGCACCATGATCCGCTGGGGCGTAGCCTTCGGAGTGCTCACCGGCGTCCTGTTGGCGGCCGCCGCGCCGTTCCTCGACTGGATCTTCACCTCGGATCAGGCGGTGCAGGCCGCGTTCACCGCCGGTCTCTGGGTGCTCGCCGCCGCGCAGCCGGTCTGCGGTTACGTGTTTGTGCTCGACGGCGTTCTCATCGGCGCGGGCGACGCGCGGTATCTGGCGATTGCCGGCGTCGTCAACCTTGTTCTCTATCTTCCGCTGCTGGTCCTGGTGTCCACCGCCGGCCTGACCGGGCTGGCGGGCATCGTCTGGCTGTGGGCGGCGTTCGGCGGCGGATACATGGCGGCACGCGGGCTGACCCTCGGCTGGAGGGTCCGGAATGATCGCTGGATGGTGACCGGTGTGGCAGCGGACTAAACTTGCACCGTCCACCAGGCCAATAGAAAGGCAAACCATGGGCGCCGAAGCGGCAGGAACGCCTGCGTTGCCCGGGCTCTGGCGCGCGTTTTTCCTGCATGCCGCCGTGGCCGGCTGTTTTGGGTTGCTGACCGTCTTCTGGCCGGAGCCTTCGGTCCATGTGATGTCTGTCGCCGGCGGGTTGTACTTTCTGGGACTCGCTGCAGCGGTGCATCTCACGGAGCAGAGCCTGCGCAGCCAGGACGCAGTGCCCGCCTGGCTGACACGCACAGCGCCTGTATTCCTGGCGATCGTCGGGCTGCTGAACCTGTGGATCCATACCGACGGTGTGTTCGCGCAGACCGGTGCGCTGGCGCTGGTCCTGATGGGCGTGGTGTACCTGCTTGTCTGGGCCCGCAACCGCGGCGCGCATGTCGCAGCGCGGGACTTCCTCCTGACCGGGAGCGTAGCCGCGTTGACCGGTGTCCTGTTGCCGCTCTTCCAGGATCTTGGAGCGCACGCCCTGCTGGGTGTGGCCGGGGGCGGCGCGGTGATCACCGCCGTCGTACTTGCGCTCGCGGCGCTCAGTTACCGCCATGATGCGGTCGCCACGCACGGTCCGGCCGCCCGTACCAAACCCGTAAACTAGGTTTCTACTATCCGTAGAAAAAATTGAGGAGAAGGAACCGTGTCCAGTCAGGTCAAGGGCGTGAAGGGTCCCCTCATCTTCTCTGCCGTTCTTGCGGCGATTGCCGGTGCCGCAACCATGGTTTTCGCCACGGGGGGCGGCACCCGTGAGCTCCGGATCGACCTCGGACTCACCGCTGCAGGCATCGCTTTCATTGCCTCGCTGGTGATCAGCGCTCTGCTGCTGATGACCGAGAAACCCAACGCCGAACACCTCGGGAAGGGAACCGGCGTCAACCGCTCGTCGGCGAAGATGAAGCGCGGCGCGGCAAACCTGGATGAGCACGGCAACCCCCGCGGCACCGGCCAGGGGACTCCCAGCGAAGACCCCCGCTAAGAGAAGGAGAGCGCCATGGCTGTACCTGAAATCAATGTGCTTGCCGTCATCATCGCCACACTCTCCACCATGCTGGTCGGCACCGTCTGGTACACGCCCCGGGTATTCGGGAACTACTGGATGCGCACCGCGAAGGTGAACCCCAGCGGCGAGGCGAAGGACGCGCTCAAGCCGATCCTCATCACCCTGGTGGTCAGCTTCATCAGCGCCTGGGTGCTGGCGGGAAGCGCCGCGATCGCCCAGGAATTCTACGGCGGCAACTTCCTGGTCAACACCCTCGTCACGGCCGTCATCCTGTGGGCGGGGTTCACGGCCTCCCGGTTTGTCACCCATGACGCATTTGAGGGCCGGCCTGCCGGGCTCACCGTACTCAACAGCGCCCACGAGCTTGTCACCTTTGTTGTCATGGCACTCGTCATCGGTCTCTTCGGCATCAGCGGCGCATAGGCCGCGGCATATTCCGCCGAATCCGGCGCCCTGTGCGGCAGGAGTAGCGTAGGAAGCGGGGCCACCACACAGGTGGGAGACGACAGAAAGCAAGGGGGCGCCATGTCGGTGGATGCAACAGGCTCATCGGCCGCGGACGGCGCTGCCGGCCGCCCCTCGTGGACCATTCTGACCAATCATGGGCACGTGCTGCTGGCAGTGGCCGCGGATCCCAACCTTCTCGTGGAAGAAATTGCGCAGCGTGTAGGCATCACGCGGCGGGCCACGCTCCATATCCTGAAGGACCTTGAGCAAGCCGGTTATATCCACCGCTTCAAGGATGGACGCAGGAACCGGTATGTGGTGGAGGGGAACCGGCCCTTCAGGCACCCTGCCGAATCACACCACGACGTCGGTTCCCTCCTGAAGATCTTCATTGACGAGGACCGGGAGGCCGGCGGTCCGGACACCGCCGCCGGTCGCTAGCATGGACCCATGGCGCCCAACGTAAACATCACCGGCGACAGCGAGGCCGATCAGCTGCTGTCCACGAACCCCCTCGCTCTCCTGATAGGCATGCTGCTTGACCAGCAGGTTGCCATGGAAACGGCTTTTGCCGGACCGGCCAAAATCAGGGAGCGCCTGGGCAGCCTTGACGCTGGCGCCATCGCAGACCACGACGCCGACAGCTTCGTGGAGCTGTGCCGCACCCCTCCGGCGGTGCACCGCTATCCCGGGAACATGGCCGGGCGCACACAGGCGCTGTGCCGCACCGTGGTGGACGAGTGGGACGGCGATGCCTCAGCCATCTGGACACGGGACAGCCCTGATGGCCCTGAGGTGCTTCGACGCCTGAAGGCTCTTCCAGGCTTCGGCGAGCAGAAGGCCAAAATCTTCCTTGCTCTCCTCGGCAAGCGGTACGGCTTCAGCGGACCGGGCTGGCGCGAATCCGCCGGGTCCTACGGGGAGGAAGGCAGTTACCGGTCCGTCGCGGACATCGTTGACCCGGAGTCCCTCGCGAAGGTGCGGGACACCAAGCGTGCAGCGAAGGCCGCCGCGAAGCAGAAGGCCTGAACCCCCCGCGGCCTCGACCGGGCGTCTGCAACGGCGCCCGCCGTAGGGATCCCGCAGCAGCTGGGATGTAATGAGCATAAGCCGTGTTGACCTATAACGAACCCAGGGTCTAACGTCATGACCATAGACCTACTTTGGTTATGACGTCACGAGGAGATCCATGAGAAGCGGAACCGTTACGGGCCTGTGGTTCGCCCTGCTGTCGGCGGCCTCGTTCGGCGTCTCCGGACCCTTCGCGAAGTCGCTGCTGGAGATCGGCTGGAGCCCGGGTGCCGCCGTCGGCGTCAGGATCGGCGGGGCCGCGCTGGTGCTGGCGGTGCCGGTGATCATCGGGCTCCGCGGCCGCTGGGGCACTCTCCGGCGGAACGGCCTGACGCTGATCATCTATGGAGCCACCGCCATTGCGCTGTGCCAGTTCTTCTACTTCAGCGCCGTGCAGCGGATGTCTGTCGGTGTCTCCCTGCTGCTGGAGTACCTCGCGCCCGTGCTCATTGTGGGATGGCTGTGGGTGCGCTCGCGCCGTGCACCGAGCAGGCTGACGGTCAGCGGCTCAGCGGCCGCCATGCTGGGACTGCTCCTGGTCCTCGACCTCACCGGTGACCAACGCCTGGATCCCGTAGGCGTGCTGTTCGGGCTGGGGGCCGCCGTCTGCCTCGCAGTGTTCTTCGTCATGTCGGCAAAGGCCGACGACGACCTGCCGCCGCTGATCATGGCCGGCGGCGGGATGATGGTCGGCGCCCTCACCATCCTGGTTCTCGGACTCGTAGGGGTGATGCCCTTCGCTTTCACATTCCAGGATGTGACGCTCGCCGGGCGGCAGGCCCACTGGCTTGTACCAGTGCTGGTGCTCGTCATCATCGCTACCGTGCTCGCGTACTTCACGGGCATCCTCGCCGCACGCGGCCTCGGCTCGAAGGTGGCGTCCTTCGTAGGACTCACCGAAGTCATGTTCGCGGTCCTCGCCTCCTGGCTGATCCTCCGGGAGCTTCCCTCAGCCATCCAGCTGCTCGGTGGAGCACTCATCGTCGGAGGAGTGATCCTCGTGCGTATCGACGAACTGCGCCGGATGCCGGACGCCGCGGATCCCCTTGACCAGCCGAACGTCGTCGAGCCCGTTCCCACCACCGGAGCCGGCTGACGCGCTGAAGAGTCTGGACACCGCTCCGCACTAACCGACAGACTGAGGATCAGAGCACTCCCACATCCACCCGGGGAGAGGTCCAGTGGAGCACCTCAGCAGGTTCGCAGCCGAACTCCTGAAGTCGCTGGGCAATCTGGTGCCCATTGTGGCCGTGGTGGTCATCTTCCAGGTGTTCGTGTTCCGGGCGGTGCCGGACAATCCCCTCGCACTCCTGGGAGGGCTGGCGATTGTCGCCGTCGGCATTGCGCTGTTCCTGCACGGGCTGGACCTGAGCATCTTTCCGGTGGGCAAGAACCTGGCCAACCAGTTTGTCCGCCGCGGGTCGCTGGGACTGCTGCTGCCTTTCGGTTTTGCCATCGGGTTTGCCGCCAGCATCGCCGAGCCGGCGGTCATTGCGGTCGCCGAACAGGCGCAGCTGGTCAGTGCGGGGCGGATCAACGCGGTTGTGCTCCGCTTTGTCATCGCCGTATCGGTGGGACTGGTGCTTGTGGTGGGAGTACTGCGCGTCCTGCGTGGCTGGGCGATCCACAAGCTCCTGATCGCCGGTTACGCCGCGGCCCTTGGACTGACGTTCATTGCGCCGCCGGAGATAGTCGGCCTGGCGTATGACTCCGGAGGGGTGACCACCAACATTGTGAGCGTCCCCCTCATTGCCGCGATCGGGCTCGGGCTGGCCAACTCCCTCCGCGGGCGCAGCGTGCTGATCGAGCAGGGGGCCCCGGCGCTCATCCTGCTGTTCGCGGTCCTGATCGGTTTCGCGGTCACCATGGCGGAGCCCGCCCTGCTTGCCATCGGCGAACAGGCGGAGGAAGCGGCGCCCGGCCGGGTCAACGCGTTCGCCGTCCGGATGATTGTGGCGTGCGGGGTTGCCCTCGGGATCGGGTTTGGAACCTACCGGATCCTGGTGGGCGGGCCGTTCCACTACTTCATCATGGCCGCGTACGCCGTTGCTCTTCTGCTGGTGTTTCTGGCGCCGAAATACGTTATTCCGCTGGCGTTTGACCTGGGTGGAGTGACGACGTCGGAGGTCACCGTGCCGCTGGTCACTGCCCTGGGCATTGGGCTGGCTACGGCAGTGGAGGGCCGCAACGAACTGATCGACGGATTCGGATTGATTGCCTACGCTTCCATCTTCCCTGTGATCGCCGTCATGGTGTATGCCATGGTGATGGAGCAATTTCCCCGCCTGCGGAAGGAAAAGCCATGAAGTTCACCGCGATTGTTGTCATTGCGCCCGATGACCTGGAAGACAAGGTGATCAGGCACGCCCAGAAGGCCGGGGCCTCGGGGATGACCATCCTGCACGGCAAGGGAATCGGGGGTGAAACCAGGACAACCTTCTTCGGCCTGACCTTTGAGGGGACCCAATCGGTGCTGCTGATGGTGGTCGGGAGCCACCTGACGGCCCGCATCCTGAAGGAGCTCCACGGCATTCTGGTCCGCGGCACAGACTCCCTTGGCCTTGCGTTCGCCATTCCCATTGAGCACCTGACTGGGATTGACCTGCGCCAGGTCGTCAAGTTCGAAGAGCGGCTCCGTCACGATGACAGCTGAAACCGACCGCGCAGTTACGAGGAGGAACGATGCTTACCGTTAACGACGTCATGGTCCCCGAGGTGGTGACCGTTTCGCCTTACAGCACCCTGCGCGAGGCGCTCACCGCCATGAAGGAGCGCCAGGTGAAGAGTCTGGTGGTCGAGCGGCAGCACGCGCACGACGCCTACGGGATGCTGAGCTACCGTGAGCTCCTGCAGACGGTGGTCGCCGAGGAGGGGGACGTTGACCTCCTGAACGTCTACGACGCCGCCACCATCCCCTCCATCACCGTCAACAAGGATCTTTCCGTGCGGCAGGCCGCCGCGCTGATGAGCCGGTATCAGCTCAGCCGCCTGGTGGTGGTGGAGGGGAACCAGCTGGTGGGCCTGCTCGCGATGAATGACATCCTGGCCCGGCTCATGGAGGACCTCACGTAGCCGAGGAGTACCTGCCGAGGCTGCTTGCCGGACCCTACTTGCCGAACCGGCGCAGCCGCAGCGAGTTCGCGACCACCAGCACCGAGCTCGCCGCCATGGCCGCACCAGCGATCATCGGGTTCAGCAGGCCGAGTGCGGCAACGGGGATGCCGATCGTGTTGTAGAAGAACGCCCAGAACAGGTTGGCCTTGATGGTGCCGAGCGTCTTCCGGGACAGTTCGATCGCCTGGGCTACCTGCTCGAGGCTGTTGCCCATCACGGTGAGGTCAGCGGCTTCGATGGCGACGTCGGTGCCCGACCCCATCGCGATGCCGAGGTCCGCTTGGGCCAGCGCTGCGGCGTCATTCACGCCGTCCCCGGCCATCGCCACCGTGGCGCCGCCGGACTGGAGCCGCTTCACGGCGTCGACCTTGCCCTCGGGGAGGACGTCGGCCATGACATCCTCCGGGGCGATGCCCACTTCCGCCGCGATCTTCCGCGCAACGGCGGCGTTGTCGCCGGTGAGCAGCATCGGCCGCAGTCCCAACTCCTTCAGGCGGGCAATGGCGGCAGCCGAGGATTCCTTCACGGTGTCCTGCAGGCTGACCAGCCCAGCGACCTCCCCGTTCACGGCGACCCAGATGGCGGTGGAACCGGCCTCCTGTGCCGCGCTGAGAGCCGAGCGGTGCGCATCGGTGATGACGACGTCGTTCTCCTCCAGCCAGCCGGCACGTCCTGCGAGCACCGTGGAACCCTCCACCGTGCCGCGCACACCGCCGCCGGCGGAGCTTGTGAAGTCGCTGACCCGGGGGTGCCCGGGGCTCGCCGCGGCGATCGCCTGGGCGATCGGGTGCTCACTGGCGGACTCGACGGCGGCAGCAAGGGCCAGCACCTCGTCCCGGCCGTGTGAGCCGAGGACAACGACGTCCGTCACCGCCAGCTTCCCGCTGGTCACGGTGCCGGTCTTGTCCAGGACGATGGTGTCGACCGTCCGGGTATCTTCCAGCACCTGCGGGCCGCGGATCAGGATGCCCAGCTGGGCGCCCCGCCCGGTGCCGGTGAGTAGGGCCGTGGGTGTCGCAAGTCCCAGTGCGCACGGGCAGGCGATGACCAGCACCGCGACGGCGGCGGTGAACGCGGCCTGCACGTCCCCGCTGAACACGATCCACGCCACGAACGTGAGCACGGCGATCACGAGGACCACGGGGACAAACACGGCGCTGATGCGGTCAGCCAGCCGCGCGATCGGCGCTTTGCCGCTCTGCGCCTGGCTGACCAGCCGGCCCATCTGCGCAAGCGTTGTCTCGCTACCCACGCGGGTTGCGCGGACGATCAGGCGTCCGGAGGTGTTGATGGTGGCTCCCGTGACCGTGCTGTCCGGACCCACCTCCACCGGAAGGGATTCACCGGTGATGAGGGAGGTGTCCACCGCGCTGCGCCCGTCCACAACAAAACCGTCGGTGGCGATCTTCTCGCCCGGGCGAACCACGAACTCGTCACCATGGACCAACGACGACGCCGGCACCTTCACTTCAACGCGCTCACCATTGCGCTCGCGGAGCACCGTGGCATCCTTCGCGCCGAGGTTGAGGAGGGACTTCAGCGCGTCACCGGCCCGCTGTTTGGCGTTGGCTTCCAGGTAGCGGCCCAGCAGCAGGAAGGTCACCACGACGGCGGCAACCTCGAAGTAGAGCGCGTGGGCGCTCATGTCCATGCCGACGTGCGCTGTCACCATCGGGTCGGCGAGGAGCTGGCCGAGCGAGAAGAGGTACGCGGCGGTGACGCCGATGGACACCAGGGTGTCCATCGTGGAGGAGTAGTGCCGGGCGTTGATCGCCGCGGCCTTGTGGAAGGACCACGCTGACCACGTGACTACCGGTGTGCTCAGTGCCAGAACCACCCAGCCCCAGTGAGGGAACTGCAGCGCGGGGATCATGGAAATGAGGAACACCGGCACGGTGAGGACGGCGGCTGTGATGAGCCGCGGGCGCAGCTGCGTGGCCGTTCCGCCGTGGGACATGTGTTCGTGTCCACCGGCTTCCAGCCCGTCCGCGGCGGGTTCGCCGTCGGAGGAAGGCCCCGGCGCGTGCTGCGGCTTCTTCAGCTGCGCGGTGTAGCCCGTGGCGTTCACCGTGTTCACGATGTCCTCGTCGGAGATGTGCGCCGGAGCCGTCACTACCGCTGATTCCAGCGGCAGGTTCACACTCGCCTCCACGCCGTCGAGCTTGCCGAGCTTGCGCTCCACCCGTCCCACGCAGGAAGCGCAGGTCATGCCCTGGATATCCAGTTCAACGGTTCTGGTGGTGGCGGCTGCCTCGGCAACATCCGGTTCGGTGGTCATGATGGTCCTTTCAGGCCGGCTGGTGCCGGCGTTGTGTTACGCGTCGTTGGAGACGACCACGTAGCCGGCTTCGGCGACTGCCTCGCCGATCTGCCCGGGGTCGATGTCACCCTCGGAGGTGACCGTTGCGGTGGAGATGCCGCCCTTGTTCAGGTCCACGGTGACGTTCTGGACGCCGTCGATCGCCGAGATCTCCTCGGTGACGGAATCAACGCAGTGGCCGCAGGTCATTCCGGAAATGCTGACGGTGGTGGTGCTCATGATTGTTCTCCTTGTGTGGGGTGTATCAGCGCAGCAGCCGGCTGATCGCCGCTGAGGCTTCCTGCACTTTTTCATTGACTGCCCGGGGGTCACCGGACGCCTGGGATTCGTTCGCAGCACCGACAACACAGTGCGCAATGTGCTCCTCGAGGAGCCCGATGCTAACGGCGTGCAGGGCCTTGTTGACCGCGGAGACCTGGGTGAGGACGTCGATACAGTACTTGTCCTCCTCAACCATCCGCGCGATTCCGCGCACCTGCCCTTCGATGCGCTTGAGCCGACGGAGGTAGGCCTCCTTGTCTGCCGTGTAGCCGTGTTCTGCCTCAGTGGTTGTCTGCGTCATGGTTCCTCCCGGGTTGCTGTTCCAATCTATACCCATGGGGGGTATGGGTCAAGTACCCCCGAGGGGTATGTGTTGGGAACGTTCAGCCGGGTGCCCTACGTTAGATACCGAGACACGAAAGGCAAATCCTCATGACCCTCAACCTTGAGGCGTGGCAGAAACGCGTCCTCCTCATCCTCGGTGTCGTCGCGGTGGCCGGCCTGTTCGCCCTTGCGTTCACTGCGGGGAGGGTGGCGGCGACTCCGCAGAGTCCTGGAAATGACAGTCCCGACGCAGGCTTTGCACGGGACATGCAGGTCCACCATTCCCAGGCCGTTGAGATGTCACGCATCATCCGTGAACAAACGGACGACGTCGTCCTGCGCACCATCGCGTATGACATCGCCATGACCCAACAGCACCAGATCGGCCAGATGTACGCCTGGCTTCAGGACTGGGGGCTGCCGCAGAGCTCGGATGCCGAGCGCATGGCATGGATGGCCGGAAGCGGGCACGCACACGAGGGTGGCGGCACCGTCCCCGCCGACGGCCTCATGCCGGGCATGGCCACGCCCGGGGAAATGCAGGCTCTTTCCGAGGCAACCGGTGAGGACGCAGAGAGGCTCTTCCTTGAGCTCATGATCGAACACCACAAGGCGGGGGTGGACATGGCCGAGGCCGGCGTGGAACTGGCGGCCGAGTCTGAAGTGCGTGAGCTCGCGCGGAAGATGGCGGCATCCCAGGAGCTGGAAATCACCGCCATGGAAGACCTCCTGGCGCAGTTGTAGGTGCATTGCCCGGTAAGTTAGAAACCGAACCCCCTGAGAGAACAGAAGGAATCAGCGCGTTGAACAAGAAGCGAGCCCAGGAGAACGCCGACCGCCAGGCGCGGCTGGCAGCCATCCAGTCCCAGCAGCGGGCCGGTGAGCGCAAGCGGAACACCCTGATTTTCGGCGGAATCGCGCTGGTCATTGTGGCAATCATCGTGGCTGTGACCATCGTGATCGTGCAGCAGGTCCAGGAGAACAACCGGATCGACGAACTCGCGTCCGCGGACATCGAGGGGGTAGAGACCTTCGAGGACCTGGCCGCCAATCACGTTGACGCGCCCGTGGAGTATGAGCAGACTCCTCCGGTGGGCGGCGATCACAGCCCCATCTGGACCAACTGCGGTGTCTATACCGAACCGCTGCCCAATGAGAACACGGTCCACTCGATGGAGCACGGCGCCGTCTGGATCACCTACCAGGCTGATCTGCCGCAGGCCGAGATTGACGCTCTGACCGAACTCGTGGGAGACCGAGCGTACGTGGTCATGAGTCCGTTCGAGGGCCTCGAGTCCCCGATTGTTGCTTCCGCCTGGGGTATTCAACTCAGCCTTGACTCCGCTGACGATGAGCGGCTGCAGGCCTTCCTTGCCAAGTACGTGGAGGGTGAGCAGACGCCGGAGCCGGGAGCGCCCTGCACCGGAGGCATCGACCCGACGGCCTGACCCCCTCCCGTTGAATCGGCAGGACACGCCGCTTATCCCCCGGGGTAAGCGGCGTGTCCTGCTCAATGGACGTTTTAGTTAGAGGGCAGCCGGGCGGCGCAGGCTCCAGTACGCCAGTGCCGCAGCGGCGATCATGAGCCCGGCCCCGATGCCGGAGGTGACAACCACACCGCTGTCGAACGCGTGGAACGCGGAGTCCAGAAGCTGGGAACCGCTGTCGGCGGGCAACCGGGACGCAACGTTGATTGCGCCGCCCAGCGTTTCCCGCGCCGTCGTGCCTTGCTCCGGGCTGAGCCCGGCGGGCAGGGCGAGGTGCTTCTGGTAGGAGGCAAGCAGGATACTCCCCAGGAGCGCCGTGCCGAAGACGGATCCCACCTCATAGGCAGTCTCGGAAATGGCCGATGCCGCGCCCGCCTTGGCCGCAGGGACGCTGGACAGGATGAGGTCGTTGGACACCGTCTCGGACGCACCCACCCCCGCCCCCAGCAGGACGAACGCCGCAAGCAGGGCCCCGATGGACCCGCCCTGGCTGGTCAACGCAACAAACGCGTAGGCGCCGGCCGAGAGCAGCAGCGCAGCGGGCACCACCACATGCGGCGGAACCCGGCGCACCAGCGGGACCACCGCCAGCCCGGCAGCAATCGTCATGAGCAGGCCGGGCACCAGCACCACGCCGGCCTCCAGCGGACTGAGCCCCAGCACCAGCTGCAGGTGCTGGGAGACAAAGTACAGAAAGCCGACCAGAGAAAAAATCGCCAGCAGATTCACCAGTACGGCACCGGTGAACGGCCGCACCGTGAAAAGCCGCATATCGAGCATCGGGTTTTCCCGCGACAGCTGCCGCCGGGTGAAGAGCACCCCCGCGACAATACCGATGACGACGGCGGCAGCGGACACTGCGGCAGGCCCGCCTTTCGCGAAGGTCTTGATCGCAAAAACTATGGGCAGCATGGTGCCCACGGACAGGACAATGCCCGGATAATCCACGCGGCCCGGAAACGGGTCCGCGGATTCGGGGACCAGCAGCGGCGTGACCGCGAGGAGAACCAGCAGGACGGGGACAGCGAGCAGGAAGACCGATCCCCACCAGAAGTGTTCCAGGAGTGCCCCGCCCACCAGCGGACCGAGCGCGGCACCGGCCGAGAACCCGGCAGCCCAGACCGCCACGGCAAGGCGGCGCTGATCGCGGTCGGTGAAAATATTCCGGATCAGCGACAGGGTTGAGGGCATCAGCATGGCGCCGAACACGCCCAGACCCACGCGGGCTGCCACGAGGAGCTCGGCAGAAGGCGCAAAAGCGGCGGCCACGGAGAATGCGGCGAAGCCGGTGGCACCGATCATGAGCATCCTGCGCCGGCCGAACCGGTCACCGAAACTGCCCATCGCTACCAGCAGGCCGGCCAGGACCAGCGGGTAGCTGTCGATGATCCACAGCAGCGTGGTGCCGCTGGTGTTGAAGGCCAGGGAGATCTCCGGCATGGCGAAACTGAGCACCGTGTTGTCCACTGCGACCAGCAGTACGGGCAGCATGAGAGCCGCCAGGGCCCACCACTCGCGGCGGCCGGCGCGGGATGCGGCGGTCGGCAGGGAGGTCCTGGTGCAGATCGGGCTGTACTGGGTCATGGAAACTAAAGTATACCGTCCAGCCGGTATAGTAAAGCCAGTGCGCGTCAGTATGATGAACGTCATGGCCAGTGCCCGCGAACGGATCCTCGACAGTTTTGAAAGCATCCTCATCAGGGATGGTGAGCGGAGTGCCACGATGGAATCAGTCGCTGCGGCGGCGGACGTTTCCAAGGGCGGCCTGCTCTACCACTTCCGTTCCAAGGAGGCGCTGGTTGACGGCCTGGCGGAACGCCTGGAGGCCCTCTCCGCGCGGGACCGCGAGCTGATGGCCGCGGACCCGGAGGGGCCCGCACGGTACTACGTACGCACTTCCATGTATGAAAACAGCCCGCTGGACCGGGCGCTTGTTGCGATGGCCCGATTGGCGCAGCAGGGCCACCCAAAAGCGCAGGCCACCTTCGTCCTCATTCAGGAGCAGTGGCTGGGTGCCCTTGAAGCGGAGCTCGGGAGCCGGGCGGTGGCGCGCGCCGTCAAGCTCCTGGGGGACGGGTTGTATTACGACGCCGCGTTCTTCGCCGGAGCGGGATCCGAGCGCCAGAGCAGCGACGAGCTGCAGGACCTCCTCGCCATCGTGGACCTTATTGTGCGTGAGGGTGCGCGGGCTACCGGCTAACGCTTCCATATCAATGTGCCGTCATGCCGCAACGATCGTGTGCCCGGGTCTAGGGTTTCGGTATGCAATGGGGCTCCTGGAGGGCAGCGGTCATCCTGGGCTGCACTTTCTTTCTCACGGCTTGTGAGCCGGTGGGCGGCGGCCAAGCCTGCGCCTCGTGGGTCAGGTATGAGACGCCGCAGGATATGTACAACGAAGCCGGACTTGTGCTCGTCGGGGAGGTCACCGGGCGGGACGGGGAAGTCGAGGTTCCGCCGGGCGGTCCAACTGCAACGGCTCGCGCCTACAGCTTCGACGTTGAGGATGTCCTGAAGTCGACCCCCGACCGCGACATTGCGCCTGGTGACACTGTCCGGATCGCTGCCATGGCCGACGGCTGCTCTCCCGACGTCGAATTCGACGACGGGGACCAGCTGGAGGTCGATGGGCGGGTCATTTTCTTCGGCAGGGAGCAGCACGGTACCTGGATGACCCTCACTCCATTTCAGGGAGTGCTTGCCTTCCCCGATGGATCACAGTTGCCGTTCGAGGCCACTGCGTCTCCCTGGAAAAGCCACCGCGGGTCTACGATGCTCCCATGGCTGAGCGGCAGTGGTCCGGGCATGTGTTCATCGGGATGAGCGTCGATGGCATGATTGCCCGGGCTGACGATGGTCTGGACTGGCTGACAGGCGATGCTGCGGCAGGGGCGGACCCTCCGGAGGATATGGGCTTCGATGACTTCATGGCCTCGGTGGATCACCTGGTGATGGGCAGAAGCACCTACGACGTCGTCCGGGCGATGGGCGAGTGGTTCTACGGTGACACCCCGGTGTTCGTGCTGAGCAGTACGCTGCAGGCGGATGACCCGCGCATCCGGATTGCCTCCTCATTCGAGGACGTCTGCGCCATGCTTGACGACGACGGCGCCCGCAGCGTGTACGTCGACGGCGGCAGAACGGTACGCACCTTCCTTGCGGCCGGCCGGATCCGGACACTCACCCTGACCCGGGTGCCCATTCTGATCGGTGAGGGCAAGCCGCTGTTCGGTGCCCTCCCGGCAGATATCCGTTTGCAGCTCGATGACGTAAAGACTTTCACGGGCGGCGCGGTGCAGACCCGCTACACCGTCCTCTAGCTATCCCGGCCAAAACCCTTGACGCGGGTATCGGGAGAGGAATAATCTACAACCAAATGGTTGTAGATCAGCTTTCGGAATCCGAAGTGGACCGGTTGTTCCACGCTCTCGCGGACAGCACGCGGCGCAGCATCGTTGTCCGCGCCATCAGCGGGGAGCATTCGGTGTCCTCCCTGGCTGCTTCCTACGCCATGAGTTTCGCGGCGGTGCAAAAGCATGTAGCGGTGCTGGAGCAGGCATCGCTCGTCACCAAGGAGAAGCGCGGAAGGGAGCAGATCGTGCGGGCCAACCGGGAAACGGTCAGGAAAGCGCGGCAGCTTCTTGACGAGTACGAGAAGATCTGGCGGCAGCGTGCCGACCGGATCGCGGACATCCTCGCCGAGGATTCCGAGGACTGAAAACCGAGATCAGGAAGGCAGCACGATGGCTGTAATCAGGACCGAAAAGGACCCGGAGGCACTAAGCCTCACGGTCATCGCGGAGTTTGACGCCGGCGTCGAACGCGTGTGGCAGATCTGGGAGGATCCGCGCCAGCTCGAGCGCTGGTGGGGTCCGCCCACATGGCCGGCCACATTCGACACGCATGAATTCCGTGAAGGCGGTTCGGCCGGGTACTACATGACGGGACCGGACGGCGAGAAGAGCCGCGGCTGGTGGAAGTTCACCTCCATCGACGCGCCCCATCGCCTGGAGTTCGACGACGGGTTCGCCGACGAGAGTGGAGGGCACGTGGAGGCGATGGGGGAGACCCACGCCGTCGTCACCCTGGAGGAGGCCGGAGACGGCAGGACGCGGATGACCGTCGTATCCCGGTTCGAGAGTGCCGAACAACTCCAGCAGATGCTCGAGATGGGCATGGAGGAAGGGCTGAAGCAGGCAATGGGTCAGATCGACGGGATCCTGGCGGAGCGGGCGAGCGTCTGACCGCCCATTTCCCGCAAGGACGGGAAAGGCCCCCGGCATATCCGTCAGGACACGCCGGGGGCCTCGTCTCAGATGAGGTCACATCTGGGGTCAGGCTTTCACCGCCAGCACGTTGCAGCGCGCACCGAGCAGGATCGACTGGGCCGTTGAGCCCATGATCAACTTGCCCACCGGCGTCCGGTGGCGCAGCCCGATGACAATCAGCTCCGCGGAGTTGCGTTCCGCGGCGTCGAGGACATCCTCGGCAGCGGTGTCCCTGGAGGTTCCGTGATGGACCGTGAAGTCCACCCCGGTGCCCTGCAGTGTTTCCTGCAGGCGGGACATATCGTCGTCGTCGGCGTAGGCCGGGTCCACCAGACGGTCCGCACGGGTGGTGTTGACCACCACGAGTGACGCTCCGCGCCGGTGGGCCTCATCGACCGCGGCCTTCGCCGCGGCGTCGCCCAGCGCGTTGGGCACGTAGCCCAGTACAACAGCACTCACGTTCAGCCTTCTTTCCGGTCAGCAACGGCCAGGGGTGCTTCTTCGACAACCTCTGACTCCATGGCCTGCTGGCGCTTCTTCAGCCAGAAGGAGAGGACGAAGATGACGATGAGGATCACGTAGATCGTCGCGGCGATCGGTGTGCTCACCAGGGCCACCGGGTCGCCCTGGGAAATGGCGAGCGAGCGGCGCAGCTGGTCCTCGAAGATCGGCCCGAGGATGAGCCCCACCACCATCGGCGCAATCGGGTAACCGTAGCGGCGCATGAAGAACCCGAGCACGCCCACCACCAGCAGAACGAAGACGTCCACGGGGGTGAAGTTCACCGAGAACGCACCCATGGCGGCGAAGACCAGGATCCCGGAGTACAGGTAGGGGCGCGGGATCTGCAGGATCTTCACCCAGATACCCACGAGGGGCAGGTTCAGGACGAGCAGCATCAGGTTGCCGACGTACAGGCTGGCGATGAGCGCCCACACCAACGCACCCTCGACCTCGAACAGCAGGGGTCCGGGCTGGATGTTGTAGCGCTGGAACGCGACGAGCATCATCGCTGCGGTGGCCGTCGTCGGGATACCGAGGGTCAGCAGTGGGACCAGGACGCCGGCTGCGGCCGCATTGTTGGCCGATTCGGGGCCTGCGACGCCTTCGATGGCGCCCTTGCCAAACTGCTTCTTCCGCTCACCCTTGGCGAGTTTCCGCTCCGAGGCGTAGGACAGGAAGGTTGCGACGTCGGCGCCGCCGGCGGGGATGGTGCCCACCGGGAAGCCGATGAAGGTTCCGCGGAGCCAGGGCTTCCAGGAACGCTTCCAGTCCTCCTTGCGCATCCAGCTGGTCCAGCGGCCGGCCACGGGGATCACCTTGACAGGGCCGTGGCGCAGTCGGGATGCAACGTAGAGCGCCTCACCCACCGCGAACAGGGCCACCGCAACCAGCACGACGTCGATACCGTCCGCCAGGAACGGATTGCCGAAGGTGTACCGCTGCTGGGCGGTGAGCGCGTCGACGCCGATCAGCGCGATGAACAGACCCAGCGCGAGCGAGGCCAGCCCGCGCAGCACCGACGCTCCGAGCAGGGCGCCGACGGTCAGGAACGCAACGATCATCAGCGCCACGTATTCCGTGGGCCCGATCTGCACCGCGAACTCGGCAACAAAGGGGGCAACGAAGCTCAGCAGCACGGTGGCCACGGTACCGGCGATGAACGAGCCGATCGCCGCCGTCGCAAGCGCAGCTGCGCCCCGGCCGGCCTTCGCCATCTTGTTGCCCTCAAGGGCGGTGACAATGGAGGCGGATTCACCGGGGGTGTTCAGGAGGATCGAGGTTGTGGAGCCGCCGTACATGCCGCCGTAGTAGATGCCCGCGAAGACGATGATCGCCGCCGTCGGGTCGAGGCTGTACGTGATCGGCATCAGCAGCGCCACGGTCATGGCGGGGCCGATGCCGGGCAGCACTCCCACCGCGGTGCCCACCAGTACGCCGCCGAGGGCGTACAGCAGGTACATGGGCTGCATCGCAACGCTGAAACCTTCGAGCAGAGCCAGGAAGTTATCCATTGAAGATCTCCACCCCTTCCAGGAGGAACCCAGGCGGCAGCGAGACTCCGAGGAGCCCGGCGAACACGAATTGGAGGATCAGGGCGAGCACGACGGCGATGATCGCGTTCCGCCACCACGGCTTGGCACCGAGGGACCAGGCGGAACCGAAGAACAGGACGGCGGCCGCCACCGGCCAGCCGAGGGGAACAATGAGCGCGATGTGGATTGCGAGGAAACCCACGAGCTTGCCGACGGTCAGCCAGTCGGTCTTCACGCTAGGGTCAATGTCCTCGCCCTCCTCGGCTGCTCCGGTGTGCCCGCGCAGCAGCTGGATGAGGAGTCCGATGCCGATGGCCACCATGATGCCCGAGACGAGGAAGGGGAACACGCGTGGGCCCACGACGCCCGCTGAGGGCGGGATGGGGATCCCGGCTCCGGCGACGAATCCGACGACGCCGATGCACACGATCATTCCCGCAAAGATCATTTCTCCGAGGGGCCGGGCGGGAGCGGCAGTACCGCTCCCGCCCGGCGCCCCGTTGATTGAGGAGCTCATCGCCGTTACAGCAGACCGATCTCGGTCAGCGTGGTCTTGACGGCGGCGATGTCTTCCTGCAGGAAGGCATCGAATTCCTCGCCGGCAAGGAAGGCATCCGACCAGGCATTGGTTTCGAGGGTGGTCTTCCAGGACTCCGTCTCGGCCATTTCGGTCACAAGCTCGGTGAGCTCGGCGGCCTTGGCCTCGTCGATGTTGCCCGGTGCAACAACACCGCGCCAGTTGGTGAGCACCAGGTCGATGCCCTCGTCGGTCAGGGTCGGTACGTCGGGCAGCTGCGCGGCGGGTTCCTCGCCGGAGACGGCCAGAGCGCGTACCTTGCCGGCCTTCACCTGTTCGGCGTACTCACCGACGCCGGAGATTCCTGCGGACACCTTGTTGCCGAGCAGCGCTGCGAGGGACTCGCCGCCGCCGGAGTAGGGGATGTAGTTGAGGCTTTCGGGGCTGATGCCGGCTTCCTTGAGCATCTGGCCGGCGAGGATGTGGTCCGCACCGCCGGCGGAGCCGCCGGTGATGGAGACGCCCTGGCCCTCGGACTCGATCGCGGAGAGCAGGTCATCGATGGTCTGGTACGGCGAATCCGCCGGTACGACGACGATGAGCGGCTCTTCGGTGAGCCGTGCAATCGGGGTGGTGTCCTCGATGCGGTTCTCGGCGGCGTTGGTCTCCACGGCACCGACCATCACGTAGCCCATGACCATGAGGGTGTCGGGGTTCTGTTCGGTGGCGAGCTGGGCGAGGCCGTTGGTGCCGCCGGCGCCGCCGACGTTGACCACGGACGCGTTGCCCACGAGATCGTTCTCCTGGAGGTCCTTCTGCATGGCGCGGCCGGTCTGGTCCCAGCCGCCGCCCGGGTCGGCGGGGACGATGATGTTGAGCCGGTCGATCCCGGCTTCCGCTTCGTTTCCGCCGGATGTGCTTCCGCCGCCGCAGGCGGACAGGGCGAAGACAGATGCGACGCCGATGGCACCGACAGCCGACAAGCGCTTCATTGTGCTTTCGAGCTTCATGGGGTTTTCCTTCCTTGAGTGTGATGCGCCTCACCACACGTTCCGGTCCAGCGTAGGAAGGGAAAATCCCGGTGGGAACCATACGGTCACAACGTGCGTAGTGGTCTTTATGGTCATGCACCGAAGCCCTGCTCCTACACCCGATCGTGCGAGAATAAAAGGATGATCCGGACAATGTCGCTTAGATCACAGCTGTTCTTCTTACAGCTCCTGATCGTGCTGGTCATTGTCCTGGTGGCAGGTACCGTCGCCGTCCGGATGCAGGAGCAGCAGATCCGGGATGCGTACCAGAGCCGCATGGTCGGCGTAGCCCGGTCGGTCGCCCAGCTGCCGTCCGTCGTGGACGCGTTCGACGACGAAGATCCCAGCGCTGTCATCCAGCCCATCGCCGAGCTCACCAGGCAGGCCACCGGCGTTACGTACGTGGTGGTCACCGACGAGACCGGCATCCGCTACTCGCACCCCAACCCGGACCTGATCGGCCGGATGGTGTCCACCGATCCCTCGGTGCCGCTGTCAGGGGAGACGTTCGTCGGAACCCAGACGGGAACCCTGGGCGAGTCGTGGCGGGTGAAGGTGCCGATCTGGAGTGCGGACGGCTCCATCATCGGCACGGCGTCGGTGGGGACACTGGAGTCCACGCTGGCTGCCGACCTGCAGGAAGACCTGCCCGTACTCCTCGCCTGGCTGGTTGCGGCGGCCCTTGCCGGTACCGCCGGTTCCATCTGGATTTCGAGGCTGATCTGGCGGCGCATCTACCGGCTGGAACCGGAGGAGATCGCCGCGCTGCTCGAGACCCGCGACGCAATGCTTCACGGCATCGGCGAAGGCGTGGTGGCCATCGACGAGCGCGGCCGTGTTGCCGTTCTCAATGATGAGGCCAAGCGGCTGCTCGACCTCAGCGACGAGGTCAAGGGGCAACCTGCAACGGCTGTTCTGGAACCGTCGCTGGCGCGGATGTTCGGTTCCGCGGGAGACGCCGATGAGACGGTCCTTGTCGGCGAACGGGTGCTTCTCGCCCGCTCAAGTGACGCCGTCGTCGACGGCCGGCGGGTAGGCAGTGTGCTGGTCCTGCGCGACCGTACGGAACTGCACCAGCTGCTGCTTGACCTCGACGGCGCCCGGGACGTCACCCAGGCCCTCCGGAGCCAGGCGCACGAGTTTGCGAACAAGATGCACGTCATCTCGGGCCTGCTGGAACTGGGCCAGACCGCCAAGGCCGTCGATTTCATCTCCCGGTCCGGGCACGGCGGTTCCGTTGTGTCCGGGGACGTTTCCCCCGGCGTGACCGATCCGGACACCGCGAGCCTCCTGATGGCGAAAACCACCATCTGCGCGGAGAAGGGGATCAGCCTGATCGTCGATGAGTCGTCCACCTTCGAGGCGGACGGAACCACGGATCCGGTCACGGTGCTGGGAAACCTGGTGGACAACGCCGTGGACGCCGTGGGCTCCAACGGGACCATCCATGTGCAGCTGACCTCGGATGCGTCCGGATGTTCCATTGCGGTCTCCGATGACGGCCCGGGAATCCCCGAGGATGTGCGCGAGAGGGTATTCACCTCGGGGTTCTCGACCAAGGATGCGGCAGGCGGCGGGTCCCGCGGATTCGGCCTTGCGCTGGTGCAGCGGGTCGCGGAGCGCCGTTCCGGATCGGTCACGGTCAGCGAGTCCGTGCTGGGCGGTGCGCATATCGAGGTAACGCTGGGTCCAGCCCCGGCGCCGTCGTCATCAGGGCGGTCCGCGCTGGCAGCCCATTCCGCTGGCGCAGGCGGGGTGCTGACTCCGTGAACCTGATCCGAACGCTGGTCGTCGACGACGATCAGGAGATCGCGGGTGTCCACTCCGGGTTCCTGCTTGCGCACGGAGGGTTCGCCGTCGTCGGCGTGGCGAACTCGGGCAGTGAGGCACTGGAGAAGGTGCGTGAACTGAAGCCCGAGCTGATGCTGCTCGACATCCATCTGCCGGACATGTCCGGGATCGAGGTGCTTCGCGCGGCGCGAAACATCCCGGGTGATCCGGTGGACATCATCGCGATTACTGCCGCGCGTGAGCTCGAGACGGTCCGTGCCGCCATGGCCGGCGGGGTGCTGCACTACCTCGTCAAGCCCTTCAACTCCAGGGTGCTGATGCAGCGGCTGGACGACTACGTGCGGCACCGGGCCAGCATCGTGGCGCACAGCTCCGTCTCCGCAGGGCCGCTGGACCAGGAACGCATCGACCGACTGCTCGCAGCCGGACCGGGGAAAGCCGCTCCTCCGGCATCGCCGGCTTTCACCGGGTCGCTGCCGAAAGGGCTCTCCCAGCCAACCCTCGAATCGGTCATCGGTGCGCTCCGGTCCTCAGGCACGGGGTCCTCAGCCTCCGAGGTGGCAGCGCAGCTGGGACTGGCGCGGGTCAGCGCGCGCAGATACCTCGAATACCTCGTCACGAAGGGCAACGCGCGGATTGTACCGAAGTACGGTGCGGCGGGCAGGCCGGAAAAGTTCTACGTCTGGACGGCCGGCTAGCAGCAGCAACGGGTTCCCATGTTCCCGGTATGCGGTTAGGCTCAGTTCCGTCAGGTCAGGCGGGTAGAGGGCGCCGGGCAGAACCGAATAACTGCAAGGAAATCCTCCATGTCTGAAAACACCTCTACCAACGCCTCCGCCGCCGGCAGCCACAACATCCGCGACTGGGCGGACCTCGCCGAGGAAATGTGGTCCTACCTGACCGGCAAGGGTGCGGCGGTCAACTACAGCTTCATCGACATGACCGTCGAGGTCCCGCGGGATATCGGCCCGGATGCGCCCCGCGCCACCTGGAAGCTCAACGGAACCCTGCGTGTCACCACCAGCGACAACGACGCCGCGGGTTCCGACAAGCACCGGAGCTAACCAGTGTCACAAACGCCGCAGCGGGTACGCCTGGACATAGACCTCGCCTTCTCGCTGTCGGATGACGACGACGGCGGCACACCCAGGGCGACGAGCGGAACCATCAGCGCTGCCGGCACAGAGGTAACCATCTGGTGTGATGATCCGTCTTCGGCCGGCTTTGGTGGTCTTCCCTCGCTGGAGAGCGTGCGTGAACTTGCGGCGACCATCGCCGACAAGGGGCTGACGGTGACACTTGCCGGGCCGGCCGGGACGCTCGTCAGTATCGGGAAGGTGTCCAGCTCGGTGGCGCAGCGGCTGGTGACGCGGTCCCCGCACATCCGGGCAGGTTCGATTGCCGCCCTTGCTCCCCTGATCCGCAGCGGAAGCCGGCGGCCGGGACCGGGGCTACTGCCGCCGTCGACCCCGTTCCCGCTGGTCCCGACCGTGAACCGGCGCATCCGGCGTCAGGTCACCACCACGCACCACACCCCGGGCAGCGGCCGGCCCCGGCTGATTTTCGTCCAGGACTCGGAAACCTGGAACGGGCAGATTCCGCGCGAGGTGAATCTGGTCGGCGAGAAAATGGTGATCGGCAGCTCGCCGGAGGCCGACCTGGTGCTCGACGGACTGCTCCCGGTCCACGCCACGGTGGAGCATAACGCTGACGACGAATATGTGCTGATACCGCACGGACCCGTCCGGGGCAGCGTCCAGCCGGACGCCCCGTCCGTCCTGCGGACCGGTGCGCGGGTGCAGCTGGGGAACTGGCGCCTGGCGTATTTCCGCGAGGAGTACGCGGATCACGGACGGCCTTTCGGCGGTCGGAGCGGCGGGGAGCTGGCGTATCAGCGGCCGCAGTATGATCCGCGGTCGGGCACGGTGGAGGAGGACGGCTCCTTCGGCGTGGGGGACTACCGGCAGAACCCGCGCTGAGCATGGACAGTGTGGAGCTCCTCCTCGACGCATCCGCGGAGGAGCTCCTGCGCCGGGATTGGGAGTTCCTCAGGCGGGCCGGTCTTCCCTCGCAGGCCAGGCACGCCGCCGCCTCGAACCGGCCCCACATCACGCTTCTGGCTGCGCCCCGCATCCCGGACGGGATGGACGGGGCGCTCGCGGCGCTCGCTGGAGCGCTGCCGCTGCCCATCCACGTCGCGGGTCTGGTTGTTTTCCGGACCGGGCGCGGGCACGTGCTGGCGCGCCTCGGCGTCGTCAGTCAGGCGCTCCTTGAGCTTCACAGAGGGGTACACCGGGTGCTCTGCGAGGTCCCGGACGTTGCCGTCAATTGCGTCCCTGACCGCTGGGTGCCGCACATTACGCTCGCCCGCGGCCTGACCCCGGCGCAGGTTGCCCAGGCAACCGAGCTCCTGCCGCCGGACCACGGACTGGTTCCGCTGCCCGCCCTGCGGCGGTGGAACAGCCGTGAGAAGACGACGACGGCGCTCACTTCAGACGGGGAGCACGGTTAGTTCACGCCGGAAGCGCCGGTCTCGCCCGGAAGCGCCGCCAGCCTTGCCCGGATACGCAATGAGCTTCGGCCGGTGAGGGCGGTCAGCGGAGGTGGTCGACCAGGCTGTCTGCAATGCCCGTGTAGGTCGCCGGCGTCAGCGCAAGCAGTCGCTCCTGCGCCTCCGCGGAGAGTCCCAGTCCGAGGACAAACTCACGCATCCTCGCGGCGTCAACGCGGTGCCCGCGGGTAAGGTCCTTGAGCCGCTCATACGGGTCTTCCATGCCCGGTGTCCCGGCGATCGCTTCGGCGCGCATCACCATCTGGATGGCCTCGCCGAGGACTTCCCAGTTGGTATCAAGGTCCGCAGCCAGGACGGCTTCCGCGACATCGAGCCGTTCAAGGCCTTTGGCGACGTTCGAGATCGCCAGCAGCGAGTGCCCGAACGCCACTCCGATGTTGCGCTGGGAGGAGGAATCGGTGAGGTCGCGCTGCCACCGCGAGGTGACCAGGGTGGAGGCGAGGACGTCCAGCAGGGAGCAGGAAATCTCGAGGTTGGCCTCCGCATTCTCGAACCGAATGGGGTTCACCTTGTGCGGCATGGTGGAGGAGCCGGTGGCCCCCGCAACCGGTACCTGGGCGAAGTAGCCGATCGAGATGTAACTCCACACGTCGGTGCAGAAGTTGTGCAGGATCCGGTTGAAGCGGGCTACATCCGCATACAGCTCGGCCTGCCAGTCATGGGACTCGATCTGGGTGGTCAGCGGGTTCCACGTCAGCCCCAGGTCCTCGACGAACTTCCGTGCAATTCCCTGCCAGTCGGCGCCGGGAACGGAGGCTACGTGCGCCGCGAAGGTGCCGGTGGCCCCGTTGATCTTGCCGAGGTACTCCGTACGGCGGATGCGCTGGAGCTGGCGGTCCAGGCGGTGCGCGACGACGGCGAGCTCCTTGCCCAGGGTGGTGGGGGTGGCGGGCTGGCCGTGGGTCCGCGAGAGCATCGGGACCGCGCGGGACTCTTCGGCCATCGCCTTCACCTGGTCCACGAGGCCGGACGCCGCAGGCAGCCAGATGTCCTCCACGGCACCCTTCACGCCGAGAGCGTAAGAGAGGTTGTTGATGTCCTCGGACGTGCAGCCGAAGTGCACAAGGGGCTTCAGGCGGCTGATTTCGATGCTCTCGAGGCGGCTGCCGATGAAGTACTCGACGGCCTTCACGTCATGGACGGTGACCCGCTCGATCTCCGCGAGTTCGCTGACGGCGCTGCCGTCGAAGGAGGTGACGATTTCCCGCAGCGACGCTTCCTGCTCCTGGGTGAGCGGGCCCGCTCCGGGGAGGACACTGTTCCGCGTCAGGTGAATCAGCCACTCCACTTCCACATGAACGCGGTCCCGGTTCAGCGCCGCCTCGGAGAGGTAGTCGACCAATGGGGCAACCGCAGGGCGGTACCTGCCGTCGAGGGGTCCCAGCGCGATCGGGACCTGGCTGTCACCCTGGTGGATTGATACGGACGCAAGGGTGACCCGGGAGGAAGGAGTATGCGGCATGTCTCCAATCATTCCATGACCGGCCGCATACTCCCTTGCGTGACGGTGCCCGGCTTTCCGCTCTGGACGTGTTTTCCGCCTTAGACGTAGCGGGCGGCGTCCCGCAGCAACTCCAGGCGGAGGGACCGTGCCGTTTCCATATGCCTGCGTGCGATCGCCCGCGCATCATCCGGGCGCTGGTCTGCGATGGCCCGGACCAGCGCTTCGTGCTCGTCCAGGGCATCGTTCCATCTGTTGCCGACGGAGAGTGTTGATCTGGGGGTGTGAATGAGGTGCATCGACAAACGGTCGAGCAGGTCCTGCAGAACCCGGTTGTGCGCGGCGGATCCAACAGCCGCATGAAATTCCAGGTTGCACCGCACAAGGGTGGAGTCATCCGGCGCATCGAGTTCACGGTCCCGCTGCACAAGACCCTCGAGCCGCAGCACATCGGCCATGCCGCGGCTGCGGGCCGCCTGGCCCGCAGCTTCTTCCTCGAGCATGACCCGAAGGTCATAGATCTGGATGACCTCCTGCGGGTCGATCTGGGGGACCTGCAGCCCCCTTGCCGCCCGCTCGAGAAGACGCTCATGCTGCAGCCGGCTCAGCGCCTCCCGGATGGGTGTCCGGGAGACGCCGAACCGCTCGGAAAGTCCCACCTCGCGCAGTGCGGTTCCCGGCGGGTGCACGCCCGCCAGGATTTCGCTGCGCAGGATGCCGAAGATTGCCTCACCATCGACGCGAGCCGGCGGGTCGGTCAGGTCGGACACAGTTGAACTCCTCCGTAGAGCTGTGGGCATGGCGTTACCAGCCTAGTTCCCTGCGGCCCTAGGCCAGGTGCGCGGCGGGTCACCCCGGACTCCGCCGCGTGCGGAGCTGACCACTACAAGGGGACATGACCGGAGAGGTTACCTGGACGCGATCTGTCGCAGCACGTATTGGAGGATTCCGCCGTTGCGGTAGTAGGCCGCCTCACCGGGTGTGTCGATCCGGAGGACTGCGTCGAAGGAAATTTCCTCACCGCCGTCGGCCGGGGTTGCCGTGACGGTCACCGTCCGTGGCGAGGCGCCGTCATTCAGTGCGGTGACGCCGGATACCGCAAAGGTTTCCGTCCCGGTCAGTCCCAGTGATTCGGCATTTTCACCGGTTGGGAACTGGAGCGGCAATACGCCCATGCCGATGAGGTTGGAGCGGTGGATGCGCTCGTAGCTCTCGGCAAGAACGGCCTTGACGCCCAGCAGGGCGGTTCCCTTCGCTGCCCAGTCGCGGGAGGAACCGGACCCGTACTCCTTACCGGCGAGAATCACCAGCGGTGTGCCTTCTGCCTGGTAATTCATGGCGGCGTCGTACACCGTTTCCTGGGGACCATCCGGCTGGCTGAAATCGCGGGTGAACCCGCCCTCAACGCCTTCGAGCAGCTGGTTGCGGATGCGGATATTCGCAAAGGTTCCGCGAATCATCACCTCGTGATTGCCACGGCGGGAGCCGTAGGAGTTGAAGTCCTTCCGGTCCACACCATGCTCCAGCAGGTACCGGCCGGCGGGAGTATCGGATTTGAACGACCCGGCGGGGGAAATGTGGTCCGTGGTGACGGAGTCCCCGAGCTTCAGCAGCACCCGGGCACCGGTGATGTCCTCGACCGGTGCCGGCTCCGTCTGCATGCCGTCGAAGTATGGTGGTTTGCGTACGTAGGTCGATTCCGGGTCCCACTCGAACGTTGCACCTTCAGGGGTGGGCAGCGACCGCCAGCGTTCGTCGCCGTCGAAAATGGTCTCGTAGCTGGCCCTGAACATCTCCTTGTCGATGGAGGCGTCGATGATCTGCTGAACCTCCGTCGGGTTGGGCCAGATGTCGCGGAGGAACACATCATTGTCCCGCTCATCCTGGCCCAACGGATCGTTCTCGAAGTCGAAATCCATGGATCCCGCCAGTGCATAGGCGACCACCAGCGGCGGGGAAGCCAGGTAGTTCATCTTGATGTCCGGGTTGATGCGGCCTTCGAAGTTGCGGTTGCCGGACAGGACTGCCGCCACGGCGAGGTCGGCATCATGGATCGCCTGCGAGATCTCCTCCTCGAGCGGTCCCGAGTTGCCGATACAGGTGGTACAGCCATAACCGACGATGTAGAAACCGAGCTTCTCCAGGTAGGGGACGAGCCCGGACTTCTCGTAGTAGTCGGTCACGATCTTGGACCCGGGAGCGACAGACGTCTTGACCCAGGGCTTTGACGCCAAACCCTTCTCAACCGCGTTACGGGCCAGGACCGCGGCCGCCATCATGACGGACGGGTTGGACGTGTTGGTGCAGGAGGTGATCGATGCGATGGTCACGGCGCCATGGTCCAGCTCGAAGGAGCGACCGTCAGCCATGACGACGTCGACCGGGCTGCTGGCGCGGTCCGAATCAGGCTCCGTTCCGGTGATGGTGTGGTGCTCAGCGTCTTTGGTGTGCGTATCGGTTTCGGAGTAGGCGGGCGGGTCCGATGCGGGGAACGACTCCTCAAGGGCTTCGTTTACGGTTGCGCCTTCTTCCTCGAGGCTCTTGTGAACGTAGTCTTCGAGGTCGGCCCGGAACTGCCGCTTGGCGCTGGTGAGGTCCACGCGGTCCTGGGGGCGCTTGGGGCCGGCGATCGAGGGCACCACCGTGGACAGGTCGAGTTCCAGATACTCGGAGTAGGTGACTTCCTCTGAGGGGTCGTGCCACAGCCCCTGTTCCTTGGCATACTGCTCCACCAGCGCTACCGATTCCTCCGGACGTCCCGTGAGGCGCAGGTATTCGAGCGTGACCTCATCGATCGGGAAGATCGCGGCGGTCGATCCGAATTCGGGGCTCATGTTGCCGATGGTGGCGCGGTTCGCCAGCGGAACTTCAGCGACGCCCTCTCCGTAGAATTCGACGAACTTCCCGACCACGCCGTGCTTGCGCAGCATCTCGGTGATGGTCAGGACCACGTCGGTTGCGGTGGCGCCGGCCGGGATTCCGCCGGTCAGCCTGAAGCCCACAACCCGCGGGATCAGCATGGATACGGGCTGGCCCAGCATGGCCGCCTCGGCTTCGATGCCGCCGACGCCCCAGCCCAGCACGCCCAGGCCGTTGACCATGGTGGTGTGGGAGTCCGTGCCGACGCAGGTGTCCGGGTAGGCGCGGAGCACGCGTGCTCCATCAGCTTCAACTTCGCGGGTCATCACCGTACGCGCCAGGTGCTCAATGTTGACCTGGTGCACGATGCCCATGCCGGGCGGAACCACCTTGAAGTCATCGAACGCCGTCTGGCCCCAGCGCAGGAACTGGTAGCGCTCGCCGTTGCGCTGGTACTCAATCTCGATGTTTCGTTCCAGTGCGCCGGAATTCCCGAAGAAATCGATCTGGACGGAATGGTCGATTACAAGCTCAGCCGGTGCCAGCGGGTTGACCAGGGTCGGATCGCCGCCGAGTTCCCTGACGGCCTCCCTCATGGTGGCGAGGTCCACCACGCAGGGCACCCCGGTGAAATCCTGCATGAGGACCCGCGCCGGCGTGAACTGAATTTCGGTGCTGGGTTCGGAATCCGCTTCCCACTGCGCCAGGGCGCGGATGTGGTCGGCGGTGATGTTTGCACCGTCCTCGGTGCGCAGGAGGTTCTCCAACAAAATCTTGAGGCTGTAGGGCAGGCGCGCGGAGCCCTCCACAGCGTCGAGCCGGAAGATCTCGTACTTGTTTCCGGCGACATCAAGCGTGCTCTTGGCGCCGAACGTATCCACGGTACTCATCGGTATCCCTTCGATTTTTTCTTGCTATCACTTTGATTCTAGAGAACCGGGCAGTGATTGTATACACTCGTACACAGCACCGGTAAGCCACTGAACCCTCACCACGGAGTCGCAATGTCCACTGCACCAGCGTCCACCCCCGCCGGGTCCACCGGTAGTACCCCGGCCTCTGAAATGCTGCGGCTCTGCGTCATGCCGGGTGACGGCATCGGGCCGGAACTGGTGAACAGCGCGCTCGCGGTCCTGCAGGAGGCGTGCCGCGTGGTAGGCGGGCACCGAGCGCTGACGTCCCAGCACCGCTACTCCACACGCGCGGCTTCGCGGCGACATATCAACATAGAAGCTCCCGCTCACCTCACAACACAGCTCCGCGCCTACCGTTTTGGGCAGGCACTGAGAGCGGAGTGAGGAGGGCGCCAATGCACCCCAGTACGACGACGGCGCTATCGCCCGCAGAGGCGTCCACTGATGAGGTGAGGGAACTTGCGAGGCGGCTCCGGCTTGAAGCGGAAGCGGTGGAAGCGGTGCGCGAACGTCTCCGCGGCGCGATGGAAATCGACTGGGAGTCGCCTGCGGGCCGGAACTTCCGCTCGTACCTTGCCGAGCGGGCCGAGGCTGTCGGCGTTACGGCCTTCGGCCTCCGCGATGCGGCCGTTTCGCTTGACGCCTACGGTGCAGCGCTGTCCGCAGCAGACGCGGGGGGAATCTGCGGATGAGCGTCGATCCGGATCTGCGGCCGGTTGTTCTGCCTGCGGACGCTGAGGGAATCTCACAGGTCATCGGCGGTGTGGGTGGAATCCGCTTCCAGTGGGAGGAGTTGGACAACGGAGTCCGGACGCTCGGCGCTGCCGCCGCTGAGCTTCACCGGGTGTGGGCGAGCGTCAGCGGTATCGAGATGCGGCTTTCGGCGGTTCGGGGAGACACAGGTCTTATTTCCGCGGCCAGCGCAACCACGGCGGGCTGGGCGGCTGCCCAGAGTATCCAGGCCGGTATCCAACGGCTCTCCGAGGACGGTTCCAGCCTGACGGACACGGCTGACCGGATCACGATCAGCCGGGGGCGGTATGAGCTGGCTGAGCTCCTCACCACTAACCACGTAGGCCGTCTTGTTGCCGATCTCTTGCCCTCGGTAGCACAGACCTCCGGGCCGCTTGTGCTGGTGCAGACCAAGAGCCATTCAATCCCGTTTGAGGGCACAGTGGACAGCCTCCTGTCCCGGGTGAGGCACGCCCAGGAAGAGCCCGGGTCATCGTTCGAGGTGCTCGAGGTTGAAGGCCGATCGGGGCCGGCTTATGTGGTGGTGATCCCCGGGACGGAGTGGTCCCGCGCCAAACTGCCCTTCAGTGGAGACGGGATCCTGGAGGCAAAGTTCGAGGACAGCGCGCACGTCAATGTTGCGGTGGCCGGAGCGCTCGCGGAAGTGGGTGCCCCGCGCGGTGCAAGCGTCCTGCTCGTCGGGCATAGCCAGGGCGGTATGCATGCGGTGAATCTGGCGAACAGCGGACCGGTGAGTGAGAACTACTCGGTGGATGTAGTGGTGACTGCCGGCTCACCCGTCACCGAGGAGGCGGCTCCGAAGAAAACCAGCTTCCTTCACCTCGCCCACGAGAAGGACTGGGTCCCGGTGCTGAATCTGGTTCCTCCTCCTGACCGACCCAATCAGGTGTTCGTGACGCTCGATCACCAAGTGACGGACCCGCCCGGTGGTGACTCTGACCCCCACAACATCGAGGAGTACCGGCAAGGTGCCCGGGCGGTGGACCTGAGCTCACACCCCTCGATCGCACCGGTGACGGCCGCTGTGGGTGCCGCTGTTGCAGGATCGACCGCGAGGCGCCATGTGTTTCAGGTCAGTCACTATCCGCTGCAGGCGCCCGGACCTGTCGGCGAACGGAGGGCGACGGCGGCCTCAGCGCCTGGCGCCGGTAATCGTGCCCGCGACAAGTGACACAAGGCTGATGATGATGGCTCCCAGAATGGCGGTCCAGAAGAAGTCATCGACAATGAAGCCGATCGGAGTGAACGAGGTGAGCCAGGACGTGAGCATCAGCATGCCCGCGTTGATCACAATGGTGAAGAGGCCGAGCGTGAGAATGGTCAACGGAAGCGAGAGCAGGGACACCACCGGCTTCACGAGCGCGTTCACTATGCCGAAGATCAGACCGACGAACAGGTAGGAGGCAATATTCCCCACCGTGTCATTGCCGGATGCCTCAACGGCGGCCTCCGAGCCCAGGTCGATGCCGGGCAGCAGCCAGGCCGCCACCCACAGGGCAAGCGCATTGATCAGAACCCTCGCGATGAACTTCAGCATGTAAGTATGCTGTCACACGCGGGCCAACAATCCCCTCGTCGGACAGGGAAATCCCGGGGATCGCCTGCGCCCGCCGGAGAGAGCGGGACCAGTACGCTTGTGGACATGAGTGCACCCGAACACCACACCGATGTTGCTGCGGACGAGGTCACCCGCATCCACCCGCGCAGCGTGCTTGGCCGGCTGCCGCGCTATGCCGCGGGCAAACCCCCGGAGGCAATCGAAGGACTCGCAAGCTTCAAGCTCTCGTCGAATGAGAACCCGCTGCCGCCGCTACCCGCCGTGCTTGAAGCCATCGCCGGGCAGACAGCCGTCAACCGGTACCCGGACCCCATGACCACCACTCTCCGCGCCGAACTCGGTGCATTTCTGGCGGTTCCGTCCGAGGACATCGTGACCGGCGCCGGCAGCCTCGGCGCGCTCAACCAGATCCTCGCTGCCTTTGCCGGGCAAAACGATTTCGACGCCCCTGACGAGGTCATCTATCCCTGGCGCTCCTTCGAGGCGTACCCCATCTGCGTGGGACTGGCAGGCGCCATGAGCGTGCAGGTTCCGCTGCTGCCGGACTCGGCACACGACCTCGATGCCATGGCCGCTGCAATCACCGACCGCACCCGGGTAATCCTGCTCTGCACGCCCAACAATCCCACAGGCCCGGCGCTGACGGAGCCTGAGGTGCGGAACTTCATCGACCGCGTGCCGCGCAACGTGGTGATCGTGCTGGACGAGGCCTACGTGGAGTTCGTCAGGAAGCCTGATGCAGTGGAGGGGCTTCAGCTCTACCGCGACTACCACAATGTGATCGTCCTCCGGACCTTCTCGAAGGCGCACGGTCTCGCGGGGCTGCGCGTCGGATACTCAATCTCGCAACCGGTTCTGACGCAGCACCTTCGCGTCAGCGCAACACCCTTCGCGGTATCCCAGATAGCCGAACACGCAGCGGTGACGTCACTCCGCCATATCGATGAGGTGCGGGAACGCGTACAGAGCATCGTGGATGAGCGCACCCGGGTGGTGAGCGGGCTCAGGAAACTGGGCTGGAGGATCCCGGAAGCCGAAGGAAACTTCATCTGGCTCGCCCTGGGGGAGGACACGCCGGAGTTCGCCGCGCTCGCCGAACAGCAGGCACTCTCCGTCAGGGCATTCGGCGTCGAGGGCATCCGGGTGAGTATCGGCGAACCCGAGGCGAATTCCCGTTTCCTTGAACTGTGTGCGGGCTACACAAAGGGGCCCGGCACTTCCTGACGCTTCACAAATAGGTGGCGGGCGCCGCCGTCGTTACTCTAGTAAGACTGCCCATGCACCCTAGTGCATGAACAGGCCCTACATATACTGCCAACGGAATATTACCTGCGAGGAACCACAGTATGGCAACACCCCGCCTGCCCGCAGCCGAGTTCGATGCAGAGGAACAACTCGACGCGCACCACCTGCCGGAATTCCCGCGCGATCCTTCCGGGATGGTGCAGATGCTGACCCCGGAGGGTGAGCTGAGCGGCTCGGACTTCCGGGGCTACGCTGCCGCCGAAGAGGAGTTGCCGGCGCTTTACCGGGACATGTACCTGATCAGGCGTTTCGACCAGGAATCCACCGCGCTGCAGCGGCAGGGTGAACTTGCGCTCTGGGTGCCCATGCGCGGCCAGGAAGCGGCCCAGATTGGTTCTGCACGCGCCATGCTGGCGCAGGATTATGCATTTCCCACCTACCGCGAGCACGGCGTTGCCGTTGCCCGGGGCGTGGCCCCGGCGGACCTGCTCAAGCTGTTCCGGGGTGTCACCAACGGCGGCTGGAATCCGAAGGATTCAAACTTCCACCTCTACACCCTGGTACTCGCCGCTCAGTGCCTGCACGCCGTCGGATACGCGATGGGCATGCAGCGTGACCAGCTCGCGGAGCAGTCCCTGCCCAAGGCGGCCACCATGGCCTACTTCGGCGACGGCGCAAGCTCTGAGGGCGACGTACACGAGGCCATGGTGTTCGCCGCCTCCTTCAACGCACCGGCCGTCTTCTTCTGCCAGAACAACCACTGGGCCATTTCGGTGCCGACGGAGGTCCAGTCGCGGGTTCCGCTCGCCCACCGCGCCCACGGCTACGGATTCCCGGGCATCCGGGTGGACGGCAATGACGTGCTGGCGGTGCAGGCAGTCACGCGGTGGGCGCTTGACCGTGCGCGTAACGGTGGCGGGCCCGTGCTGATCGAGGCTTTCACCTACCGGATGAGCGCCCACACCACGGCAGACGACCCCACCAAGTACCGCCTCGCCGCGGAGGAGGAGCAGTGGGTGTCGCGTGACCCCCTGACCAGGGTTGAACACCGCCTGCGCGCCACCGGAACCGGCGACGACTTCTTCCGGCAGCTGGAGGAGGAATCAGTGCAGCTGGCCGCCGACCTGCGGGCGTCCGTCCTCTCCATGGAAGCACCCGGGCTCGAGCACCGGTTCGCCACCGCCTACGCGGAGGCCCACCCGCTCATCCAGGAGGAGCTGCAGGCCTGGCGGGACTATGAAGCCGGATTCGACGTCGAGGGAGGTGCCCGCTGATGGCGGTGATGACCATAGCCAAGGCAATCAACGAGGGTCTTCGGGCCGCGCTGAACACCCACCCAACCGCGCTGCTCATGGGCGAGGACATCGGTGACCTCGGCGGCGTGTACCGCGTCACCGAGGGCCTCAAGGCGCAGTTCGGGCCCGATCGCGTTGTCGATACCCCGCTCGCCGAGTCCGGCATCATCGGCACCGCCATCGGACTCGCGCTGCGGGGCTACCGGCCCATCTGCGAAATCCAGTTCGACGGGTTCGTGTTCCCCGCCTTCAACCAGATCACCACGCAGCTGGCAAAGATCCACACCCGCAGCGACGGGCTCCTGACCGCGCCGGTGGTCATCCGGATTCCCTATGGCGGCGGGATCGGGAGCGTGGAGCACCACTCGGAGTCGCCGGAGGCATTGTTCGCCCACACCGCGGGCCTGCGGATCATCACTCCGTCCAACGCCCATGACGCCTACTGGATGATCCAGCAGGCCGTCACCTGCGCGGACCCGGTGATCGTCTTCGAGCCGAAGCGCCGCTACTGGCTCAAGGGCGAGGTGGACGTCTCTGCGGTCCCATCCAGCCCGTTCCAGGCAGAGGTGCTGCGTGAAGGCACCGACGCCACCATCGTGGCCTACGGTCCGCTGGTGCCCGTTGCTCTCGCCGCCGCCAACGCCGCCGCGGAAGACGGCTCCAGCGTCGAGGTCATCGATCTGCGGTCCATCTCGCCCATCGACTTCGACACGGTCACCACTTCCGTACTCAAGACCGGCCGCCTGCTGGTTGCCCACGAGGCGCCCACCTTCGGAGGCATCGGCGGGGAGATCGCCGCGCGGATCACGGAGCGCGCCTTCCTGTCCCTCGAAGCGCCGGTAACGCGGGTAGGCGGGTTCCATCTGCCGTACCCCACCGCGCGCACCGAGGAGCACTACCTGCCGGACCTCGACCGCATCCTGCACTCGCTCGACACGGTGCTCGCCTACTAGAAGGACTCCCATGACGCTGAATACCTTCAACCTCCCCGACGTGGGCGAGGGACTCACGGAGGCCGAGATTGTCCGGTGGCAGGTTCAACCCGGGGCGACCGTTGCCGTGAATGATGTCATCGTCGAGATCGAGACGGCCAAGTCGCTCGTCGAACTCCCGTCACCCTACGCAGGCGTGGTCGCCGAGCTGCTGGTTCAGGAAGGCGAAACCGTGGAGGTCGGAACACCGATCATCTCGGTCTCGGACACCCCCCTCGAGGATTCAGGCACTCCGGTGGAGAACCCGCCGGCTGCCGCGCACGTGCCCGGCGAGCTCGTGACGCCGCCGCCGCCTGCACCGGCATCCTCCGACGCCGGCGCGCCGCTCGTGGGCACCGGGCCCAAGGCCGATTCCTCCCGTCGCAGGCCACGCACCGGCCGCCCCTCCGGCACCGCACCGGCACAACCCACGACGACGACGGCGCCTGCCCCCGCAACCGCGCACGTCACCGACGTGCCGTCCGCCCGGACTCCCGCAGCAGCGTCCGGCGCCTCGCGACGCGCGCTGGCGAAGCCACCGGTCCGCAAGGCGGCTCGCGACCTCGGAATCGATCTGGCCGACGTCCCGGCAACCGGGGGCTCCGGGGAGGTCACCAAACAGGACCTGATGAGCTATCAGGCGCAGCGGGACGCGGAGCAGGACCACGCGCCGTCGTTCTGGGGTGCGGCAACGCGGCCGCAGGACGAGCGGATCGAGCGCATCCCGGTGAAGGGGGTCCGCAAGGCCACCGCGCGGGCCATGGTTGAGAGCGCCTTCTCCGCGCCGCACGTCAGCATCTTCGTGGACGTCGACGCCTCCCGGACCATGGAATTCGTGAAGCGGCTGAAAGCTTCCCGGGATTTCGAGGGCATCAGGGTGTCGCCGCTGCTGATCCTCGCAAAGGCGGTGATCTGGGCGGCGGCGCGCAACCCTTCGGTCAATGCCACCTGGACGGACCAGGAAATCCTGGTCAAGCACTTCATGAACCTCGGCATTGCGGCTGCGACCCCGCGCGGGCTCATGGTCCCGAACATCAAGGACGCCCAGGATCTCTCCCTCAAGGAGCTTGCGCTGGCGCTGAATGATCTGGCGTCGCGCGCGCGGGCGGGCAAAACCCAGCCCGCTGAGATGCAGGGAGGCACCCTCACCGTCACCAACATCGGCGCCCTCGGGATCGACACCGGAACCCCGATCATCAATCCGGGCGAGGTGGCCATCGTTGCCTTCGGGACCATCAAGCAGAAGCCCTGGGTGCTCGACGGCGAGGTGATTCCCCGCTGGATCACCACGCTCGGCGGCTCATTCGACCACCGCGTGGTCGACGGGGATCTGAGCGCGCGGTTCATGGCCGACGTCGCGTCGATCCTCGAGGAGCCGGCCCTGCTGCTCGACTGAGCCGGCGCGCCGGCCCGGCCCCGCGCCGTCGTCGTCGGTCAGGCGCTCTCGGCGATGGCGGTCTTCAGGATGGGCGCCAGGCGGCGGATGCCCTCTTCGATGTCTTCCGGTGAGACGGCGCTGAAAGCCAGGCGCAGCTTGTTGGACGGCTCGTCCGACGGGGTGAAGGCGGCTCCCGGAATGAACACGACGCCGGCATCAATGGCCTGGTAGAGCAGCGGGTAGGTGTCCACGCCGTCCGGCAATGTAACCCAGACAAAGAAGCCGCCGTCCGGCGTGGTCCAGGAGGCGCCCTCGGGCAGGTGCTCGGCGAGGGCGCCCAGCATGGTGGAACAGCGTTCGCTGTACTGTGCGCGGGTGTTGGCGAGGTGGCCCTTCCAGTCGTACTCGCTGAGGTAGGCGGAGACCAGCATCTGCGTGAGCGGCGACGGGCAGAGCACTACCGCTTCGCAGGCGAGGTAGAAGCGGCGGTGGAGATGGCGGGGGACCAGTGCCCAGCCCAGCCGGACACCCGGCGCGAAGATTTTCGAGAACGAGCCGAGGTAGATCACGTCGTCCGGGTTGTCTGCGCGCATCGGCGGCAGCGGGTGTCCGTCGAAGCGCAGCAGGCCGTACGGGTTGTCCTCCAGGACCAGGATGTTGTGGGCGCGGCAGATCTCCACGATCCGCTGGCGCCGGTCCGCCACCATCGTGATGCCGCTGGGGTTGTTGAAGCTGGGAATCGTGTACAGCAGCTTGATCCGCCGGCCCTCGGCGAGCAGCTCCGCGATGCGCTGCTCAAGCTTTTCCGGTACCAGTCCCTGCTCGTCCATCTCGATGGCCTGAACGTCCACCTGGTAGGCCTCGAAGGTGTTCAGGGCACCGACGTAGGTCGGGTCTTCGCAGAGGATGACGTCACCGGGATCGCAGAACACCTTGGCGGCGACGTCCTGCGCCGACTGCGAGCCGGTGGTGATGACGATGTCCGCCGGATCCGCGTCCATGATCCCTTCGGCGGCCATCACCTCGCAGATCTGCCGGCGGAGCTGTTCCATTCCCTGGCCGCCGCCGTACTGGAGGGCCTCCAGTCCATGCTCGGCGATGATTTTCCCGGCAGTGACTCCCAGTTCCTGCAGGGGCAGCGACTTCAGGTACGGACTCCCGCCGGCCAGCGAAACCAGCCCGGGCCTGATGGAGATGTCAAAAACGTCGCGGACGGCGGACTGCTTGATATTCGCGGCCCGTTCCGAGAACAGGAGCTCGTGGCGGTGAGCTGATTCCGCGGCCCGCTCAAGGGCAACTTCGGTTTCGGCGGGCAGAAGCGTCGAGTTCAGTTCATCCTGGGAAGTCACGCGACGAGTCTAGAGGACCCGTTCACTGATAGGCAACAGAAGTTTCCTAAATCCAACCGGCCTGGTGGGCTTTGATGCCGGCCTGGAACCGGCTGTCGGCGTGCAGGGTCTCGAGCATCCAGGCAATATGACGCCGGCAGGTCCGCACATTGATATCCAGGCGCCGCGCGATCACCTCGTCCGAATAGCCGGCCGCGAGTCCCTTGAGAATGGCCTGCTGCGTACTGTTGAGCGGGGAAGGACTGGGCTCATCGACCAGGAACGGCTCACTGAGTTCCCAGGCGAATTCAAAAAGCTGCGTGAAGATGTGGATCAGGTGCGGATCCCGCACCACCAGCGCCGCCTTGTCATCATGCCGCAGCTGACGGGCAACCAGGGCGAGCTTCCGGTCGAAGATCAGCATGCGGAGCGGCACACGAGGAAGGGCACCGAACCGGCCCCCGCCGGCGGTGATCGCGGCCACAGCCTTCCGCGTGGGCACATGGTCGCGGGTGCTGATGTCATACAGGGTTTTACGCTCAACGCCCTGGCTCAACAGCTCCAGGTCCTTGCGGACATTCTCTTCCTGCACGTCCGCGGTGGAACCCTGGCCCGGCTGTGCAATAAGCACCTTCTCGGTGACGTCCCTGCCGTAGTCGATGAGCACCCGATGGATCAGGTGCGGGTCCTCCAGCGTCTCCACGGAGGAACTCGTGATGACACTCTTCCGCGCCTCAAGGTAGGTCGGCACAAGGGTGGAGAGCTCCCGCCGTCGTGCACTGATCCGGGCCCGCAGGTCCTGTACCGCGCGCTCGTCCGCATCAACAAGGTCGGCCAGCGCCACGTCGGGTGAAACGGCGACGTACGCGTGGGCGGAAGCGTCCTGTTCGCTCAGCAATCTGCGCTCCACGAGCACTTCCATCGCCGCGTTGATCTCCCGTAGGGTGTATCCAAGCGCCTCGGAGGCCTCGGACGTTGTCCATCCCGGGTTGCCAACGGCATAGCGGTAGAGCTCAATCGATATGCCGTCGAGCATCCGGAGTCCTTTCCGCTGGCCGCGCTTTCTATGGGTAGCCTACAGACCCGGTGCCCGGCTTAGCTCTGCGGGCCGTCGTCCGCCCCCAAATGACCGAAAATTGCGCCTGTAAAAACATGACATGTCAGCTTAATGACATCGGCCCGGAGGCGCGCCTCCATGCCCTGAAGCGGTCTCGAATTCCGCGGGAATACCGGACATCCAGGGTGCTGGTCCGGCACCCCTGAAGGGCTGCCGAGCGTGCCCTTGTCCTTATCAGGTCATGTCCTGAATAGGGCGTCCCCTCAGCTGGACAAGCGCGAGACGGTCCGCACATGCTGGACTCACCGGCTCGACGGCGAGCGGGATCGCGTCACACGCAACCTGAGGGAAGGGAACGTCCAGTGAAGAAGATCATCGGCGCAGCCGCAGGCCTCCTGGTCGCAGCAGCAGCTCTGGCACCGGCAACCCCGGCAGTTGGAGCAGCGAGCTGGGACTGGCCGAAGACCGTGACGGCAAGCTGGGACTGGCCCAAGTAAGACCCACCTTCATAGCGATTCAGGCTTCGTCGTCGAAATCTGGAACACATAAAGACTCGCCCCAGCGGCGGTAACCATGAGCCCGAAGGAGGATGCCATGAGTCAGCTGACAGCAGTTCGAACCGCCTCACGAACAGCACTCAGCGCTCAATGGTGGCATCTCTCCACTCATGCAGGCGGCTCCGATGTAGCGGACGGCATCATTAGGAGACCTGGTTACCCCGCTGGCGGCGCAGGCTCAGGTACTGCGGGCCGGAAGATGGTTCTACACGCGGAGTGTGGAGCCATCTTCTTCCGTGCAGGTACGCCTGCACATCCTGGCACCGCCCACCACCATCGAACGGCTGCAGACGGTCCATCAGGTTCTGCTGAAGCGTTCCGGCGGCACGCTGTCCGCTCTGCCTTCCCGCCAATCGGTTTCCACGCCCGTAGCCAGCGGCTATTACCTGCGCGGCATCGAGGAGGCTGATCCCCAGCTGGAAGCCGAGCTGTTCAAGTACGGGGGAGTGGAAGGCCTGCAGCTCGCAGAGGAAGTCTTTGAACTCTCCTCCGAGCTGGCCGCCTGGGGAACGCAGCGCTTCGCCAGGATGCACAGCCGGTCCGCGTTCGCCGCTCTTGTCCTGTTTGATTCCGCACGGAGCATGATGAAGGGCTCACGGTCAGCCAGCTGGGCTGACCGGCGCCGCATCTCCTGGGACTACTACTGGGACAGCCACCTGAAGACCTGCACCCCGGATCTTGGGCCGCGCGGGGCCGCCGTCCGCGAAGCCATGACCAACCAGGTCAACGCGAAGGTGCCGGCATTCCAGGGCCTGATGGCGGCAACGGCAGCGGAATCGGCCGTCCACAACTGGAGGCGCCGCTGGTGCCGCTCCATTGACACCTATCTGTACCGCGCCGACAAGGCGCGCGTGAGCCGCAGCGCCCAGCACCTCACCGTGCATCAGGCACACATGACATTGAACCGCCTCGGTTTCAGCGCCCGCGAGGAAGCCGTACTCGGTTTGTACGCCCGCACATGGAGCGTTGACCGCGAACGCGCCCTGTTCAACCGAAACTGACTACGTCCCGCTCGATCGTCGCCACCCAGGACGAGGAAAGGAAAGTGCAGCATGGCCCACAACAAAGATGTCATCCTTGCCGCTGACGCATTCGATTTGAGCGTTGCCCTGGGCTGTTCCCCGGACACCGTGGAGGACCTCCGGGGGATGGGGGTGCTCGCCTCGCAGGGAGAGCTTTGGGAAGTGGGGGCCGCCCGGGACTACCTTCGGGACGCCGCCTGGGCTGACAGTCTCTGGCACTAACCTCAACCCCGCGCAAAAACAGGAGTTGCAAAGCCCGGACCGTGACCGGTCCGGGCTTTCGCGTTCAGATGAAGGGGTGCCAGCTCTGCCGGCACGGGACTCCGGGACTACTTCGGATCCAGGACCCCGCCATCACGAAGCCGGTTGATGAGGGAGCTCAGTTCCATCCGAAGCGTGGTGCTCTTTTCGGCGAAGAGTTCATCCTCAAGCGCCCGGGCGTCGGTAAGAGCCCTGCTGCCGTCGGCCGAGATGGTGTGCCTGCCGTTCTCCGCCACCACATAGCCCAGCTGCGCCAATTCGGCAAGGGAGCGCTCAACGGTGGACTCGGACAGGAGGCACTGCGCTGCAACGTCGGAAACCGCGGCACCGGGGTGTTCGGCGAGCCCGCTCAGGACAGACAGGTCGAGGGGAGTCAACCCCAGCTCCGCTAACTCGGAGTGCAGGTGCTGCTGAACAAAGTGCGCCGCAGTGGTGAGCATCAGTCGGGTGGAGTGGGTATCCACCGGTGCACCGGCGTCGTCATTCATTCCGGAAGCAGCGGGGGAGAGGTTCGGTGCGGGCAGGTCAACGCCCGATTCAGGGGTCGATTGCGCAGTGTTGTCTTGGGCAGCGGCCATGTCAGGGTCCCTTGGGTGCGAGGAATTCGTGGCCGCTGCTTGACCGATCAAGAATTATAGTATGGCGGCGTCCCGTCGAAATTTCGACAATTCAGCCCACGGCTGACACCTCCGCATCGGTCGCGGTCCTAGGGTTGGAGCATGGAGCACATCAGGACAGCCGTCGTCGGATTTGGGTTGGGCGGGCGCGTCTTCCACGCGCCGTTCATCAGTGCCAACCCGCGGTATGCCCTGGAGGTTGTGGTGACCGCCAATGATGACCGCATTGCGCAGGTGGAGGCACAGTATCCCGAGGCGCGGATCGTCCGAAGCGCCGATGAGCTGGAGCAGCAGCTGGACCGGCTGGACCTCGTGGTGGTCAGCACGCCGCCGGCTACCCACGCGCCGCTGGCCGAGCGGGCTCTCAGGGGAGGTGCCGCCGTCGTCGTTGACAAGCCGTTCGTGGTGGATTCAGCGGACGGGGAGAGGCTGATCGGCATCGCCCGCGAAGAGGGTCAGCTGCTGACCGTCTTCCAGAACAGGCGCTGGGACGGCGATTTCCTGACGGTGCGCAAACTCCTCGCGGAGGGCACGCTCGGCACCGTGCGCCGGTTCGAGTCCCGCATGGAAAGCTACAAGCCCCTGGTCACCAAGCCGTGGAAGGCCACCAGTAACGCGGATGAAGGCGGCGGAATCCTCTACGACCTCGGTCCGCACCTGATCGACCAGGCACTGCAACTCTTCGGGGACGCTGAACTCGTCCACGTGGAGCGCGCTGCTCACCGGGAAACCGGAGGGCCCGACGACGACGTCTTCCTCGCCCTGCGGCATGCTTCCGGAGTGATCAGCCACCTGTGGATGAATGCGCTGGCCCCGCAGGCAGCGCCGCGGTTCCGGGTGACGGGATCGGAGTCGGCCTACACAAAGTGGGGAGCCGATGTGCAGGAGGCCGCGGTTGACGCCGGCATGCTTCCTACGGATCCCGGTTACGGCGTCGAGGACAAGCTCGCCTGGGGTCTGCTCGGGTTTGATCAGGAGTCAACGCGGCTGCCCACGGAGAACGGCAGTTACCCCGCCTTCTATGAGCTCCTGGCAGCGGCGATCCAGAACGGGGCACCCGTGCCGGTTGACCCGGCGGACAGCCTCCGCGCCCACCGGATCATCGAGGCCGCGCTCGCCTTCTAGACGAGCCGGCGCCAGTCCTCGGTAAGTTCCAGGTTGTGAGCCTCGGACACGGAGTGGTGGGCAACCGCGCCGTCTGCAATGTTGAGGCCGTGAGCCAGCGCAGGGATCGCCTCGAACGCGCCGCGCACACCCAGGTCCGCCAGCGCCACTGCGTAGCGCAGGGTGACGTTGGTCAGTGCATAGGTGGAGGTGTTCGGTACGGCACCGGGCATGTTGCCCACGCAGTAGAACAGCGACTGGTGGACGGTGAACGTGGGGTCCTCGTGCGTGGTGACGTGTGAGTCCTCGAAGCAGCCGCCCTGGTCCACCGCAATGTCCACCAGCACACTGCCGGGTTTCATGCGGGCAACCATCTCATTGGTGACGAGCTTTGGCGCCTTGGCGCCCGGGATCAGGACCGAGCCGATAACCAGGTCGGCGTCCAGCACTGCCCGCTCGATTTCGAAGGCATTGGATGCGATGGTCCGGATCCGCCCCGCGTACTGGGCGTCCAGTTCACGCAGCCGTGCGATGTTGATATCGAGAACGGTGACGTCGGCGCCGGTTCCGACCGCCATGGCCGTGGCGTTTGTGCCGGCAACGCCCGCACCGAGCACCACAACCTTCGCCGGACGGACACCGGGGACGCCGCCGAGGAGCAGCCCCGGGCCCCCGGCCGGCGCGGTCATGACCTGCGCACCGACCTGGACGGACAGCCGCCCCGCCACCTCGGACATCGGAGCCAGCAGGGGAAGCGCCCGCCCATCCTGCACGGTCTCGTAGGCGATGGCGGTGACGCCGGACTCCATCAGGGCATGCGTCAGCTTCGGTTCAGCGGCGAGGTGCAGATAGGTGAAGAGGATCAAACCGGCGCGGAAGCGGTGGTACTCCTCCGCGATGGGTTCCTTCACCTTCATGACCATGTCGGCGCGCGCCCAGACGTCGTCGGCGTCGTCCACGATCTCCGCACCGGCCGCTACGTACTCTTCGTCGGTGATGTTCGACCCGACGCCTGCCGAGCGCTCCACGAGGACGGTATGACCGTGGGTGCGGAACTCATGCACGCCGGAGGCCGTGATGGCCACGCGGAACTCGTTGTTCTTCACTTCTTTGGGGACGCCGATGATCACGGGATTCTCCGTTTGCTCTCAGGTTGGCTCAGGACGGCCGGTGGGGTTTGTGGCCTGTGTTCCTCAAGGATACGAGCGCTTCATCCGCCCGGACAGGGCCGAAAATTTCTGCTCCAGAAAGGCGGAACGACGACGGCGGGTGGCCTCGTCGTCGTTTCCGCTGCGTTCCGCGTGGGCAAGAGCCGGAACCGAGGATGTGACTGGCATCACTAGCACGGATGGCCCCCAGGAGCCAGTCGACATTTGTCGAGTGGTGGGACGCCAAATGTCGTCGCTACGGTCCTAGGATGAGGTGGTGCAGACAACCCAGGTGGAGCGTGAAGTCGAGCGGATTGCTGCACGGCTGGGGCGCGGGCTCTCGCTGGAGGATCTTGACGGCATGCTCCTCGCCTACAGCAGCCACCAGTCGTCTGCCGACCGCGTGCGCGTCAACTTCCTGCTGAGCAAGAAGGTCCCGGCGGATGTGAGCGCCTGGCAGCTTCAGCATGGAATCGCGACGGCGGTGCGGCCCGTTGCGGTCCCGGCCAATGCAGACCTTGGAATGTTGGGGCGGGTGTGTGTGCCGCTGTTGGTGCGCGGTTTCCGGGTGGGGTACCTCTGGGTGCAGCAGGATTCCGGTGAAGATACCGCCGCGCACATTCTGGAGCAGCTTCCCGGGGTGCGTGCGGATATTGACAGGCTGGCGGCGCTGCTCCTGGAAGACAACACCGCTGGATCAGAACACCGCACCCGGCGGGAGGCAGCCTTCCTCGCCGCGGCGGGAGGCGACCGCCGGGCACTGGAGGAGTGCGCCGGGTGGCCGGAGCTGGACGGCACCGCGCCGTGGCACTGCCAGGTGCTGTTCGACCGCCCGGTTCCGGGTCGGCCTGCTGCCGTCGGGGACGGCACGTTGGCCCGCCGCACCGCAGCCCTCCAGGCAACGGTGGGGGCCGACGCCGTCGTCTTCAGTGCCGGCGAATCGACGCACTCCGTCCTGCTGGTGCGCCACCATGCAGGGCAGGCTGAGCTGGCGGTGATCCGGCGTCGTTATGGTGAACGACTGGCTGCGGTGACAGGCGCGGCGGATGTGCCGCTCATCTGCGGTGCCAGTGAACCCTTCGCCGCGCCGGAGGGGTTGGAGGGCGCGTACGTACAGGCGCGGGCGGCGGTGCAGGCAGCCGCCGTTGATCCGCAGTTCGGTGACGCTGTGGAATACAGGTCGATCGGGGCGTACCAGTTTCTGGCGGGCGCCGGCTGGCAGGCATCTTCGCCTCGTTCGGTCTTCTTCACAGAGCTTCTGGAGTATGACCGGAGCAATGAACTGCTGCCGGTCCTGGAGCTATTGTTCGACAAGAACGGTTCGGTCCAGGACGTGGCGCAGCAGCTCCACCTGCACCGCAGCAGCGTCTACAACCGGTTGGCCAGGGTCCGGTCGGTGATCGGGGCCGATCCGCTGAGCGGTGCGGTCCGGCTCGAACTGCACCTGGCGCTCAAGGCGCGGCGCTGGTCACACCGTCCCCGCATCTGACCTCTTCTGGGCGGCAAGCCAGGCGTCGATGGCGTCCTTCCGGATGCGCCGATGGGTCCCGCGGTATTCGACGGGAATCACACCGGCGTCGGTCAGGTTCCGGAGATAGGTGTGGGAGATTCCCGCCGCCTCGGCGGCCTGCGAGGTGGTCAGGGTCTCCGCAACGGAGGACACCGTGACGGCATCACCTGCGGCAAGGCGCCGTAGAAGGTCGACGACGGCGTCCCTCGCCTCATCGGGGAGCTTCACCGCAGTGCCGTCAACAAAGACGGTGATATCGCGGTTTTCGGCGAGGGTGCGTGCGAGGGGCCGGCGCTCACTTTCGGGGAGCGTCTGGGAGATCCGGGAGCGCGGTTGGGTCATGCCACCATTCTGCCAATGCGGTTGCTTTTCGTTACTAGTAGCTTCCCTAATTAGCATTCAAACGGTATTGTTATTAAACCTTAACTAAGCGCGCTTAGTAGTTACCCCTGAGTAGTTTATTGCGGTTGGACGGTGACAGACCAATGACGATTATCAATCCGGACCATCGAAGTTCCACGCTGCCCTCGACGGGGCAACTGGCAGAGCGGGATGGCGCTCTGCCCTGGTGTGAACGGTGCAACACCGACGAGTTCCTGATCTACGAGGACTTCGTTCCAGCCCGCGTCTCTTCTGAAGCGCGGGATCTCCTTGCTGCCAGCGTCAGCTACTCCTGCTCTGTCTGCGGATCATTCAACGGACACCAGGTGCCGCCCATGTGGAGCCCTCCGCACTGGTTCTGGTACAGCTGAGAGACACGGCACAAGAGGCCCCTCGTTCCAGGAACGAGGGGCCTCTTCCATGTGGGGACCTAGCCGCGGCCGATGAAGGGCATGCCGCTGGCTGTCATCACCACGGTGCCGATGCTGGCCGACGCCGGCAGCTGGGCCATGTGCAGAACCGTCCGCGCTGCTTCCTCCACGGGGAAGGTCGGCTCCACCCGGCGTGTGCCGTCCGCCTGCAGTGCTCCGGCATCCACGCCGAGCGTGTCCATGAGGGCTGTGGAGGTATTGCCGATGTCGATCTGGCCGCAGGTGATGCCGTAGGGCCGGCCGTCGAGTTCAATCGACTTGGTCAGGCCGGTGATGGCGTGCTTGGTTGCTGTGTATGCCACCGAGCGGGGCCGCGGGGAATGCGCCGCGATTGAGCCGTTGTTGATGATCCGGCCGCCCTGCGGATCCTGATGCCGCATCATGCGGAAGCCCTCCGCCGCGCACAGGAATGAGCCCGTGAGATTGGTTGCCACGGTGGCGGACCAGTCCTCCGGGCTGATCTCGTCGACGGCGCCCGCCGGGCCGTAGGTGCCGGCGTTGTTGAACAGCAGATCAAGCCTGCCCCAGCGCTCGCGGACCTGATCGAAGAGGTGGACGACGTCGTCGTGCACGCTGATGTCCGCGGCCACTGAGTGGGCCAGCCCCCATCCACCGGCGGTGTTCTCCAGCGGTTCCAGGCGGCGCCCGGTAAGGGTAACTGCCCACCCAGCCTCCAGGAGCTGCTGTGCTACCGCCTGTCCGATACCGGAGCCGGCTCCCGTGACGACGGCGACACGGGGTTGAAGTGGGGACTGGTTCATGACGTTTTGCACATACCTCTCTGGTCGGTTTTCCCATTCTGGCAGTTTTCCCCGGTATAGTAATGGAATAATAGTTCCGCATGGCGAAATCTGCCGTGAAATATGACCATTCACCGCCGTGACAGCGCGAGGGAGCACTACCGGCGAATCATGAATCGGGCGGACACGATCCGCTCACGGAAAGAGGTTTGGCATGGTTGCTGATCAGGGGATTGTGGGTGCGGGTTCTGTGGATTCGGATCCGGAGGAGACGGCTGAGTGGGTTGAGTCGTTTGATCAGCTGGTTGATGTGCGTGGTTCTGAGCGTGCCCGTGAGGTGTTGGGTCGTTTGTTGGCGCGTGCCGGTGGCCGGTCGGTGGGTCTTCCCAGTGTTGTGACGACTGATTATGTGAATACCATCCCGGTTGATGAGGAGCCCGAGTTCCCGGGGGATGAGGAGATCGAGCGGAAGTTCCGGGCGTGGATGCGGTGGAACGCGGCGGTGATGGTGCATCGTTCGCAGCGGCCGGAGATTGGTGTGGGCGGTCATATTTCCACGTATGCGGGGGCGGCGACCCTGTATGAGGTGGGGTTCAATCATTTCTTCAAGGGTAAGGATCACCCCAGTGGTGGGGATCAGGTGTTTTTCCAGGGTCACGCGTCGCCGGGGATGTATGCGCGGGCGTT
>NZ_FNDT01000014.1 GCF_900099735.1 Arthrobacter subterraneus | reverse complement strand
GAGGGTGTTTCATTGAGTGTGTAAGGGGTCCGGCCTGATGTGATGGTGTGGCCGCTGGTTTCACCATCTGAGAGGACGGCCCTTTTGGGCGAGAACGAACTGATTGATAACCCCTTGGCCGCTGTGCTCAGCGCTGATCAGATTGATGCTCTGGTCAACGCTGCGGAGGACCTCGGAGAGGGCCGGCACGGCGTTGAGGAGCTGCTGTCGCAGATGACCAAAGCGGTGCTTGAACGGGCCTTGGAGACCGAGATCAGCGACCACCTCGGATACGAATTGGGCGACCCTGCCGGGGCCGGTAGCGGTAACTCCCGCAACGGCAAGACCAGCAAGCAGGTCCACACCCTGCAGGGCCCGGTCGAGGTCACCGTGCCCCGGGACCGTAACAGCACTTTCGAGCCGGTGATCGTGCCCAAGCGGGCCCGTCGGCTGGGCAAGGTCGAGGACATGATCCTTTCCCTGTATGCCCGGGGCATGACGACCCGGGACATCGGCTCGCACCTGGAGGAAATCTACGGGGCGAAGGTCTCGGCAGCGACGATTTCCCGGGTCACCGACGTGATCGCCGATGAGATCACCCAGTGGCAGAACCGGCCGCTGGAAGCGGTCTATCCGATCGTTTATATCGACGCGATCTGGCTGAAAATCAGGGACGGCGGGGTCGTGGTCAACAAGGCCTGCCATGTGGCCGTCGGGGTGGACGTGGAGGGCCGTAAGCAGGTGCTGGGCCTGTGGTTGGGAACCCAGGAAGGAGCGAAGTTCTGGGCTAATGTGTTGACCCAGATCCGCAATCGCGGGGTCAAGGACATCCTCATCCTGTGCTGCGACGGGCTGACCGGGCTCCCCGCGGCGGTCAACAGCATTTACCCCGAAACCGTGGTGCAGACCTGCGTGGTGCATCTGCTGCGCTCGGCGATGAGATACGCCTCCTACAAGGACCGCAAAGCGATGGCGAAGGACATGCGGCCGATCTACACGGCGGTGTCCGTGGAGGCCGCTGAGCTGGCCATGGGGCACTTCGCCGAGGTCTGGGAGTCCAAGGCCCCGGGCGCGGTGCTGGCGTGGCGGAACGCGTGGGAGGACTTCATCCCGTTCCTGTCGTTCACCCCGGAGATCCGCAAGGTCATCTACACGACCAACCAGATCGAATCGATCAACTACCAGCTCCGGAAAATCACCAAGACCCGCGGCTCGTTTCCCTCCGACGAGGCAGCAATCAAGCTCGTCTATCTCGGGATCCGGAACATCGAGACCCTGCGGGGTGGCGAGCTGGGCACCGGGACCCAGGGATGGCATCAAGCACTGAACGCTTTCGCCATCCAATTCCCTAACAGGCTTCCGATCTGACCGACCCGGCAGAACGGATAACCAGCTGGTCCCTTACACACTTCATTTGACACGCCCACCCGGAAACGGGGGCGATCCTCAGTGTCGGCAGGGACCGGTACCGGCCGCCCAAACACCTCCAGGACTGGGTGAGGATCACCCACCCAACGTGTATGCATCCGGGGTGTAACCGGTCGTCCTGGACCTGCGAGATCGACCACCTCACCCCCTGGACCCACGGCGGACATACCGCGCTGGAGAACCTCGGACCTAAATGCCAACTCCACCACATGATGAAAACCGAAGGCATCTGGCCCGCCGGTATAGATGAGCGCGGTGACCCGTACGTCACGTCATTGGGCGGGAAAACGTACACCACCCTCCCCGAACCACCACCGCCCTTCTAACCGGCGGGTTGGATCACTACAGAGGCGGCGGGGTATCACCGGTGGAATGGCAGCCGGCTTCCTGCATGCACTCCGGCCTGCGGCGCAGTCAGTCCCGGATTCTGACAGCGGTTTCCCGCAGATACAGGTCAACCCTCGTATAGGCGTCGCGGGTCAGCGCCTTCCAGAGTTCGAGCGCCAACCGGATGTCTTCCGACTCCAGTTTCGCTATGGCCTGAGCGGTGAGGACCTTGACGGACACTTTTCCGGAAGCCTTCACCGTGGTTTCCTGGCGATCATCACTGCCGAGCGCCAGTTCACCGAAGGTCATACCGGCACTCAATGTCGTCAGTTTCACCCGGTCGCCAGTAGGACCGACTACCGAGGTGGTCACCCCACCGGAGAGAATAAAGAACACGCCCCCAAAGGACTGGCCGATGCGGCGGATCACATCGCCGTCGTCGTAGCTTCTGTCTTCCATCCGGTCAGCAAGCTTCTTGATGTCCTCATCGCTGAGGGGGCTGAGCGCGGGGCACTGGGTAATGTCCACCCTGCTTGGCAGGTTCAGTTCGCTGCCATAGGTCTGGATCAGGCGGTTCTCACACCACTCCACCGCGGCGGTCCGGGTGTCGAAAGTCGGCACAGCGCGGTCGACGTCGCGGAACGCCTCGGCCAGCGTGCCCTCCGCATCGATGAGCACCAGTTCCCGGTCCTCAGCGAGGAGGTTTTCACGCACCTCGGCCAGAAGACGCAGTGACACATCCGCAACCTCATCCACCCGGCGCAGGTCGAGAATGACGAGCTCCACGTCATCGTCCAGGGTACTGAGTTCGCGGACCATCGATTCCGTGCCGGCGAAAAGGAGATCGCCGTTCAACTCGACCACACGGGCACGGTGACCATGATCGCGAAGGATGTCCATCGCCTCGTCATCACGGCGGATACCGGAGGGCGCCGCTGTGATGTCATAGGTCGAACGGATGGCCGACTTGCCCACCCGCGCCGCTCGGACAAAATGCAGTTCCATGTCCTGCGATAGCCGCTGACTTGCCGCCATGCCGCGGACGCTGCTGCCGTGCTCATCCAGCGGAGGCGAGTACACCGCCAGCCCAACCTGTCCGGGAAGGACAGAGATGGTCCCGCCGGCAACGCCGCTCTTCCCGGGCATCCCGACCGTGCTGATCCAGGAACCGGCGTCGTCATACATTCCGCAGGTGGTCATGACGGAGAGAACCCGTTCCACCGGAACGATGTCCATCACCTGCTTCCCGGTCATCGGGTTCCGGCCGCTGTTGGCCAGGGTAGCCGCCATGAGTGAGAGGTCCAGGCAGTTCACCAGGACGGAACACTGGCGGAAATAGTCCTCGATCACCGGCGTCGGATCATCCTCGATGATATTGAAGGACCTCAACAGGTAGGCCAACGCACGGTTCCGGTGACCATGCTCAAGCTCGGAGGTGAAAATCTCCTCGTCAATCGACAGCTGCCGGCCGGCAAACGCCGAATACGTATTGAGGATGCGCTTGATCCGGGTGTTGCCGCCGGAGCCTTTGATCAGCGAAGTCGCCGTCAGCGCTCCGGCGTTGATCATGGCGTTGGAAGGGCGTCCGGTCCCGGCAGCGAGTGAAATCTCGTTGAACGAATCCCCTGAGGGCTCAACATCGACCTTCTCGTCCACCTTCTCCAGTCCCAGATCCTCAAGAGCCAGCCCATAGGTGAACGGCTTGGAGATGGACTGGATGCTGAACTCTTCCCGCGTGTCACCGACCTCGTAGATATAACCGTCCACCGTGGTGAGACAGATCCCGAAGTTGTCCGGATTGACGTTGGCCATCGCCGGAATGGTGCTGTACGGCTTGCCGTCCTTCAGCTCTGAAATCTCCCGGTGAATCCGCGCGAGGTAGCCTTCAATCGGTGATTCCATTGGCCAAGACTATGGGGAGATCCCAGCGTTGCTTAATCCGGAGGAATCAGCGCTTCCGTCCGCCGTCGATGATGAGTGAGAGGGCAATACCGAACATCCACACGTCCTTCGCCACCGGGGTGCCCTCCTGGGTGGGGCGAACGGCATCGTCCTGGGTCATGCCGGGCGTACGGAAGTACATGGCGAGCAGTCCGCCGGAGAAGGCGGCGAGCCCGAGTCCAACAAGGCGGCTCGGGATGAACGGCACCAGCAGCGCGGCCCCGAGTCCGGTCTCGACGGCGGCGAGAACCTTGCCGAATTTCTCGGGATCAAGCTGCTTCACCTGCGGAAAAGCGTTGGCCGCCATGCCCTGCAGATAGGCGGCGGTGTCCCGGTCGATTTCCCGCTTGGTCAGGCCGGAATTGAGGATGAACGCTCCCGTACTGGCACGCAGGGGAAGGTGGCTGAGTTTCATCGGAACTCCTTTGAAAGGGCTTCATGGACTGCATCGAGCCTACGTCCGTGCCCGCGTCCGCCGCCAGTAAATTCAAATTCAATAGTGATGCCCTTGTGACACAGACGTGACTTTATCGCGACCTTGGTCTGCTTATGGTGGACGACGGCTGGTGCGGGATTGTGCGGGAAACACCCGGTTCAGCCAACGGATGAGTGATACGTAACCACGGTGAAGAAGGTCTTGATGTGTTGGAGTTTCTAGGAGACAGATCCGGTCAGATCCTGTTCTCAAGCTGGCAACACCTGAGCCTTGTGGTGCAGTGCCTTATCCTGGCAACCGTCCTTTCCGTCGTCATCGCGGCGCTGGTATACCGCAGCAGTGCGCTGACATCCATAGCGAACAGCGTCTCCGCCGTCGGCCTGACCATCCCGTCATTCGCGCTGATCGGACTGCTCATTGCGCCGTTCGGTTTCGGTGTGACTCCCGCCGTCATCGTCGTCACGTTCTTCGCCGCGCTGCCCATCCTGCGTAATGCCGTGGTCGGCCTGACGGGGATCGACAGGGCCGTCATCGAATCCGCACGCGGAATCGGCATGAGCCGGTTCCGCACCCTGGTGCGGGTGGAGCTTCCCATGGCTTGGCCGGTCATCCTCGCCGGAATCCGAGTCTCCGCCCAGATGGTGATGGGCATTGCGGCCATCACTGCCTACGCCCTCGGCCCCGGACTCGGCGGATTCATCTTCTCGGGCCTGTCCCGTCTGGGCGGTGCCAACTCGCTTGAGTCCGTCATCACCGGCGTCGTTGCCGTCATCATCCTGGCCCTCATCCTTGACCTGCTTCTTGTCGGCCTCGGCCGCATCACAACCCCGCGAGGTATCCGTGTCTGAGACCATCCACAACGCCGACAACCAAACCGGACCGCACAGCGCCATCACCGGCGCGAGCATCCTGCTGGACAAGGTCACCAAACGCTATCCGGGACAGCAGAAGGCCGCTGTCGACGGACTGACCATGGAAATCCCGGCCGGCAAGATCGTCATGTTGGTCGGCCCGTCGGGCTGCGGCAAGACCACCACCCTCAAGATGATCAACCGGCTCATCGAGCCCACGGAGGGACGCATTGTCCTCGATGAGGACGACGTCACCGACATCGACGGCGATGCCCTACGCCGGCGCATCGGTTACGTCATCCAGGCCGGTGGCCTGTTCCCGCACATGACCGTGGCAACGAACATCGGAATTGTTCCGAAAATGCTCGGGTGGAGCAAGGAAAAAATCGCAGCCCGCGTCGATGAGCTGCTCGAGCTGGTGTCGCTGGACCCGGCCGTGTACCGCCACCGGTTCCCGAAGGAACTTTCCGGCGGGCAGCAGCAGCGCATCGGTGTGGCCCGCGCGCTCGCCGCCGATCCGCCGGTCCTTCTCATGGACGAGCCCTTCGGCGCGGTTGACCCGATCACCCGGCAGCGGCTCCAGGACGAACTCCTGAACATCCAGGAGGAACTGCAGAAGACCATTGTCTGCGTCACCCACGACTTCGATGAAGCGGTGAAGCTCGGCGACTGGATCGCCATCTTCACCGAGGGCGCCCAACTCGTCCAGTACGACACTCCCGAACGCATCCTCGCCGACCCGGCCAACGAGTTCGTCGAGAACTTCATCGGCTCGGGTGCCGGCCTAAAGCAGCTCACGCTCACCCGGGTCAACGAGGTCAACCTGGCCGACGCCGTCGTCGCCAGTGTCGGTGACCTCGGCAGCGACGTGCTGTCGCGGCTTGACGAAGCCGGCCACAATCACGCCGTCGTTGTTGATGAACGACGACGGCCCATCCAGTGGCTCACGCGCCGCCAGCTCACACGCCTGGACCGGGTGAGCGACGACGTCGACGCGAAGCTGCCGGTAGTCGGTGACCGCGCCACCCTGAATGACGCGCTGGACACGATGCTTGTCTCCAGCGCCGGCGCGGCGCTCGTGACCGGCCGGCGGGACACGTTCCTCGGCGTCATCGACGTAGAGACCGTGATGGATGCCATCACTCGGGCGCACAAGCACGCCATGACCGCACACTCCGACGGCAGGCCGGTGGGGATCAACACCGGCACGCTGGACACGGTGGGCACGTCGGGCGCAGCAACTGTGGGGGAGCGCCCGGGTGGGTAGCACAACAACGGAAGCGCCCACCGAGAGCGCCAAGGTCCACTCCGAGGTGAAGCGGCCGTCCTGGCGGCCGCTGATGTACCAGCTGCTCGGGATTGCCGTGGTCTTCGGTGCTCTGGTGGCGTGGCTGCTGACGGCCGACCTCTCCGAGACGGAGCTGATCACCCTGGCGCCCGCAGCCCTCATCGGATACACGATCGACCATCTGGTGCTGACCGCCGTCTCCGCCCTGATTGTGCTGGCGATCGCCATTCCGCTCGGCATCCTGCTGACCCGCGCACCGCTCCGCCGGTTTACCGGGCCGGTCCTGGCCGTGGCGAACATCGGCCAGGCCGCTCCGGCGATCGGGCTGGTCGTGCTGCTGGCCTTCGCGGTGGGATTCGGGTTTTCCGCGGCCGTGATTGCTCTGGTGCTCTATGCGATCCTGCCGGTTCTGCGCAACACCATGGTCGGCATTTCGCAGGTCGATGGCCGCCTGGTTGAAGCAGGGCGCGGCATGGGCATGAGTGCGGTGGCGGTGCTGTTCAAAGTGGAGCTTCCGCTGGCCGTTCCCGTGATGCTCGCCGGTATCCGGACGGCACTGGTACTGCTGGTCGGTACCGCCGCGCTGGCTACGTTCATCAACGGCGGGGGCCTGGGAATCCTGATCACCACCGGAGTGAACCTGAACCTGGTGAACGTGCTGGTTGCCGGCTCCATCCTGGTGGCCCTGCTTGCACTGCTTGTCGACTGGATCGGGCGCGTTGTGGAGCAGGTCGCCCGTCCGAAGGGACTCTAGATGTTGAAATCCTCATCGCTCACGGCTGCCGCGCGCAGGGGCGCCGCTACCGCCGTCGTACTCTCTGCCGGCCTGCTGGCAACCGGGTGCGGTCTGCAGCCGGCCACCTCCTATGTTCCGGCCTCCGGACCGGGCAGCATCACCCCGGTGGTGGATGGTGAACCGCTGACCGTGACGTCGAAGAACTTCACCGAACAGCTCATCCTGGGAAAGATCGGCGTGCTCGCAGCGCAGGCTGCCGGGTTTGAGGTTACGGACCTGACCAATGTTCCGGGCAGTCAGCCGGTCCGCGAGCTGATGCTGGCCGGGCAGGCCGACGTCACCTGGGAGTACACCGGTACAGCCTGGCTCACGTACCTCGGGAAGTCGGAGGGCATCCCGGACCAGCAGGAGCAGTGGCAGGCCGTGTATGAGGCCGACCTGGAGAACGGACTCACCTGGGGCGAACCCGCACCGCTGAACAACACGTACGCCATGGCCATACGTTCCGAAGCGGTGGAAGAGCTGGGCGGCATCAGCACCGTCTCGGAGATCGCCGAACTCCCCGTCGAGGAGCGCACTTTCTGCGTGGAAGCCGAGTTCAACTCGCGCCCCGACGGGCTCACGCCGATGCTGGCGCACTACGGGATGGCCCGCGGAACTCCGGACGGCGTACCGGAGGACAACATCGACATCTATGACACCGGCGCCATCTATTCCGCGACGGATGAAGGCGCCTGCAACTTCGGCGAAGTGTTCTCCACCGACGGTCGGATCGATGCCCTCGACCTGACCATCCTCGAGGACGACCGCGGATTCTTCCCCGCCTACAACGCGGCGCCGGTCTACTACACCGAGACGCTGGAGGAGCACCCGGAACTGCGGGACGTCTTCGCCCAGGTTGCCCCCACACTCACCGACGAGGCGCTGCGGACCATGAACCTGCGCGTTGACGTCGAAGGAGAGGAGCCGGCCGACGTAGCGTTCGACTTCATGGTGGAGCAGGGCTTCATCACCGAAGCGGAAACCGTTCTCGGGGAAAGCTAGACAGGCAGGCGCAGTCCCAGCGCCGTGCTCGCGACCGTCCAGGCCCACGTCCACGAGCCGGCGATCACGGCGGCGAACAGCAGCAGCCATACCCCTGCCGGCAGACCGGTGGAGCGGTACAGGAGGTGGGCGTCGGACTGTCCGCGGTCGCGCCGTCGTCGTGCGTGGACAGACACCACCTTGCCGAGATCACGGACGGAGCCCACCAGCAGCGCTACCCCCAGGGCAACCACTACGTGCCCGGTCAGCTCGGCAGGCACGGCCACCACCAGGGCAGTGGAGACGGCCACCGCGCCCAGCAGGATGAGCACGCCGCCGGCGTTACGGATGAACAGCAGCGAGAGCAGCAGCACCAGCGCACCCACCGACAGGGCCGCAGGCGCCCAGCCCCGGAAGCCTGCCCAGACCAGTACGGCTCCGACGACGGCGGGGACCGGGTAGCCCCAGAAGGTTGCCCAGGCAGTGCGCCACCCGGGACGGCCGAAGGAGGTGGTCAACCCGGAATGGTCGAAGTTCAGCCGGATGCCCGTGACGCGCCGCCCCGTCATCAGGGCGGCGAACGCGTGTCCGAGTTCATGGACGACGGTGCTGAAGAGCCCGAAGTAGCGCCACGTCGCGTTGGGGATGGAGAGTGCAGCGGCAGCGAGCAGGATCAGCGCCGCCTCGGTCATCGTCAGCTCCGGCGGTTGGCTCCTGCTGAACCCCGCGACGATCCGCTCCCACCACTGCGCAAGGAATTCCACCCTCGGGATGCTACAGGGCAATCCCGGCCGAACCCGGGTCCGAATAGCTTTCACGAGATCCAACACGGTGCGGAAAGTATTAACGGACTCGCCGTGTGATGTTCATCCCGGGGCAGGAATGCCTCTGCTTTGATGAAGGTTAAATGAAGTGAAAGCTATTCGAGCTATCGACAAGGCGATCATGAACTTCCGGACGGCCGAGCACCCACGGCCGCAACATTTTATCCTGCACATGAGCGACACCCACCTGGTGGGTGGCCCGGAACCCCTCTACGGGTCGGTGGACAGCGAGGCACGGCTTCGCCAGATCTTCGCCGACCTGGAGGCATCCGGATCCCGGCCGGAGGCAATTGTCTTCACCGGCGACCTCGCGGACAGAGGTGAAGCCAAGGCCTACGCCAAGCTCCGCAATATAGTGGAACCCGCCGCGCACAAACTCGGTGCGGAGGTCATCTGGGCCATGGGCAACCACGACGACCGCGCCACTCTCCGCAGCGAACTGCTCAACGAGCCCGCCGACACCGCCCCGCTCGACCGCAGCTATATGGTCAACGGCCTGCGAATCATCACGCTCGACTCGACGGTGCCCGGCCACCACCACGGCGAAATCAGCCACGAGCAGCTCGTCTGGCTCGCCAACGAACTGCTCACCCCGGCGCCGTATGGAACCATCCTGGCCCTTCACCATCCACCGGTCCCGTGTGTCCAGGACCTGGCCGTCCTGGTGGAACTCCGTGACCAGAGCCGGCTCGCCGACGTTCTCCGCGGTACCGATGTCCGCGCCATTCTCGCCGGACACCTGCACTACTCCACCAGCGCGCTGTTCGCGGGCATCCCCGTTTCGGTGGCCTCCGCCACCTGCTACACCCAGGACCTCACCTACGACGACGGCGGCACCCGCGGCCGGGACGGAGCGCAGGCTTACAATCTGGTCCACGTGTATGACGACACGGTGGTGCACTCCGTGGTGCCGATCGGCACCCATAGTGCGGTGGGCGAAACCGTTCCGCGCGAGGAGACACGCCGGCGCCTGGAAGCGGCCGGCGTGCAGATCGCTGCGGCGGCACCCGCCAGGGCGCTCACCGGCGTCTGACCGTACGGCTAGCCTACTTCTCCCAGGGAGCTTTCACGGGGAAGTACTTCTCCAGGAAATCCGTCACTACCCTTGCGCGTTCTTCGGCCGGAACTTCCGGGAAGCTGCCGTCATTGAGGCAGAACAGGTCCATGTTGCGCTTGTCCAGCAGCTTGTGCAGCTTGCGCAGGCCCGAACGCATGGTGGTGTCGATGTACTTCACCCTCGCAGACTCCTGGGTCACAGCCCGGCCGGTCAGCAGCGCGTAGTAGTGGTACAGCGAATTGGTGACGGAGATGTTGTCCTTCGCGCGGAACTTTGACGCCGCCGTAGCGGCGAATTCCTCCGCGAACTCGTTTTCCATCTCCTCCATGACGCTCTTGCGCAGAGGCGCCGCCGTATGTTCCAGATGGCGGGTGGTGATGCGACCGAAGCGTTCGTGAAGGAGGCGCCGGTTCACGCGCGCGGCGTTCTCGAAGCCGCTGCGTTCCGCATCGTTTTCGCCGAGCCCGATCCTGGTATCGGCCTGGATGAACTTGGTGATTCCGCCGGGGGAGAAGAACATGTCCGGGCCCACCGGACGGCCGAAGAACATGTCGTCATTGGAGTACAGGAAGTACTCGGAGAGTCCGGGAATATGGTGCAGCTGGCACTCGACCGCCTGGGAGTTGTACGTCGGCAGCACCGACGGGTCCTTGAAGTGCTCCTCCGAGCGGACCAGCGTCACTGAGGGGTGGTCGGCCAGCCAGTCGGGACGCTCGGAATCCGTAGCGATGAAGATGCGGCGGACCCACGGAGCAAACATGTAGACCGATCGCAGCGCGTACTTCAGCTCGTTGATCTGACGGTACCGGGCTTCATGATCGTCGCCCTCGCCCACGACGGCGTTCTTCATCCTGGCGGCCCTGGCGGCCAGGTACTCGGGGGAGCTGCCGTCCACCCAGGTGAACACCAGGTCGATGTCGAAGTCGATGTCGGTCGCATGGTCCGCGAACATGTTGTCGATGGTCGGCCACACCAGGCCGTGGCGTGTGACGGAACCGCGGACAACCTCGTTGGAGGGCAGGGTGCGCCGGGTCAGGGAGTTCTCCATGGGGAGGACAATCCGGTCGCCGTCCAGGGACCACAGCTCAATCTGCACTCCGGCCGAGGGGCCGAAGGTCAGGCCGCCGATCGGTTCGATCCGGGGCCGGAACAACCTGAAGATCCGGGCCTTATCGCTGGGGGAGAGGGCGCCGTCGGCCACCAGCAGCGTAGTGCGCCGCTTGGTGTCCACGGTGCGCGAGTAGAAGGGCTCGTTGCGGCACGCTTCCACGAGCGCTTCCCTGAGCCGCTCCCGGTTCTTCAGGTCCACCGCCACGACGGGGCGTTCATCATTACCGCGGACCAGCAGGTACTCGAGACCGGCGCGCTCGAGCGCCTCACGGATGAACAACAGGTCTTCAACCATGGCCTGGTGCGGCGTGGTATCCGTGTTGATGAGCGCGAAGCGCCGCTTGACCGTGGTGATGTCATCGCGGTCATTGAACCGGGCAACGGCGGCACTGGACGCCGACTCGAGCAGCTCGGTGTCGTTCTCCACTTCGGGCGCGCCGAAGTACACATCATGCTGGGCGGCGGTATCTGTAATGGGATCCTCCAACGGTGTCAACAATGCGGGTGAGGCCGGTGCGGCAGGCAGATTGCTTGCACGGCTGCTGCTCCAATGATAAGCCTGCCTACAGGTAGCCCTACCTATCTGGCGTGCTCCGCGGGGGTGCGCTGTAACGGAAGGAACGTCATGGCGGACCAAAGCTTCACAGGACTGTTGAGCCGGCAGATTGGAAACGAGTTCGCGGCATCCCAGCAATATCTGGCCATTGCCGTGTGGTTCGACGGGCAGGATCTGCCGCGTCTCGCGGCCCACTTCTACCGGCAGTCGCTTGAGGAACGCAACCATGCGCTGATGATGGTCCAGTACATGCTTGACCGGGGCCAGGACGTGCAGATTCCGGCCATCGAATCGGTGCGCAATGACTTCTCCTCGGTTGTTGAACCGATTGCGCTGGCCCTGTCGCAGGAGAAGCAGGTCACCGCGGACATCGAGGCGATGTTCGCCCAGGCCAGAAAACAGAACGACGCCCTCGGAGAGCAGTTCATGCTCTGGTTCCTCAAGGAACAGGTCGAGGAGGTGGCGTCCATGTCCACCCTCCTGACCATTGTGGAGCGGGCGGACAACCTGTTCGACGTCGAGAATTTCCTTGCGCGCGAAACCGTGGGCGACGCCGGCAACGATCCGAACATGCCGCCCACCGCAGGAGGCGCCCTGTGACGCTGGCGGAATTCCCCACGGACTGGCAGCGGGCGCTCGTGCTCATGGCTCACCCGGATGACCCGGAGTACGGCACGTCCGCCGCCGTCGCTGAATGGATTGCGCAGGGCAAGGACGTCCGCTATGTCCTCGCAACCCGTGGTGAGGCCGGCATCGAGGGGCTGCCGCCGGAGGAGAGCGGTCCGCTCCGTGAAGCTGAGCAGCGCGCCGCCTGTGACCGGGTAGGCGTGGAGGTGCTGGAATTCCTGGGCTATCCGGACGGGCGCCTGACGGAGTCACTCGACCTTCGGCATGACCTGGCCGCAGCGATCCGGAGGCACCGCCCGGACGGCGTCATCACCCTGAACCAGGGTGACACCTGGGGCCCCGGAACGTGGAACTCGGAAGATCACCGTGCACTGGGACGGTCGGTCCTGAATGCGGTCGGCGACGCCGCGAACGAGTGGATCTTCCCCGACCTGGAGGGTCCGCGGCATCAGGTGAAATGGACGGCAATCCTCAGCATGAACCCCACCCACGCCCAACAGGTCAGTGAGGAGAGCGTCGACAAGGCGATCCTCTCCCTCGCCGCGCATTCCCGGTACCTGCAGGCCCTGGACAGCAGGCCGGTTGAGGAGCAGGCCGCCGAGCAGGTCCGCCGGGCCATCGCCCGCGATGTCGGCGGCCCCGCCGTCAGCTTTGAGCTGTACGGGCTCTGAAAGCTGTATCGCCTCTAGACGGTGTTGCTGCGCCCCCGCTTCACCCGCCCGATGCGGCCGGCGCCTCCACCGCATAGAAGCGCCGCGGATCCTGCAGCAGCGCCGGATAGTCGAAGTCGCTGCGGCGCAGCCAGCCCGCCAGCGAAATGGGGCGGCGTGCGGTGCCCGGCGCGCCGTCGTCGTCCTTACCGCTGGTCAGCGGACCGAGGCTGCCAAGGCGGAGACGGGCACCACCGTCCAGAACGACGGCGGCAGCGTCGCCTTCGCGCACCAGTTCAGTGAAGGCCGCGTACTGGCGGGACCACTTCGGGACCGCCCGGCCGGCGGGCGGATGCCCGGGCAGGACGAGGGTGTCGCCGTCGGCAGTGTCCACCGGACCGTGCCATACCCAGAGGCGCTCGCCGACCGGTTCCACGGGAATCAGCTCAAGCTCCGGCTCCGGCCAGGAGTACGGCAGGTCGGCAGGGATGCCCGGGAACCGCTCACGGTAGAACTCGGGTGACTTCTGGATGAGGTTCGACTGGTGGCTGAGGTGGACGTCCGGGTTGCCGAGCCACGGCGGGAGCGCCGGTTCCGGACCGGAACCCGTCTGGAACGCGGCAGCGGAGTCCGGCGCGAACTCACTGATCAGCGGCGCGGTGCTGTCCGCGTGCCCGCGTGAAACCCACTCGCGGACCATCGCCAGCCCGTAGACCGTGAGGGCCGGGACGTAGCCCATCCACATGCGGGTGGCCGGGTGGTTACGCCAGCCGTAGTCCGGCAGCACCAGGGCACGGAGGATCTGCAGGGTCTCCACGCGCTGCTTGCCGAGCCGCGCCTGGTCGAGGACGGCGGCGCTGGCCGCGAAGTCGGGATAGGGCAGGAACGTCTGCATGCGGCCCAGTGTGCCACAGATGCTCAGCCTGCTTAGGAGACTGCCGGGCCCGTCAGCGAACCGCGGAGAAGCCGGTGCCCAGCACCGGGGTCCGGCGGTGCACCTCGATTGCCTCCGCGTAGTAGGAGACCAACTGCTCACACAGCACCGGCCAGGTGCGTCCCTGGACCGCGGCGTACGCTGCCCGTCCAAAGGCCCGGCGCTTGGTGTTGTCGCCGAGGAGGTCCATCACGCCGGCGTGAAGCTGGCTGAGTTCGCCCGGCGGGTACAGCCACCCGGTCCGGGACGAATCCACCAGGTCCAGCGGACCGCCACGGCCGACGGCGACTACCGGAACTCCCGAGGCCATTGCCTCCTGGATGGTCTGGCAGAACGTCTCGGATTCGCCCGGGTGCACAAAGATATCAAAGGAGGCAATCATCCGCGCCAGGTCATCCCCGGACCGGAACCCGGCGAAATAAGCGCCGGGCAGCTTCTGCTGCAGCGATTCCTTCGCGGGACCGGATCCGACCACCACGAGCTTTGTCCCCGGAACAGCGTCCAGCCCGGCGAGATCCTCCACCTGCTTCTCGGCCGCGAGACGTCCCACGTACCCGATGATCTTCGCTCCGGCCGGAGCTATCGAGCGGCGCCACGCGTCGTCGCGCTTATCCGGAGTGAAGCGGGACGTGTCCACTCCGCGGCGCCAGAGCCGCAGCCGGGGGATGCCGCGTGAGTCGAGCTGCCTCAGCGCGAACGACGACGGCGCAAGCGTCAGCGTGGACCCCCGATGGATGTTCTCGACGCGCTGCCAAAGCAGATTCTCGGCCCACGGAACACCGTACCGGGCGGCGTAGGCGGGAATCTCCGTCTGGTACACCGAGACCGTGGGCAGCCCCAGCTGCACAGCCGCCTGCACTGCACGCCAGCCCAGCACAAACGGGGACGCCACATGCACCACGTCGGGAGCGAAGTCGGCGAGGATGCGCCGCACCCGGGCCACCGTGCCGGCCGCCAGCCGTACGTTGGCGTACCCGGTGAGCGGGAAGGACGGCAGCGTCAGAACGGGGAAACCTTCCACCGACGCGGGCGCCGTGCTCTCCGCCCAGGACGCCGTGTCCCGCCAGGACGACGACGGCGCAATCACCAGCACGTCATCACCCCGGCTCCTCAGGTGCGCCAGCACCTTCAACAGGGAGTGGGTCACCCCGTTCATGTGCGGAAGGAACGATTCGGCAACCACGGCAACTCTCACGCTTGCGATGGTGGCAGCACCGTCTGTGCACCCGGCGAGCGGGAGGTTGCGCCCGGGTGAACTCTGCCCCAGCGGGCGGTGCCCCAGTACCCGGTATCAGTACGCGGTGTACAGCTCCCCGACCGGCAGGGATACCTCAAGCCGGTTGTCCGGCCCGGGAAGCGGGCACGCCCACGCCTCGTCATAGGCGCACGACGGGTTGTAGGCGAAGTTCAGGTCCACGACCAGCCGGCCGTCGCGCTCGCCGAGGTGGGCCCCCTTGATTGTGTCGAGCACGTACCGGCCGCCGCCGTAGCTTCCGCCTTCCACACCGGAGGAGCCGTCCCGCAGCGGCAGGAAAAGCCCGCCGCCGTAGGACTTCAGCCGCCAGAGGGCCAGGCGCCCGACGCCGTCGAGCACCACACTGCCGAGCCGTTCGAAGGGCACCACCCCGTCCGTCCCTGTTGGGACCTCCATGAGCTGGCCGGCGCCGTCGTCGTCAATGTCCGCCTCGAACCGGAAGTCCGGGTTGTAGGCGGCCACAGTGAGGCCGGTGAAGTTCTCCCGCGCCGACGGCGGGAGGGGCGAGGCAGCGTGGCCGGCGAAGAGCCGGTCGCGGCCGGTGCGCCAGTGTGCGTGAGCCAGTGCGGGGGAGCCGGACGCGGCGGCGTCGCGGACGTCGGCGTAGAGGGCGAAAACCTCCCGGCGCCACTGTGCGGTGCTGAGGGCTGTTGCTGCCTGGGTCATAGTGTGAGCCTAACTGTTGCCTGGGCGTACTGTGTCTAGCGTGACCATCGCGCTGTTCATCCTCGTCCTGGGTCTTATTGTGGTGGGCGCAGTCGCCCAGCGCATCGCCGGGTTGGGATTTGCGCTGCTCGTTTCCCCGTTCCTCGTGCTGATCCTGGGCCCGCACGAGGGCGTGCTGCTGGTCAACATCTGCGGGGTGGTCTCTTCCACCTTCATTGTGTCGCGCGTGTGGAAAGACATTAACTGGAGCATGTTCCGCTGGCTGACCATCCCAGCGGTCTTCGGTTCGGTCGGTGGTTCAATTGCCGCCGTCGGGCTGCCCAGCGCGCCGCTTTCGGTGACTGTTGCCGCCGTCGTACTGGCTGGGCTGACCATCTCGCTCGTGCTGCAGCGCTCCGCAGTGGTGGTCACCGGGAACCGCTCCAAAGTGGTCGCAGGGGTTGCGGCCGGGCTGACCAACTCGATGGCGGGCGTCGGCGGGCCCGCGGTCAGCGCCTACGCGCTGCTGGCAAGGTGGCCGCAGCGGCCGTTCGCCGCCACCCTGCAGCCGTTCTTCGCGGTCATCGGGTCGGTCACGGTGCTTGTGAAGCTCCTCATCGATCCGGGTCAGGTGCCCCCGCTGGAGACCTGGATGTGGTTCCTTATCCCGGTCTCGATCATCCTCGGCATCTTCGCAGGGGAGCGCCTCGCCCGATACATCCATGACCGGCAGGCCCGCTTCGCCGTCATCGTGATCGCTTTCCTCGGCGCGGGTACCGCCCTGGCCAAGGGGCTCACGGACCTGCTGGGCTGAGGTCTCCGACGACCGCACGCGTGAGGCAGGTCGCCGAGTCGTTCAGCGGCTGGTGCCGCCGCCGGTGGCACCATGGAAGTAATGAAACTCCCCACCAAGCCCCGCGCGCTGCCCATGCCCCTGTGGCTTCAGGGCGCCTTCGAGCTGGGACAGGCCGCGGTCATCTCCGCACTGATTGTCCTGGTTCCCCTCTGCGCGGTCTGGCTGGCGGGCGGATTCGCGGCGCGGGACGCCCTGGGTACGGCGCAGCTCGCCGCCCAGTCCTGGCTGGTGCTGCACGGGGCGCCGCTGCACCTCGCGCTGCCCGTCGGCGGTACCGGCCTGCTGTGGGCGGTTCCCCTTGCGTTGACGCTTATTCCGTTCCTCCTTGCCTGGCGCGCCGGCCGGCGCCTCGCACGCGCCTCCTACACTGACCAGCTCTGGCAGGCGCTGCTGGGTGCGCTCGCGGTGTACGCCCTGTTCGGTCTCGGTGCCGCGTACCTGGCCGACGACGGCGCCACCTCCGCACCGCCTGCAGCCGGAGCCTCGGTGCCGCTCATCGCAGCCGGCGCCGGCGTGCTCATTGGCGCGTACCGCGAAGCCGGGTCATGGGGACGGCTGATCGGCGTGGACCTTGCGGAGTGGATCTCGACCACCAGCCAGCATTCCCGGTGGGCCGGATCCTACGTGTGGTCCGCGGTGCGGGCGGCGTTCCTCGCCGTCATAGCCGCGCTCGGCCTGTCGGCGCTTCTGCTCGCGGTGACGCTCGCCATCCACTGGGCCGCCATCGCCACCATCTACGAGAGGCTCGACGCCGGCATGATCGGCGGCGCCGTGGTCACCATCGGCCAACTCGGCTTCCTGCCGAACCTCGCCGTCTGGACCCTGGCCTGGTCCTCCGGGGCCGGGTTTGCCCTGGGAACCGGAAGTTCCATCAGTCCGCTGGCGACGACGGCCGGACCGTTGCCCGCGATCCCCCTTCTCGGTGCGGTCCCCTCCGGGGTACTGGAGTACGGCCTGGCGGCCCTGGCGCTGCCCGTCGCCGCGGGAATCCTGGCTGGATGGTGGTTCCTCCGCGAGGGTGAGAACCATTTCGATGAGTGGCTGCAGCTGAAGACGGACGCCCGCTGGTTCACCGCCGCCGCTTCCACGCTCACGCTCGGGGTGTTTGTCGGGGTACTGGCCGGAGCGGCCACGGCCGTTCTGGCGCTCGCGTCGCGGGCCTCGGTCGGCGTGGGGCGGTTCGTCGATCTCGGGCCTGACCCGCTCTGGACGGGACTGCTGGTGGCCGCGGAGGTGGGGATCGGCGTCGTCATCGGTTACGCTGCCGGCCCCATGCTGGAGCGGGAGTCGAAGTAACCCTCAGCGGGATTCGAGCAGCCGCTTCAGGTTCTGCAGGTCTTTGGTGTTGGCCTTGCGCATGGACAGCTCAAGCACCGGTCCGAGGATCCGGAAGAACCCGCGTGGCTGGCCGGTATTGCGCAGCTCCATGCGGGTGGCGCCCGGCCCGGCGTCGGCCCAGCTGTAGCTGGTCTCCATCGGGAAGGGGCCTTCAGCGGTGCGCATCACGAGACGCTCCGAGGGGTTGTACGCGACGATTTCGTAGACGTAGGACAGCGTCCGGCCGAGGAACCTGGCGGAGAACGCCACCCGCGATCCCTCCTCGAGGACCGGTTCGGTCAGCCACCGCGCCGAATCGATGTTGACGTACCACTCGGGTGCATTGGCGGGGTCCGACGCATACGCGGACACCTTCCCGCGCGGACGGTCAACGGTGATGGTGGTTACGACGTCGACCATGGGATCTCCTGAGGGGCAACGGAGCGTGTCTCCAATAGACCGCCAAGGTTGCGCAGGTCCTCTTCACACTGCCGCTGCGCCTTGGACGTAAGCGCTGTGGCCATGCACTGTTCGTAGCGCTCGGTGATGGGCCAGAGCAGGATGGCCGCGCCCGTCCCCAGGGTGAGGAAGAGGGATGCCACCAGGCCCACCGTCGTCGAGATCCGCAGCATCGCCGGGGCCTTCTGCCTCACCAGGCTGACGAGGGCGAGGATGCCGACGGTCAGCGCTGCCAGGCTGAAGACCAGGCCGAGCACCTTCCATGGCAGCGGGAAACTGGAGCCCAGGAGCGCACCGAGGAGCAGGAGCATGAACACGCGCAGCAGCGTACGGGTTGCGGCGATCTCCTTCTCCGACGGCTGGGGAGTGTGCCCGGAGGGTTTGCCGGGCCGGGCCGCTGGACCGGAGGGCGCGGGAGTGTTCATCCCTCAACCCTAGGACACCCAGTGGGGGCCCTCGGACGGTACGCTTGGGTCCCATGCGCATCGTTGTTCTCGTTTCCGGTACAGGCTCGAATCTGCAGGCGGTGATCGATGCGGTGCAGTCGGGAGACCTGCCGGTGGAGATCGCCGCTGTGGGTGCTGACCGACCGGGTACCTACGGTGTTGAACGCGCTGCCGCGGCGGGCATTCCCACCTTTGTGGTGGACTTCAAGCAGTACGGCAACCGCACTGAATGGAACGCGGACCTGACCGAACGCACAGCGGCCTACGATCCGCACTACGTGGTTTCCTCCGGGTTCATGCGCATTGTCGACCAGCAGTTCCTCGACCGGTTCCCCAACCGCTACCTCAACACCCACCCGGCGCTGCTCCCGAGTTTTCCCGGTGCACACGGGGTCCGGGACGCCCTTGCCTACGGCGTGAAAGTCACCGGCTGCACGGTGATGATCGCTGACGCGGGGATCGACACCGGGCCGATCCTCTCCCAGGCCGCCGTGCCCGTGCTTGACGACGACACCGAAGAGACCCTTCACGAACGCATCAAGGTCCAGGAGCGCGCCCTGCTCATCGAAACGCTCCGGGACCTCGCCACACTCAACGGATCCACCGCTTAACGGGTCCACCGCTTAAGGATCTGCCACTTAACGGATCGAGCGGGCGCCTGGAACGCTCCATCCGCGTGGGATGGGGTCATAGGCGCCCGCTCGATTCGGGGCGGGGTAACTACTCCGCGGTGATGAGGTGCGTGCGGTGGTCGTAGGTGAAGGTGACCGGACCGCCGTCGTGCTCCAGGACCAGGTTGCTCCCACCCGGGCCGCCGCCGGCGCCGTAGTTCTCATCCCAGCTCTTGTCGATGGCGACCTTGTACTCGTAGGTCCCGCCGATGATGTCCACCGTGAGCCGCCACAGGCCGTCGTCGCCGAGGGTCATCTGTGCCTCATCGCAGTCGGGCAGCCAGTCACCGGGGCAGCCCATCTCCGAGTTGAAAGCACCGGGCACGGACACGGCACCCGGCTGGACCACCACCGGATCACCGACGGTCACCGTCCGCACGTTGCTTACGGCCCCGCCGAGCACCGCACGGTACTGAAGCTGGGTGTCATCCGGCAGGTCGAGGCCTGAGATGTCATCCGTATAGGTGTAGGCGGGGGATGAGCTGTCGGAAGCGATTTCCTCCCAGGCGCCGCCGTCCACGCTGCGCTCGAAGGAGACCACGTTGGTTGCCTTCTCGGGGTCGGCGACAGCGCTGAGTTCCACCGCGTCCCGGACACGGGCGTTCTCCTCCGGTGCCTCCAGGGTCACTACCGGAGCCGGAGCCTCGGCGCTCACCACGCCGCTGCCGCCGGTGTGGCCCTTGTTGTCCAGGACCACGGCGCGGTACTCGAGTCCGGTGCCGGGATCGAGCGCCGCAACGTCATGGAAGACGCGGTATGGCGCGTTGTCATCGGTGCCGATCGGTGTCCAGTCCCCGCCCGCGGTACGGGCTTCGAAGGAGACCTGGTAGAAGGAGGAACCGTCGACGTCGGCCTCAACCAGCATGCGCCCGTTGTCCCCTTCGGTCGGGGCCGGCTGGGAAAGGCTGATCGCCGGAGCCGCCTTTGATGCCGGAATGCGTCCGGAGGCCTCATAGACGACGGCGGACAGCGGCGGCACCGTAACGGTGACGGTCCCGTTGCGGGCTGACTTCACCCGGTCCTCGCCCTCGCCGTAGATGGACGTGAACGTCCGTGCGGGCATATAGGTGGGGATCTCCGCCGTCTGCGCCTCTTCGCTGTTGTTCAGTGCGACGACGTATTCCCGCTGACGTTCGGTGTCGATCCGGGAGAAGGCGTAGATTCCGGCGCCCTCGGCTGCGTAGCGGTGCTGGTGGGCTCCGTTGCGCAGGGCGGGATGCTTCCCGGTGATGCCGGCCAGGGCGCCGATGGTCTTGTACAGCGGGTGGTCGGTGTTGAAGTTGTCCTGCGCGTGGGTGGCGTCGGTGCCGAGCAGGTCATCATCAAGGTAGTCGGCCACCTGGCTGGCAAAGAGCGTCTGCCGGGCGTCCTGGTCTCCGCCGGGTCCGGTGAAGCCCTGCTCATCGCCGTAGTAGATCACGGGGTTGCCGCGCGAGAAGTACATCAGCTCGTGCGCCAGTTCGTCGCGGGCCAGCAGCTCGTCCTCACCGGCACCGGGATTGTCGGCGGCCACGAACCCGCCGATGCGGCCCATGTCATGGTTGCCCAGGAAGGTGGGCAGGCTGTACGCGTTGGAGTCGGCGTCGGTGTACCAGTCGTCTCCGAGGAAGAATTCGCCGAGCCGGCCTGCGTCCGCGCTTCGCGACGCAAAGCTGCGGGCGGCGTCCTGGAACGGGAAGTCCAGTACGGCCTGCATGGAGTTCCGGGTGGTGTACTGCGAGGTGAAGTCCTTGGTGGTGTCATAGACCTCGCCGAACATGAAGAACTCATCCTTGCCCTGCTCATGGGCGAACTGGAGGACGTCCGGACCGAATTCCTGCCAGAACGCGTCGTCGACATGCTTCATGGTGTCGATGCGGAAACCGTCCACGCCGAAGTCCGCGATCCAGGTCTGGTAGATGTCCTTCATGCCGTCCACCACCACGGGGTGTTCGGTGAACAGGTCATCGAGGCCGAAGAAGTCGCCGTAGTAGGCGTCCTCGCCGGCGAAGGTGGTGTCACCACGGTTGTGGTAAAGGTTCGGGTCGTTGAGCCAGGCCGGAACCTTCAGGTCTTCCTCGCCCGGTTCCAGCACCGGCGTGTAGGGGAATGACACCGACGGATCGAGGGCCGGGAAGCGGTCGCTGCCGGCCACGTCGCGGTCATCGAACGGTTCGCCCGCCGCAGTGCGGTAGGGCTCCTCGTCCTTGGAGACGTACGGCATGCGGGCGCCTTCCTCGTACCCGATGACGTCCGCGGTGTGGTTGGTGATGATGTCGAAGTAGACCTTCATGCCCCGGGAGTGGGCCTCGTCGATGAGTGCCTTGAGGTCCTCGTTGGTGCCCAGGTGCGGGTCGATCTGCGTGAAGTCGGTGATCCAGTAGCCGTGGTAGCCCGCTGAGTTGTCAGCCGGCTGGACTGCCTTGTTCTTGAAGCTGGGGGTCAGCCAGATGGAGGTGGTGCCGAGGCCCTCGATGTAGTCGAGTTTGTCCAGCAGGCCTTTGAGGTCACCGCCGTTGTAGAAGCCCTTCCGGGTGGGGTCAAAGCCGGACACCGACGGATCAGGTCCCAGTCCGCCGTCGTCGTTGGCCGTACTGCCGTTGGCAAAACGGTCAGCCATTACAAAATAGAAGTTTTCGTCCGTCACCGGTGCACGCAGCGACTGCTGCGCTTCGGCGGTGTCGGCGGACTCGGCGGGCGAAGCCAGCGCGGGCAGGGCGGTGCCGGTGGCTGCAAGCAGGGATGCAAGCACAACGGCGGTGGTATTGCGGGCAATCATGAGACCTCCAGGGAGAGTGAACCCCAACAGCGTGTCTCACATCACATTTAGGTGTCAAATCAAATGCGGGCGCCACGGGTCTCGGGAGCATTGAACGCCATCCACACCACGGCCACCAGAACCAGCAGGCCAGTCACGGCGAAGGTCAGCGGCAGGCCCAGGTACGGCCAGAGCAGGGAGCCGAAGATCAGCGGCACAAGGCCCGCCCCGACGCGCGACACCGTCGACGCCCAACCGAACCCGGAACCGCGCAGTTCCGTGGGGTACAGCTCCGAGACGTACGTGTACAGGACCGGGATGGCCACCTGGATGGTGAAGCCGAACGCCAGCAGCCAGACGGTGGCCACCACGGGCAGCTCCACCGTGAGAGCGAAGACCACCAGTACGACGGCGGACAACGGGCCTGATACCGCAAGGATCCATTTCCTGCCCACCCGCTCCACGAGCAGTGCGGCTGCAACCACGCCGAGGAAGCCGATGCCGGTCATTCCGGCCGTGGTCAGGAACGCCACCGACTGGCGGTACCCGGAGGCGATGAGGATCTGCGGCATCCAGGTCAGGGCGCCGTAGTAGACCAGCAGGATGGACAGGAACAGGCCCCACGCGGCGAGGGTGATGCGCCAGTTGAAGCGCCAGAGCGCCGTGAACTGCCCGGTGAGGCCGCCCAGGGTGAGCTTGGGGTCGTCTCCGGCCGGCGGGAGACGCCATTCGCGGATCGCGCCGCCGGTACTTTTGACCAGTTGGTCGATCACTGCCTTCGCCTCGGCGGTGCGTCCGCGCTGCACGAGGTAGAGAGGCGACTCGGGCACCGAGCGGCGCACCCAGAACACCAGGAGCGCCGGCAGCACCATGACGAGCATCAGGTACCGCCAGTCCCCGAACGTGGCGATCAGGATTGCGGACACTACACCGCACAGGCCCGCCCCGATGGGCCACCAGCCGTCCATAGCGGTAAGCACCCGGCCGCGGTGCTTCCGCGGCGTGAACTCGCCCACCAGGGCGTAGTCCACGGGGATGCAGCCGCCGAGGCCGAATCCGGCGAGGAAGCGGAAGACGCAGAACCAGACGAGGTCGCCGGAGAACGCGCCCAGCACCGTGAAGATGGAGAAGATCAGGAGGGTGGCGGTGAATGCCTTCTTCCGCCCGATCAGATCCGCAATGGACCCCCAGGCGAATGCACCCACGGCCATGCCGATGAGGTTCGAGGTGCCCACCCAGGCGGCCTGTCCCGGTGTCAGGCCCCACTCGTCGGACAGCAGCGGGATGAGGTAGCCGTTCAGCGTGACATCCCAGGCATCGAACATGAACCCGAGTCCGCCGATGAGGAAGATCTTGCCCTGGACCCGCCAGCGCCAGGGCAGGTCCTGGACCACCTGATCGCCGGTGGGGAGCTCGGTAGAAGTACTCACGGTTCCATCCTGACAGGCCGGCCTGGCGCTGGCTCGCTCGTTGGGAGTGACTCGAACACCTTACCGCCGCGGTGTCACGGAGCCGTCCGGCCGATCAGCTGGAGGCGCCGGTGTTTTAGACTAGGGGCTAACCCACAGCACCCGTCCCCTGGAGACCCGCGTGACCTTGACCAACCTTGACCGTGTTCCCATCCGCCGCGCGCTGATTTCCGTCTATGACAAGACCGGGCTGGAGGAACTCGCTCAGGGGCTGCACAGGGCCGGCGTCCGGATTGTCTCCACCGGCTCGACCGCCAAGACCATCGCCGCCGCCGGAATCCCCGTCCAGCAGGTTGAGGAGGTCACCGGATCTCCTGAAATGCTCGACGGCCGGGTCAAGACCCTGCATCCGCGGGTCCACGGCGGGATCCTCGCGGACCGCCGCGTCGCCGCGCACATGGACACCCTCGCCGACATGCAGATCGAGGCCTTTGACCTGGTGGTGGTCAATCTCTACCCGTTCGTGGAGACGGTGCGTTCCGGCGCCGCCGCGGACGACGTCGTCGAGCAGATCGACATCGGCGGCCCCGCCATGGTGCGCTCGGCCGCGAAGAACCACGCGGCGGTGTCCATCGTGGTGGACCCGTCCTTCTACGGCAGCGTGGTCCGCGCTGCGGGGGAGGGCGGCTTCGACCGGAAGACCCGCCAGCGGCTGGCCGCCCGCGCCTTCGCGCACACCGCGGCCTACGACAACGCGGTTGCCACCTGGACGGCCACCCAGTTCCAGGACGAGGACGACGACGGCGTGATCGACTGGCCTGCCTACGCCGGCCTGGCACTTGAACGCTCCGAGGTGCTGCGCTACGGCGAGAACCCGCACCAGCAGGCAGCGCTCTATGTGGACAAGGCCGCACCGGCGGGAATTGCGCAGGCCGACCAGCTGCACGGCAAGGCGATGAGCTACAACAACTTCGTCGACGCTGACGCCGCGCTGCGCGCCGCGTATGACTTCAACGAGCCCGCCGTCGCCATCATCAAGCACGCCAACCCGTGCGGGGTTGCCGTGGGGTCCGCGGGCGCGGTCGACCCGATCGCCGACGCCCACGCCAAGGCCCACGCCTGCGATCCGGTCTCGGCCTTCGGCGGGGTGATCGCAGCGAACCGGCCCGTCACGGCGGCCATGGCCCGGACCGTCAAGGACATCTTCACCGAGGTCGTCATCGCTCCCGGGTTTGATCCCGAAGCAGTGGAGATTCTTTCCCAGAAGAAAAACATCCGCCTGCTCGCCCTGCCCGAGGGCTACGACCGCTACCCGACCGAGCTGCGCCAGGTATCCGGCGGCGTTCTGGTCCAGGTGGTGGATGCAGTAGATGCCGACGGCGACAACCCGGACAACTGGACCCTCGCCGCCGGGGAAGCGGCCGATCCTGCAACCCTCGCTGACCTCGCCTTCGCCTGGACCGCCTGCCGCGCCGCGAAATCCAACGCGATCCTCCTCGCCCGCGACGGTGCCGCCGTCGGCGTCGGAATGGGGCAGGTCAACCGGCTGGATTCCTGCAAGCTTGCGGTGGAGCGCGCCAACACGCTGGCCGGAGAAGGTCACGAGCGCGCCCGCGGTGCCGTGGCGGCGTCGGACGCTTTCTTCCCGTTCGCGGACGGACTGCAGATCCTGCTCGACGCCGGTGTGCGCGCCGTCGTCCAGCCGGGAGGATCGGTGCGTGACCAGGAAGTCATTGACGCTGCCAACGCGGCTGGCATCACCATGTACTTCACCGGCGCACGCCACTTTTTCCACTAAACCGGTACGTTAGAGACAGACGAAGCAACAACAGTTTCAGCACCAGAAGAGCCCCTCAGGAGACGCCTCACCATGGCAAAAATCATCTATACCCACACCGACGAAGCGCCGATGCTGGCCACGTACTCGTTCCTGCCGATCATCGAGGCCTTCGCATCGACGGCGGGTGTGGAGGTTGAAACCCGCGACATTTCGCTGGCCGGGCGCATCATCGCCACGTTCAGCGACTACCTCACCGAAGAGCAGCGCATCGGCGACGCCCTCGCCGAACTGGGGGAGCTGGCCAAGAAGCCGGAAGCCAACATCATCAAGCTGCCCAACATCAGCGCGTCCGTTCCGCAGCTGAAGGCGGCAATCACCGAACTCCAGGGGCAGGGGTACGCCCTTCCCGATTACCCGGACAGCCCTTCCAGTGACGAGGAAGCCGACGTCCGCGCACGGTATGACAAGATCAAGGGCTCCGCGGTCAATCCGGTCCTCCGCGAGGGCAACTCCGACCGCCGCGCCCCCCAGTCGGTGAAGAATTACGCGCGCAAGAACCCGCACTCCATGGGTGCCTGGACCCCCGAGTCCAGGACCAACGTTGCAACCATGAGCAACGGCGATTTCCGGTCCAACGAGAAGTCGGTCGTCATGGGCTCGGATGATTCGCTGACCATCCAGCATGTCGCCCAGGACGGCACGGTCAATGTCCTGAAGAAGGCGTTCCCGGTCCTCGCCGGTGAGGTCATCGACGGGACCGTTATGCGTGCAGCGGCCCTGGATGAGTTCCTCGCCGCCCAGGTGGAGCGTGCCCGGAATGAGGGCGTGCTGTTCTCCGCCCACCTGAAGGCAACCATGATGAAGGTGTCGGATCCGATCATCTTCGGGCACATTGTCCGCGCCTTCCTGCCCGAGGTTTTCGCGACCTACGGCGAGCAACTCCAGGCAGCCGGCCTCAGCCCCAACAACGGGCTGGCCTCCATCCTGAGCGGCCTTGAGAAGCTGCCGGAAGGCACCCGCGGCGAGGTGGAGTCGGCCATCCGCAAGGGCATCGAGGACGGCCCCAAGCTCGCCATGGTTGATTCCGACAAGGGCATCACCAACCTCCACGTGCCGAGCGACGTGATTGTCGACGCCTCCATGCCCGCGATGATCCGCACCTCCGGCCACATGTGGGGCCCGGACGGCGAAGAGGCAGACACGCTTGCTGTGCTGCCGGACAGCTCCTACGCGGGCATCTACCAGGTGGTCATTGATGACTGCCGTGCCAACGGTGCGTTCGACCCCACCACCATGGGAACCGTCCCGAACGTCGGCCTGATGGCCCAGGCTGCCGAGGAATACGGCAGCCACAACAAGACCTTCGAGATTGACACCCCGGGCACCGTGCAGATCGTGGACGGCTCCGGCAACGTGCTGATCGAGCACGAGGTCGAGCCGGGGGACATCTGGCGCGCATGCCAGACCAAGGACATCGCCATCCGCGACTGGGTGAAGCTCGCGGTCACCCGTGCGCGTGCCTCCGCCACGCCGGCCGTGTTCTGGCTGGACGAGGAGCGCGCCCACGACGCCAACCTCATCGCCAAGGTCAACGAGTACCTCAAGGAGCACAACACTGAGGGCCTCCAGCTCGAGATCCTCTCCCCGGTGAAGGCAACCGCCTTCACACTGGAGCGCATCCGCAAGGGTGAGGACACCATCTCCGTCACGGGCAACGTCCTGCGTGACTACCTGACGGACCTGTTCCCCATTCTTGAGCTCGGTACCAGCGCCAAGATGCTCTCGATTGTTCCGCTCATCAACGGCGGCGGCCTCTTCGAGACGGGCGCCGGCGGATCGGCTCCCAAGCATGTTCAGCAGCTCGTCCGCGAGAACCACCTGCGCTGGGACAGCCTGGGCGAGTTCCTCGCGCTCGCGGTCAGCTTCGAGCACCTGGCAACCACCGCAGGGAACGCACGCGCCCAGATCCTGGCGGACACGCTGGACCGGGCAACCGCCACCTTCCTCCTGGAGAACAAGTCGCCGAGCCGCAAGGTCGGCGAGATCGACAACCGTGGAAGCCACTTCTACCTCGCGCAGTACTGGGCCAAGGAACTGGCAGCACAGAGCGAGGACTCTGAGCTGGCGGCGGCATTCTCTGCGGTCGCGGAACAGCTGACGTCCAACGAGGACACCATTGTGTCCGAGCTGCTAGCAGTCCAGGGGACACCCGTGGATATCGGCGGCTACTACCACCCGGACATCACCAAGGTGGTTGCCGTGATGCGTCCATCACAGAAGTTCACCGAGGTCCTCTCAACCCTGAGCTGACTTCGACTCCAGAAGGCCCCGTACCCGTGCCGCCCGGCGCGCGTCCGGGGCCTTCGGCGTTCTCCGGTTCAAGTATTTAGGTGCCTCCTGTAACAATTCCGGACCGGATTCTGCCGCCAAGAATTGCTCGTGCTACTTCTTGAAGCATGAACTCGCACGACCCCGCACCCTCCGCACAGTCCGCCGCACTCGCGGGATCCGCCGCATCAGCCGAGGAACGGAACGCCCGCGTAGCGGTCACGATCTTCCCCCTGCTGATACTGGGCGGTGGTGCCATAGCGCTGTTCATGCCCACGGCCTTCACGGGTCTTGCTCCCGCCATCAACCCGCTCCTCGGCGTGATCATGTTCGGGATGGGCCTGACGCTCACTCCGCCGGACTTCGCTGTGATTGCGAAGCGGCCTATCCCCGTTGTGATCGGTGTTGTAGCCCAGTACCTGGTGATGCCTCTCCTGGGGCTCCTGGTTGCTTCCGTCCTCGGGCTCCCGGCCGCCCTCGCAGCCGGCGTGATTCTGGTGGGCTGCTGCCCCGGTGGTACGGCGTCCAACGTGGTGTCCTACCTCGCCAAGGGCGACGTGGCGCTGTCTGTTGCGATGACCACGGTGTCCACCCTCCTGGCTCCCGTCCTGACCCCGCTCCTCACCCTCTGGCTGGCCGGACAGTACCTCCCGGTCGACGCCGGTTCCATGGCGTGGTCGATCGTCCAGATTGTGCTCATCCCTGTAGCACTCGGTCTGGCAGCACGCCTGCTGCTTCCCGGCCTCGTGGCGAAGGCGCTTCCCGTGTTGCCCTGGATTTCGGTAGTAGCGATCACGCTGGTGGTCATGGCTGTTGTGGGTCTGAGCGCCGAAGCCATCTTCTCCGCCGGACTGCTGGTGCTCCTGGCCGTGGTTCTTCACAATGGTCTCGGTTACGCCGTCGGTTATGGGGCAGCCCGGCTCTTCAAGCTGCCGGTCCGTGCCCGGCGAACCACTTCCGTGGAGGTCGGGATGCAGAACTCCGGTCTTGCCGCCGGGCTTGCACGAACACACATGACCCCCGAGGCAGCACTTCCGGCGGCAATCTTCTCGGTGTGGCATAACGTGTCGGGTGCGCTCCTGGCTGCCTACTGGCGGCGCCGCGGACTGGCTGATGCGGAGGACAACACCGCCGTCGCAGGCGTTGCGAGCTAACTTCTGCCGCTTCCTCCGCCGGGGTCCTGTCCGGGGGTTTACACCGGAACCGCCCCGTGCTTTCCTGAGATAGTCAGTCTCTTCGCAGGGGGTGGTCCGGGTGCCCGCAGGCAAGTCATTTGTTGCTGCCGCCCGGCTGTTCCTCCTTGGCGCAGGCAGTGCGACCATCTGGGCGGCGCTTTCCGTGAGTCCTGCATTGGCGGACGACGGCGGGCTTCTTCCTGGCACCGGTGACCTCACCTCGGCTGTCATCGCTGCAGACCCGGTGAGCGAGGGCTTGGTCCCTTCGCCCGTGACTGGACTTGTTCCCGTAGCTCCCGCGGAAGATCCTGCACCCGTCGGACTGATCCCTGCGCCCGAGCCGGTTGCCGAAGTTATCGAGCAGGTTGTTGCACCTGTTCAACAGGTCGCTGCTCCGGTGACAGGGCTCGTGCCGGCTGTCGAGCAGCTGGTCGCGCCGGTGGTGGAATCGGCGGTGGCTCTGATCGAGCCGGTAACGGCGATCGTGGAGCCGGTAGTGCAGGTAGCTGAAGAAGCCCTTCCCGAGCCGCTCACCGTTCTGCCCGAGACCGATGAACCGGTCAGCGCGCCGGTTTCGGTGGAGGAAATCCTCGACGTGGTTGTGGCGCCGCCGCGGGCTGCCGAGCGTGCTGGCGTCGAGGGCGCCGTTGACGAGAGCGCCGTCGGCGAGATGCCCGCACCGGCTTCTGAGAGCGGCGTCGCCTCCGCCCGGTTCCTGCCCGGCGAGGGTTCATCCCCGCCGCAATCGGCGCAATCCCTTGAGTCTTCCGCCGCCGCCCACGAGGTTCCGCGCGGTGAGCCGACGGACGCCTTGGCCGATGCCAGTCCGTCGGGTTCATCACGGCTGGGCGTGACGGTGGCACCGTCGGTCGGCGCGTCGGGATCAGGTGGGGCCATTGGCCTGGCCATTCCGCCGCCGTCGTGGTCGGTTCTTCCCACATGGTTTGTCCTCGCCGGACAGCAGGTCCCAGGCGGGCTTCCTTCCGGTCCTTCCTACGATCCCGGTTCCACTCCCGATTGATCAGGTCCATGCTGCCCTTTTTCAGGCAGCAGCTGGTCCTTGTGGTGCTTTGACACCACTTTCAATTCAATCTGGAGGAAAGAGTCATGCATACGTGCATACGAAGGGGAATCAGGGTATTCCTGCTGACCGGGGGCATTCTTGTTCTCGGCGCCGGCGCAGCAAATGCTGAAGAAGCCGGTATTGACGTTGTTGCAAATGTTGTCGCTGAGGTTGGTGCGGCTGACTCGGCTGTCGCTGCGGAGGCGAACGTGGACGCTGCGGTGGTGACTGAGCCGGTTTCCGATGCTGTGGTTACTGCGGATGCGAATGTTGACGCTGCTGTTGTGCTGGGTGCCGGTGACGGTGTGCTTGGTGATGCGGCCGTGGCTGGCGACGCTGCTGTGGATCTGGACGCCGGTACTGAAGGCGGTGCGCTTGCGGGTGATGCCGCTGTTGCGGTGGACGCTGCGGTGGTGACTGAGCCGGTTTCTGATGCTGTGGTGACTGCGGATGCGAATGTTGACGCTGCTGTTGTGCTGGGTGCCGGTGACGGCGTGCTCGGTGATGCGGCTGTGGCTGGCGACGCTGCCGTTGTGCTGGGCGCCGGTACTGAAGGCGGTGCGCTTGCGGGTGATGCCGCGGTAGCAGTGGACGCTGCAGTGGTGGCTGAGCCGGTTTCTGATACGGCGGTGGCAGCGGATGCGAACGTGGACGCTGCGGTTGTGCTGGGTGCCGGTGACGGTGTGCTTGCGGATGCCGCGGTAGCAGTGGACGCTGCAGTGGCGACTGAGCCGGTTTCTGATACAGCGGTGACTGCGGATGCGAATGTTGATGCTGCGGTGGTGCTGGGTGCTGGTGACGGTGTGCTCGGTGATGCTGCAGCGGATGCTCGTGTTGACGCGGCGGTAGTGCTGGGTGGCGGTGATGGAGTGCTCCGTGGTGCTGCGGCGAATGCGAATGTTGACGCTGCTGTTGTGTTGGGTGCCGGTGACGGTGTGCTCGGTGATGCTGTTGCGGATGCGAGTGTTGATGCTGCTGTGGTGCTGGGTGCCGGTGACGGCGTGCTTGCTGACGCGGCCGTGGCTGGTGACGCTGCGGTGGTTCTTGGCGCCGGTGACGGTGCGCTCGACAGCGATACCGCTCTGGATGGCAATGTTGACGCTGCGGTAATGCTTGGCGCTGGTGACGGTGTGCTCGATGGCGCCGCTGTGGATACGAACGTGGAGGCCGCTGTCGCACTGGGCGTGGCGTCTGAAACCGGTGGGCCGTCAGGTGATGACGGTAACGACAACGGTGGCGCCGTGGGGGGCGTCACCGCTGACGGTGGTTCCGACGAAGGTGTTACCACCCAAGGCGGCGCTATCGGCGGAGCGGCAAACTCCGGAACCGGGACAAGTGCCTCGGGAGTGGCGCTGCGGACCGGAACCAACACCAACACCAACACCGGGACGGTGATTTCGGTGGCAAGCACGGGATTTACCGCCTCGGCGTCGTCTGCTGCCGGCTCTGCCGGGACGGCGGCAGCATCAGGTTCTTCCCTGGCTCAGACGGGAACTGACCTGTACACCCTCCTCGGACTGGCAGGGCTGCTCATAGCTTGCGGCGCCGTTCTGACCGTCCGCCGACGGACGGGGGTGAGGGCCTAAAGGATCCGCTTGCCGGCCGGTTCCTGCACAGCACCGGCCGGCAAACGGTCTTTCCTAGCGGTCGTCGTTGGCGTACCGGACGCCCAACTGGGCCCGGACGCCGTCGAGCATCCGCATGGTGTCGAGTGTGTGCTGCAGCGGCATAGTGGGGCTCTCAAGGAGCCCTTCCTGGATGCAGCGGGTGGTTTCACGGAGCTCGTACGAGTACCCGTTACCCGCCTGCTCGAACTTCTCGACCCGCGCCTCACCACCGTGCGGCTGCACATACAGCTCACGCGGATTGTGAAGGGGAGCCGACGTACGGAGCCAGCCAAGGGTGCCCGCAACGGTGGCCTGGCACGGTCCGGAAGCGATCAGTGAAGAGCTCAGCTGGGCCTGCGCACCGCTCGCATAAGTGAGCGTGAGTGCGTTCTGGGTGTCGACGCCGTCGTTATTCAGTGTGCCCTCAGCGGAAACGGAGGTGGGGAATCCCAGCGATCCCAATGCCCAGGTCGACGGATAGACGGTGAGGTCCAGCAGCGCACCGCCGCCGGCGAGCGGGTCCCAGAGACGAGCCTCGGGGTCATAGACGGCCGGAAAACCGAGGTCAGCCTGAACCCAGCGGATGTCGCCCAGTTCACCGGAGTGAATGATGTCAAAGGCCCTGTTGACGCTCGGCAGGAAGCGGGTCCAGACGGCCTCCATGAGGAAGACACCCTTGGCCTGCGCCAGGGCAATCAGCTCCTCCGCTTCATGGGCGTTGACGGTGAGAGCTTTCTCACACAGGACGTGCTTGCCCGCTGACAAGAGGGCTTTGCAGACCTCGTAGTGCTGGCCGTGCGGAGTGGCAACATACACCACGTCGACGTCGGGGTCCTGGGCCAGCCGCTCGAAGCCGCGGGCACCGTCGTCGTCGTAGTGGGCGGTCACAAAGCCGTAGGTGTCAGCGAAGGCGCGTGCCCGCTCCTCGATCCGCGAGCTGACCGCCTGCAGGACAGCGTCTTCGAGTTGGGCCAGATCTTCGGTGACTTTCCGGGCGATGCTACCGGTGGCAACGACGCCCCAGCGCAGCGGTTCGCCGGTGGCGGTGAAGGGTGACGGCGCGTCCGGGGCAGCGCAGGGGGGTACGGGGAAGCGGAGGTTCGTGGTCATTCCTTCATACTTCCCAATGCGGCAGGAGCAGTCCACCTGTGACGCTACACGGAAAAGCTCCCCGGCCGCGTTCGGGGCGGCCGGGGAGCTCTTTGGGGCGTGCTACTTGGTCAGTTCAGAGAGCGTGGGATCGTCGGCGTACGCTTCGGCAGCGTTTTCCTGGGTGACGATCTGCGGCTCGAGGAGGTAGGCCGGAACCACCTTTACCCCGTTGTCGTAGGTCTCGGTGTCGTTGACCTCGAGTTCCTCGCCTGCGGCGAGACCCTCCACCATGGTGATCGCGTGGGCAACCAGGTCGCGGGTGTCCTTGTTGATGGTGGAGTACTGCTCGCCGGCCATGATCGACTTGACCGACTCAACCTCCGAATCCTGCCCAGTGACGATCGGCAGGTCCTTGCCGGCAGCCTTGACGGACGTCAGGATTGCGCGGGCCAGGGTGTCGTTGGGGGAGAGGACGCCGTGCAGCTCCGTGTCGGTGTAGTTGCCGGTCAGCAGTGTGTCCATGCGGCGCTGGGCGTTCTCGGCCTTCCAGCCCTGGGTCACCGCCTGGTTGAACTCGGTCTGGCCGGAGACAACATTGAGGTTGCCGGCTTCGATTTCGGGCTGCAGCACGCTCATGGCGCCGTCGAAGAAGACCTGAGCGTTGGCATCGTCGGGGGACCCTGCGAACAGCTCAATGTTGTACGGACCCTCGCCGCGTTCGGCCATGCCGTCCAGAAGCGCCTGGCCCTGGAGTTCGCCGACCTGGAAGTTGTCGTACGCAACGTAGTAGTCAACGTTCTCGGTGTTGGTCAGCAGACGATCATAGGCGATGACGGTGATGCCGGCGTCCTTGGCCTGCTGCAGCTGGGTGCCGAGCTGGGCGCCGTCGATCGCACCGACGATCAGAACCTCGACACCATTGGTGATCATGGAGCTGATCTGGTTCTGCTGCTCCGAGACTCCGCCGTTGGCGAACTGTACGTCGGGCTCATACCCGGCTTCAGTCAGACCATCGTTGAACAGCTGCTCTGCCAGAACCCAGTTTTCCGAGGTCTTCTGGGGAAGGGCAACACCGATTGCTGCGCCTTCTTCGAAACCGGCAGCTGCCTCGCCGCCGCCTTCGGTGCCCGTACCCGTATCCTCACGGCCGCACGAGGTCAGCGCCAGCGCTGAAATTGCAGCAATAGCTGCGAAGGATTTTGCGAAATTACGCATTCCATTCTCTTTCTTTAGCATTTTTGCTTTGTTGGTCAATGAAGCTTGAAGAGGTCCGTCAGAGGACCTGTTTGGTGCCGACGGCCTCCCGGGCGGCCAGGTTCTCCTCCGCGTCTGCAGGCGCCTCCGGCTTGTTCCGGCCGCCGCCGAAGCCGCGTGCAAGGAGGCCGGTGATGGACGGCTTGCCCTGGCTCTTGTTGTAGACATCGAACGCGACGGCGACCAGCAGCACCAGGCCCTTGATGATCTGCGTCATATCAGCGCCGATACCCAGCAGCTGGAGGCCGTTGTTGAGGACGGCCATCACGAGGCCCCCGATGATCGAACCCACAACGGTGCCGACGCCGCCGGTCACCGCCGCACCGCCGATAAATACGGCGGCAATCGCGTCAAGTTCCCAACCGACGCCGTCAAACGGGCCGGATGCGGTGGAGCGGCCAACGAAGATCATGCCGGCCAGCGAGGCAAGGATGGACATGTTCATCATGACAAGGAAGTTGATGCGGCGGCTCTTGACGCCGGACAGCTCTGCTGCGTGGCGGTTGCCGCCGACGGCGTACACGTGTCGACCGGCGATGGTCTTGTTGGAGATGAAGCCGTAGATGATGACGAGGACGCCGAGGATCAGCCCGGGGATCGGAAACGAGGTGCCCGGGCGCCCGGTGGCAAAAAGGTAGGTGGCGTACAGAATGGCCGCAGAGACGAGGGCGATCTTGAGGACTGAAACCCACATCTCCGGTGTTTCCGCACCGACCCGCTCAAGCCGCTTGCGGTTCTTCAGCTCGTTGTAGATCACCACTCCAACGAGGAGGAAACCGAGCAGCAGGGTGAGGTTGTTGTAGCCGGTGACTGGTCCAACCTCGGGAAGGTAGCCGGAACCGATGTACTGGAACTCCTGCGGCACAGGAACGGTGTTCGACTTCCCAACGAACTGGTTGGCACCGCGGAAGAGCAGCATACCCGCGAGCGTGACGATGAACGCCGGTATGCCGACGTAGGCAACCCAGAACCCCTGCCAAATGCCGATCAGGGCGCCCAGACCAAGCCCGACGAGGATACCCATGTACCAGGGGATGCCCCAGTCCCGCATGGCGATCGCCACCACGATGCCGGCGAAGGCAGCGATTGACCCCACTGAAAGGTCAATATGGCCGGCGATGATGACGAGCACCATACCGATGGCCAGAATGAGGATGTAGGAGTTTCCGTTGAACAGGTTCATCATGTTCGCGGACGTCAGGGTCTTTCCACCCGTCTGCCACTGGAAGAAGATCACCAGCGCGATCAGCGCGAAGATCATTCCGAACTGGCGGGTATTACCGCCAAAGAGTTTCTTGAGAGAATTCATTGTGGTAGCTCCTTGGCAGCGGTTCAAGCAGATTTCCTGCTGGCGGTCATGAGTTTCATCAGGGATTCCTGGCTTGCTTCGTCACGGCTCACCTCGCCGGTGATTGCGCCTTCGAAAATGGTGTAAATCCGGTCGGAGAGTCCGAGGAGCTCCGGCAGCTCCGATGAAATGACGATGACGCCCTTCCCCTGATCGGCCAGACGCTGGATGATTCCATAGATTTCATACTTTGCACCGACGTCGATGCCACGGGTCGGCTCGTCAAGGATCAACAGGTCTGGATCGGTGAACATCCACTTGGCGAGCACAACTTTCTGCTGGTTGCCGCCGGAGAGCTTTGCGACGCCTTCATTCACACTGGGGGTCTTGGTCCGCAGTGATTTCCGGTACTCCTCGGCGACCACGAATTCCTGGTCAGCGTCCACCACCAGACCCTTGGTGATCTTCTGCAGGTTGGCTGCCACAGTGGTGGCTTTGATGTCATCGAGCAGATTCAGCCCGAGCGACTTCCGGTCCTCAGTGACATACGCGAGGCCGTGCTCAATGGCCTGCGCAACATTTCGGAGCTGGATCTCCTTGCCGTCCTTAAAGATCTGCCCGGACTTGAAATTTCCGTAGGAGCGTCCAAACACCGAGCGGGCGAGCTCCGTGCGTCCGGCGCCCATCAGACCGGCGAATCCCACGATTTCCCCGCGGCGTACCGTGAAATTCGAGTTCTTGCAGACCAGACGGTCGCCGACAGCAGGGTGCCCGACGGTCCAGTTTCGTACCTCAAAGAAGACCTCGCCGATCTTCGGGGTGTGGTCGGGGAACCGTGACTCAAGGGAGCGTCCCACCATCCCGCGGATAATGCGGTCCTCGTCCACGCCGTCGTTCTTAACGTGGAGGGTTTCGATGGATTTGCCGTCACGGATGATGGTGATGGAGTCGGCGATCTGCTCGATCTCGTTGAGCTTGTGCGAGATCATGATGCATGAGATGCCCTTGGACCGCAGCCCGGCCATCAGGTCCAGGAGGTGCTGTGAGTCCGACTCATTAAGCGCCGCAGTTGGCTCATCGAGGATGAGCAGCTTGACCGACTTGCTCAGGGCCTTGGCGATCTCGACAAGCTGCTGTTTGCCCACTCCGATGTCCTTGACCTTGGTGGTCGGCTCCTCCCGGAGACCCACACGGGCCATCAGCTCGAGGGTGTCCGAGTTCACCTTGTCCCAGTTGATGACTCCGAAACGCGTTGGCTCGTTGCCGAGAAAGATGTTCTCAGCGATGGACAGCTCCGGAATGAGAGCCAGCTCCTGGTGGATGATCACAATGCCGGCCGCTTCGCTGGACCGGATGTCCTTGAACTGGACTTCCCTGCCCTGGAAGACAATCCGTCCGCTGTAGGTGCCGTGAGGATAAACCCCGGAGAGAACCTTCATGAGCGTCGACTTGCCCGCGCCGTTCTCGCCGCAGATCGCGTGGATTTCACCTGCTGTGACGGACAAGGAAACGTTGTCCAGCGCTTTCACGCCGGGGAATTCCTTCGTGATCGACTGCATCTCGAGGATGATGTGATTATCCATGGAGGCCTTCCCGCGACTGACGGCGCTGTCTGCAGGCCGTTGATGGCCCGAAGAAAAGTTAACCCTGTGTGGGGTGTTGCAGTCAAGTCTTGAACGCAAAATGATATGAACTGTTAGAGGCTCAACCAAGAATGGAACTCGGTTGGGAGAGAACGACGGCGGCCCCTCCCAGTGCTTCCGCCCGTTCCCCAAGCGACCCCATGCACACCGTGGTCGACTCACCGACGACCGGAACCGCATGGCGCAGCAGGCCGCGCCGGACGGGATCGAGGAGGATGTCGCCGAGGTCCGTGAGGGAGCCGCCGAGAACGATGAGTTCCGGGTTGATCAGGTTTGCGACGTGGGCCACCGCGCGTCCGATCGCAAGTCCGGCGTCGTCAATGACACGGAGCGTGGCGGTGTCGCCGCGCAGGGCCAGTCGCACAATGTCCGGTGCCATCAGGGGGCGGTCGGTGGTGCGCTGAAGCAGACTGATCATCGTCGACGTGGAGGCAACCGTTTCGAGGCACCCGCGGTTGCCGCACCGGCAGATCAGGCCGTGCTCGTTGATCGTCATGTGACCGAGCTCGCCGGTGATTCCGACGTTCCCGTAATAGAGCGAGCCGTTCAGGATAAGCCCTGCGCCGATGCCCGAACCGACCTTCACGAAGATGAGATTTTCCACCGAACTGTGCGGGCCCCAGGTGACCTGCGCCAAGGCGCCGAGATTGGCGTCATTGTCAATGAATACGGGTATTCCCAGGCGCTTTCCGAAGGTCTCGAGGATGTTGATTCCCACCCACTCTGGCAGGATTGCGCCCTGCACGACCGTCCCCGACCGGCGGTCGATGGGCCCCGGGATGCCGATGCCCGCGCCCAGGACCGAGCTTCGCGGGATGCCCTGCTCGGCAAGGAGCCTGTCGAGGAGCTCCGCCGCTGCATCAAGACCTTCCGCTGCGGTGTGTCCGGCTTTGAGGGCGATGGCTTCCTCACCCAGGACGCGATAGTCAGGCCCCGCAAGAACAACCCTCAGGTGCCGTCGGCCGATGTCGATGCCCACCGCAACCGAACCGTCGTCGTTGAGTGCAACGGAGAGAGCCCTACGCCCGGAGCTGGTGGTTGGACTGGTGGTCACCGTTCCCGAGCGGGACATGCCGCGGACAATGTTGGAGACCGTCGCCGTCGACAGCCCGGTCTGGCGGGCAAGCTCGGCCTGGGTCTGCGGGCCTCCGGTTGCGAGTGCCTGGACAATCCGCTGCTCGTTCGATTGCCGCAGGGCTGACTGTGAGCCCGGTTTGGCGGGGGCTCGACGAGGGTTGGACCGCGACGGCGCGGCGGACTCTACGGACATGCATACACATTCCTACATGCAGGTAGTTGCCGTCAAGAAGTAAACGCAACTCGGTGACTTGCGGCCAATTCCTGATACCTCCTCGCGTTATTGCGGACACCCTGCAGTTCCTCATCGGTCAACTCCCGGCGCACCTTTGCGGGGACCCCGGCCACCAGGGATCGCGGAGGAATCTGTGTGCCTTCAAGAACGATGGCGCCGGCAGCAACCAGCGACCCGGTTCCGACGGTGGCGCCGTTCATGATGGTGGCGCTCATGCCGACAAGGCAGTCGTCCTCGATGGTGCATCCGTGGACGACGGCGCTGTGCCCCACGCTGACCCGGTTCCCGACAGTGGCGGGAAAGCCCGGGTCGGCATGCACGACGACATTGTCCTGCAGGTTGGTGCCTTCACCGATGCTGATGGTTGCGGTATCTGCCCGGACGCTCACGCCGTAGAAGGCGCTAGAGTTTTCGCCGAAAGTCGCATTACCGATGATGGACGCCGTAGGCGCCACGAACACCGACTCCGGAACCGAGGGAGTATGACCGCTGAACTCAATGATGTGTCCCATCCGCCCAGCCTATCGCCGCAGTCGGGCTGTGAGCCGTGGTGCGGGCGGGCCAGCGGGGTCCGAGGCGCAATCCGGACGGGGCTGGGAGCAATGTGGACGCGATGACGAGCAATCCGGACGCGACGACGAGCAATCCGGGCCGTGGTGAGGGAAAAGTTGCTCACCCCGGTCCAGGTTGCTCACGAGTTGCCCATCGCCACCCGCGCAGTGCGTTATCCACAGAACCGGTTCGGCTTCCCCGCGCGGCAGGCTGATGGGATTTGCTGGGAATCATGGGCGACTTTCCACTTCCAATCCGCACCAGCGCAGACAAACCGTACGACGAGGCCTGGCCGCGCGAACTCTCCCGACGTGCCAGGAGCGGCGAGCTGCTCCGGATCAGACATGGATGTTACGTGGACGCGCAGGATTGGAGGCTGCTTGAAGACGAGGAACGCTACCGGGGAATGCTCGCAGCGATGGTTCGCACCGCACGTCGGACTCCGCTCTTCGGCGCAGAAACTGCTGGAGTGCTGTGGGGTTTTCCCCGGCCTGATCTGCCATCGGACGTCCAGATGATCGTGCCGGTGGGAAGCGGACGTAGGAGTAGCAACGGAGTCCGTCGGATCACTCGCGATCCATACCTGTCCACGCCCGTAGCGCTCGACCATGGCATGCAAGTGACCGACAAAGTCCAGACCGCCGTCGACCTCGCGCTCATTTATGACTTTCCGTGGGCGGTTGCCGTCATGGACCGGCTGCTCAACACCAAGCCCCTTCCGGTAGAAAACCGTCGTCGGCCGGTAGGGAAAGCCGAAGTGGAGGAATGCGTGGCACTGCTTCCATCGGGCGCCAAAAGACGAAAAGCCCGGCGGGTTCTGCAGTTCTCCGACGGCCGGGCGATGTACCCGGGGGAGTCGCTGAGCCGGGTGCATATAGCCGAACTCGGTTTTCCTGAGCCCGATCTGCAGTACAGCGTGATGGATGAGATGGGACTGGCGGCGGTGGTCGACTTCTGGTGGAAGGATTACGCGCTGGTGGGGGAGTTCGACGGCCGGGGAAAGTATCAGAAACCCGAGTACATGAACGGCAGAACGGCGTCCCAGGTTGTCATCGATGAAAAGAATCGGGAGAACCGCGTTCGTGCCACGGGAAAGAACGTCGTGAGGTGGGAGTGGAGGGAAGCGACAGGCCCGCAGCTCCTCGCGCGAGAGCTGACCAGGGCGGGCTTGCCACGTTCCAGCCGACGACCGTCAGAGGTAGGTCGGGGCGGGCGTGAGTGAAATGGACTTCACGTGGAGCAAACCGGACCGGGGTGAGGGAAAGGTTGCTCACCTCGGTCCAGGTCACTCACCGCACCGGCTGCCGCCCGCGACCGGCTGCGGAAAGGTTGCTCACCTCGGTCCGGGTTGCTCACCGCGACGCTGCTCGCGGTCCAGGTTGCTCACGGAGACGGCTACTGGCCCCGGGCTACTGCACCCCGGGCAGCCGTACCCGGGGCACCCGGGCCCAGCTCAGTCCTCGAGGACCACAGCCTGCGCCACGATCACGCGGTCGCCGTTGTACGTCACCGAGGGCGAGCCGTGCAGGCGGTACCCGCTCTCGAGCGCCTCGCTGACCCGGGCGCAGAAGGCGCGGTCATCCGGGCCGGTCAATACGCGGTAGCGCAGCGGTGTTTCCTCGCTCATGGTGTCTCCTCAGGAAAGGTCAAACAGCACGGTCAGTTGAAAACCACGGTACGCGTGCCGTCAAGCAGCACCCGATGCTCGGCGTGCCACTTCACGGCCTGCGCGAGGGTGCGGCTTTCGACGTCGGCTCCCATGGCCACCAGCTGGGTGGCGGTCCGGGCGTGATCCACCCGGATGACCTCCTGCTCGATAATCGGTCCTTCGTCCAGGGCAGGGGTCACGTAGTGGGCGGTCGCGCCAATCAGCTTCACGCCCCGGGCATGCGCCTGGTGGTAGGGGCGGGCACCCTTGAAGGACGGCAGGAACGAGTGATGGATGTTGATCGCCCGGCCCACCAGCTGGGAGCACAGGGTGTCGCTGAGCACCTGCATGTAGCGCGCCAGCACCACAAGCTCGATCCTGTGCTCGGCAACCAGCTCCAGCAGCCGCTCCTCGGCTTCGGCTTTCCCGTCGCCGGTTACCGGAACGTGGTGGAACTCGATGCCGTAGAACGCTGCCAGCTCGGCGAGATCGGTGTGGTTCGAGACGATCACGGGCACCTCGATGGGCAGCATGCCGGCACGCTGCTGGAACAGCAGATCGTTGAGGCAGTGTGCGGATTTCGACGCCATGATCAGCGTGCGCGCCGGAGTTCCTTCCGTGTGCAGGCCCCACGTCATCCCGAACGCCTCGGCCACCGGGGCCAGATGTGCCTCCACCGCGCGCCGTTCAGACCTGGTGGTGATGGCAACCCGCATGAAGAACGTCCCCGAGTCCGGGCTGCCGTACTGCTGGGATTCGGTGATGTTGCAGTCAGCGGCCACCAGCGCTCCGGACACGGCATGGACAATCCCGGGCCGGTCATCGCAGGAGAGCGTCAAAATGAACGACGACGGCGCGCCCCCCGCGAAATCGCCGGAAAAGTTGCCGGAAGAACCACCCGAAAAGTTGCCGGGGAACCCGGCCTGCGCAGCTTCAGTCACCGTCCAAGGTTACCGTTCCGCCGGCGGAACGCCGTCGTCGTCGTACGCTGCCACCTCCGCCGCAGCTGTCACCGTCCGACACAGTAGGAAGCCCACGGTGACCACCCTCTAGAATGGCTTGCGTCGCGACTGGCGTTGGGTGGGTAACCACCAGGAAGCGGCATGCGCCGTCCTGTACGACGGCGCGCAGCGCCGACCACGGATCGCACGCCTGGGCCGTGGGTCAAGTCCCCCTCTGTTGCTCGGGCCCGAAACTTCGGGTGCGCCCGGGTCAACAGGTAGCCTGACCTGTAGAACGCTCACCCATCATCAGGAGCCTCCCGTGACTTCATCCTCTCCCTCTGTGACCCAGTCCGTGACCAACGCACCGCTGTCCGAGGTGGACCCGGAAATCGCCGCGGTCCTCAACAACGAACTCGCCCGCCAGCGAGACACTCTCGAGATGATCGCGTCCGAGAACTTCGCACCGCGCTCGGTCCTCGAAGCACAGGGCTCGGTCCTGACCAACAAATACGCCGAGGGTTACCCCGGCCGCCGCTACTACGGCGGCTGTGAACACGTGGATGTTGCGGAGAGCCTGGCCATCGAACGCGTCAAGGCCCTCTTCGGCGCGGAGTACGCCAACGTGCAGCCCCACTCGGGCGCCCAGGCCAACGCCGCCGCGCTCGCCGCAATGATCAAGCCGGGCGAGAAGATCATGGGCCTCTCCCTGGCCCACGGCGGCCACCTCACCCACGGCATGAAGCTGAACTTCTCCGGAAAGCTGTACGAGGTTGCCGCGTACGGCGTGGAGAATGACACCCACCGCCTCGACATGGACCGCGTCCGCGAGCAGGCCCTCGCCGAGAAGCCGCAGGTCATCATCGCCGGCTGGTCCGCGTACCCCCGCCACCTTGATTTCGCGGCGTTCCGCTCCATCGCCGATGAGGTGGGCGCACTGCTCTGGACCGACATGGCGCACTTCGCCGGCCTCGTGGCGGCCGGACTGCACCCGAGCCCGGTTCCGCACTCCGACGTCGTCACCTCCACCGTCCACAAGACCCTCTCCGGTCCGCGCTCGGGCGTGATCCTCGCGAAGCAGGAGTGGGCCAAGAAGCTCAACTCGAACGTCTTCCCGGGCCAGCAGGGCGGACCGCTCATGCACGTCATCGCGGCCAAGGCCACCGCCTTCAAGATCGCCGGCTCCGAGGAGTTCAAGGAGCGCCAGGAGCGTGTCCTCGAAGGTGCACGGATCATCGCCGAGCGGCTCATGGGCGCTGACGTCACCGAGCACGGCGTGTCAGTCCTCACCGGGGGCACCGACGTTCATCTGGTGCTCGTTGACCTCCGCAACTCCACACTTGACGGACAGCAGGCCGAGGACCTCCTGCACTCGGTCGGCATCACCGTGAACCGCAATGCGGTCCCCAACGATCCGCGTCCGCCGATGGTCACCTCCGGACTGCGCATCGGCACCCCCGCACTGGCCACCCGCGGGTTCGGCGCCGCAGAGTTCACAGAGGTCGCCGAGATCATTGCAGCGGTGCTGAAGCCCGAAGCCGACGTAGACGCGCTGCGTGCACGTGTATCCCGCCTCGCGGCCGATTTCCCGCTCTACCCCGGACACGAGGAATGGTAGAAGACCTCCCGCCGGGCGCACTGGAGTCGGAGGCAGCCCGCTCCGACGAGTATGAAATCCCCACGGACGAATGCTGTTTCACCGGATGCTGTGAGCGCGGAAAAGCGTTCCTGCTCGAGGAGCTCGACCGGGAACAGGCCAACAAAGGAGCCGCGTAAATGAGCGCACAGATTCTTGACGGCAAGGCAACGGCGGCCGCAATCCGCACCGAACTGACCGAGCGCGTCAGCGCCCTGAAGGCACGGGGAGTCACACCCGGCCTGGGCACGGTCCTGGTGGGCGACGATCCGGGCAGCCACTCCTACGTCGGCGGGAAGCACCGGGACTGCGAGCAGGTGGGCATCAGGTCCATCCGCCGCGACTTGCCCGGAGACATCACCCAGGAAGACCTCGAAAAGGTCATCGACGAGCTGAACGACGACGACGAAACCACCGGCTACATCGTCCAGCTGCCGCTTCCTGCGCACCTGGACGCGAACGCCATCCTGGAGCGGATGGCGCCGGAAAAGGACGCCGACGGGCTGCACCCGACGAACCTCGGAAGGCTGGTCCTGAATGTCAGCGCCCCGATGGACTCGCCGCTGCCCTGTACCCCGAACGGCATTGTTGAGCTGCTCCTGCGCCATGACATCCACCTGCGGGGAAAGAATGTGCTGGTGGTGGGCCGTGGGGTCACCGTGGGACGGCCGCTCGGCCTGCTGCTCACCCGCCGCGAGATCAACGCGACCGTCACGCTGGCACACACCGGCACGGTGGATCTGGAGCGCCACCTCAGCGAGGCCGACGTCGTCGTTGCGGCTGCGGGCATGCCCGGCATGATCACTGCCGAACACCTCAAGCCGGGGGCCGTCGTCCTCGACGTCGGTGTGACCCGCGTGGTCGATCCGGAGACCGGGAAGGCCACCCTGCGCGGTGACGTGGCGCAGGACGCGGCCGGCGTCGCCGCCTGGCTTTCGCCCAATCCCGGCGGAGTGGGCCCCATGACCCGCGCCATGCTGCTGATGAACGTCGTGGAAGCAGCCGAGCGTCAGTGAGCCGTCGAGTTTTTGTCGTCTATCTGCTGCCAAGGCACCGCCAAAACAGCAGATAGGCGACAAAAACTTTGGGGGAGGGCCTACGCTGTTCTGGTGCCCAACCAAACTATTCCGAACTACGTCATCTCTGCTGACAGGCTGAGCAAGCACTACGGCGATTTCGTGGCCGTCGACGGCATCTCCTTCGATGTACCCCAGGGCGAATCCTTCGGGCTGCTCGGCCCGAACGGTGCCGGAAAATCGACCACCATGAAGATGATCGGCGGCGTCTCCCAGCGCACCTCCGGCAAGCTGACCATCATGGGGCTGGACCCGGAACAGCACGGTCCGGAGGTACGGGCGCACCTCGGTGTGGTCCCGCAGCAAGACAACCTTGACGAGGAACTCCGGGTCCGCGACAACCTCCTCGTGTACGGCCGCTATTTCGGCCTGCCGATGAGCTATCTCAAGCCCAAAGCCGACGAGCTGCTCGAGTTCGCCCAGCTCACTGACAAGGCGAAGGCGAAGGTCGACTCGCTGTCCGGCGGCATGAAGCGGCGCCTGACCATCGCCCGGTCGCTCATTAACGAGCCCAAGATTCTCCTGCTCGATGAGCCGACCACCGGTCTCGACCCCCAGGCCCGCCACATCCTCTGGGACCGCCTGTTCCGCCTGAAGGAGTCCGGGGTTACCCTGATCCTCACGACCCACTACATGGATGAGGCGGAGCAGCTCTGCGACCGCCTCGTCGTCGTCGACAAGGGACAGATCATGGCCGAGGGTTCCCCCGCCCGGCTCATCCGCGAGCACTCCACCCGCGAGGTGCTTGAACTCCGCTTCGGCTCGGAACGCAACACGACGGTGGCGGCGGACCTGGCCGGAATCGGCGAGCGGCTCGAACCCCTTCCCGACCGCGTGCTGATCTACACCGATGACGGTGAGGCCGCCCTGGAGCAGGTCACCGCCCGCGGCCTCCACCCCATCACCTCGCTGGTGCGCCGGTCCTCGCTCGAGGACGTCTTCCTGCGCCTGACCGGCAGGAGCCTCGTTGACTAGCAGCCGGGCCGGCAGCCCAGACAGCCAGCCGGCAGAACAGACGACGACGGCGGCACGCCCCCTGAGCGCCCACCCGCCGAAAATTTCCGCTGAACGGGCCCGAAAGTTCGGCTCCTGGTATTACGCCGAACATGCGCTCAAGGTGATGAACGGCTACCGCTGGACCCTGCTGGCGTACAGCGTCGGCAACCCGGTGATGTACCTCTTCGCGATGGGCGTGGGCCTGGCCACCCTGGTAGACAGCAACAGCGCCGAAAGCGTATTCGGGGGCGTCAGCTATCTCGCCTTCATTGCCCCGGCACTGCTGTCCTCGGCGACCATCATGACGGCGGCCACCGAGTTCACCTACCCGGTCATGGACGGCTTCAAGTGGCGGCGCGTCTACTACGGCCCGCATGCCTCCCCGCTGGCAGTGCACCAGATCGTGAACGGGTACATCATTGCCATCTCACTGCGGCTGTTCCTGATGTCGGCCGTCTACTTCGCCATCGTTGCCGCGTTCGGGGCGTCACCCTCGGCGTGGGGGTCGGTGGCGATCGTGGTTGCGGTGGTGTGCGGGCTGTCGTTCGGACTTCCCCTGATGGCCTACTCGGCGAGCATCACCGAGGACAAGGGGCAGTTTGCGCTGGTGATGAGGTTCATCGTGACCCCGCTGTTCCTGTTCTCCGGAACCTTCTTCCCGCTGGAGACGCTGCCCCTCGGGCTGCGCTGGATCGGCTGGATCTCCCCGCTGTGGCACGGAACGGAACTGGGCCGGGTGCTGACCTACGGCTACGCGGAACCGCTCTGGCTGTCAGCGGTACACGTGCTCTACCTGGTGGCGCTGGCGCTCCTTGGCTGGGTCCTGGCCCGCCGGGTGTATGAGCGGAGGCTGGGTAAGTGAGCAACATGCTGACCGAGGAGGATTACCGGGTACAGGTGAAGGACCGCCCCTTCAGCGCGCTCTACTCGCGCAATGCCAGGGCGGTGATTGCCCGCGGCCTGAGGGCAACGAAGAGCAGCAACTGGCTGATCATGGTGTCGGGCTTCTTCGAACCGGTGCTCTATCTCATCTCGATGGGAGTGGGGCTGGGCGCCCTGGTGGGCACCGTCGTCGGGCCCGGCGGGGAGGAGATCAGTTACGCCGCGTACATTGCGCCGGCGCTCCTTGCCGTGTCCGCAATGAACGGCGCCGTGTACGACTCCACCTGGAACGTGTTCTTCAAGATGAACTTCGCCAAGCTGTACCAGGGGATGCTGTACACCTCCCTGGGGCCGCTGGACGTCGCGATCGGGGAAATCTTCCTCGCGCTGCTTCGCGGAGCCCTCTATGCCACGGGGTTCACCGCCGTGATGGGGCTGATGGGACTGATAACCACGCCGTGGGCGCTACTGATGGTGCCGGCGTCGGTGCTGATTGCGTTCGGGTTCGCCTCCTTCGGGATGGGCATCACGAGCTACATGAAGACCTTCCAGCAGATGGACTGGATCAACTTTGTCATGTTGCCCATGTTCCTGTTCTCGGCGACCTTCTACCCGTTGAGTGTGTATCCGCAGGCCATCCAGTGGTTCATCCAGGCGCTGCCCCTCTGGCACGGGGTGGAACTGCTCCGGCAGCTCAGCGTCGGGATCTTCACGCCGGCGACGGCCATCCATGTCACCTATTACCTGGTGATGATCCTCGTCGGGATGGTCCTGACCACCACACGCCTGCGGAAGCTGTTCCTCAAATAGGACAGCCGATGACCGCTTCGGGCTTTCCGGCGCCGCGCGCGGGGCCGATACTGGAACCATGATCGGGAAATGGCATGCAACGGTGTTCGACTGTTCAAACACGGACCAGCTGGCGTCCTTCGACGAGGACCTGCTCGGGATGATCCGCGTCCAGCATGATGACAACGGCTGGATCACCATCGGAGATGCCCCGGACCGCCCGGCGCTGGCCTTCCAGCAGGTCGAGGGCTACACGCCGCCCAGCTGGCCGGGCCAGGACATTCCGCAACAGGTGCACCTCGACATCCGGGTGGATGACCTTGACGTGGCGGAGCAGCAGGTGCTCGCGCTGGGAGCTACGAGCATGGATTCGGGTACCGGGACGTTCAGGGTGTTCCTGGACCCGGCCGGTCATCCCTTCTGCCTGGTCAGCTGGTAGGTCTGGTCAGCTGGTAGGCCCGGTCAGTCGGTAGGCCTGGTCAGCTGCGAGGCATCTCAGGTCACCAGTTCGGCGTAGACAACGTAGTTGTCGTCGAACTCGCCGGTGGCCGGATCGTAGCCGTCGCAGGTGATGAGGCGGATCTCGGCGCCCTCGGTGTTGCCGTACACCCTCTGCGTGGGGAATTCGTCCTTCGGGTACTGTTCGCCCTTCGTCACCGCGAAGGTTGCGGTTGAGCCGTCCTCCCGCTGGACCTCAATGAGGTCACCCGCCTTGAGCGCCCTGAGATCTGCGAAGACCCCGGGTCCGCCGCCGGTCGCGTTGACGTGCCCGAGAAGGACAGCCGGTCCGCGCTCGCCGGGGGTAGGGGACTGGTTGTACCAGCTGGCCGGAGCGCCGGGACCTTCCGGGGGTACTTCGAGACTGCCGTTCTCCCGCAATCCCAGGGAAAGCAGGTCCGACCCGGCACCGATCGCGGGGATGGAGAAGGAGACGGGTGCGGAAGCCTCGAGCACCGGAGGCAGCTCCGGCTTGGGAAAGGCGGACGCCGGATCTGTTGCCGCGGGGGAAGCAGCTGTTGGGGAAGGGGCGGGCGAGGCGGTCGCTGAAGCGGAGGGCGCCGTCGTCGTCGTTGCCGGAGGTTGGGAGCCATCTTCGGCAACGGTGCTGCCGCAGCCGGAGAGGATGAACACGGCGGCCGCCGCAGAAGCGGCAAGGCTTCTGCGACGGCCGGTGATGGAACTGATCATGGGATCAGGTTATTCCTTAGTTGTTGTTCGCGCGGCGGACGGCGTAGGTGCCGCCGGCTGCTGCTGCCAGGACCAGGCCGCCACCGAGGGCGATCATGCCCAGGTTGGAGCCGGTCTGCTGCTCTACGCCGGTGTCAGCGCCGCCCTGGGGCATGGCGCCCATCTGGGCTGCGGTCAGGGTGCCACAGAGAGCAGGCGAGGTGGCGCCCAGGGGCAGGTTGGGGTCAAGATCGCTCGGGGAGTTGAACACCTCTTCGCTGACGCCTGCAGTGGCGGGATCAAGACCATGAACCACAACCACAGCGGTTCCGGCTTCGAGAGCCGCGTGGGTCTCCTCATTCAGCTCAAAGGTCCGCTGGACGGTGTAGGAGCCGCCCTGGCCGCCCAGTGCGAGGTCAAGACCGGCAGCGGGGCTCGTGTCACCGCTGGTGGACAGCGTGGTGACGATTCCGCCGTAGCCGCCTGCACCTTCGGTGACACTGACGAGGCCGTCACCGTTCTCATCATTGGCCGGAGTGGGGCAGACGCCCTGTGCGCCGCCGTGGATGTGCTGGACGTGGGGGTAGGGGCCGTCCAGGAAGGTCTCGGCGAGGCCGGAGACCTGAAGGTTAACGGTGGCCTGGTTGTCCTGCACATCGACCGTGATGGTGCCGGTACCGGTGGTGCCGTTCAGCTGTCCAAGCGTTGCGGAGTAGGACTCGGCGTGGTCGGCCGCCATGGCCGGTGCACCGCCGAGGGCGAGCAGACCGAGTGCGAGAGTGGGAACTGCGAAAAGAGCGTTCTTGTTCATGATTCCTCCATGATGCGAATGGAACGCGCACCGGAAAAGTACGCATGACCCTAGTTCGGGGTGGTCTGCATCACGGATGGGTGGAGTTTGAAAAAATCTTCTGCGTGCCCGCCCGGCCGGCTTTTCGCCGGTGGTGGAAGCCGCCCGGACGGCTCCGCCGGTTTGAGACAATAGGAGCATGCAACCACTGGGAACTTCTGGAAAAACCGCGGGCAAGGGCCTGAGCCTGCGCATGGGCGGCGTCGGAATGGCCATCATGCTTGTCGTCTTCCTGGTCGCGGTGGTTTTCGCGGCCAATGAGAACGACGTCGTCGGCTGGCTTGTGGTGATCATCTCCCTTGGGTGGCTGCTGGTGTTCAGCTTCGTGGTCTTCACGGTGCGCTCAGCCGCCCGCAAGGCCAGCGCACGGATCGACGAGTTCAACAGGACCGCCGGCGGCGGTATGGCGGGCAGGGGACCGGCTGCGCCCAGCGCTGCCATGCGGGATGAAAAGCTGGACCACAGCTTCAAGATCGTCCAGGTCCAGGCCCGCGTGATCCGTGATCATCTCGGCAAGGACCAGGGCATGGTGGACCGCGCCCTGGAAACCATTGAGATCACCTCCCACAATGCCCGGAGCATGATGAAAAACAACGACGACGGCCCCGTCGAGGGCACCGTCGTCGAATAGCGCTCCGGTATGGTTGATCGGGTGAGTTTGGCACCGACCCTGAGACACAGCAAACACCCTGAAGCGCTCCGCGTTGCCACCGTGAACGTCAATGGCATCCGCGCCGCCTACCGGCGGGGCATGCAGGAATGGCTCGCGGACAGGAACGTGGACATCCTCTGCCTCCAGGAGGTCCGCGCCCCGGACTCCGTGGTACGGGAGCTCCTAGGGGACTCCTGGCACATCCTGCACTCCGAGGCCGCCGCGAAGGGCCGTGCCGGTGTTGCCGTCGCATCCCGCCTGGCGCCCTCCGAGACCCGCGAGCATATCGGCGACGAATACTTCGCATCGGCCGGCCGCTGGGTGGAAGCCGATTTCGACCTGGGCGGATCCACCCTCAGCGTGGTCAGCGCATACGTCCACTCCGGTGAAGCCGGTTCGCCGCAGCAGGATGACAAGTACCGGTTCCTCGACCTGATGAAAGCCCGGCTCACTGAGCTGCGCAGCACCCGGGACCACGCACTGGTGGTGGGGGACCTGAACGTCGGTCACACCACCCGCGACATCCGGAACTGGAAGGGAAACCTGAAAAAGGCCGGCTTCCTGCCGGAGGAACGCGCCTACTTCGATTCCTTCCTCGGCGACGCCGTGGGTTGGGTCGACGTGCACCGGGATCTCGCCGGCGACGTGGACGGTCCGTACACCTGGTGGTCCTGGCGGGGCAAGGCGTTCGACAACGACGCCGGCTGGCGCATCGATTACCACCTCGCCACCCCTGAGCTGGCAGCAGCCGCCACCTCCGCCGTCGTTGACCGGGCGCACTCCTGGGAAGCCCGCTTCTCGGATCACGCGCCGCTTGTTGTCGACTACCAGCTCTTACAACCCCAGGACTGACATGACTTCCTCTTCCACCGGCCGCCAGCGAGTCCTGTCCGGCATGCAGCCCTCGGGCAGCTCCCTGCACCTGGGCAACTATCTCGGTGCCCTGGTGCAGTGGGTTCGGATGCAGGATTCCCATGATGCGATTTACTTCATCCCGGACCTGCATGCCATCACGGTCCCGCAGGATCCCGCGGAGCTTGCCGAGCGCACACGCCTGACTGCCGCCCAGTACATCGCCGGCGGGGTGGACGTGGACAAGTGCACGCTCTTTGTCCAGTCCCACGTTCCCGAGCACGCCCAGCTGGCCTGGGTGCTGAACTGCATCACCGGGTTCGGTGAAGCCTCGCGGATGACCCAGTTCAAGGACAAGTCACTCAAGCAGGGGGCGGATTCCACCTCCGTGGGACTGTTCACCTACCCCGTCCTCCAGGCCGCGGACATCCTGCTGTACCAGCCGGAGGGTGTCCCCGTCGGGGAAGACCAGCGCCAGCACATCGAGCTGAGCCGGGATCTCGCGCAGCGCTTCAATACGCGTTTCGGCGAAACGTTCGTTGTCCCCAAACCATTCATCCAGAAGGAATCGGCGAAGATCTACGATCTGCAGAACCCCACGGCCAAGATGTCGAAGTCCGCGAGCTCGGCGGCAGGGCTGATCAACATCATGGACGAGCCGAAGGTTACCGCCAAACGTATCAAGTCAGCAGTGACGGATGACGGCACCGAGATCCGCTTCGACCGCGAGGAGAAGCCCGGCATCTCCAACCTGCTCTCCATTTACTCGCTCCTGACGGACAAGAACATGGATGACGTCGTCGGCCATTTCGAGGACCGCATGTACGGGCATCTGAAGGTGGAGCTCGCTGACGTCGTGGTGGACCGGTTGGAGCCGGTCCGTGCACGGGCGCTGGAACTGCTGTCGGATCCGGCGGAGCTTGACCGGCTGCTCGCGGTGGGAGCGGAGAAGGCACGGGCGATTGCGTCCGTTACGCTGGCAGATGTGTTCTCGAAAGTAGGGTTTCTCCCAGCGCATGGCCGCGGACCGGCGGGTGCCTTCTAGCATCATGAGCCACCCCGTCAGCGACACCGAGCAGTTCCAACCGACCTACATCGTGGGCCGGCGGGCTGTCGAGGGCTACAGCGTGGGCGTTGTGATTGCCATTCCGGATCCCATTGCCGGGGAGCTGGAGCGCTGGCGGGCTTCCTTCGGCGATCCGATGGCCGCCCTGGTGCCCCCTCACATCACGCTGATCACCACCACACCGGCCACGGACTGGCCGTCCACCATTCAGCATGTGCGGGAGGTCGCCGCCGCCCAGTGCCCGTTCACGGTGACGCTGAAGAGCACGGGCACGTTCCGCCCGCTGACTCCGGTGGTCTTCATCAACGTGACCGAGGGATTTGCCTCCTGCGTTGACCTGCACCGAAGGTTGCAGGCCGGGCCGCTTGCCCGCGACCTCGAGTTCCCCTTCCACCCGCACGTCACCGTGGCGCATGACGTGAGTGAGGCCAACATGGATGCTGCCGAGCAGCAGCTGGAAGACTTCGAGGCCTCGTTCACCGTACGTACCATGGGACTGTATGAGCATGATGTGACGGGCGTGTGGAAACTACGGGAAGAGCTTACTTTTGGTCAGAACGCTGCCGCCGGCGAAAAAGCAGGAGCCTGACACACCGTTTCCCACGGAGCGGGCCAAGCTCCGGCTGAAAGTGCTGCGGGCCCGGCGGGAACTCGGGAGGGTACGTCGCGAACACAGCGGAGGCATGCCCGTCCTCACGGCCACGTTCACCTACGTGATGGCCAGGCTGGGTGCGTTCCGCCCCATGCGGGCATTCCAGCTCTACACACAACGCCACGGACCGCTGATGGCTGCAGGCATCGCCTACAACATGTTCTTCGCTGTGGCAGCGCTGCTCGTCGTCGGCTTCTCCATCGCAGGTCTGGTGGTGTCAGGAAACCCTGAGCTCCAGGCGATGATCGTGCGCGCGGTGGACAGGACTACTCCGGGGCTCATTGATACCGACGGTCCGGGAGGCGGGTCGGGCATCGCCAGGCCGGAACAGCTTTTCGGCCTGGAATCCAGCCTCAGTATGGCGCTGCTGATCTCGACCCTGGTCATGCTGTTCACCTCGCTGCGGTGGATCGGCGGACTCCGTGAGGGAATGCGCGGCATCTTCGATGTTCCCGCCGTTGAGACCAATCCCATCCTGATGAAGCTCAAGGACCTGCTCATTCTGCTGATCCTGGCGGTGGCGCTCGTGGTGACCACCGCCGTGGGCGTCATCGCCAACACCGTCCTGGACCTGGTGCTCCCGCTGGTGGGCCTCGACAGCGCTGCCAGGACCCTCACGCAGATCGCGGGGTTCCTGGTGACCCTGCTCCTCGACACGCTGGTGGCTGTCATCCTGTTCCGGGCTGCCTCGGCAATCGAGATGCCGCGCAAGGTGCTGCTGCAGTCCGCGCTGATCGCCGGCGTCGGAAGCACCGTCCTGCGTACGTTCAGCACCCTGCTCCTGGCCGGCGTCGACCGCAATCCGCTGCTGGCACCCTTCGCCGTCATCCTCGGTCTGTTTGTCTGGTTTTTCCTGTTGAGCCAGGTGTACCTGCTGGCCGCCGCGTGGGGCGCCATCGGGTCCGCTGACGCGCGGTCCGCCCGTTCCAGGGACCGCGCCGGGCGCGCCCGGTCGCTGCGTCAGCGCAGCCGCGCGGCAGCGGCAAAAACCTCGGAACATTCGGGCAGCTAAGGCGGGATCCCAGGCGCTGGAGTCTCCTTACCTGCGCAAAATTTCCAAAAAAGGGGTGGGAACGACGACGGCGCGCGGCCACCTTTCGGTGACCACGCGCCGTCGTTGATCAGCTGCGAGCCGTGACTGCGCTGATGAATCCCGTGCTGTTGACCCCTGCCCGGTCAGACCTTGCGGGACAGGATGGCCTGCTTGACCTCGGCGATCGCCTGGGTCACCTGGATGCCGCGGGGGCAGGCCTCGGTGCAGTTGAAGGTGGTGCGGCAGCGCCACACGCCTTCCTTGTCGTTGAGGATTTCAAGCCGCATGTCGCCGGCGTCGTCGCGGGAGTCGAAAATGAACCGGTGCGCGTTGACGATGGCGGCGGGACCGAAGTACTGGCCGTCGGTCCAGAATACCGGGCAGGAGGACGTGCACGCGGCGCACAGGATGCACTTGGTGGTGTCATCGAAGCGCTCGCGCTCCTCGGCGGACTGCAGGCGTTCCCGGGTGGGCTCATGCCCACGGTTGATCAGGAACGGCATGATCTCCCGGTAGGACTGGAAGAACGGCTCCATGTCCACGATCAGGTCCTTCTCCACCGGCAGGCCCTTGATGGGCTCCACCAGGATGGGCTTGGACGTGTCGAGGTCCTTCAGGAGGGTCTTGCAGGCGAGCCGGTTGCGGCCGTTGATGCGCATGGCATCGGAACCGCACACACCGTGGGCACAGGAGCGGCGGAACGAGACCGTGCCGTCGTGCTCCCATTTCACCTTGTGCAGGGCGTCCAGCACGCGGTCGGTGCCGTACATGGTGAGCTTCCACTCGTCCCAGTGCGCCTCATCGGACACCTCGGGGTTGTAGCGGCGCACCCGGAGGGTGACGTCGAAGGTGGGGATCTCGCCGCCGCCGCCGACGCCGGGAGCGAGTTCGACCTTGGAAGCCGGTTCTTTTTCGACAGTTGGGGTGCTCATCAGTACTTACGCTCCATGGGCTGGTAACGGGTGAAGACTACCGGTTTGGTCTCAAGGCGCACACCGCTGGTTTCGGTGGCGGTGGGGTCCTTGTAGGCCATGGAATGGGTCATGAAATTCTTGTCGTCGCGCTCGGGGTAGTCCTCGCGGAAGTGGCCGCCGCGGGATTCCTTGCGGTGCAGGGCGGCGGCCGTCATGACCTTGGCCATGTCCAGCAGGAAGCCGAGCTCAACGGCTTCCAGCAGGTCCAGGTTGAACCGCTTGCCCTTGTCCTGGACGGTGACGCGGGTGTAGCGCTCCTCGAGCTTGTCGATGACCTCGAGGGCTTCCTTCAGGGTCTGCTCGGTGCGGAACACCTGGACGTTGGCGTCCATGATGTCCTGGAGTTCCTGGCGGATCTGGGCAACCCTTTCGCCGCCCTCGGAACTGCGCATGGTGTCGAGCAGCCGTTCGGTCTCCACCAGCGGGTTGTCCGGAATCTCGACGAAGTCCGCGGTGAGGGCGTATTCGGCCGCCGCGATCCCCGCGCGCTTGCCGAAGACGTTGATGTCCAGCAGCGAGTTGGTGCCGAGGCGGTTGGACCCGTGAACGGAGACACAGGCAACCTCGCCGGCGGCGTAGAGGCCCGGCACAACGGTGTCATTGTCCTGCAGCACCTCCGCCTTGATGTTGGTGGGGATGCCGCCCATGGCATAGTGCGCGGTCGGGAAGACCGGCACCGGCTCCGTGTACGGCTCCACGCCCAGGTAGGTGCGGGCGAACTCGGTGATGTCCGGCAGCTTCGCGTCGATGTGCGCGGGCTCCAGGTGGGTGAGGTCCAGCAGGACGTAGTCCTTGTTGGGGCCTGCGCCGCGGCCCTCACGCACCTCGTTGGCCATGGAACGCGCAACGATGTCGCGTGGTGCGAGGTCCTTGATGGTGGGGGCGTACCGCTCCATGAAGCGCTCACCCTCGGAATTGCGCAGGATTGCGCCTTCACCGCGGGCCGCTTCGGAGAGCAGGATGCCGAGCCCGGCGAGGCCGGTGGGATGGAACTGGAAGAACTCCATGTCTTCCAGGGGGATGCCGCGGCGGAAGGCGATGCCCATGCCGTCGCCGGTCAGGGTGTGCGCGTTGGAGGTGGTCTTGAATACCTTGCCCACACCGCCGGAGGCGAAGACAACCGACTTTGCCTGGAATACGTGCAGTTCACCGGTGGCGAGGTCGTAGGAGACGACGCCGGCAACCCGCTTGCGGATACGCGTCACGCCGTCGACGGTGAACTCCTCGTCCACGGTCAGCATGTCCAGCACGTAGTACTCGTTGAAGAACTCGACGTTGTGCTTCACACAGTTCTGGTAGAGAGTCTGGAGGATCATGTGGCCGGTGCGGTCCGCGGCGTAGCAGGCCCGGCGGACCGGGGCCTTGCCGTGGTCACGGGTGTGGCCGCCGAAGCGGCGCTGGTCGATCCGGCCCTCAGGGGTGCGGTTGAACGGCAGGCCCATCTTCTCGAGGTCGAGAACGGCGTCGATCGCTTCCTTGGCCATGACCTCAGCGGCATCCTGGTCAACCAGGTAATCACCGCCCTTGACGGTGTCGAAGGTGTGCCATTCCCAGTTGTCTTCCTCGACATTGGCGAGGGCGGCGCACATGCCGCCCTGTGCCGCTCCCGTGTGTGAACGGGTGGGGTAGAGCTTGGTCAGTACAGCCGTTCGTGCACGCTGGCCGGATTCAATCGCGGCGCGCATGCCGGCGCCGCCTGCGCCCACAATAACGACGTCGTACTTATGGACCTGCATACCTTTGCTCTTTCTGTTGGAACTGGCGATATATCTGGTTGGATCTTCCGCCGTCCGGTGCTGCTGAACTACGGACCGTATGAAACTGGAAGGTCAGGGCGCCGGGCAGTAGTCGGCGACGTGCGGAACGCCGTTGACCACGGGGCAGGGATCGAAGGTGAAGATCACCAGGGTGCCGAGCACAATGATGACGACGGTGGAGACGTACAGGACGTTCTTCAGCCAGAAGCGGGTGGAGTCCTTTTCGGCGTAGTCGTTGATGATCACGCGTACGCCGTTGGTGCCGTGCAGCATAGCCAGCCACAGCATCACCAGGTCCCAGACCTGCCACAGCGGGTCAGCCCATTTGCCGGCGACGAAGCCGAAGTCGACGCCTTCGATTCCTTCGCCGTCGATCAGGTTCATGTACAGGTGTACGAAGATCAGCACTACGAGGACAACACCGGAGAGGCGCATGAACAGCCATGCGAACATCTCGAAGTTGCCCCTGGACCCGCCGCTGCGCCGGTACTGCGGTGAGATGCGGCCGGAGCGGGGAGATTCAACGATGGGAGCTGCCATGGCTTAGTGACCTCCGAAGACAACAGAGAGATGACGGATGGAGAAGGCGATCATGGTCACTGCCCACAATCCGACGACGGCCCACAGCATCTGCCGGTGGTACCGGGGGCCCTTCTTCCAGAAGTCCACAAGGACAACGCGGAGGCCGTTGAAGGCGTGGAAGACGATAGCGCCCACCAGTCCCAGCTCTCCCAGACCCATGATGGGGTTCTTGTAGGACTCGATGACGGCGTCATATGCCTCGGGGGAGACCCGCACCAGAGAGGTGTCGAGCACATGCACCAGTAGGAAAAAGAAGATCACGACGCCGGTAATACGATGCGCTACCCAGGACCATTGGCCTTCGCGGCCACGGTAGAGGGTGCCTGCTGGTGTCTTCGACACTGAAAAACCTCCCTGTGTCGCGGAGGCGTTAGCGCGTCTTCCACGCTGGAATGTCGCCCCGCGAGAGCACTCGTTCCACAAGCCTAATCTAGGCCCGGCGGTTGGGGGGTTCAATTTAGGGAACCCTACGTTGTGACCTTGTTAACATGCGCGCAAAAGCGGCCAGGTTAACGTCCGGACTGCACCGGAATCCGGTGCATTGTGCCCTGCTGTTAATGTGGAAGCGATGAGCACCCATGAAAAGAGCCCCCTGGACCGATTCCACGGCGTCATTCCGGCGGGCGGAACCGGCACCCGGCTATGGCCGTTGTCCCGGGCGGCAGCGCCCAAGTTCCTGCATGACCTGACGGGCTCGGGCAGCACCCTGATCCGGGCGACCTATGAGCGGCTCCAACCGCTCAGCGGTAAACGCCTCATGGTGGTGACCGGGAAGGCACACCGCAGGGCGGTTCGCGCCCAGTTGCCCGAACTGAAGGACTCCGACCTGGTCCTTGAGAGCGAGCCGAAGGACTCAGGAGCGGCGATCGGGCTGGCCGCCGCGATCCTCTACCACCGCGATCCCGACATCATCATGGGCTCGTTTGCAGCTGACCAGGTGATCGCCCCTGCTGAGGACTTCCAGGCCGCAGTCCGCGAGGCCGTCCACACCGCTGCCGAGGGTTACATCGTGACCATCGGGATCCTGCCCACCCATCCGTCCACGGGCTTCGGCTACATCCGCGCCGGTGATCCGCTGGACATCGCCGGCGCACCGAGCGCGCACTCCGTCATCGAATTTGTGGAGAAGCCGTCGGTCGCCGTCGCCCGTGAGTACATCGACAGCGGCAAGTACAGCTGGAACGCCGGCATGTTCGTGGCGCCGGTGGCCCTCATGCTCAAGCACCTCGAAGCGAATGAACCCCTCCTCTATGCCGGGCTCATGGAGATCGCCGCCGCCTGGGACACCCGGTCCCGCAATGAGGTTGCCCGCCGCGTCTGGCCCACACTGCCGAAGATCGCAATCGACTACGCGGTTGCCGAGCCTGCCGCGGCCGCGGGCGATGTCGCCATGATTCCGGGCAACTTCAGCTGGGACGACGTCGGCGACTTCGCAGCCATCGGCCGGCTCAACCCTGCCATGGAGAACAGTGAGCTGACGGTGATGGGCGAGGGCGCGCGCGTCTTCTCGGAGAATGCCTCCGGCATTGTGGTCTCCGACACCAAGCGCGTGATCGCGCTCATCGGAATTGACGACGTCGTTATTGTGGACACTCCCGACGCACTGCTGGTGACCACCAAGGAACATGCCCAGGAAGTGAAGAAAGCAGTGGAGTCGCTGCGGGCCAGCGGCGACGTGGACGTCCTCTGACCGGGCGTGCACGTCGCCCAATGACGCGCGGTTAGAGCCGCCGTCGACAGGTTGGTTACGCTTGTCAGGTGCAGAAAACTTCCACCGAGGCTCCCGTCGTCCCACACATCGGCGTGTGGGCCGCTCCGATGCTGGACGAGTTGACGAGGTTCCGACGTGACATCCACGCGCACCCCGAGCTGTCGCACAAGGAATACCGCACCACGGACCGGCTCGTTGAGCACCTCGAAGCGGCCGGGCTGAAGCCGAAGCGCCTTGAGGATACCGGCCTGTACGTCGACATCGGCCGGGGCGAGCTGAAAATCGGGCTGCGTGCCGACATCGACGCGCTTCCCATCCTCGAGGAGACGGAGCTGCCCTACGCCTCGAGCGCCACGGGTATTGCGCACGCCTGCGGCCATGACGTCCACACCACCGTGATGCTCGGCGTCGCGGAGGTTCTCGCCAAGATCGACGCCGAGTTCCCGCTCAACGGGCGCGTACGCGTGATCTTCCAGCCGGCCGAGGAGACCATGCCCGGCGGCGCCCTGGACGTGATTTCGCAGGGCGTCCTCGATGGGGTGCCCCGCATTCTCGCGCTGCACTGTGATCCGCGCATCGACGTGGGCCTGGTGGGAACACGCATCGGCGCGATCACCTCGGCCTCTGACACCGTGCGCGTCGAGCTCACCGGACGCGGCGGCCACACGTCCCGTCCGCACCTCACCGAGGATCTGGTGTTTGCGCTGGCGCACATCGCCGCGAACGTCCCCGCCGTGCTGGCCCGCCGCATCGACGTCCGCAGCGCCGTCTCCGTGGTCTGGGGCCAGATCCATGCGGGTTCAGCCCCGAATGCCATCCCCGCCCACGGGTTCATGTCCGGCACCATGCGCTGCCTCGACGGGGAGGCGTGGGAGGCAGCCGGTGACCTGCTTGACCAAACGGTGCGCCAGGTGGCTGCCCCGTTCGGCGTCGACGTCAAGCTCGAGCACACCCGCGGGGTGCCGCCGGTGGTGAACACCGAGGCAGAGACCGGGCTGATCGAGGCCGCGGCCCGCGCGGAACTCGGCCCGGACTCCGTGGTGCTCACCCCGCAGTCCATGGGCGGTGAGGACTTCGCCTGGATGACGCAGAAGGTGCCCGGCGCCATGATGCGGCTCGGAACCCGGACCCCCGGAGGGGAGACCTACGATCTGCACCGCGGCGACTACCGGCCCGATGAGCACGCCATCGGATGCGGCGTGCGGGTGATGGCAGCGGCTGCGATGCGCGCGGTCCTGGGCCTGCGCCACTAGAGATCCGGCGGGAATGCATCCCGCCGGCGCGCGGTTACTCCTCTGCGTGAGCAACTCCGATACCTTCCGTGTGCCCCTGTCCGTGCTCGACCTCGCCACCGTGGGGTCCGGCCGTACCAGTTCCGAGGCGCTCGCCAACAGTGCGCGGCTGGCGCAGGCCGCCGACCGGCTGGGCTTCATCCGTTTCTGGGTCGCTGAGCACCACAACATGCCCTCCGTCGCCTCCACGAGCCCCCCGGTGTTGATTGCCCACCTTGCCGCGCAGACTGCACGCATCCGCGTCGGCTCCGGCGGCGTCATGCTCCCGAACCACGCTCCCTTTGTGGTTGCCGAACAGTTCGCCCTGCTCGAGGCGCTGCACCCGGACCGGATCGACCTCGGCATCGGTCGCGCTCCAGGGACCGACCAGATGACCGCTCTGGCCCTGCGCCGGCAGACCGACGGGCTCGGCGTGGAGGAGTTCCCGCAGCACGTCCTCGAGGTACTCGCCCTCCTCGGGGACAACCGGACGCCGGACCGGGTGATGCGGCTGGCAGCCACCCCGTCGCCGTCGTCGTTCCCTGATGTGTGGCTGCTCGGTTCCAGCGGTTACTCTGCCCAGCTGGCCGGCATGCTTGGCCTGCGGTACAGCTACGCGCACCACTTCGGCAATGAGGATCCGGCGGCGGTCATGCGCCTGTACCGCTCCAACTTCCAGCCCTCACCGGCGCTTGCCGAGCCGTACGCCATGCTGGCCACCTCGGCGCTGACCGCTGACACCGTGGAAGAGGCCGAATACCTGGCCGGGCCCGCCAGGGTGATGGCGCTGTCGCTGCGGTCCGGACGGCCCGCGCCCATCGTGTCGCCGGAAGAGGCGGCACAGCGGGTGTTCACCGATCAGGAGCAGCTCATGCTCGAGCATCTCCCGGCGATCAAGGCAGTCGGGACACCGGATCAGGTGACCGCGCGGCTTGAGGAGCTGGTTGAACTCACCGGAGCGCAGGAACTCATGATCACCGGAACAACCTACGACGTCGGTTCCAGGATTGATTCCCTGACCTCCCTTGCGGATGCGTGGGGAAGCGCGCAGGCCCGGATCGACGCCGGAGCACCAGCCTCCCGGTAAGTCACCTACCCGTTGGTAACAAAACTTGAACAATGTGGGAACCGGGCCGCGCCTTGGTAGTGTGCCCGGTCACTCCGGCGTTAGAGTAAGCTTCATCATCGAGTCCCGGACTGAGGCGGGACCGGCGCTGCGAACATCAATGAAAACAGAGCTTGGATCCCGGATCAGGGCATCGCAAACGGACACTCATTGATCTCTTGTTCGCGGGCTTACTTCTTATCGGAGGAACATTGAAGAATTCACGGAGCTTGTCAGGGCGCCGCACCGGGATGTCCGTTGCAGCACTGGGTGCAGCAGCCCTTCTCCTTGCCGGTTGCGGTGCGCCGCCGGCAGAGACCGACGGCGGCGGATCCGATCCGGCAGCTGAAGCCACCGACTACACCGGCTGCATCGTTTCCGACTCGGGCGGATTCGACGACCAGTCGTTCAACCAGTCCAGCTACGAGGGCATCCAGGCTGCCGAGGAATCGCTCGGCATCGAGGTCCGCCAGGCGGAATCCCAGGCGGAAACGGACTTCACCCCGAACGTCAACTCCATGGTCAGCGCCGGCTGCGACATGATCGTCACCGTCGGATTCCTGCTCTCCGCCACCACGGCCGAGGCAGCGGAAGCCAACCCAGAGACCAACTTCGCGATTGTCGACGACAACCAGATTGACCTCCCCAACGTCAAGCCGATCATCTATGACACGGCGCAGGCCGCGTTCCTTGCCGGCTACCTTGCTGCCGGAACCTCGGAAACGGGCCGGGTTGCCACCTACGGCGGCATCCAGATCCCCACGGTGACCATCTTTATGGACGGTTTCGCCGACGGCGTTGCGTACTACAACGAGCAGAAGGACGCCGACGTCCAGCTCCTCGGCTGGGACAAGGAAGCACAGACCGGAACCTTTACCGGCAATTTCGAGGACCAGGCCGCAGGCAAGACGAACACGCAGAACTTCATCAACGAGGGCGCGGACATCATCATGCCGGTAGCCGGCCCCGTGGGCCTCGGCACCATCGAGGCCGTCGAAGAAGCCAACGCCGACGGCGGCAGCAACAAGGTGATCTGGGTAGACTCGGACGGCTTCGAGACCGTTGAGAGCGGAACCGAGTTCATCCTCACCTCCGTCATGAAGCTGATGGGCGAGGCTGTTGAGCAGGTCATCTCCGAGGACGTTGAGGACAACTTCAGCAACGAGCCGTACGTCGGCACCCTCGAAAACGGCGGCGTGGCACTGGCACCCTTCCACGACCAGGAGGCTTCCGTCCCGGACGAGCTGAAGGCCGAACTTGAGGAAATCAAGGCAGGCATCATCTCCGGCGACATCACTGTCGAGTCCGAGGCAAGCCCCAAGTAACACCGAAGCTGACACACGCCGCCCGCTCCCAGGATGGTTCCATGGTCCTGCAGGAGCGGGCGGCGTGTGCGCGTTACGGTTGAATTGAGTCTGTATCCGCTGTGCGGGTGCGGCGGACAGGCGAACCCTGTCCCACCGCAGCTGTCCAGCTCCCACAAAGGACAGGTTGGTTGGGGTTGTGAAGCTCGAACTACAGGGAATCACCAAACGGTTTGGCTCCCTTGTTGCCAATGACAATATCGATCTGGTGGTGAACCCCGGCCAGGTGCATTGTCTCCTCGGCGAGAACGGCGCCGGCAAATCCACCCTCATGAACGTCCTCTACGGACTCTATGAACCCACGGACGGGCGCATCCTCGTTGACGGGAAGCCGGTCACGTTCCGTGGACCCGGCGATGCGATGGCCGCGGGCATCGGCATGGTGCATCAGCACTTCATGCTCATCCCCGTCTTCACCGTCGCGGAGAACGTGGCCCTCGGTGACGAACACACCAAAGCGGGCGGCATCCTCGATCTGGACAAGACCCGCGCCCGCATCCGGGAAATCTCCGACCGCTACGGGTTCGATGTTGACCCCGACGCACTCGTCGAAGACCTGCCCGTCGGCGTCCAGCAGCGGGTGGAAATCATCAAGGCGCTGGTCCGCAAGGCGGAAGTACTGATCCTGGACGAGCCCACCGCCGTGCTCACCCCACAGGAGACCGATGAGCTGATCCAGATCATCGAGGAGCTGAAGGCCGGCGGCACCGCAATCGTCTTCATCTCGCACAAACTGCGCGAGGTCAAGGCAGTCTCGGATGTCATCACCGTCATCCGGCGGGGCGCCGTCGTCGGAACCGTGGACCCAAGCGCCAGCACCGGCGAGCTGGCCTCCATGATGGTCGGCCGAAAGGTAAGCCTCAGCCTGAACAAGGCGCCGGCCACCCCCGGGGAAACCACCTTCACCGTGCGAAACCTGACGGTTCCGGGGGCCGGGGGCCAGAACCTGGTGGACAACGTCAGCTTCGACATTTCCAGGGGTGAGATCCTCGCCGTCGCCGGGGTCCAGGGCAACGGCCAGACCGAACTCACCGAGGCCATCCTCGGCCTGCACCCGCACGCGTCCGGTTCGGTGCGGTTGAACGGCCGGGAACTGCTCGGCATGAAGGTGAAGGACATCATCCGCGAGGGTGTCGGCTTTGTTCCCGAAGACCGCAAGGTGGACGGCCTGGTGGGCAGCTTCTCGATCGCCGAGAACATGATCCTCAACTGGTACAACGAGCCGCCGTTCGCGAAGGGCCTCGCCATGAAACCCGCTGTGGTGCTGAAGAATGCCCGCGAGAAGGTCGCCGAGTTCGACGTGCGCACCCAAAGCGCCGAGGCACCGGTGAGCACCCTCTCCGGCGGCAACCAGCAGAAGGTGGTCCTGGCCCGCGAGCTCTCGCGGCCGCTGAACCTCTTCATCGCCTCCCAGCCCACCCGCGGGGTTGATGTCGGTTCGATCGAATTCCTGCACAAGCGCATCGTTGCCGAGCGCGACGGCGGCACACCGGTCATGATCGTGTCCACCGAACTCGATGAAATCAGTGAACTCGCGGACCGCATCGCGGTGCTGCACGGAGGAGAACTCATGGGCGTGGTGCCCGGCGACACGTCCCGCGACGTGCTCGGCCTCATGATGGCCGGAATGACGGCCGAGGAAGCGCTCGGGCAGGGCCCGGGGCAGAACCCCACCCCAGCGGGTGAGGGCGGAACCGCCGCCGGGGAACGGATTTCCGGGGAGCACGCTGCCGGGGAGGAAACCCGATGAGCGCCGCCAACGGGCCCAACGCTGAGGGCATCGCCGAAGGCACCGCGGCGCCGCCGCCCATTCCGGGCACCGTGGAAACCCCGCCTGCGGGCGGGGATGACCGCGGGCGCGGCATCCTGAAGAGCATCGCCACCGGCTCATCGCTCGTGGCGATCCTCGCCGTCGTGCTGTCCATCATCCTCGGCGGCATCCTGATCGCGCTGACGGACGAGGACGTCGCTGCGGCGTCGTCGTACTTCTTCAGCCGGCCCGGTGACACGCTGGGGGCTGCCTGGGCAGCGGCCAGCGGAGCGTACGCAGCCCTGTTCCAGGGGGCAGTGTTCAACCCCCGCGCCGACTCCCTGGCCCTGATGTTCCGGCCCCTGACCGAGACGCTCACCGTCGCCACGCCGCTGATCCTCGCCGGCCTGGGAGTGGCGGTCGCCTTCCGCGCCGGCCTGTTCAACATCGGTGCCCAGGGGCAGATCATCCTCGGTGCCATGTTCGCCGGCTGGATCGGATTCTCCTGGCACCTGCCGTTCGGCCTGCACCTGGTGTTCGTGGTGCTCGCCGGGTTTGTGGGTGGCGCGCTGTGGGGCTTCATCCCCGGCATCCTGAAGGCGCGCACCGGCGCGCACGAGGTGATCGTGACGATCATGCTCAACTACATCGCCATCTACCTGGTCGGTTTCCTCCTGACCACCCCATCCTTCCAGAACCCGGGCTCGTCCAACCCGATCAGCCCGCGGCTGGATGAGACAGCGGTGTTTCCACAGATCCTCGGCCCGCAGTTCCGCCTGCACCTGGGCTTCCTGATCGCAATCGCGGCGACCTACGGGGTGTGGTGGCTGCTCAACCGGTCCACCGTCGGCTTCGAACTCCGGGCCGTCGGCGCCAACCCGTTCGCGGCACGCACCGCCGGGATCAGCGTGACCAAGGGCTACGTCGTCGTCATGATGCTGGCCGGCGGGCTCGCCGGACTCGCCGGGGTGGCCCAGGTGGCCGGAACGGAACGTGTGCTGACCAGCGGCATCGCCGCGAGCTTCGGCTTTGACGCCATCACCGTGGCGCTGCTGGGGCGCTCCCATCCGTGGGGCGTCTTCTTCGCCGGAGTGCTGTTCGGGGCGTTCCGGGCCGGCGGTGTGCAGATGCAGACCCTGACGGGCACCCCCATCGACATTGTCCTGGTGGTCCAGTCACTCATCGTCCTGTTCATTGCCGCCCCGCCGCTGGTCAAGGCGATCTTCGGCATCGAGCGGAAGAAGAAGCCGCGCAAGGCGTCCAGGGCAAAGGCAACCGTATCCGGAGGTGCGGCATGAGCATCGCAGCAACCGTCACTGATCCGGGGGTCACCGGATCCTCAGTCAAGAGCTGGAAGGCGCCCATCGGTTTCGGCTTCGGCGCCCTGCTGGCGCTGTTCGTGTTCGCGATCGGAGGCCCGGCCACCACCGCCGTGTTCCGCGTCTCCGATGACTCCGACCGCTTCCGGCTAGCCGACATCGCGCTGCCGGCCAACGTCGTCGGCTGGGTTGTTGCACTGGCGCTGATCGCCATCGCCGTGTACTCCTTCCTGCAGATCCGCCGCGGGGACAGGATCAACCGCTGGGCGGGCATCGCCTACGCGGTGCTCTTCGTGGTCGGGTTCCTCACCTGGGTGGTGGGCATCGCCGACCGGCCGTCCATTTCGCTGGCCGGCCTCGTCGCCGGCTCGGTGACCCTGGCCATCCCGCTGATCTTCGGATCCCTCTCCGGTGTGCTGTGCGAGCGGGTGGGCGTGGTCAATATCGCGATCGAGGGCCAGCTGCTCTCCGGCGCATTCGCCGCCGCAGTTGCCGCCTCGATCTCCGGCAGCGCGTACGTGGGCCTGCTCGCCGCCGCTTTCGCGGGGGTACTGGTCTCACTCATCCTGGCGATCTTCAGCATCAAGTACCTCGTGAACCAGATCATCGTGGGCGTTGTGCTCAACGTCCTGGTCTCCGGGCTGACCGGCTTCCTCGCCTCCACCCTGCTCAGCAGGGACTCGGCGACCTTCAACTCGCCGCCGGGCCTGCCCGAGGTCCGCATCCCGCTCCTCGCCGACATCCCGGTCATCGGTCCGATCCTGTTCCAGCAGACCATCGTCGGGTACCTGATGTACGTCGCGGTGATCGTCATCTGGCTCGGCCTGTTCCGCACCCGCTGGGGGCTGCGCGTGCGGGCCGTCGGTGAGCACCCGCAGGCTGCTGACACCATGGGCATCAAGGTCAACGCCACCCGGTTCTGGAACGTCCTCCTGGGCGGCGCCGTCGCGGGCTTCGGCGGGGCGTTCTTCACCCTGGTCTCGGTGAGCACGTTTACCCGGGACATGACGGCCGGGCAGGGCTACATTGCCCTCGCCGCGCTCATCTTCGGACGCTGGAACCCGATCGGCGCGTTCTTCGCAGCCCTGCTGTTCGGTTTCGCCACCAACCTGCGATTTGTCCTGTCCATCATCGGCACGGACGTGCCGAGCCAGTTCCTGGCCATGCTGCCGTACATCGTGACCATCCTGGCCGTCGCCGGCCTGGTGGGGCGGTCCCGCCCGCCGGCCGCCGGCGGCATCCCGTACGTCAAGGAGTAGCCATGAGCACACCGGAGAAACCCACGACGACGGCGTCCGCGGACCCTGCCGGCGACCTACCCTGGGAGGCCCTCGCGGAGGCCGCAACCGCGGCGATGCGGAACGCCTACGTTCCCTATTCGAAGTTCCCGGTAGGGGCGGCTGCCCTCACCGAGGACGGCCGGATTGTCTCCGGCTGCAACGTGGAGAACGCCTCCTACGGGCTGACGCTGTGCGCGGAATGCTCGCTGGTCAGCCAGCTCCAGATGACCGGCGGCGGCCGGCTGGTCGCCTTCAGCTGCGTGGACGGCAACGGGAACGCGCTGATGCCGTGCGGCCGGTGCCGGCAGCTGCTGTACGAATTCCGTGCTCCGGGCATGCTGCTCATGACGGTGAGCGGGATCAGGACCATGGATGAGGTGCTGCCCGACGCATTTGGTCCCCAGCATCTCGCTGACGCGGGCACGGCAGGCGCCGGCACCACAGAGACAGGAGCATCACATGAGTGAGCAGTTCGACGCCGTTGACATCATCCGCACCAAGCGCGACCGGGGCACGCTGAGCCCGGCCCAGATCGACTGGACCATCGACGCGTACACCCGGGGCGCCATCGCGGACGAGCAGATGGCGGCCCTCAACATGGCGATCCTGCTCAACGGCATGGACCGGACCGAAATCTCGCGGTGGACGGCCGCCATGATCGCCAGCGGGGAGCGGATGGACTTCTCCGCCCTGGGCAAGCCCACCAGCGACAAACACTCCACCGGGGGAGTGGGTGACAAGATCACCCTCCCGCTTGCACCGCTCGTGGCGGTCTTCGGCGTCGCCGTGCCGCAGCTCTCCGGCCGCGGGCTCGGCCACACCGGCGGCACCCTGGACAAGCTTGAGTCAATTCCGGGTTGGCGCGCCCAGCTCTCGAATGACGAGATGATGGCCCAGCTCGCCGGCGTCGGCGCGGTGATCTGCGCCGCCGGTGCCGGTCTGGCACCGGCGGACCGGAAGCTCTACGCGCTGCGCGACGTGACCGGAACGGTCGAGGCCATTCCGCTCATCGCGTCGTCGATCATGAGCAAGAAGATCGCCGAGGGCACCGGCTCCCTGGTGCTTGATGTGAAGGTGGGCAGCGGCGCGTTCATGAAGGACGAGGCGCAGGCCCGCGAGCTGGCGGAAACCATGGTGGCACTCGGAACCGACGCCGGGGTGAAGACGGTGGCACTGCTCACCAACATGTCCACGCCACTCGGACTGACGGCGGGTAACGCCATCGAGGTGGAGGAATCCGTCGAGGTGCTTGCCGGCGGCGGGCCGGAGGACGTCGTCGAACTCACCGTACGGCTCGCCGAGGAGATGCTGGCCGCGGCGGGAGTCCATGATGCCGATCCCCGGCAGGCGCTGCAGGACGGCCGTGCCATGGACGTCTGGAACCGCATGATCGAGGCCCAGGGCGGGGACCCGCGTGCGGAGCTTCCGGTGGCCAGGGAATCCGAGACGGTCTATGCGCCCGCCGACGGGGTGCTCGTCGGGCTCGATGCTCTGGCGGTGGGCGTCGCGGCCTGGCGTCTCGGCGCGGGCCGTGCGCGCAAGGAGGACTCGGTGCAGGCAGGCGCCGGAGTCCGGCTCCATGCCAAGCCCGGCGCGATGGTCCGCGCCGGTGAACCCCTGATGACCCTGCTCACGGACACCCCGGAGAAATTCGACCGGGCGCGTGAGGCGCTGGAAACCGCCGTCGTCATCGCTCCGGAAGGTGCGCGTCCGGCGCAGCAGCTCATCATCGACCGCATCGCCTGACCCGCTCCGTCCGGTCGCCGTGAGCCGGGCGGGACACGGGAGCCGGGAGACCGGCGAAGATCCCGGGCCGCTCCGCCGGGATCGGCGAAGATCAGCCCTGAGGGCGACGCGAACACAACGCGCCGAACCCTAACCTTGGAAAAAGGCTGGATCAGGGGTCCAACAGGGTGATACCCCATGGACCCCTCCGATGCGCTGCTGGCATGGTTTTAAGTACCCCCTGACACCTGTTGCGGCGGTTATCCGGCCCCATCCGCACAATCCAAGGAGCACAGGCAGTGGACGCCATTCTTGCTGTCACGAACGGACTGAGTGATTTCATCCTCAGCACCGCCGAACAGCCGTGGGTCTACCTGCTGGTGTTCATCTGCTGCACGGTCGACGGCTTCTTCCCGCCGTTCCCCAGCGAGTCGGTGGTAGTAGGGCTGGCCTCGCTGGTAATCACGCAGGGTGTCCCCGACGTATGGCTGCTGATCCTGGTTTCTTCCCTCGGCGCCTTTGTCGGTGACAACCTCGCCTATGCGATGGGCAGGGGAGTCGGCACGCAACGGTTCCGGTGGATGCGCCGGCCCCGCTCGCAGAAGGCTTTCGAATGGGCGGGCTATGAGCTTGAGAAACGTGCAGCTTCCCTGATCCTGGTTGCCCGTTTCATTCCGTTCGGCCGCGTGGCAGTCAACCTCACCGCCGGTGCCACGGGGTATTCCCGGCGGCGCTTCCTCGTTCTGACCTGCATCTCGGCAATCGCGTGGGGAAGCTACTCCGTGGGGATCGGAGCGCTTGCGGGCGCCTGGTTCAAGGACAACCACCTGCTGGGCGTCACAGTGGCGATTTCCGTTGCCGTTCTCCTCGGCTTCATCGTCGACCGCATCATCAGCGCCGTCCGGGGATCGACACCGCTGCGGCCCCGCCCCGAGCCGCTGCACCCCCGGCACCCTGACAGGCAGGGGAGTGCGGTCGCAGAGGCCGATCCGGAGACCGAACCATTGGCTTCCGCGTAGTCTTGGCCTGTGACTGAACCTATGACTTCCCTCGCGACAGACATCACCTTCGACATCCGCGCCCTGCCCAAGGTTTCGCTGCATGACCACCTTGACGGCGGCCTGCGTCCGGCGACCATCATCGAGCTCGCCGACGCGGTAGGCCACCAGCTGCCCTCCACCGATCCGGTTGCGCTGGGTCAGTGGTTCCGCGACTCCGCAGACTCCGGCTCCCTGGTGCGTTACCTGGAAACCTTCGACCACACCATCGCAGTAATGCAGACCCGCGAAGGTCTCGCCCGGGTGGCGCAGGAGTTCGTTGAGGACCTGGCGGACGACGGCGTGGTGTACGGCGAGGTTCGCTGGGCACCCGAGCAGCACCTGACGGGCGGCCTCTCCCTCGACGACGCCGTCGAGGCGGTCCAGGAGGGCCTCGATGCCGGGGTGGAGGCAGTCGCCGCACGCGGACGCACCATCCAGGTGGGCCAGCTCATCACCGCCATGAGGCATGCCGACCGCGGCCAGGAGATCGCCGAATTGGCCGTCCGGCACCGTGACCGCGGGGCCGTCGGCTTCGACATCGCGGGCGCCGAGAACGGCTTCCCGCCGGCCCGTTTCGCCGACGCATTCACCTACCTGGCCCAGCACCAGTTCCCGGCAACCGTGCACGCGGGGGAGGCCGCCGGAATCGACAGCATCGTCGACGCGCTGGTCAGCGGCCGCGCGCAGCGGCTGGGCCACGGCGTGCGCATCGCCGAGGACATCACGGTGGAATTCGACGACGACGGCGGCAGCGACGCCGGCGTGGGCATGGTCACCCTCGGCCGGGTGGCCGCCTGGGTCCGCGACCGCGGGATCCCGCTGGAAATCTGCCCCTCCTCGAACCTGCAGACCGGGGCGATAGAGGCGTTCGGCAAGGACATTGCCAGCCACCCGATCGACCTGCTGTACCAGCTCGGGTTCAACATCACGGTCAACACGGACAACCGGCTGATGAGCGGGGTGAGCCTCACGGACGAGTTCGAACTCCTCGTGGAGACCTTCGACTACGACCTGGACGACCTCCTCGACCTCACACTCAACGCCGTCGAAGCCGCATTCCTGCCGCTCGACAGCCGGACCGCGCTCGCTGAACTGATTGCGCAGGGGTACGACGGCACCGGGGGAGCATGACGGACAGTGCGCAGCGGGCGGGAGCGTCCCTGGAGCGACTGCTCGAGGTCATCGGGCAACTGCGTGAGCACTGCCCGTGGATGGGTGCGTTGACCCACGAGTCCCTCGCCGAGTACCTCGTCGAGGAGTGCTACGAACTCCTCGAGGTCCTGGAGGGTACCGCCGGAGCCGATGACCTGCGCTCGGAGCTGGGCGACGTCCTCCTGCAGGTGGTGCTCCATGCGCGCCTGCAGGAGGAACAGGGACCCTTTGCGATGGCCGATGTCATTGACGGGCTCACCGAGAAGATGATCCGCCGCAACGCGCACATCTTCATGCCCGACGGCGGTCTCCGGGACGAATTTCCGGCCTCGGTCGAGGAGATCGAGGCCGCCTGGCACAGCATCAAGCGGCAGGAGCAGCCGGCGGACAGTCATCCGTTCGCCAGCATCCCGCCTGGTCTGCCCGCCCTCGCGTCGGCGGCGAAGACGCTCAAGCGCGCCCGGCGCGAGGCGGGTTCCGCGCCGGAACCGGCCGCCGTCGTCGTCCGCTCTGCAGGTGCCGCTCCCGCGTCGGGTTCCGTTCCCGCGTCGGGTGCCGTTCCCGGGTCGGGTGTCGCTCCCGCGTCGGAGGAGGAGCTCGGGGAGGTGCTGCTCGCCGTCGTCGGACGCGCGGTCGATGCGGGGCTGGACCCGGAGCGGGCGCTGCGCCTGGCAGTGCGCCGATACCAGGAGGCGCACGCCGCGCCCTGACCAGTGCCCCTCCTCCCGTTGAGTTGGCAGCGTCCGGGCGGCGCTGCCGCTCCGTGGGGGTCCGAGAATCTATTCACGTGTCAGGACACGCCGCTTTGCCCGCCTGATACGGGGTGTGTCCTGACAACTCAACGGGTTAGTTGCCGTCACGGACGGTCATTGGAGCCCGCTTTCAATTAGGCTGGGTACGAATCCCCGCGCAGACGCAGCAGCCCGACTGGGCTGGGCACGTTCTCCGCTGTCCGTATGAAGAAATTCATAGCCCTTATCTGAACAGGAGCAAATCCATGGCGATCATTGATGCCATCCACGCACGCGAAATCCTTGACTCCCGCGGCAACCCCACGGTTGAGGTCGAGGTACTGCTCGACGACGACACTTTCGGCCGCGCTGCCGTCCCCTCCGGCGCGTCCACCGGAGCGTTCGAGGCGAACGAGCGCCGCGACGGCGACAAGGACCGCTACCTCGGCAAGGGTGTGCTCCAGGCCGTTGAGGCCGTCATCGAGCAGATCCAGCCGGCCCTGCTGGGCTTCGACGCGGGCGACCAGCGCGCCATCGACCAGGCCATGATCGACCTCGACGGCACCGAGAACAAGTCCAACCTGGGCGCCAACGCCATGCTCGGCGTCTCCCTCGCGATCGCCCGCGCGGCGGCCGAGTCCTCCGCGCTGCCGCTCTACCGCTACCTGGGCGGACCCAACGCGCACGTGCTGCCCGTTCCGCTCATGAACATCCTCAACGGTGGATCGCACGCCGATTCCGACGTCGACATCCAGGAATTCATGATCGTTCCCCTCGGCGCCGAATCCTACTCGGAGGGCCTGCGCTGGGGCGTCGAGGTGTACCACGAGCTCAAGAAGGTCCTCAACGAGAAGGGCCTGGCAACGGGCCTGGGCGACGAGGGCGGCTTCGCTCCGAACCTGCCGTCCAACCGTGACGCCCTCGACCTCATCACCACCGCGATCGAGCGCGCCGGCTACACCCCGGGCACCGACATTGCTTTCGCCCTGGACGTCGCCGCTTCCGAGTTCTACAAGGACGGCGCCTACCACTTCGAGGGCAAGGCGCTCGATTCGGCCGCCATGCGCGCCTACTACGAAGAGCTGGTGCGCGACTACCCGCTCGTGTCCATCGAGGACCCCCTGGACGAGGAAGACTGGGACGGCTGGAAGGCCCTCACCGAATCCCTCGGCAGCAAGGTGCAGCTGGTTGGTGACGACCTCTTCGTCACCAACCCGGTCCGCCTGGAGCGCGGCATCAAGGCCGACACCGGCAACTCGCTGCTGGTGAAGGTGAACCAGATCGGTACGCTCACCGAAACGCTCGACGCCATCTCCCTGGCCCAGCGCTCCGGGTACACCACCATCACCTCGCACCGCTCCGGTGAGACCGAGGACACCACCATCGCGGACATCTGCGTGGCAACCAACGCCGGCCAGATCAAGACGGGCGCGCCCGCCCGTTCCGAGCGCGTTGCCAAGTACAACCAGCTGCTGCGCATCGAGGAAGAGCTGGACGACGCCGCACGCTACGCCGGCCGTTCCGCGTTCCCGCGTTTCACTGCCTGATCACTCAGGCTCAGCGCGTTACCCTCGTTAAGCAGGTAACCGTCAGCCTGGGGCTCTTTCCCATGCCGGCGGCTTAGCAAGTTTGAGCGAGGAGTCCGATGTCCACCCGACGCCCCAGCGTTCCGCGCACCGCACGAGCGCGCGCAGACGGGCAGAGGCAGCCGGCTCCGCCCCTGAAGCGCCCTGGCCCCCAGGGCGCTTCAGTGCGTTCGGCGACACCGACAACAAAGCACCCGGCGGAAAAGCAGGCCGGTTCTCCCGGTGCCGGATCCCCGCCGCCCCGCAGGAAGACCTCACCGTCGGAGGCGCGGGCCGCCGAACGGTCCCAGCTCGCCGGAGCCATCCGGACCGCCAGTGCACCGTTCCGGAAGCCGGCGGAGCGGGTCATTGTTCCGGCGGAGGACGCGGAGCCGATTCCCGCGAAAGCCTTTTCCGGGCGGCTGCTGGCACTCGCCGTCGTGCTTGTCACCATCACGGTGCTGCTGGCGCCGTCCGTGCGCACCTACCTTCAGCAGCAGGCGGAGACCGAAGCACTGCAGGAGCGGATCACCGCGCTGCAGCGGGAGCAGGACACCCTTGAAACGCAGATTGCCCGCTGGGAAGATCCCTCGTACATCAAGCAGCAGGCCCGTGACCGGCTGTTCCTGGTGATGCCCGGAGAAACCCGCTACCTGGTCAAGGGCGGAACGGCTGTGGAGACCTCGGAGGAACAGCAGTCCGCTGCCTCGCCGGCGGATCTGCCCTGGGCCGATGCGCTCTGGGCGTCCGTCGAGCGCGCCGCCACCGACTAACGTTGGTTCCCGGGAAGTTTTTGTCGCCTATCTGCTGCTATAGCCCGGTCTGAGCAGCAGATAGGCGACAAAAACTCGAAATGGAAGGACCGCAGTGACCGAAGGCAACCCGCTCACACCCACACCGGCTGATCTGGAGACCCTCAGCCGGCAGTTGGGACGGCCGGTCCGCGACGTCGTCGAAATCGGCGCCCGCTGTGTCTGCGGAAACCCGCTCGTGGCCACCACAGCGCCGCGGCTCAGCAACGGCATCCCCTTTCCCACCACGTACTACCTGACGCACCCGGTCATCACCGCGGCGGTCTCCCGGCTGGAGGCCGCGGGCACCATGACGGAGATGACGGAGCGCCTCGAACGCGACCCGGATCTCGCCGAGCGCTACCGGGCGGCCCACGAGTCCTACCTGCGGGCGCGGGCCGAGATCGGGGAACGCAGCGGAATCGGTCCGGTACCCGAGATCGACGGCGTCTCCGCCGGCGGGATGCCCACCCGCGTGAAGTGCCTCCACGTCCTCGTGGGGCATTCCCTCGCGGCCGGACCGGGCGTCAACCCGCTCGGGGATGAGGCACTCGCTGCCATCTCCGAATGGTGGATCGTCGACGAATGCCGCTGCGCCGGCGCTTGGGACGAAAGCGGCGACCCGCCGGACCGCGACCTCAGCCGCCATGTGAAGACCCAGGGACTCACTCCCGAGGAACTGGACGCCAAACGCGCCGAACGCCGAACCGGCGAGGGAAAGGCCTGATATGCGAACTGCAGCCATTGATTGCGGCACCAACTCCATCCGCCTGCTGATTGCGGACGTCGACGATGGCGCAGGCCTCACCGACGTCGTGCGCCTCATGCGGGTGGTCCGCCTCGGCGAAGGCGTCGATGCCACCGGTGAGCTTTCCGAAGCCGCGCTGCAGCGGACCTTCGACGCCGTGGATGAATATGCCGCACTGATCAAGGAGCACGACGCCGGCCGCGTCCGTTTCGTGGCCACGTCGGCCACCCGGGATGCGAGCAACCGCGAGGTCTTCGTAACCGGAGTGCGGGACCGCCTCGGCGTTGAACCGGAAGTCGTCAGCGGCGGCGAGGAAGCGGAACTGTCGTTCTCCGGAGCGGCGAGCGTGCTGGCCGGCGAAAACGACGCTCCGGTGCTGGTGGTGGACCTCGGCGGCGGAAGCACGGAGTTTGTCGTCGGTACCGGCAGCCAGGTCATTGCCGGGCGCAGCATGGATATGGGGTGCGTCCGTTTCACCGAACGGTTCCTCCGCTCCGATCCGCCCACGGACGAGGAAATCGCCTCCGCGGAAGAAGAGATCGGCCGCATGATCGACGAAGCCCACGCCGACGTCGACCTTTCCTCCGTGCACGGCATCATCGGGGTCGCCGGCAGCATCACCACCGTCACCGCGCACGCGCTGAAGCTTCCCGAGTACCTGCCGGAGCGCATCCACGGAACGGAACTGGGACTGACAGAGATCGACGACGCCGCCACCTCGCTGCTGCACCTCACCCGCGCCGAGCGGAAGGCACTGCCCTACATGCACCCGGGACGCGTGGATGTCATCGGTGCCGGAGCGCTCATCTGGCGCACCGTCGTCCGGCGTGTCGCGGAGGCCACCGAAGGGCGCGTGCAGGGCGCGGTTGCCAGCGAACACGATATTCTTGACGGCATTGCCCTCAGCGCAGCCTCCCGAAAGTAGCGCACGTGACAGTCTCTTCCGCGCACCACCGCGCTCACGTTTCCCGGTCCGTTGCCGCCGCCCTGGCGCTCTCGCTCGGCCTGGCCACCGCCGTCGTCGGTCCGGCGGACAGGGCAGGCGCCCACGGAGGTGAGCTTCGCGACCGCGAATACTGGGTGGAGGATTATGGGATCGCCGAGGCCTGGGAAGCCACCAGGGGAGCCGGTGTCACGGTTGCTGTGATCGACAGCGGGGTTGACGGAAGCCACCCCGACCTTGAGGGGGTTGTCACCGGAGGCACCGATGTGTCCGGTGCAGGAGCGCCCGACGGGCAGCGCGGAATCGGGGAGGTGCCCGAGCACGGCACCCTGGTGGCGAGCCTGATCGCCGGCCGCGGACACGAGCCCGAGGAACCGGTTGCATCTCCATCGCCCTCAGGTTCAGCAAAGCCCTCTGCTTCGGCGAAAGCGGAAGCCTCCGCGGAAGCTTCGGCGCAAGCGGAAGCCGAAGCCAGCAGGGAGGCAGAGGATTCACCCCTCCAGACCGCCGGTCGGGGGACCGACGGTGTGGTCGGTGTGGCACCGGAGGCCGAGCTGTTGGCGGTCTCACTCTGGATCGCAGGGGAGGCGACCGGCGCCAATCCCGCAGGCGTCAGCATCGACGACCAGATCCCCAACGCGGTGCGCTGGGCCGTGGACAACGGTGCCTCGGTGATCAACATGTCGCTGGGCAGCACGTCGCCCACCTGGCCGGAGAGCTGGGACGAGGCGTTCCTCTACGCGGAACAGAAGGACGTTGTCATTGTCGCCGCCGCGGGCAACCGGGCCGGAGGCTCCGTGCAGGTCGGCGCACCGGCCACCATGCCCGGCGTGCTGGCCGTGGGCGGACTGGACGCCGAGGGCGCAGCCAGCCGGGAATCCTCCTCCGAAGGCATCAGTATCGGTATCGCCGCGCCTGCCGAGAACCTCGTGGGGGCGCTGCCGGGCGGCCTGTATGCGAGCAAGTGGTCCGGCACCTCGGGTGCTGCCCCGCTGGTCTCCGGGGTGGCCGCGCTCATCCGCGCCAAGTACCCGGACCTGACCGCCCCGCAGGTCATCAACCGGATCATCATGACGGCGCGTGACGCAGGCATACCGGGCAAGGACACCATCTACGGCCACGGCATCCTCGACGCGGACGCCGCAGTGAATGCGGACCTGGCCGTTCCCGAGGAGCGGCTGCTCGGCGCCGGCGGCGTTGTCAGCATGGCCCAGTACATCGAGACGTACCGCCGAGGGGAGGTGCCACCGCCGCCCCCGCCGGAAGCAGCGCCGGAGGAGGAACCGCTTCCCGATATCCCGGAACCGACCGTCCCGGCCGCCCAGGAGCGGACCTCGTCGGCAAGCTCGCTGCCGGCCTTCATCGTGTTCGGATTCGGCGGGCTGATCCTGGTCATCCTCCTCGGCGGAACGTACCAGGTGATCCGGATTTACCGGGAGAGCCGGGCGGACGTGGACCCCACAGAACCCGCTAGTGAAGATTTTCACAAAGTCCGGTAGGCTTGAGTCATGGCTCAAACCCCCTCGTTCTCTGATCGTCCCCGGATTCTCGTTGTCGGCGGCGGCTACGTCGGTCTTTACGTAGCCCACAAGCTGCAGAAGAAGGTGAAGGCACACGGCGGGATCGTCACGCTCGTGGATCCTTTGCCGTACATGACTTACCAGCCCTTCCTGCCCGAGGTGGCAGGGGGCAACATCGAGGCGCGTCACGCCGTCGTCTCCCACCGCATGCACCTGACGGACACCGAGCTCATCACGGGCAAGGTCACCGGCGTCAACCACTCCTCACGCACGGCCACCGTTGATCCGGCCGACGGCAGTGAACCCTTCGAACTGCCCTACCGCGACATCGTCATTGCGGCCGGTGCCATCACCCGCACCTTCCCGATCGAGGGGCTGGCAGAAGAAGGCATCGGTATGAAGACCATCGAGGAAGCCGTCGCCGTGCGCAACGGACTCCTGGAGCGGATTGAGACCGGCTCGATGATGCAGCCCGGTCCGGAGCGGGACCGCGCCCTGACCTTCGTGGTTGTCGGCGGCGGATTCGCAGGTATCGAGGCGCTCGCCGAGATGGAGGACCTGGCGCGCGCTGCTGTCAAGAAGAACCCGCGGCTCGAGCGGTCCGATATCCGGTTTGTCCTGGTTGAGGCAATGGGGCGCATCATGCCCGAGGTCACCGAGGAACAGGCCAAGTGGGTTGTGGAGCACCTGCGTGCCCGCGGTGTCCAGGTCAAGCTCAACACTTCGCTCGCCAGCGCCAAGGGCGGCAGGCTCAAGCTCATCAACATGCCGGACAAGTCCCCGGCCGATGAGTTCGAGACCGACACCCTCGTGTGGACTGCCGGCGTGCAGGCCAACCCGGTGGTCCGCAACACCGACTTCCCGATCGACGAGCGCGGCCGCGTCCGCGCCAACCCGGAACTGCGCATCACCGGCGACGACGGCCCGCTGGACGGCGCCTGGGCAGCCGGCGACGTCTCTGCCGTTCCTGACCTGTCCGGAGGCGGCGTAGGCGGTTTCTGCGTCCCGAACGCACAGCACGCCGTCCGTCAGGCGAAGCTCCTCGCCGACAACATCTACGCCGAGCGCTACGGCGTGGGCCGCGTCCGCGAGTACAAGCACAAGAACCTCGGTGCGGTTGCCGGGTTCGGCCAGTACAAGGGCGTCGCCAACATCATGGGCTTCGGCATGCGCGGACTTCCCGCATGGCTGGCCCACCGCGGCTACCACGGCATGGCAATGCCCATGTTCGAGCGTAAGTTCCGCGTTGTCGGCAACTGGGTGCTCGGGTTCGTCTTCGGGCGTGACACCACCCAGCTGATGGACCTGCAGAGCCCGCGCCGCGCCTTCCGCGAGGCCGCTGCCCCGCCGGCGAAGAAGCAGGAAGCAGCTCCTTCCCTGGACAAGGGCCGCTCCGAGGACACGGAGAAGGCCAAGGCCAAGTAACTGCCAGTACGACGGCGGCACCCCGGGGGGTGCCGCCGTCGTGCGTTTAAGCGGTTATAGTTCTCAATCGTGAGGACCCGCCCCGAGACGCCCGCCGACCGCCCGGCCGCGCCGGCGGTCACCGCGACTGTTTTGGGTCCCACGGTGGATCACCAGACGCGGTGCGTGCACTACCGGACAGAGCTCGACGTCGTTGCCATCCGGTTCAAGTGCTGCGGTGAGTTTTATCCGTGCCATCTGTGCCACGAGGAAACGGCCCACCATGACGCTGCGGTGTGGCCGCCGGAGGAGCAGGACACCCATGCGATCCTCTGCGGTGTCTGCGGCGGGACCATGTCCATCCGGGACTACCTGGACGCTGACGGCTGCGCCTCCTGCCGGGCGCCGTTCAACCCGGGGTGCCGCCTGCACAAGCACCTGTACTTCGGGTAAACAGCACCGCCTGACTTCCGTTTCCGGGACGGTGCCCCAGGTGGGACTCGAACCCACACTGTGAAGATTTTAAGTCTCCTGCCTCTGCCATTGGGCTACTGGGGCGTAACGTGCGATGGACTTCCCGACGGGCGCGCCGCCGGAGCGTCCCGTCAAGAATACGCGACCCTGGCGGGCCCCGGCCTTTCCGGGCCGCGACGGCAGTCAATACCCCTGTGACGAGTGTTACAAGGATGTAACCAGATTTGCTTATCTTGGACACGTTTTTGCACTAGCTTTTTCACATACCAGGAACACCTGGTGATCGCATCAAAGGCTGATCGAGCCTTTCGATCGAGGAGATAAATTTCATGACAGCAACACGTAACTCCGCGCGGTTTGGCATCGGGGAGAATGCTCCGCGCGCAGCGAAGATTGCGGCCCTGAGTCTGGGCGTCGCGCTCTTCGCATCTGCCTGCGGTGGCAATCCCACCCCCGAAGAAGAAGGCGGCGCATCTTCGGCACCGGCAGCGTCGGGGCTGACCTGCCCCGAGAGTCAGGGCGGCGCAGCCCCCGAGCCCGGCGAGAAGGGAGATCCTGCGGCAGTGCCCGAGGCGGAAACAACGTCCGACTCGCCACTGGTGCTCGGATCGCTCCTGCCTACCACAGGCGCCCTCGCGTTCCTCGGCCCTCCCGAAATTGCCGGCGTCAACCTCGCCGTTCAGGAGATCAATGAGGCCGGCGGTGTGCTCGGCCAGGACGTCGAGATCATCCACCGCGACTCCGGTGACACCACCACGGACATCGCAACGCAGTCCGTCACCGACCTCCTGTCCCAGGATGTCAGCGCGATCATCGGGGCGGCGTCGTCGGGCGTATCGCAGACGGTGATCAACCAGATCACCGGTGCCGGGGTTGTCCAGATGTCGCCCGCGAACACCTCGCCGGACTTCACGGACTGGGATGACAACGGCCTGTACTGGCGTACTGCACCCTCCGACGTCCTGCAGGGCCGGGTGCTCGGCAACTACATCATGGCCTGTGGCGCCCAGACTGTGGGCATGATCGTACTCAACGATGCGTACGGTACCGGACTGCAGGCGAGCATCAAGGAAGCCGTTGAGAGCGCAGGCGGCCAGGTTGTCGCCGAGGAACTGTTCAACGAGGGCGATTCACAGTTCAGCAGCCAGGTCGACGCACTTGTCGCAGCCGAACCTGACGCCTATGTGGTCATCAGCTTCGACCAGGCCAACAGCATCGTTCCGCTGATGACCGGTCAGGGTGTAGACCCCGGTTCCATGTTCTTCGTGGACGGCAACACCGCCGACTACAGCGAGGACCTGGATCCGGGAACGCTTGAGGGCGCACAGGGCACCCAGCCCGGTTCCTTCGCAGGAGACGAGTTCAAGGATGCGCTGGCTGAGATCGATGACAGCCTGAACGTCTGGAACTACGCAGGTGAAAGCTACGACGCCGTGAACCTCATTGCCCTTGCAGCGGATGCCGCAGGAAGCACTGACGGGGCCGCCATCGCAGCTGAACTTGAGGCGGTTTCCAAGGAGGGTACAGAGTGCTTCGACTACGCAGGCTGCATCACGCTCCAGCGCGAGGGTGAGGATATCGATTACCAGGGCATCTCCGGACCGATCACCTTCGATGAGAACGGTGACCCGACGGAAGCCTTCATCGGCATCTACGAGTTCGATGAGAACAACACACCGCAGCCCTACCGTTCCGAGGCAGGACAGCTCTAGGGCAGGGCGTACCACCTGATTCACCCGCACAACGGAAGGGCCCTTCCCGGTTGACCAGTTCAGCCGGGAGGGGCCCTTCTGGTCGTTGGGGACCCCGGTTGGGGACCGCCGCCGCGGGCGGTGAGGGCCGGGGACCGCCGTCGCGGGTGCTGAGGGCGGGAACACAGAAGAGGCCCTCTCCGGCTGAACTCGTCAGCCGGAGAGGGCCTCGGTCAGGACGTTGCTACGCCGTGTCGGCGAGGGTCCCGAGGTAGAGCTGGATTACCTTCGGGTCCTTCATGAGTTCCCGTCCTGTGCCCGTATAGGCGTCCTTGCCCTGGTCGAGGACGTAGGCGCGGTCACAGATCTGCAGGCATCGCCGCGCGTTCTGCTCGACCATGATCACCGAGACCCCCGCCCGGTTGATTTCATGCACTCGGAGGAACGTCTCGTCCTGCTTGACGGGGGAGAGGCCCGCGGACGGCTCGTCGAGGAGCAGCACAGCAGGCTCCATCATCAACGCCCTCCCCATGGCCACCATCTGGCGTTCGCCGCCGGAGAGGGACCCCGCACGCTGGGCACGCCGCTTGCCGAGTTCGGGGAAGAGGTCGGTGACAAAGTCAAACCGCTTCCGGAAGTCCTTCGGCCGCTGGTACATGCCCATCTGGAGGTTCTCCTCGATGGTCAGGGAAGCAAAGACGTTGTTGTTCTGCGGGACAAAGCCCACGCCCTTGGTGACGAGCTTGTTGGCCTTCAACCCGGTGATGTCCTGGTCCCGCACCACCACGGTGCCGGAGTGCACTTTCACGAGGCCGAACATCGCCTTGAGCAGTGTCGACTTGCCGGCGCCGTTGGGGCCGATGATTCCGATCAGCTCACCCGAGCGCGCTTCGATGGAGCACCCGTTCAGGATGTTCACGCCTGGCAGGTAGCCCGCCACGAGGTCGGTGACCTTCACGACGGACTTTCCCGGCACCGCGTCGGTTCCGGCCGTCTGCCCGGGCCCTGCCGTTCCCGCTGATTCACTCATGGCCGCTTCTCCTCTGGTCCGGTCTCGCCTGTTGGGCGCGTGTTCCGTGGACGTCCTTCAAGCTCGGTGATTCTGGTGTGGCTCAGGAGGCCCGCGTTCTCGGTCCCCACCACGGATTCCTCGTCATGGGACAGCTCGGACTCGAGCTGCTCAACGCCGTGGGAGTCGCCGAGGTCCACATCGTGGTGCGCACCCAGATAGGCGTCGATGACCGCCTGATCCTTCATGACGACGTCGGGAGTTCCCTCCGCGACCACGCGGCCTTCCGCCATGACCACCACCCAGTCCGCCACATGGCGGACCATGTGCATGTCGTGTTCGACGAAGAGGACGGTCATGCCCTCCGCCTTGAGGTTCTTGATGTGATCGAGCAGGGATTGCGTGAGCGCGGGGTTCACGCCGGCCATCGGCTCGTCGAGCATCACCAGGCGGGGCTTGACCATCAGCGCCCGGGCCATTTCCAGGAGCTTGCGCTGGCCGCCGGACAGGGAGGCTGCGTAGTCGTCCGTCTTGGTGTCCAGCTTGAACTTCTGCAGCAGCACCTCCGCCTGCGCGGTGATCTCCTTCTCCCGTCCGCCCCACAGGCCCTTGAACAGTGCGCGTGCAAGGCTCTCGCCGGGCTGGTCGGTGGCGCCCAGGCGCATGTTTTCCATGACGGTGAGCTTGCCCATGACCTTGGTCAGCTGGAAGGTGCGGACCATGCCCAGGCGCGCCACCTTGTAGGGGGCGACGCCGGCCAGGGAGTGGCCGTCGAAGTCCCATTCACCGCTCTGCGGGGTATCGAATCCGGTCAGCAGATTGAACAGGGTGGTTTTCCCCGCTCCGTTGGGCCCGATCAGCGCGGTGATCTTGTTCCGGGGGATCTCCAGGTAGTCGACGTCGACGGCGTTGATGCCGCCGAAGCTGCGGGTGACCTTCCGGGCCGTGATGATCGGATCGCGTTTGCGGCAGCCCGGTCCGGGGGTGTCCTCGGTGATGGGGCGCGAATCGGTCATGTAGTCGGTCTGGTCGGCCGGAGAGCCGGTCGACGGCGCGGACGGGCCGGTGACTGCGTGCGCTGCCCGCCGGCCTCCGGATTGTGCTGCAGGTTTCGCAGTAGGGTCGCTCATGCGAACGCCAACTCCTTCTTGTTGCCGAGTACGCCCTGCGGCCTGAAGATCATCAGCAGCATGAGCGCAACACCCACCAGGATGTACCGGAGCTGACCGGCCTGGACGTTGGTGAGGAATGTGATGGCGCCGGTTTCAATGGCGCCGAAGAGCAGGCTCTGGGTGAGTGAGAGGACCACCCAGAAGATCATGGCTCCGATGACGGGGCCCAGCACGGTGGCCATGCCGCCGAGCAGGAGGACCGTGTACAGGAAGAACGTCAGCTCGGTGGCGTAGTTGGCCGGTTGGACGGCGCCACGCGGGATCACGAAGATCATGCCCGCGACCGTGCCCATGAGGCCGCCGATGATGAGCGCCTGCATCTTGTACGCGTACACGTTCTTGCCCAGGGCGCGCACGGCGTTTTCATCCTCGCGGATGCCCTTGAGCACACGGCCCCACGGGCTGCGCATGAGCGCCCAGACGGCGAGGCAGGCCAGCGCCACGATGGTCCAGGCGATAACCCGGACAAACAGGCCGTTCTGGTTCATGCTGACGGGACCGATGTTGTAGGTCCCCTCAGGAATGAAGTTCAGCGCGAAGAAGCCCGTTTCAAAACCCTGGGCCAGCCCGTTGGCTGAGCCGGTGATTTCAGTGAGCCCGTTGGTGGTGACGATGTACCGCACAATTTCCGCGGCCGCGATGGTCACGATCGCGAGATAGTCTGCTCGCAGCCGGAGGGTTGGAATACCCAGTATGACGGCGAAAATCACCGAGGCGAGCAACGCCACCAGTACTGCCACGGCAACCGGTGCGTTGAACGTCAGCGTCGAGATGGCGTAACCGTAGGCGCCCATCGCCATGAAGCCTGCCTGCCCGAAGTTGAGCAGGCCGGAGTAGCCGAAGTGCACCGCGAGGCCGAGGGCCGCAAGTGCGTATGCCGCCGTCGTCGGGCTGATGATTTCGCCGAAGGCGAGGGAGAAAATGTTGCCGAAGTCCATATCAGGAGCCCCTAACCTATGCGCTCGCGGCGGCCCAGGATGCCCTGCGGCCGGAAGAGCAGTACCAGAATCATGATGAGCAGAGCGCCGACGTACTTCAGGTCGGCCTGCAGCCAGATGGTGGAGACCTCGACGAAGAGTCCCACGATGACCGAGCCGAGGAGCGCGCCGAAGACAGTGCCCAGACCACCGAGGACAACGCCGGCGAAGATCAGGAGCAGGATCTGCTGGCCCATGTTGAAGGAGACCCCGGGCCGGTAGTAGGCCCAGAGGATACCTCCGAGCGCCGCCAGGGCGCCGCCGATGACCCAGACGAGCCTGATGACACGGTCGACGTCGATGCCCGATGCCGCAGCCAGCGCGGGGTTGTCGGCAACCGCACGGGTTGCCTTTCCGATGCGGGTGCGCAGCAGCAGGAACGCGATCAGGAGAATGGCGATGAGGCTGACGATCAGGGAGGTCAGGTTGTTCCGCGTGATCGAGATCAGCCCGAAGTTCAGCATCTGGCCCTGTGCTCCCGGAAGCTGCTGGGTGGCCCCGCCGAAGTTGAACTGGATGATGTAACGCAGCGCCAGGGCCAGTCCGATGCTGACAATCATCATCGGGATGAGGCCGGAGCCGCGCTGCCGCAGCGGCTTCCACAGGCCTGCATCCTGGACAAACCCGAGCGCGGCGCCGCCAAGCACCGCGAGGACAATAGCCAGGAAGGCGGGAAGGCCCAGGGCGGCGAACCCGAAGGCGAAGACCGCACCGGCGGTGACCATCTCGCCGTGGGCGAAGTTGGTGAGGCCGGTGGTGCCGAAGATCAGGGACAGGCCGACGGCGCTCAGTGCGAGGAGGAGGCCGAAGCTCAGGCCGGCAACCGTCCTGTCCACCAGGGTGTCGAGGAAGTTGCTCGTTCCTGTCACGATGCCCTCACCGAAGAGAAAGAGGGTGGTGACGTTGGTGGTTCCCGCGAAGGTGACGGTGCGCGGATTCTGCTGGCCCTCGGCCAGTTCGATACCGTCAGGGAGCGTGGATTCATCCAGCTCCACCTCGTACGCTCCCTGCTGCGGGACGTCGATGCTCCAGGACCCGTTCTCCCCGGAGGTGGTTTCGCCTTCGAAATCCTCTCCGGTGACCGTGATACGGACGTCCGCGATGGGTCCGTCGGCACCGCGCAGCACGCCGCTGATCCGGTTCTGGAATTCCCCGGCCTGGACGGAGGCGGGGGCCTGCCTGTACATGCTGTCCGCTCCCGCGTGGAGTGATGCTCCAGCTGCGGGTGCGCAGATGAACAGTGCGGCCAGGAGGCCGGCTGCCAGGAGGAGTAGCCTCCTGTGCCACGCCGGCATTGGCTTGGTTATCAAGTTATGAACCTCCACGATGGTGGCCCGTCCGTCGAGGTACGACGGCTCTCGGGCCTGTGATCGAAGTCACGCAGTGTGGAGATCATGTTACCTGCGCTGTGTTACCACTTTTCGCCATACGGGGGCGCAAAGGTAGCGATTGGATAACAACTGTTCGGCAAGGGTTACCGGTGGGTAGCGCAGGAGCGCGGTAGGGCGGAAACTGCCCTCCGCACCGAAGCGCCTAGATGTATTGCCCTGAGAGGTTGGTGACGCGGCTGGCTGGTGGCTGACCTTTGAGTGAGGTGTGGCCTCGGTGGTGATTGTAATGATGCAGCCAGGCCGGAAACGCGGCAACACGCTCGGCTTCTGACCGGTAGGTGGTGGCATAGGCCCACTCTTCGAGTATGGTGCGGTTGAAGCGTTCGACCTTACCGTTGGTCTGCGGCCGGTAAGGGCGGGTGCGCTTGTGTTTGATGCGGGGTCCGAGGGCGTCGGCGAAGGCACGGGATCGGTATCCATTGCCGTTATCGGTCAGGACTCGCTGGACGGTGATCCCGCGAGACTCGAACCAGGTGTTGGCGCGGTTCCAGAACGCGGCCACGGTTTCCTTCTTCTCATCGGTGAGGATCTCGGAGTAGGCAAAGCGTGAGTAATCGTCGACGGCGTTGTGAATGAAGTGATACCCGGGGCGGCGGTTGCGCTGGGTGCCGACCTTGTTGCGGCGCCCGGCGGCCCTGCCGAGGGCTTTGTGCCCTCCGCCGTCGGGGATCCTCCCGAGCTTCTTGATATCCACGTGCACGAGCTCCCCGGGCGCGGCGTGTTCGTAGCGGCGGATGACCC
>NZ_FNDT01000049.1 GCF_900099735.1 Arthrobacter subterraneus | reverse complement strand
TCATCTGAAATCACATTCGAACGAATCATCTATCCAGCTTCAAACACGATAAGCCGGATATTTAGCAGACACGCCCTAGAGCCCGGCCCGACTGACCGCAGGCTGGCCCTGGTGAAGTTCGGCCAGCGTGTCGTCGAACCCGGCTCGACCATCCGCACCGACGGGGCGAGGCAGTTACGCCGTTTCACCGACCTCGGCTACCAGCACGAGTACTTCACCCAGCTCGGCTCCGACATCCCGGCGCACGTGAACATGCCGGCGGTCCACATGGCCGCCTCCCAGCTCAAGCGCTGGATCGACGGCACCCTGCATCAGGGCATCTCCCGGGAACAGCTGAGCTACTATCTCGACGAGTTCACCTTCCGCTTCAACCGGAGAACAGCCAGAAGTCGAGGCCTGCTCTTCTATCGGCTACTCCAGCAGGCCACCAACGCAGACCCCGCGCCCCTGAAGGACCTCGTCATCCCTCGCGACGAGTGACCCGCACTCAACCCACGGGCGGGAGAGCCATACTGGGGAGCGGCTACGGACTGACCTGCGCGAGGCTATTGATGAGACGACGGCCGCAAAACCTTTCCGAGCGGCATATCGCTCAGCCCCAGCGATCGCCTCATTGAGGAGTGGCATGAGAGCTGCGGCGGTCACCGAGCCATATGTTCCAAAGTTCGTGGTCCCGACCATGGTCGATGACCGCTCGCATCAAGAACGCGTCGACTGTTGCTTAGCCGAGTAACAGCGTTGCCAGGATGAAGGGCAGGGCAGGATGCATCACGACACAGAGAAATTCTGAAGCGTTTCCGGCCACACGAGAACGTAGCGATCATTTTCTGTAGGCCTGTACGCCGCCCGTACCTCGGCCCATCTTGGGTCAGCACCAAGGGACGTCGCCGCGTCCCCGAACGCTTCGAATGGGTCGTCAGTGTGGACGAAGATGTTCATCTCGCCTGCGCCGAAGTCGTGCCCATCCACGAAGCCATGGGCGGCGGGGAGTGCGCCCTCCAGCGCGTCCTCCATGGCGATGAGGGCGTCATAGTCCGCCTCCGAGTCGGCTGGCCACTGCAGAACTAGGATGTATTGCACAACTACCTACCAAGGTCATGGAGGCGGACGAAGACCCGGGCTACCTGCTTCTGGATGTAGAACAACGGCCTCTCCTCGGGTCCGATGATCAGAGTCTCGTGGAGCAATCACTCAAGGGCGAGCATATCTGCCTTCGCCCCCGGGCCAGGACGAGGGGGACGAATGCGGCGGCGCTGAGGGGTGGCAGATGCCAACGAAGTAGCTACGCAGCCCGCCATCAGTGGACTACTTCAGCCAAGCAGATACCCAATACACTTGTTCTATCAGATGATGCCGACAATGTTTTTCGACCCGCACCCGCACCTGCCGGGCAGTCTGCCGCCACAGGAAAGCCGCACCCTCCCATACGCAAGGGCCAGGCGGGCAGTGGGACGGGTTTAGGTGCGGAATTCTGCCCAGAGGGGGTAGTGGTCGGAGATCCGCCAGGACACCTCGTTTTTCGTGAGCCCGGTGTAGATGTGGGGGAGGAAGTCGACGTGCCCGGCGCGGCCGGTGTAGGTGAGGGTTTGGAGCATGCTGGTCCCGTCGGGTTCGGAGAACCAGGCGATCTGGTCGTAGAAGTGCCGGGTCTTGTCGTTATCGAAGATCGTCCGCGGTACCGTGTCCAGTTCGGTCGGCGCCCATAGGCCGGTGGAGACGAACGCCTCATAGAGTGGGTCGCCGATGCGGTCGAGGTTGAAGTCTCCCAGGACGAGGAGGTTCTCGTTCCAGTCATCGGGGCGTTCGGCCCAGTCGCGCATCCACTGCGCGAACGCGGTCAGTTCGGGTAGCCGGTCTGCGGGCCGGTCTCCCCAGAGGACGTGCACACTGGTGAGCACGTGCCCTGAACCGTACCGGGTTTGATGGAGACATCGATTACCCGGAGGATGTTTTTCATGGCAGCACAGCGGAAGTACCCGATCGAGTTGCGCGAGCGTGC
>NZ_FNDT01000019.1 GCF_900099735.1 Arthrobacter subterraneus | reverse complement strand
AATCACGGAAAGACGGGCTAGGAACGCTTTCGCAGGTCAAGCACAGAAAGACTCGGCAAACACGACCCGAAACTTAAGATAACCGCGGCCGCCGACCTGGATGGCAGGGAGGTCTCCGCAACTGATCAGTGCCCGGATCTGCGAATGGCTGGTTGCTAGTTCGGTGGCGACGTCCTTGATGGTCAGGAAGCGTGGCTGTTCCTGGCTGGCCATGCGGAGGGCACTCCTTCTTCTCGTCTGTTTGGTGGATGAGCTTATGGGTGGGGCCGGGTGCTGCACCACACAGCTCCCGGCCCCTGGGGGATTTCCTCTGCGAAAAGGAAAATCTATTCGGTTCGGTGTTTCTCTTCATCGAGGCTGCGCCTGCCGGTGCGCAGCGCACCCGGTGGGGCCGGGTCGAACGGTTTGCCGCCGTTGTGCTTGCGCTGTAGCCGGCGGACTTCCTTCAGCACCGCTTTTTCGATCAAGTCTGACACGGACGCATACCCTTCGGCGGCGCCTGTGGACAGGAACGCGGCCCGGACCCTGCCCGCGTCTTCCTGCGTGAAATACGGGGTGAAAGAGGCCGGTTTCCGCTTACTCATGCCCCTCTCCCCTTCCTTCCCTCATCCCTGCGCATCAGGTTACTCACCACTGCAGCGGCAGCGACACGGCCGGGGGGATTTATCGGCGAGTTTTCGTTGTGTCCTCCGGTGTGATCCGTTCGAGCAGGGCGTCGTGGGTTTGCTGCAGGGTCTCGGCGCGGGCCCGCGCGGCGGCGAGGTCGGCGGCGAGGGTGCCGGTTTCCGTCCGCGCGGCGGCGGCGGCCTCCTCTGCCTGTGCTGCGCGGGCTTCGGCCGCGGCCGCCCCTTCGGTGACGGCGGTGAGTTCGGCCTGCAGTGCCGAGGTTGCGGTGGCGTGTTCGGAGGAGATCCGATCCAGGTCCGCAACGAGTTCGGCCAGCTCGGTGTCCTTGTCCTGGCTTTCCTGCCTCCAGCGGGCTTCCACGGCGGCGTGCTGTTCCGCAGCCAGGGCCACCGCGTCGGCCCACACGGAGCCGGCGAGCCGTGCGGCCTGCTCCAGGAGCGGCTGCGGTGTGGCGGCGATGTGCGAGCCCGCGGCCGCTTTCTCCTCACGCCAGGCCTTCAAGTACCGGGTCGCGTCGGCGTTGCTGACTCCGGCGGCTTCCCGGACGCTGGAGACCGTCGGGTTGCGCTCGGCGCTGATCTTCTCCGCCGCGGCGTAGACGCGCTCCTTCGGCGAGGTCACCGACGCGGCAGCGGCTGTCTGGGGCGGTGGGGCGATGGAAGCGGGCGCGTTACCCATTCGGAACTCCTTCAGTAGTAGGAATAGTAGTAATACTATTCCTACTACGGCACTAGGAGCGCTTTTAGAAGGGCGGTTCGGCCGCTTCGGCTGCGCTGCCCCAGTCGCTGGTGCCGGCGTGTGCTGGCGATCCCCAGGGGTCGTTCTGCCCGCCTCGCTGCTGCTGGGCTCCCCTGCCCTGCTCGTCGCTGCTGGGGCGTTGGGTTCGGTTGATGATGGCGGAGGCGTAGCGGAGGCTGGGCCCGATCTCGTCGACGTCGAGTTCGGTGACGGTACGCTTTTCGCCTTCCTTGGTGTTCGTAGGAGCGGGACTTCAGCCGGCCCTGGGCGATGACGCGGGTTCCCTTGGTGAGGGACTCGGCGACGTTCTCAGCGGATTCACGCCACAGGCTGCAGCGCAGGAAGAGGGTCTCGCCGTCTTTCCATTCGTTGGTTTGCCGGTCGAAGGTCCGTGGTGTGGATGCGATGGTGAAGTTCGCGACCGCTGAACCGGAGGGGGTGAAGCGCAGCTCGGGGTCTGCGGTGAGGTTCCCGATGACGGTGATGGTGGTTTCGCCTGCCATGATGATCAACTTGCCTTTCGTGGTGGTTGTGGTGTTGTCGTTGAATAACCGGTGGATGCTCGGTCTAGCTGGTGTGGAGTTCGATGACGTGGCTGATCTTGGTGGGATTCAGTCCTGACCAGTGGTCTTCGCTGCCGTCCTTGTCGTACATGACGACGGGGGCCTGGGAGTAGCCGAGTTCTTCGGTGATGTACTCAAGGGCTGCCGGTGTGGTGGAGACGTCCACGATCTGGGGTGAGAGTCCGGCGTCCTGGAACTTCTCGATGGTCTTCCGGCAGGGGAAGCAGCCGGGCTTGGTGTAGATGGTGAGAGTCATAGTATTCAGTCCTTGGTTACGTATCGGTTTTAGTGAGAGTCAACTGCTGTACTACTGCTCCAATTCTAGCGTTTTTCATCTGAAAAAGGAGGGTCTCTCGGGCTTATTCGCGCTCTTCTTGGTTGGTGGTTTCGTTCCTCTCCCCCGACGCTTCTATGTCTGTCAAGCCGCTGGAAGCGGGTGCGGACGCGGACCAAGTTGCTTGCCGGTAAGTGGGGCGGCTTAGTTGACCGGCCAGCGTCCCCTCTCCCCGTTGTTTTGGCTGCTGGCGAGGCTTGAGATGCTTGCACTATGACCACCGATAACAAGGCCATGCTCGATCGCGTCATTACCGAGGTGTTCAATGAAGACTTCGTCACTATGCGCGTCAGCTCTGATGAAGCCCACGGGGAGCATAGCGTCCAGGTGAGCAGCCGTTTTCGCGAGGACCGCACCGCGATCATTCGAGCCGGACACGTTTGGATGGAGGCCTTCATTCCTGAACTGAATGTTCAAACGAGCATTCTGGTGGATGACGGCGAAGAAGACGACGATCCCGAGGACGTGATTGAGGCCTACAAAGAGGGAGAGTTGAGGAAGATTTGCCGCGTCATGCATGCCTACCTCGAAGGAGGAGGGCGTGTCAGCGAACGTCGCAGCCTCTTGGGCCGTGGCGTTATCCGCAAATTGCTCATCGAGTCAGACGGCTTCGAGTGGAGCTTAGGTCGGAACTCTTGGAGCGGGCCGAAGCCGGTATGACCCGCTGAGGGATCCCTCAACGCGCGGTTCTCGGCGGCAGCACCACGACCGATAGAGAAGTTGGAGATCCGTTGAGCTACGGTTCACCTGTGGATGATGAGAGCGAAGCGAAAGCTCGCGTGGTCTTCTGGGTGACCTTTTTGGGACCGGTCGCTTTTGGGGTTGTGGCCGGCCTGGTACGGCTTGTGTTGCCCGGCTTGTCTCCGGAGGGCGCCACTACTCCGGCAGCCGAACGTTTCTCATCCCCTGTTGTCGCCGGGATAATCGTGGCGATCATTCTGCAGATCGGTCGTTGGTGGCTGTACGGCAAAACCGGCGATCGGCAATTGGAGCGCGTAAGGACGCTGTGTGCTGTGACCTCTCTTGTTGTCGCTGCAGCCATAGGGTTCGCCGCTCTGGTCCAACCGCTGGCACTGGTGCTGTTCCTCCCTCTGGCTCTCTTCGCGATTGTTCTTTCGTTATGGCCGCGGAGGAAAGTCATACTCCCGGAGAACAAGAATCTCGGCATCTACTGCATCTGTATCCTGTGCCTCTTGGTTTCAGTCGCCTCCGTATCAATGTCACTGACAGCGACGTAGATCCAGATCGCTCTCGCGAGAATGAAGGTAAGTGGATCCTTTACCGGACACCACCTGAACCGTAAATCAAACCGAAGCCCGGCATGCTCAATCGGTGCTCCTATTCCGGGTAAGGGTCTACCCCGGCAACGTGGGATCGGGCCAGTTCCGCGGTGGCGTAAAGGGAGTTGAGTTGGCGGTAGAGAATTCGGGCGATGTAGCGCTTGAGGGATCTGCGGATTTCGCGGTAGCTACGACCTTCTTGGGTGCGTTTGGCGACGTAGTCCCGTGTTCTGGGGTCGTGGACCATCCGGGTCATGGTGATGGTGTGCAAGGCTCGGTTGAGGCGCCTATCACCACCCCGGTTGAGCCTGTGCCGGACAGTGTTACCGCTTGAAGCTGGCAAAGGGTTCACTCCTGCCAGTGAGGCGAAGGCAGCTTCGCTGCGAACCCTTCCTGGATGCGACCAAGCTGTCAGGACGGTGGCGACTGTGACAGCCCCCGCGCCGACCATCTCCAACAGCGGCGCAGCGGGGCTTTGCTGTATCAGCTCGGTCAAGCGCTTCTGGTTCGCAGTCAACTGAGCGGTTACTTCGAGAACGCGGCGTGCCAACCGAACTGCTTCCTCGCGCGCGATCGATAGTTCGATCTGCTCCTGTCGTTCCCGCCATCTGGTGATCGTGGTGTACTGGGCGGGAACCAGCGGTTTACGAGCGTCGATTCCCAGATCGTGTGCCCGGAGTAAAGCGATGAGTGCATTGACATTTACTGTGCGTTCGCGGGTTAACTGATCCCGGGCTGCGCTCAGGACCCTGAGTCCGGCACGGGTTCCTTCATCCCGACGCGGAGCTCGGAGGTGGGACTCCTCTAAGCCGATGACAGCGTTTCCGATGGCGGCCGCGTCCAGCGGGTCAGATTTGCCGATCGCCCGGCGCCCTCGGGCGTTCATCCGTGGAGCTTCGGCGACATCGTAGCCGGCATCGGCTACTGCCCTGGCCAGACATGCCCCATAAGAGCCGATACCCTCGACGGCCCATAGACAGGCCATATCGCCGTCTGTCCGTCGACCTACCCAGGCAAGTGCGCGGGAAATCCCTGCCGAGGTGGTCGGGAACTGCTCGCACGCGACCTGTCGCTTGGTACTGGCCTCGATGACGGCGTAAGTGTGTGTGCGGGCGTGACAATCCACGCCAATTACGAACGGGCGGGTCTGCGCAACGATAGTCAACGCGGCCACCCTCCTTCCTTTCGAACGGGCAAGACTGGTCGCCACGACCGGCACTGGACCTGGGAAGAGTCACTTCGAGGCAATACTGTGATGAGCCACAACCGCAGGGGCTGGGCAAGCTTCTAATCAAGCCACCGTCGTGGGACAGGTCAACGCCGGCCGCTCCACCCAGCGCGGACAAGTCGGGGGAAATGCACCCGCAAGGGGGCCATTTGTTTTTCGAGTCACGCGCCAGGCAGAACGACCGGCATCAACACTGCCAGCTAGTCCCAGACCAGCCACGGTAAGACTCACAGTTGTTTTTGCCTGCTGGCAAGCTTGCTTGCTTGTCCCCGACGCAGCAGTGCTCAGCCCGCAGGGCAGCACCCGTCACTGGAATGTGAGAGGAAATAAGCGACCCTGGGAGCGCCGAACACATTGCTGGGCGGTGCCGCCGGCCGCAGGCCGGTTGACGCTGCGGAGCGGGGACGCATAATCCGGAGGACAGCAGCAAAAACCGGTTTCAGAGTCTCAGCCCGAGCGCAGCGAGGCCCGCGTGTTCCAGCCTGGGATGGTTTGGTCGAGGGTTTCGCGTCTTATGGGTGTGAGTTTCCCGGCGCGGGCTTTGGCGCGTTGGGTTTGGATCCAGACATCGAGGGTGGCTTCCAGTGCTGTGGCGTCAGGTGTTTCGCGGTGTGGCATGCGCCCGGTGTCGGCGATGAATTCCAGTAGTTGTGCGTGGATGGTGCGCCAGTGGGTTTCGCGGTCACCGAGGGTGGCGCCTTGCCAGTTCCCGAGCCGGTCCAGCCGGGCGGTCTGATCTTCGGTGAGGCGCCCGTGAAGGTGGCGGGTGCGTTGCCAGCGCACCCACTTGTAGAGCCGGCGCTCGGCCATGTCTTCGGAGAGTTGCTGAGGGAATCGCCCGACCCGTTCCATGAGTTCCTGGAGCTCGGTGTACCGGTCGTCCCAGGACGGCCGCGCCGGTGACTGCTGCCAGTCCTTCGGTGGGAGGGCGGGCTGGTCGTGCAGGAGGAGCCGGCGGCCGGCCAGGGTGGGGTCGTGGCGTTCCCGGGTGCGGATGTGGAGGCGGACTTTCTCGTATTTGACGCGGCAGAGTCGGGAAATCTGCCGCAGGCTCAGCCCCCGCTGGTACATCAGGAGCCATTCCTCGCGGGAGGTTGCCGGCCCCCATTCCCCCTCACTGGTGGTGTCCTGCCCGGGCACGTCGTGGGTGAGGACTCCGGTCACAGGTGCCGGCGGAGGCGCGGGTCCGGGTTCGCCCAGGTGAAGTTCACCGGCCCGATGCCGGCACCGCGGGCGGGTGCGCTGTTGGTGAGGGCTTGTTCGGCGGGGCTGGGCTTTTCGTAGCGGATTGCCTGATTCGGATGGGCGTAGTCGGTGCCGGCCATATGGTGTCCCCCTGCATTGTGGTCTCTGGTGGGTTTACTGTATCGGGCGGGTTGTGGTGCCACGAGGTTGATGGTGGGGTGTGTGGGAAGTCGTGTTGGATGCGGCGGCCGGCGGAGCGAAGCGGAGGAGGCCGCCGCCGCGCACCTCGGAAACCAAGGATGGGGCAGGGAACCTGTGCGGCTCCCTGCCCCTCCTCGGCCAGTGGTTAGCGCTGGTAGGCGGTGTGCTGGTTCTTGACGCATGCGGGGAGGTTCCCGGTGTCGACCAGCTGGGTCAACAACTGGGCGAGCATGTTCTCCGGGTCGGCCTCGCGGGCTTTGGCCAGGTACTGGGAGGCGATCGAGGACCGTCCCTTGTACCAGTGGGTCCAGCCGAGCAGGGCGAAGAGGGGTGTGCGGGCTTCAGGCGGGGTGAACCGGAGCAGCTCGACGGCGAGGTCCTGGGTGGCGTCGACCCGGTTCCAGTCTGGCCGTCCGGGGTAGCGTCCGGTGACGACGTCGGCGAACACGTCCGGGTCATCGTCGGTGCTGATGGTGTCGGCGAAGATGCGGTCCCGTACGGCGGGGGTGTGCAGGGCTGCGACGAGTTGCAGGGCAGTGTCCTTGTCGGGTGTGGTGCCGAGGGTTTCCTGCCACAGTGCCCGGTTCTCGGTCATGACGGGTGCGGTCCAGTCGGCGGGGTCGGTGATGGTCCAGCCGGTGATGATCTCCCCGATGCGGTCAAGGTTCGCGTTGTCCCCGGTGTAGGCGGGGTCGATGACGGTACCGGCGGCGGGGTTGGATCCTTCGTAGATCAGGTGGGCGTTGAGCATGCTGTCGGTGACCTCATCCAGCGGGTTCGGGGTGCAGCAGTCCGCGTCGTCGCAAAAATAGGTGGTCCAGTGCTCGGAGGTGACGAGCCAGCTGTCGAGGATCCGGGTGCCCGCGAGGTCGAGGGCGATGTCGAGGGCCTGTGCGTGCTCGCTGTAGGGTTTGGTGCCGTCGATGGTCGCCCGGTCGGTGTAGGCGATGAACAGGACCCCGTCGGCGTCCTTGTCGTTGCCGAGGTAGTGCAGAACAGTGGACGCGTACTGCGCGGGGTGCACGTCATTACCGGGTGCGTCGAGGCGCAGGGTCGCGCCGATCTGCTTGCCGTGCATGGTCAGGAACACGAACGACTCACGCGGGGTGAAGCCGAGGGTGTGCAGGACGTAGGCCAGGATGTCGGCCGGGGACGATACGGAAAGCGGTGTCTTGCTCATGATCTGGTGCTCCTTTTCGCAGGTGGGTTCAGGGCCGTGTGGTGGTCCAGCAGTTGGCCTCTCCCCCGTCGTTGTTTTGCCTGCTGGCAAGCTTGCTTGCTTTGTGCCCGACGGAGCCGGGTCAACCCCGCCAGGGGCAAGGGAACGAAAAGTCCGGTAAGGAAATAAGCGACGCAGGAGCGCCGTCCGGGGTTTCCGGGCCCGCAGCAGCGCAGCTGTTGACCCGGTGGAGCGGGCACGCATAATCCGCAGGACAGCAGCAAAACCAAAAAGGATCGGGCCGGTGGCGACGAAGGAGCCGCCGGCCCATGACAGCCCGGAGCGCTAGCGGAGGTCCTTTTTCGTTGTCATGCATGCATGCATGCATGCATCGCTGCGATCAGGCTTGGCTGAGAGGGGTTGCTGGGCCGGTGAGGCCCAGCAACCTTGCCGATGTCAGCTGGCGTCTGCGTACTGGTCTTCCTCCGCGGTCAGTTCGCCCTCGGCCGCGTGGACGTCCTCGAAGGTCTCCCCTGGCCCCTCGGGTGCTTCGTGTGCGGCGACGGCTTCCGCGTCGCGGGCCAGGACGTGGTCGGTGATGATGCTTTCGACCTCACTGAGGGTGTACCCCCAGTCCTGGAGTTGAAACAGGTAGTAGGCGGCCTGTGTGCCGGGGTGCCGCCATGAGTCCCGACTGAGGTCGGATTCATGGGCCGCGAACATCATGGCCAGCACGGCAACGTTGGGGTTGGTGGTGGCCTTCTCGATGAGGTCCTTGTAAGAGCGGTAGCCGGGTTCTGGCATTCCGGCGAATCCTGCGGCCAGTTCCTGCTTCTGCGCGGTGGCTTTGGCGACGCTGTTGCCGTAGTTGCCCAGGGTGGTGGCTGTGAACCTTGCCCAGTCCTTGGGCGGGTTCTTGCGGCTGAGCAGGGTGGTCAGCCATTGGTGTCGAACCTCGGTGGCTGCGTCCCAGAGCTTGTTGTTCTTGATGACTCTGCGTCGTTCTTCTTTCTGGTCCTCGGTCATCGGCCCGGACTGGGTGCTGCTTGGACCGCCGTAGTACTCCTGCAGGGTGAACCCGTTGGCTTCCCAGTTGGCGATGACGGGCCGGACGCTGATGTCGTTGCGGTAGGTGACGGTGAGGACAACGGCGTTCGCGTCGTCGTCGGTGGCCGGTGTGCCGTCCGCTCGGCGTAGTGCGTGCGGGTATTGGTGTTCGGGCATCTGGTAGCCGGCGGCTTCCACTACCGTTTTGCCTGCCTTGACCTGCTCGGCGGTTGCTTCGGCCAGAAGTCGGGCGGTTTCGCGTTCATTGCGCAGGTACTGCACGGTGTGGTCGAACCGGTCGGGGTACTCGTTGAGGGCTTCCTGGAGGCAGGCCAGGGCATCGGCGTCGTCGCTGAATTCTTCCAGTGCCGCTGACTGATCCAGGGTCCACCCGTCGGCGAGGGCCTTCGTGGCAGTGTCGTTGGCCCGGACTTTCAGTGCGGTTTCCACGGTGGTTTTCTTCGCTCCGGTTTTCCGGGCGATCTGCGCTGCTGACACTCCAAGCAGGGAGAGCTGGTGGAACGCTTCGGCCCGGTCATGGTCTGTGAGTGCTTGCCGGTGGTCGTTCTCCACGACCTGCTTCGCGAGCCGGTCAGCCTCGGTGAGGCTGTCCACCACATAGACCGGAATGAGAGGCTGCGCGGTTTCCACGGCGGCGAGGGTGCGCCGCTGCCCGTACAGGACATGCACTCCCCCGTCCTCGGTGCGGTGCGCGACCACGGGCTGGATAACCCCGTGCTCTTTGATGGAGTCCAGGAACGCCTTGTCGAGCTGGACGTCGGCGCGGACATTCACGTCGATCGCCAGGGTGGCTGGGTCGATCATTTCTAGGACAGTCATGGTGGCGTGCTCCGTTCGCAGGTGGGGAGCTGGGCTGTGGTGGTCCAGCAGCTCGCCCCTCTCCCCCGTCGTTGTTTTGCCTGCTGGCGAGCTTGCTCGCTTGTTCCCGACGGAGCAGTGTCAACCCGTAGGGCGAGCTGGCTGGAAAACCTTGGAGGAAGTAAGCGACGTAGGAGCGCCGTAGAGGTTTTTGAGCCTGTGATGTCGGCGGAGCCGATTGATGCTGTGGAGCGGGGACGCACAATCCGGAGGACAGCAGCAAAACAAGAAGGCCGGGCGCGACGTAGGAGCGCACTTACATACCGAGCGCAGCGATGGACCGTTTGGGTGGCGCAATCGCTCGTTAAATGCAGTGGCCCGAACCTTCACCAGGTTCGGGCCACTGCATTCGCGGGGTTTAGCTGGCGGATCCCCACCGTCCGCGAATTGCTTGTTCGACGGCGTCTCTGATGGTGATGCCTTCGCGTGCGACGGCGTCTTCGAGGATGCCGAGGACTTCTTCTGAGAGGCGGGTGCTGAACGGGAAGGTTGCTTCTCGCTTGCGCTTTTTCTGCACAGGTGCTGGGGCCTCCTGGGCTTTCGGCTTCGCCGGCGTGGCTGGAGGTTGCGGGTAGTCGACGGGGTCTACTCGCTCATCGGGGGCCGGCCGCGGCTTCCTGGAGAGGGTTGCGGGGCGGTCCTGTAGGTTGTCGCTCATCGGATGACCTGTTCTGCGAGTTGGGTGTAGGCGGCGACTACCGGGGCGCCCTTTCTGTACTGGCCGTACCACTCGTGGGTGAGGCGCATTTCCTGAACGATGGTGCGGTGCGGAACGAGAGGGGTGAGCAGCAGCCCGGTGTCGCGGAGCTCGTCGATGCTGGTCACGGCGATTCGGCTCATGATTGTTTCCTGGACGGCTCCGACGACGATGCCCGCTTCTGTCAGGTTGTCGGGCGCTCCGATCCTCCGCCTGGAGAGTTTGAACTGCTCCACGCTGCGTCGTGCCCCGTCCACACCGTCCGCTCCGTCCACGGTGGGCGCCGCGGCGTACACGATGGTGTCGGCTGCGTTGAGTGCTGACAGGGTCAGCGGGCCGCCTTGGCGGTTTGGACAGTCGATGATGACCAGGTCTGCCTGAATACCTTCCAGGGACGTTTTGAGCCGCAGTTCGGCGTGGTCTGCCCGGTCTGCTTCCCTGTTGGAGACGTTGCGGGCTGATGGAACGCATCTCAGTGTTGGGAACCAGTCGGTGGGCACAGCGAGTTCTTCGGCCCAGCCGACGGGGTCTGGATCCCCCAGGATGGCGCCCACGTGCAGCCCGTCTTCTTTCGGCTGCGCGTCGAGCCATTTGCTTGAGGCTGCGCGGGGATCGAGGTCAATGAGGACGACTTCCCGGCCCTGGGCGGCTGTTACTGCCGCAAGGGACACCGCAGTGGTCGTCTTTGTCGCGCCTCCCGACTCGCTGTACACCATCAATGTTTGCATGCTTGCAAGCATACTTTCATACATTCAGTAATGCAATCATTCATGCATGAATGATTGCATTACTGAATGATCTTCAAGCGGCATGCCATAGGGAGGCTTGGACGTCGCCGGGGTCCATAGGCGGTAGCCAATACTCATCGACCTCGCTGTCGTAGATGTCGTGTTCATCTATGCGCGGTGTGAGATGCCGATCCAGCCATGCGTGCCAGGCTGCGCGTTCTTTGCGGTATTGGGTGATCTGTTCCTGGCGGTCTTCTGTGGCTCCCAGGCGGTCTGCCAGCTCCTGGAGCCCGGTCGTGGCTACGATTTCCCAGCGTCCGTGGTGCCGGCGGATCATGCGCAGGGTTTCCATGCGAGTTAGTGCGTCGGTGGTGGCGGTGCGCGAGATCCCGGTGGATTGGATGATTTCTGCAGTGGTGGGGGAGCGGCGGCCGCGTTCGATAGCTTCGTAGGTGAGGGCGGCGACATCGCCCAGAACGCGGAAGACTGGCCGAATTGCGTGGATCTTGCCCTGGCGCCATGTGAGGTCGCGGGCGAGCTGCTCGAAGCGTTGCGGCAGTTGGACCAGGTAGGTGTCAGCATTGCGGCCGCGGCCTCGTTGGATGCGGGTCAGGATGCCTTCCGAGGCTTGTTCGAGCACGGGCAGGAGTCGGGCAATCGTGGCGTGGTCCTTGCCGAGTGCAACGGCGAAGGTGCGGCATCCGACGTCGAGGAGATTGTTCTGGGTGGTCCTCATGTAGGCAAGCACAGCGCGCAGCAGCAAACGGAGGCTAAGGCCGGCCCGGCCGTAGGTTTTGCAGCGATGGTCAAGAACCGCGTACACGACGTTTTCGATGTCGTTGACGAGTTGATGGATCGCGTGAGTGCTGGGGTTTGCAGAGCCCCCCGTGAGTTCAGTGGGGCTTGTGTCGTTAATACGGGCATAGGTTCTCCCACCCTTCTGGGAGGTGGGTTTCGCGGTGGTCCAGGCTTGGGCTTTCGCCCATTCAATGGGCAGAAGCCGCTCGGTTTTGTCTCCGTAAAGGGCTGCGAGGCCGGCGTACTGGCCAGTGAGGCCGGCGCGTACCTGCTCAACGGTCCATTTGCAGGCAGCGAAGTGGTTCAGGACCGCCATGCGGGCCTCCGAGTCGCTGGCATACCGGGTGGTGTCGTAGAGCCCTGTGCGGGCTACTGCACGCAGTGGGGAGTCAGTACGTACCGGCTGGCCGTCAGAGGGTGGCGCCTGCTGGAGTGTTGAGGCCGCTTGTACGCGTGCCTTCGTGCGCTGCTTCGCCTGTTGTAGTCGGAGCAGCTCAGGGGCAAGGTCAGCGCGTAGTCGAGCGAGTCTAGTTGCGGGATTGCGTCGGGTCAGGACGGCGTGTGCGTCGGACAGGGGAGTGATGAGCATCTGGTGTCCACCGCGCTTGTGAAGCGAGCCTGGAACACGGATACACCCGTCGGTCACGTTTTGATGTGGCCCGGGGTCAAGGCTCGGCGCGCGAAACATGAGGGCTTCCACTAGTTCGCGGGCTTCAGCGGCGGTGATCGGTTCCTGCAGCGGCACGTACACATGCCGTCCGCCGCTGGGGGAGCGGTCCTCGACGTAGGAAAGACCTGCCTCGGTGAGCATTCGGGTGAGGCGCGCTGCGTCATCGTCGACGACGGCCTTGCGGGCTTTGGAGGTGTCCAGGTCGAGGCAAAGGGTTCGTACAGACCCGTCGACGTCGTGGATGAGAACAGCCGCAGGCGCTGCCGGCAGTGTCCTTGTGATGCGCAATGGTGTGCGCGGCCGCGGATATTGGAAGCGGTCGCCAATCCAACGACCAGTCCGATATACGGGTTGTCCTGCGATGAGGGGTGCTAACACCCACGCATCCTGGGGGGACAGCTCACGGCGTGGCGCAAGCGAATCCGTTGAGCCCAAAGGCATCCGGTGTACACTCTCTACTAGGTTACGGAACCCAAAAATGGGTGTCGTGATTGGAGCCTTTCACCGGGAAACTTGGCGGAGACGCGGTGAGAAGCTGGATAACTTGATACGGAGGCCCGCTTTCTAGCGGGCCTTCTGCTTTAACTAGCCTTTGCGATAGGCAAAGCCTCCGGAAGTTGGTCGCGGTCGACCCAACCGGGAAGACCATCAGATTCGAATTCAAGGTGCGCTAACACCATCTCTAAGCCCTCTGAGGCGCTAATTCCCATGCGGCGAGAGAACTCAGTCAGGATTTTCTTGGACTCTGGGGGAATGGTGTAGTTGACCTGCACGTTTCCGATGCCTGTCCCGCGTGCGCGGCGGAGAGTCTGTCCCATACGGGCAAACCTATCCCTAGGGATAGGTTTAACTTCCGTAACAGCGCGCGTGTCGCGGGAAATACCTCTCATCGGTTTCAAAGGCCCTTTGCGACTGCGGCTGCGGCCGCGAGCCAGGCTCGCTGTGTGGCGGGCTTGAGCGCGTTGTGGCGGATGCGCCCGGCTTTGAGGGCCGGGTCGTAGGGAACGGTTACGACGGCTCGGACGAGTGGTTCGAAGCCGGCTGCGATTCGGCGGGCTTCGTCTCCGTCTTCGGGTTTCCATTGGGAGATAATCACGACAGCGTCCTCAGCGAGCTTTGCTGAGTGTTCGTCCCTGGCTGTGAGGGTCTGCAGGGTGAGCTTGGCTGCTTCTGCTCGGTCTTCCATGGTGGTCGTGGGGATGACGAGCTGGTTGGTGTGGGCGATCATGGCACGCCAGTTCGCGGCCCGGGCGGTGTTACCAGAGTCCATGATGATCATCCGGTAGTACTTCGCGGCCACGGAATGTACTGCGTCGACTTCATCGGCGGAGATTTCGTGGTCACCTTCGTCATTCTCATCTGAGCGCAGCACGTCGTACTTGTCCTCGGTTTGGTGGTGCACGTAGTGCGCCAGCAGTGCGTTGTGCGCCAGTGGGGAAAGCAGTTGTTCCTTGTCGCGCAGCAGGTCCAGCACGCTGGAGGTGTGTGGGCCCTGCTCGGTGCGCCAGCCCAGGGTGCCCTGGTTCTCATTGTTGTCCCAGGCGAGGACTCCGCCGCCGCCGTAGCGAGCGAACACGGCGGAGAGGGCGGCAACGGTGGGGGTCTTGTTTGCGCCTCCCTTCCGGTTCACAACGGCGATGGTGCGTGGGCCCGGCCAGTGCTGGCTTACCGAATGGATATCGGCGCGCTCGGCCAATTCTGCCTCGGAGGGGTCCATGCGAAGGCCGATACGGGTCATGAGGCCCCGGAAGCCCTGTGTGGCCGGCTGTACGACGGGGTCGCTGATCAGGAAGGAAGTTTCCTTCAGGCTTCGCCGTGTCGGAGCCTCGGCGCTGGGAGCCGCTGGCGGCTGTGCGGATCGTTCTGCTGCTTGTACAACCGACTGCGTTTCGGCGGGCGCTGCCGCGGGTACGGAATCCATAGGCAGTTCAGCCTGGGTAGCCGGTTCCTGCGCGTCAGTTGGCTGTGGTGCTGCTGGTGGGGGAGTGAGGTCTGAGCCTCTGACTGTTTCGCCGCCCGCTCCGGCGTCGGAGTCCGCCGAGGATGGGGGAGTTGCAGTCCGCCGTCTGCGACCCTTGGTTTCGGCGGCAACTTCCTCGATGTTGCCGTCGGGGTGCACGATCAGTTCACCGTCACCTTCGGGCCCTTCGGTGTAGACGCGCACCGGCCTCGCCAAGACGCTTGCTTGTGCGGTGATAAGGGTCATCGCTTCCCGGCGCAGTGCCGTCTCGTCTGGGGCATCGATCGGCCGGGAGTTTCCGGCGATGACGACTTCTCCGGTGCCGTTGGCGCGGACAACCGCACGTATGTGGGGAAAGGCCGACACTTCGGTCTGGCTGCTGGTGGTCATGCTTGGGTTTCCTTTACGTCAGAGGCGGATCGGTAAAGAGCTCGTTCGGGGTTAGCTGGCGCCCTCGGGCGGGTAGAGGCGGTTGACCTTCCATGGTTCGTCCTGCCCTTGGCGAAGCAGTTGCACCTGATAGTCACCGACATCGGTGGGAACGGTGGCTGTGGCACCGAACCCGTTGGCACGGTCGATCTCAAGGGAGGCTGGGCCAGTAACTTCGGTAGCCGGCACATTCGCGGGGTCCACCGCCGAATAGTCGGCGGTGGCTTTTGGTGTGAGCCAGCGGGCGAACTCGTTGGCCCATTGCTTTTCCTCGACGTTTGGCCGGGCGAAGTCACGCATCGCGTTGACCGCCACGTCCTTCGCCGCTTCCTCGTCGCCGGGAAGCCACTCCGGATTTGCAGGCACGCTGGTCTCCGGCGCCTGCGGCCCGCCCCCCGCACTGTGGGAGGGCGTGTAGGTGCTCGTGGGCGTCGGTTCGGCGGTAGGTGAGTCGTCGCTGGTGGATCCCGTCCTGTCAGCGTTGAAGCATGCGGTGCAGACCATGAGAGTAGCGGCGATCAGGCCAGCTGTGCTTGCGCGGAAATATAGCTTTCCGTGTTTCCGTGCGGTGAGAGATGGTTTCACTGGCGTTCTCCTTAGTCCTTGCCCGGGAAGTAGAGGTAGGCGCTGACCTCGTCGGGTTGAATGTTGCGGATGCCGTACTGGTGATCGTTGGGTGGTGCTTGGCCGTTGTATTCCTCGATGGTTACTGTCCCGTCGTCGTTCACAGAGGAGACGATGGCTACGTGCCCCACGGCACCGGCCCCGCCGACGTTGGCCGCGTAATAGGCAACCGCTCCAACTGCTGGTTCCTGGCCAACGTCCCAGCCCTGCCGGTACCAGGCGTTGATCCACTCTTCGGCGTTGCCCAGCTGCAGGTCGGAGTTATGGAACTTCCACGGGTCGCTAGTGGCCCCGGCCATGGCGTTGAGTCTCCAGAGCGCGAAGTCGGTACATTCCCTGTTGTACATGCCCAGTGGCGATACCGCGCCGGCAGGACAGGTGCCGCCGATAGGGCAATAAGGGGAATTGGGCCAGGGCAGGTCATCGCCTTCACCGTTGAGCTGGGGATTCCCGGAGAGGCAAGTCTCCAGCCCCTCGACGTTGGCTACCGCGGCGACAACGTCTACGGCGTCAGCCCAGTACTGCTCGTAGTGGAACGGGTCTGCGTTGCGCTGGGCCTTGTGCGCGGCTTCGGTGGGGGAAAGAGATTCCCAGCCTTCGACGCCCTGGAGTGCCTTGAAGAAATTCGTGGCACTGGTGGTTGGGTCCATGCGGTCTTCGTATGAGCCCCAGGCCCCGTTGTCGCGCTGCTGAAAGAGGCCCCGGGAGTCCGGCCCTGCTTTGTCCCCGCGGTCCAGGACGCGCAGGCTTGATTCCCCTATGGCGGTCATAACGCCGATGGTCTGGCCCTTGACGCTCAGCTGCATGGCTTTGCCGGCGTTGACGATCAGTGCTGCATTCACCAGCTGCTCGCCGGAGTAGCCGGCAACGCTGTCGGTGGGTAGGTTCTCGGGATCAACGTCAGAGGTGTCCACGGGGGTGCAATCGCTCGCCGAGGCCGACTGCTCACTGCCACTGATAAGCACGATCAGCAGAATCAGCCCTAAAAACAACGCCGGAACCAAAGCCAGCGCCGTGTACATGAGACCTTTTGACTTCAACCTGTTCCCCCTGGAATAACCGCTATTCGGTGTGTGTGTCCGGGTCCGGCGGGGCCGGGATGTTCCGAGACTGACGCAGGTGTTCCAACACCTCATCGCGGTAGATGATCCATGCGCCTCCCACTTTGTAAGCGGGGATCACGCCGTTACGTACCCATTGATAGGCGGTGGGACGCTTCACCCCGAGGATCTCCGCTAGATGCTCAAGGGTGAGATGTTCGGGGTACTCCGCGAACCGTTCTTCCAAAACTCCCACTAGCTGGTCGCCTTCCATAGATGCCATAGTACATAAAAAACCGCTAAATACAGATACATGTAGCTATATAGCGATAAACCAACTAACCTGATGGTGCGGACGGCACCAATTGGTCACTAACGACTTATAAGATCATGTCCGATTTGGAAGGGGGGATATATGAATCAGTCTCAGAACGCCTGGATAGCAGCTGCTGCACCAGCAGTTGCTCAGGTTGCGGCGGAACCTGTCGTTCTTCCTCAGCCTCCGCTGACAGGTGCGGCCCTGCCTCAAAAAGGCATTCCTGAACCTGAAGCAGCTGACCGACTTCCTCGCCGGTATGTCACTGGTTCCGCTGCTCTTTGGATCGTCGGCGTACATGGTGGAGCGGGAGAAAGCGCGGTAGCGCGTTTGATCGACGGGTCCCGCCCTACACAGCACGCCTGGCCGGTCATCGAGAACTCGGGAATGCCTCCCCGTGTTCTGCTGGTCTGTCGATCCAACATGAACGGTTTGGAGTCAGCGCGACGGGCGCTCATCGAGTGGACTTCGCCCCAGCCTCCGCACGTGGAGCTCATGGGATTGGCCGTGCTGGCCGACGCTCCTGGGAAACTCCCTAAGCCGCTGCGTGATCTCGCGACCATCGTGGGTGGAGGAGCACCACGACTTTGGCACTTGCCGTGGGTGGAAGCGTGGCGAACAGGTGATGCGGAAGCTGATCAGTTACCGCGCGACACCCGCAAATTCATTACCGACATCAATTCGCTGTTGTCCTGAAACACAGGCAACCGCGTCGCCTCTAATTGAAAGGTCTCCCAATGATTCACTCAGCTCTCAGCGCGCAGTCCGCCGCAGCCACTGTGCTCGCTCAAGTACCCAACCCTGGCGGCGGCGAAGCCCCTCCAGGCTCCGAAGGACTGCTCACCATCCTGGAATGGGCCGCATGGATCGCCCTCGCCTTGGGTGTCCTCGGCGTCATCATCGCCGGCATCACCATGATGATCCAAACCCGCCGCGGCGAAGGCGGCGAAGGACTCGCCCGCCTCGGTTGGGTCCTCGCCGGCTGCGTCATCGTCGCAGGAGCATCCGGACTCGTCACCGCGTTCGTCTAAACCGGCCAGGAGGTCACCCATGAGTGAAACAACCCCCGACAAGACCGAACGCAACCCCTTCACCCGGCCCGGATTCATCCTGTCCGCAGCCCTCGTTGTGGCGCTAATCGCCGCGGTGGCCGTCATTGCATTCCTGCCTCGTGGGGACGATGAAGCGGACACAGGAGAAACAGCACCTACAAGTGCCGCCTCGGAGACACCAACCGTCGATGCGACCGGGAAAGAAAGTGTCTGTGGCCTCCCTGGGAGCGATGATTCTGCGCTCGGTGTGGCTCCAGACAGTGAGTGGGAATTAGTCGGAACTACTGTCGTTCCGACGGCTCCGGCGACGATTGGTCCGGGCGTGGTTAGTGAAGACGGATTCCGTTCATGTTTTGCACAGACACCGGCTGGAGCGCTCTTCGCGGCAGCCAATTTAGTGGGATTGGGTTCTGTGCAAGACGTTGAAATGCAACGCAAACTCACGGAACAGCTCGTTGTACCCAGCGCGGGCCAGCAAGCTGCGCTTGAGGATCTCGCTGAGCGCGATCCATCATCACGTTCCAGTACATCCGTCCAAATCTCCGGATTTCGGCTTCTGTCATACACAGATGAATCAGCAAATGTCGACATCGCCTTCACGACCCAGAACGGGGCCGTAGGCCACGCATCCATCCCGCTTCGCTGGACGGATGGAGATTGGAAGACCGAAATCGCCGACAACGGCCAGCTGCTTAATGAGCCAACGCAGCTCAACGACCTCAGCGACTACATTCCTTGGAGCGGGGTCTAGCCTATGGATGAGGAAGAAGACTGCGGTTTCCTCGAGTTCGGCTGCGCAGCGGAAGAATGGGTTGGCACTGCAGTTGGCGATGCGATTGAGAATCTGGCCCGCGCTGTTGCTGAGTCCTTGAGCCAGGTCGTGATCACGCTTTCCACCTTCTGGGTCGATATGCCGACGAGCAACCTGACCACGAACGATGGTGTGACGGGCTCGCCCACCGTTTCTTTCTTGCAGGACGGCCTCTGGTACTGGACCGCTGCGCTGGCAGTCCTGGCCGTCATCGTCGGTGGTAGCCGATTGATGTGGGAGCAGCGCGGTGCACCGATCCGTGAACTGGTCCGTTCCCTGCTAACTCTGACACTGGTCTCGGGCATGGGTCTGGCTGTGATTGCTTTCCTGATCGTGGCCTCTGACGGCTTTTCATCGTGGATCATCGACCAGGCCACCGACGGGACCGGATTCGCCCCGGCTATCCAGACTATGATGCTGATGGGTGAGGGCGACATAGCCGTTTTCATGGTGATCATCCTTGGCTTGATCGGAATCATCGCATCAGTGCTTCAAATCGTTCTGATGGTGGTCCGAAGCGGGATGCTCGTCATCCTGGCGGGGATTCTTCCGACTACGGCGGCATTCACCAACACCGAAATGGGTCGCCAGTGGTTCCAAAAAACCACTGGCTGGACGCTGGCTTTCATCCTCTACAAACCCGCTGCGGCCATCGTGTATGCAGTTGCGTTCCGGTTAGTGGATGGTGAACTTTCAGGCGCGAACGTCCTGTTGAACACGATCACCGGTATCGCGCTCATGGTGGTGGCACTTGTTGCCCTGCCGGCGTTGCTGCGGTTCGTCACTCCGATGGTGGGTGCAGTTGCCGGTGGAGGTGGCGGAATGGCTGCAGGAGCAGTGGGAGCGGCCGCTGCGGCCTTGCCTTCGGGCGCTCGATCCCTGGGTGCAGCTGGACGGGGGGCCGGCAAAGCATCACCCACGCCAGCTAGCCGTAGCAACTCCGACGGATCGAGTTCCAACGGCGGGGGAAGCAGCCCTCAGACTTCCGGTTCACCATCGGGAAGCTCAATTACAGGCAGTAGCCCGGGCGGCGCGAAACCGACCCCAGGTGCAACAGGCAAAAGTGCTGGCCCGTCCGGAGCGAGTACCGGCGTTCCTGCGATGGCCGGTGTGGGATCAGGGGGAACTGCGACCGGTGCCGCAGCGACACGAGCTGGCGCAGCGGCGGGTCCGGCAGGTATGGCCGCAGGCGCGGTGGTAACCGGCGCCTCGAAGGGCGCACAAGCGGTACAGAAAGTCTCAGACGAAGCAGCAGGGGAGGATCCAAGTGGCAGCAACAGTCAGTGACTACAAAGAACCGACGTACGGCAACTGGCGGGTTCCCCGCTCAGCCGGGTTGGGGAACTTCGGCGCAATCGGCACCGGAATCATCCTCGTCGGACTAACTCTGGGCATCCTCTCATTCGCGATTTGGAACCTCTTCGTCGGCCTGGCCGTAATGGGAGTTTTCGGGATACTCCTGCTGCTGCTCACCATCAAGGACAAGCACGGGCAAACAGTCATCGACCGGGTCGGCATCCGCACCGTGTTCGCCCGCTCCCGGCGGAAGGGAACAAACCTGTACCGTTCCGGGCCCTTGGGGGTCACGGACTGGGGGATGTTCCAGCTTCCCGGTATCGCATCAAAGTCCCGCCTGTACGAGTTCAAGGACTCCTACAACCGTCCCTTCGCGATGTTGCACATGCCCACAACCGGGCACTTCACGGTGATCTTCTCCACTGAGCCGGACGGCGCGTCCCTGGTCGATCCGGAACAGGTCGATGCGTGGGTTGCGAACTGGGGCGGCTGGCTCGCCGCCCTCGGAGACGAGGCCGGCATCGAAGCAGCGTCAGTGACAGTGGAAACGGCCCCGGACTCGGGGTACCGGCTACGCAACGAGGTCGGGCTCAACATCGACGAGAACGCCCCCGATATCGCCAAGCAAATGCTCTACGAGGTCATCTCCTCCTATCCGGAGGGTTCGGCCACGGTGCGGGCATGGATCACGTTGACCTTCAACGCGACCATGCGAGCCGGCTCTCGCAAGCGCGAACCCGAAGAGGTCGCACGCGACCTCGCCTCACGCCTCCCCGGCTTGTCCCAGCGGTTGCAGGCAACCGGCGCCGGAATTGCCCGCCCCATGCCCGCGCAGGAACTCTGCGAGGTCGTCCGGGTGGCCTATGATCCGCCAGCCGCTCTGGTCATCGACGAGGCTCATGCAGCCGGTCACCCAGTAGAACTGAAATGGTCCGACGTCGGCCCGTCCGGGGCACAGGCGAACTGGGAGAACTACCGGCATGAGGGCGCGTTCTCCGCGTCATGGACAATGACCGGCGCTCCGCGAGGGTCCGTGCACGCCAACGTGCTCTCAAAGCTCCTGGCCCCGCACGGCGACGTCGACCGCAAGCGGGTCACCCTGCTCTACCGCCCGATGGATTCTGCCCGGGCCGTCCAGCTGGTCGAACGGGATCAAAACAACGCCAACGTCCGTATCACCTCGGGCAACCGTCCCTCGGCCCGCGCCTTGGTCGATGCCCGTTCAGCGGCACAGACCGCAGCTGAAGAGGCACAAGGTGCCGGGCTGGTGAACTTCGGTTTGGTCGTCACGGCCACGGTCAACGGATTGGACCGGCTGCCCGATGCGGTGGCCGCCATCGAGCAGACCTCCGGTGCTGCTCGACTGTTGCTGCGCCGGACGTACGGGTCGCAGGACACCGCATTCGCCGCATCCCTTCCGATCGGGCTGGTACTGCCCAAACACGTAATGCTCCCCTCCGAGATCCGGGAGGCACTGTAAATGGCGCGCATGTTGCTTCAAAAGAACCCGAGCCAGGCGGAGCCGGCTGAGCCGAAGCGGAAAAAGCCGAAGAAGGTTCCGCTGATCCGCGAGAAAGTGCCCGGCGCCCGGGGTTGGCGTGGGCGCGGGGGCGGCGCGGCCGCGCTGATTCCCACGGTGCGCGAGTACCGGGGAACCACAGTCCAGGTGTGTGGATTGTGGCCGTTTTCGTCCGGTACGTCCTCACCGATGATCGGAGTGCCGATCGGCCGGCATGAGGAAACCCAGGCCACCGTTTGCTGCGACCCGATCAGCTGGTTCCAGCGTGCACAGCTCATCTCGAACCCGTCGGCGTTCGTTCTCGGAAAACCTGGACTCGGTAAGTCCACATTGGTACGCCGGATGATGCTGGGCCTGGCCGGGCAGGGCACGAATCCACTGGTGCTCGGGGACCTAAAGGGTGAACACGTTGACCTGGTCGCCGCGGCCGGCGGGCAGGTCATCCCGCTCGGCCGCGGGCGCGGCTACCTGAACATTCTCGACCCAGGCCAAGCCATCGAAGTCGCACAGCTCCTCGAGGACAAAGGCCAACCCGACGCCGCGGCGCGGGTGCGAGCCGACGCCCACGGGCGGCGCCTGAATATGGTCGTCGCGCTGATCACGATCAGCCGGAACCAGCCCCCCACGGATCAGGAACAGACCATCCTGGACCGAGCGCTGCGATGGCTCGATGAACATTTCGAGGGCATCCCCGTCCTCGGGGATCTACTCAAAGTCATCCAGAACGGTCCAGACGAATTGCAGCAGGTCGCCCTCAACCGTGGCGACTGGGCGCTGTACCAGCAGGAAACCAGAGCCTTGGAGGCTACGCTGCTGGGCTTGACCGGCGGCGGGAAGCTGGGAGAGATTTTCTCCCGACACACCACCAACCCAATGCGACGCGATCGCGCCGTGGTGTTCGACGTCTCCAGCATCGACGAGACCGAAACCGACCTGCAGGCGGCCGTGCTGCTGGCGTGCTGGTCCTACGGATTCGGCACCGTCAACGTAGCTCACGCCCTGGCTGATGCCGGGATCGAACCTCGCCGGCATTACTTCGTGGTTTTGGATGAGCTGTGGCGCGCCTTGCGCGCCGGTAAGGGCATGGTGGACCGTGTTGACGCACTTACGCGCCTGAACCGCTCCGTGGGCGTGGGTCAGGTGATGATCTCCCACACCATGAGTGACCTGCTCGCGCTGCCAGCTGCAGAGGACCGTATGAAGGCTCAAGGCTTCGTTGAGCGCTCCGGCATGGTGATCTGCGGTGGCCTGCCGGCCTCCGAGATGCTGCTGCTCACCAAAGCTGTTCCGCTCTCACGGCAGGAACAGCAGAAACTCGTCTCCTGGCAGGACCCGCCAGCCTGGGATTCACGAGGCGTAGACGTGGATCCGCCCGGGCGCGGGAAATTCCTCATCAAGGTCGGTGGACGACCCGGCATCCCGGTCCACATCGGCCTAACCAAGGTCGAAGCGAAACTCAACGACACCAATAAGCGCTGGCACGACACAACGGACGCTCCGCTGCTCGCGGACATGGCAATGCCAGCAGCGACGGCCGGAGAACCGGCATGAGCGCCCCGAACCGCAAGGGCGGTGCCGGAGACTTCACTGAAGGGATCGTTCTCTTCTCGATCCTCGGGCTGATCGTCGCTGTGGTCGGCGGTGCATGGGTGGCCGCGCACTGGGGCTCCTCACTGGCTGGGATCGCCGTTCCACCGGATCATCCGGTGGAACTCGTTTCCGGTGTGATCACTCAAGACATCCCGTGGCCGGTCGAGTCCACGGTCATCGCTTGCGGTCTCGGTGCCGCCGTCCTCCTCCTGGCCATCGGGATCGTGATTCTCGTCGTCCGTTCCGGAGGCAAGAAGAAACGAGTTGATCGCGCCGCAACCCATATGGCCAAAGGTAAAGCCCTGCTACCGCTGACCCGCAAAGGTGCGTTGAAAAGCGCCCAACGTCTCGGTGTGCCGGAATCTCCGGGCGTACCGATCGGTAAAGCGGTGATTTCCGGGCAGGACCTCTTCGGTAGCTGGGAGGATATGCACGTCGATATCTGGGGCCCACGAACGGGTAAAACCACCTCACGCGCCATTCCAGCGATCGTGGCCGCCCCCGGGGCGGTCGTGGTGACCTCGAATAAGCGCGACGTGGCCGACGCTACCCGTGAAGTCCGGGCAGAACATGGCGAAGTGTGGGTTTTCGATCCTCAAGGCGTCGCCGGGGAGGAACCCACCTGGTGGTGGAACCCGCTCTCCTACGTCACTGACGAGAACAAAGCAGGGAACCTCGCAGAGCACTTCGCAACGGGCACCCGTGAACCGGGCAGCCGAATCGATCCCTTCTTCGACGGCTTCGGTCAGCAGCTGCTCACAGCATTACTGCTGGCAGCCTCCTGCGATGATCGGCCGATCACTCAGATTCACGCCTGGTTGACCGACCCGAACGAGGACGAGGCAGTCGGAATCCTCCGCCAGCACGGCTACACCATGAACGCTGATGCGCTCTCCAGCATCATGAACTACGCCGACAAGCAGCGCGACGGTATCTACGGCACCGCTTTGGGGTACGTGAGCTGCCTGACCAACCAAACGGTGGCGCCCTGGGTGAACCCGCAGGGCGGTTCGAACTGTCGGCGGGAGTTCCACCCGGAAGAGTTCGTACGCGGCAAGAACACGCTCTACAACCTTTCCAAGGAAGGAACCGGCACTGCCGGCCCTCTGGTGACGGCGTTGACCGTAGCCACAGTTGAAGCTGCTGAGGCCTACGCCGTGGTCTCTCGCGGGGGCAGGCTACCCACCCCCATGGTCGGAGTCCTGGATGAAGCAGCCAACGTCTGCCGGTGGAAGGAACTTCCCAACCAGTACAGCCACTACGGTTCTCGCGGGATCGTGCTCATGACGATCCTGCAGTCCTACGCGCAGGGTGTTTCGGTGTGGGGGAAGGAAGGGATGCGTAAGCTCTGGTCAGCGTCCAACATCAAGGTGTACGGCGGTGGTGTGGCCGAACCGGAATTCATGACCGAACTGTCCCAATTCATCGGCGATTACCAGTACACCGGCCGCACCATCAGCCGGGGAAAGAACGGCAGGAGCACCAGTGTTGATCCGAACCGGAAAGAACGCATCCTCGAACCAGACGACCTCGTATCGCTAGAACGCGGCCGAGCGATCGTGTTCGCCTCCGGAATCCGTCCGGTCCTCATCAAAACAACGCCTTGGATGACTGGTCCCGACGCCGAGAAGATCAAAGCCTCTATCGCCGCCCATGATCCAGGCTCCCGGCAGGAGGTTCAGGAGGTGAGCAATAATGCTTGAGGGACTCGGGAACTGGGACGATGCGGAGGACGACGTCGACGCTTCTGAAGATGCCGACACTCCTCACGGTGCAGCCGAAGAGCCCTCCCTCGTCTTCGCCACAGTCGACCAGTTTGTACAAGAGCACCTAGCGCATACTTACCGGCGCACCCTCAACGTGCAGGGAGGCCACACCTGGTGCCCCGAATGGTGGAGACACGGCGAAGCAATCAGTCGCCTGGAAGCGCTGTGGAGGGCGTGGGAAGACCTACGCCGCGACGGTCAGACCGGCATGAGCTCATGGTGGCGGGACCACGCCGACCACCACATGCCAATCCTCCTCTCGACCGACGGCCCATTTAAAGGCTGCACACCCGAAAAGGGCCACAATCCCCGGCTAGCACCACTACCCTGCACACCTCCCCCCGAAGGCTTATTTGTCCCTCAGTAAACCGGCGCCCATGGGATCCCTCAGCGCGCAGCTCCTGTTGGCGTGCCGACAGCGCATCACCGGGTTCATTTGATCCTCCCAGCGCTGGTAATGCCGTGCGCTGGGAGGATCGGACGGGTCGATTGGTGTTATCCAGCGATGAGTTCCATGACGGTGCCTTGGTGTAGTGCCTTGTATATGTCGTCGCGGATCAGGTTGGCTTCAGCATCGGTAAGAGTCCGTTCTAGTGGCCGAAGGGTGATGCGGATGAGGGCATTGGCTTGATCCTCCATCATTTGCAATCTCCTTCGTGCTGGTTCTGGTAGATCCTCGTAGGCGGTCAGCGCAAGCAGTTCAACGGATTCAAGGTCGTCTCCTCGTTCTCCTAGAGCTGCTCTGACCTGGTCGCCAAGGATCTCGTCATCGATACTGTCTGGAACAAGGATGGAAATGTCCCTGCGGATAGGAGGCAGGAGAGATACCGGCTGCCACGGGGTCAGGTCGCGCATCTGGTTACTGATGCGCTCTTCTTGGGCGCGGAGGAGGCGGATATCCGGGATACCTTTGCGCAGCATGAGTGCCCTATCCAGGCCCATGCCCAGCGCCAGGCCCGACCATTCGGCGGGATCCAGGCCGGCGTTCTCGAAGAGGTGCGTTGCAATCATTCCGCACTCGGCGAGTTCCAGCCATTCCCCGTCGACCAGCACGTCAACCTGCAAACCATCTGATGTGTATGGGTGGACCGCCGGGACCGCCCGCCACTTGGCACCGGGTAGAACCGCCTCAACAAGCACCGTGATCATTTCCTGCATATCCGCGGGAGTCAGGATCGGGGAGGAACAGATCCGCCACAGATCGACTTGGTGCGGCGCACCAACATGAGTACGGTCGATCGCGTCCCGCCTGTATACGAGCCCGGGCAGCACCGCGAGCTCATCGACTTCAGTATCCGGAGACAGGCTGCGTAGGAGTGATGGGATCCCAGCCGATGTGTGGCTCCGGAGCATGACTGTGGGGCTCACATAGCGTGAATATCGTTGATCACGGGTCACGGCAGAAGGATCGAACCCGAGGCTGTCGTAGTTGTCGGTGACAGGTACGAGCGGGCTGTGCCTGACCGTTCTAGCCGGGATGCCCCATACCTGGGAGAGCGCCTCGGTCACGTGGCCGAGCAGGTCCTGCATCGCATGCTGGCCGTGTTCAGGATTGGAAAGGTCTCTAAGTGAGAGAGCGTCGTGAATTTCTGCAGCGGAAAGATAAGTGATCACTGGTGGGTCCTTCGGTTGTTGATCGGTGAGGAAACCCCCGACCCGATCCACCGCTAGGACCTAGGCGCGCGCCTCTGAGCCCTCGCGACCGGTATCCGGCCGAGGGCTGATAAATCGCACGACTGAGCGCATGAAGCCATACTAGCCAGCTTCTACCCGAATCTGTAAGGGTAGGGGCTCCGCGGCGCTAGGAGCGCGCGCGGCGCTTCGATCAACGTGAGGACAACCAAAGATGATCGGCCTCCGGCCCTGATTGAAGTAGAAGATTGTCGCTCTTGAAGCTGGCGCAGCGCGTGGACGCGCATGTCGTCCCAACATTCCGCCTCCTGCCATTCGAACTCGCCGATTTCCTTGCGCCAGTTGTCCGCTTGGAGGTCGAAACCAGATGACCTGCTCGTCCTCAACGAAAATGTGGGTGGCCGCCGATAGTCTCGCTGGGGAGTCCTGATGCGACCATCGATGGTTGCAGCTCACAATATGGGGAGGCCGAAATTGGCTGAGAAGAAGACTATTTTCGTGGCGTTTGCTATTGAGGACCAGCGCCAGCGAGATCTATTGAAGGGGCAGTCTCTGCATCCTAGGGCCCCGTACGAATTCATCGATATGTCGGTGAAGGAGCCGTACGATACCGGTTGGAAGGACAAAGTTCGTACGCGTATCCGTCGTTCTCACGGAGTGATCGCGTTGGTGAGCAAGAACTCGCTGACCTCATCCGGGCAGAAGTGGGAAATTCAGTGCGCCAAGGACGAGGGCAAGCCGCTCTTGGGCGTTTGGGCCTACTCGGCAGATCGCACGGTGTTGGCTGGGGTGCGTACGGTTACCTGGACCGACGCAAACATCGCCAGCTTCATTGACTCCCTCTAAGGGTGCGGCAGCATGCGTAAGGCGCTAATTGTCGGAATCGACTACTACGACCACATCGGATCGCTCTATGGCGCGGTGAACGACGCGCACTCCGTTAAGAACGTGCTCGAGCGGCATGCAGACGGCACGCTCAACTTCCAGCAGCCGAAACTTATGACGAGCACCGGCCCGGGGGCCACAGTGACCCGCACCGAGCTGCGGGAAGCTGTTGAAGAGCTCTTCAGGGACGATGCCGAAATCTCCCTGTTCTACTTCTCAGGGCACGGTTATATTGACGGGGCCGGCGGATATCTCTGCGCTAGTGACTGTGCTGACGGGCACGATGGACTCTCGCTGTTTGACGTGATGACCTTCGCGAACAGCTCGCCAGCAAAGAACAAGGTAATCATCCTCGATAGTTGTCACAGCGGCATTGCAGGCGGCAATGCCGCTGTGGCTCAGATCGCCGAGATAAAGGAGGGTGTGACAATCCTGACGGCGTCGACGGCCGAGCAGTACGCCATAGAAACTGGCGGCTCTGGCGTGTTCACGAGCCTGCTAGTGGATGCGCTGAGTGGAGCCGCAGCCAACCTTGTAGGCGACGTAACACCTGGTAGCGTCTACGCGCACATAGACCAATCTCTTGGGAATTGGGCGCAGCGACCAGTGTTCAAGACGAATGTGAAGAAGTTTGTATCGCTCCGGGAGACCAAGGCGCCAGTTGAGCTGGTCCAGCTGCAGAAGCTCACGGTTCTGTTCGACGAGCCGACCATGCAGCTTCAGCTCGACCCCAGCTACGAGCCGGAGCGAACCAACGATAATGACCTTTCCGTTCCGCCGCCGGATCCAGCTAAAAATGCCGACTTCGCTGTGCTCCAAGCACTGGTCAAAGTGAACCTCGTCCGGCCCGTTGACGCGCCCCATATGTGGCACGCTGCCATGGAGTCGAAGGCATGCGAACTGACGGTGCTCGGCCAACACTATTGGAAACTCGTAAAGGAAGGCCTGATTTGATGCCGGTGCCGGACAGAATTCGTGCGGTGCTGGAGAGTGCACACACAGTAGAACAACTGGCTGCCGTCGAGCACGAAAGGTGGGCACACTGGCAGCAGTACGTCCACGACCAGTGTGAGCGCCAGGAGGACGGATCCCTCGTGATTCCCGCTGATCTGGCCGCGCGATGGCAGGTTCAGATCGAGACAAAGTACGCCGAACTATCCGAGCGAGAGAAGGAAAGCGACCGCGAGCAGGTGCGCAGGTATTTACCTGTCGTTCTGAACGCGCTCATGATCTAGGGGTGCCCGCCTCAGACCGCGTGTCTGGTCTTCGCCAAAATGAGGGGAGGTGCTGCCGTGTTGTCTGCGGGAGCACCTCCGCAGACAACGTGATTGCTCAGCACGATTGCGTCCTGGCAGCCCCGAGCAGCCATGCGGGAACTTGGCACCGGCGCATGAACGGCCCAATCTTCCTCAACCGGGTTTGAGACCCACCGCTTCGGCCATCTCATCGCCATGCTCGCTAGCCGAAGGCTCACCGCGACGTTTCTTGCATACTCCTCAAAATCGATTCGAGTTCGTTCAATTCGTAGACGCAGAACCGGTAATCGAATTGCGACGATGGGACGCTTCTGCGGAGAGACTGAAGGGTATCCAGGATGGTGGCTCTCTGGTTGGGCGTCGTTGGTGCTCCATGAGCGCCGGAACAAAAGTCTGCGAACTCGACCACAGAAAATGCATAGTCGGTGTCCCCGTCAGTCAGAGACAACTCGCTCACAAGCCGAGGATTCATGAATTTCGGATGAATGACGGACGATACGAGCGCGTTCAGATGGAAGTAGAAGAGCATGACGGCATCCGATTCGCGGTCCCGCCGCCTGCTGAAGAATCCCATGTGACATTCCAACACGAGAGCCTCGGCTCGGTCCGTCTTCCCCGTAAGCCGAACCTTCAGCGCAACAACTTTCGAAGCGTGCTCATATGGACAGTAATGCGTCATTCCGAGGGGATGCTATGAACGCAAGAACCGCACGCAATCCTGCACTTTGAACCTGCCCCTGCGCGCATCCCTACTTCTCTGCACTGCGAGCTCAATGGACCAGTACTGCGGTCAGCGGGAGCGTTCGGAATGTACTTTCTGTTGCCGCCCGGTCCCTGCGCCTCGTTTAGCCGCCTTCTTGACCCTGCTAGGTTCCGCTGCGACTGCCGCTGAGGGCGGTGTGGCCTGGTCCCGGTCAGCCAGGATCCTCGCGCGGATGGTCTCACCGTCCGCTACACCGTCTAGTGATGCGGCGAAGGACTGCCGGCGCTCCTCGCTGTCGTACAGCGGTTCCGCGTCGCTGGCCGCCCGGTTCTCCGTCTCGACTTTCGATGCTCGGTCTCGATCTTCCCGACCAGCTGCCTCGAGTATTGTTGCGGCTTCGGCCCCGTCTCGCTCTCCTGCACTGCGTTGCCGGTCGGCCTCTGCCCGGTCTCGTTCCGCCTGTGCCAGTGCTTCACTGACTGCTCGATCGTCAGCACCAGGATTATCGACGTCCACGCCGTAGCGGTCCTGCACTTCACGTCGGATGCGCTCGGCTGCTTCCTGGGCGGTGGGATCGAATTGCTTCCAGGCAGTGGCCGTCTCGTGGACACGCTCAATATCCTGCGGACGCGCCTGGTCCCACCAGCGGTTGTCGGTCGTCGGTGCGAGCTGGGCTCGTGCCGCTTCGCGCTGGGCATCATACCGAGCCTGAAGTTCTCGGGCACGCTGCTCGTCGGATGCTTGCTGTTCTCGCAGCGACTGCTCACGCATGCGAGCGAGCTGTTCTCCCAGCCTGGCTGCGACGGCTATGCCGGTGCGCGAAAGTCCTTCAACGGCTTCGTCCACTCCGTCTGTTTCACTCATAACCTCATCCCTTCATCTGGTTAGCGTTCGGTGCCGCGGTCGGTCGTCTGTTGTGTCGTGGTCGGTTTCCGGGCCGGCTCGATTTTGGGAGGAAGAACTGACCCGCCAGTGCGTGGCGCGCCGTGGTCACGTCCGGCCAGAGCCAGTGCTGCGGCAGTTTCCTCGTCCACAGCCGGGCTCTGTACGTTCGTCGTGGGCTTCTGGTTGAGGAGACCTGCCACGGTCGCCAGACGCTCTCTCACGACGGTGTTGATCTGCTGTGCCGCACGGACGTCCCCGGCCGCCTTATGCATGTCGTGGATTGACTTCGCGAGGTTCGCCAGCTGCACCAGCATCAATGCCTGCGCCGCGCCTTGGTTTTTGCTTGTTGCCGTTAGCAGGATCTTCGCCGCGCCCATGGCTGACGGGCCCATAGCGCGCTGTGGCTGGACCGGGTACCGGCGCAGCTGGGCTGTCTTTGAGAGACGATCCGCCGTCGCCGCCAGCGGCCCCGGGGCGGCTTCGACACTGTTCGACCACGCCGCGAACGCACCTGATGTCTCGCGGGCAACGTGAGCCCAGGTCGCATGGTCATCGATGGGCACTGAGGCCAGTGACTTGTTCAGTTCGGAGAGCTCATCACTGTACCGCTGCCACATCTGTGGGTCAGGATCGCTTAACTCACGGCCCGCATTGACCACACGCCGGCCACGGTGAGCCGCTGCCCATTCCTGGACCGCTTCGGTAGCTGCTTGTGGGCTGTCTTCCCAGCGACTGCGCAGCTTCGGCAACGTCAGATCGCTGGCTAGGCGGGTGCCGCTGTACCAGACCGGGCGTTGTCCGTTCACCGGTCTCTCTGCAACCCGGTAACCGGTGATGACATCATCGCGGCCGGCAGCGAACCGCGGCCGAATCAGGGCACCGGTCCGGCGCATTCTGCGGACGAACTCGGCTTCGTCCTTTGACGCTGTCGCGCAGCTGCGGACCTTCCTCGCCAACGAGTGGCGTTCCGGTTCTGGGAACCCCCGGCGGGCCGATGCTTCCCGCTCGCCTGGTTTGATTCCCTTGGAGGCGTACACGTTGGAGAGCTCTTCCAACCCGTACTTCTTCTCCAAGCCCCGGCAGGCCTGTTGGGACTTTCGGAAGTCGTTATGGGGGCTCCACTTCGTGCCGTCCTCACGCACCATGGACGCAGCTATATGGATGTGATCATTGCCTGCTTTGCTGTGGCCATGGCGCACAGCGACCCACGACGCTGGAGCCTTCCCGCTCGCCTCGGTGAATCCCATTTCGTCCATGAAGTCGTGGGCGATCTCCGCCCACCGCTCGTCGGACAGATCGCCTTCTTCAGCTCTGAGGCTGAGCGAGCAGTGCCAGACGTGGCCACCGGGAACTTCGACGCCGAGAACGCGTTTCGCCTGATCCAGCTCCCGGCCGATCGCAACGGCCGCATCGCGGTTCAGTTCGGTGTCGTCATGCCACGCCATGATCGGTGCCGACCCTGCAACGAGGTGCGGCTCCGTATGTTCATTCGCCCGTCCTGGTCCAGCCAGGTAGACCATCAGGCCGGTCATGCGTTCGCCGCGTGAAACGTTGGGAATCATCTATCGGCCCAACTCGTCGACGACCTCGTACATTCGGTCGGCAAGTCGTCGTACAGCGGCGACAGCTACTGCGGCGTCCTGGGGAAACTCATCCCCTGCGTTGGCGTGCCGGGCGATCTGGTTCACGTTGTTAGAGACTGACGCAAGCAACCGGCGCGCCTGCATCAGATCAACCGCCAACGCACGTCGTTCCGCCAACGAATCTGAATTCTCCGCGTACAACGCAGCACTCACCAGAATCTCCGAGGCGGTACGGTTCGTCTGCTCCTCCAAGACGAGGAGTCGCGCCCGCTCCATCTCGGACATCGAAACGCGCACATACTGTGTCTGACCGGGAATGTTCGCGCGCCGACGACGCCCAAAACGACGGGAAGGACCCTTCTCATCCGTCACGTCTCCCTCGCCTTTCCCCATGCCCAGCGCAGCGCCCCCGAAACGTCGGGGCTTCACACTAGTGTGACCGATCCGAGACGCCCTGTCGAGGATTCTCCTACATTTATGGCACATAAATGTATAGCTTGCTCCGCCGGAGGCAACGTCCTTAGTTCCTGCGCTCTGGTGCGGGGTCGAGATTCGAGCCCCTGGAGAGACGCTTCGCGTCCGGTGTTTGATGGACGGCTGCGCCGTTCCGTTTCGGCTGTTGACGGTACTGTCCGCCCTTCTCTTGACAAGTCTCCGCCGGCGGCTTTCGCGGCATATCCTCACTCGCTTCGCTCCCTCCGGTATTCCACGATCCCCCGACTCCAACATGCCAATTCACTTCGCGGCCAAGTGATGACGGCGTTGCCGAAAGGAACGGTGGCAGGGACAAAGAAAGGGACGTGCCTCAATGATTCTCGTGACAGCGCTCTACGTGGAGCGGAAGTATGGCGTACCAGTGGCCGAACTGGCGCGATGGAGGCGGCTCGGGATCGGTCCCATTTACTACCGCCCCTCGACCCGACTGATCCGCTACGACATCGGCGATGTCGACGACTGGTTCCACGATCCGAGGAACGCGCATCTGCACGATTTCCCTGTCCATCTGGGTAGTGCAATGTGTGCCAGCTAGGAGCAGCTATGCCGTTCGAGGGTGGCTCCTACTACTGTTGAAACATGGCAACCATTGATCTTGAAGCGACCAAGTCCCAGGCACGTGAAATTCTCAACTCGCGCATCGACGTAGTGTCCGAACTCGTGATTGCCCGACAACGAGTAAACGAGCTACGTGAACAGTTGGCCGAGGCCGAACGTGAAGACAAGAAGGCTTACGTGCGCGCCACCAAGGAAGGCTGGAGTGAGGACGAACTAAAAAAGCTCGGACTCGACAACAGTGCCCCAGCAAAGCGCCGTAGTCGACGCTCCAGTCAGTCCGCACCTACGTCGTCGGAGAATTCGCAGGCGTCGTCAAACGAGTCCAACTAGCGGGTTCACACCCGCCGGCGTCACCCCGCTGCTGGATGCCAACGGTTCGCCCTCATCCGAAGTCGCGACCTGAGGGCGAACGGCCGGTCAGTGCTCCTTGTCCGTGTCACAGCTTTTGCGCTCCTGCGGAATGTGCCTGCGCGGCGGCTGAGGTGACCCCGGTTGAGGACCTGAAGAAGGAGTGCGACGTCCTGCCGCTTTGGGAAACTCCGTTCGCATTCTCCTGCGAATGGCTTGCAGCTCGGGATCGATCGTCGGCTGGGGATTCTCCTCACCGTTCATTGTCCTAGTGATGCGTTCGACTTCCCACTTCGCCACCTCCAAAGCTTCACCGTGCTTGAACGGTTGGCGCAGGGCAGAGGCGGCTTCCCGGTACTCCTGGCGGGCTTCCTCGATGCGCTGCTCCTGCTTCTTAACCTCGTCGGGGAGGCGCTTCACCTGGTTCTCCACACGCTGAATCACCCCGACCGTCGGAGCCAGTGAATCGATGCGCGAAAGGTCTACCGCAACCCCGGGGGCACCATCAATCTGCAGCTCCACTCGGGACGCCCCCATATCGACCATGTTCACCTGGCCCTGCACGAACCTGATGTCGTGCCCGCCGATGGAACCGATGACGCCGAGGTCTCTGGACCCGCTGATGGGCGGTCGGACCGCTGCGTGGGTGCTCGCCCATTCACGCAGCGCTTCAGCGGCGTCGGTGCGCTTGTCATAGGCGCGCCCGTTGATGGTCATACGGAATGCAGCGTCACCGAAGTTGGGGATCGTGCGTGCAGCAGCGTCACGCAGTGCGGGTAGCTCGGCCACCAATGATTCGCCGCGCTTCTGTGCGCTGGCCTTGCGGTGTGTAAGGGCCGCCTGGTTCCGGTGCCACGCGGTCTCCAGACGGCTCAGACGAGACAGCTCCTGATCCGCTTTGGACTTCTCCAGGATTAGTGGGTTACCACTGGAAATCGCCTTGACCTCCGCGAAGGACAACGTGTTCTCGCCAACGTCTTCGATCTCCCGGACATCCAGTCGGCCACGCATGATCTGGTCAATGAATTTGCTCTTGCGTTCCAGCGTCTGCCACATGTAAGTGTCGAACGATCCCTTGGTGACGACCTGAGAGATCGCGACCTCCGGGTTCTGGTTGCCCTGCCGGATGATCCGGCCATGCCGCTGGGACACATCGGCTGGCCGCCACGGCGCATCCAGGTCTACCAGGTGCACGGCGCGGGCCTGAATGTTGGTACCTACACCCATCTTCTGGGTTGAACCGATCAGTACGGCGACGTCACCGGTACGGCAGGCCGCGAAGAGCCGGCCCTTCTCGGCGTCATTTTTCGCCTCATGCATGAACCGGATCTTCTGCCGCGGAACACCGCGTTGTACGAGGTCTTCGCGCAGCTGCTCGTACACGTTCCACGTATCCGATGGTGTGCCCAGGTCGCAGAACACGATCTGCAGGGCGCCCGGTGTCGGATGCGGGTCTCCCGTCTTCGGATCGTTGAAGGTGAGATCCTTCGTGTCCTCGTACACGCGGGCGATCAGGTCAGCGGTGGCACTGATCTTCGTTTCACTAACGAGGGACCCAAGCTCCGGGTCGACAAGTCGCATGTCCAGTGCGGCCTTCCGACCGTCGCTGGAAATCTTCAACATGTTGTCCTCGGTTGGGTCGACCAGGCGCTGTTGGATCCGCTCAGCCCGTTCACCGATGTCGGCGATGTACTCCTGCAGCTCCGCGGATGGTTCGACGGTGACCATGCGTGGCAGGCGCTGCCCGTCTTCGCGTTGCGCGAGGTCAGGCACTGGAAGTTGCAGGTCCTCGGCGGTTTTCACGTCCGCGAAGGTGTGGAACATCTTCAGCAGCTCGGGTACGTTCTGGAACTTCGCGAAGCGTTCCTTCATTTTGAAGGTGTCCCCGCCGGCGACGGTCATCTCCATTTCGGTGACTACCTGACCGAACGTCGCTGCCCAGGTGTCGAAGTCGTTGATGCCGGCCTTTTCCAGCAGGTCTGGGCGCAGGTAGCGCTGCATCACGTACATCTCGGTCACGCTGTTGGCGATCGGCGTGGCCGTCGCGCCGGTGATGACCCGGTCCCCATGGGTTTCCCTCAGGTACTCAACCTTGGCGTGGAGATCGGAGGCACGTTTGGATCCGTCAATGGCTGCATCGCGAATGTTGGACGCTGTAGCGAGGTTCTTGAAGTCGTGCAGCTCATCCACGATGAGGTAGTCGATGCCGGTCTGTTCGAACGTGATGCCAGGATCGGTTTCACGGTCCATCTTCGCTTTCCGCTTCTCAGCGGCGGCTTGCAAGCTCGCTTCTATGCGTTTAACGGTCAGGCTCGGCCGGCCCTGCTCCGCGGCACGTTCGCTGGCGGCGCGCAGCTCGGCCCGCATCCTCTCCTCCTGACGCGCCACATACCGGTCCTCTGCTTCGGGGGACAGTGACACTCGCTCGAAGGCGGTGCGGGTCATGATGATCGCATCCCAGTCGTTCGCGGCCGCACGAGCGACGAAGTGGCGGCGCTTATCCCCTGCCAGATCCGCCGACGACGCAGCGAGGATCTGCGCCTGCGGGTAAATCTGCAGCCACTCGCGGGCGAACTGATCGAGCATGTGATTCGGAACCACCACCGCGGGCTTGCGGGCCATACCGAGCCGGCGCAGCTCCATCGAACCCATCACCATTTCGGCGGTCTTGCCGGCACCAACCTCGTGGAAGAGACCCACGGACGGTTCGGAGATCATCCGTGCCACGGCGGCGCGTTGGTGCGGACGTGGAGTCCAGTCTTTGACCAGCCCGGGGAACGTGAGGCGCTCCCCTTCCACCGTGTAATCGCGCAGCACCAGGGAGTTGAACCGGCGGTTGTACTCATCCGTCAGGGCGACGGCGCGTTCCGGGTCCTCCCATACCCACTCGCTGAAGCGGTCCTGCATCAGCTCCGCTTTTTCCTGCGCCGCCGTTGTCTCGGTCGGGTTGATGATCCGCCGGGAGCTTTCGGGGTTGTCGGGGTCGGGGTCGGTGACCTGGACCCGCTTCTGCTCCAGCAGGTTCTTGAAGATTTCACCGGCCGACATGCGCCCGGTCCCCCAGTCGTTACGGGCCATGAAGCTGTGCCGGTTCGCCTGCACGTCCCAGTTGGCACCGCTGACCCTGTCCACGCGGGCCTGCTGGTCGCGGAGGATGCTCCGCAGGAACTCCTCATGGATCTCGGGGGAAATCCAGATCGACCCGATGCGGGCCTCGATTTCATGCGCGCCCAACGGCAGTGGCAGGACGGCCTGCAAATCAGCGATGTTCCGTTCAAACCGGGGGTCTTCGGCTGCCGCTTCCTGCGCCGCGTCGATCTTCTCGCGAATGTTCCCGCTCAGATACTCGGCGCGTGTTTCCAGCGCCCCGTCCCCGCCCGGCACTTCATACACAAGGTCTCCGAGCGCGTCCCTCGCGGCGTCTTCCTCGATGCCCAGCAAAAGTGCCACCTGGGACAGGTCGACTTCCCCCGTGGTGTCGAGGGTGACAGCCAGGGCTTCGGCAGGCGTGTCCACGCCGCGCACCGGCTGGCGGGGCTGCACCTGACGTTCGCGCTGCAGGGCTGCCGGAGATGCTGTCTGGCTGGCCTCGTCGAAGTTCTCCAGCGCAGGGACCAGCGGCCCGAACGGGTCATTGCGCAGCAGTGCCACCGCTTTCGGTGTCACCCGGGCCATGATGTCTTCGCCGGCGTCGTTGGTCCGCCCGGTCCGCCGCTCCGTGAACCGGTTGATGGGACCGTAGGTATCCGAATAGGTGCGGTAGGTATTGCGCAGCTGTTCGCGTGCGGCGTCCAGTTCGGCGGTGTCTTCGACGTTGCCCGCCTCGAGGGAGAGCACTGACCGGGCAAGGTCCCGCAAGCTAAGCAGTGAGCGCAGCTCTGCCTGCTGTGTCCTGGGAACACTGAGCGGAGCCAGCGCGCCGTCGAGGCCGACCTGGGCGAACGTCCCGTCTGCCTCCGCGGTGATGTGCCCGACCTGCAACTCGCTGCCGGCCGGCACGATCGCGGCTGATTCAATGACCTGGCCGGGCTGACGCTCGGCCACTCCCCTGCCAACGTCGACGGCGGCGCGGGCAATGTCCTGCAACTGTTGGTGCAACTGTTCTGGCACCGATCGCAGGTCCTCGTTGCGGACGGTGAGAGTCGCCGAGCCGTACATGCCATTACCCACGACCGGCTCACCCAGCACGCGTCCTGGATTGTCAATGAAGTAGGCGTTCATACGGGCCAGGTCCTGACCAGCACCATCTTCAACGGGGAGGGCGCGCGATTCCAGCCACTGCGGGTTGAGCGGCTCCTCACCTGGAAGACGCTTGCGGAAGATCAGCACGTCGGTGAGGGCATCGGTGCCGGCAGCGCGGCGGTGCGCCCCGGTGGGGAGCCGGACGGCTCCGAGCAGGTCCGCCGTTTCGTAGATTTCGCGGCGGGCAGCAGGATTCTGCGCATCGAGGGTGAACGCTGAGGAAATGACACCGACGACGCCTCCCGGACGTGTGAGGTCCAGTGACTTGATGATGAAGTGGTTGTGCATCGAGTGGTTACCCGCGTTATGGCGCGGGTCGTGCAGCCTGGTCTTGGCGAACGGCACATTACCCACGGCAGCGTCGAAGTAACCGGCCGGCAGGCGGGTATCAGCGAAAGACTCGGCCCGGATGTCCGCGTCCGGGTACAGGGCCTGGGAGATGCCGGCCGTGATCGGATCCAGCTCCACACCGGTCATGGCAGCATTCTCGGGCGCCAGGCCAATGAAGGTTCCAGCACCGGATCCCGGTTCCAGGACCCGTCCCCCGTCGAAGCCGAGAGTGTCCAGAGTCCGCCAAATTTCGGCAGCAAGGGCAGGGTCCGTGTAGTGGGCGTTGATGACGGTGCGGTTCGCCGCCCGGTACTCGTCCTCGGTCAGCAGCTCGCGTAACTCGGCGCGGTCGGCTTCGTACTCACTTCGGCTTTCATCGAATACCTCCGCAACACCGGATGCACCCCAGCTTCCCCACCGGGCCAACACCTTTCGCTCAGCGGCTTTCGCGATCCGGTCCTGTTCCAGCAGCTCACGCAGTACGCGCAGCGCAGCAACATTCGCTTGGAAGCGGGCCCTGGCGCCAGAGGGGGCTAGATCATCCTGCCGTGCAGGAATGAACCGGGAAACACGTTCCGGACGAGCAGTGTCATCTAGCTGTTGTCCACCTTCTTCTGGTACTCCGCTTCCTCGATCGCTGTCCCCTCCGCCAACTCTCGGCGCAGTTGTTCCACCGTCTGCAGGTACTCGTGGGTCGCTGACATCCCCGTTTCCTCGTCCGTCTCGTCGCCCTCGGTCTCCATCACGTCCGGGGTCAACATCTCGGCCCTGACGATCTCCTCGGCCTGCATCCTCGACGCGTTCAGCCGGCCCACCTTCTCCAGGTAGCTCTCGCCCTTCGGATCCGGGCCCGCCAGCTCGTACTGCAGCTCCCCCACCCTCTGCATCGCTTCCTCGCCCAGGCTCCGGAAGAACTCCTCCGGGTCCGGGATCAGTGCGTACTGCGACGGCGCGGTCATCTTCCACGTCTCCTGCGCGAACTTGCCGTACTTGTTCATCACGAACCTCCTCTGGTGGGGCGAAAAGAAATGCATCGAGACTTGCCTGACCATCAATCTGGTTGCGCTTGCGCGATCGCGCCATCGGACGTCCCCCTGGTGCCGGTGAAAACTCTTCTCCCACCGTACCCAGCATCCAGCGGCAGATCAGACACCTCTGCTCCCGTCGACAGTCTCAAGGGCCCGTCGCCTAGTCACGCGCACCAGGAGCGGCTTCTAGAACCTGCCGGAGCTCGTCAACGGAGAGGTGCCACCGTGAACCGCTCCTCACGGTCAGGCTCCATATCGGCTTGAAGACGCGGAGCATCGCCCGATAGGTCGGAACCATCTGTGTGTGGGAATTTCCTCCCCCATGGCCTTCGAAAACATTGGCCTGCTCCTCCCACCGATCATTCCGCACGAGGTACTTCGCGTAGGAAAGCAGACGATTCTCAAGAGAATGATTACCATCGAAGCCGCGGAAGCTTCCGTAGCGTTCATCTACACCAAGCTGAGTCCAACCGTCCTTGCCCAGCGCGCTCACGCTCGAGCCAATAACGCGGAACATATCGAAGATGTCCCACACCAGTTCACACTCCGATTGAGACATTGGCGGGTTTATACCTGCGAACTCTTCGGAGTATTCCCCGGTAAATCCGTGCTCAAGTAGCTCCACACCCCTAGCCTCCTCCGCGGCGTCGTAGTACTCAGCGCTGAGGTCTCCCTTCGCTGCCAGGATGGCTCGGTGCAGCTGCACGAGAAGCCGGCGTTGGAACGGTGAGAGATCGATGTCCCCCTCCCTGCTCCCCGGTCGTCCGCTTTCCAACTGATCTGTTTGTTCGAACCGTATGTGGTTCTCCAACGCGTCCCGGATGTAGTTGCTCATCGTGACGCCGCGTAGCTCTGCTTCCTCTGCGATGCGGTCACGAAGTTCGTCGTCAAGCCGAATGGTCACTGTTGCCACTTGGTCCTCTTTCCTATCTGGAACGCATGACTGTCATGCGTATACGACAGTATGACATTAACGTAGGACATACACTAGGAAAGGTAGCGACCACGTGAGTCGCGGGCCCTCACAGCAGGTACCGTTTGCAGTGTTCGTTCGAACTAATAGGTGAGGGGCCGAGCTTGAGCAAAACTGTTGAAGAAATCTGCCAAGATCTAGAGGCATTTTTCCCGGAAGGCCCTCCTGCCGACGAACGGATTCGGTCTCAAGGATTCGACTACCTCACTCGCCACTGGACCGATCGATGGCCAGTAGCTCTACCAATCCCCACGGCCCTCAAAGGTCCGGAGAGGCAGCATGTCAGCCGCTCGGACCTCTTCGCCCTGGCCAATGAGGTGTCATCCGCTGAGTCGATACTCAACCTGTACGTGGCAGTTTGCGCCTGGGGAACAGGAACCAAAGCACAAAGGGTTGCCAGAGTGACTAAGCCCCTCCATGAGGAGGGTGCACTCGACGCACTCCAGCGCTCACTCCATAAGGCTCGAACACTCGACCCAGTTAAGGCGTACCACCACCTCAACTCGCCCAGCGAGGACCGCATCAAGGGCTTCGGGCCGGCCTTCTTCACGAAATGGCTCTACTTCGCCGCATACGACGATCCCAACCGAGAAGGACTGCGCGCACCGCTCATTTTTGACGACCGAGTGTCCAACGCACTGGGATGGGCAAGTACGACCAATCGACGGCCATTCACCGCCTACGCGAGATACCTCGATGTAGCTGCCGAGGTCAACGCTCGCTGGTGCCCAACCAGCCCTCGCCATGTCGTTGAGTACGCATTGTTCAAGCTGGGTGCTAATTAGCCGAGTTCAGCCCTTAGGCAGACCGACGGTTTTTATATTCGCTCATCCGGATCACATCTGCGTCTGGCGAATCAACACCGCCCATTCCAGAACTTGGCTGGTCGAAGGCAGGATTTGCGTTGAGGGGTGAAGCTGTCGACCGGGTGACGGTGTCGGTCGCATCCTCGGGCTTGTCACCCCGGTGGCGCTGGCCCCCATTCTGAGTCTCCTCCGGCCGGAACAAGCGCTGCGCGAGTCGTTTGCCCTTAGGCAGCATCTTGGTCTCCATCAACTCCGTTGCCTTCGGCAGAACTGTGTCCCGTACAAAAGGCTTTACCCATTTCTTGATGGCCAACCTCAGCGCATCCTCCGCAAGTTTTTGGAGATCCTGGCGTCGACGCTCTGCATCCTCTTCTTCCCGTCTGCGTCGGGCGTCGTTTCTACGACGCTCCTGCGCGTCGAACTCGCTCTCGAAATCAGACCCATTGGCGACCTCCACAAGCTGCGGGTTGTCGTATTGGGCTATGAGGGTACCGTCAGCGTTACGAGCTCCACCAGAGCTATAAGAGTCCGGGGAGATGGGCTTTCCCTGTTTGTCGTACTTCGCAATGGTGACCAGCAAATGCTGGACCTCCGAATCATCAGGTTGCATCTCGCTCCTATCGCCTCGCGATGAGCCTATACCTGCGAACCTTTTTAGTGGAGCACTAATGGGCCCCAATGCGTCCTCTTCCGCACCGCTCAACCTCTAGTCCGCGTGAATACCATAGGCGCCACAGGGTTCCTTGGCATGCTCAGCCCATAACGTATCCCCACCGGTCCCGTCGTACTCCTTAATCGCTTCGACTAGGGCAGCACACAGCGCCGGTGAGTCCTCAAAACTACTTCCGAAGTACTCATTCCATGTGGTTTCAGTTTCCTCAAAAAGCCCCGCATCGATCTGGTATCGCACATGCTCAAAGTGATCCAGAAGGCGATACGAAATGGCACGGACTCGAGATGCTTCGTCCCCACTCGAGGGAGGAGGCGTACCCTCTTCAAAATAAGTCAGGTATTCCGGTCGCTCGACGAAAATTTCGTCGATTTCTTGCTGCTGGCTATAAACCGCCGCGGCAGCGCTGCTATCCAAGCCAGAGTTCAATGAGGAAAGTTGAGTGATGGCAGCACCCAACGTTACGGCGATGGTTACGGCAAGTAGGCCCATCTCCACGCTCCACCTGCAGAACGCCGCATGCTCCTTTATTTCCTGGTCTGACGCCATGACTAGAGTTTAGGGCTGGCGGGAAGCCTCTGGTGTGTTGAAACCCTAGGGTTGCAACACACTAGGACGAGACAGGCCCGCACCCCCGCCACTGCTACTCCCTCCATGTCTTGCTACCCTGTTTCATAACTAGGGATGTCATTTCGCGACTGAGAAGTAGGTTGCGAGACAATTTGGGACCAATCCACATAGAGGAGCCGCATGGGCAAGCTCATCGGGTACGCGCGGGTATCAACTCGCGTCCAGGACACCGACCGGCAGGTCGTCGACCTTCTTGCCGCCGGCGTCCGCCGCGATGATCTGTACATCGACCACGGCGTTAGCGGTGCTCATGCACGGCGACCCCAGTTCGACAAAGCCCTCGACGCGCTGCATGAAGGTGACACCCTGATCGTCACCACCCTCGATCGCCTCGGCCGCTCCACTTCCAACATGCTCGCCTTGGCCGATGAACTTCGAGCTCAGAAGGTGAACCTGCGCGTCCTGAACCTTGGCGGCGGAAACGTCGACACCGGCACACCCATGGGATCGATGGTCTTCACCGTCATGGCTGCCCTCGCGCAGATGGAACTCGAGATCAAACGCGAACGCGTCAACGACTCCAACACCAAACGCCGCACCGCCGGCCTGGACCTGGGAGGCCGACGCCCGATCTTCAGCGATAGCCAGATTGCCAATGCCCGCCGCCTCATCGAGCAAGGCCAACCCGCCTCCCACGTCGCCCGCGACCTCGGCATGTCCAGAGCTACCCTGTACCGCCGTATCGCCAACCTCGACGCACAACAATGGGTCGCAACCTATCCCGGATCCACGAATGATTGAAGACACCGGCGGAACACCTGGCAGCGATGAAGGCATGCAAACTCACGAAGTAGAGTTTTCTCGTCTGACTTTGGATCGCGGTGTCGCCGTGGGCCGACGGTGGAAGCGTGCCGCCCATCAGGTGGGAGGACTACAGTGGTCCATCAACGGTGAACCTTTGGCGCTCATCCTGCAGGAGGCTAGGTCGTCACTGCCGAAGGAAGGGCGCCGCCTCACAGCTGACCTCTATTACTCAGTACTGCAGCGAAGCAAAGATGACTATGGGGACGCCGGTCGCGACGCATTACGGTTTCTGCTTGGTGAGGATGAGTGGGAGGAATTTCCCGGCCGCACTCCGCTCCTTATCGGGGAGTGCCTGCATGTCGAATGCGCCGTGATCAGTGCCGTTATCGATCGTCAGGACGAAACTGTGACCTGGAGGCGATTCCAGGCCCACCAACCCGGTCCGGACGTGGAGGGATACCTGTTTCCTTCCACCCTCACCTATACCTTCGACCGCGAGCAGCACGACACTGTTCTACGCCGGGCCAAAACCCTGGTTTAGGTCAACGGCCAGGTCCAACGAGAGATTAAGGTCAGGCTTTCCTGGGGACGAGAGCTTGATGTGCCTGATACCCAGCCGCACAGCCGGAGCAGCGGCCCAAGCTGTGGAGCCGGCTAACCGGCACACGCCGGCGCCTGCTCTAGTCTTGTCGGGAACAGCATCGCCCCGATCCGTGGAACGTTCGAAGGAGCCCTGAGGGATGGACCTTGAAGACTTCGTGAAGAAGGCCAAGTTGTGGAACCGTGATCCTGGTCCTCAAATGGCCCTACTGAATCGAAAGCTGCGGGCGGAGAAGCCGGAAACCATTGTTGACCTCTACGAGCAGATGCAACGGTGCAGCTCAGATGTCTACGACCGTTGGTACCCGAGGCCGGAACCAAGAGCACGCTTCGAAGAACATCTACATGCCGCACGGGCGACGAACGCCAAGCGGATCGGACACGATCCTGCCGCATCTACAGGACCCGTAGCTCAGACTGAGACTTTTACCTATGAAATATGGCTTCGTAACTGGTCCCACTACCAAGTGATGACCGGAAACTATCCTCCGGCTGATGATCACTTCGAGGATCCAAGCCGACCCAGCATCTTCAACTACTTCGAAGGGTTCATCGGCAACGGATTCCCTCCAGCCTTCAAAGAAGCTTATGAAGGAATCTCAAGTACCCCCTGGCCTCACCCGACAGATTGAGAGGCGCTGCACAGGAGTGGCACGTACTGCGCGCGCTACCAGCAGCCCGGAAAGGAGCCCGTAGGTGGGCACCCATAGCCCCACAAGAAATCCCCTGCCCCAGTGAGGGAGATTCAAACCACATGCTGCGGTTGACACTGACTAAGCCCTGAGCGACGCGCACAACTATAGGTTGGGCACAACGTAGTGGTGCCGACCGAGGCGCCACTCAAGGCCGTCTACCTTGATCCTCAAAACTGCGTTCGTTCCCCGGCGAAACAGCCGTCGCCGCTTTTCGATCTCGCCTTCCCCTTGAAGGTAGGCACGCATGACGAGGCAGAGCCTTCGGAGCTCTGCCGCCTTCTCCTCCTCCACGTCGTCGTAGTCGAACATGTTTGCCTGGACGTTCAGCTCGGGAATGAAGATGTCCGACCACTCATAACTGGCCCGGATGACCGCGGTGCGACCCTCAACGAGATTGCTTCTCACTTCAACACCGTGCAGACCGGGATGGTCGCTATAGCCGAAGCCCGTCACCGCGAAGCTCTCGTCGAAAACTTCCGCGACGACTCGGTGGAGCATTGCCCTGATATCGATGGTCATACGAAACAGTCTCTCGGTGAGGAG
>NZ_FNDT01000008.1 GCF_900099735.1 Arthrobacter subterraneus | reverse complement strand
ATGCGGGGTCCGAGGGCGTCGGCGAAGGCACGGGATCGGTATCCATTGCCGTTATCGGTCAGGACTCGCTGGACGGTGATCCCGCGAGACTCGAACCAGGTGTTGGCGCGGTTCCAGAACGCGGCCACGGTTTCCTTCTTCTCATCGGTGAGGATCTCGGAGTAGGCAAAGCGTGAGTAATCGTCGACGGCGTTGTGAATGAAGTGATACCCGGGGCGGCGGTTGCGCTGGGTGCCGACCTTGTTGCGGCGCCCGGCGGCCCTGCCGAGGGCTTTGTGCCCTCCGCCGTCGGGGATCCTCCCGAGCTTCTTGATATCCACGTGCACGAGCTCCCCGGGCGCGGCGTGTTCGTAGCGGCGGATGACCCGTCCGGTGGCACGGTCCAGCCAGGACAGTCTCGCCAGACCGTACCGGGCCAGGACACGGTGCACGGTCGAAGGATGGACCCCGAGGTGATAGCCGATCCGTGCCGGGCCCCACCGCCGGTTGACCCGGATCGCGATGATCCGCCGCTCCGTGCGCGCCGGCGTCCTGCGCGGACACCGGTGCGGACGGCTGGAGGCATCGTTCATGCCGGCGGGCCCGAGTAGACGGTACCGGGAGGACCAGCGTGCAGCGGTCGTGGCAGAGACCTGGAAACGCTCCGCAGCCCGGCGCAGCGGCCAACCATCATCGACAACACACTGGGCCAGTAACAACCTCCCGCGAGGTGTCAGTAGGGCGTTAGGGTGGGACATTGAAGACCTCCTGGTTAGTGGATGCTCTAGACAAGCCCCACTTCACCCGGAGGTCTTCTTCATGTCACCAAACCACGCCGACCGTCACTAACCTCTGTGGTCAATACAACTAGAGCGCGCCGAAGGTGCGCCTAGAGGTAGAGGCCGGTGCCGGCGTCGTCCTTTTCCGGTTGCGCCACGGCATGGATGTCCCGCTCACGGAGCAGGATGTAGTCGGTGCCGCCGACGTCGACCTCGGATTTGTCCTCCGGATCGAACAGCACGCGGTCGCCGCGCGAAACCTGCCGGACGCTGGGGCCGGCCGCTGCGACGTCGGCCCAGGCCAGCCGCTTGCCCATCACCGCGGTGGCGGGAATGACAATGCCCGAGGTCGACCGGCGCTCGCTGCTGTCCTTGTCCAGGATCACCAGGAGCCGGTCGTGGAGCATTTTCAGCGGCAGGGCATCGGGCAACGGGGCCTTGGTGGCTGGTGGGTTCGACACGCGGACAGTCTACCGTCGGGCATCCGGCGCAGCCGACTCCGCAGCCGACTCCGCAGCCGAAGTGGCAGCGACCGGGCGGCAGGAACAAAAACGCTGGAAAACCGTTGATATTGGTAGGGTTGAAACATCTCAGCCCCCAGATGGAGGACTACAACACAATGGCACTCGGCGGTAACCCGGTATTCAACGGTAAGAACTTCCGTACCGCTGCCCGCGGCGACAATCCGGCAGCGTACGGTTCAACAACTTTGGCCGGTCAAACGGCCATGAACCAGCAGCAGCTGGAGCACCTCTACAACCAGCCTTCGGCAGGTCCGGCAGAGACCGGCCGCATGACGTTCGACGACGTGATCGTCAAGACCATCGCCACCATCGGCATGGTACTGATCGGCGCGGCGGTTCCTGCGTTCCTGTTCCCGTCACTGGCGCCCCTGCTGATGATCGTCGGCTTGATCGGCGGCTTCGTCCTGGGCCTCGTCAACGCATTCAAGCGTGAGCCCGTCCCCGCGCTGATTCTCGGCTACGGCTTCCTTGAGGGCCTGTTCCTCGGCGGGCTCACCATGTTCCTCGAGGCACAGTTCCCGAACATTGCCATGCAGGCTCTGCTGGGCACCCTGTCGGTGTTCGCCGTGACCCTCGTGCTCTTCAAGAGCGGCAAGGTCCGTGCAACCCCCAAGGGCATGAAGATCTTCATGATCGCCATGATCGGCTACGCACTGTTCAGCCTGGTCAACCTTGGCCTGATGGTCTTCGGCGTCAGCAATGACCCGTGGGGCCTGCGCACCGGCATCGAAATCTTCGGTATCCCGCTGGGCGTCCTGATCGGTGTGCTGGCTATCGGCCTGGCTGCGTTCTCCCTGGTCATCGACTTCACCATGATCAGCGAGGGCGTCCGCAACGGCGCCGCCCGCAAGTACTCCTGGACGGCGGCCTTCGGCCTGACGGTCACCCTGGTGTGGCTGTACGTCGAGTTCCTGCGCATCATTGCGATCCTGCGCGGCAGCGAGTAAACGAAGTACAACTAGCAGCGAAAACCCCCGGCACTGGAAACGGTGCCGGGGGTTTTCTGTGTCCGGTGTTTCCTGTGTATCCCCTGCGGAACTTTCGGGCAGATCTGGTGGGTCCGACGGCGGATACATCGCCGGATCTGCCCGAAAGTTCCGGGAGGTCAGCCGGAGGTGCGCAAAAGTTCCGGGAGGTCAGGAGACGCGGCCCGCACCGTCCGCGGGCGACACTGCGAAGATGGCCGGCTCGGTGAAGTCAGCGTCGGCAAACGCAGCAGTGACGGCGGAACTCACCCGGTCAATGTCCTCAATCCGCGTCAGCGCAATGGCGGAACCGCCGAAGCCCCCGCCCGTCATGCGGGAACCCAGCGCGCCGGCTGCCCGCGACGCCTCCACGGCGAGATCGAGTTCGGGACAGGAGATCTCGAAGTCGTCCCGCATCGAGAGGTGGCTGGCGTCGAGCAGCGGTGCGATGGCGTGCGGACCCTCGGTACGGAGGAGTACGACGGCGTCCTGAACCCGAGCGTTCTCTGTCACCACATGCCGTACCCGGCGGAACGTCTCCTCGTCCAGAAGGCCGGATGCCTCCTCGAGGTCATCCTCGCTCAGGTCCCGCAGGGCGGAAACCCCCATCACGTCAGCGCCCACCTCGCACGCCCGCCGGCGTGCCGCATAGCCGCCGGTTGCGTGGGAATGGCTGACCCGGGTGTCGATCACGAGCAGGGCCAGGCCGTTTTCCGCCAGGGGCAGCGGGACGAGGTCCGCCTGCCGGGTGCGGCAATCGAGAAAGACCGCGTGGCCCCGCCGGCCGAGCAGGGACGCTGACTGGTCCATGAGGCCGGTCGGTGCCCCCACCATCTCGTTCTCGGCCCGCTGGCCGATGAGAGCGAGCTCCGGGCCGGTCAGCCCGAGGGTGAACAGCTCGTTCGCCGCCACCGCGACGGCACACTCAATGGCGGCGGAGGAGGAGAGCCCTGCCCCCACCGGGACCTGCGAATCAATCAGAAGATCAAGGCCCTGGACCGGGTGCCCGGCCTGGCGCAGCGCCCAGAGGACTCCCACCGGGTAGGCGGCCCAGCCCTCGACGTCGCCGGCGGCAAGCTCCTCCAGATCGCTGATCACCACTTCACCTGAGCCGGAGAAGGTCGAACTGACGCGCACGACCGCATCCTTCCGGACGGATGCGGCCACTGAGGTTGCCCGGTCGATCGCGAAGGGCAGGACAAACCCGTCGTTGTAGTCGGTGTGTTCGCCGATCACGTTTACGCGGCCGGGGGCGGCCCAGATGCCTGCGGGCGCATGCCCGAAGCGGTCCTTGAACTGCTGGCTGAGGGTCATGCTGTTTCCTTCCCTGCGAAGGTCGCGGCGCGCAGGGTGGCGGCAACCTGCTCCGGAGTGGTGTCGTTGATGAAGGCGCCCATTGCTGCTTCCGAACCGGCGAGGAACTTCAGCTTATCCTCGGCCCTGCGGGGTGAGGTGAGCTGGAGATGCAGGTATCCGGCCTCACGCAGTTCGGGAACGAGAGGAGCCTGGTGCCAGGCGGCGATGTACGGGGTGGGCGTACTGTACATACCGTCCACCCGGGCCAGGAGATCGAGGTAGAGGGTGGTCAGCTCGTCCTTTTCCCCGTGGGTGAGGGCCGCGATGTCGGGCACATGGCGGTGCGGGACCAGGTGCACCTCAACCGGCCAGCGTGCAGCAAACGGCACATACGCGCTGAAGTGCTTCCCCTCCAGGACCATGCGCTCGCCGGAGTCCCGCTCCGACTTCAGCACCGACCCCAGGAGGGTTTCGCGTCCGTCAACGGCGTCGAAGTAACGCCGGGCGGCCCTGCCCATCAGCGCTGCACGCGGCGTCACGAAAGGGTAGGCGTAGATCTGCCCGTGCGGGTGGAGCAGCGTCACGCCGATGTCCGCGCCGCGGTTCTCGAACGGGAAGACCTGCCGGATGCCCTTCATCGCCGAGAGCGCTTCCGTACGCTGGGCCCACGCATCGATGACCGTCCGCGCCCGCTCCGGCGGGAGTGACCCGAAGGAGCCTTCGTGGGCGGAATCGAAGGCGACCACTTCGCACCGACCGAAGGCCGACGTCGTCGTACCCCAGCCGGTGTTTGCGGGCTGAAGGTCCGGAAGCTCGCCAAGGGCCGGTCCGAAGGAGGAGAACCGGTTCTCGAAGACCACCACCTCGTAGTCGGAGGCCGGTATCTCGGAGAGGTTGTCCGCCGTGGAGGGGCAGAGCGGGCACTGGTCTGCGGGGGGAAGGTGGGTGCGGGTCTGGCGGTGCGCGGCCACGGCGGTCCACTCGCCGGTCAGTGGGTCATACCGCACGTCGCCGGTGCCGCCCCGCGGCGGCAGGCCGCGTTGGTCGGCCACGGCGGCTGGATCTGCGTGCAGTGCCGCCGCCTCTTTGGTGGCGTCGAAGTAGATCAGCTCGCGCCCGTCGGAGAGTCGGGTGGGGGTTATCTGGGTCATGGGGTGTCCTGGGGATTCGGGGGCGGGGGAGCGGAGGGTGTGAGGACGTCGGTGGTGCGCGCGTAGTGCGGGTCTTCGGGGGATGAATCGGTGACCAGGCAGTGCACCTGGTCGATCCCTGCGATCCTGGCGAGGCTCACGGTGCCGAACTTGGTGGAGTCGGCGAGGACAACCAACCGGCCGCACTGCTCGGCGAAGGCCCTGTTGGTATCCGCCTCAGCCAGGTTGGGGGTGGTGATCCCTGCCCGGGAGTCCACACCGTGGGCGCCCATGAAGCAGAGGTCCACGTTGAGGGACCGGACGGTGGCGGTGGCGATCGGCCCTACGAGCGCTTCCGAGGGGGAGCGCTCACCGCCGGTCAGCAGCACGGTGACGCCGGGCGGTGCGGTGCGGTGCAGCTTTTCGGCGGCGGGCAGTGAGTTGGTGAGCACCGTGAGAGGCCCCGTCAGGTGACCGACGAGGCGGTAGGTGGTGGTGCCTCCGGTGAGGGCCACCGTCATTCCTGGCCGGATGAGCGCCGCCGCCGTTGCCGCAATCGATTCCTTGGCGTCCGTCCGCTGCTCGGCGTTGACGCCGAACCCGGGTTCGAGGGCGCTCAGCGCCGTGCGGGATGCGGCCCCGCCATGGACCTTGCGGAGGGCGCCGGCGGCGTCGAGGCCGTCGATGTCCCGCCGGATGGTCATCTCGGAGACGCCAAGGCTCTCGGCCAGTTCGCTGACCCGCACGGTCCGCTGTACGCCCAGCTTCGCGAGGATCGCGGCGTGCCGGTCGGCGGCGAGCATGGGAACTCCAGGAGGGTCGGCGGGATCACAGAACGTGGTTAACAAAATACAACGTTTCCGAACATTTTCAAACAGTCAGACGAAGCGGAGTTCCAAGGGTCTTGTGAAAAGATTGAGTCATGACGCGTCCATCGCGGCCGGAAACGCAGCAGGTGCCCCTGGGTGCCTTCAGCGTGCCCCTGGAGCGGGCGCCGGGCGAGGACGTTCCCTACGCACTGCGGGTCAGCGCCGCCTGGGCGTGGCGGGTCGGTCTGATCCTCGTGGTGTCGGCCGCGTTGGTCTGGTTGCTCGGCCAGATCTCGCTCCTCGTGATTCCGCTGATGATCGCGGGACTGCTCTCGAGCCTGCTTGCCCCGGCCGTAACCTTCCTGCGCCGGCGCAGGATCCCGAGCGGCATAGCCGTGGCGATGACCGTTCTCGGCTTCCTCACTGCGGTCGCTGCCACCCTCTCGCTCGTCGGGCAGCAGCTCGCAGTGGGATTCGCTTCCCTCTGGGATGAGGCGCTGGCGGGTATCGACCAGGTCCAGGACTGGCTTTCCCTGGGTCCGCTGCACCTCACCACCTCGCAGATCGACGGGTTCATCGACGAGGTGGCCGCCGCCGTGGACAACAACAGCGGCGTCATTGTCAGCGGAGCCCTCTCCTTCGGCAGCGGCGCCGGCTACTTCATGGCAGGGCTCCTGCTGACCGTATTCGCGCTGATCTTCTTCCTGCACGACGGCGACCTCATCTGGCGCTTCATTGCCGGCCTTGCGCCGCGCCGGGCCAGAGCGGCGGTCCTCGGCGCCGGACGGCAGGGCTGGACGTCCATGGCCAACTACGTCCGGGTGCAGATCCTCGTGGCCTTCATCGACGCAGTGGGAATCGGCCTGGGCGCCGCGATCATCGGGGTGCCGCTGGTTCTGCCGCTGACCGTCCTGGTATTCCTCGGCTCCTTCATTCCGATCCTGGGCGCCCTCTTCACCGGTATGGTGGCCGTCCTCCTGGCGCTGGTGGCCAACGGGTGGGTCAACGCGCTGGTGATGCTGGCCATCGTGTTTGTGGTGCAGCAGGTAGAAGGGCACATCCTGCAGCCGTTCATCATGGGCAGGGCAGTCTCCCTGCACCCGCTCGCCGTGGTCCTCGCTGTTGCGGGAGGAACGCTGGTCGCGGGCATTCCCGGTGCGCTGTTCTCGGTGCCGGTCCTTGCCACCCTCAACACCGTGGTGCGGTACATTTCCGGGCGCGCCTGGGAAGCCGACCCGGCGCTCGGCCCGCCTGACCGGCAGCCTGCACCAGCGTCCCAGCCTCCCGGTGAGTCCACCGGAACCGCCCCCTCTCCGAAAGAAGCCTCATCGTGACCACCGATCTCGCCCAGCTGGCAGTGACCGTCGAGGACGTCCTCGCAGCGCAGAAAATGCTCGATGGCGTGATTGCGTACACCCCGATCGAGGACTCCCGCGCGCTCGGAAGGCTGACGGGCGCCAGGGTCTCGCTCAAGTGCGAGAACCTGCAGCGTGCCGGATCCTTCAAGGTGCGCGGCGCATACGTACGGATGGCCCGGCTCTCCGAGGAGGAACGCGCCCGCGGCGTGGTGGCGGCATCCGCAGGCAATCACGCCCAGGGCGTTGCGGTGGCGGCTGCGCGGCTGGGCATCAAGGCACGCATCTACATGCCCCTCGGGGTGGCGCTGCCCAAGCTTGCGGCAACTCGTGGGCACGGCGCCGAGGTGATCCTCCACGGCCACAACGTCGATGAGGCCCTGACCGAGGCCAAGCGGTACGCGGACGAGCACGGCGCCGTCTTTGTCCACCCGTTCGACAACGTGGACGTCGTCGCCGGGCAGGGAACCATCGGACTGGAGATCCTCGAGCAGGTGCCCGACGTCGACACCATCCTCATGGGGGTGGGCGGCGGCGGGCTGCTGGCCGGCGTCGCCGTCGCGGTCAAGGCGCGCGCCCGCGAGTTGGGCCGGGAGATCCGCGTGATCGGGGTCCAGGCGGAGAACGCCGCGGCATACCCGCCGTCCCTTGCCGCCGATGCGCTGGTTCCGCTGAAGAAGGTGTCCACCATCGCCGACGGTATCGCCGTGGGCCGGCCCGGGCAGCTTCCGTTCTCGATCATCCGGGAATTGGTGGACGACGTCGTCACGGTCAGCGAGGACTCCCTCGCCCGGGCGCTGATCTTCCTCCTGGAGCGCTCCAAGATGGTGGTGGAGCCTGCCGGCGCAGTGGGCGTCGCGGCACTGCTGGACGGAAAGCTCACCGAGAACGGCGCCAACCCGGGGAACACCGTGGTGGTGCTCTCGGGCGGCAATATCGACCCGATGCTGATGCTCAAGGTCATCCAGCGGGGCCTTGCCGCGGCCGGCCGGTACCTGGTGGTGCGGATGCTGCTCGATGACCGTCCGGGCTCGCTGGCCACGATCTCGCGCATCATCGCCGAGTCCGATGCGAACGTGACCGGCGTCGACCACACCCGGGTGGGAGGCTCCATCAGCATGGGGGACGTGGCGATCACGATCAACATGGAAACCAAGGGCGAGGAGCACTGCGAGCAGGTCCTGAACAACCTGCGTGCGGAGGGCTTCCAGCCCGTCGTCATCCAGGGCTGAGATGCTGGCGAGGAGGGCAAGGAGCGCGCTGGCGACCGTCGTCGTCTTCGCCGCCCTGCTCTGGGTGGTGCACCTGGTGAACGCAGCCACCGGCTTCTTCCTTGTCCGGCTGCTGGGGATCGTTCCCCGTGAGCTGGAAGGGCTCGACGGCGTGGTCTTCGCTCCGCTGCTGCATGCGGACGCCAGGCACCTGATCAGCAATACCCTGCCGTTGCTGGTGCTGGGGTTCCTGGCATTCCTCGAGGGCGCAAAGCGCTTCGCCGTTGCCGTGGGAACGAGCTGGCTGGCGTCCGGACTGGGAGTCTGGATTTTCGGCGGGGGAGTGACCATCGGAGCGTCCGGGGTGGTCTTCGGGCTGTTCGCCTACCTGCTGGTACGTGGTTTCTACAACCGCGACTGGAAGCAGATCCTGCTCGCCGTCCTGTTGTTCGGCATGTACGGCTCGCTGCTCTGGGGAGTGCTGCCGCAGTTCGGCACAAACATCTCCTGGCAGGCCCACCTTTTCGGTGCTCTTGGGGGAGTGCTGGCGGCCCTGCTGCTGAAACGGCGGCCGGCCCCTTCCGGAACCGGCCGCCGTCTACCGCGGGCGCGCTGAGCCTGAGGGGCTGCTAGCCGGCGTAAGGCTTGGCGGACAGGATCTCGACGGTGATTTCCTTGCCGTTGGGCGCGGTGTACTTCACCGTGTCTCCGGCCTTGTGTCCCTGGATGGCTGCGCCGAGCGGGGACTTTTCACTGTAGACATCCAGATCCGTGTCACCGGCGACCTCGCGGCTGCCGAGCAGGAAGGTCTCCTTGTCTCCGGCGATGTTCGCCTCGACCAGCATGCCCGGTTCAACGATGCCGTCATCGGCAGGGGATTCACCCACGTGGGCGTTGTTCAAGAGCTCGGTGAGCTGGCGGATGCGGGCCTCGGCCTTGCCCTGCTCCTCCTTGGCTGCGTGGTAGCCGCCGTTCTCCTTGAGGTCACCCTCCGAGCGGGCCTGCTCGATGCGGGCAACGATTTCGGTGCGGCCGGGGCCGGACAGGTGGTCCAGCTCAGCCTTGAGGCGGTCGTAGGACTCCTTGGTGAGCCAGGCGACGGATGCGCTGTTGGTGGACACGGTATCTCCTTAGGTACGTCGAACCCGTACGCGGGGTTCGGCTTTGCGGTCTTCACCTGTGCGGTACGCATTTACAAGCAAAGACCCCGCCTGCGTGATGGTGTCCTGGGGAACTCTCCACAAAGAACCAACCGCTGGGCGGGGCGGAACGTATCAATCCATTATAGTCAGCCGGCTGCAGAAACCCAATAACGGCGCGGGCTGTGAGCCTGGCCGGTAGGAGTCAGTCGACCAGCCAGCAGGCGTTGACCCCGCCGGTGACGCCCTCGGACTCCGTCCGGACCATGGTGCTGTGCGAGGTGGTCCGGCCGTCCCCGTCCGTTTCGACGCCGGCCGGGGGAATGGTCACCACCGTCCAACCGACCACCGCGTAGGACTCGTTCAGGACCTGGACAGCGCACTGGGCGGTTGCCGCGGGATCCTTGGTGACCTCATAGTCCACCCGGGCCATCGCAGGACCGTCAATGCGGAAGCCCACATCCTTGGAGGACACCTCCGGAGTGCCGGCAAAAAGACTGAAAATACCGGTAGCGACGACGGCCACCGCCAGCACCGCCCAGATCAGCCACCGGCGCGGCCCGGAGGCGGCCCGCTGCGGCTTGGGGGCACCGTAGCGATTGGCTACTCTTGGTACTGGCGCGTGGTCGGTGCTCATCGGTTCCAGTTTACCAACCGGTACTTTGGAATCTTCACGTCAGTTCACTGCCGGTTGTCCCCTCGCTTGGCCGCAGGTCCCGCCAAGGAACAGTCCGGCCCTCGTCAGACCAGGAAAGATTCAGGAGCATTCCAGTGCCCAGCCCGGAAAACATCCCCGACACCGCTTCAACGCCCACAGCGAACGACGGCGGCTACCGCCTGCTGGCGGTGCACGCGCACCCGGACGATGAGTCGAGCAAGGGCGCGGCCACGATGGCCAGCTACGTGGCGGCCGGGGTATCTGTGATGGTGGCAACCTGCACGGGAGGCGAGCGCGGTGACATCCTCAACGCGCAGATGGCAGGGGTTCCGCACGCCCTCCGCGACCTCGCAGGGCTGCGCCGGCTTGAAATGGCCGAGGCCGCCGCCGCGCTGGGAGTTGAACACCGGTGGCTGGGGTTTGTGGATTCGGGGCTTCCTGAGGGCGACCCGCTGCCGCCGCTGCCCCCCGGGTGTTTCGCGCTGCAGCCGCTGGAGCGGGCAGCGGCACCGCTGGTCCGGCTGGTCCGGGAGTACCGGCCGCACGTCATCCTCAGCTATGACGAGAACGGCGGTTACCCGCACCCTGACCACATCATGGCGCACCGGGTGGCGGTGGAGGCCTACGAGGCTGCCGGCGACCCTGCCCGCTACGTGGGACTGGGGGAGCCATGGAGCCCGCTGAAGCTCTATTACGACCGCGCGTTCAACCCCGAGCGCTTCCGGGCCCTGCACTTTGCGCTCGAGGACGCCGGCCTGCAGTCGCCGTACGCCGAGCGGATCGCCGCCTGGCTGGAAGCCGACGCCGAGGGTCACCAGCCGGCCCGGCCCACCCATCCGACGACCACGCAGATCGACTGCGGCGACTTCTTCGAACACCGCGAACGCGCCCTGCTGGCCCACCGCACACAGGTGGAGCCGGAAGGCTTCTTCTTTGCCGTCTCGGCGGACCTCCAGCGCAAGGTCTGGCCCTGGGAGGACTACTCCCTGATCCACTCACGGGTGCCGCAGGACCTGCCCGAGACGGACTTCTTTGCGGGCATAGAATGAGTTAGCCGGCGTGTCCGCCGCAAAACCTTCTGTGAAAGTGGTGCTCTGGAGTGCTTTCCCTGCTCAACCTGGCCGCAACCGTGACGCCTGCCCCGGGTGAGGAACCCTCGCTGCGCCCCGGGCTGGACCCCACGCAGGTGACTCCGGGGCTCCTGGGGTTCCTGGCCACGCTCTTCATGGTGATCGCCGTGATCTTCCTGATCCGTGACATGGCCCGCAGGATCCGGCGCGTACGCTACCGCGAGATGGCCAACCTTGAGGCCGAGCAGGCACAGCAGCTGGAACAGTCAGGACAGGAATCCGGCGGTGCTCCAGACGCCGCGGGACCCGAATCGTCCTCGGGGGAGGAACCCCGGCGGCGCGCTCCCGGCGGCAAGCACGGCCCTGACGCGCCCTAGCCGTCAGTACCCCTAGCGAGCCGGGTTCAGCACCGCGATCAGGATGGCGATGAAGTGGGATGCGAACGCCGCCACGGTGAACGCATGGAACAGTTCGTGGAACCCGAACCACTGCGGGCTGGGATTGGGCCGTTTCATTCCGTAGATCACGGCCCCGGCGATGTAGAAGACGCCGCCGACGATGATCAGGACTGTCGCCGGTACGCTGGCGGCCAGGAAGTCGGGCAGGAACAGCAGCGCCGCCAGTCCCAGGGCAATGTAGATGGGCACGTAGAGCCAGCGCGGGGCGTTGACCCACAGCACGCGGAACAGGACGCCGGCGATGGCGCCGCACCAGATCAGCCACAGCAGGAGGGTGGCTTTGTCCTGTGGAAGCAGGGCCCAGGAGAGCGGCGTGTAGCTGCCGGCGATGACCAGCATGATGTTGGTGTGGTCCAGCCGCTTGAGGACCACCTTGGTGCGTGGGCGCCAGTTGCCGCGGTGATAGACGGCGCTGACGCCGAAGAGCAGGATGCCGGTGAAAGCGTAGATCGCGGAGGTGACTTTTCCCGCCGTCGTGGGTGCCAGGATCACGAGCATAATTCCGGCAACGACCGCCAGGGGAGTGGCGCCGAGATGGATCCAGCCCCGCCATTTGGGTTTGATGTTCAGGGCATCCGCTGCGCGCTCGACGGCGGCTTCCACCGGACCATTATTGGGAGCTGATCCGTCCGGATTCTGCGGGGTATTGGGCGCTCCGGTCGGTGGTGAAACGCGTCGGCTCATGACCGCAATTCTAGCGGAGCCCCACCTCAAGTTACTAACCAGTAACATGTGCTTTCCGCCACCGCGCAGCCCGTGCCGGTACGGTAGTGGATGAATCCCTGCTAGCTGATCGAAGGACAGGTGGGCGCTGCCGTGAAGTTTCCCTCGTTTGCCTACGGCTTCTACGAGCGCAAACTCCAGCGGTCCCTTGCGCCCGACCGCATACCGCACCACGTCGGCGTGATGGTTGACGGCAACCGGCGCTGGGCGAAACTGGCCGGCGCGCCGACCCGCCACGGACACCAGGCCGGTGCGGACAAGATCCTCGAGTTCCTCGGCTGGTGCCGCGAGCTCGGCGTCGAAATGGTGACGCTCTACATGCTCTCCACGGACAACATGAACCGGTCGGCAGAGGAGATCGAGCAGCTCCTGGACATCATCGGGAACACGCTCGACCGGCTCGGCGAAACCCGCAAGGTCCGGGTCCAGCCTGTCGGTGCGCTCGACCTCCTCCCGGAACACCTGGCGTCCAAGGTCACCGAGCTCGCCGAGCGCACGTCCTGCATCGAGGGGCTCCACGTGAATGTTGCGGTGGGCTACGGCGGCCGGCGGGAGATTGTCGACGCCGTCAAGGAGCTCCTGCTGCAGGCGGATTCCGAGGGTTCAACCCTGACGGAGGTCGCGGAGAACCTGTCGGTCGGGCAGATCTCGGAGTACCTGTACACGCGCGGCCAGCCGGATCCGGACCTGGTGATCCGCACCTCCGGCGAGCAGCGGCTTTCCGGCTTCCTCATGTGGCAGAGCGCGTACAGCGAGTTCTATTTCTGCGAGGCTCTCTGGCCCGACTTCCGGCGGGTCGATTTCCTGCGCGCGCTGCGCGATTACGGACGCCGCCAGCGGCGCTTCGGCTGCTAGGGCCGGTTCCCTTTTCTTCACCGCAAGTTCAACTGCGACACGCAGCGGGAGGGTGCGCCGCCGTCGTCGTCCGGGCGTAATGTCTGTTGCAACAGCAGGCACCCGCCGGCTGTTCGGGGAGGCCACCTATGCAGGCAACGTGCCCACCAGCACACGCTCTGGGAAGAGGAGGCTGCGCGCGGCCTCCTGGCCGGCCCGCCTCACGCAAGCCCTAGATTATTCTCGGGCGTGCATCGCCCGGGGAAGTGGAGTTGAAGTGGCCACATCTCGCACAACCCAGCGATCCGCAACCGACACGCTCAACAGCACGGCCCGCCCGGCGGCGCAGGACGAACAAGTCCTCGCAGCGGCGGGCCTTTCCGTTGTCGAGAGCCTTGGCAGCCGCAGTTACGTCCTGGACACCTCTGTGCTGCTCTCGGATCCCCGGGCCATTACCCGTTTCGCCGAACACGAGGTGATCCTGCCGATAGTGGTGATCACCGAGCTTGAAGGCAAACGCCATGATCCCGAGCTGGGGTACTTCGCGCGCAAGGCGCTGCGGCTGCTCGATGAGCTGAGGGTGAAGCACAACGGCCTGAACCAGGCCATCCCGCTGGGAACCGAGGGCGGAACCCTGCGGGTCGAGCTCAACCACGTCTCCACCGAGGTGCTCCCCGTGGGCTTCCGCAGCGGCGACAACGACTCACGGATCCTCGCCGTCGCCAAGAACCTCTCCGACGAGGGCCGCAACGTCACCGTGGTCTCCAAGGACCTGCCGATGCGCGTCAAGGCCTCCGCCATGGGCCTGCAGGCGGATGAGTACCGCAACGAGCTGGTGAAGGATTCAGGCTGGACCGGCGTTGCTGAGCTGGACACCCTGGACGACGACGTCGACACCCTCTACACACACGAGCCGGTCTTCCTGCCGGACGCCGCGGAGCTGCCCGCCAACACGGGAGTCATCCTCCACTCCGGCAAAGGTTCGGCGCTCGGCCGGGTGGGCGCGGACAAGCAGGTACGCCTGGTGCGCGGAGACCGCGACGTGTTCGGGCTGCATGGCCGGTCCGCCGAACAGCGGTTGGCGATCGACCTGCTGATGGACCCCGAGGTGGGCATCGTGTCGCTCGGCGGGCGTGCGGGCACCGGCAAGTCGGCGCTGGCCCTGTGCGCCGGCCTCGAGGCAGTGCTGGAGCGGCGCGAGCACCGCAAGGTGGTGGTCTTCCGACCGCTGTACGCGGTGGGCGGGCAGGAACTCGGATACCTGCCGGGCAGCGAGTCCGAGAAGATGAACCCCTGGGCCCAGGCCGTCTTCGACACGCTGGGGGCGTTGGTCTCGCAGGAGGTTGTGGAGGAGGTCATGGACCGCGGCATGCTGGAGGTCCTGCCGCTGACCCACATCCGCGGGCGGTCGCTGCATGACTCGTTCGTGATTGTGGATGAGGCCCAGTCACTCGAGAAGAACGTGCTCCTGACGGTGATGAGCCGGATCGGGCAGAACTCGAAGATCGTCCTCACCCACGACGTCGCCCAGCGGGACAACCTGCGGGTGGGCAGGCATGACGGCATTGCCGCCGTCGTCGAAACCCTCAAGGGACACCCGCTGTTCGGTCACATCACGCTGACCCGCTCAGAGCGCTCGCCGATCGCCGCGCTGGTCACGGATCTGCTCGAGGGTGCGGAGATCTAGGACCGGCTCCCGTGGCGGGTCAGCCGACCTGCCACGGGATGTGGTCCCGGACGTCAGTGAGCGTGCGCGGGGCATCGGTGAAGAGGTCATCGATCATGTATTCGTCCACCCCGCTGATGGCCAGACGGTGGCCGCAACCGGCAAGGTCGCCGTCGAGCGCTGTGGTTGACACGCAGACGGCGGTGGCGACGTCCACCAGCACCCGCGTGCGGCCCGATCCGATCAGCGGGCGCCCGGGAGTGAACGGCTGGTAGGAGATGTTCGGTGTCGCGGTTGCTCCGAGCACCCGGCGGCCCGCATGGACCTCCTCGGTGACGTCCTCGAGCTCAACCCGGTTGGCGAACGGCGTCTCATACGGGACGGGAGCATCACCGGCGAGTTCGACGGGGTCCAGCATCGCGGCCCATCGGGGATCACCGAAGGCAGGCTCACCGTAGGCAGCCTTCGGGCGGCGGTGGACGTAGCCGGTTTCGTTGTAGACGGGGGTCACGAGCCGGGGCGCCACAAGCCAGGAGGCCTTGGTGGCGCTGACGTAGAAAGAATCCCGGGAGTGCTCATTGCCGGTGCTGCTGTGGAGGAGGGTTCCGTCCGCCGTTTCCACCCGCAGTGCCGCAGGGCGCCGCACCCAGGCACGCAGCGCGGGGGACTCGCCGTCAGTGCTGATCCACGACACGGAGAACCGGACCGTTTCCCAACGCCACGGCGAGGAACGGCAGAGTGATCGGAAAAGGCTCGCCGGGTTCAACCCGCTGGAAGCGGACATATCCACAGTGTAAGCCGGGATTCCGGTTCCGGACCGGGGATTCGGCTACGGTAGGCACATGCTGGCGCTGATGGGGGAGTACTGGGACACTGCGCCCGTGGCATTCTGGCTGTGTGCTGCGGCGCTCGCGTTGCTTGTGATGGTCGGGATCTGGCTCAGCGTCATCGACATCCTCACGCATCGGCTGCCCAACCGCATCATCTTTCCGTCCTATCCGGCCGCCGGTGTGCTCCTTATTGCTGCCGCGCTCGCCGCCCAGGACTGGGGCCGGCTGGTGTCCCTGGCCGGCGGGGCGGCGGTGCTCTGGGTGTTCTACTTCATCCTGCGCCTGATCTACCCGGCGGGGATGGGCTTCGGAGACGTCAAACTCGCCGGCGTGCTGGGGCTGTATCTCGGGTTCGTGGGCTGGTCCTTCCTGCTGTGGGGCACCTTCGCTGCCTTCCTCCTCGGCGGCCTCTGGGGGGTCATCCTCATCGCGAGCCGTCGGGGCACGGCCAAGTCCGCCATCCCGTTCGGGCCGTTCATGATCGTCGGAGCGGGGCTGGTGCTCGCACTAGGCTGAAGACCATGCCCACCCCCGAATTCGTCCAGCACCTCCGTTCCAGGATCGGCCACGATCCGCTGTGGCTCCCCGGAGCGGCCGCGGTGGTGTACGACGACGAGGACCGCGTGCTGCTCGGCCGCCGCGCCGACACCGGTCAATGGACCCTCATCACGGGGATCGTTGATCCGGGAGAGCACCCCGCACAGGCGATTGTGCGCGAGGTGGAGGAAGAGACCGGAGTTTCGGTGGAGGTGGAGCACCTGGTGAGCATCGACGTCGTCGGGCCTGTCACCTTCCCGAATTCCGACGTGTGCCGCTTCCTGAGCCTGGTCTTCCGCTGCCGTTACCTTTCGGGTGAGGCCCGCGTGAACGACGACGAATCCATGGACGTGCGCTGGTTCAGCCCCGATGACCTGCCGCCGCTGAACCCGCTGCACCGGCGTCATGCCGAGAATGCGCGCTACTCGACGGGCGTCCCCGACTTCGAGCGCTGAGGTGCGCTGACCGGCCCTTCACACCGCTCCGTCCATCCCTCTCCCGCCCATCCCACCCCTCCCTCCCCTCCCTCTTCGTTGAATTGGCAGGGCACGCCGCTTTCACGCGCCCGTACGGGGTATGTCCTGCCAACTCACGGGCATGAGAAAGCGGGGGCCCGCACGGTGAAGTACCGTGCGGGCCCCCGCTTCTTGCCCGGCTCTTTGTCCCCGCTTCTTGTGCTTGCGGTGCCTGGTGCGCCTGGGATGCCTACTGCGGCGGGCGGGTCATGGAGAGTACGTCGAGCGCCTCGTCCAGCTGCGCTTCCGTCAGCTCACCGCGCTCCACATACCCGAGTGCGACGACGGCCTCCCGGACCGTGAGCCCCTCCGCGACAGCCTTTTTGGCGATCTTCGCGGCGTTCTCATACCCGATGTACTTGTTCAGCGGCGTCACGATCGACGGCGATGCTTCGGCGAGGAAACGGGCGCGCTCCTCGTTGGCGGTCAGCCCGTCGATCATCTTGTCCGCCATTACCCGGCTGGTGTTGGAGAGCAGGCGGATCGACTCGAGCAGGTTGGCGGCCATGACGGGGATGCCGACATTGAGTTCGAACGCACCGTTGGTCGAGGACAGCGCGATGGTGGTGTCATTGCCGATCACCTGAGCGGCCACCATGATGGCCGCCTCGCAGATCACTGGGTTGACCTTGCCCGGCATGATCGAGGAACCCGGCTGCAGGTCGGGGATGGCGATCTCGCCGAGACCGGTGTTCGGGCCGGACCCCATCCAGCGCAGGTCATTGTTGATCTTCATGAACGAGTACGCGATGTTCCGCAGCTGACCGGACGCCTCGATGAGTCCGTCGCGGTTGGCCTGCGCTTCGAAGTGGTTGCGTGCCTCGGTCAGCGGCAGTCCGGTGTCCTCGGCGAGAAGCTCGATGACCCGCGCGGAGAAGCCTGCCGGTGTGTTGATGCCGGTTCCGACGGCGGTTCCGCCCAGGGGAACCTCGGCCACGCGGGGGAGCGAAGCGTTGATGCGCTCGATGCCGTAGCGGACCTGCGCAGCGTAGCCGCCGAACTCCTGGCCCAGCGTAACGGGCGTCGCGTCCATCAGATGGGTGCGGCCGGACTTCACAACGCCCGCGAATTCCTCGGCCTTGCGCTCCAGTGATTCCGCCAGGTACTCAAGAGCCGGAATCAGGTCGTTGATCAGGGCGGAGGTTGCGGCCACGTGGACCGAGGTGGGGAACACATCGTTCGAGGACTGCGAAGCGTTGACATGGTCGTTCGGGTGAACCACCTTGTCGCTGCCGCCGTCCTTCAGCGCACGCGAGGCGAGCTCTGCGATCACCTCGTTGGTGTTCATGTTCGAGGAGGTACCGGATCCGGTCTGGAACACGTCGATGGGGAAATCGCCGTCGTACTTTCCGGTTGCAACCTGGTCCGCGGCCGCCTCGATGGCACGGGCGAGCTCGTCATCGAGCACGCCGAGCTCGGCGTTGGCCGTGGCGGCCGCCTTCTTGATCCGTGCCAGGGCTTCGATGTGGGTCCGTTCCAGCGTTTTGCCGGAGATCGGGAAGTTCTCTACAGCCCGCTGTGTCTGCGCACGGTAGAGGGCGTTGGCGGGAACGCGAACCTCGCCCATGGTGTCGTGTTCGATGCGGTAGTCGACGGTGTCCTGGGAATTCGTTGTCATGCGCCAATTCTGGCCTGTGGCGTGGGGCGCCACAAATTCCGGCGCTACAAGTCAGAGATTGCCCAGTTGCGACACGAGGTCGGCTTTACCTTCATCCAGCCGGTAGGTGACGCCGACGACGGCGGTGGACCCGTTCTCGATGGCATCTGCCACCACGCGGGAAGAGTCCGCAAGCCGCTGGGCGGTCTGCCGGATGTGTTCCTCCACCGCAGCGTTGATGTCGGTGTCTCCATTGCGGCGCGAAGTCAGCACGGAGGAGGTGATGCGTTCAACGAGGTCGCGGATGAAGCCCACCGGCATGGTCCCGGAGTCGATGGCGTTTGCGGTGGCCGTCACGGCGCCGCAGGAGTCATGTCCGAGTACCACGATGAGCGGCACGTTCAGGACACTGACGCTGTATTCGAGGGAGCCGAGGACGGCGTCATCAATGACCTGCCCGGCCGTACGGACCACGAAGATGTCACCGAGTCCGACGTCGAAGATGATCTCGGCTGCAAGGCGGGAATCCGAGCAGCCGAAGATGACGGCGAAAGGGTCCTGGGTGTTGACCAGCGACGCCCGGCGGGAGGCGTCCTGGTTGGGATGTGAGGAGGTGGAGGAAATGAACCGGCCATTTCCGTCACGCAGTTTCTGCCATGCTTCAGCGGGAGTCAGTTGCTTGGTCACGGAAGTTACTGTACTGCGCCGGGAGCCGAACGCGGTCGGTTGGTGACTCCGCGTTGAGCGGTGCTGGTCCGGATCAGTCGCGGTCCGGTTGAGTTACGGTCCGGAGCGGTGTTAGCCGAGAAGTGCCCCGGCTAGTTCAGCTTGGCGAGCAAGGCGCTGCCGAGGACATCGAACTGGGTGAGATCCGCAGTGCCGTTCAGGATCAGCGTGAACCCGTCCTGTTCGGTGGTGAGGAAGACATCACCGGAGGTGCTGTCGAGCAGGTCCCAGGTCACGCCGTCGATCACCCGTTGTCCGGAGGGTACGGCGTCGTCGAGGCGCTGTGAAAGCCAGGTGGGGTTGGAGTTGTTGGTCTGTGTCACCTGGATGAATTCGCGCTCGGGGGTGAGGTAGCCCACTTCCCAGAATGCGACGCCGTCGGACGCCGTTCCCGTCCAGCGTGCGTAGTTGGAGGTCCAGCCGTCCGGAAGTTCAGCCGCGGCGGGCAGGTAACCGGCGGCGTCCTCGGCCTGCGATGCGATGGTGGCCACATCGACGTCGCGCGTGTAGGTCTCCGCTGTGTGCGTCGGATTCAGCAGGACAACAAAGAGGACCAGTCCCAGCGTGACGGCGGTGGCAATGAACATGCCGATCGACGACGCGTTGGCGCGCTTCGCCTGCTTGGCCGTGAGCACCGGCGTGACCGGTGCTTCCTGCTGGTTCTCCTGGGTGCTGCTCACTTCTCCATTGTCGCCTACACCCGTGGCGTCACGGAAATGGCCGGAGCGCGGCTCCGCACTATGATTGCGGAAAGAGGGAACCGCTAATTCAACGATGAGGTAAACGTGTCCGACACCGCAAAGTACGCGCAGTACTCCACCCTGTCACCCGCCCTGGCCGTGGGAGACGACGAACCGGACCGCAACCTCGCGCTGGAGTTGGTGCGCGTCACCGAGGCCGCGGCCATCGCCGGCGGACACTGGGTCGGTTTCGGCGACAAGAACAAGGCTGACGGTGCCGCCGTCGACGCCATGCGTTCGCTCCTCTCGACCGTCCACTTCAACGGCGTGGTGGTCATCGGCGAGGGTGAGAAGGATGAAGCACCGATGCTCTACAACGGCGAGCGGGTCGGAGACGGCAGCGGGCCGGAGTGCGACGTCGCGGTGGACCCCATCGACGGCACCCGGCTGACGGCCCTCGGCATCAACAACGCTCTCGCGGTTCTGGCTGTGGCAGAGCGCGGCACCATGTTTGACCCCTCCGCAGTGTTCTACATGGAGAAACTGGTGACCGGTCCCGAAGCCGCGGACATGGTGGACCTCCGCCTGCCCGTGAAGCAGAACCTGCACCTGATCGCCAAGGCCAAGGGCAAGAAGGTCAACCAGATCAATGTGATGATCCTTGACCGTGACCGCCACCGCCCGCTGGTCCAGGAAATCCGCGACGCCGGTGCCCGCACCCGTTTCCTGATGGACGGCGACGTCGCCGGCGCCATCGCTGCCGCCCGTGAAGGCACCGACATCGATGCCCTGATGGGAATCGGCGGCACACCGGAAGGCATTGTGGCTGCCTGTGCCATCAAGTCACTCGGCGGCGTGATCCAGGGCCGCCTGTGGCCCACCAGCGATGAGGAAAAGCAGAAAGCGCTCGACGCCGGCCACGACCTTGACCGGGTTCTCTCCACCAATGACCTCGTCACCAGCGACAACTGCTACTTTGCCGCGACCGGCATCACCGACGGCGACCTGCTGCGCGGCGTCCGGTACCACGGTGGCAAGGTGCTGACGCAGTCGATCGTGATGCGCTCGAAGTCGGGCACCATCCGCGTGGTCGACGGCGAGCACCAGGCCCACAAGTGGGAAAGCTACGCACGCCTGAGCTGATTCTCTATCGCTTCGGAGGGCAGGCCGCTGCGCTCGCGGCGGGCCCCTGCCGATAGGCTTAGCAGCATGACCCTCATCGTTGCGCCCTGTACTGACCATGCCGCCTGGGATGCCGAGGTGAACCGTCTCGACGGCCACCCGCAGCAGCTCTGGGGCTGGGGCCAGACGAAGGCCGACCACGGATGGAGCACCGACCGCCTGCTGCTCAACCGCGACGGCGGGACGGTTGCCTGTGCACAGGTCCTGATCCGTCGGCTGCCCGTTCCGTTCCGGGCGCTGGTCTACATTCCGCGCGGTCCGGTCTGCCGTGCGGAGGATGCGCGGGAGGTCCTCGAGGTACTGGCGGATTACGCCCGCAGAGCCTATGCCTGTACCGTCCTGAGTATCGAGCCGGACGGGGATGCGGAATCCGACTTCGACGGCGCGGTGCGTGCGGCAGGGTTCCGTCCCACCAAGAACACCATCCTGATTCCCCGCACCCTCATCCTGGACCTGTCGCGTTCCGAGGACGAGCTGCTGGCGGACATGTCAAAGAAGCACCGCCAGTACATCCGCAAGTCCGGCCGGGAAGACCTTGAGTTCCGTGAGGTGACCAGGGAGGAGCTGCCGGGCTGCCTGGACGTGTACCGGGAAACGGCGGAGCGTGCCGGTTTCGGCATCCACGAGGACCGCTACTACCTCGACATCTTCGACAACCTCGGCGACGCGTCGCCTGTCTACGCCGCCTTCCAGGGCAGCACCGTGGTGGCGTTCCTATGGTTGTCCGCCAGCGGCTCCACCGCGTTTGAGCTGTACGGCGGGATGACCGAGGAAGGTGAACGGCTGCGCGCCAACTACGCGCTGAAGTGGCTCGCCATCCAGGCTATGAAGGAACGCGGAGTCCGCCGCTACGACTTCAACGGCCTCCTGAACGACGGCGTGTCAAAGTTCAAGATGGGCTGGGCGAAGCACGAGAACCTACTGATGGGCACCTGGGACAAGCCGTTGTCGCCGCTCTACCCGGCCTATGCCACGGCGATGCCGCTGGCACGCAGGGGGCTTTCCCTTGCACGCGGCGCAGTCGGATCCCTCCGCACCAAGGCCCTGCCGTCCCTCCGAACCAACGCCCTGCCGGCCCTCCGGACCAAAGCCCTGCCGGCCCTCCGCACCAAGGCCCTGCCGGCGCTCCGGACCAAGGCCCTGCCGGCGCTGAAGGCTAAGGCTGCGTCTCTTCGCGGCGGCCGCGCACAGGACCCAGCCCGCCGGGATTAGCATCCCCAGCGGCACCCACGGTGACCGCGAAAGCGACGGCGGTGCTGCCGCCGTCGTCGTCGGTGGTGTCCGTGGTGTCAGACGCGAGGCGTGCCATCACGGGTGACTCGTTGGCCGGGATGAACGCGCTCTGCCCGCGGTGGAGAATGAGGTCGCCCTTGGGCGAATCGAGCACAATCGTCCCGGACACCACCAGGACCACAGCCGGCCCGTTCTGGGCCACCGGAATGTCGGCTGAGGCGGCAGTGTCACCGAAAGCCGACGGGAGTTCCAGCCGCTGCAGCTGGAACTCGTCGAACGGCGGGCAGTAGAGTTCCTGGCCCAGCGGAGTGGACTCGGGCTCAAGCAGGGGCAACTCCAGCGGAGCGAACTCCACCGTCTTCAGCAGTTCCCCGGTATCCACGTGCTTGGTGGTCAGCCCGCCGCGAAGCACATTGTCGGAGGACGCCATGACCTCGACGCCCAGACCCTCCAGGTACGCGTGCACATTGCCGGCGGGCAGGTACAGCGCCTGGCCCGGGCGCAGGGTGACCCTGTTGAGGAGCAGTGCCACCAGCACGCCCGGATCACCGGGATGGTGCCCGTTGAGCTGGAGCACGGTGGCGGCTGCGGAGCCCTCCAGGCTGTCGGACTCCGGAGCACCGCCGTCGTCCAGTGCCCCGACCACGGACTCAACGGCGGCCCGGCTCTCGTCCGGGCTGGTCAGGAGCCGTGTGAAGGCCTCCCGGAGCGCCGCTGCTTCATCAGGATTGCCGAGGTCGGTCACGACGGACCGCAGGATGGCCGGTGCCTGCCCCCGCTGTTCGACCAGCCCGGCGAGCCACGTGAAAATCTCAGCGGCCTCAGCCGGAGCCCGGAAGCCGCAGAGGGCGTCGAAGCCGGTGAGGGCGAAGATGAGTTCGGGTTTGGAGAACGCGTCGCGGTAGTTGCGGTGCGGTGCATCCTGGGGGACCGAGGCTGCGTTCTCCCGGTCAAACCCCTCGCGGGCCTGTTCCGGGCTGGGGTGCACCTGGAGGGACAGCGGCGCTGCCGCGGCGAGCACCTTCATCAGGAAGGGGAGGCGGTCCCCGAAGGCGTCCCGGGTGGGGGAGCCGAGGGTACGGTCCGGGTCAGCGCCGATCAGCTCGTCCAGACCTGTCCCGCTATCCCCATGGCCCTGCACGGTGGAGGGGGAGTCCGGGTGCGCGCCGATCCACAGCTCCGCCTCGGGGCCGCCGGACGGGGTGCGTCCGAGCAGCTCCGCGATGGCCGTGGTGGATCCCCAGTCGTAGGGGCGCAACGGGTTGTCCAGCTGGTACATCGGCGGTTCCGTTCCTTAGGCGGGGGTGCATTCCCCGTTGTCGGCCAACAGTGATTCGAGCGTGGTCCAGTCCTGGTTCACCGCAAGCTGGTGCAGGTATTCGACGGTGATCTCGTCCGTGACGGCCTGCGCCGGAAGCGCTTCAATCAGCCCGGCGCGGTTCAGTTCCAGGGTGCCCGCGGGTGCTGCTTCGGCGTCCTCAGAGGCCGCTGCCAGCGTCTCCTGGACCCGCTGGTGAACCAGCGGGATGTCAGGGTACGTGGAGAAGAAGTCGCCCGGATCCCCGAAGTCCGGCGCGCCGATGGTGAGGCGGCCGACGTCGTGATTTTTCGCCTTGATGGCGAGATCCACAAAACTGCCCAGCTGGTCACGCGGGATATCGGTCTCGACGATCTGCGTTCCGGCGGCCGCGATCTCCTGGAAGCGGCTCAGGACGGTGGCGGGATCGAGCTGGGCGATCATCGCCGCCTGGACGCACTGCTGGCGCTGGATCCGGGAGTAGTCGGTTGCGTACTCGCGCGACCGGGCGTACCAGAGCGCCTCATAGCCGTTGAGAGTCTGCACGCCGGGCGCAATCCAGGCCGACGGCGGGTAGTAGCGTTTCGGGTCCGAGCCGGGGATCTCCGCCGACGTGATGGGAACCCACCCACCGGCGTCGATGGTGATGCCGCCCATAGCGTCGATCAGCTGCTCGAAGCCGGCCATGTCCACGAGGATGTAGGCCTGGACCTCGATGCCGAGGATCCCGCTTGCGGCGTCCATCATTGCCTCGGCGCCGGGGTCCTGGGAATCCGGATACAGGTCGGCGTAGTCCTGGCTGACCACCGGGTAGAGGCTGTTGATGATGCAGTCATTGCCGCAGTTGTAACCGTCCGGCCAGACCTCCCACAGCGGGGAGTCCTCGGAGAAGGGTGCGTTCTGGAAGTCGCGGGGGATGCTGAACGTGACCGCGGCTCCGGAGCGTGCGTCGACGCTGATCACCGAGATGCTGTCGGGGCGCCGTCCGGTACGGTCCTCACCGGCGTCGCCCCCCATGAGCAGGAAGTTGTAGCGTCCGTCCACGGGATCGAACGCCGGTCCGGCCTGGAAGATGTTGCCGAACGTATTGCGGCCGACGTTGAGCAGGTAGGCGCCGTAGCCGAGGCTGCCGCTGGTCACCAGCATCAGCAGGGCCAGGGTCGCGGCGACGGCCGGGCGCATCCCCCGGTCCAGCAGGGGCGGACGGATGAGGCGGAGGGTGTTGATGAACAGGAGCGCCCAGCCCACCGCCAGCGCCACGAGGACCGCGATCAGTAGCAGGGAGAACCACTCATTCGCCAGCAGGCTCACCACCAGCTGCCGGTTGAGCCCTGCCAGTACGACGCCGGCAATCACCAGGAGCCACATGGTGAAAGTGACGCGGAGGGCGCGTCGGCCAAGCTTGCGGTCACCGGCGACCACCTGTGCCGCTCCGGGGAGGAGCAGGGTCAACAGGAGAAGAAGGAAGGCACGCTTGGTGCGGACGCCGGACTGGGCGGCCTCCGGGTAGCGCACCGGGTCGGTGAGCAGGGTCCGTTCGGAAGGCCGGCCGGGGTGAACCGCCCGGCTCATGCGCCGCCTTCAGAGCCGGCTCGCGTTCCCGCCCGCTCACGGAGCCTGGCGCCTTTGCCGAGGGCGGTCTGGCGCAGACCCTCTGCGAACTCCGTCAGTTTCCCGGAGAGCTCCTTTGCCCGGGGACTGTCGCCGGAGGCGAGGATCCGGACAGCGAGGAGTCCGGCGTTCCGTGCGCCGCCGACAGAGACCGTGGCCACCGGGATGCCTGCAGGCATCTGGACGATGGAGAGCAGGGAGTCCATGCCGTCGAGGTGTTTGAGGGGTACGGGGACGCCGATGACGGGCAGCGGGGTCAGTGATGCCAGCATGCCGGGCAGATGGGCTGCGCCGCCGGCCCCGGCGATGATGACCTTCAGGCCGCGTCCGGCGGCGGCACGCCCGTACTCGACCATGTCTTCAGGCATGCGGTGTGCGGAGACGACGTCGGCCTCATAGGGGATGCCGAACTCTTCGAGTGCGAGGGCGGCGGCCTCCATGACCGGCCAGTCGGAGTCCGAGCCCATCACGAGGCCCACGACGGCGCCGGCGGGGGAGTTGTTCACGATGTTTCCTTCCGGGGGTCGCGGCCGTCCCGAAGGATTGCCGCGGTGCGCTCGGCGCGTTCCCTCACCTGTGCCGTTGTGTCACCGGGGAGTGCGATGGCGTTGACATGACCGATTTTCCGGCCCGGCCGGACGCCCTTGCCGTAGGTGTGGACCTTGGCGGCAGGCTCTGCCTGCAGTGCCAGCGGAAAGGCACTATACAGGTCGGCGTTATCTCCGCCGAGGATGTTCTTCATGACCACAACGCCGGACGCCAGGGACGTATCTCCGAGCGGTAGGTCCAGGACGGCACGCAGATGCTGCTCGAACTGGCCGGTGACCGCACCGTCCATGGTCCAGTGTCCGGAGTTGTGCGGACGCATGGCGAGCTCATTGATGAGGAACCCGGGGCCGCGGTCGGGAACTTCGAACAGTTCAACGGCCATGACGCCGGTGACGCCAAGCTCCTCGGCGATCTGCAGCGCGGCTTCCGCCGCGGCGCGGGGAAGGCCCGCCCGCAGCTCCTGTGCGGGGGCGATCACCTCATCGCAGACTCCGTCGACCTGGATCGAGTGGACCAGCGGCCAGGCGCGGGCTTCCCCCTTGGCGGAGCGGGCAACCAGTGCCGAGAGCTCCCGGGTGAAGGGCACCTTTTCTTCGGCGAGCAGGGCACTGCCGGTGAACCACTCGGCGGCCTCTGCGGCGTCCTCGGGTGAATCGATGATCCGCACGCCCTTGCCGTCATAGCCGCCGCGCGGGGTCTTCAACACAACAGGCCAGCCCGTCCGCTCACCGAACTCGCGCAGCTCTTCCACCGAGGACACAGCGCCCCACCGCGGGTTGGGCAGACCCAGGCGGTCAACGGCAGCACGCATCACCAGCTTGTCCTGAGCATGGCGCAGTGCATCAGGGTGGGGCTGTACGTTGACGCCCGCCTCCACAAGTGCGCGCAGATGCTGCTCCGGCACGTGCTCGTGGTCAAAGGTGAGAACATCGACGTCCTTGGCGAACGCCGTCAAATCCTCCAGGTTGGTGTAGTCACCCACCGAGGATTTGGCGACGGCGGCCACCGCCGAAACATCCGGACCCTCCGCCAACACGCGGAGCTCAAGACCAAGTGCGACGGCGGGAGGCGCCATCATCCTGGCCAGCTGGCCGCCGCCCACCACACCAATTACGGGAAAAGTCACCCCCCTAGGGTACCTATTGCCGCTGCAGTCTCCTGGACGTGACCGGTTCGCAACCGAAGGTTCCTAGGAAACATTCATTCCTGATCGGTAAAATGGACCCTTGCCCGCTGCGCTGACGTGCGCCGGCGGCGTCCTGCTACGGCGAATCGTCCAAAGACCGGAGGGTCATGATCACCACACTTGCCGACCGGGCGCGGGCTCTCGCCTCCCTTTTCTGGAGGGAGCTGGCGAAGTTCGGGGCCGTGGGCGGTGTGGCGTTTGTCATCGACAAGGGTCTGTTCTGGTTGCTCATTCACGGTCCCATGGCGGACAGCGAGGTCAAGGCGCAGGTCCTGTCAGCCTCGATTGCCACCGTTTTCTCCTGGATCGCCAACCGTTACTGGACGTTCCGCCACCGCCGCCGGGCGAACCTGGTCCACGAACTGCTGATGTTCCTGCTCATCAATGCCATTGGTATGGGCATTGCGGCGGGCTTCGTCTGGCTTGCCAAGTATCCCCTTGAGATCTCAGACCGGCCCGGCCTGTTCATCGCGGGCGTTCTGGGCACCGTGCTGGCAACCGTTGTTCGCTTCATCGCGTACCGGTTCTGGGTCTTCAACGAGGAGCTTGACGCCGACCCGGCGTTTGCCCACGACCACGAGCTGATTCACCCGCACGCACATGCCACTGCGGACGCCGCTCCCGCAGGCGATCCCGCAACTCCCCAGCCCGGCAAGCCTGTCCGGCCGACGGACCAGTAATGCGCCGGGGATGAATGCGGGTTTCTAGCCGTCCAGCCGGGCAGTAATCCGTTCTCCCGCGACCAGCCGTTCGGTGACTTCCACGCTCGGGTGCACCAGAACCACTGTGCCGCCGTCGGCCCAGATTCCCACGGCAGCGGACAGTACGGTCATCAGCGGCAACGACGCCGGGACCAGCCAGACGCCCGGCGACGGCGCGTCCGCTCCCGCCACCGGACCCGAGTCCAGCAGGTCGGTGAAGGTGTAGCCGGCTCCGCCCGTGCGCACGAGTTCGGCCTTCCCATCGGCCGGTTCATCCAGATAGACATCGCCGTAGGAGCGCACCGTTGCCGCGTAATCCACTGCGCCGTCGGGGAGGATGCCGGGCCAGCGCATGTCGAGCGCTCCCGGGGCGACGAACACGCGCAGCTCATCCCGGCCGGGGTCGGGAGTTTCCTCACGGGCCTCCATGGTGAGCCGGAGATCCGCGGGGGATCCGCCGTCGAGCAGTGTGACCGCTCCGACCTGCCAGCCGCCCAGTGCCCAGACGAGGCTCTTCCAATGCGGCGGCACGTCCGCGGCGACGACGGTGCCGGGGACGGCGTCGAGCTCTTCCACGAGCATGTTGGACGTCTTGGCCACCCAGTTTTCGAGGACTCTGCCGGAGAGTTCCACCCGCTCGTGGTCCGGTCCGTACCAAATCAGGCGTGGCGCGCCGGCGGCGGAGCGGAAAGACTCGAGCAATTCTGCGATGGATTGAAGTGGAGCCACGGGGTACCTGCTTTCGGGTGGTAAGCGAGCTGACCTGCGGGTTCAGTTGCACAATTGTGAGGAGAGCTGCGCGTGGCGTACCCGCGATCCGTGAAAGTCACTCTATAAGATTCCCTTCGCCGCTTGACTGAATGGGACTTACACGCGTGTAATTAGGTCATCGGATTTGCTTCGGCGGACGGGATTTCGGGGTTTCTCAGCGACTTGCTGGAGGCGCATCTCCCACACTAGCTTCTGGCCGAAGCTGCAACACCGGGAGGCTGGTATGGGGCAGGCAGAGCACATTGAGGACCGCAGGTCCATCGCGGCCCAGGCGTCTGCGCGCTACGGATCGCGCGGCGTTCCACAGGACTGGTTCGTCGACCCGGCGGATCCTGACGCCGCGGAGAGGTACAGGCAGCAGACTCAGCCGCTGGAAGACGAGGCAACCGCCTTCCTTGCGGCGCACGAGGCGCTGAGCGGGGGTTCCGGCGTCGAGAATTTCCTCGAGGCGGACCCCACGGCCGAACCTCGCCGTCAGCCTGCTCCGGAGCGGGTTGAGCAGGCCGTCTGGATCGGTCTTCCAGGTTTCGGTTCAAACTTCGACGACGAAGGCGAGCTGGGCTGGCAGGCGGACGCACTCTGCGCCCAGACGGACCCGGAAGCATTCTTCCCGGAGAAGGGCGGCTCCACGCGAGACGCCAAGAAGGTCTGCGGATCCTGCAACGTCAAGTCACAGTGCCTGGAGTACGCGCTGGAAAATGATGAGCGCTTCGGCATCTGGGGCGGCCTTTCAGAGCGCGAGCGCCGCCGGTTACGAAAGCGAGCGGTCTGATTCACCCGCAGCAAAGGGTCACAGCTGTTGTAGTAGCCCACAACGGCGCCGAGTTTCTCCCTGACACTCTCAAGGCACTCGGTCAGCAGACCCGACCCCCGGATTTCCATGTAGGAGTCGACGCCGGTTCAACAGATGAATCGGCGTCAATTCTGCAACTGCAGCTTCCGGTGGGGTCACCCGTGGTGGGTGCGGCAGGCCGAGGCGGATTCGGCGCCGCTGTACGCACCGCACTTGCCGAAATCCCGGCCGGCCGCCGTCCGGACCCCGAGAGCGGGATCCACGATTGGATCTGGCTCCTGCATGACGATTCCGCTCCTGAACCCACCGCGCTTGAGGAACTTCTTCGCGCGGTGGAGCTTGCACCCTCGGTGACCGTTGCCGGTGCCAAGCAGGTGGAGTGGGAGCACCGGCGGAAGCTCGTTGACGTCGGCCTGTCCGTCAGCCGCTGGTCCGAGCGACTCACCCTGATCGACGTGGATGAACTGGACCAGGGCCAGTACGACGCCCGCAGCGACATGTTCGCCGTGAATTCAGCCGGCATGCTGATCCGCCGTGATGTGTGGGACAAGCTCGGCGGATTCGACCCTGCGCTTCCCGGCACCGGAGACGACGTCGATTTCTGCTGGCGCAACCGGCTCGCCGGACACCGGGTGGTGGTGGCGCCCGGTGCCGTTCTGCGCCATGCCGGTTCACGGAACAACCATGCGGCCACCCTCGGGGCCGCCCGCCGCGCCGAGGTGTACCTCCGCCTGAAACACGCAACTCTCTGGAAGGTGCCGTTCCTGGCGGTCGGGGCTGTCCTCGGCGGCGTAGCCAGGCTGGTCCTCGGCCTGCTTGCCAAGGATCCCGGGTACGGGGTTGCCCAGCTGACCGCCAGCATCGCGGCGGCCCTGAAGCCGTTTGACCTGTACCGGTCGCGCCGGTCCGCAGCGCGGACCAGGCGTCTGCCCCGGTCGGTTGTGCGGGCGCTGCGAACCGAGCGCCGCGACGTATGGTCGCACCGTAAATCCGTTGTGGAGGCGTTCTCGGCCCGGGGTCTGGAGGACGAGTCCTTTGCCCAGAGCACCGCAGCCGATGTTCCCACGGGCGATGCCAATGACGATTTCGCGGCGCTGGAAGGTCCGTCCCGCATCTGGGCGGGATGGGGCGCCATCGCGGCAGCCCTGGTGCTGCTCGGCGTTTCACTGGTCGCACTGCACCGCTTTGTCGGTGCGCCGGCACTGGCCGGCGGGTCCCTCCTTCCGCTGTCCGCCGACCCGGCGGAGATCTGGTCCAACGCCTCCCGCTGGTGGATCGACCTCGGGTCCGGCTTTGCCGGGCACGGTGACCCCTTCAGCTACGTACTGTGGCTGCTCTCAGTTCTGGGATTCGGGAACGGCAATGCCGCCGTCGTCGTCCTGCTGCTGTGCGCCGCTCCGCTTGCGGGGCTCAGTGCCTGGTTCGGCTCCAGCGCATTTGTGCGCAGCCGCTCGCTCAGGCTGTGGGCCGCCTTCTTCTGGGGCAGTCTTCCCGTCCTGCAGGTGGCTACCGGGAGTGGCAGGCTCGGCGCGCTCCTCGTACACATCCTGCTGCCGCTGGTGGCCCTTGCGCTGATCCGTGCTGTGGGGCAGGCGCCCGGCCGCCCCGGTTCGCAGGCCAATGACGCCGTCGAGTCCTCTGCACGTCAGCGCTCCCTCCAACTGATGCTCAAGCCGGGCATCAATGGTGTTCCGAGCTGGACCGCGGCGGCCGCTGCCGGTCTACTGCTTGCCGTCGTTGTGGCCTCGGCGCCGTCGCTGCTGCTGTTCTTTGTGCTGGCGGTGGTGACCATCACCCTGGTTGCCCGACGCCGTGCCAAGACCGTCTGGTGGTCGCTGCTGCCGCCGCTGGCGCTGTTCATTCCGTTTGCCGCGTCCACCCTCGACCGGCCGCACGCCGTGTTCGGAGATCCGGGACTTCCACTGCCGTTCGATTCCGCGCCGGTGTGGCAGCAAGTGCTCGGCTACCCGGTGTCCTTCAATCCCGCGGGCACTCTTGCTGCCTTGCCCGCGCTGTCTGAAGGTCCCTGGCCGCTGGTTGCGGCGCTGATCATCGGGCTTCCCGTGGTGCTTCTGGCCGTCACGGCGCTCTTCCTGCCCGGCAAGGGCAGGGCTGCTGCCCGCGTGCTGTGGGCGCTGGCGCTGCTGGCGATCCTCGGCAGCGTGGGCAGTTCGCTGGTGGTGACGGCCGTCGGGTCCTCGTCCCTGATCACGCCGTTCACCGGGCCCTGGGTTTCGGTGCTCTGCCTCGCTCTCCTGGCTGCAGCGCTGATCGGCGGCGAGTGGCTGCTCCAGCTGCTCAGGGCCGGCCGGCTGGGGCATACTGCCCGGTCGCCGCGCGGTGCCCGGATCTGGCTCACCGCCGCAGCGCTGGTGCTTGCGCTGGGCCCGGCAACAAGCCTCACCGTGTGGCTGGTGCCGCAGCTCCGCGGGTCGGATCCCGCAGCGGAAGCAACCGCATTCGGAACCGAATCGGCCGTCCTTCCGAGCGCTCCGCGGACACTGCCGGCAACCGCCGCCGACCGCGGTACCGGCGGACAGCGCAGCACCACGCTGGTGATGAATGTCGACGGCGACAGTAACGTCAGTGCCGCCCTCATGCGCGGCGGCGGCACCACTCTCGATTCTCTCTCCCAGATCTATGCAGCCCGCCAGCTGCACGGACTCCTGCTGGACGCGCAGCTGCGAACGGACGACGACGCGACCGCTGACGTCCGCCGGACCGTCGCCACCCTGGTGGCAGGTAACGGCGTTGACCCGCGCGAGGAACTGCAGCGGCTCGGGGTCGGTTTTGTGGTCCTGCAGCAGTCAGACTCTGCGGCCGAGGTGCTTGCAAGTCAGATCGACTCCGTTCCGGGCCTCGTTTCGGTGGGTGCTACCGAGGCCGGGTGGCTGTGGCGGGTTGAGATGTCAGCATCGGGTGACTCGGCGGCCGAAGCGCAGGTGGGCCGTCTTCGCATCGTGGACGAGTCCGGTGCGACGCTGAGCGTGCTCGATTCGGGTGCCACCACCGCTGCGGTGGAAATCCCGGCAGGTCCGGACGGCAGGTCGCTGGTACTGTCCGAACGCTCTGCGCCCGGCTGGGAAGCGACTCTCAACGGACAGCGTCTTGAACCCGCCTCCACCGGCTGGAACCAGGCGTACTCGCTGCCTGCGGAGGGCGGCAATCTTGAGGTCCGGTACGTGACGGCCTGGGAACCCTGGGCAGGTATTGCGCAGGCCATTGTGTTCGGTCTGACTGTGCTGCTGGCGGTCCCCATCCCGGCACGGCCGCGTTTTGTGCACGTTCCGCAGTCCCGCAGCCGTGCTGCGGTTGGGTCCGGGTCTAACGCCTCCGGCTCCAGCGGGCGGCGTGGGGCGGCCGCGTCTACAACCGCCGGGTCCAACGGCTCCGATTCCAACCGTCCCGCTTCCAACGCTTCCGTTCCCAACGCTTCCGGCTCCAGCGCCGCTGTTCCCAACGCTGCCGGGTCCAGCGCCGCTGTTCCCAACGCTGCCGGGGCCAACGGCCGCCGTGCGCCGGTCCCGGGGAGTGCTGAAGCGTCAACGGGTGTTGGCTCTGAAGCCTCGGCGAGTGCTTCATCGGCGGGTACTTCCGAACCCGCTTCCGGCCCTGCCGATCCGGTCCGTGAGTCGGCGCTGAGCAGCGGAAGGACCGGGAACTGACATGAGTGCCACGAAGAAGGTCCTTCAGAAGGCTGTGCCTGCCAAACTGCCTGCCAAGCGGAGCGGCACCTGGGTGCGCGGTGCTGTGGGAGTAGCTACCGGCGTCGTCCTGCTATCCGCAACCGCAGCCCTTGCCGGGGCGAGTATTGTGCAGGATCTTGACGGTGCGGCTGAGCAGTTTCCCGTACCCACGGCGGCGGTCCCTGCCGGGGAGTATTCGGCGGTGTGTCCGGAGCCGCTGAGGCTGCTGGAGGGCACGGTGGAGGGCGGCGACCCGGAGTTCAGTCCGGTGTCCGAGACAGCCCGCAACCGGGTCAGCGCCATGACGCTCAGCGACCTGGGCGGTACCGTTCCGGGATCAGCTGTCGCACCGCTCGGGGGAGGGGACCCACTGGCGGTGATTGCCGAGCAGGTGCCCGAGGCCGAGCAGGAAAACCCGCAGGTCAGCAACGCGGACGGGCTGACCAATCGGGTGGCGGGCGTTGCGTCCGGGCAGGCCGTTGAATCGGCATCCGTCCTGCGTGCGCAGGCGCTCGGCGAACAGCGGGCCACTGCAGGCGCCGGATTCACGTACACCGCAACGGACGGCGACCTCGCGGGGCTGGCTGTGGCAGCGTGTCAGGTTCCGTCGAACGATTTCTGGCTGGTCGGAGCTGTTACCACGGTCGGTGCAACGGCGGTGCTGAATCTGCATAACCCGTCCGAATCGCCGGCGACGGTGGATCTTGAGCTGTACGGGTCGGAGGGTGTGATTGATGCCCCTGGCGGTCGGGGGATCCTGATCGCTCCGAATGAGTCCGAGTCGATTGTGGTTGCCGGCCTTGCCGCGAACCAGGAGAACCTTGCCGTCCGTGTCCAGAGCAACGGCGGGAGGGTCAGCGGCTTCATCCAGCAGAGTGTGCTGCGTGGTCTGACTCCGGGAGGGGTGGGCCTGATCCAGGCGTCGGCGTCGAGCGCGTCGTCGCAGGTGGTGCCCGGCATCCAGATCCAGGCGTCGGACGTCACGGATCCGATTGTCTCGCAGGACGGCTATGCGGGTGCCGCTCCGTCGCTGCAGGTTGCGGTGCCCGGCGGAACCGACGCTGTGCTCGATGTGCGTGTGTTCGGTCCGAACGGTGAGGTGGAACTGCCGGACGGGGGAGTGGTGACAGCGGCCGCCGGTTCGGTCACTGCCATACCGCTGGACTCCCTGCCGGAGGGTAACTACACGGCCGTTCTGAGTTCCGATGTGCTGATTTCCGCCTCAGCCCGGGTTTCCCGAGGAGCCGAGCCGGAGGAGCCGCTGGACCTGGCCCAGGTTCCGTCTGCCGTGCGACTGGGAAGCCAGCACGTGTCAGTCCTGCCGACCGGTGCCGACGCAGACTTCGTCTTTACCGCACCCACCGGCCGGGCGGAGGTCCGGTTGACGCCGGTCACCGCAGAGGGTGCGCTGGGTGAAGAACTGGTGTTCGACGTCGCCGGCGGCACCACGGTCACGGTGCCTGCCGCTGATCTTGGCAAAGGGACGGTAGCGGCGCTGATCGGAGTGTCGGGCGATCCGGCGTATGGCGCGCAGATTGCAACGCTCGACGGCGATACACCGGGAATCTCGGTAGCTCCCATTCCGGCCGGCAGTGCAGGCCAGCAGAGCGTGGCAGTGAATATCGGCTTTTAGGCTGGGTTAGCAGGCATTTTCAGCCCGGTGTTTCGGCCCGGGGTGCATCCTGCCTGGTGTTTCGGCCCGGGGTGCATCCTGCCTGGTGTTTCCGCCTGGCTCCTTCAGGCCCGGGACCTGCCGTAGGCGGGGTCCACCGCTTCGGGTGCCATGCCGAGAAGTTCCGCCATCTGCTCAACGATCACGTCGTGGACCAGTTCGTTGGCCGGAATGTACCCTCTGGCCGTCATTTCGATGGGATGCCGGTACACGGTGATGGTGGCGGGCTGCTTTCCGGCGGCAGGCGTGGAGGTTCCCAGCAGTCCGCGGACGGTCTCGGGTGCCATCTGTTCCAGACCGGCGGGGATTTCCTGGACGATGATCTGCACATCCTGGATCCGGTCACCCCACAGCCGTTCCAGCCGTTGGGCGGATTCCATGACCCAGTCCTCGAACCGTTCCGCACGGGATCGGGAGCCCGGCAGGTGCGAGGGAATGAGTTCGCCGCGAAGGCCTCTGCCGTGACGGTCCCGGCGCCGGCCGGCGTATCGGGACTTCCGGCCGGTTGGCCCGTCCGGTACAGCCAGACGAATGGAAAAAGAGCTATCCCGCATGCTGAAACTCTAGTCCGATCCGGTTCCGGCTGCATTACAGTCGCGTTGCGCTTGGGTCGCGATTCCGGTGGCGTTGCACCTGAGCCGCGATTCCGGTGGCGTTGCGCTTGGGTCGCAATTTCGACGGCGTTGCGCTTGTGTCGCAATTTCGGTGGCGTTGCGCTTGGGTCGCAATTTCGACGGCGTTGCACCTGGGCTGCATTCCGGGCGTCGGAGCGTCGGACACGCCGGAGGGGTGGGGACACGGTAGGCTGATCAGTCGTGGGATCGATCCGGCAATGTTCACGTTCAGCGTGCCAGCGTGCTGCTGTTGCAACGCTGACGTACGTGTACGCGGATTCCACTGCGGTTCTCGGCCCGCTTGCCACCTACGCGGAGCCGCACTCCTACGACCTGTGCGCACCGCATGCCGAAAAGCTGACGGTTCCACGTGGCTGGGAAGTACTCCGGTTGGCTCTGCCCTCAGGGCCGCCCGAGCCCAACCCGGATGACCTGCTGGCTCTGGCCAACGCGGTACGGGAAGCAGCGGTTGACCGCAGCGCGCCCGAACCGGCCCCTCCCGGGTCGAAGTCACCGCTGACACCGCCGCCTGGAGAAGCTGGGGCACGTCGCGGCCACCTTCGAGTGTTGCGCGACCGGTAGGCGCCCCGGGACTGGGCGCGTTGGTTTGTGCCCGCCGGAGGCACACAGTCCGCCGCTGCGCCGTTGTTGTCCCCCGGTCTTGTGTCCCGTAATCCAAGGGATTCCCGGTGAAGATGCCGTGCGCGATACCCTTGTGTTACCGAACCACGTGTACCAGCTGTCCGAGCCGGCACGTATGCCGGACCCGGAATCCTCGAAAGGCTGCATCCCGTTGCCCAATATCTCATCTGACCTGTTGGCCATCCTTCGGTGCCCCGTGACCGGGTCCGCTCTCGAGCAGCACGGCGACGTACTTCGGTCCGCCGGACCGGATGCTGCAGGGAACTTTGTGGAATATCCGATTGACGAGTCAATCCCTGTGCTGCTCCGCCCCGAACTCAGGACAGCGGAAAGTACTTCCGCTGCTACTCCGACGCCCGCTTCCACTGCAGAGGAATCCCCATCATCATGACGCTTGACTTCAAGGTTGCCGACCTCTCCCTTGCCGAGGCAGGCCGGCACCAGATCCGGCTTGCCGAGCACGAGATGCCGGGCCTCATGGCATTGCGGCGCGAGTTCGGCGAAAGCCAGCCGCTCGCGGGAGCCCGTATTGCCGGGTCGCTGCATATGACGGTCCAGACTGCGGTCCTCATCGAAACGCTGACGGCTCTGGGTGCCGAGGTTCGCTGGGCCTCCTGCAACATCTTCTCGACGCAGGATGAGGCTGCTGCCGCAGTCGTCGTCGGGCAGGGAACGGTGGAGGAGCCCGCCGGTGTGCCTGTTTTCGCTTGGAAGAATGAGTCGCTGGAGGAGTACTGGTGGGCCACCTCGCAGATCCTGCAGTGGCCGAACGGCGAGCCGAACATGATTCTCGACGACGGCGGCGACGCCACCATGCTGGTCCACAAGGGTGCTGAGTTCGAAGCTGCCGGCGCGGTGCCTGCGGCACCCACCGAGGACGATGTCGATTACTCCCACGAATACACGGTTGTCCTTGATGTGCTGCGTGCGTCGCTCGCTGAGGATCCGCAGCGCTGGACCCGCATCGCTGCGTCGATCCAGGGCGTCACCGAGGAGACCACCACGGGAGTCCACCGCCTGTACCAGCTGGCTGAGCAGGGCAAGCTTCTCTTCCCGGCCATCAACGTCAACGACTCCGTGACCAAGTCCAAATTCGACAACAAGTACGGCATCCGCCACTCCCTGCCGGATGGGCTGAACCGCGCAACCGACGTTCTCATCGGCGGCAAGGTCGCCGTCGTCTGTGGGTATGGCGATGTGGGCAAGGGCGCGGCAGAAGCGCTCCGCGGGCAGGGTGCCCGGGTGATCGTGACCGAGATTGATCCCATCTGTGCGCTGCAGGCCGTCATGGACGGCTACCAGGTGGCCAATCTTGAGTCGGTGCTCGCGCAGGGTGACATCTTCATCACCACCACGGGCAACAAGGACGTCATCATGGCGCACCACATGCAGGCCATGAAGCACCAGGCGATTGTCGGGAACATCGGCCACTTCGACAATGAGATCGACATCGCCGGTCTCGCGCGGACGCCGGGCGTGGTGAAGGTTGAGATCAAGCCGCAGGTCCACGAATGGGTCTTTGACCAGGGTACGGAGCGGCAGCGCAGCATCATCATGCTGTCGGAAGGCCGTCTGCTCAACCTCGGCAACGCTACCGGGCATCCGTCCTTTGTCATGAGCAACTCTTTCGCCAACCAGACGATCGCGCAGATTGAGCTGTTCACCAAGCACGGTCAGACCCGTGAAGACGGTTCGCCGGAATATGACCGGCAGGTGTACGTGCTGCCCAAGATCCTGGATGAGAAGGTTGCGCGGCTGCACCTCGACGCGCTGGGAGTCGAGCTGACCGAGCTGTCCAAGAGCCAGGCCGAGTACCTGGACGTCGATGTGGCCGGGCCGTACAAGCCTGACCACTACCGCTACTAGGCATCATGACGCTCGGTTTCCGAGCGGCCGTACATACGTGTCCAACGCCGGCCCGCGGGGGAATCGGGCGTAAAATTGCATCTGGACAGCAACTAGCAGGCAAGGTATAGCGCATGTCGAACGTCTCCGAAGAGGATCAGCCACAGCGTCGGGGCTTGAAGATTGCTGCCCTCATCGTGGCCGGCTTGTTGGTTGTCGGCGGCGGGATCGTGGGTGCCATCACCGCGCCGAGCTGGGCGAATTTCGGCAATGAGCCGGCGGCAGCACCGTCGTCGTCCCCGTCTGCGACTGCCTCCCAGGAACCGGAAGCCGAGGAGTCCGAGGAGCCTGCCGCCGAGGAGTTCACCTTCGGAGTGACTCCCACGGATGGTGCGGCGAACGTGAATCCTGCCACGCTGCCGGAAATCCGTGCGGAAGAGGCGGCCATCAAGGACGTGTCGCTCGTTCCAGTGCTCGGCGGGGAGCCGGTTGCCGGGACGCTTTCCGGGGACGCGTCCTCGTGGAAGGCCGATGGGCCGCTGGCCTTCGCCACCGAGTACTCGTTCAGTTTTGTGCTGGTTGATTCCGCGGGCGGTGAGCATCGGCAGGAGCAAACCTTCACCACGGTGCAACCCGAAAATGAGGCGAACGCATGGATGTATCCGGCGCCCGGCTCCACGGTCGGTACCGGCCAGGCCATCGAGATCACCTTTAGCGAGCCGGTCACCAACAAGGATGCCGTCGAGAAGGCCATCACCATCACCAGCACTTCCGGCCAGGAGGGCGCCTTCTACTGGCTGAATGATACCGAGGTGCGTTACCGCGCCCAGGAGTATTGGGCTCCGCACAGCACCATCACGGTCGATATGCAGCTCTTCGGGGTGGATTTCGGTAACGGGATGATCGGTAATTTCAACGACACCTACTCGTTCAAGACCCACAACACCCGTCTCGCCGTGGTGGACAATGCCACCAAGGAGATGAAGGTTTTCATTGACGGCAAGCTGGAACGGACCTTCCCGGTGACGCTCGGCACCGAGGAATGGCCTTCCTTCTACGGGCTCTACACCGTGATGGAGCAGTATGAGCGGACCAAGTTCACTGCCGAATCGATCGGTCTCAAGCCCGAGGATCCCGCGTACTATCCGCCGACTGAAGTGAACTTTGCGAGCCGGATCTCGAACGGCGGTGCCTTTGTGCATGAGGCGCTTCCGGCGGCGCAGTCGGTGCTGGGCATTGCGAACGTCTCGCACGGCTGTGTGGGGATGAGTCCGGAGGGCGCCAAGTATTTCTACGACGTCTTCGGTCCGGGCGACATGCTAGAGATCCGCAATACGGATACCGGTCCGGTACAGGTCTGGGACGGCTTCGGTGACTGGAACCTGTCCTGGTCCGAGTGGACGTCGCAGGGGGCGTAAACAACATTTTTGCCCGGGGGTTTCCGTTCGAGCGCGCGGATATGTCGGCGGCGGGAAAGATCGCGCAGTCGACCGCAGTCCCTGCGTTACTTAGTGAGTGCACCTTCCAGCCAAGACCTCAGCACGGGTGCAGGCGCCGCGCCGGCCTGCCTCGCGACGATTTCGCCGCCAATGATAACCATCAACGTGGGCACCGCCTGAATGGCGAATCTGACGGAGAGCTGCGGTGAGCGGTCGACATCAACCTTTACTAGTTTGATCTGACCCGCACGTTCGTGGGCCAGCTGGTCCAGTGCGGGGCTCACCACCCGGCAGGGTCCGCACCACACCGCCCAAAAGTCCACCAGTACCGGAACGCCGGACCGTTCGGCGATTTCGCCGAAGTCGTCGTCGCCCGCTTCAACCACCCAGGGAAGCTCCCGGTGGCAACTCCCGCAGCGTGGCCGGCCCTCGTCGACAGCCGGAACGCGGTTGGATTTGCCGCAGTGGGGACACTTGATGATTGCCTTGTTCATGCGGTTCCGGCCTCTTCCATTTCCCTGGTGGTGTAGTCCACCAAGAGTTCACCGTCTGCTGCTGTCACCGTCACGACTCCCCCCTCGGCGATGCTGCCGCGCAGGAGGGCCCGGCCCACCTCCGTTTCCACTACACGGGAGATAAAGCGGCGCAGGGGTCGGGCTCCGTAGATCGGATCGAAGCCACGTTCGGCAATCAGCAGGCGCGCCTCCTCGGTCAGGCGCAGTTCGACCTGCTGCTCGGCCAGACGCTGCCGCAGCTGTTCGAACTGCAGGTCCACAATGCGTTCGATCTGCGGCAGCCCCAGGGGTGCGAACAGGACCGTATCGTCTACGCGGTTGAGGAACTCGGGGCGGAAATGTGCCCGGAGCTCGCCCATCACTAGGCTCCGTGCCTGCTCGGTGATCGTTCCGCCCTCGGCGGAACCCTCCAGAAGATACTGCGAGCCGATATTGGAGGTCATGATGATGACCGTATTCCGGAAATCGACGGTGCGGCCCTGCGAGTTCGTAATCCGTCCGTCGTCGAGGACCTGCAAAAGGGTGTTGAAAATGTCCGGGTGGGCTTTCTCCACTTCATCGAACAGCACCACCGAGTAGGGCTTCCGGCGTACCGCCTCGGTGAGCTGGCCTCCTTCGTCGTAGCCGATGTAGCCCGGAGGGGCACCCAAGAGTCGGCTCACGGTGTGACGCTCCTGGTACTCGCTCATGTCCAGCCGGATCATGGCGTTTTCACTGTCGAAAAGGGCCGCGGCAAGAGCCTTGGCGAGTTCGGTTTTGCCGACGCCGGTCGGTCCCAGGAAAATGAACGATCCTATGGGCCGGCGCGGGTCGCGGATGCCGGAGCGGGCGCGGATGATGGCATCCGTGACCGCACTGATTGCTTCTTCCTGGCCGATCACGCGGGCGCGCAGGATCTCGTCCAAATGCAGGACTTTCTCGCGTTCGCCCTGCTTCAGCCGGGCCACCGGTATGCCTGTCCAGGCCGCGACGATGTCGGCGATCTCGTCCTCCGTCACTACCTCGCGGAGCAGGCGTTTCTCCCCCTGTTTCGCGGTCAGCCGTTCCTCCTCGGCGGCCAGGCGCCGTTCGAGGTCGGCAAGTTTGCCGTAGCGTAGCTCCGCTGCCCGGTTGAGGTCGTAGTTCCGCTCTGCTTCTTCAGCCTCCTGCCGCACCCGCTCCAGTTCACTGCGGATGTCCTGCAGCTTGTGGATCGCCTGGCGTTCGGCTTCCCATTGGGCCCGCTTCGCGTCGGCCTCGCCGCGTAGGTCCGCCAATTCACGCCTCAGCTCCTCGAGCCGGGTCTTGCTGGCCGGGTCGGACTCCTTGGAGAGTGCGGCCTCTTCTATTTCGAGCCGCGTGACCTTTCGGGTGAGCTCATCCAGTTCCGCCGGCATCGAATCGATCTCGGTCCGGAGCCGGGCGCAGGCCTCATCCACCAGGTCAATCGCCTTGTCCGGGAGGAACCGGTCAGTGATGTACCGGTGGGATAGGGTGGCCGCAGCCACCAGGGCACTGTCCTGGATGCGTACGCCGTGGAAGACTTCAAGCCGCTCCCGGAGCCCGCGAAGAATGGAAATGGCGTCCTCGACGTCGGGTTCCTCAACCAGTACTGGCTGGAAGCGGCGTTCCAGTGCCGCGTCCGATTCAATGTGTTTGCGGTATTCGTCGAGCGTGGTCGCCCCGATCATGTGGAGTTCCCCGCGGGCGAGCATCGGCTTGAGCATGTTCCCGGCGTCCATCGACCCCTCGCTCGCTCCTGCCCCGACGACGGTGTGCAGCTCGTCGACGAAGAGCAGGATCCTTCCCTCCGCTGCCAGGACTTCGGCGAGGACCGCCTTCAGCCGCTCCTCGAACTCGCCGCGGTACTTGGCACCTGCCACGAGGGCGCTCAGGTCGAGCGAGAAGATGGTCTTGTCCTTCAGCCCTTCGGGCACGTCCTGGCGGACGATCCGTTGGGCCAGTCCCTCCACAATGGCGGTCTTGCCGACGCCTGGCTCCCCGATCAGTACCGGGTTGTTCTTGGTCTTGCGGGAAAGGATCTGCACGACCCGCCGGATCTCGGCGTCGCGGCCGATGACCGGATCCAGTTTTCCGGTGCGGGCGTCCGCCACCAGATCGCGGCCATATTTCTCCAGCGCTTCGTACGTCTGTTCCGGTGTCGCAGACGTGACGCGCTGGTTTCCCCTGATCTGTGTCAGGACCGAGAGGAACGCTTCGCGGGTGATGCCGTGCTCGGCCAGCACCCTGCCGGCCGCCGTGGAGCGGCCTTCCTCCGCCAGCGCCACCAGCAGGTGTTCCACCGAGACGTACTCGTCCTTAAGCCGTTTGGCTTCCCGTTCAGCCGCATCGAGGAGTGTGCCCAGCCTGCGGCTTACGTATACCTGGCCCGGCGCTGCCCCCGGTCCTGTGACCTTCGGCTTGCGCCTCAGCTCTGCCTCGACCGCCGTCTTCAGCTCGTTCACGTCAACCTGCATGGCCACGATCAGCCGCGGAACCAGTCCCCCCTCCTGCTCGAGCAGGGCCGCCAGCAGGTGTTCGCCGTCGGTTTCAGTGTGCCCGTTGCGTTGTGCTATTCGTTGAGCCTCCGCCAAGGCCTCCTGCGATTTTTGCGTCAAACTCTCCATGTTCATTGTGAAGCAGTCCCTTCGACCTGCGTGATTTCAACCAATCGTCGTTCAAGCGAGTCGACCCGAACCAACAGATCGAGTACCAGCGGGATTGCCGCATAGTTCAGCGACAGCTCCGAATGAAGTCTCATGACACGAGCTATGAGCTCCGGGGCCCGAGGGCTGAACCACGGTCCGCCCGAGGCATCGCCCAGCGGCCTGATCAGATCCAGGTCAACGAATCGCATCACGACCTCGGGGTGGACGCCGCTGCTGCGTGCCACCGCCTCGAGATTCAGGCGCCACGGATAGGCGAGCGGATAGTCTCGGCTCATAGAAGCCCCTCCCTCGGGTGAAAGTCGGATACGGCAGCAAGCTGCTCGTATAGCTTGCGTACCTTGCTGCTCAGCCGCGGAGGCACCATGACGCGGATCTCCGCGTAAAGATTCCCCGGCTGGCCCCTCGGGTCGGGCATGCCCTGGCCTCGAAGCCGAAGTCTGCGCCCGCTGGAAGACCCCTCGGGAACGGTGATGGTGACCGGTCCCGCAGGCGCGTTGACCTTGATCTTGGCTCCCAGAGCGGCCTCCGACGGCGTGACGGGAAGGTCGAAGTGAATGTCCCGGCCCTCAAGCCGGTATCTGGCATCCGGTTGGATCCGTACGGTCAGGAAGAGATCTCCCGGCGGACCTCCTTCACGGCCTGCCGCGCCCTCCCCTGTGAGGCGGATGCGCTGGCCGTCCAGCACACCGGGGGGCACATCCACTTCATAATTCCGCGTATCACCGTCCGGCTGGGCCAGGCGGACGGTGCGCCGTCCGCCGCGAATCGCTTCTTCGAGGGTCAGCCGAAGCTCGGCTTCGTGGTCCGCTCCCTGCGCCGGGCCCGCTGCCTGCTGCCTGATCCAGCCTCCGAGCAGGTCCTCCCAATCGACGTCACCGCCCATATTAACGTTGACATTGCCGTACCCGCCGCGTCCCGGGCGGGGGTCGGGGCGCGGGCCGGTGGAACCCCACCGCGTCCCGCCACCCTCCGGGCCCGCGCCGCTGCCGGCGTACTGCCGGAAATCGGCGCCGAAACGGTCGTAGCGCGCCCTGTCTTCCGGATCAGACAGGACATCGTAGGCCTCGCCGATTTCCTTGAACTTATCAGCGGCATCCGGCTCCCGGTTCACGTCCGGATGGTATTTTCTGGCCAGTTTGCGGTAGGCACGCTGGATGTCATCGGGCTTCGCGGTACGGGGCACGCCGAGAACTGAGTAGTGATCCTTAGCCACGGTCAGCGCTCACCGCCCGGCTTACAACGACAGAGGCCGGCCTGAGCGTACTGTCCGGACCACCATAGCCCGGGCGGAGCACAGCCAGCACGGTCCCGGGGGGAACCTCGTCCGTTTCCGAGACACTGACAACCTCGTGGATCCGGGGGTCAAACGGGACGTTCTCGGCGTCGATCCGCGGGAAGCCCAGGCGGGCCAGGGTGTCTATGGCCTGGGACCGGATGGCAGCCACGCCGTCAGCGAGCGGGTCCCCGTCAGACAGGGCGTGAGCCAGGGCCAGTTCAAGATTGTCCAGGATGGGCAGCCACGCCAAAGAGACCGCCGCACGCTCCTGCGCCCTCAGCTGTGCCCCGTCCCGGACGGCGCGCTTTCGAACGTTGTCCGCATCAGCGAGCGCACGGCGCCACAGATCCTCCATTTTGGCCAGCGCATCCGCGTCTGCCGTCGCTTCCGTTTCCCGCGTATTGGGTGCGGCGGCTTCAGGCTCGTCACCTCCTGGATGGGCCTGTCCGGCCGGTCCCGCCTGGTCGTTCATGGCCGTTCCTAGCCACGGTCGAATTCTGCATCGACGATGTCATCGTCCTCTGCAGCGGTGGACGCGCCGGGCTGAGGTGAGGATCCCTGGCCTACCCCTGCATTGGCCGCAGAGGCAGCCGAGGCACTTAGCGCGGACTGTAGCTGCTGAAGCTCGGAAATCAGCTCCCTCGCGGTGCCCACATCGGCCTGGTTGCTGACGGCGTCGCGCGCCTGCCCTACCAGCAGCTCCGCCCGGGCCTTGTCGTGCATCGGGACCGCGTCGCCAAGCTCATTCACGGCCCGCTCAACGCGGTAGGCGGCGGCATCGAGTTCATTGAGCGTATCGATCCGCTCCCGGTTCTGCAGGTCCTCGCTTCTGTGGGAATCGGCCTCGGCAATCATGCGCTCCACTTCTTTGGCGTCGAGGTTGGAGCCTTCACTGATAGTGATGCCCTGTTCCTTGCCCGTGTCCTTGTCACGGGCGGTGACGTTCAGAATGCCGTTGGCGTCGACGTCGAACGTGACCTCGATCTGCGGTTCTCCCCGCGGCGCCGGCCGGATATCGGTCAGCTGGAACCGGCCCAGCACCCGGTTATCCGCAGCCAGTTCCCGCTCCCCCTGCAAGACCACCACGTCCACGGCGGGCTGGTTATCGTCAGCTGTGGAAAACACCTCGCTGCGCCTTGCGGGGATGGTCGTGTTGCGCTCGATGATCTTTGTCATCACACCACCGCGCGTCTCGACGCCCAAAGAAAGTGGCACAACGTCCAGGAGCAGGACGTCCGAGACCTCTCCCTTGAGCACGCCGGCCTGGATCGCCGCACCGATAGCTACGACCTCGTCCGGATTGACACTCATGTTTGGATCTTTGCCACCGGTCAGGCGCCGGACGAGGTTCTGTACGGCAGGAATGCGGGTAGAGCCGCCGACCAAAATTACCTCATCGATGTCGTTGGCTGTAACCTTGGCGTCCGTCATCGCCTGCTTGACCGGTTCCATTGCGCGTTCCACCAGGTCATGGGTGATCTCCTCAAAAACGGAGCGCCGAACGGTGGTCGTCAGATGCTTGGGCCCAGTGGCGTCGGCAGTGACGAAGGGAAGGTTAACTTGTGCCTGGGTCACAGAACTCAGTTCGACCTTCGCTTTCTCGGCCGCCTCGAACAGCCGTTGCAGCGCCTGGGCGTCCGACCGCAGGTCGATGCCCTCCTGTTTCTGGAATTCGTCGGCCAGGTAATCGACCAGTCGGCGATCGAAATCGTCTCCGCCAAGGTGCGTGTCCCCCGCGGTGGAGCGGACCTCCACAACTCCGTCCCCCACGTCCAGCAGGCTTACATCAAAGGTTCCGCCGCCCAGGTCGAACACCAGCACCGTCTCATGCTGGCGTTTGTCGATGCCGTAGGCCAAGGCTGCCGCGGTCGGCTCGTTGATGATGCGCAGGACTTCAAGGCCGGCAATCTTGCCGGCGTCCTTGGTCGCGGTGCGCTGTGCGTCGTTGAAGTAAGCGGGGACCGTGATGACAGCCTCGGTCACCTTTTCGCCCAACTGCTTCGCGGCGTCGTCCACCAACTTGCGCAGAACGAGCGCACTGACCTCTTCCGGGGCAACGTTCTTGCCGTGGACATCGAAGCGCGCCAGCCCGTTGTCGTCCGGCACGACGTCGAAACTGACGGCCTTGGCTTCATCCGTGATCTCGTCATAGTGTCGGCCGATAAACCGCTTGGCAGACGTGAAAGTTCCCTTCGGGTTCAGAATCGACTGCCGGCGGGCCAGTTGCCCAACCAGCCGTTCCCCGCTGTCTGTGTACGCCACAACCGAGGGCGTGGTCCGGGCTCCTTCTGCGTTGGGTATAACGCGGGCTTCCCCCCCCCTCCCAGACGGCGATCACTGAGTTGGTTGTTCCGAGATCAATTCCTACTGCTTTGGCCATGACTCGCTCCGGTCCTAGTGGGCGCGACCCCGTTCTATGGCGATGTCCACCCGAGATTCCACCGCATGATTGGACGCCCTGTCCTGCCGGGCCACGAGGCTCGAAGGGCTCTGTCATGTGGCCTTATAAGGTCGAGTCTGCCCCGTAGAGGGACACTGCGGCATGACCTCCCGGGTCCAAATCTGCTCCGGGAAACTGACCTTCCAGAATAGGTGCCACAGGGGTAATGTCGAAGACGCCGGAGTGATTCCGGGATCCGCTCCACACATCTCGCCACGAGTCCTTAGCCGCACACAGAGACTGCAGGTCAACTGAATGTTCGATCAACTAGGGGCCGGGGAAATCGTCGGCAAGGCCGTACACTCTGTTTCTGCACTGGGATTCTGCCATGTAGCAGCTTCCTATCTTGTGGTGGACGGCCATCTGGTTCCGAGCCCGAACCGGGCGCCGACAGTCTGGGACGATGATGTCAGCTCACTCGAACGCAGGGATGCCCCACTCCCGGGCACACGTCCGGCGTGGCGATATGCGCTCTCTATTTTTGGTGACAGTGGAGAACTGAACGGATGCCTTGTCCTGTATGCCGGCACGGTTCCAACTCCCGCCCAGATGATCAAGCTCCGCGCAACGGTTCAAACCACGGTGTCCAATGCAGCTGAGCAAACGGCAGAACCAGACCTGCAGGAGCACGCCCACCTGCTCTCCAGCGCCAGTGCCAGTGACATTGCAAATCGATTGCGTATCCTCGCGGCAACGGTAATGCAGCTCGAAACCCGAACGTCCATCCAGAACACCCTGGATAGCACCCTTACAGCCACCCTCGGACAGATGACGTCGCGGAACTCTCTCCTGGCGGAAGTGCTGTCAGTGGTGACGGGCCGCCCAGTCTGTATCGAGGACGGGTTCGGCAATATCAGTGCGACTGCCGGGACAAAACCCGGGCGCCCCTACCCCCGGCCCAGCGCGGCCGACAGGTCGCGGACGGCGCAACTCTGGCTCGCCTCCGGTTTGCCAGTCCAGGAACCCCGAAGGCTCGTAGCGCTGGTTCTGGCGGACAGGGACGTGCTTGGGGCAATATGCTTGCTCGAGAACGGTGTGCCCTACACGGCCAATGACGTCTTCGCCTTGCAGTATGGAACGCGGCTCTTGCAGGTCGAGTTGTCACACCGCCGCAGCATGGCCCAGCTGGAATTGAAACTGGGGCGCGATCTGGTGGATGAACTGGTGTCCGGAATGGATGAAGAGACCGCCGCCGTGCGGGCCGGTGCACTGGGCTACGACATCACGGGTCCGCAGCATGTCATCGCCGCTCAGTGGCAACCGCCAAGAACGGGCGATTCCGTGGTAGTCGCCCTCCGCAGGACGCTTCGCGAGCTCCACGCCCCCGCGCTCGTTTCACGGCGTTCGGACATCACACTTGCTGTGGTTACGGGAGAGCCACTCGATGCAGAGCTCTTTACCGTTGCGGCAAGGACGCTACGCAGCGCCACCGGAGCTGTGGGAATCGGAGGTCCGAGCCGCGATGTCGCACAGCTCCCGCGTTCTTTTGCAGAAGCCCTGCGTGCATTGCAGGTCCGGGTACATTCCGTCGAGCCCTACGGTCTGACCCGATACGACCAGCTGGGAATTTACCGCATCCTTGGCATGCCTGGCAGCGAAACTGACCTTTCCAGCTACGTCGAGGAGTGGCTGGGTGCACTGCAGAGCAACGATGCCCGCCGAGGATCTGAGCTGGTGCACACCTTGGCGCAGTACCTGGATCATGGCGGCAACTACGACGATACGGCTTACAGCCTTGCCATCCACCGCAGCACGCTTCGATACCGGCTGAAGTGCATCCGTCAGATCACCGGTTTTGAACTTGGTGACCCCGAGACCCGCCTTAACCTCCACGTGGCCACGCGCGCCTGGCGCCTGCGATACGCCCTCAAAGATTGAACGACTCCTGTGAGAAGCGGAACGTGCACCAGCTGGTCGTGAGTTGACCTGGGGGATTCAAATTCAGGCGGCTTTTAGTCGCCCAGGGGCCATGCGGGCACGAGGGCTACGGAGGAGACTCGAAGCGATACATGTTCGATCCAATCGGCCGGGACAGGCAGCGAAACAAGAGGTCTGGCAATGTCTGACGCACGCGCACAACAATTGTTAAAGGGACCAGGAACTGCGTTGATTATCCGGGGCAGCGCGGCCGTTCTGTTCGGCATTTTAGTTGTCTTCTGGCCCGACGTCTCCGTACTCGCACTGGTGATCCTCTTCGGTATTTACGCCATCGTTGATGGAGTTACAAACATGGTGCATTACGTCAGGCGCAAGGAACGCCGGTCCGTCTGGCAATTAGTGAGCGGCGTCATCTCCGTACTCGCGGGTCTCGCCGCCTTCGTCTGGCCGGGCATCACCGCCCTTTCGCTGACGCTCGTCATCGGCTTGTGGGCGGTCATTCTCGGTGTCTCCCAGATAGCACTGGCCTTTGAGGTTAAGAAGACCGGCGGACAATGGTGGCTCTGGCTGATCACAGGTATCGTCACCATCGTTTTCGGCCTCTTCCTGGTTATTCTTCCCGGCGCAGGCATCCTGGGTCTCTTGGGCCTGCTCTCGTGCTTCGCAGTTGTCTTCGGAATACTTCTGATCGCTTCCGGATCCGGACTGCACCGACTGGGCGAAGGCCCTACTACACGGCTCTCGATGGGCTAGTAGCCCTGCAAAGGGTTAGGCCTTCGATATGCATGACGGCCCTATCCCCGCCGCCTGCACCCGCACGGCCGGACAGAGAGAGGAGCGAAGATGATTCCCACGATTCATGACCCGCATCTGGTGCAGATTCGTCCGGTTCGGGTGCGCACACCGCAAGGCTGCGAGGAATGCCTGTCCCTGGGCACCCCGTGGGTTCATCTGCGTTTGTGTCTCACCTGCGGCCACGTGGGGTGTTGTGATTCCTCACCCTTGCGGCACGCCCGGGCTCACGCCACCGAGTTGCATCCAATCGTTCGTTCCCTGGAGCCCGGCGAAGACTGGCGCTGGTGCTACCCCCATGAGGCATTCGTCTAGGAAACGGCGGGGTGCAACCAGATAATGGGACCTGTTACCGACCCGACTCTGATCGAAACGCCGGATATCTCCGGCGCTTATCCACGGCTCGGCCAGGCCCAAATCGAATTGTTGGCCCGCGCCGGCACCAGGCGGGCTACCCCTGCTGGAGAAGTCCTCATACACGAGGGAAGCACCGACGCTGATTTCTTCGTCGTTTTGCAGGGCAAGGTACTGGTGGTGGAGGGGCTACACGTCCCCGGCGAAAGGCAGCAAGCTGAGCCGGACAGTGGGACACGGATCCTCGAAGTTCACGGACCCGGACGCTTCCTTGGGGAGCTGGGCCTGGTCGAGGGGCAGCCAGCCTTTGTCAGCACAGTGGTCGCCGAGGCAGGAGAGGTGCTCCAGATCAGCGGGGACGATCTACGCCGTGTGGTTCTGACGGACGCCGCGGTGGGTGAGACCATCCTGCGGGCATATCTTCAGCGCCGGATCCTCCTGATCAGCACAAGCGCGGGCATCCGCATCGTTGGGTCCCGTTTCAGCCGTGACACGCTTCGGCTGTTGGATTTTGCAGCTGCCAACCGCCTGCCCCACCGACTGGTCGATCTGGAGGATGACGAGCAGGCACAGGCGATCCTGGACCGGGCAGGGATCCTCGCGAGTCACCTGCCCGCAGTGGTGCTGAATGCTTCGCGGGTCCTCAAAAACCCGTCGAACGCGGAGCTGGCCCTTGCCTTGGGCCTGCGGGTGGTGAAAGAACATTCAGCCTCGTACGACCTCATGGTCATCGGGGCCGGTCCGGCCGGCCTCGCTGCAGCTGTGTACGCGGCCTCCGATGGCCTGTCGGTGGTCCTGAAGGAGGGCCGTGCGATAGGTGGGCAAGCCGGCACATCACCACGGATCGAGAACTTTCTCGGCTTTCCCTCCGGAATCTCGGGTGGCGAGCTCACTGAAAGGGCGATCATTCAGGCCCGAAAGTTCAAAGTCCAGGTCAACGTCGCCTGCGGGGCAAGCTCCATTGCACTGCGGGACGGTCAGTTCCGCGCCGAGTTCGACGGCAGCGGCCCCGCTTCATCACGTGCCGCGCTGCTCGCCACCGGGGTCCGCTACCGCCGCCTGCCAGTGCCGGGAATGGACGAATACGAGGGAATCAGCGTCTTCTACGCCGCGACTGTCCATGAGGCCAGGCTCTGTGGAACGCAGCCAGTGGCCGTCGTCGGTGGTGGCAACTCCGCGGGCCAGGCTGCCCTTTTCCTGGCTGGTATGGGCACACATGTGCGACTGGTGGTGCGCGGGGAAGACCTCCGGGCTGACATGTCGGGGTATCTCGCGGATCGAATCGAAGAGCACCACAGCATAGAGGTACTGCTGGGGGCCAACATCGTGGGCCTAGTTGGTTCCGACACTCTCGAACGTATCGTCGTTGATCTGAAAGCCACGGGCGAACAACGGTTCCTCCCCTCGCGGTACCTCTTCATTTTCATCGGAGCCAAGCCGCACACAGAATGGCTGCAGGATACCGTCTCCCTGGATGACCACGGCTTTGTTCTCACCGGGGCTGACCTCAAAGACCTTCCTCCCGACTTCAGCCACCTTGGGCGTCGACGGCTGCCCCTGGAAACCAGCGTGCCCGGCATGTTCGCGGCCGGCGATGTCCGGCATGGATCGGTGAAACGCGTAACGGCCGCGGCCGGTGAAGGCTCAACAGCGGTGGCAATGATCCACGAGCACCTACGCCTTCTCCGGACTGGACCGTCCGTTGCGCTTCGATGAAGGACAGCGAATATGGCAGGACGGAGACCGACGCCAGGTTCAGGGCGACGGCGACACCGAGTCTGCTGGTCATCAGCCCTAGACACTGAACCGTAGGAGGCCGGGCGTGCCAGACAGTTCAGGTGATGTGCGAACTTCCAGTGACCGCAAATTGGGGGTGCTGGCAGAGCCGGAGGTCACCGCCGAGTTTGCCGAGCGTAACGGACGCGAAGTGGGCCATCTGCTCAACCTAGCCGATGAGCGCCACGACTGGTCCGTGGTGATCGAGTACCAGGACTTTACGGCCGGCAATGGGCTAACGCCAATGTTGGACTCCTTGGCAAAGCACCGGGTTCGCCGTGCATGGGATGTCATGGTCTGCCTGACGGATCTTCCGATTCGTTTCGAGGGTCGGACGGTGGTCGCGGAAGTTGCACTTGTGGAGCCGATCTCCCTGGTTTCCTTGCCTGCTCTGGGTGCAGTTAACATGGACCGCAGGGTGCGCTCCGCCGTTGCCGATCTCGGGTGGGCGATGCACCGCCACTTCGATCCTGAGGGTGACTCCGGGGAGTTCGGCCCGCCCTCGCTGCACGAATCCAGGCGCATTGAGACCGCTGTTCTTGTCGACGGGCCGATTGGGTTCCGCTATGTCTCAGCAACCCGCCTCGGCCGGGGACGGTTGCTGGCGGGCATGCTGCGGGCGAACCGTCCTTGGCGGCTGGTCTTCGGATTGAGAAGCGCAATGGCTGCCGCGATCGCCACGGGCGCCTTTGGGCTCGTCACGGACACTATCTGGCAACTCGCAGACCTGCTGGGCGCGCCGAGACTGACGCTATTGATGGTCCTTTCGATCGGTTCGATGGTGTTCTGGATCATCACCCAGCACGATCTGTGGGAAAGCCCCAGGCGCAACGATCCACTCGAACGATACAAGGCTTCCTTGTACAACACTTCTACAGTGTGGTCATTGGTAATCGGCGTCGTGATCAGCTATGTCCTGCTGTTCGTGGCTGTGCTGCTGGCCGCGGCGTTCACTATCGACCACGCCTTATTGACGCTGACTCTGCAGCACCCCGTGACTGTCTGGGACTTTGCGGAAGTGGCCTGGATGACAACATCGGCGGCGCTCATCGGAGGAGCGTTGGGCTCGGGATTCGAGTCTAAGGACGACATCCTTCGAGCGGCATACGGTCAACGTGAACGTCATCGTCGGCAGTCGATCTACGTAGGTGACTAATCCGGTCCTGCCGGAAGGCGCGTACAACCACTGTTATGGCCCGCGCGAAGGCTCGCGATCCCCTTCATGCACATCCGGCCGCGGTACTTCGTTCAGGTCCTCGGCGAGCTCATCTACTGGATCGGGGAAGACCGCATCCAGTTCTCCAGCGACCAGCCATCTTGTTCCGCGTTCGGACAAGTTTTCCGCTTCTTGTTCAGCGTCTCAGTCAGTTGCTGAAGGGCAGACGGTGCAGCTGTTCAGCGGTGCGGGACGTGCGTTCACGCTGCCTGGTGAGTCTGGCGTAGTCGCGGTCGCGGCGTGCCGAGACCACGGCGTTGAGGAAATCCTCCGGCAGGGTTCCGGCGGGCGGGGCCGGAAACACGAATGCTGACGCTTCGTTTGCCAGTTCGGTGGCGAGGGCACCGCGAGCGGAAGGCGTGAGCCGGTTCGCTTGGCCGATGAACTGCGAGATCCTGCGTGCCAGCGGGTCCGGCAGCTGTACGACGTCGGCGGTTGCAATCCATGCATGGAGCGACGGCGGCAGCACTGCTCGCGTCCGTTGTTTGACGACGACACGCTCGTGCATCGAGTAAGTGCCTGCGAGGAGGTCGCCGAGCCGCTTTGACCGCTCGTTGAACACAGCCACGAGGAAAGCGAGCGAGCCGACCAGCAGGTAGATTTCCAGGACCGCAAGCATGCCGCGGATGAAGGCGTGCCGGAAGCGGATGGAACCGCCGTCGTCGCGCACTATGCGCAGTCCCATGACAAGCCGGCCGAGGGATTTGCCCCTCGTGACCGTTTCCACGGTGACGGGGATGACCACGAGGACCAGCACCACGAGGACCAGGACGAGGGCCTGGGTGAGTGCCGGGTCGAAGGCGCCGCCGAAGGTGTTGCCGACTGTCACAATGACGCCGATGATCACCAGGAACTGCGCAAGAACATCGATCATCAGGCTCACGGCGCGTGCGCCGAACGAGGCCGGGCGCAGCTCGAGAACGACGGCTTCGCCGGTGATGACCGAGCTCATTGGATGTCCTCCCCTTGGATGAAATCAGCTTAGCTGCCGTTTGAGTGTGGTTGCCGGGGGATAAGCTGGCCGGGTGGATCTGGACGCCTTCGAGGAAGTAAACCGCGCAGACTGGAACCGGCTGGACATACTGACCCGGCAGCGGCGGCTGCGCGGCAGCGAGGCGGACGAGCTGCTTGATCTGTACCAGCGCACATCCACCCATCTGTCGATGATTCGATCGATGGCTCCGGAAAGCGCCCTGTCCAACGAACTTTCCATGCGGTTGTCCCGTGCGCGGACCAGGTTCACTGGTGCCCGATCAAATTTTCTCGAAGATGTTGCGCGGTTTTTTGTAATCTCGTTGCCGGCTGCCTTCTACCGGGTTCGGTGGCTCACGGTGGCTGTGGGAGTGGTTTTTCTTGCCGTCAGCTGGCTGTATGGGGCGTGGGTGGTGAATACGCCCGGCGTGATTGCCGCGCTTGGCAGTGACGAGGAGATTCGGCGGTACGTCGAAGAGGACTTCGTGGACTACTACTCCGAGAATCCGGCTGCCTCATTTGCCGGACTGGTGTGGACCAACAACGCGTGGATTGCGGTGCAGGCGGTGGCTTTCGGGATCACCGGGCTATGGGGGCCGTTTGTTCTGTACCAGAATGCGCAGGGTGTGGGGATCGCTGCGGGAATGATGGCGTCCTACGACAAACTTGATGTGTTCTTCACGTACATCCTTCCGCACGGATTCATGGAGCTCACCGCGATTTTTATTGCGACGGCGGCGGGACTGCGGATCTTTTGGGCGTGGGTTTCACCTGGAGCCCGAACCCGCTCGCAGGCGCTTGCCGAGGAGGGTCGGTCGCTCATCACGGTTGCGCTGGGATTGGTGCTGGTGCTGTTTGTATCGGGCCTGGTGGAGGGCTTTGTCACGCCGAGTCCGCTTCCGGTGTGGCTGCGGATTGGGATCGGCTTCACTGTTTTTGCCCTCTACTGGGTCTACACGCTGGTTCTCGGTGGCAGAGCTTTCCGGGCGGGATACACGGGCGATCTGGGTGATGAGGATCGTGGGGCTTCGGTGTTGACGGCCTGATTCTGGGTTCTGGTCTTGTGGGCGCTGTTCAGCCCGGGGCGTTGGGCTAGCCGCGCCCAGTGCAAAGTAATCTCCGACTTCCGGCGAAGCACCGCCTGGCGTTTGGTTGGGCCGGCTGGGGGATTTCTCCCACCATTTATCCTCTCTCCGTCTTAGAAGGGTGGGGGTTGGGTGGTGTAGGTTTTTCCGGCTGGTGAGGTGGCGGTGATGGTGCCGGGTTCGGGTTGCATGTAGTCCCAGAGCCCGATGGTTTTGAGCCGGTGGTGTTTGGCGCAGAGGCAGGCAAGATTGTCGTGGTCTGTGCGTCCGCCGTGGTGCCAGGGAATGGTGTGGTCGATTTCAGTTGCGACCGCTGCCCGGTTGCAGCCAGGGTGTCGGCAGGTTTTGTCGCGGATGCGGACCCAGTCCTGGAGGTGTTTCGGTGGCCGGTAGGTGGCCCGGCCGATCGAGAGTGCGGCTCCGGTGTGGGGGTGGGTGAGGATGCGGGTGAATGAGGGTGCATGGGCGGCGAGGCGGGCTGCGGTGTCGGGGTCGATAGGCCCGTAGCCCTCCAGGACCGGGTAGCTGCGGGGCTCCTGCGCGGGAGGATAGCCGCGAGGTCCCGGTGAGGCCGGGTAGCTGGTGCCGCCGCTCCCGGCCGCGTCATCGGGGCCGTTTGGAGAATCGGAGCTGGCTGGAGAATCGGAGCTGGCTGGAGAGCCGGAGCTGGCTGGAGCGGCTGCCCCGGGAATGGGGGAACCTGGTTCCGCTGGGGCTGCTCCGGCCCTCTTTTGTGGGTGAGTGGGCGGCCTAGGGATTTCGGACAGTGGGACCTCTTAAACTGAGGTGTCTACTGAAAGTGAGATCTGCAGTATGTCTGCATCACGTCGCCGGTTCAGCCAGGAGTTCAAGGACGAACTGGCCCGGGAAGTCATCGAGACGTCCAAGCCTATTGTTGACGTTGCCAAGGCCTACGGGGTGGGGCCGGAGACCCTGCGCCGGTGGGTGATGAAATTCCGGGAGTCCCACGGCGGGACCGAGACCGAATTGACGGTCTCAGAGCGTGCCCGGTTGAAGGAACTGGAGCGCGAAAACCAGGAGCTACGGGCTGAGGCCGCGTTCCTAAAAAAAGCCGCCTCGTACTTTGCGCGGGAGCCACGGTAGTGGCGAAGTACGAGTTCATCGATTCCCAAAAACACGCTCCTGGCAACACCAACCCGGTGTGGAAGATGTGCCGGTGGATGGCCGTGTCTGCTTCCGGGTTCTATGACTGGCTCTCCCGGCCACTCTCCGCCACCGCCGCCCGCAGGCAGGCGTTAGCGGCCCGGATCCGGCACTTCTTCGACGAAGCCGACGGCACGTACGGGTACCGGCGGATCCACGCCGACCTCGCCGCTGAGGGCACACAGTGCTCACCGGAGCTGGTGCGCAGCATCATGCGCTCCGAGGACCTGATGCCGTGCCAGCCGCGTCCGTTCCGGGTCACCACGCAGGCCGACAAGGAGGCGGCAACACCGGTCCCGGATCTGGTCAGACGTGACTTCACGGCGGACCGGCCCGGGGTGAAGTTCGTCGGAGACATCACCTACATCCATACGTGGCAGGGATTCATCTATCTGGCCACGGTCATCGACTGCTACTCGAAGAAAGTCGTGGGCTGGTCCATCGCCGATCACATGCGCACCGAACTGGTCGCCGATGCCCTGCAGAACGCTGCCCAGACCACCCACATCGAGCCGGGCGCGATCTGGCATTCGGACCGCGGCAGCGTCTACACCTCAACGGCTTTCCGGGCTCTCGTCACCAAGCTGGGTATGCGCTCCTCGATGGGCCGCACGGGGGTGTGCTGGGACAACAGCCTTGCCGAATCGTTCTTCGCAGCGTTGAAAAACGAGCGGGTTTACCGCACGGTCTACGCGACTAAATCACAAGCGAAACGGGACGTCATCGGCTATATCGAGGGCTTCTACAACAGCCACCGCCGGCACTCAGCACTCGATTACCGACGCCCCAACGAAGTCCACTACAGTTACCAACAGCCAGCCATGGCAGCGTAGAGAAAACCATCAAATCCGCTGTCCGAAATCACCGCAGCAGCTCAGAGCGCCGGCGCTATCTTCGGCGCCGGGGAGTTGGTTGAGGAGGGTGAGTGCGGGGACGGTGATGTGGACGGTGGCGTGGATGCCGCGGTATCCGGTTCCGGTGTCGATGTTCCCGTTGCAGGTGTGGGTGAGGAGGTCGGTGAGTACGTCGGCGCGGAGTTGGGTGAGGGTGCGGGGTTCATCGGGTGTCTGGAGGCCGCGGGCTCCGGCGTCGAGCCTGTTGTAGATTCCGCAGGCTTGTTCGGCTGGTAGGTAGGCGCTGAGCCAGGCCATGCCGTCGGGGGCGGGTTCGAGGAGTATCCGGCGGTCTGCGGTGGCACGGGTTGTGCGGATGGGTGCGGCGTCGGGGTGGAGCAGTTCGCGGAGGCCGCGGGCGTGGCGGGTGAGTTTGGGAACGGTGGACTGCTCGGCTGTTTCGACGAGTTCTTCTTCGAACCGGGCTACCGAGCCAGCGGGAACACCGACGCATTCCTCCACCACCGTGGTGGCATGCCGCCAGGACAGCCGTCCCGATTCCAGGCTGGTAAGGGTTTGACGGTGATGATGCACAAGGAGCCGGCTCTGCTCAACGAACGTCTTGGCAGACCGCGACGGCAGCCGCAGCAGGGCGCTGATCTCCTCCGCGGCCAGTGAAACAATGAAGGCATCACGCTCGGTCAGTGTCTGGGTCCGCGTTTTGGTTTGGGTCTCGGCCTTGTCGGCTTGAGAGTTCGCCTCATCGGAGAGCGCAATTTCAGCTTCATAGAGCTCGCGGATCCGGTCCACGAGCCGGGCCTTCTGCGCTTCGGCCCAGCACTGCAGCTCGTTCAACCGTTCCAGGGTGTCCGTGGCGTCGGACAATGACTGCAATGCGCTGGTCGGCGGAAGCTCGACCATACCCCACGGCCCGGCAGGCTCCAGCTCTTCGCTGCCTTCCCACATTTGACCGGCAAACGCACCGCTAAACGGAATCTGCGTCCAGTCCGGCTCGCTCCGTGAGCCGTCATAGGGGGAGGCCCCTGGATGCGAGCTGCCGGAGGAGGAAGCTCCTGAATGGCGCGCGCCGGAAGGACCAGCGCCATCGGCGCCGAACGCGAACCCCTCGGAAAACCTCATAACCCCACTCCATCACCTGCCTCTGACAAAACCGGCAGGTCCGAAACGTCGGTGGATTATGCCCACAGCGAACAGAACAGAGGTTCAACCTCGATAGGGCGTACGTAATGCTCAAAGCGACAGGGGATCCGCTCACCGAGTGCCGTCTTGCATCTTCGCGCGGAGGTTCTGCGCCCATATAGAGACGCTTATAGAGACGCTTATAGAGACGCTGCAGAGCCACAAGGAGACGGTGCAGAGCGACAGAGAGACGATGCAGCGGAGGGGCACAGCGGCGTGGCCGACGGCAGCCAGCTCCGCCCACCCGGGTACTGTCTTAGATAGGAGATCCATGCAAGGAGACAGTCGTGGCTGACAAAGCTGAAAACGAAAATCAGGGTGTGCCCGCAGGCGGTGAACGACGTGCAGCACTGCGCTCGGACGATACCGGAGTCCGTCCTACCCGGATGCGCGAGAGCAGCTTCCCCATGCGGAAGGCAAGCACCCTCCCTGACGTCTCGGCGTACAGTTCGCCCGGCGGATCCACGTCGGCGGAAGAGGCTCCCGGCGAAACGACGCCGGAAGCCAATTCATCACCTGCGGCACCCACTTCATGGCGTAGCAGCAATCCCTCGGATGCTGCCGGCCGTAATCCCCAGGAACCGCTGGATGATGGGGCACCCACCGCATCAGGTGATCCCACCAGGAACGACGACGACGCAACAGTTACCTCGCCCGACGCGGACAATCCCGCCTCCACCCGCGTTGACCAGCCGGCGGACCGTCCAGAACCCGCCGGGACAAGGGCCGACACCGGTCCAACGGACCACGTCACCACCGACCCGCAGCCGGCAACGAGCCACATCGCTGCGACCACTGCAGGTGCATCAACCACCGCGGACCCGACCTCGCCGGCAACGAGCCAGATTGCTGCGACTCCCGACAATGATGAGTTGGCCGGCACTTCCGCCCCGGACGAGGCACCGTCGCGCGGAAATGGAATTGGAACTGAAACCGGAACCGGAGCTGGAACCGGGGCAGCCGCAGCCGCGGGAATCGCAGCCGGCGCAACCGCATCCGCCGCGACCAAAGCAAAAGCAACCCGCAACCGCACCACCCCGGCCGACGACCCCAATCCGGACACGTCGAGCCTCTCCATCAGGCCTCCGGAAGAGGACGTCAGCCGTCGCGCCAACCAACGCGACGAGGCAGCCGCAGCGAAACCGGTCCTCCCACGGGTCCTGCAGGTCATGGTCGCGGTGTTCTTCCCGGTGATCCTGCTCGCCGCCGCCGTCCGGGCCGTCACCACACCCCTGTTCCTCTGGGTCGAATACCACCGTCCTGGCTTCCCGGCTGACAGCTACGGGTTCAGCACCGAGGACCGCATGACCTACGGCTCCTACACGATGGATTACATCCTGAACTGGGCACCCGCACGCTACCTCGGTGACCTGGTCAATGTGGACGGCGATCAGCTCTTCCTCGACAGCGAGGTAGGCCACATGGCTGATGTGAAGGGCGTTCTCGCAACCGGGTTCGTCGTCGCGACTGTCCTGGCACTCCTCGCGGTGGCCGCATGCATCTATCTCGCGCGCAAGTACCCCGGCGGCATCCGGAGGGCACTGTTCGCCGGCGCTACGGCAACGCTCGTCCTTGCAATAGCGCTGGCAGTCGCGGGAATCCTCGCCTGGGAAACGTTCTTCACCCAGGTCCACGCACTGTTCTTCGCCGACGGCACCTGGACCTTCCGCCTCGACGACACGCTCATCCGACTCTTCCCCGCACAGTTCTGGATCGACGCCGCCGCAGCAGTGGGAGCCATCGTGCTGATCGGTTCGGTGCTGACGCTCGTGCTCACCTGGCCCACCAAGGCACGACGCGAAAAGTCCGCCCGCGCCTACGAAGCCCGCCGCGCCAACAGCGGAGTGTGAGCCGCGCAGCGACTCAGGAACGACGACGACGGCACGGTCTAGCGAACGACGACGACGGCACACTCACTATTGAGCGCCTCGCCCGAAGCGCGCGTCGCCTGAATCACGCGTCGCCGCCAACAGCGGAGTGTGAGCCGCGCAGCGCCTCAGGAACGACGACGGCACGCACCGACCGAGCGCCTCACCCGAGCGCCTCACCGGAGCACGCCCCCACCAACAGCGCCTGAACCTCAGGAGTAAAGCTTCTCGACCGCCGTCCCGTAATCGGCCAGCACAGTTGACTTCTTCAGTTTCAGCGTGGGCGTGAGGTAGCCGGACTCGAGGGTGAACTCGGCGTCCAGAATGTCGAACTTCCGGATCTGCTCGGCCCGCGACACCAGCTGGTTTGCCGCCTCGACCGCCGTCTGGAGTTCCGCACGCAACGCAACCTCCGACACCGGAGTGCTGTGCCCGTTAGCGGCAGCCCAGCTCTCCACCGCCTCGGGATCGAGAGTCACCAGGGCAGCGATGAACGGCCGGTTGTCGCCGACCACCAAGGCGTGCGCCACCAGCGGGTGCTCCCGCAGCTTTTCCTCAAGCGGCGCGGGCGCCACGTTCTTGCCGCCCGCCGTCACCAGCAGATCCTTCTTTCGGCCCGTGATCCGCAGGAAGCCGTCCTCGTCGAGAGTGCCGAGATCACCGGTCCGGAAGAACCGGTCCTCGGTGAACGACTCCGCGTTGGCCGCATCATTGTTGTGATAACCCTTGAAGACGCCGACGCCCTTGACCTGGATCTCGCCCTCGTCATCGATGCGGATGGTGGTGCCCGGCATCGGAATGCCCACTGAACCCACCCGCGTCAGCGCAACGGTGTTCGCCGTACACGGCGCAGTGCTCTCCGTCAGCCCGTAGCCTTCCAAGACATTGATTCCGGCACCCCGGAAGAAGTGCGCGAGGTGTTCGCTGAGCGGCGACGCACCCGACACCGTATGCACAACCTCGCCACCGAAGACAGCCCGCAGCTTCGGGTACAGCACCTTGTCGAACAGCGCGTGGCGAGCCCGCAACAGCAGCGACGGCCCGCTCCCGCCCCGGGCCGCGTTGTCCAGAGCCTTTGAGTAGGCCACCGCCGTGGCATCGGCCGCACGGAAGATCTTGCCCTTCCCGGCAGCCTCCGCCTTCTGCGAAGCGGTGCTGTAGATCTTCTCGAAAATCCGTGGAACCACCAGCAGGAAGGTCGGCTTGTAGGCGGCGAGATCGTCGAGCAGTTCGAGGGCGTTCGACGTGTGGCCCAGCTTCACCCCGCCCGTCAGGCACACCAGCTGCACGGCACGGGCCAGCACATGGGCCAGCGGCAGGAACATCAGGGTACGCGCGTTCTCCTGCTTGAGCAGCTCCGGCAGGAACTCGATGGTGTTCACGGCAAACAGCGCAAAGTTGCCGTGCGTGATCTCGCACCCCTTGGGCCGCCCCGTGGTGCCCGACGTGTACACCAGCGACGCCACATCGGCCAGCGTACGGCTGGTCCGGGCGGCCTCAAGCTGCTCATCGCTGATGCTCTTCCCGTCAGTCGCCAGTGAGGCGAAGGAGGCATCGCCGTCGTCGTCATTCATCAGCACCACCTGCGCATCCGGCGCAGCCTGCCGGACCACGGCCGCCTTCTCCTCGTTCTCCACGAGCACGACGACGGCGGCAGAGTCCTCAAGGATCCAGCTCACCTGGTGTGCCGAGGAGGTCTCGTAGATGGGGACGGTGACGGCTCCGGCAAACCAGATGGCGAGGTCGGCCAGGGTCCACTCGTAACGGGTCTTCGACATGACCGCAACGGAATCGCCCGGCTTGATCCCGCGTGCCAGGAGGCCCCCGGCCAGCGCACGCACCTGCGTGAGGAAGGTGTCCGCGCTGATGTCTGTCCAGGTGCCGTCCTTCTTCACCGCATACAGGGGTGCGTTGGGTGCGTGCTTGTGCTGCGCGAGGAGCAGGTCGGTGACGTTGGATCCGGCCGGCAGATCGACCAGGAGCTCGGTGGAGGATTCACGCATGGGATGTGGCTCGCTTTCCCTCGATGGCGGTGACACTGGAAGAACGACACTGGAAGAACGACGCTGCGGCGGTAACACTGCGGCGGCGGCTCAATGACGGTGACACGGTGGCGATGGTGCTTCGGTCAGATCCAGCTTGGCATCCACATTCGCAGACGCCACTGGTTGTAGGGAATGGTTTCAGCTGTCCAGATGGGCAGGAAGAACGCAGATACCAATACCGCCAGCACAACGAATCCCCCCACGAGCAGAATACCGTTTCGCCGCCGCCACGGAGGGTCCCCGGCACGGCCCAATATCAGGCCCAGCACGTAGACCAGCGAGAGGATGAGGAACGGCTCAAACACGATGGCGTAAAAGAAGAACATGGTGCGGTCCGGAAACAGGAACCACGGCAGATACCCGGCTGCAACACCGGCGAGGATGGCGCCTGCCCGCCAGTCGCGCCGGCCGGCCCAGAACAGCAGCACCACCAGCAGCGACAGCGCGGCGGCCCACCAGATCAGCGGGTTGCCCACCACGCTGACGGCCTGGGAGCAGTCGGCGGCGTTACAGGTCAGCCCGTCCGACTGGTAGTGGAAGGACGTCGGCCTGCCCATCACCAGCCAGGACCACGCCGTGGCCTCGTACGGGTGCTCGGAGCTGAGCCCTTCGTGGAACGAATAGGCGCTGCGGTGGTACTCGGCCAGCGAGCGCAGGGGAGCGGGAACCCAGTCCCAGAGCGGATCGGGATTCTGGGCGGCCCACTGCCGGTTGTACGCATCCGTGGAGAGGAACCAGCCCGTCCACGACGCCACGTAGGTGAGCAGAGCCACGGGCACGATCGACACAAACGCCTGCAGCCCATCCCGGACGACGGCGCCCGCTACCCAGCGCCGGACTCCCACCGTGCGCCTGGCCGCCATGTCCCAGAGCACGGTCATCAGCCCGAACACCGCAATATAGGGCAGCGCGGACCACTTGGTTCCCAGCGCCAGACCCAGCGCCACGCCCGCCGCAATCCGCCACGGACGGAGACCCAGCCACGGCCCGTACAGCAGCTCTTCGCGGGTGGGCTGCCCGCGTTCACGGGCGAGCCCGGCCATCAGGGTGGCCAACCGCCGTCGTGCCCAGTCACGGTCCAGCACCAGCAGCGCAAAGGCAACCAGTATCCAGAACATGAGGAAGACGTCCAACAGGGACGTCCGGGAATGCACCAGATGATGACCGTCAACCGCAAGCAGCAGCCCGGCAACCCCGCCGAGCACCACCGATCCGAACAGCCGCTGCGCCACCAGGGCCAGGATGAGAATGGACAGCGTCCCGACCACCGCGGCCGTAAACCGCCACCCGAACGGATTTGAGGGACCGAACAGCAGCATCCCGAACGCAATCATCCACTTCCCGACCGGCGGGTGCACCACATAGTCAGGCGTCTCCAGGAGGATCCCGGGATTTCCGGCGTTGAAGGACGTGTCCGCCTCCTCCGGCCATTCCCGCTCATACCCCGACTGCAGGAAGGAATAGGCGTCCTTGACGTAATAGGTTTCGTCGAACACCAGGGAGTCGGGCTCACCCAGCCGGACGAACCGCAGCACCCCGCCGATTCCCGCCACCAGCACCGGCAGCAGCCACCCCCACAGCCCGAACCGGAGCTCCTCACCGAGCAGCCGCCGGCGCAGCACCCGCTCGGAAAACGCCGTGCGCGCGGGGAGGACCCACTGCCGCCCGGATCCCTCAGGGAGGGCGGCGGCGGTGGTGGTTTGGCTCACCGGATCATCGTACCCAGCGGCCCTGACAGTTCCTGGACAGTAGGCTGAGCGGGTGACGGAACATAACGACGACGACGGCGGCACCCTCCCCGCGGACGGCACGGGAGTGCCCGGGGATCAGGACAACCATGACGCCCCGGACACTCCCGAGGACCCGGACGCCTCTGAAGTGCCCGCCGCCGTCGAGACCCCTGACGCGACGGACGATCCTGACGGCCACGACGTCCAGGACGCTCCCGAGCCCCTCCTCCCGGAGTCGCTCACGAGGGGGAACGGCAGTATCGTGCTCGCGGCCACCCCGATCGGCAACATGGGCGACGCAACCTTCCGGCTGGTGTCGCTCCTCGAGACCGCCGACATCATCGCCGCCGAAGACACCCGGCGCCTGCAACGGCTCATCCGTTCCCTCGACGTGACACCGGCGGGACGAACCCTCAGCTACCACGAACACAACGAGGCCGCCCGCACCCCCGAGCTCCTTGACCTCGTTGCCGCCGGAGCCACCCTGCTCCTGGTGACCGACGCCGGCATGCCGTCGGTCTCCGACCCGGGTTTCCGCCTCGTCGAGGCCGCCGCAGCCCGCGGAATCACGGTCACCGTTGCCCCCGGACCCTCGGCAGTCCTTACTGCGCTCGCCCTGTCCGGCCTGCCCACCGACCGGTTCTGTTTCGAGGGTTTCCTGCCCCGTAAAGCCGGCGAACGCGCGGCCCGGCTCGCCGAGCTGCGCACCGAACGCCGCACCATGGTGTTCTTCGAAGCGCCGCATCGGCTCGAAGCCATGATCCGTGCACTGCACTCCGAATTCGGCCCGGAACGGCCCGCGTGCGTCACCCGTGAACTGACCAAACGGTACGAGGAAGTGATCCGCGGGCCGCTGCAGCACCTGCTTGAGTGGGTGGAAGGCAACCTGGTCCGGGGGGAGATCGCCGTCGTCGTGGGCGGTGCACCGGCCGACGCGCCAACTGCACCCGAAGACCACGTGGCAGCGGTCAACCAGCTGATGAGCCAGGGGCTCCGGCTCAAGGAGGCGGTCGCGGCCGTGGCTGAAGACTCGCGGGTCAGCAAGCGGGAGCTGTACGCGGCGGTGGTGGCCGCGCGGACGTAAGACTGTGCACTCTGACAGTGGATCGCCGTCGTCGTCGTGCAGGTTTGTATGGACGGGGCGAGCGGCGCAGGGCTAGCGTGAGAGCTCGAACACACCATTGTCGATCGTAAAGGCTCCCGGATGACTATCACCGCCCAGCGCGAACAAGAACTTCTGTCCTCGGTTCCCACCGGTCTGCTGATCGGCGGAGAGTGGCGCGATGCCGCCAACGGCAAGACCTTCGACGTCGAGGATCCCGCCACCGGCAAAACACTGCTCACCATCGCCGACGCCAGCCCCGAAGACGGCAAGGCAGCACTGGACGCCGCCGTCGCCGCCCAGGATGAGTGGGCCCGCACCGCACCGCGGGAGCGTGGGGAGATCCTGCGCCGCGCCTTCGAAATGGTCACCGAACGCGCCGACGACTTCGCGCTCCTCATGACCATGGAAATGGGCAAGCCGCTCGCCGAAGCCCGCGGTGAGGTCATCTACGGCGCCGAGTTCCTCCGCTGGTTCTCCGAGGAAGCCGTCCGCATGTCCGGCCGCTACTCCACAGCTCCGGACGGCAAGTCGCGCATCCTGGTCAACAAGAAGCCCGTTGGCCCCTGCCTGCTCATCACCCCGTGGAATTTCCCGCTGGCAATGGCTACCCGCAAGATAGCACCCGCTGTTGCCGCCGGCTGCACCATGGTGCTGAAGCCCGCGAACTTGACCCCGCTGACCTCGCTGCTGTTCGCCAAGGTCCTCGAGGAGGCAGGCCTGCCCAAGGGCGTCCTCAACATCGTGAGCACCACCAGCGCCGGAGACGTCACCGGACCCCTCATCAAGGACAGCCGGCTCCGCAAGCTCTCCTTCACTGGTTCGACGCCGGTGGGTCGGCGCCTGCTGGCCGACGCCTCCGAAAACGTCCTGCGCACCTCGATGGAGCTCGGCGGCAACGCACCGTTCCTGGTCTTCGAGGACGCCGACCTCGACAAGGCCGTTGACGGCGCCATGGCCGCCAAACTCCGCAACATGGGCGAGGCCTGCACGGCCGCCAACCGGTTCATTGTGCACGAGTCCGTCGCCGCCGCGTTCGCCGACAAGCTCGCCGCCCGCATGAAGGACGTCACCCCCGGTCGCGGCACCGAGGACTCCTCGAAGCTGGGCCCGCTGATCGACGGCAAGAGCCGCGACAGCGTTCACTCCCTGGTGCAGGACGCGGTCGACGACGGCGCTCAGGTCCTTACCGGCGGTTCCCCCGTGGACGGTCCCGGCTACTTCTACCCGGCGACCGTTCTGACGGACGTTGCCGCGAAGTCGCGGATCCTGCAGGAGGAGATCTTCGGTCCGGTGGCCCCGATCGTCACCTTCTCCTCGGAGGACGACGCCGTCCGGCTCGCCAACAACACCGAGTACGGACTCGTGGCGTACGTCTTCACCCGCGACCTGAACCGTGGGCTGCGGATGGGCGAGCGGCTGGACACCGGCATGCTCGGCCTCAACGCGGGCGTCATCTCCAATGCGGCGGCGCCGTTCGGCGGGGTGAAGCAGTCGGGCCTCGGACGTGAAGGCGGCTACGAGGGCATCGAGGAATACCTGTACACGCAGTACGTGGGCATCGCGGACCCGTCGGCCGGCTAAACCAGGCTCAACGGTCATTGTCGCCCGGCCCGGATTCCCCACCTTCCGGCTGAACAACGCCTATCACGACGGCGTGTCCCATGCGACACGCCGGTAGGGCGCCCAGAAGGTGGGGGAACCGGCCCGCGGCTGTAATCAACGGGGGTGGGGGAACCGGCCCGCAGCTGTCAGGTACGGGACGAACCCGCTACGTCCTCACTGCGCTGCGCCCCGAACGGCTGCCACAGCGATTGCGGCCAGAAGCGTGCACGGACCCGCGCAGGGACCGACGCGGATTGGGACAGCGCGCGGGTGACGGACTCGACGTCGTCCCAACTGTTTGTCGGACGGGCATCCGCGCCGGCAAACTCGGCGTATTCCTCTTCCTCGTAGGCACGCCGCAACCGTGACAGCGCAGCGGCCGCCGAGTCATCCAGCCGGGCACGCAGCCGCTGCTCAAATGTCCGCGGTGTGTCGGTGGGCAACGGCGGCATCCGGTAATCCGCAGCCAGCTCCACGGTTTCAGCCCACGCCACCGTCGCGGCGCCCACGCCCCTGGTGTTGCCGGTGACAGAACGACGACGGCGCTCAGTCCGCATTTGCCGCAACGCCAGCGGCGTCAGGGCGAGCAGCACGAGCAGGAGCCCGAGGATCCCGCCGAGGGTGGAACTCCGTTCCGCACTGTCCCGCTCAGCCTTGGCGGCCTGTTCCTCGTCGGCGTCCGGGAACGGTGCGGCGGTGGATTCCGGCACCTCTGCGGTACTCGGGTTCAGGTTGTCGCTGTTGACCGACGGGTTGGCCGGGGACAGGGTGGTGATGGCATAGTCCGGGACCACACCGCGTGACGGCGTCGGTTCGAACTGCACCCAGCCGAGACCCTCGAAGTACAGTTCCGGCCAGGCGTGTGCGTCCTTGGAGTTCACCGAAAACTCCGTGAACTCCGTACCGTCCGGGCCGAGGAACTGCGTACCGGTGGGTGATCCGGGGGAGTAGCCCACCGCAACCCGGCTCGGGATCCCGGCCAGGCGGGCCATCACCGCCATGGTCCCGGCATAGTGCACGCAGTACCCGGACCGCGATTCGAGGAACCGCGCCATCACGTCCAGGCTATTTCCGTCATAGCCGCCGTCCACGGGCGCGTCCACTGAGTACACAAAGGACGGCCCGCGGAGGAAGCTCTGGATCGCGATGGCCTGGTCATAGGGGTTGGAGATCCCCTCCACAACCTCCGCGGTGGTGTTGCTGATGACGGAGGGCAGCGAGCTGGGAAGGGCAAGGAACTTTTCCTCCACAGACTCGGGATTGACCGGCGGAATGCGTTCCAGACGCTCCTTGGTCAGCACGGGTTCAATGCTTTCCACCAGGTAGTCCTGCTCGGCCGTGGAACCGCCGTCGATCGCCAGGATGCTGAGGTTCCCCGGGTCATATGCCCACTGCCCGCGCAGCCCCCTGATGGACAACGGCGCGTACGGTGAAAGCAGCCAGGGGCTTGTGAAGCTGTCCGTGGTAATCCGCGTGAAGGTGGTCTCACCGCCGGGCTGGCCGTCGGAAAACATCTCGTCCACGCCGGCCACCCGCTGCCCGAGCCGCTGGTCCGGTTCCCACCGCTGCCCGCTGAAATCCTCCAGGGTGACCGAACGCAGGTACAGCGGCTCCGTGGCCGTGGTTGCATACTCGATCCTGCCGAATCCGTTGGGATTGCGCAGGTCATTCCCGAGCGTCACCACCGGATTGAGCCCGGTTGCCGTTCCCCACAGGTTCACCCGCGCTCCCTGCGGGAAAACTCCCGAATTGAAGCCGGGAATCCCCAGCGGAAGCACGACGGCGATGGCCAGCGCCAGCACGCCGATGGTCATTCCCCGCGACAGATGGGCTCCGGATAACTCACTCGACGAGTCGGAATCCTGCCGTGCCTCACGCCAGTGGGCACAGCCCAGCAGGATCAGGAACCCCGCCACGGCGGCAATGAAGGACGGCACACCCACACTATTAATGCGTACGACGGCGGGAACCACCAGCACTGCCAGCAGCGCCAGTCCGCTGGTGGCCGGCATCCGCAGCGTGGTGGCGAGTGTGTCCACCAGGATGGCGATCAGGCCGATGCCCGCGCAGACCACCAGGAACAGCCCGGCTGTCGGCAGCACCGGTGCCACCTGTGAGATGACGGTGTTCTCGGCACGGCCGAGCAGGATGGTGAGCCGACCGGTGAAGCCGTCCCCCGGAAAGATTCCCAGGGTGCTCTGGGAGGGGAAGAACTGCCAGATCAACGATCCGGCCAGCGCCAGGAGCCCCACCAGCGGAACACAGTACGATGGCAGCCGCGACAGCCGCGTCAGGGCCATGAAGAACAGCACCGTTCCCACCGTGACCAGCACCGGCATGAACCAGGTCCAGCCGAAGATCACGCCGGACAGGCTCACCGAGGTGAGCATGACCGCCGCGAACGAGGCGGCCGTGACCAGGAGGTGGTTGTAGTTCCTGCGCGGAGCTGCGGGCCGGTTGGGCAGGAGGCGTTGGGCCTGCCCGCCCTCAGCGGGACGGGAGAGGGTCGCGGTCATGTCCGGCCTCCTGAAATAACGGAACCGGAGGCGCCGGGAGAATCGGTAGAGCGGCCGGATGCACCGGAACCCGCAGAACCGGCAGAGCGGCCGGACGCAACAGAACCGGCAGAACCGGCAGAACCGGTAGTACCGGCAGCACCGGCAAAACCAACAGAGCGGCCGGACGCGACAGAGCCAGCAGAACCGGCCGCACCTGACCCCACCGTGCCGGGGGCGAGAGTGGTTTTCGCGGTCGAGGAGGTTGCACCCACCGGTGCGGGGTCGAAGTGCGCCCAGGCCGCGGCCACTGACGCATTCGGGTTCACCGCCACTACATGCCACCCGGCACCGCGAAGGATATCCATCACGCCGTGCAGGTCCCGCGGCCGTTCGCTGACCAGGATGGCGAACGACTGTGACCCGTACTCGGACGCCGGACCCAGATCCCGGGCCTCCGCCTCGCTGATGGCGCCAAGCAGCGCGATCAGCGGCCCGCGGTTCTTCAGCCCTGCGAGTTTGTCCAGCATCGGGTCACCGAATGGCAGCCCACCGTAACCATGGCCGTTGCGCTGGACAAGATGAGACCCACCGGACGCGGATCCACCCGCTGAGGACCGGACGGAAGAAGCGGACGAGGACCGGACAGGCGGAACAGGTGCAGACGGGCGCTTCCGCGAGGCAGTGGGCCGCTTGCTGGGATCGGGGACGAGTTCCAGGGCAGCCAGTCCCTGTGAGATTCCGTGCAGCCCCACCTGCCCCGAAAATTCCTCGTCCTCCGGCCATGGCGCGGAAACCGAACGCCGCAAAGCGGGGGCTCCCGTTTCATCGAGGAACCGAAGCGAGTAGTTGCGTTCGAGCAGGTGCGCGGCAATGGACACCGCACCGACCACTGCCCATTCGAACGTGGGGGAGGAGAGCATGCCGCCGTCGTCGTCCGGGTCACCGAAGGCGGAGAGGAAACCGGACCCGTAACTGGTCTGCCGCTGATCCAGGATCAGGGTGGCCTCGGGCATGGTCACGGATTCCTCCTGCCGGACCATCAGCTCGTTGTGCCGGGCGGTCGCAGCCCAGTGGACCCGCCGCATCGGGTCTCCGTGGCGGTATTCGCGGGTCATGACGTCGTCGTCGCTGGGGTTCGCGTTCCGCCGGGTCACCGCGTGTCCCTCGGTTCCGCGGACACCGGTCAGGGGAGAGGACGGCAGGTCCAGGGGGCTGGGCGTGACGACCAGCCGGTCGGTCCCGCCGAGGGTGTGCCGGGAGATGCCCAGGCCAAAGGGGTCGGTGAAGCCGGCGGTGACGGGGCCGACGTCGTACACTCCCCGCGCCGTGGAGCGCAGCCGGTACTCATACAGGCTCACCCCGCTGGGAGTGGGGTGGGCGGCCGGAAAATGGAACTCGGGTGCGTCGCCGAAGCGGTGCGGCAGCAGCTCGCGCATTACCACCGAGCCGCCCAGCGGGCTGTCGGACGCGACGGACAGCGTCACCGTGGTGGTGGACCCGGTCTCCATGCTCTGCGGCGCGAAGGTCCGGTGCACGGTGAAGCGCGGTTTGACCAGACGCAGCACCAGCACGGATACCAGCGGCAGGAGGACCAGCAGGATCCCCAGGTACAGCAGGTCGCGGCGGCCGAGGAACTGGGCGCCCAGCAGCGACAGGATCCCGGCAGCGGCCAGGCCCCAGCCCCGAAGTGTCAGGAACCGCGGCAGCCGCTCAGCCAGTGCCATGGCGTCAGCCGTTTCGGGAGGAGGCGCTCGCCGCGTCGCGTGCCACCGGCACCCGGGCGAGGATGCCGGCAATGATCGACGACGGCGTCTCACCGGAGCTGGCAGCCTTCCGGTCCAGGATGAGCCGGTGCGCCAGCACGGCCTCGGCTACCGCACTGACGTCGTCGGGCAGGACAAAATCCCGCCCCTCCAGGGCCGCCCCGGCCTTCGCCGCACGCAGCAGCTGGAGCAGGCCGCGCGGGCTGGCACCGAGCCGGAGCTGCGGGTGGTTGCGGGTGGCATGCCCAATCCCGACCGTGTATTCCTTCACCGCCGGGGAGACGTACACCTGCCGGACCTGGCGGATCATGGCGGCCACGTCCTCGACACCGGCAACCGGCTGCACGGTGCGCAGCGGTGACACTGACTGGTGGGTCTCGAGCATCTCCATCTCGGAGCTGATGTCCGGGTAGCCCATGGAGATGCGGGCCATGAAGCGGTCGCGCTGCGCTTCGGGCAGCGGGTAGGTGCCCTCCATCTCGATGGGGTTCTGGGTGGCGATGACCATGAACGGTTCGGCGAGGCGGTGGGTTGAGCCGTCCACCGTGACCTGATGCTCTTCCATGCACTCGAGCAGGGCGGACTGTGTCTTCGCGGACGCCCGGTTGATCTCATCGCCGATCACGATGTTCGCGAACACCGGGCCGCGCCGGAACTCGAACCGGTGGGAATCCTGGTTGTAGATGGACACGCCCGTCACGTCCGAGGGCAGCAGGTCGGGGGTGAACTGGATCCGGTTGACGCTGCAGTCGATCGTCCGGGCAAGGGTCTTGGCGAGCATGGTCTTGCCGACCCCCGGCACGTCCTCCAGCAGCAGGTGCCCCTCGGCGAGCAGCACCGTCAAAGCCAGCCGGGCGGCGTCGGGCTTTCCGTCAATCACGGTGTTGATGGAGGTGAGGATGCGGGCGCTGGTGTCCCGGAAAGTCTCCGCGGTCATGGGTGCGCGGACGGGAACCGGACTGGGCGCCGTGCTGCCGTTTGGGGTGGCGTACTGGTTGTGCGCGTCCATGGATACCTTCCGGAAACGTCACCCGGGAGCGAAGGTCCACAACAGCGTGGGCCGGCACCTGTGCAACGGCAACTAAGTCTTTACAGATTACTAGGACAACTGGGGTTCGTGGCGGAAAGTTCCACAGATGGGTAAGCAGGGGCTGCGGGCTGCAAGGAAAGTCTAGGGTTGGACTATGTGCACCAGTTCCATCCCTGTTCAGTACCGCCCGGAAGAGACCGCGGCGGAAGACTCACCGACCGGCCGCTCCCGTGCCCCCGAGGCCGGCGGCCGCAGCCGGAAACTGGACTACCCGCCGGCACCGGAGCCGCTGCCGTACCCGGTCATGGACAACCACACCCACCTGGACTTCCGCGACGGGCAGGTTGCCGTCAGCGCCGCTGACGCGATGGATGCTGCGGAGGCTGTGGGCGTCGGCTTCGCGGTGCAGGTGGGCACGGACCTGGAATCCTCCCGCTTCACGGTCGAGGCGGTTGAGCGCGACCGCCGGCTGCTCGGCGCCGTCGCCATCCACCCGAATGAAGCGCCGCTGCTTGCCGCCGCCGGCACGCTGGAGGACGCGCTCGCCGAGATCGAGGAGCTCGCGCAGCATCCGCGCATCCGGGCCATCGGCGAGACCGGCCTGGACTACTTCCGCACGGCTGAGGACGGCCGCGAACGGCAGGAGTACTCCTTCCGCCGCCACCTGGACATTGCCCGCCGGCTGGATCTCGCGCTGCAGATCCATGACCGGGACGCGCACGACGACGTCGTGAAGGTCCTGCGCTCGGAGGAACCTCCGGCGCGGGTGGTGTTCCACTGCTTCTCCGGGGATGCCGAACTGGCGCGGATCTGCAATGAGAACGGCTGGTTCATGTCCTTTTCCGGGACGGTCACGTTCAAGAACGCCCGGGATCTGCGCGAGGCGCTGGACATCGCTGACCCGTCCCTGGTGCTCACCGAGACCGACGCCCCGTTCCTCACCCCGCACCCGTTCCGGGGGCAGCCCAATGCCAGCTACACCGTGCCGTACACGGTCCGGTTCATGGCCGAACACCTGGGCACCGACCTTGAGGAGCTCTGCCGGACCATCAACGCGAACACCCGCCGCGCGTACGGCGACTGGGAGTAGCGCGCGGAGAGTAGCGCCCGCCGTTAGTGGCCGGCGCCGAGCTTCCCGGCCAGGCGTTCGCGCATCAGCACGGAGGCGTCATTGAGGCCGATGACCTCGACGTCCTTGCCGTGGTGGTGGTACTTCTCGGTGATCGCATCCAGCGCCGCGATGGTGGAGGCATCCCACAGGTGGGAAGCGTGCATGTCGATGATCACCCTGTCCGGGTCGGTGGCGTACTCGAACTGCGTATAGAGGTCGTTCGAGGATGCGAAGAACAGCTCGCCGTCCACCACGTAGGTGGCAACCTCTTCACCGTTGAGTTCCAGCACGGTGCGCTCCACGGTGACGAAGTGGGCCACCCGGCGGGCGAAGGCCACCATGGCCACCAGCACGCCGACGCCGACGCCGATAGCCAGGTTGTGCGTCCACACCACCACGACGACGGTGCTCACCATCACCGCTGTTTCACTCTTGGGCATCCGCTTGAGGGTGGCGGGCTGGATGCTGTGCCAGTCGAAGGTGGCAATGGACACGAAGATCATGACGGCCACGAGCGCGGCCATCGGGATGATCGCCACCACGTCCCCCAGGGACACCACGAGGATCAGCAGGAACACACCGGCGAGGAACGTGGAGATGCGGGTGCGGGCGCCGGAGGCCTTCACATTGATCATGGTCTGGCCGATCATCGCGCAGCCGCCCATGCCGCCGAAGAAGCCGGTGATGATGTTGGCCGCTCCCTGGCCCCAGCTCTCACGGGTTTTCTGCGAGCGGGTGTCGGTGATGTCATCGACCAGCTTGGCGGTCATCAGAGATTCGAGGAGGCCCACCACAGCCAGGCCCAGGGCAAACGGGGCGATGATCTCGAGGGTCTCAAGGTTCAGGGGAACGTTGGGGAAGAAAAGGCTGGGGAGGCTGTCCGGCAGTTCACCCTTGTCACCGACGTCGGGCACCTGGATTCCGGCAAGTACCGCGAAGAGGGTGAGGGCCACGATCGCAACCAGCGGGGCCGGGACGGCCTTGGTCAGCCGCGGCAGGCCGAAGACGATCACCAGTCCCACGGCAACCATGGGGTAGACCAGCCACGGGACGTTGATGAGTTCAGGGACCTGCGACATGAAGATGAGGATGGCCAGTGCGTTGACAAAGCCCACCATCACCGAGCGGGGGATGAAGCGCATGAGTTTCGCCACACCGAGCAGGCCCAGCACCACCTGGAAAATGCCGCCCAGGATCACCGCGGCAATGAAGTAGTCCACGCCGTGGCTGGCCACCAGCGGCGCGATCACCAGGGCTATAGCGCCGGTGGCCGCGGAGATCATGGCGGGCCGGCCGCCGAGGAACGCTATGGATACCGCCATGGTGAAGGAGGCAAACAGGCCCAGGCGCGGGTCAACGCCCGCAATGATGGAGAACGCAATGGCTTCGGGAATCAGGGCCAGGGCGACCACCAGCCCGGCCAGGACCTCGACCTTGAGCAGCCGGGGATTCTTGAGGGTCCTCAGAACCGACTGGCGTTCGAGTGGTGTCAGGGACGTGCTGGACGTGGGCATGCGGGGGTCTTCCTGGAGGAGGGTGAAGCGGGCGTGGGCCGCCTCTTTCCGGGGTTCTCCGGTAAGGGCGATAGGCTGTACGCCAATGTACGAGGGGCTTACGGCGCGCTTGCGCCGCGAATGCCGACCCCTAACTCTAAGATAGTTCGGCGAACTGAAGCCGCTCGGGTTCATACCCACAAGCATTAGGGCCTGCTGGAGTCCTGAAAGACGGAAGAAGGAATCCATGACGAGCCCCACCACTCCCGCTGAGGCGGTACGCACCTCCACGATCGCCGAGCAGGCGCTGAGGAGGCGCACGTTCGCTGTGATCTCGCACCCCGATGCGGGCAAGTCCACGCTGACCGAAGCGTTGGCCCTGTACGCGAGCGCCATCACCGACGCCGGCGTCACCCACGGCAAGTCCAGCCGCCACGGCACGGTCTCCGACTGGATGGGCATGGAGCGCGAGCGCGGCATCTCCATCAGCTCGGCGGCGCTGCAGCTTGAATACCGCGGCACGGTGCTGAACCTGGTGGACACCCCCGGGCACGCCGATTTCTCCGAAGACACCTACCGGGTCCTGGCCGCCGTGGACTGCGCGGTGATGCTCATTGATGCGGCCAAGGGCTTCGAGCCGCAGACCGTGAAGCTGCTGGAGGTGTGCAAGCAGCGCGGGCTGCCCATCGTGACGGTGATCAACAAGTGGGACCGGCCCGGCCTGGACGCTCTGGAGCTGATCGACCAGATCGGTGAGCGGACCGAAATGGTGCCGGTTCCGCTGACCTGGCCGGTGGGGACCGCCGGGCACTTCGAGGGGCTGCTCGATGTGCGTGCCGACGTGTCGCTTGCCCTGGAATCCGTGGGCGGTGGGGCGCTGCCGGCGATCGAGACCGTGGTTGAACAGGCGGATCTCCGTCCGGACAGCTCGGCAGTCTGGGATGCCGCACATGAAGAGCTGGGCCTGGTGCGGTCCTCGAACGGTGAATTCGACGCCGCCGAGTTCACCGCGGCGCGGCAGACGCCCGTCCTGTTCGCCGCGGCCGCCCGCAATTTCGGCGTGCGCCAGCTGGTGGACATGCTCGTGGAAGTGGGGCCGCCGCCGTCTCCACGGGTCGCGGCGAACGGGGTCCGCCGTCCGGTGGAAGCGGACTTCTCCGGCTTCGTCTTCAAGGTCCAGGCCGGCCAGAACACTGCACACCGGGACCACATTGCGTACCTGCGGATCTGTTCCGGAGTGTTTGAGCGGGGCATGGTGATCACCAATGCCCGGACGGGCAGGCCCTTCGCCACCAAGTATGCCCACCGGGTTCTGGGGCGCGAGCGGGAGGCGCTGGAGCAGGCGTGGCCGGGCGACGTCGTCGGGCTGGTGAATGCCACCAGCCTGCGCGTCGGGGACAGCCTCTATCAGGAGGAGGCGGTCACCTTCCCGGAGATTCCGCACTTCTCGCCCGAGCTGTTTGTTGCGGTGCGGGCCAAGGATCCCGGCCGGTACAAGCAGTTCCGTCGGGGGATTGAACAGCTCGATCATGAGGGCGTCATCCAGGTGCTGCGCTCGGAGCTGCGTGGGGACCAGTCGCCGGTGCTCGCGGCCGTGGGGCAGCTTCAGTTTGAAGTGGCGGAGCAGCGCATGCGGACCGAGTTCAATGCGCCGGTGTCGCTGGAGAGCCTGTCCTACACCCTCGCCCGGCGCGTCACCACCACGGCACCTGCCAGCACCCTTCCGGAGACGTTCCGGGGCGGGGAGATCCTGCGGAGGTCCGACGGCGAACACATCGCGGTCTTCGGTGACCGGTGGAAGCTGGGGCACTTCACGGAGGCGAACCCGCAGGTCTCGCTGGAGGTCATCGGCGCCGGTTGAGTGGCATCCGCTGACCGGACCCAGCTTGCCCTCTTATCACAGTTCGGTTACGGTGGGCTGATATTAGCCGGGGTCGGGGAAGGCTTTCGGACTGATGCCGTCCGCTGCGGACGGGTTTCTCTTTGCGTTACCGCTGGCGATGAGCCGCGCCTGCCTGAGGCATGTTCAGGTATGGTACGTGTCCGTCAGGGGAGACCCGGAGTGCCCACCGCCGTCGTACATTTGCCAGTGCACTCTCTGCTGCGCCGTTTTTCGGGGCAGCATGTCAAAGAGCGCCCTCTCCCCGTGCCCGGATACGACGCGGGATGTGGGATTTTGTGGCAAAGCGGGCAAAGAACGTAAAGCGGGACGCCAGGAGCTGGGCAGTACTCGCCGGGCAGGCGATGGTCATGCTCAGCCTGGTCGCGGGCCTCGTGGCCTTTGTGGGCAACGGCAAGAGCGTGCAGGTAGTGGTCGACGGCGAGGCCCAGACCGTCCAGACCTTCGGCGGCACCGTTGCTGACGTCCTGCGGACCGCCAACGTCACCGTCACCGAGAACGACGACGTGTACCCGGCCCTCGCAAGCGCCGTGGAAGACGGCGCCGCCATCCAGGTCAACAAGGCCACCGCCATCGAGGTGCAGCTCAACGGAGCCGAAACCGTCGTCCACACCACCGGTGAGACCGTGGGTGAACTGGTGGACGAGCTCGGTGTCGCCAGCGACTCGGACATCTCCGCACCGGCTGAGACCCGGCTTGTCACCCTCAGCTCCACCCTCAGCATTTCGACGCCGAAGACGGTCACCCTCGCCGTGGACGGCAAGGACCACCGCATCGAAACCACCGTCAACACCGTGAGTGACCTCCTCGCCGAAGCGAAGGTCACCCTCGGGGACGAAGACCGCGTGTCAGTTCCGGTCAACAGCTCCCTCATCACCGGGATGGGCCTCAAGGTCACCCGCGTGGAGTCCGACAAGAAGGTCACCGAGACCGAAAAGATCGACTTCTCCTCCACCGAGAAGGAAACCGACGAGCTGCTCATCGGGGAACGCGAAGTGGTCCAGGCCGGCGTCGCAGGCGAGCGCACCCGCGTCTTCACCGTGACCGTCATCGACGGCAAGGAAACCGGCCGCGAAAAGGTCAGCGACAAGGTCACCCGCGAGCCCGTCGACGAGATCATCGCCGTCGGCACCCGCGAGGAGGAGCCCGAGCCTGAGCCCGAGGAAGAGGAAAAGGTGGAAGCCGCAGCCGCGGGCGAGCCTCCGGTAGAGATCGAAACCCCCAACCACAGTCCTGCGGCGGCCGTGTCCGGCGGCAGCGCCTGGGACGCCCTCGCCGAGTGCGAGTCCGGCGGCAACTGGTCCATCAACACCGGCAATGGTTATTACGGCGGCCTGCAGTTCAGCCAGTCCAGCTGGCTCGGCGCCGGAGGCGGCAAGTACGCACCGCTGCCGCACCAGGCATCCCGCGAAGAGCAGATCGCCACCGCCGAGGTGCTGAAGCAGAACGGCGGCTGGGGCCACTGGCCGTCCTGTTCCTCGAAGCTCGGCCTCCGCTAGACATCCTTCGCAGCGCCCCTGCCGGTATCCACCGGCGGGGGCGCTGCTGTCGAACCGGGTTCGCGTCCCGATCTGCTCACCTTTGATCGCTTCCGCGACCAGCTGCAGCGCACCAGAACACCGACGACGACGGCGGCCGGCACCGAAAACGGAGCAGACCGGAACGATTCCGCTCGCCGGAGTCCACCTGTGGGGCTGTCGGTAGGCCCGCCCCGCTACGATGGCTAGGTGAACGACAAGGCACGCCCCTCCCCACCCCAGGCCCTGCTCGGCGCGACCGAGATCCGCCGGCTGGCCGAGGAGCTGGGCATCCGTCCCACCAAGACGCTGGGCCAGAACTTCGTCATTGACGGCAACACCATCCGCCGGATCGTGGCTGCCGCGAACGTTGATCCTGCGGAGACTGTCCTGGAGGTGGGTCCGGGCCTCGGTTCGCTGACCCTCGGGCTGCTGGACGCCGCGGAGCGCGTGGTGGCCGTCGAAATCGACCCGGTGCTGGCTGAACGCCTGCCGCAGACCATCGCGCAGTGGCGCCCGGAACGTGCCGCGTCCTGCGACGTGGTGCAGGGTGACGCGATGCGCGTCACCGAGCTCCCCGCCGAGCCCACCGCGCTGGTGGCCAACCTCCCGTACAACGTGGCCGTCCCCGTGGTGCTGCATCTGCTGGCGCATTTCCCGTCGCTGCGCCACGGGCTCGTGATGGTGCAGGATGAGGTTGCGGACCGCCTCGCGGCACCTCCGGGCTCCAAGGTGTACGGCGTGCCGTCCGTGAAAGCCCAGTGGTACGGGCGGATGCGGAAGGCCGGCGTGATCGGCATGAACGTTTTCTGGCCTGCGCCGAAGATCGCCTCCGGTCTGGTGGCGTTCGAGCGGCATGATCAGCCGCAGACCACGGCGTCCCGGGAAGAGGTGTTCGCGGTCATCGACGCCGCATTCGCGCAGCGGCGCAAAACGCTCCGCGCGGCGCTGGCCGGCTGGGCCGGCAACGGGGTGCTCGCCGAGCAGGCGCTGACCCGGGCCGGCGTGGACCCCTCAGCTCGCGGTGAGGTGCTCGACATCCACGCCTATGCCCGCATCGCCGAGGCGAAGCAGCTTCCGCTGGCCTAGACCGGCGCTTCCCGCGCGCACAATCCTGCAGCTTCTCAGCCGGAACGACGACGGCGGCGGCACCGAGGCGCGTCAGCAAGCCTTTCGTTGCTGGCAGCCCGGCCGGAACCTGCAGGATCCGGTTCGCTGCACTCTTTAAACACAGCACGGCGGCCTCCCGAAGGAAGCCGCCGTGACTGAGATGACCGCTTAGAGGCCGCCCTGGCGGGTCGGTGGCATGAAGCCGCCGGTCTGGTCCTCTTCACGCTCGGCCGCGCTGTGCTCGTCGCTGCCGGCAAGGCCGTCGGACTCCCCGTCGACATCGGCCAGTCCGTTGGTCTGGTCGAAAGGCTCGCCGAGCGGACGCTCGCCCGGAGTATCCGAAGTGGTGCCGGAAACGCCCGCGGCGCCAGTACCGGAAACACCCGCAGCACCCGAGACGCCAGCCACCGGGGTGACATCCGGGGGAGTGGTGTCCTCGACGGGAACGGCCGGTGTGACCGGAACATCGGTGGTGGTCACGTCAGCATCCGAAGTGTTCTGCTTGTTGCCCGACGCTGCGGCAACACCCGCAGCGGCAGCGGCAGCAACACCGATTCCGGCCGCAGCGGCCTTGCCCGAGATGCCCACCTTGCCGTCATCACCGCGTGACGCGGCGGCGTCGGCGACGGTGGGCGTTCCGACGGTGCCGCCCGCTACCGATCCGCGCCAGGCGCCGGTGGCGTAGCCCTCGTCCTCGATGAACTCCTTGAAGCGCTTGAGGTCGCCCTCGGCTTCCTTCTCGACAACGTGCAGCTTGTCGCCGATCTTCTCGATCATGCCCTCGGGCTCGTACTCAAGCTCAAGGCGGATGGAGGTCTGGCCGCCGCCTACGTCCTCAAAGGACACGGCTCCGGCGTTGGTTGCGCCCTCGGTGGCTGCCCAGGCAACGCGGCGGTCAGGCTCCTGCGCCAGGATCTTCGCCTCCCACTCACGCTTGACCCCGCCGATCTCGGCAATCCAGTGCAGGCGATCGTCGCTGAGCTGTTCCACCTGCTTGACCCCGCTCATGAAGTGGGGGAATTCTTCGAACTGTGTCCATTGGTTGTAGGCCACGCTCACTGGAACGTTGACCATGATCTGCTTTTCGATCCTCGTGCTCACAGCGTCTCCTTTGGATAGGAACATCGGATGAACAAGAATTCATCAGTATGCTTACCATACCCAATCGACCGTACATCTGACCATGGCCGAGCACAAGAACGATGGCCACGAAGGGCCAGGAACGACGGCGACGGGAGTCACCACCCGAAACAACGTTTTGGTCTCATTACCGGCTGAGCAGCCGTGGACACTTCTATCGCCTGCACCATCGTCAGTAGGCTTACGAACATTCGCACCCGCGCCGCCGAGAGTGGCCGCTCACCGAAGAGAAACTTCCGCGCATCACGGAGGGATTTATGAGGATACGGGCCATCGGCCTCCTGATCGGCATGGCTCTCGCCTGGACCGGCGCGTTCTTTTTCGTCAAGACCTACCATGATGGCGTCGCCCAACAGGCGGGCTCGATTGCCGACCGGATTGAGGTCCCCGAAGGCTGGCTCGTGGTCTCGGAACACGTCGAGCGGGAGCAGTTCGTCTGCTTCAACACCAAACCGTGCCCCACTCTGAGCCGCACCTGGCAGGCGGACCGGGTGCTGGAAGCCACGGACCTTCAGCGGCTCACGGACACGCTCGGCTGGGACTTTGAACTGGACGGCGACTGTCAGCGCGGAGACGACGAGGTGGGCGTCAGCAGCGTGTGCTCGGCCGTCGCCACTTCCGAGGGCTACCGGATCCAGTTGCGTGTCGACAGCCCGGAGCCGGGCAGCGCGAGCATGGTCCGGCTCCGCCTCACCTCAGCCGGTGAGTAATCAGCCAGTAGGTAATCAGCCACCCGGTAACAGTTGGCTCACGTAACCATCCCGTGCTGTTGGGCAACCGTTGCAGCCGGTAACCTCAAAGGCACCGGTCTCGCTACGTCTCGAAAGTATCCCCAGTGCCAAAGCTGTCATCAGTCTTCGTCCTCGCTGCAGTGTCATCTCTCCTGCTTGCCGGCTGCGCAGGTGCGCCTCCGGAAGGTAATGCTGAGAGTACGACGGCGGCTTCCGAGCCTGCATCCCCGTCGCCCAGCCCCACTCCCGAAGAGGCGACGCCGGAGGAGACAGCAACGAAAGAGCCTGAAGAGACCGAAGAACCTGTAGAGACGCCCGAACCGACCGTGGAGCCCACGGAGACGCCCGCTCCGACGCTCGAGCCGCTGCCCGCCGGGCCGGACGATCCCTTTGTGCCGCCGCCGCACGGTGAGCCCGCCCCCGGCCCGTTCGTCCCGCCGCCGCACGGCGAACCGAACCCGGGCGCCCCGAGCAGCAATGTGGTGACCCCGTCCCCCGAGTGGGGAGCGGTTGGAATCACCGTGCAGGCCGGAACCTCGTTCACGATCACCGGAGGCGGCTACCAGCCGGGTCAGCGGATCCAGGTGTTCTTCGGACCCGCCAACACGGATTACTCGATCATCGGCGACCAGTCCGCGTACGCCAGCCTGTCCGGAGACTACAGCTTCACCATTACCCTCTCTCCGGGCATTGCCCCGGGCTCCTACGGCGTCATGACGGCAACTCCCGACGGCCTGGCCGGCGGACCGGAGATCGACGCGACCCGCCGCTGGGCCAGTGTCGAAGTGGTCGCCCCATAAACGCACAAAGCGGTAATAGAACCAGCGCCACCGCAACGTTCACCCCACGCCACACCACGCAGGGATTTGGGAACCCGCCCTGAACCGTTTACGTTTATCAAGGATGGGGCGTCCTTAAGAACGAAAGCTTGGTGCAATCGCCGTGGAACTCATCGACCTTTTAATTGGCATGGCCATTCTGACCGCCCCGGTTCTGTTTCTCGCCGCGGCCGCCAAAGTCATCCTCGACCGCCGTGCCAGCGCCCAGCGCCTGCAGCCCGCCGAAGCTACGGCCGAGGACCCACGCTCCTGACCTCAGTAGGAGAGTTTCTCCTCAGCCCTGAGGTGATCTAAGTTGGAGATCATGGTGGCTGGGAGAACGGCAGGGATGCGCACAACAGGCCCCCGCGCCGTCCGTGTGAAGGCGCCGGGCAAAATCAACGTCTCCCTGCGCGTCGGAACCCCCCGCGAAGATGGCTACCACAGCGTCGCCAGCGTTTACCTCGCCGTCTCCCTGTATGAGGAGATCACCGCTACAGCCACCGACGACGGCGCCATCACCGTCACGGTGGACGGCCAGGGCAGCCTCAACCTCCCCATGGAGGAAATCCCGCTCGACGCCAGTAACCTTGCCGCCCGTGCCGCGGCACTCCTCGCCGAACTCAGCGAGAACTCCACCGGCGTACACCTGAACATCACCAAGCGCGTCCCGATCGCCGGCGGCATGGGCGGCGGATCGGCCGACGCCGCCGCAGCCCTCCTGGCCTGCGACGCCCTCTGGAACAGCGGCTTCTCCCGCGACGAACTCGCGAAGATCGCCGTCGATCTCGGCGCCGACGTGCCCTTCGCGCTCATCGGGGGCACCGCCGTCGGGGTCGGAGTGGGGGAGCAGCTCACCCCAGCCATCTCCAAGACGCCGCTGCACTGGGTCCTGGTACCGAGCAACTTTGGGTTGTCCACGCCGGCGGTGTACCGGACGCTGGATGACCTGCGGCTCGCCAACGGCGACGTACCGCCGGAGATCCCCGAGATCGACCCGCAGATCCTCACCGCCATGCGCTCCGGGGACGCTCACGCACTGGCCGACCTGCTCCACAACGACCTGCAGGCCGCCGCACTGGAACTTGCGCCCGAGCTCAAGGACATCCTCCACGCGGGCAGGGACGCCGGCGCGCTTGCCGGGATCGTGTCCGGTTCCGGCCCCACCGTTGCGTTCCTCGCCGAATCCGAGGAGCACGCCGCCACCGTCGATGCGCTGCTCGCCACCGCCGGGCTCTCCACCGAACTGGTGCACGGGCCCGCCCATGGTGCAAGGATTGTCAGCGACTACTTCGCGTAACGCCGCTTCACCGAAGATCACCCATAACGAAAGCAGTATTTCCCTTGGCCCACCTGCTCGGTGCTGAAAACATCAGCATCACTTTTGCCACCCGCACCGTCCTGGACGGCGTCACCCTCGGAATAGAAGAGGGCGACCGGATCGGTATGGTCGGCCGCAACGGTGACGGCAAATCCACCCTGATGCGACTGCTCGCCCAGCGCGGAACGCCCGACGACGGCCGCGTCACGAAACGCCGCGACGTCACCGTCGGTTACCTGGACCAGAGCGACGTGCTCGAGGGCCATCTCGACGTCGGCGCCGCGATCGTCGGTGACCAGGCCGACCACGAGTGGGCCTCCAACCCCAAGATCCGTGACGTCATGGGTGGGCTGGTGGCCGAGGTGGACTGGCACGCCCGCGTGGACTCCCTCTCCGGCGGGCAGAAGCGCCGGGTAGCGCTGGCGAAGCTCCTCATCGGGAACGACGACGTCATCATGCTGGACGAGCCCACCAACCACCTCGACGTCGAGGGGGTCGCCTGGCTCGCGGAACACCTGAAGCAGCGGTGGCGCCCCACCGAGGGCGGCCTGCTGGTGGTCACCCACGACCGCTGGTTCCTCGACGAAATCTCCACCCGCACCTGGGAGGTCCATGACGGCATTGTGGACGGATTCGACGGCGGATACGCCGCCTACGTCCTGGCCCGCGCCGAGCGTGACCGCATGGCCGCCGTTGTCGAGGGCAAGCGCCAGCAGCTGGTGAAGAAGGAACTTGCGTGGCTGCGCCGCGGCGCTCCGGCCCGCACTTCCAAGCCGAAGTTCCGCATAGAGGCCGCCAATGCGCTGATCGCGGATGTGCCGGAGCCGCGGGATTCGCTTGCGCTGAGCAAGCTCGCCACCGCCCGGCTCGGCAAGGACGTCCTGGACCTTGAGAACGTGTCGCTGGAGCTGGGGGACAAGCCGCTGTTCAAGGGGGTCACGCTGCGGCTCGCGCCGGGACAGCGCCTTGGGATTGTCGGCGTCAACGGTGCGGGCAAGACCACCCTGCTGCGGCTGCTGAACGGTGAGGTGTCGCCGTCGTCGGGCCGGGTGAAGCGCGGCAAGACCGTGCAGACCGCCATCCTCTCGCAGGACGTGCGCGAGCTTGACGATGTCAATCACCTGCGCGTCACCGAGGTCATCGAGCAGGAGAAGCGGGTGGTGTCCGTCGGCGGGAAGGAAGTGTCGGCGAGCCAGCTCGTGGAACAGCTCGGGTTCACCAACCAGCGGCAGTGGACCCCGGTCGGTGACCTCTCCGGTGGTGAGCGGCGGCGCCTGCAGCTGCTGCGCCTGCTGGTGGGCGAGCCGAATGTGCTGATGCTCGATGAGCCGACCAATGACCTGGACACGGATACCCTCGCCGCGGTGGAGGACGTGCTGGACGGATGGCCGGGCACGCTGGTGGTGGTCTCGCATGACCGGTACTTGCTGGAGCGCGTGACTGATACCCAGCTGGCCCTGCTGGGCGACGGGAAGATCCGCGACCTGCCTGGCGGCGTGGACCAGTACCTGCAGCTGCGACGCGGGGCCGCGTCCAGTGAAGGAATGGGGGCCAAGCCGCTGGCGGCGGAGAGTTCAAACGGTACGACGGCGGCTGCCGGGCAGGATGGCCCGTCACCGGAGGAGGCCCGCCAGGCGAAGAAGGACCTGACGCGCATTGAGCGGCAGATGACCAAGACGAGTTCGCAGATCGAGAAGATCAACCAGCAGATGAGTGAGGCCGGCAGCAAGGCGTCGGTCGACTTCGAGAAGATGAGCGATCTCGATGCGAAGCTGCGGGAGCTCCAGACGGAGCAGGAGTCCCTTGAGGAGCAGTGGCTGGCGGCGGCGGAGGTGCTGGGGGAATAACGCGTTTGTGCGCTGACTGCGGCCGCCGTTGCACCATTTCGTATGGCTATGCGACTTTCGCGTTGCCTTATCGAACCTAATGCAACGTAGGAGTACTGTTAGCAGATAGGGAGAGTGGGTAATGGAAACTGCTGAGCAACTCGGTGAGCATCTGCGTCAGTGGCGCATCATGCTGGGGTTGAGCCAGGAATTGACCGCGGAGCGCGCGAATGTTTCGTTGCCCGCACTGCGACGCATCGAACGTGGTGACAGCGGTGTACGCCTCGGGACCTTCCTCGCTGTCGCACAGGTGCTTAATCTGACCGAGCGCATCACCGGTGCCACTGATCCATTGAACACTGATCTGGGACGAATGCGTGCCCACCTGCTTGGCAGGCAGCGTGCCAGGAGTCGCAACTCATGACATATGAGGTGTGGATCGGTGACCAACACGTCGGTGCATTCAGCATCGACGTACACCCCGGCTTCCAGAACCCTGCCCTGACTTTCACCTACCTTGATCAGTGGTTATCCAGTGATCGGTCTTTTCAGATATCCCCCGACCTGCCGTTGCAGCGCGGTCCGCAAACTCCTCCCTCGCACCGCACCATCTTTCAGGCGTTCGACGACGCCGCACCGGATAGTTGGGGCAGGCGCCTCATCGATGCAGATCTGCGTCGGAAGGCCAAAATGCGCGGTGAAAGGTACAAGCCACCGACGGAAATCGATCTTCTCCTTCATGTGCCGGACGAGACGCGGCAAGGTGCCGTCCGGTTCCGCAAGGGCGAAGAGTTCCTGTCCTCAGAGCATGGTCGCGCCACTGTCCATGATCTCTCAAGACTGGTGGCCGCCGCACAGCACTTCGCGGCCAATGGTGAGGTCACTGAAGAGGTGCACAACCTGATCGGCGTTGGATCGTCCCCCGGTGGGGCGCAGCCCAAAGCCTGGGTGCGGGATGAGGCCAATGTGATGCACCTGGCGAAATTCCCGCAAACTTCTGACACCTACAACGTATCCGCCTGGGAACTCACAACCATCAAGCTGCAGCGACGGGCGGGCATTCAGGTGCAGCCGTCTCGAACGGTGTCTCTCGGACAGGATCAGTCGGTATTCCTTACCCAGAGGTTTGACCGGGCGGGGGAACGGAGGATTCCGTACATGAGCTTTCGGAGTGCCTTCGGAATCACAGAGCGCGAGCCGCTCGATTACGCGACACTCGCCGGCCGGGTCGCGGCCATCTCGGGTAAGCCCTCTGCTGATGCCTCGGAATTGTTCATGCGGGCGGCGCTGATTGTCCTGGTCAATAACATTGACGACCATATGCGCAATCACGGACTGCTTCACGGCGGTCAAGGCTGGCGGCTGGCGCCGTCCTTCGACGTTAACCCGTCCCGTCACGCCAGCCCTGCCACACCGCTGACGCCGGAGGACGACCCATATGACCGTGATATCAGGTTGCTCGTGCACCGGGCTACGGATTTTCGGCTCACCCAAGCCCAGGCGGTCCACCGCATTCGTGCAGTCGTAGAGGCGGTTTCCTACTGGCGCGATGATGCGCTTACCTCAGGTGTGCAGGCCGATGCGCTCGAATCAATGAGTCCGGCTTTCGAGGGAGAGAACCTCCGCAGGGCACAAGAGTTGCGGGCAGACAGTCAGGCAATAATCGATCTGTCGGGGAAGGCCCCGGGCTCAGATGAATCCTGGGTGAAATCCCACACCAGGCGCGGCCGCACGGTTGAGGGTCACCACCGGCGTAAGCCCCATAGTTGAGCAGTTCCGTGAGGGTGCGGCGGACAGCGGAATGCCGGGAGCCGGAAAGACCAGTCCACGGAGTAGTGGGGGAGTCGGTGCGAGCGCTGCACCTCCTGCAGGCACAGCGGCGTCAGTCACGGCAGGGCTTCGGTTGCCGGAAGGACCTTGCGCAGGGCGTCGTTCACCGTGACCACGCCGACAAACCGGGAGCCGTCCATCACGACAGCCAGCTGCTCACCGGACCGGCGCATGCGGGCCAGAGCCTCGTGCACCGGCACATCAGGCGAGAGGGTGAATGCCGGGCGCGCCAGATCCCATGCCGGCCGGTCCCGGGCTTCAAGGAGGGTATCCCTGACGTGCACCACCCCGGGAGCCTCGGTAGCGTAGTCGGACTCGACCAGAATCCGCATGTGACCGGAGCGGGCCGCGGCAGCCTGGATATCCGCGGCGGTGGCGTCGGCCGGTACCGCGGCGGGTACCTTTCCGTCCTTCGGCAGAAGGGATTTGACGGGGAGCGTCTCCAGATCCAGCGCACCCGAAATGGGGGTCCGGATTGACGCGTCCAGCGCTCCGAGGTTGGCGGAATGCTCCACCAGGTGACGGATGGTATCGACATCCTGTCCGCCGACCCCGGCCCGGTCCGTCGGTTTCACGCCCGACGCCTTCACCAGGCGATTCGCGATTTCGTTTGTCCAGTCGAGCAGCGGCCGGAAGATCCAGACAAACCCGCGGGCTGGTCGACCCACCAGGACAGCAGACGTCTCGGGGTGGGCAATGGCCCAGGACTTGGGTGCCATCTCTCCGACGACGAGGTGCAGGAACGTCACCGCCAGCAGCGAGAGGACAAACGAGCCGCTATCCGCGACCCAGTACGGCAGTCCCCAGCCGGCAAAGAACGGGGTGAGCCAGGCATCGACTGCCGGTTTGGTGACCGCGCCGAGTGCGAAAGTGCAGGCCGTGATGCCAAGCTGGGCACCCGCGAGCATGACGGTCAGTTCGTTCACGCCCTTCAGCGCGGCACGCGCTCCGCGGCTGGTGGCGGCCATCTCCTCGAGGCGGTGACGGCGGGCACCCAGGAGCGCGAACTCGATGACCACAAAAAAGGCGCTGAGCGCGATGAGCCCGATCGTTACGGTTAGGACGATCCACGGGTTATCCATCGTTCCTCCTGGCTTCCCGGTTGGCGGTGGTGTCCGTGCCGTCCGGGGACTCGTGCAATGCCAGGCGGACGGTTTTCGGTACCCGTCTTTCCACCTCAAGAACCTCCGCTTCAAGCAGCCGTGAGACCGGCTTGTCCAGGACGAGTTCGGCCGGATCCTGCGGCAGTGGAATCCGCACGGTGTCTCCGACCGCCGGCAGTCCGCCGTGGTGGCCGATGAGCAGGCCGGCTACCGTCTCGTAGTTGCCCCGGGGAAGCCCATGACCGATGAAGCGCTCGGCCTCATCAAGGTGCACATCGCCTGCGATGCGCCACTGGCCGTCGCTGTCAGGCAGCACCGGCTCCGGCAGGTCGGCGTCGTGCTCGTCTGTCATCTCTCCGGCAACCTCTTCGGCCAGGTCCTCCAGGGTGATGATCCCGGTGAATCCGCCGTATTCGTCGATGACGCACGCCAGCTCGTTCCGTGCCTGCGTCATCTGATCCAGGGCCTTGGGGAGGGACATCAGCGTGGGGAGCACGGTAGGGGGCCTCATGATGGTGGCGACAGTGTCGCCGTCGTCGGCACCGAGGACGTCAACAAGCTGGACGACGCCGACAGGCTCGTCCCGCTCATCGATCACCGGGTAGCGGGTGTGGGCTTCGGCCATCAGTGAGCGCACGTCGCCGATCAGCATGCCGGGCGCCACGGTGTCTACCTGGGGCCGGGGAATCATTGCATGTTCCACTTCGCGTTGCGGGAAGTCCAGGATGCGGTCGATCATGACCGACAGTTCTTCCGGCAGGTCGCCGCTCTGGCGTGAGTCCGCGACGATGTGCTCCAGGTCCCGTGCGGTGGCGCTGCTGTCGACGTCGTGCACGGGTTCAATCCGCAGCACCCGCAGGAGGGCATTGGCGGCACGGTCAAAGACGGTGATCAGCCAGCCGAACACGGCGAGGTAGATCCGAGTGGAACGTGCCAAGCCCCGGGCAAGGGGTTCGGGGTTGGCGATGGCGAGGTTCTTTGGATAGAGCTCGCCGAAGATCATCTGCACCACAGTGGAGACGGCGAGCGCTGCGACGGTGCCGACCGTGACGCTGACCGCGGAAGGAACGCCGACGCCGCCCAGCAGCACGCCGAGGCTCTCGCCGACCAGCGGCTCGGCCACGAACCCGACCAGCAGCCCGGTGACGGTGATGCCCAGCTGTGCGCCGGAGAGCATGAAGGAGGTTTTTTCCGTCACCGCCAGCGCCCGTTTGGCGGTCTCATCCCCCTGGGCCGCCTGTGCCCGCAGGCGGGAGCGGTCCACGGACATGTAGGCGAATTCCTGGGCGACGAAGTACCCGTTCGCGGCGATGATCGCGAGGATCACAACAACGCCCATGAGCAGGGTCAGCGTGGCGATCAACACCGGCCGGCACCCCCACGTGGATGGTAGGCCGTGCGGTCAGGGTTCAGCTTGCACGCCAAGTCCATCTGACCAGCCTAACGGCCAAGCAGGGCTCCCGAGCGGACGCGCTGAAGCAGAAGCAGGACAACGGATCGCACCTGCCGCGGAGGTGCCGGGGCAGTGGCCGATTAGCACCTCGAAGCCTATTCCGGGCGCGCTGATGGCGATCGCCATGCTCGCCATTCACCATTTCGGAACCATCGAAGGGCTGCAGCGGCCCGGTTCTGGGGCAGGGTCAAAGCCAGGATTACCGCGCAGCCCGCCGACCTGGTGCGAACCGACTGATGCCGCATTTTTTCCCGGCCCGTGGGCACAGGACAGCAGTCGATTTGAGCTGCGGTACAGCTTGGCTGCGTGCCTTCCCACCACGCGTCACCCTCTAGAAGGGAAGCGGTCCGCAGCTTCCACGCTGCTTATCGGCAGGCCTCGCTGAGCTTTCCGGCAGGAATCGGAATATCAGGCAGATTGGACAATTCCGGGCGCTAACGTTGGCTGAACGGCCGCCGAACCCGGTGCCGTCCAGAGCCATATCGCGAAGCTGATACGGCGGCCCCACAGAGGAGGGAGGGCTTATGTCGACGGATGATTCCAACGAGCTGCCGATGGTTTCCGAGCGTATCTTCACTGACCTGCAGGCGGACCTGGAGGAACCCGACGTCACCCTCCGATTCCTGCTGAACTACCTGGAGATGTGGGACGGCCGCTTTTTACGGCTGTCTACCGCCATCAGCGCCGGTAATAGGCCGAAGGCGATGGATGCGGTGTTGAGTGTCAGGACGTCGGCCCGCATGATCGGCGCCTTGCGCCTTGCCCAGCGTGCCAGCGATATTGAGCGGCATCTGCTTGCAGGGGACACCAGGGGCGCAGCGCTGCTGTTGGATGACCTGGAGCTTTGTGGCCAGGCCACCATGGAGGAATTACGACGCCGGTTCCTGCCTCGGTTCGATCCGGACCACTCCGTTGATCGACGGCAGAAGCCCCCAACCACCGGAACCGGCCACGAACCCAACGACTGGCTTCGCCGAGCAGACAGTCTGCTCGCCGGTTTGGCTTCTTCCGCGACGTGGGAGCCCAAACTGGGCTGAGCGGCTGGGCGCGATCAGCTATTGAGCTCGGCCTGCGAAGGTAGGCAATCGGACGACGTTTATGACCGAAGCGCGCTCACATATTCGTTCAGCCGTAGCGCCATATCTGGCGCCATGAAACCGCTCGAGGCGATTTTCGACAGGTCGAGCGTGCTGTTGAGTGGTCGCGGGGCCGAAGTCGGTTTCCCGGCGAAGTAGTCCAGAGTACTGATACCGCTGACGTCGCCGGGATTCCGTCCGCACATTTCAAAAACCTTGGACGCTATGTCTGCCCATGACTGCGGTTCCCCAGAGTTGGTGACGTTATAGGTTCCAAAAGAAGCATTCGACTGAAGAAGGTGGAGGATGGCTGCAGCTAAATCTTCCGCGAATGTTAGCCGGCCAACCTGATCATTCACGACGGAAGGGCTTATACCCTTTTCAGCCAACTGCACCATCGTACGGATGAAGTTGGCGCCCACTCCTACTACCCAACTGGTTCGGACTATGTAGTGCTTGGGAACAGTTGCTACAACAGCATCACCGGCCGCCTTAGTCTGTCCGTACACGCCGAGGGGAGTGAACGGTTCGCATTCCTCATGAACTTCGCGAGAACCGTCGAATACATAGTCGCTGGAGACATGCACCAAAGTAATCCTGTGTTCAGTGGCTACGCGCGCCAGAGCGGCTACCCCCGAAACGTTGGCTGCCCAAGCATCCGCACGCCCTTCCCGGGTCTCGGCCGCATCGACGGCGGTATAGGCGGCAGCATTGATAATCGTGGAGAACTTCGACCAGTCGAATGCGTCGATGGACTCGATCCGGGATATGTCCAGCTGAGCCCGCGTTGCAAGCTCCACGGTCGAAGAGTCGGCCAACGCATTGGTCAACGCTTCGCCTAGCTGACCGCCCGCGCCAAGAATAAGCATTTTCTTGGCTTCGATTGGAGCGACATCAGCAAGGCGAGGGTGTTCCCTGTCCTTTTCCGATAGCTCAGCGCGAGTTAGGGGGATAGGCCATGAAATGTTTGTAGTTTCATCTGCCAGATTGAGGAACGCATACTGCTTTTGAGCGTCCGCGGACCAGTGGTCGTTCACAAGATACGTGTAAGCAGTGTGGTCTTCGAGCGTTTGAAATGCGTTTCCCACTCCGCGTGGCACGAAGATGGCCCGTGAAGCGTCTAACTCGGTGGTGAACACCCTTCCGAAGTTGGGACCACGCCGCAGATCTACCCACGCTCCAAAGATCCGTCCCGTCGCTACAGAGATGAACTTGTCCCACGGTTCTGCGTGGATCCCGCGCGTAGTTCCCGCCGTTGCGTTGAACGAAATATTGTTCTGGACCGGACCAAAATCAGGCAGACCAGCGGCGATCATTTTCTCTCGCTGCCAATTCTCTTTGAACCAGCCGCGACTGTCCCCGTGAACTGGCAGTTCGAATACAGTGAGGCCAGGGATCGTAGTTTCGGAGGCTGTGAGCGCCTGTGACATACGCATATTCTGCTACTGACCCAACTCCACGTATCTTTGCTCAGCGGCAGCCTTCTGCGGGCGCCACCATGGCTCATTTTCCTCGTACCAGCGGATTGTCTCCGAGATTCCATGCTCGAAGTCCGAGTATCTAGGCGACCATGCCAGTTCAGTGCGAAGTTTCGATGAGTCGATGGCATAGCGGAGGTCGTGGCCCACTCGGTCGACCACCTGGTCATAAGCGTCGGATGGCTGGCCCATCAATGACAGGATCAGTTCAACCACTTCCTTGTTCGACTTTTCCCCGTCAGCGCCGATCAAGTACGTTTCCCCGATCGTGCCCTTTTGCAAGATAGTCCATACAGCATCCGAGTGATCGTTGGCATGGATCCAGTCCCTTACGTTCGCGCCCGCCCCATACAGCTTCGGGCGGATGCCATCGAGGACGTTCGTGATTTGACGCGGGATGAACTTTTCGACGTGTTGGTAGGGGCCGTAATTGTTGGAACAATTGCTGATGGTTGCCTGGACGCCAAAGGATCGGACCCAAGCGCGGACCAAAAGATCTGAGGCGGCCTTGGTCGAGGAGTAGGGGCTTGACGGGTTATAGGGGGTAGCTTCAGTGAATCTCTCGGGATCGTCGAGCTCTAGATCCCCATACACCTCGTCTGTACTGATGTGGTGGTAGCGCTTCCCGTATTTCCTGACGGCTTCCAGCAGCGTGTACGTCCCGAGAATATTCGTGTCAATGAACGGCTTCGGGTCGTGGAGAGAATTGTCATTATGGGACTCAGCCGCATAATGGACCACGGCATCCGCTTCACCGACCAGAGGGTGCACCGCATCAGCATCAGCGATATCACCCACGACCAGCCGACATCTGTTGGGGTCCAGACCCGCCAGGGAAGCCTTGTTTCCGGCGTAGGTTAGCTTGTCCAGAACGGTCACGCTGCAATCCGTTGTTTCCAGCACGAATTGCACGAAGTTGGATCCGATGAATCCGGCGCCCCCGGTTACAAGAAGATTTCTCACACCCTGCACATTACCGGCTGTCGACTACACGGATTGCCTGTTTTCTAGGTTCCCCTATATACAGGGGTAATGAGGGGAATCATTCTTGCCGGCGGTACCGGCTCACGGCTCCATCCCATCACCCATGGGATAAGCAAGCAGTTGGTCCCGGTGTATGACAAGCCGATGATCTACTATCCGTTGTCGACCCTGATGCTAGCGGGGATAAGGGACATCCTCATTATCACGACGCCGGCTGACCAGGACCAGTTCCAGAGGCTGCTCGGGGATGGCTCCCAGCTCGGAATCAACCTGTCGTATAAAACGCAACCTTCGCCGGACGGTCTCGCGCAGGCGTTCGTCATCGGCGAGGAACACTTGGACGGTGGAAACGCCGCGCTGGTCTTGGGAGATAACATATTTCATGGTCCGGGTCTTGGAACGCAGCTTGGCGAACTGAGGGAGATTCAGGGCGGGGCAGTCTTCGCCTACCAGGTTTCCAACCCGAGCGACTACGGAGTGGTCGAGTTCGACTCTCAAAATCGCGCTATTTCCTTAGAGGAGAAGCCCGCACAACCCCGCAGTAACTTCGCGGTCCCGGGTCTCTACTTTTACGATTCGAGGGTCGTTGAGATAGCTCGTGATCTGAAGCCCTCTCCCAGGGGAGAACTTGAGATTACAGACATCAACAGGATCTATATGGAGAGCGGCGACCTTCAGGTTTCTATCCTCCCTCGAGGCACAGCTTGGTTGGACACCGGTACCTTCGATTCTCTCAACGACGCATCAAATTACATCCGGACAATCGAGGCCCGTCAGGGGACGAAAATCGGGGCGCCGGAGGAAATCGCGTGGCGTCAGGGATTCATCACGGATGACGAGCTCAGGGCTACGGCGCAGCCTTTATCTAAGAGCGGGTATGGCTCCTATCTGCTGAACTTGGTGGGTGGGTAGTAATCAGTGAAGTCGCAGGATGGCTCATGAACATGGCAAACTAGGTAGTCGCGTGCGCTGATCGGGTTTCCCGGAAATCCCACGCGGTCCGCCCTGGTGTAACGGCAGCACCCCAGCCTTTGGAGCTGTGGAGTATAGGTTCGAATCCTATGGGCGGAACGGCAGGCCAGCAGGCGTCAGAGACAGGCAAGGAGCGGCCCCTTCGTGAGCCACGAGGACCAGTCCAACCAGGCAGATACCGTGCCTGCAGCAGTGATAGTTCTGGCAGCCGGAGCCGGGACCCGAATGAAGTCCCGGACCCCAAAAATCCTCCATCGCCTCGGCGGCACCTCCATGGTGGGCCATGCGCTCGCGGCCGCCCGTGGCCTGGCACCGCAGAAACTTGCTGTGGTGGTCCGCCACGAGAGGGATCTCGTTGCAGCGCATATCGCCGAGCTCGACGCTGGCGCGCTCATCGTGGATCAGGATGACCTCCCGGGTACCGGCCGCGCCGTTCAGGTCGCTCTTGAGGCTCTCGATGCGCGCTCGGCTGTCGAAGGAACTGTCGTAGTTACCTACGGCGACGTTCCACTTCTCAGCACCGCAACGCTGCAGGATCTCGTGCGCACTCACGAGCGGGACAGCAATGCGGTCACCATCCTCACAGCGGTCCTCGATGACGCCACCGGATACGGACGTATTGTCCGTGCCGACGACGGCACGGTGACCGGCATCGTGGAACACAAGGATGCCACCGAGGAGCAGCGCACAATCACGGAAATCAACTCCGGCATCTATGCGTTCGACGCCGCGGTACTCCGCAAGAGCCTCACCAGGGTTGATTCGAACAATGCACAGGGCGAGATGTACCTGACAGACGTTCCGTCCATTGCGAGGAACGCCGGTGGTCGTGTAGCCGCGGTGATCTCAGCGGACCGCTGGCAGGTTGAGGGTGCAAATGATCGCGTGCAGCTGGCCGCCCTCGGCGCGGAACTGAACCGGCGCACCCTTGAGCGCTGGATGCGGGCCGGCGTGACCATTGTCGATACCAACAGCACCTGGATCGACGTCGACGTCCAGCTTGATGAGGACGTCACCATCCTCCCGGGAACACAGCTGTACGGCGCAACGCAGGTCTCGCGCGACGCTGTTGTCGGCCCCGATTGCACGCTCACCGACGTGGTCATTGAAGAAGGCGCAAAAGTCGTCCGCACGCACGGCAGTGGCGCACGCATCGGCGCAGGGGCATCCGTGGGTCCCTTTACCTACCTCCGTCCGGGGACGGTACTGGGGGAGTCCGGCAAAATCGGTGCCTTCTACGAGACCAAGAATGTCACCATCGGCCGCGGTTCCAAGCTCTCCCACCTCGGTTATGCCGGCGATGCGGAAATCGGCGAAAACACGAACATTGGCTGCGGAAATATCACAGCGAACTACGACGGCGTAAACAAGCACCGCACTGTCATCGGCAGTGATGTCCGGACTGGTTCCAACACTGTGTTCGTGGCACCAGTCTCGATCGGCGACGGCGCGTATACAGGCGCAGGCGCAATTGTCCGCAAGGACGTTCCTGCCGGTGCGCTGTCCATCGTCAGTGCCGCGCAGCGCAACCTCGACGGCTGGGTAGAAACCAACCGTGCCGGCACAGCAGCCGCTACCTCGGCAGCCAAAGCTTCCTCCTCAACCACATCAACGGAAGAAAGCGATCCTTCATGAGCGAGATCACGGCACGCGGGGAAAAGAAACTTGTCCTCGCCTCCGGCAGGGCACACCCCGAACTGGCTGAGGAGATCGCGCGGGTTCTGGACACCGAACTCCTGCCCATCTCGGCGTACGACTTCGCGAACGGGGAGATCTATGTCCGCTCCGGGGAAAGCGTCCGCGGTACTGACGTCTTCGTGATTCAGGCCCACCCTGCGCCGCTGAACAACTGGTTGATGGAGCAGTTGATCATGGTTGACTCGCTGAAGCGTGCGTCGGCTAAGCGCATCACGGTCGTATCTCCGTTCTACCCCTACGCACGCCAGGACAAGAAGGGCCGTGGCCGGGAGCCCATCTCTGCCCGACTGGTCGCTGACCTCTACCGGACCGCTGGTGCTGACCGGTTGATGTCGGTTGATCTGCATACTGCACAGATTCAGGGTTTCTTCGACGGCCCTGTCGATCACCTGATGGCTATCCCGCTGCTGGCTGACTACATCCGCACCCGTGTCGACGCGGACAGCGTCACGGTCGTTTCTCCGGACACCGGCCGGGTGCGCGTAGCTGAGCAGTGGGCGGAGCGGCTCGGGGGAGCGCCGCTCGCATTCGTGCACAAGAGCCGCGACCTGACCGTGCCGAACCAGGCAGTGTCAAAGACTGTGGTCGGCCAGATCGAGGGCCGCACCTGCGTGCTCATCGACGACATGATTGACACTGGTGGCACCATCTCTGGCGCTGTTGCAGTGCTGAAGAACGCCGGTGCCAAGGACGTCATCATTGCGGCGACCCACGCGGTGTTCTCCGACCCCGCAGCACGCCGCCTGGCAGAGTCCGGAGCACGCGAGGTGGTCGTCACCAACACACTGCCGATCGGCCCGGAGAAGCGTTTCCCGCAACTGACCGTCCTGTCGATTGCACCGTTGATCGCACGTGCGATCCGCGAGGTGTTCGACGACGGCTCGGTGACCAGCCTGTTCGACGGCAATACGTAAACCTAAGAGTGATGAGTATGGGCCGGTCAGCACTAAGCTGACTGGCCCATTTCGTGCCTCGAGAGTTAGTTATGAGAGCGCAAAGAAGAACCCGGCTAGAGCGAGGCTCTCACCGGGTTCTTCTTTGATGCTTTGTCAGTTACGCTTCGGCGCCCGCGCGGCGACGTGCAACGAAGATGCTTCCTGCACCCAGGCCGAGTGCGCCGATGCCGGCTGCGCCCCAGAGGAGCATCGCCGAATCGATACCAGTGTTAGCGAGGCCGCCGCCTGTGGTTCCACTTGTGGAGCCGGTGGTGCCCCCGCCAACGGGTGCCTCGGGCGCATCGACTGCGACAGTTGCGGTTACGGTTGCACCGGATTCACGGCCGGTGGCCGTAAGAGTGTAGGTGCCTTCTTCCTGGGGTGTAAACGACCAGGAGAAGTTACCCTCAGCATCCGCGGTCACCGTGTCGGTGAGGACGATTGCCATGGGAAGGATCGGACCACCGAGCGCTGCGCCGGCACGGCCAGCTCCACCAGCGGTGCCGGAAGCAGCAGGCTCGCCAGCAACGAAGTCGACGGTGATGTCGATGATTTCACCCGGAATGAAGAGGCCTTCATTGCTGCTGAAGACAACCGTTTCACCCGGAGCGACGGTTCCATCAGATACAGTGCCCTGAACTGGCGCACTTGGGTAACGCTCAGCCTGGGCTGCTCCCGCTCCGACGAAGGTGAGAGCGCCTGCGATAGCAACGGCGGCGATAATTTTTTCCATTGAGACTCCCCGATAAACATAAAGGTGTTTGCGACAATTTGCCATTGGTGCTCGACCCTGAAGACGTATGTACCCCCAGCCCCGACTACCCTTAAACAAGACTCTACCGACAGTCAGCGACAGTTCGCTCACCGAATGCGCAGGTCTTCCGCAGGGTTTCCGCACCTGACGTTACCCCATAACGTCATCTAATAGGAATGAAGTTGTCATGGGATTCGTCATGTAACTGAAAGTTAATGTTTGAGCCGTTCTAGCTGCAGGCCGCGCCTCCTTGAAGCGGGAGAACTACATCGTCAATCGGCTGGATCGTGGGCGTCACGTCCAATACAGGGTCCGAGGTTTGCACGACATTGCTGAAGTCCACTTCCACCGTTGCTGATTGAGCCGGGGGCAACCTCGTCGTGACTACCGCTACGGGACGGTCTCCGTGGCGGTACGAGCCGATAGGGGCCGGTTCACCGTTGACGCGGGCCGTCTGTAGCTGCGATTGGTCCGGTCCATATCCGACAACATTCGTTTGAACCGTGCCGGGAGGAACCCCAAAATCACCACCACCGGTGACGTAATCAGGAAGTAATTCCGCTGCATCGAGTGGCGCCGTATTAGTAAGGGTGATCATCAGGGTGTACTGAAGATAACCGTCCTCGGTGCAGCTTCGTTTCAGTTGAACGGTTCGTCGCACGTAGAAGTCCATCTTCGCGCCGGTGCCGTCGTTGAAGTACGCACCGAATGTAGCGCCCCCTGCCTCAGCCCCGGTGACCTTGCCGGCCATACCCGTTGAGGCGATGATTGCCTGCTCATTCGAGTGTGCCGACCATGCGTAAAGGCGTCCTTCATCAGCGCTCTTAATCAGAGACTGGACCAGCCCGGCACTTTCCCCGTCGCCAGAAGTGAGCGCCTCGAACACCTGGGCTGCAACGGCAGCGAAGTAGGCGTCCTGCAAGCTCGGTTCTTCGATTGCCGCGTAAACGTCGGAAAGCAAGGTGGGGACCACATTCTCTGCTGTGAGAGAAGTGGGGAGACCAGAGGAAGCAACAAGATCGCCTACCTCCGGTTCCTGAAACCTCAGTTCGACCGGCCCGGTGGCCTTGAGGATATTCGCCAGCGCGAGTGGATCCAGAGCAAGGACCCCGTCAATAGCGGGGCCCTTGTGGTGCTGCTCCCACATTTTCGCAGCGGTTTGAGCCGCGGTCGGGAAGTCCGGCGTAAGGTTGACGCTCTGCATAAACCTTCCCATGCGGGTGCTGTAGATCTCGATCTGGGCGGGGTCAACGACGACTGTTGGATCAAATCGTCCCAATTCGGAGGCGCTGCCCTGCGCTGTTAGTTCGATTTCTCCATCATCGGTGTGTATAACCGCCAAGGCGCCGGGTATGCCACCTGTTGCACGCACTTCGGCACTGTTCTGAATCAGTAGCAGGTGGTTTCTTGGCCCTTCCGCACCGAGCATCGGCGGGAGCACCTCCGCGGCTGCAGACGCTCCGTCCAATGCATCACTTGCAGTATCTAGAGCAGCGGTGACTTGCTCCAATGGCTGCGACACTTCGGGCAGCAGCTCTGATGTGTCAACGGCCGAAAGCCGGTCATAGGAGAGCTGAACCGTATTCCTGGCAGAGGAAAGGCTGGCGGAGGATTGCTGGAGAGCTGCCAAATCGATTTTCCCCTCGGTGGGCATAAGCCCACTCCAGTCGACGGAACTTGCGCCGCCGACGAGCGGCCCGATGGCGAGGTTTACTATGTCGTCAGCGGACACAGCGACCTCTGTTACCGCAGAGAAGTTTCCTCCGGCGACTGGCACCAACGATGCGCCTCTCCAAACGGGGTCAGTGGCTGCGACACGGGCAACGGAAGTGTGCTTTTGTAACTCAGTCAGTGTTTGGCGGGCGGCTTCTCCTTCACCAGACATGAGCTGCTCCTGAATGGTCGGAAGAAGCACCAGAGCCGACTCGAGGCTCGTCTTGATCTGGTCGGCTCTGAACATCAGCCACGCAGCGTAGCCACACGCAACTAATAGGAGAACGGCGGCCGCGACGATGATGCGTCCGGCGATTCTTCGTTTCACCCTGGCCCCGAGCTTCGTGCGCTTCCTGTGTGCCATGCGCTGTGCGTCCGAGGGCTCGACGGTGGTTTCGCTGGCGGATTGCGTCATTGGTACAGCCTTCTGAAGGAGGATAGGAGGGCAGCCATTAGAAGGCGCCATGTCGACTGAAAACTGCCTTGAACGTTCGGAGCAGGATTGCCAAATCACCGAACAAGGACCAATTCTCAACGTAATAGAGGTCTAATCGCACTGTGTCCTCCCAGGAAAGCAAGGACCGCCCACTTACCTGCCATAAACCCGTCATGCCCGGCCTGACTAGCAGCCTCCGGTGTACATGTTCGTCATATCTTTCAACTTCCGTGGCGAGCGGCGGACGTGGCCCAACGAGACTCATAGAGCCGCCTAGCACATTCAGTAGCTGAGGCAGCTCATCAAGGCTGTAACGTCGGAGGAAGCCGCCTACCCTGGTCACACGAGGATCTTGCCGTAGCTTGAAAAGTACCTGGTTGCCGTCATTTTCTTCGGTTCCTCTCATTTGCTCGAGCTGTTGATCAGCACCGACAACCATGGAACGGAACTTGAGCATCTGAAAATGACGGCCTCCTATTCCGACACGTTCCTGGCGATAGAACACCGGTCCGTGATCGCCACTCCGCACCAAAAGAGCCACTGTGAGGAAGACTGGTGTAAGAGCAACCACCAAAAGACTCGCACCTACGAGGTCGAACAACCGTTTAATGAACCGCTGGCCCCTTTCAAGGTTAGGTGTCGAGACATGGATCAGGGGCAAGCCCGCGACTGGTTGGGTGTGAATCCGGGGGCCAGCAATATCGGTGAGGGCGGGCGCCATGATCATACGAACGTTCAGATCGGCGAGCGCCCAGCCCAGCGCGCGGATTGTGCTGGGACTCAACTCCACTCCGCTGGACATTGCGACTGCGTCTGGCTGCAACTCTTCGATCGCCTTGACGATGGCGCTCACAGTAATGCCGCGTCCGATCGTTGGCAGTCCCAAATCATCGGCTACGGTTGTGCCTGGAGTGGTCCCCGGCAAATACGTTGCGACGGGGAGGTATCCGGCGAGGGGTTGGCGGATTAAAGACCGCGCGAGATGCTCGGCGCTGTGGGTTTCGCCGACAATGAGTACGCGAAGGCTGCTCGCCCCACGCTGCCGTTCTATGTGCAGAAGCTTCCGCAACAGGAACCTTGCCAGTAACAATCCGAGCGTACCTGCGGGCAGAGCCAGCCCAACGTATCCGCGGGCGGTATCAAATTGAAGCGAGTACGACAGGATCGCAACGAGGCCAAATAACCAGAATGATGCGCTGATTATTCTTTTATACTCTTCTGTCCCATGGCCCAGAATCCAAGAGTCTCTGCTCCCGAAAAGGGAGAGCATGAACCACCAAAGAAGCGATAATCCGATTGAGATCAGCAAGTATGGTTGGGTAGCGGTGCTGGTCCAGACCTCGTCCTCAGGAGCACCAAATCTAAGGATGAAGGCCCCAGTAGTCGCCCACAGAACCACAAGCGCGTCCGCGACGGCGATGCGACGGGTGAATTTAGCCGCCCATGGATTCTTGTCCTCGCCGGAAACAGGGCTTTGCCTCGACACTTTATCCGACTTCAGAATCATGGAAAATGGGGTTGTTTTTCATCTCCGCTGATCGGCTCGCGGACGAAGGACCTGTTCATCGAACTCATGCTGCTCAGATCGGGGCCTGACGCTCCTCATGTGGCTCGCTCCACCTGCCGTTCTAAGCGGTGCAGCGTCATAGGAGTAGGAATTGTACGCGTAAGCATCTGGACCCTTAGTGGGAAGCAAATTAAGCACTACACCGAGTAGATCTGCCTCAACCAGCTCGAGCGAGCTTAGCGACTTCTGCAGGTCCGGGATTTTCACTTTCGAAGAGCCGATCACGAGCACCACCCCACCTACCTGTTGGGCAAGCACAGCCGCATCCGTTACAGGAAGGAGCGGAGGAGCATCAATTATGATCGCGTCAAAAGTTTGTTCTAGCTGAGTGATGAGTTGTTTCATTGCTTCGGAGCCGAGCAGTTCGCTCGGATTCGGGGGAATCTGGCCAGATGTCAGCACATACAACTCATCTTCTCCCCAGGGTTGCAAAAGGTCTTTCACATCTGCCCTCCCGATCAACGCGGTCGTTAATCCGGCGTTGCGTTCAAGGCCAAGGTACTCATCGACGCGGGGTCGTCTCAGGTCGGCGTCGACCAGGACAACCGACTGGCCGGCCTGTGCCATTGCGATGGCGAGATTTGTAGCGGTCGTGCTCTTACCCTCTCCTGGCAAAGAAGAGGTGACAAGGACAGCCTTTGATGCGTGGCTCACGTGGGCGAACTGTAAATTTGTTCGAATTTGCCGGAATGACTCGGCGCGAGGGCTCTGTGCAGAGGTTTGGGTCAAGAGCGGCTTTTTGGTTGCATCGTTATCGAAACTAATTGCTCCAAGGATCGGCGCGGCGCTTGCTTTCCTTACGTCCGACTCGCCTCGTACCCGGACATCCAAGGTGGCCCGCAGAACGGCTAACACACCGCCCGCTATCAAACCGCTAAGCAGTCCCAGGACGAGGTTCAGTTGTGTCTTTGGCGACGACGGCTGTGAAGGGGCAACTGCAGGAGTCACTACAGTCAGCTTTACGGGCGAGTCCTCGCCCTCGGTGGTTGTTTCGAGAGTATTTATGGCCTCAATCAGGCTGTTTGCCACTGACTGCGCGATAGCTGCCGCCTGAACGGGAGATGCGTCTTCAGCGGTAATACTTAATAGGACCGTGTCTAAGTCCGCAGAGGCCTTGATTCTGCCGGCAAGCTCCGACGCGCTGAGCTCCAAACCCAAGCTATCTATGACCGGTTGAAGGACTAGAGGAGTGCTCGCTGTTTCTGCGTATGACTGGACACGCGCCTGTGTGAACGAGTTGCCGATCTGCAGTTCGGCAACTGTTCCCGTGTTTTGCGTCGCCGCAAAAAGCGTGGTCTGAGATGTATAGGCTGGTGTTCGCAAAAGCGAGACGGCAGCAGCCAGGAGCAGTCCCACGAGGGCACAAGCCAGAATGAGCAGCCAACTGCGGCGGAGGGCGCGGAGGCAATCAGTTAGCTTCAACGGTTGAGGCCCTTCCTAATACATTGACAGTGCCTTCTACTGCGGCCATGTCGCCAGAGCAGGGGCGGATTCAGTTCAGGGGCAGCAAGCCCAAATAACCGCTCACGGAGCCAAGGATAAGAAGCTGTATCTGTTGACAGCATGCCACTACCCCCCCTAGTGAATTGCGGCGCGTCGGTCGCATCAACTCATGGTATCCGATGTGGGACAGCCGACCTCTCGTAAGGCGGGGAAGGGGTCCATACTTTCTGAGGGCTGTATTTGAAAACGAGACAGCAGACTTTTAGAGCTGCCCCCGCGGCTACTACGCTAACCTAGCGACATAAAGCTGTGTCTTCGGTTCCGTCAACGCAAGGGGCAGCCAGTGACTCCTAATGAAAGAAACATGGCATCCTCTTCTGAACGTTCTGCGTTAATCGGCAGCGGTTCAGTCTATGCCTTGGCCAGCGCAGCCCCCGTTCTCTCCACCTTGTTTATCACGCCGCTGGTAACGAGAGTGTTCAGTCCGGAAAATTATGGGCTAATAGCTATGACGATCACTCTCTATCAAGTGGGCGGAGTACTTCTGGGGTTCGGCATGTCGGCGGCTATAACTAGGCATGCGCTGATAAGTAACTCCGGGCGTCCTGGCGCTGCCGCACTGGTGATTACAAACAGCGTTTTCTCCTTCTTCCTTGCAGCCGTCGCGGCTCTCATAGTTGTTCTTTCTGGTTACGAGGTCATCCCCACTTACACCCCGGCCCTTTTTGTCGGGGCGTGCATAAGTTCCGCCGCTTTTGCCTCATTGACCGGTTGTCTGGCGTTGCTCAGAGCTGACCAAGCAGTAAAGAAGTTCGTGATGTTCAGCGTTGTCGCCTCGTTGGGCGGACCCCTTACCGGTCTTTCAGCGGTGCTCCTAGTTTCATCCAGTCCCGTCACCTATGTGTTCGCGTTAGCAGTGGTGCAGACGCTTGTCGCTGCAGTCGCAATTCTCGAGTGCCTGCGGAAGGGATCGGTTGTCTGGTGTCTAAGCGACCAGATCGCAGCGATCAAGTTCGGTCTTCCGACCCTTCCCCATCAGATAGCACCATCTGCAATGGTGACTTCCTTGGTTCTGATCGTTGCCGTTATGCGCGGTCCAGTCCCGGCGGGGCAACTCCAGATCGGTTTGCTGCTCGCAAATGGAATAGTGGTGATACTTGGTGCTCTCAACAACGCGTGGGCTCCTCTGATCTATAAGGCAGAACCTTCAGAGAGGATAGGTCTACTTTCTCGCACGTCATGGGTAGTGTCCGGGGCGATCGTTTTTTTGGCCGCAATATTTTCAGCGTCAGTCGGGGTACTTGCTCCTCTCATCGCTGGCGCGCTCGCAGGTGATGACGTGGTGCATCGAATCGCCGTGATAGGCGCGTCTGGAGGGATACTTGCCGTATATTACTTGGCGAATATACACCTTGTCTTCTTAACAGGTAACACCACAATGCTTGCTCTTACTACACCACTCGCCGCTCTGTTTGCCACTGGGACGGTCGTCTGGCTAACGACGAGTTTGATGCTGCCCCTGGAATGCATCGCTCTTGTCCTACCGCTATATAACTGTTTGCAGATACTCTCCGCATCGATTCTCCGACGAGCAACCGGCTTGGGGGCACCATCGCTCTCACCGCTGATTCCCAACAGTCTTTTCTCAGGGGCGTTCCTCGTATCGGCGCTGCTTTTTACAGTCGATTCCTGGACACTTTGGATTTCCATCGGAGTCATCGCATTGTCCGCTGGCTTCTATAACCGCGCGATACTAAGGAATACGGAACTGGAGAGACATGGTTGAAGCGTCGGGCGTGATATGTATTGCTGTCTATAGGCCTTCTTGGGACCTATTGGTTGAGCAATTGCGATCAATTCAACGGCAGACCGTGAATAACTGGCTTGCAATCATCGGCATAGACGGTCTCGATGAGGATCTCAGGTCCCGTCTGCAGGACTTTATCGGCGAAGATGTCCGGTTCACCGTACGCCAGTATCAAGAGCGAGTAGGACACTATCGAAACTTTGAGCGATTGCTGGCGGAAGTTGGGTCTGAATACCAATGGATAGCACTGGCTGATCAGGATGACCATTGGTATCCAGAGAAACTCGAACGAATGGTGCCTGGCCTGAGAGATTATGACCTCGTCTGTTCTCAGGCCAGGGTCGTCTCGATCGATGGTGCCAGCCGGGCGGCATTGGGCACAACGAGTAGATCCAATGCGTCGTTGGCGGCAATGTTCATCAACAACCGAGTTACGGGTAGTTTTTCGTTGCTTTCACCGCGACTAGTGCGAGCGGCACTTCCGTTTCCCGCTCCTACCGACCAAGCATTCCATGACCATTGGTTAGGAGTGTGCGCGAGGTCAGCCGACCGTCTGACGTTCATCGATGATGTGCTTCAGGACTATCACCAGCACGGTTCGAACGTGATCGGGGAAGAAGGGAAGGACTCTCTCATCAAGAGGTTTTCGCGCCTCCGCAGCAAGGCGGGAGCTTCGAACACTGGGGGGGGCGCTCGTCTACCTCTCACAGCATCGATGGGCTTGGAGAGTGAATATGGCCCGGTCCCTTGTGCGGAGTGAAATGGTCTCAGAGAGCAGCCGTCAAATCGTCGAGGCGTTCGCCCGAGATAGGTTTTCCTTGAACCTCCTTCGTATAGTTGGCGCAGAGATGCTCAGAAGGACCGTTCCTGCGCTGAGGGGATTCGGATTGCTTCTGGGCGCGGCAGCAACGAATCGTGGGGGAGCAAAGATTTGACACATCCTGAAGAGGGTTGGACGGTAATCACCGTCACATACAACAGCCGTGCGACGTTGGAGCGCTGTTGGAGCGGAGTCGACCTCGCCGGCATCCGCTGGGTGGTCGTCGACAATGGTTCCCGAGACGGAAGCGGCCAAATCGCTGAGGATCTGGGTGCTGAGGTAATTTCGCTCGACGCCAATGTCGGGTTCTCGAAGGCAAACAATAGAGGTCTTAGGGAGGTCCGCAGCAGACACACGGCCTTTGTTAATCCTGACGTTGTAATTCGTCCCGCAGACCTTCCTGCGCTCGCTCACCTATGTTCGAGGGATAATGCACTTGTAGCGCCACAGTTGGTAAATAGAGATAACTCTCTCCAGCCAAACGCACGAGGGTTGCCCTATCTGGTCGACAAGTTTGCACACCGTGGCATTAATCTCCCTGGGGCGGATCTTCGCCGGTATGTCCCTTCAATGCAGACGACTTCATACGCGGTATGGCTGACTGGTGCGGTTATTGCGGGTGAAACTGCAGCGTTCCGAACCCTCGGCGGTTGGGATGAGAGGTTCTTCCTGTATCACGAAGATTCGTCGCTTTGTCTTTCGGCATGGGAACAAGATTTCAAGGTGATTCTTTCGGTGGATCAACAATGGGTGCACGAATGGAAGCGTGATACCAAGTCACTGAAATGGAGGCCAATAGTTCATGAAGCCATTTCTGCTTGGAAGTTCTACAGGCTATATCCAATGCTGCTAAGCCCGAGGATTGGAGGCCTGACCCCTAGCCTTCGGCGCGCCGGCGACCTTGTGGGAAGGCCTGTTCAAGCTAATCCACGTGTTGAAGGAAATCCGAAGGGATTAGATAGCTGATGGAAGCCCTTAAGAATGACGTTTTAACTGTCGCCTTTTACCTTCCTCAATTTCACGAGATTCCCGAAAATAATGAGTGGTGGGGGCAAGGGTTCACGGAGTGGACCAATGTGAGAAAGGCGGAAAAGCTTTTCGATCAGCATGATCAACCCCGTATGCCTACTGATTTAGGATACTACGACCTAGTCCATGAATCGCCTATCCATAAGCAGGCTGAGATGGCGCGGCTTCACGATATTGATGCGTTCTGTTTCTACTTTTACTGGTTTGCGGGCAAGAGACTACTGGAACGCCCCTTAGATGCGTATTTGAAAAATGGTCCGGAGCATCCTTTTTGTATTTCTTGGGCCAATGAAAACTGGTCCCGAAGATGGGACGGAAAAGACCATGAGGTTCTGATCGCACAGGACTACGGGGATTCAACTGCAGAGTCCATCTTCAAAGACTTCCTTCCCCTGCTAAGGGATCGAAGATACCTCCGGGTTGATGGTGCCGCCCTCTTGCTTGTACATCGGGTGGATCATCTTCCAGACGCTCGGGACTACGCACGCGTTTGGCGGAATCTCGCAGCCGAGCACGGCGTTGGTCCCCTACGGCTCGTAGCTGCCGAAACGACGCCAGACATAGATCCACGTGTCTACGGATTCGATGCAGTTAGTGAATTCCCGCCGGTGGGCAGCGGAACCTTCGGAGCGGCACACCTGGCTCCCCTGGCGGGTATGGACCCGTCATTCAGAGGTCGAATACTGTCCTATTCAAGGCTCTCGCGTCGCTTTCAGCGCCGCAGGAATCCTGATTTCACGCGATACCGAGGGGTAATTCCTGGTTGGGATAACTCCGCCCGCCGTCGTCAGAACTCGACTATTTTCTTTGGGTCATCGCCAGCCGCGTACCAGAGATGGCTGGCGTGGGCTCGCGCTGAAGAAGCAAAGCGGACAAGCCAAGGCGTGGTCTTCGTCAACGCCTGGAACGAGTGGGCCGAGGGTGCCTACCTGGAACCTGACGCGAGTTTTGGCAACCAGTACTTGCTGGCATCAAAGGCGGAAGTCCCGACGGGCGCTCTGCAAGAGGCACAGCCGGCTCGTCTCGGATTGTCTGTTGGTTGGATCCGGTCCATGCTCACAATTGCGGCGGCAACCCTCATAGGCACTGGGCGGAAAGTCCGCAACCGGTTGCAGTCCTATCGCAATGAACGCGTATAGCCGCGCCGCCTTGGCAGAGGAAATCTTGGATTCCCTGTCTACCGGTGATCATAAGATTCTGGTGCCGAGCCGTGTCCGGGCGCTCCTGGGATTTTTACTGATCGCGATCGGTATTGTCACGCCGAAAAGACGACCAGATACCCGAGACGGTGCGGTGTGGTTCGTAGTTTCGAATCCGGTCGCCCACGGCGCCCGGCTGTGTGCAAGCGTATCTTCCGCGCTCAAGCGATTTCCTCTGCAGATACTCGCAGACCATTCCGTGAAAGACCCGACTGTAGAGTCCCAAGATCACTTCCCAGGACTTGGGCTCAGATCCATTGCGGGCGCTTCATCGATTAGCGGAATCTGGCGCTCAATCGTGGTGCGAAGAGCACTAGGTTCAATGCCCCCCGGGGATGGGAACAGATTCTGGGCCGAGTACCTTTTTTTTGCCCAGACGCTTCGATACATGGCGGCCCGAGAAGCAATGCTAGTCCCAGCGAAGGTGAAGCTGGTGATCGTCGATTTTGACCGCGCTGGCTATGGCCGGCCCATCGTCTACTGGGCCAAGCGAGCCGGAATTCCGATAGTCACTCTTGTGCATGGTTCACCGGTTGCTACAACGTACATGCCGATATTGGCCGATTCCGTGTTGGTCTGGGGGGAGTGTCAAAGGAACTGGCTGAAGCGTCTTGCTCCGGAAGTTCCAGTTCATGAGATTGGACGCAGCGATGTTGAGTTCGAAGATCGTTGGAGTGGCCGCGTGGATAGACTGGTAATTTGCCACTCGGGCGAAGCTTTGACCGGACTCGAAGAGCAGAGATTGAATGCCCTCATAGAGAGAGGGCTTGAGCGGGGTTGGGTGATTCGCCTGCGCGTGCACCCCAGCTGGGGAGTAAAGGCTATGGGTCCAGGATGGGCTGGTGTCCAGAACGCCTCGTCCTCTGCGTCTCCTCTTGGCCTGTCGTTGAAGGAGGACCTTACAGACCGAGACGTGGTCGTGGTGGTGTCCTCGTCCGCGGCAGTTGACGCGATTTTTCTCGGGGTACCAGTGTTCGTGATTGCGGATGAAGACCGGGCACTCGCCTGTGACGTGGAAGAGATTCGCCGGGCATCTGAACCGCTAGCCGAGGAGCTGATTGCCGGGGGACAGATGGAGGTTCTCTTCGGCCGTCTTCGCAAACTGAAGATTCTACGCTCGACGATTGTCACCTACACCGGCCAAGACGCAAAGGCTCGTCTGGCAGACGCCATTTCCGCGCTCATGGACCGTCGTGGAGCTCATATCGGCTGATTCCTCTGTCGCAACCTGCAAAAAGTAATAAAAATCCTGGAGGGGCCCACGCCCCATACGCAATCACGGAGAGAAATTGTATGAAGGCTATTCCTGTTGACACAATCCTGATCGAACAAAAATCTCCTCCTTTTGTCATTGCTGAGATGTCCGGTAATCATAACGGGAGCCTCGATCGAGCACTGCAGATTGTCGACGCTGCGGCTGACTCGGGGGCGACAGCGATAAAGCTTCAAACCTATACTCCAGACTCCATGACTATCCAAAACGATGGAGAGCGATTCAAAATTTCCGCGAATCACGCGTTGTGGGGAGAGCGGTCGCTATATGACTTGTACGAGCAGGCTCAGACGCCATGGGGCTGGCATCAGGAGATTTTTCGACGCGCGCGTTCTAGAGGCCTTATCCCCTTCTCCAGCCCCTTCGATGAGGCGGCCGTAGATCTCCTCGAAGAGCTGGATGCGCCGCTGTACAAAATCGCGTCTCTGGAAATCGGCGACAAAGCATTGCTGGAGCGCGTCGCAGCGACTGGTAAACCCATCATTTTGTCGAATGGAGCTTCCAGCTTCGTGGAGATAGCGGAAGCGATCAGTGTCATTCGAGCGGTGGGTAACGATCAAATAGTTGTCCTAGCATGTACGTCGTCGTATCCAGCGTCGCCCAGCGAAGCCAATCTCCGAACCATCCCGGTATTGAGGGACGCTCTAGGCGTGCAAGTCGGCCTGTCTGATCACACCATGGGCATTGGCGTTTCTGTCGCCGCCGTCGCCCTCGGCGCAACGGTGATCGAAAAGCACGTGACCTTGAACCGCCAAGATGGCGGCGTCGACTCTGAGTTCTCACTGGAACCAGCGGAACTGCGCGCGTTGGTCACTGAGACGAATGCCGCATGGCAGGCACTAGGGTCTCCGACGCCCACTCTTACGAGTGGGGAAACGGAGAGCCGTCGTTTGAAGCGATCCCTCTATGTTGTCGAAGACGTCAATGAGGGCGACCAGATATCGAGCAAGAACGTGAGGTCGATCAGGCCCGCGGGAGGACTGGAGCCAAAGCACTTAGCCCAGGTGATCGGGCGTACCTTCCCCCAGCCCTTGAAGGCTGGCACTCCTTTGACCTGGGAAGTCCTCTAAGAAGAGGCCGGCGCGCTCTTATGCAAGGAGTCAGTGACGCGTCGGTCAGGTTCCTCTTGGCAGAGACACACGGCGCTACATCGCTTGCACGGCGCGGTACAAAACGTAATTTCCGGCAGCTTTGCGGGCGGCACTGCAGCCGGATCAGCACGGCTGATACTCTCATTTGGGATGCAAACGCCGTGCCGCAGATATAAAGGGGAACTTCAATAATGAGTCTATTAACCGGTTCGTCGGTTCTTATCACGGGTGGGACCGGTTCCCTCGGCAAGGCCTTGATCAAGGTCCTTCTGGATGAATACGAAGTACGACGGCTAGTCGTCTTCAGCCGGGACGAACTCAAGCAGCTAGAAGTACGAAACCGGTTCTCAAACGACCCGCGGTTGCGGTGGTTCATCGGTGATATCCGAGACAAGCAGCGTTTGGATCGAGCCTTTCACGGGGTGGACTATGTGATCCATGCTGCTGCTCTGAAGCAGGTCGATACTGCGGAATATAATCCGTACGAGTTCGTTAGGACCAACGTTCTTGGATCGCAGAACGTGATTGACGCGGCTATCGATGCCGGCGTCAAGAAGGTAGTCGCTCTGTCGACGGACAAAGCTTCGTCGCCAGTCAATTTATACGGTGCTACGAAGCTGTGCGCGGATCGGCTTTTCATCTCGGGTAATCATTACGCCGCTGCTTATCCGACAAGATTCTCGGTCGTGCGGTACGGAAATGTCATGGGGTCGCGAGGTTCTATTCTTCCCATCTGGAAAAAGATGGCAGATGAAGGTCAGTCCCTGGGGATCACCGATAAGCGGATGACCAGATTTTGGATCACCTTGGAGCAGGCTGTTCACTTCGTCCTTTCGTCCTTCGATCGGATGCAAGGTGGCGAACTTTATGTGCCGAAAATTCCTTCAATACGTATTCCTGAATTGGCTGAAGCTGTTGCACCCGGTGCAGCAACACATGAGATAGGAGTGCGTCCAGGAGAGAAGCTGCACGAGGAGATGATTGCAGCGGATGACTCAAGGCGGACTGTGGACGCAGGTGACCGATTCATAGTTGAACCGAGTATCTCGGGTTGGGGCTATGAAAGGCATACAAGTACTGCCACCGTCGCCGACGGCTGGAGCTACCACTCGGGGAACAATGAGACGTTCCTTTCTGTTGAGGAAATCCGGGAAATGATCAAGGCGGAGGGCCTCTAGGTGCTGCCGTACGGGCGTCAATCAATCAGTGACGAAGATGTCGATGCCGTAGAAAATGCGCTGCGTAGCGATTGGCTCACTACCGGTCCGCTTGTCGACGAGTTCGAGGCAGCCCTCGCTCAGGCGGCAAATGCCAAGCATGCGGTAACAGTTACCTCCGGTACTGCTGCCTTGCATGTGGCGTACCAAGCTATCGGAGCAGGCGCAGGCACTGAAGTCGTCACCACTCCACTGACGTTCGTTGCAACGGCTGCAGCTGCCGCAATCAACGGCGCAAAGATTCTTTTCGCGGACGTTGATTATGACACTGGATTGCTAGATCTCAACGCGGCAGGCGCTCTGATGAATTCCCGAACCAGGGCCATAGCTGCCGTCGATTATGCAGGACTGCCGATCGATGCGCAGGCTTTTAAGACGCTGGCGCACCGTCACGGAGCCCTTCTCCTGGAGGACGCCGCTCACTCGATCGGTTCTCAGCTCGATGGTCACACTGTTGGGGAGCTGGCGGATGTGACAACCTTCTCCTTTTTCCCTACGAAGAACATGACTTCCGCAGAAGGCGGTGCTGTGATTACTTCTGATGACGTAATCGCGCTTGCCGCTCGCCGTTTCAAAGGGCAGGGCTTGGTGCGTGAGAGGGACCTCCTGCGTTATCCGGATGAAGGACCATGGCACCAGGAAGTTCACGCATTCGGCTTGAACTACAGACTGCCGGACGTACTCTGTGCCCTCGGTCTGAGCCAGTTGCTAAGGCTCCAGTCGTTCAAGGAACGTCGCACATCTATTCATTCTCGCTACAGTGACGCGTTTCGGGGAAAGGAAAATCTCCGGGTACCCGTAGTCAGTGCGGGAGCTGATCCAGCTTGGCATCTTTATCCACTACGTGTTCCCGCGGCGCGGCGCCGGACTATCTTCGAGCGAATGCGCGAACGGGGAATCGGAGTGCAGGTGAACTATATTCCGGCTTACTGGCATCCCGTGTTCGAGGACTTGGGCTATCAAAGGGGCATGTGCCCCAACGCCGAACGGTACTACTCGGAGGAGATCTCCCTGCCGCTCTTCCCCGGACTGACGGATCCCGAAGTGGACAGGGTGATTGAAACCGTGCTTGAGGTCGTAGGCGAATGACCACCGGTGATCAGCTACATGTCGTCGCTGTCATCCAAGCCCGAACCGGCTCTACGAGGTTTCCCAGGAAGGTTCTTCACCAACTCGCTGATCGAAGCGTTCTCGAATGGTGCATACGAGCAGCAAAATCAGCGTACGGCGTCGATGAAGTCCTCGTAGCGACAACGGTTGCCGCCGCTGATGACGAGGTTGCGGAAATAGCTGAACGCTCAGGAGTCGGAGTCTATAGGGGGAGCGAGGACGATGTCCTCGAGCGCTTCATAGGAGCGGCCGAAGCCACGAAGGCGGATGCCGTGGTCCGGCTCACCTCCGACTGTCCCCTCCTTGATCCGGTCCTGATATCCCAGGTAGCGCAGTTGTGGCGATCCAATTCTTCTTTGGAGTACGTCTCGACGACTCTCTCCAGAAGCTTCCCGAGAGGACTCGACGTGGAACTGGCTTCTACCGCGGCCCTCCGTTCGATCGGAGAAACAGCTAAGGGATACCACCGCACGCATGTCACGTCTGCGCTCTACGCGGAGGGTAGCTCCTACCGCAGGTTGGGGCTATCGACGGAGCCGGATCTGTCCCATTTTCGGGTTACTCTCGATACGGTCGAAGACGCCCAGGCGATAGCCGAACTGGTTCGATTCCTGGGAAACGTACCTCCAGCCTGGGAGCAGGTGGCGAATGTGCTACTCACCCAGCCGCATATCAGCCAACTGAATGCGCTTGTCCGCCAGAAGCAACTCGATGAAGGCTAGGATGAGGGTCCTATTCAGGTGTGATTCAAGCAAGACCGAGGGAGTAGGTCACGTTGCCCGCGTCTCTGCACTCATAGAGGCAGTTAACGCCGCTGGAGGTGAGACTGCCGTGGTCGGCGATATCAATACTGCGATCGCGGCTCGGATTCTCTCCGCTGCCGGAGTAAGTGAGATCAACAGCATTCCTCTCACCGTGCCCGAGTTGAGTCAGTTCGCCGCGCAGTGGGGGGCAGATGTGGTGCACATCGATAGCTATTCGGAGATGAACAACCTCAGGGAATCCCTCAATAAAACGGGGGTCCTCCTTTCCTCCATAGAGGACGGGACATTCGGGCGACGCAGCGCGGACATCGTCATAGACGTCTCGCCCGGGTCTGAACGCAAATATCGTGAGCCGGCGGGTTCACGCTCCCACCTCCGGGGAGTTGAGTACCTTCCCCTCAGGCAGGAGGTGCTCAAACACCGCGGGCGCGGCGAAGTTGCTCCGAGGGTTCGGCGCGTGATGGTCGCCCTGGGAGGAACTGATTCTGCTGATCTGACCCACGAACTGGCTGAATTGTGGGCGAAGACCGGCGTGGAGTCTGAGTGTTACCTCCTCGGCGTCACAATACCGCCAGAGCTAATTCTGCGGTTCAATCATGTCCGGTGGTTCTCGTTGGACCGTGCGCCGGATATCGCGCGTACTTTCGCTCAGATGGACTTAGTGATATGTGCGTCGGGTACCGCGCTTTGGGAACTTGCATACCTTGGTGTCCCTATGGCTACGCTGCAGATCATCGACAATCAAGCCGAGTACTTCCGATTCTCTTCAGAACGGGGCATCGGACTCCCTCTTGGCGACATATCAGAAGGAGCGCGCCACGAGGAGGTCCTCAACCGCGCTGTACCTGCGCTCAGGAGTTTTGCATCGTCGCGTGTGCAACGAGCGGAATCAATGAAAGCAGGGCAAACGCTCGTCGACGGAGGTGGCGCAGACAGGATCGTCGGCGAATGGCGACGACTCGTCCATGCGAAGAAGGTGGATGCTGTGCAGGTACGTTCGGCGCGTGCTGGCGATGCCAGCCACCTGTACGCCTGGAGAACCGATCCATTGGCTGTCGAGATGTCCAGAACCAGTGGCGAGATTGGCTGGGACGCTCATGTTGACTGGCTGGAGAGGAGCCTTGCCGACTCTTCGCGCCACCTTCTGCTCGTCGAGGATCCCGAGGGACTCGCTGGGACCATTCGCTTCGACGAAATCGCTTTCCGTGAGTGGGAAGTTTCAATCACACTAGCGCCGGAGAGGCGTGGGCAGGGTTTAGCGGTTCCCGTGCTCCACGCAAGTGAACAGTGGCTGCTCAAAGAAGTAGGGGAAGGGATTACCCTCCGGGCTGACTTCCGTGCGGTGAACGTCGCGTCACAAAACGTTTTCCAGAGGGCTGGTTACGAGATGCTCGTGGATTTTCAGGCTAATCCCGGTTGGCGTACCTCAGGCAAGTTTTTGTAACTCAGATATACGAAGTCTCCGTTACACGACAGTTCAGTTCTGGGAAGAACAGGATTCAACGGCGTTCTGTGTCTTCCTCGCTGTGCCGGTGCGCCCATGCATATACAGCCACGGTGCCGACCGCCGCACCCAGCGCGTTGGCCAAGACGTCCCGTGGAGTCGCGAAGCGCTCGGGCCGGAACTGCTCCTGACCGAGCTCAATGCAGAGGGACGCAACCACACCTGCCGGCAACGCCAACCATGCATGCCGCAACGGCAGGTACGCGGCGACGAGAACGCCGAACGGGATGAAGAGCAGTACATTAGCGCCCGACTCGATCAGGTTGTAGTCGAACCAGCCCGGCACGCCGTTCCGGTGAAGGAACCCCAGAAAGCGGGCGATGAAACCCGACGCACCCTCATCGACGGGCGACGGCCAGAACGCAATCAGCGACAGCACCAACAGGTAACCGGCCAGCAGCGCGGCGAGGAAGCGCCGTCGTCGTACTGTTCCTGAAGGCCCGGCCGTCACCGGTGCTTACGTTCCCAGTCCACCAGCGCATCCACGGCCGGCACCAGCTCGCGGACCATCTGCTGATAGACGGAATCGTCGCGGCGGAAGGGATCCACCACGTCGTCACCGGAGGGATCGGCCGGATGGACGGTACGGGCGCGCACCACCTTCGGGAGGATGGCACGCCAGCGCATAGGTCCGCTGAGGGATGGGTCGCCGTCGAGCGGTGTGATGAGCCGCGCGAACTCGCGCAGCGTGAAGGTCCTCCGCAGCAAGGACGGCATCAGTTCGATGATTTGACCGCGGTGGTCGCGGGTGAGGGTCAGGACAACGTCTTTGCCGTCGAGGATGCGCTCCTCGACCTGTCGGGCGGCGAAATTGTTGGTGTCGCCGTTGAAGACGCGTACGAAGCCGGCCACCTGCGGATCGATCTCGCGGCCCACCAGGGCGCCCGTGCCGGCACTTGAAACCTCAAACTCACCCGGTGCCAGCGCGTCGAAGGAACTCCGGAGCAGCCGCTCAACCATGGGGGAGCGGCAGATGTTGCCCGTACACACGGCAAGGATGCGGAACGGCGTATCGGTGGTCATGGCCTCTATTCCTGGAGACTACGCTGGGCGGCGCGAAGGACGGGTCTACCTGAAGCGTACCGGTCCCGCGGGCTGGCTTGCGCCAGCTGGCGGTGGCTTATGCGCACGCTCTCCTACGTCTGTGTGGCCATTATGTCTTCCAAGACCTGGTGGCCGTGCGGGCCAATGATCGGCGTCTGCTGCTGAACAGGCGCGGATCAGGTATACCTGCCTAGTTGTTTAGCGAGCTAGCGTAACCGGTTTCATCTTCTGGTGCCTGGGCACGAAAAAACCGCCCCGGTTGAGGCGACTTTCGTCTGTTCAGGTGTTGTCAGTTCCGTCGTGTGCGCGGAGCGACTATGTGGTACTTGGGCTCCACTTCGACCGGTTCCGCTCTGTCTAGTCGCTCCGCCCGTGCAAGGAACCATGCCATGCCGACGACGAGTAGCAGGTAGCCGAGGACTTCGTAGAGCGACCCTCGAAGGATGATGAAGAGGAGGGCGGCAACAGGGAATTCGATCAGTGCACCGAATATTGAGCGGCTATGTATGAGTGAGTGTGTGCTTCCCAGCAGTATCCCCAGAGCGGTAAACGCGATCACCAATCCCACCCACGACCCGATCAGGTTCGCTTCCCCCCACAGCGGCATGGACACATTCGTATAACTCATTCCCGTGGACCTCGCCACAACAGGTCCGGACGCATCGCCTTGCACCATCTGGCTCAGCACCGGAATCCACCGGAAGAACGGTGCTATCAGGAGTTCTACCCGGCCGGGCAGCCCTGCGCCGATATCGCCGTCCATCATGACTTGCCGGGTGAGCATTTCGAAGGCATCGAAGTCGAACGTCAGCAGGCTCTTCGCCGGGCCGGACAGCTCGACACGTGCCGCACCTGTCCCGTCACCGCGCAGGATATCCAAGGTGGGGAAGATCGTCACGAACGCGAGGACCAGCCCACCGGGGATGAAGCGTCGAACGTTGGCCGAGAATGCCGCAGCGACGACCGCTACGAGGAAGCTGCCGGTGAGGAACCGTGATCCGATCAGCGGGTTTGTCACCACGAACGACATCACGATAGACAGGAAGATCGCAGCTCCTGGGAGATCCAGTCCCTTCTTCTTCAGCACGATCGCCATCGCTGGGATTGCCATGGCGCCGGCGTTTGAGAAAAAGTACATGGTTCCGAACCCTGGGATGCCACCGCGAGCGCCGAGCTGCGCCTGAAATGCGAACCGGCCCGAGAACATTGCGGTTCCCATCAGCACCGTGAACATCACCGCCACGGCGACGTGAGCGAAAATCAGGAAGAGCATCAGCTTGCGTAAACGGGTGCTCTCCCGTAACCCTCTGTCTGTCGCATCGGCTTTGTCGCCGTCGGTCGGCTGACGCCGGGACCATACGCGGATGGCGTAGGCGACGACAACGACGACATGCATTGCGAGGATGATCTGCTGCGCGGTGCCGACCTCGTCGTCGGACGGGCGGGCACCCCATGGGAATCTCCCCGCCCCTAATTGGTATGCCGGGGCGAGACCCAAAAACAGCAGGGACCACACCCAGTAGATTGACCATGTGAGGCTGTGGAGGCGTCCGCTGACAGAGTGGATCAGCATGAGGGAGGGGATGATGATCAGCGCGTTGCCCATGGCAATCACGTCATCGTCCCAGAGAGCCGTGTCTGCCACGGATGCCATGGCCGGGATGGCTAGAGCGGTGACACCTGCCGTGTAGAGCAGGAAGATCAGCGGCTGCGCTCCCGGCTGGCTCAGTTTCTTGTCATCCCCCACCCATAAAAGATACACGGTGACTCCGCAACAACCCCGCGCCGGTTACACCAGCGTCGGCAGGAGTAGCAGGTTGCGGCGGGTGACGAAATTCCCGAACTTCGCGCCGTTCAGTGTGGCGCGGAGCCCGATGGCTGTGGCTTTCCCGAACTTCGACTGAGCCCCGCGCTCAACGTATGGGTGATCCGTTTGACATCGTTCACCGTAGCTGGGAGCTGCCCCGAGCATCCCCACCGACACAGAGTGCCATGTGTCGCCAGCCAGCCCCATGCCGGTCACGGTTGCCCTGTTGTCGTGCTTGAAATACTGCATCGCCAGGCGCCCATCCCGCGGGACGGTGAGCATCAGGACGCGCACGTCGAGAACGTCCCTCAGGACCGCGTACGCGGCCCCGAGTGCAATGCCGTTCGGTGTATACCGGACGCCCACCGTGGACGGCTCATGGCCGCCATGCCGCAGCAACGTCCAGTCCTTGCATGCGGCAAGTCTGGAAAGTAGCGGGTAGGGCGAACCTCGAAGTGAGGGCAGCGACAGCATCATTTGCGGGACTGCCATGCTATTTCAGTTCACTGCCAAAGGTGGAACTCAGCAGATTGGCAAATACGCTGGCCACGTTCGTCGTGACGCCTAGGGATTTGATGCCGCCATATTCGCGTTCTCGATCGCTTTTTCTTCGCCTCGTCAATCGAGTAACGCCACTGGACAGTGCTCAATTTCGAAATGTGCTCAAAGTTCCGGGATGTCGCGCACACGCCAGCCCACCGCCCATGCTGTAACATGGATCCTCGATGCCTAGGCGAGGGAGCAGTCTGGTGAACTCCAGAACTTGCTCCGTGATCGACGGTGGCTGGCGGCTTTCCTGACAACGCGCACATGTTTGCGCCGGGATGGTCCTGGGCTTTCGTCACTTCATCGCACGGTACGCCCAGAAGACCACAAACACTCAGGAGACATCATGTCCGAGCAGAAGATCGCCGCAGAACTGCGCACCGATTTCGGTAAGGGCGCTGCCCGCCAGGCACGCCGCGCCAACAAGATCCCCGCCGTCATCTACGGCCACGGCGCCGATCCCATCCACGTGCTGCTGCCCGCCAAGGCAACCACGCTGGCAGTCCGCCACGCCAACGCCCTCCTCAGCGTCGACGTCGACGGCGAAAACCACCTCGCCCTCGCCAAGGACGTCCAGCGCAACCCCCTCAAGCAGATCGTCGAGCACATCGACCTGCTGACCGTCCGCCGCGGCGAGAAGGTCACCGTCGAGGTCAACATCCACGTTGAGGGCGAGCCCAAGCCGGGCGTCGTCACCAACCTGGAGCAGACCACCGTGTCGGTTGAGGCCGAGGCAACCCACCTGCCCGAGTCCCTCACCGTCAACCTTGACGGCCACGGCGTGGGCGACCACGTCTACGCCTCGGACATCCGCCTCCCCAAGGGCGTCACCCTCCTGACCGAAGCCGAGACGCTGATCATCAACGTTTCCTCGCCGGTTGTCGAGGACCTGGGCGAGACCGCCACCGAGACCGGCGTTGACTCCGACGGCGGCGAAGCCACCGCTGAAGAAGCTACCGGCGATGTGGTTCAAGAGTCCTAAGACTCCACCGGTGTCAGACAACACCTGGCTGATAGCCGGGCTCGGGAATCCCGGGCCCGGCTATGCCGGCAACCGGCACAATGTGGGCCAGATGGTCCTCGACGTGCTCGGTGCGCGGCTGGGTGGCAGGTTCGGCACCTCCAAGGCACGCGCCGTCGTACTTGACGGCAGGCTGGGAATCGGCGGGCCGAAGCTCATCCTCACCAAGCCGCTCACCTACATGAACCTCACCGGCGGGCCCGTGTCCCAGCTGGCGAAGTTCTACGGGATCGAGCCGGACCACGTGGTGGCGGTGCATGACGAGATCGACATACCCTTCAACACCATCAAGGTGAAGATCGGCGGGGGAGAGGGCGGCCACAACGGCCTCCGCGACATCAGCAAGGCGCTCGGCACCAAGGAGTACCTGCGGGTGCGCGTGGGCGTCGGACGCCCGCCTGGCCGGCAGGAAGCCGCCGACTACGTGCTGAAGGACTTCAGCTCCACCGAGAAGAAAGACCTCCCCATCCTGTTGGAGGAGGCGGCCGACGCCGTCGAAAGCGTTGTCCTGGACGGTTTGCTGACCGCCCAGCAGAAGTTTCATTCTGCGGGTAAGTAGCGGTAAACTGTTCACGCAGTTCCTTACAGGACTGCATGGCCTGATGGCCCCAAAAGCGGGGGCCGACGTTGGGCGGCCTCTGAGACTGGGCCACCCCCATCCCAACGTCGGTCCCTTTTTTGTGCCCGCCTCCGATTCCTCCATTTCATTGATTAATCAAGGAAACAATGGGTGCAACCCGGCCCGTCCGGGCGTAGTCTATTGGCCTAGCGCATGACGTGTTGGGGCGGACTCGATGGATGATTTTTTGACGCTCGGTGCTGACAGGCCACTGTCAGCACCGCAGGGCGATGACGTACGGCCACCGGATGGGAAGTTTCGAAGAGCCGGGGTGCAGCGATGCTGAACGTCCACGGTGAGTGGCCCCTGGTAGGCCGGGACCCGGAGCTGGCAGAGGCACGCAACGCACTGCTGGACAGCGCGTGGCGCGGCGTGATCATCACCGGACAGTCGGGGGTGGGAAAGACCGCGCTGGCCCAGCGGATTGCCCGCGAGGTGGATGATTCCTTTGAGCTTGTCTACGTCCGCGGCTCGGCAATTGCATCAAAGATGCCCTACGGGGCCCTCAGCTTTGTGCTCAGCGATCTCGACGACGCGATTGTGGGCAACCCCCTGATGCTGCTGCGCGGACTGCAGGAACTCTATGCCCGGCGCGAGGACGGCCGGCAAACCCTGATCCTCGCCGACAACCTCGAGGAACTCGACTCCTCCTCGGCGATGGCCCTCGCTCACCTCGTCCGGGTGGGCGCGGTGAAGCTCATCGCCATCTGCCAGTCCATCGACGCGTCGCCGGAGGAATTCTGCGACCTCTGGAAGGACGGTGTGCTGCGCCGGATCGACCTTGAACCGCTGAACCTCGCCGCCACCACCAGGCTGCTCTCCGCAGCCCTCGACGCACCGGTGTCCCGGGCGGCTGCCGCGAGCATGTGGCACACCACCGGCGGCAACCCGCTCTTCCTGCAGGCGCTGACCCGCGAGCAGGTGGACTCCGGCGAGATGCTGGAACGCGACGGCGTGTGGGTGGCCAAGCCCCTCTCGGTGCCCAAGACACGGCGCTCCATGACCGACTGGATCATGGTCCGCCTGCGCCGCATGCCCGCCGAGGAACGTGAGGCGCTGGAGCTCATTTCAGTGGTGGGTGTTGCACCGCTGGACCTGCTGCTCCGGTTTGTGCCGTCGTCGGCCCTGGACTCGCTGCAGGAGCGGAAAGCCATTGACGTGGAGCACGGCGACAGTCCCAACGTCCGGGTGGCCAACGGACTGGTGAGCGAAGTGGTCCGGTCACAGGTGCCGCTGGGGCGCGGCCGGGAGCTGATGCGGGCCATCGCCACCGAGACCAGGGGCGCCAGCATGCCGGCGATCACGCGGATGTCCTACGCCGCCTGGTGCCTGGAGATCGGCGCAGAGCTCGACGCCGAGACCCTGATCGATGCCGCCCGGCTTGCCAACCGGTTGCGCGAGGGTGAGTCGGCGCTGCGTTTCATCCACGCCATCCCCAACTACTCCGCCATACCGCAGGCGGTCATCGAGGAGGCCCACGCCCTGGGAGTGGACGGCGACACCTCCGGGGGCCTGATGGTCCTTGACCAGTTCCTGAAAACCCACGCTGCACCGCAACTCCACGACTGGGTCGAGGTAGGCCTCCTCCAGTGCCGGTTGCTGATGAGGAACCCCTCCCGGCACGCCGAAGCCGAGCCGCTCCTTGCGGAGATCCGCCGCAGGCTGAGCGTGGAAACCGGCGCCCCGGACATTGAAGCCCTCGTGAACCAGACTGACATGCTGGCCGCGGAACTCGCCGTTCACAACGGCCGCTACGCCGAGCTGTTGGAGGAGTACAGCGACTTCCTGCTGGACCGGTCAAGCGAGCTGCAGAACCACGGGCTGCTGGGCTGGGTGGCGGAGGCGCTCGCCATGACAGGACGGCAGGACGACGGCGTCCGGCTTGCTTCCTCGATGCTGTCACGTCTGGTGGACAGCGGCGGAGACACGCTCCTGCAGGAGGCCGCCATGGCCCGGATTTTCAAACTGATGGTCCTGTCCGGCCGGTGGAACGAGTGCATCGAGATGGCTGCCTCACCTGCCAACCACGGCAAGGAAAGCGCCTATGACGGCTCGGCGTCGGAATTCGCAGAAGGGTGCCTGCTGGCCTACGCGGGACGTGGAACGGAGGCGCTGGACAAGCTGCTCCCCGCGCTCAGCCAGATCCGGGTGCGCGACCGGCAGCAGACCCTCCCCATCGCCGAGGCAACCACCGCCTACGCCTACGCCCTGGTGGGCGAAGCCCGGGCAGCCCAGGAGCACCTGGGACGGACCGACCACCGCCACAACCGCATGTCCTGGCACAACACCAGGGCCACCGAATACTTCGCCACGCTCGCCATGCTTGCCACCAAGGCTCCGGTGGAGGTGGCCGAGCGGATGCTGGAGCTCGCGGACGAAGACCACGCACTGGGGAACATCGGCCACGAACTGCTGTTCCTGTGCCAGGCGGTGCAGTTGGGGCTGGAGTCCGCGGCGGACCGGCTGTTCTCCTCCGCCCTCGCCTCGCAGGGGCCGTTCGCCGAGGTCTGCGCCCTGTACGGGAAGGGCATCGCCTCCAAGGACACGCACCAACTGCTGCTCGCATCCCAAAAGGCTCTGGAACTCGGGAACCACCGGCTGGCCGCCGACGCTGCCCGGCTCGCAGCCCACCTGGCCCAGGAAAGCGGCGAAGAGGTGGCCGTCACGGAAGCGGACAGGGTGCTGCGCGGAGTCGGAGCGCCCGGGGTCACAGGGCGGCGCGGCGCACTGGAATCCCTCACCGACCGGGAGCGTAGCATCGCGGTCCTGGCTGCCCAAGGCCACACCAACCGTGATATAGCTCAGGTCATGTGCGTTTCAGTACGGACCATCGAAGGTCATATCTATCGGCTCTACTCGAAACTCGGGGTGTCTTCGCGTAGCCAGCTGGCTCTCCTCCTGGAGTAAGGCGGACCATGGGGGAACACATCGACAGCGGGCAGGATCTGGTTGGGCGTGATGACCTTGTCGAGGAGGTCGTTTCTGCGCTCAGCGGCTCCCAGTATCTGGGCGCCATCCTCATCGGCGAGGCGGGCGTCGGGAAAACCGCGCTCGCCCGGACGGTGGCGAAGCACCTGGACGGCACTGTTTCCCTGTTGCCCGTCTCCGCCAGCCCCTCACTGCGTAAGGTCCCTTTTGGAGCGCTCTCGCCCTATCTGCACTCACTGTCAATCAACGACGTCGGCTCCTCCATTGCGGTGTACCGCAGCCTCATGTCCCACCTCGATTCCAGTTCGAACGGCAGCAAGAAGATGCCGCTGTTCCTGGTGGATGATTCCCACGAACTCGACGACAGCACCAGTGTGCTGCTGTCGCAGCTGGTGGCCGGCAGGCGCGCCCGGCTCCTGGCGTTGGCACGCGACAAACCCGGCCCGACCTCGGAATTCAGCGCCATGCAGCAGGACGGACTGCTGCGCCGGTACGACGTCCGGCCACTGACCGACCTGGAGGTGCACGAGCTCTGCCGGCGGGAACTGGGGGGCGACGTCCTGGCAAGCGTCAGCGCCACCCTGGCGAAGATGTCCGGCGGCAATCCCATGTTCCTGCTGGCCCTCCTGCGGCAGGCGAAACGATCCGGCTACCTCGGCGTGCGGAACAAGGTCTGGCGTTTGGTGGGTCCGGCGCCGCCGCTCGATGTCAGCCTCATCGACCTCATCAAGGCCCGCTTCCGCCGCAGGACGCCGGCGCAGATGTCGGTGCTGGAGACCCTGGCGCTCGCGGAACCCATGCCCTTCGACGCACTGGTGCACTGCACCGACCGGCTGGGTGTCTCGGAGCTGCATGAGGACGGGCTGATCTCGATCGCCGATGGCCGGGAGCGCCTGGTCACCCTCAGCCATCCGCTGTACGGGGAAGTGATCCGGCAGGATGTCCCCGCCGGGCGCAGCCTCACCATCCGACGGAAGGTCCTGGACGTCTTCGACCAGGAATCGAGCACCGCTGACGGCTTCCTCCGCTTTGTGGCCTGGGGGCTTGACTGCGGGCTCCCGCCGGATGACAAGACGCTGCTGCGGGCGGCGGTGGTGGCCAACCGGCTGCACGACGCCGACTTTGCGCTGCGTGCCTCACGCGCCGTCCACACCCCGGAGCTGCGCGGCAATGCCCTCGTGGAGATTGCGCGTGCCCAGATGACGCGGGGGCACTTTGCCTACGCCCGCGAGATTGTCGATGAAGTGCTGGACCAGTGCACCGGCTTCACCCTGGCCAAGGAAGCGTCACTGCTGTCCATCGCGCTGCGGGTCCGCGGCGAGGATGCCCCCAATCAGATCAGGGCCGACGTCGTCCGCTGGGAACACATCGCCGAGCGCATCGCCGCGGCAGCGGATTCCCCCGACGATCCGCAGATCAAACTGGGCCTGGCCGTGTCCCGCAACGGGTACCGGATCATGGAGGGCTTTGCCCTCAACTACGAGGGCAGGTTCCGTGAGGCGGAGGGCATCCTGCGCGACGTCCTCGCCGACCGGTACTGCACGGACGAGGTCCGGCTTGCCGGCCTCAGCCTGCTCGGAGAGGCACTTGGATCCACCGGCCGGGCGCTCGAAGGGACCCGCGCCAGCGGCGAGGCGCTGCAGATCATCGCGACCCACGGGAACCAGTTCGTAGGGCACACGGAGTTTGTGCTCACCCGCCACTTCACCTCCCTGGCGCATGCCGGCCTGTGGGATGAGATCGAGGAGCTCCTCGACACACTGGTCCGCTCGAAGCCGAGCGGGCCCACCTCCTTCACCGGCATCACCGAACTGTCCGAGGGGCTCATCGCGCTGCGGAAAGGCCTCATGTCCAGCGCGCGCACCTCGTTGATCCTCGGGGTCGAGGGCCTGCGGGAGTCCGACTCCAACCAGCTGATGCCCATGGCGCTGGGCCTTGCGGCGTTCTCCTGCACCATGGTGGGGGACACCACCCGTGCCCGAGGGTACGCCACCGAATTCGAAGGGTGTGCCAGCCTGGGGACCATGCAGGCACGGCTCCTCGGCAAGGTGCACGTTGTCGCTGCCAACGCCCTGTTCCAGGGCGCCGCCCGGAGCATCGAGGAATTGCATGTGCTGGCCAGGAAGGCGGAGGCAGACAGCATGACTGTGCTTGCCGTCGTCGCGCTTGAACTTGCCGGGCGGCTGGGAGACGAGCGCTGCTTCGAACCGCTGGCGCGGCTGGCACGGACGTTCGAGGGACCGGAAGGGGCTGTGCTGACGGCGATGGCCGACGCCGCGGTCCGGAAGGACCCCGCCGCGCTGATGGACGCCGCCGAGCTTGCCCAGTCCTGCGGGTATTTGCTCATCGCCGCCGAGTGTCTGGGCAAGGCCGTGCGGTACCTCTCCCAGCGTGGCGAGGAGCACAAGTCGCGGACGGTGCAGCAGAAGCTCAACACCATCATCGGGCAGCTCGAAGGTCTGCAAAGCCCGCAGTTCGAGGCGGTGCGTTCCACCGCCAAGCTCACGCAGCGCGAGCGGGACATCGCCAAACTCGCCGGCAAGGGCTACTCCAACCGGGAGATTGCGGACGCGCAGGGCGTCTCGGTCCGCACCGTCGAGGGGCACCTCTACCGGATCTTCGCCAAGCTCGGAATCACCCGGCGCGAGGAGCTTCCGGGGGCCGATTCAGCGAGTACCGGGTGAGTACTTTTTACCCTAAAGTCGGGTACCTACTACTCAGGTAATGGGTAGGTAGCTTTCCTAGAGTTATCAGTGGAGCCGGCGACGTCGAAGCCTTCCCCAGACTAAGGCTCGTCCCCAGCCGTCGTCGGCTCCGTCACCCCTCGGGTCCGCCACCCCTCGGGTCCGCCACCCAGTGAACTAGTCAGCTTACTTACGGTTCGTTATGGTGGAAGTACGTAACCGGAACGTGTGGGGGTGAATTACTCGTGAGGAAGGCGCAGGCCGGCGCAGCGCCCGTTGTCTGCACCATCCTGCGTGCGGTGCTCTGCTTCTCGCTCCTGGTCGCCTTCACCACCTCTGCCGCCGCAGCGCTCTGCCTCCAGATGGAGCACCACGGCGCACCGACGGCCAACGATGCTCGGGTTGCCATGGACATGCCCGTCCCTGCTGGATCGCCGTCGGCGAAGGCATGCTGCTACCAGCAGTCCGATTCGCCGAACGCCGTCGTCGTCCAACAGCGGGCACTGCCCGCTGAACCGGCTGCCTTCCTCCCGGCGGTGGAAGCGTTGCTGACAGCGCCCGACGACGGTGAGCCGCCTCCCGGGGCGTTCACGCCCGCACTGGAAAAACGCGACCATCTCACGCCGTCGCTGACGGCCCTGTCCATCTGCCGGACATAAATTCTCTCCTGCGCGCTTTTTCCGCGCGCCCGCCACGTATCAACCGACACTGGATGAGGAGAATGAAATGACCCACCATGTAGCAGCCATGCTTGACACCTACCCCAAGGATCTCGGCGGAGTGGACCGTGCGAAGCTCGCCGAATGCATCGAGGCGTGCTTTGAGTGCGCGCAGACCTGTACGGCCTGCGCCGACGCCTGCCTCAGCGAGGATATGGTCGCTGAGCTGACCAAGTGCATCCGGACCAACCTGGACTGCGCGGACATCTGCGCCACCACCGGCAACGTCCTCTCCCGCCACACGGGGTATGACGCCAACCTCACGCGTGCGGTCCTCGAAGCGTGCCGCACTGCCTGCAAGGCCTGCGGCGACGAGTGCGGAGGCCATGCCGAAATGCACGAGCACTGCAAGGTCTGCGCCGAGGCCTGCCGCCGCTGCGAGAAGGCCTGCGAGGAACTGCTCGCGACACTGAACTAGAGGAGGCGCCATGCGGATGTACGTAAAATTCGGCATCATCCTCCTGGTCAGCCTCGCGGTGATGTGGACGCTGTCGATGTCAATGGTCCGCACCGTCGACCACTTCTATTACAACCTGAGCAACTTCTGGATGGCGTTGCTCATGGTGTCCGGAATGGCTGTGGTCATGGTCATCGGAATGTGGGCGATGTTCCAGAACAGGAAAGCGAACATCGCCATGCTGGCCGGCTTCGCGTTGCTGTTTGTTGGCGTCTTCGCGCTGGGACGGACCGAGACGTTCGTCGGGAACGAGCAGTTTCTGAAGTCGATGATTCCGCACCACTCCCGGGCCATCCTGGTTTGTCAGGAGTCGGACATCACCGACCCGGAAATCGAGGAGCTGTGCACAGAGATCGTGGACACCCAGCAGAAGGAAATAGCCCAGATGAAATCCATCCTTGAGCGGTACGAATCCGAGTAGTGAGAAAATGTCAGGGGCCGCGGTGCTGAACCGCGGTCCCTGGCGTTCACCGCTTCCGACGCATCCGACACTGAAGGGTTCTCCGTGCTTCCACTGTCCCGCCCCTGGCGGGTAACGCGATCAGCCGGCGCCGCCGTCGTCGTGCTTTTTCTTGCTTCCTGTTCCGCGGCCGTGCCGCAGGAGGCGCCGAGCGAACACTCCGCCGACGGGCACAGCTACCCCGCCGGCCACATCCACGGCATGAGTGTGGACCCGGGCACCAACCGGGTGCTCCTGGCCACCCATGACGGACTGTTTGATGTGTCGGCGTCGCCGGTCGTTCAGATTGGGCCGACGATCGACCTGATGGGGTTCACGCAGGCGGCCAACGGCGACTTCTACGCTTCCGGACATCCGGGTCCGGGCTCTGACCTGCCGGACCCGGTGGGGCTGATCCGCTCCACCGACGGGGGCAAGACGTGGGAGCCCCTGTCACGGCAGGGCGAATCGGACTTCCATGCGCTCGCCGCGAGCGCATCGGCAGTGGTCGGGTTTGAGGGCGAACTGCTCGTGAGCGCCGACGGCACGGAGTGGGAGCCCGCGACGGCGGACTTCCAGCCCTACCATCTGGCCGGCGCGTCCCGGGACAACACGGTCCTCGCCACGACCGAGGACGGCCTGCAGCGCTCCACCGACGACGGCGCCACCTGGTCCGCCGTGCCGGACGCCCCACTGCTGATGCTCACCGCCCTGTCCGAGGGCCAAGCCGCAGGGATCACGCCGGACGGGCGGATCTTCACCAGCGAGGACGCCGGCCTCACCTGGACCGAGCAGGGAACCGTGCCCGGCGAAGCCGCGGCCATCGACGCCCAGGTGCTCGACGACTCCACGCTCCGGATCTGGGTGGCAACCGCGGACAGCGTGCAGGTGTCCAATGACAACGGCCGCACGTTCACGAACATCAGGTCAAGCCACCAGTGAGTACTCGCAGCACCGGGCTTCCCGGGGCTGATCCGCCTTGCCTGTTCCTGCTGCGACTCCTGACGGTTCAGCGCCGCACGGCGGCAGTAGACTGAATAGCGCACATTCGCTGTCGAGGGAGTTTCATGCCCATCCTGTCTGCACCATCACACCCGCTCTCGAACGACGAAGTGAGCCGCATCCGCAACGACTTCCCGCTGCTCTCCTCCGAGATGAACGGCCGGCCGCTGATCTACCTCGACTCCGGAGCCACCTCCCAGAACCCGGTGAGCGTGCTCGAGGCCGAGCAGGAGTACTACGAGCAGCGCAACGCCGCCGTGCACCGCGGCGCGCACACCCTCGCGGTTGAGGCGACCGACGCCTACGAGGCCGCGCGCACCACCGTCGCCTCCTTCATCGGCGCCTCGCCGGAGGAGATCGTCTTCACCTCCAACGCCACGGAGGCCCTCAACCTGGTGGCCTACAGCCTGTCGAACGCCTCTTTGGGGTTGGGCGGCGCCGACGCCCGCCCGTATGCGCTGGGCCCGGGCGATTCCATTGTGGTCACCGAAATGGAACACCACGCCAACCTGATCCCCTGGCAGGAACTCGCTGCGCGCACCGGCGCCTCCCTGCGGTTTATTCCAGTGGACGACGACGGCGCCCTCCGCCTGGAGGAGGCCGCCTCCGTGATTGACGGCAGCACCCGGTTGCTCGCGTTCACGCATGCGTCCAACGTGCTCGGCACCATCAACCCGGTGGAGGAGCTGGTGTCCCTGGCACGCGGTGTCGGCGCGCTCACCGTCCTGGACGCCTGCCAGTCGGTGCCGCACCTGCCTGTCGATGTTGCCGCACTCGACGTGGACTTCATGGCGTTCTCCGGGCACAAGATGCTGGGCCCCACCGGGATCGGGGCGCTGTACGGGAAGTCGAAGCACCTGCACGCCATGCCACCGTTCCTCACCGGCGGGTCGATGATCACCACCGTCACCATGGAGCGCGCCGAGTACCTGCCGCCGCCGGCCCGTTTCGAGGCCGGCACCCAGCGGATCTCGCAGGCGGTGGCCCTGGGCTCGGCCGTGAACTACCTCGTGGAGACCGGCATGGACCGGATCGAGGAATGGGAGCGGCTGCTGGGGGAGCGGCTGGTTGTGGGCCTCGAGCAGATTGACGGGGTCCGGGTGCTTGGTCCGCGTGCCGGGCAGCCGCGGATCGGGCTGGCCGCGTTCGACGTGGACGGCGTTCACTCCCATGACGTGGGCCAGTTCCTCGACTCCCGCGGGATTGCCGTGCGGGTGGGCCACCACTGCGCGCAGCCGCTGCACCGGCGGCTCGGGCTGACGGCCTCAACCCGGGCCAGCACCTACTTGTACAACACCACGGACGAGGTGGACGCGTTCCTCGCGGCCGTGGCCGATGTCCGCTCGTTCTTCGGAGCGTCGGCATGAGCAGCGACCTCGAGAGCCTGTACCAGGACATCATCCTCGACCATGCCAAACGGCGGGTGGGGCAGGGGCCGTTGGAGCCGTCGTCGGACGCTTCTTCCGTGGCGGCCTCTTCCGCCACAGGGGAATCACACCAGCTCAATCCCATCTGCGGGGATGAGATCACCCTGCGGGTGTGGCTCGCCGAATCCCGGATTGAACGGGTGGTCTGGCAGGGCGCGGGCTGCGCCATCTCCATGGCATCGGCGTCCGTCCTCACCGAACTCGTCAGCGGGGGCACCCGGGACGAGATGATGGAGCAGCTGGACCGGTTCCGCGAACTCATGCGCTCACGCGGGACGATTGTCCCTGACGAGGAAATCCTCGGCGATGCGGCCGCGTTTGCCGGGGTGTCCCGCTTCCCGGCACGCGTGAAGTGCGCCATGCTCGCCTGGGTAGCCCTTGAAGAAGCGGTCCTCGCGGCGAACTCCTGAGCTGCATGTCCCGTCGATCCCACTCGGTTGACGCGCGCATGTCCCGTCGATCCCACTCGGTTGACGCGTGCATGTCCCGTCGATCCCACTGAATCGGCTTGTTCGGTGGGAAGGGACGGCCGTTTCCCACTGAAACCTGCGTTTCAGTGGGACGTTCGGCGCGGTTAGCGGCGGTTCCCGTCCTCGAAGAGGTCCGGGATGCCGTCCTGGTTGGCGTCCACCTTCTCGGCTTCCTCGACCCGTCGGTAATGCTTGTTGCGGGAGCGCAGAATTACGGTGGCCAGCATCGCGGCCGTTAGGGACGCGGCCAGGATGGCGACCTTCGCATGGTCATTTTCCGGGGAACCCTGGGTGAAGCTCAGGTCATTGACCAGCAGCGACACGGTGAAGCCCACGCCGGCCAGAAGCCCGACGCCGAGCAGGTCCACCCAGCGCAGGTCCGGATCCATAGTGGCCTTGGTGGTCTTGGTGACAACCCACGTGGTCAGCAGGATGCCGATGGGCTTGCCCAGCACCAGGCCGAGCACAATGCCGAGGGTCACCGGGTCGCTGAAGGCTGAGACAAATCCTTCCACCCCGCCGATGGCCACACCGGCCGAGAAAAACGCGAAGACGGGGACAGCAACGCCGGCCGACAGCGGACGGAACCGGTGCTCGAAGGTTTCCGCCAGCCCCGGCTTGTTCGGCTTCGGCATGACAGACTTTCCGCCCTTGCCGATGCGTAGTACCGGAACCATGAAGCCGAGCAGCACGCCGGCCACTGTGGCGTGGACGCCCGATGCGTGCATCAAAGCCCAGGCGATGAACCCGATCGGCAGGAGGATGAACCAGGCGGCCGGGGTCTTCTTGCCGAAGAACTTGGGGTTCTTCTGCGCGAGGAAAGCGAAGAGAGCCAGCGGCACCAGGGTCAGGAGCAGGAAGGTGAACTCCACCTCTTCCGTATAGAAGAAGGCGATGATTGCGATGGCAATGAGGTCATCCACCACGGCCAGCGTCAGCAGGAAGATCCGGAGCGCACTGGGCAGATGGGAGCTGATGACCGCGAGGACCGCCACCGCAAACGCGATGTCCGTGGCGGTGGGGATGGCCCAGCCCCGCAGGGTCTCGGGGGAGTTCAGGTTGACCAGGACGTAGATCAGCGCCGGGACGATGACGCCGCCCGCGGCCGCGGCTACCGGAACGATTGCCCGGGAGGGGCTACGCAGGTCACCGGCAACGAATTCCCGTTTGAGCTCCAGTCCGACCAGGAAGAAGAAGATCGCCAGTAGACCGTCCGCCGCCCAGCGGCCCACGGAAAGCTTGAGGTGCCACGGCTCGTAGCCGAACTCGAAGTCGCGGAGCGCGAAGTAGCTGTCGGCGAATGGCGAATTGGCCCAGATCAGAGCCAAGGCGGCCGAGATGATCAGCAGGATGCCGCCGACCGTCTCCTTGCGGAGGATCTCGCTGAGCCGCTGATACTCCAGCCAACTGGAACGGCTGAACGCGCGTTTGGGCTGGTTCGGCTGCAATTCTGACACGGGCTACTCCTTCGGGGCACGAAAAATTACTGCCGACCAGACTTCCCGGCGCACCAATTGCTAAAACCCTAGCAGGGGAGTCTGGTCGGAGTGACGCATGTTACTCAGGCAGCGCTTAGTCAGGCAGCGCTTACTCAGACGGCGAGGGTGCTGCTTAGGCGGCGAGTACTCAGGCAGCCAGGGTGCTGCTGAGGCGGCCGCGTGTTTAGTCAGGCAGCGAGAGTGCGGAATCCGATCACCAGGGTGGCGGCTCCCAGGATCATCGAGGTGCTCACCAGCATGAAGTGGACCTTGAGGAAACGGGTGGCAGCGCCGTGCAGGTCCCGCGACCGCGGGTCCTTGAAGACCCGCCGCAGGAACGGCGGCCACACAATCAGGGACCACAGGCCCGAGACAATCAGGACAATGGACAGGGGAAGGGGAAGCTCCATCAGCGGCTCTCCAGCCAGTTCTTCGCCTCGGCCGCCTGAATATTGAGGGCCTTGCCGATGTACGGCTCCGCAGCGGCGGCGATCTTCGCGCCCATGAACGGGATGGAGGAGGTCACGTTGCCCTCGACATCCACCCGGGTGGAGGTGCCTTCGGCGATGAGCCGCTGGACGGCGTCGACATTCACCGGCGCGCCCGCAACGCTCATGGACACCTTCGCCTCACGGGAGCCGTCCGCCAGCGGCGCGCTCCAGTTCTCGACCTGGGTGACGGTCAGGCTGTCGCCGACGAACTTGCGGGCGAAATCCGGCAGGCGGGTGGTGGGGAGGGTACGCACCGCGGTGAGGGTGAAGGCGGCGGAGGTATCGCCGTCGACCGTCAGGGACTTCAGTTCCCCGCCGACGTGCTCGCTGGTGTGCTTGAGGAACGCTTCATCGGTGAAGACATCGGTCACCGTTGCAACGTCGTAGGGCAGGGTGGTTGAGGCGCTGAGTGCCACGAATCCTCCGGGGGTTGTTGGTCTTGAGTCCCGTACATCCTATGTGAGTGCTGGCTTCGACCTTGCGTTGAGTTGTCAGGACACACCCCTTATGGGAGCGGCAAAGCGGCGTGTCCTGCCAACTCAACGGGGTGTGGCAGCGGCCCCGGCTCGCGCCCGGCGGGGGCGGATCCTCCTGTTTATCCGGTCCTTGCCATGCTGCGCGGTAGTGTTAACGCCGACTCCCGGGATTCTTTGAGAATTTCGGGCTTTCGTGTTGTCTTCTTGTGCTGCCCACGACCCTGAAGGATCGCCATGGCCCCCACCGGACCCACCCTCAACGGTCTCCGCGCCGCCCTGCAGGAGGACCCCTCCTTCGCCCGGGTACGCGCCAACGCGTCCCGCTCCGGTTCCGGACGCAGCACCGACCTGCAGATCGGCGCCCCCACCGGGCTTCGCGCCGCGCTACTCGCGGAAATGGTGGACGGCCTCGCCGAGGCACACGACGACGACGGCGGCACTCCGGTTGTCGTGGCCGTCACCGCCACCGGGCGGGAGGCTGAGGACCTGGCGGCTGCCCTGCGAAGCTACCTGCCGGCGTCGTCCATTGAAGAGTTTCCCAGCTGGGAGACGCTGCCGCACGAGCGGCTCTCGCCGCGTTCCGACACCGTCGGCCGGCGGCTGTCGGTGCTGCGGCGGCTGGCCCACCCGGGTGCCGATCCGATCCGCGTGATCACCGCGCCGGTGCGTGCCGTGGTGCAGCCGCTGGTCGCCGGCCTCGGACAGCTGGAGCCCGTGGCCCTGAAGGTGGGCGAGGAACGCGGGTTCGACGACGTGGTCCGCGCGCTCGCCGACGCCGCCTACTCCCGCGTGGACATGGTGTCCCACCGCGGCGAGTTCTCGGTGCGCGGCGGCATCATCGACGTCTTCCCGCCCACTGAGGACCACCCGCTGCGCATCGAGTTCTTCGGCGACGAGGTGGACCAGATGCGCTGGTTCGCCGTCGCCGACCAGCGCTCGCTGCCCGTCGACGGGGACCGCGGCGCGCCCACCGAGCTCTATGCGCCGCCGTGCCGGGAGCTGCTGATCACGCCGTCGGTCATGTCCCGGGCCGCCCACCTCCGGCCGCAGCTGCCCGCCGCAGCCGGAATGCTCGAGAAGATCGCCGGCGGCATTGCCGTTGAGGGCATGGAGTCGCTGGCGCCGGTGCTGGTCGACGCCATGGTGCCGTTTGTCGGCGAGCTGCCCGCCGGGTCGATTGCCGTCGTCGTCGAGCCTGAAAAGGTGCGCACACGCGCGCATGACCTGGAAGCGACCAACGAGGAGTTCCTCCAGGCCGCGTGGGCCACAGCGTCCGACGGCGGGGCAGCGCCCGTTGATCTGAGCGGCCAGTTGGGTGCCGACCTGGAGGCGGCGAGCTTCCGGTCGCTGACGGATACGCGCTCCTCCGCGCTGGCGAACGATGTGGCCTGGTGGTCGATCACGTCCTTCGGGTCCGATGACCTGCTCACCGACGTCGACAGTTTCACCGTCGCGGCGCGTGAACCGCGCGGCTACCAGGGTGACGTCGCGGAGATGATGGAGTTCATCGGCGGCCGCGTGCGCGACCAGTGGCGCGTGGTCGTCGCAACCGAAGGCCCGGGGCCTGCCCAGCGCCTGGCTGAGCTGTTTCACGATGCTGACATTCCGGCGTCGCGCGTGGAATCCCTCGACGGACCGCCGCAGCCGGGAATCATCGAGATCACCACCGCGTCCGCAGGCCGCGGGTTTGTGCTCGACGGGCTCAAGCTCGGGCTGCTGACGGAGGCGGACCTGCTGGGGCGCACTTCTGCCTCGGGGACCCGCGACATGCGGAAGATGCCGTCCAAGCGGCGCAACGCCGTTGATCCGCTGCAGCTGCGCGAGGGCGACTTCGTGGTGCATGAGCAGCATGGTGTGGCCCGTTTTGTGGAGCTGATCCAGCGGTCCACCGGCGCGGGGCCCACCAAGACCATCCGTGAGTACCTGGTGCTCGAGTACGCGCCGTCCAAGCGCGGCGCCCCCGGGGACCGACTGTTTGTGCCGACCGACCAGCTGGACCAGGTGACCCGCTACGTCGGCGGTGATACGCCCGCGCTGTCGAAGATGGGCGGCTCCGACTGGGCGCGGACCAAGACCCAGGCCCGCAAGGCCGTCAAGGAGATTGCCGGGGAGCTGATCCGGCTGTACTCGGCGCGGATGGCCTCGCGCGGGCATGCGTTTGCGCCGGACACGCCGTGGCAGCGCGAGCTTGAGGAAGCTTTCCCGTATATCGAGACTCCGGATCAGCTGACCACCATCAACGAGGTCAAAGCCGACATGGAGCGGGAAATCCCGATGGACCGGCTGGTCTCCGGCGATGTTGGTTACGGCAAGACCGAGATCGCCGTGCGGGCGGCGTTCAAAGCTGTGCAGGACGGGAAGCAGGTGGCCGTGCTGGTGCCCACCACCCTGCTGGTGCAGCAGCACTTCGAGACTTTTTCCGAGCGGTTCTCCGGCTTCCCGGTGCGTATCCGTGCGCTCTCCCGGTTCCAGACCACCAAGGAGTCCAAGGAGACGGTGGAGGGTCTGAAGAACGGGTCGGTCGATGTGGTGATCGGCACGCACCGGCTGCTCTCCAACGAGGTGCAGTTCAAGGATCTTGGTCTGGTGATCGTGGATGAGGAGCAGCGCTTCGGTGTCGAGCACAAGGAAGCGCTGAAGAAGATGCGGACCAACGTGGATGTGCTGGCGATGAGTGCCACCCCGATCCCGCGGACGCTGGAGATGTCGCTGACCGGGATCCGCGAGACGTCCACCCTGGCAACGCCGCCGGAGGAACGGCACCCGGTGTTGACCTACGTCGGCCCGTACACGGACAAGCAGACATCCGCGGCGATCCGGCGTGAATTGATGCGCGAGGGCCAGGTGTTCTTCGTGCACAACCGGGTGTCCTCGATCGACCGCACGGCTTCGCACCTGCAGCAGCTGATTCCGGAGGCACGCGTCGCCGTCGCGCACGGCCAGATGAGCGAATCCAAGCTGGAGCAGATCATCGTGGACTTCTGGGAGAAGAAGTTCGATGTCCTGGTGTGCACCACGATCATCGAGACCGGCCTGGACATCTCCAACGCCAACACGCTGATCGTGGATCGGGCGGACAACTATGGGCTCTCGCAGCTGCACCAGCTGCGCGGTCGGGTGGGCCGCGGCCGTGAGCGGGCGTACGCATACTTCCTGTACCCATCGGAGAAGCCGTTGGGCGAGGTGGCGCTGGAGCGGCTGAAGGCGGTGGCGTCGCACAACGAGCTCGGCGCCGGCATGCAGTTGGCCCTCAAAGACCTCGAGATCCGCGGTGCCGGCAACCTGCTGGGCGGGGAGCAGTCCGGGCACATCGCTGGCGTGGGCTTTGACCTGTATATCCGGCTGGTCGGCGAGGCAGTGGCGAACTACCGCGGGGAGGCCGAGGAGAAGTCAGCCGAGATGAAGATCGAGCTGCCCGTCAATGCGCACCTGCCGCATGACTACGTGCCGGGGGAGCGGCTGCGCCTGGAGGCGTACCGGAAGCTTGCCTCCTGTGTGACCGACGCCGCGATCGACGAAGTGGTTGATGAACTCAAGGACCGTTACGGTGACCTGCCGGCGCCGGTTGTGAACCTTGTCGCCGTCGCGCGGTTCCGGGTGCAGGCGCGTGCCGTGGGGCTGACCGACGTCGCGCTGCAGGGCAACTTCATCAAGTTCGCGCCGGCAAACCTGCCCGAGTCCAAGGAAATGCGGCTGAAGCGGATGTACCCGGGTGCGTCGGTGAAGCCGGCAATGAACGCGGCGCTGATCCCGAAGCCGAAGACGTCGTCGGTGGGTGGCCGGGACCTGGCTGACGCGGCGATCCTCGAGTGGGCGCAGAACGTGATCGACGCTGTGTTTGCGGCCTAAGTTTCGCGGTTGAGGTAGGTGGTCATCAGTTCCTGCATGGTCTCGTCACCGCAGGTATGGATGTTCTCAAGGGCTTCTTCCGAGGAGCGCATGTCGCCTTTTCGGATTCTGCGTTCCAGCTCTATGGCGGACTTCGCCAGGCGCGGCGCGCCCACCATGACAGCGGTTATCTTGACGCTGAGTACCGCGTCCAGAGCCGCCGGTTGATCGTGCACGCAGACGGCGGTCTCAAGGCGGTGGTATTTGTCATCCCACGCCCTGACGAAGTCCCGGGCGAAGTCCCGCGCTGACATGGGATCCTGAAGATCGTCTTCAAGATCATGCAGGACATGGTGGTCCACGAGCGGGATGCGTTTTTTCGTCGCCATGGCAACTTCTCCGTCAGGTATGCAGCACACCGGATCTGAGGGGCGGACACTGCAACTGTCCGCGATGGGGATGGAAAGGGGACCGGCATCGTTGCTGGAGGGTGGGCAATCATCACTTGGACCCTCCCGATACCGGTCCCCAGTTCGTGGGTCCCGTAGGACTCGCTCCCTGTGAGCGTTGCCTGCGCCGCTGGCGGCGCGGGTTTTGTTATTCGGAGCTGCCGGCCTCTGCTTCCCGTCGAGGCATTATGCGTGCGACCGCCATCCCCGCCGCCATGAGGGCGAACCCGGCAAGCCCGAACCAGAAGATGTCGCCTGCCCCCGTGTAGGCAAGTGCACCGGAACCAAGTCCGGCAGCTGCTGCTGAAGTAGGATCGTTATACATTGTTTTACCACTTTCTCTCGGTTTTGCACAGGACATCGATATATGCCCGTGCCTGAACTATTTGAAGGAAAAAGTCATACGGCAATTCATACATGGTGACTGCTATGAATCGCTGTCCCAGGTGCTTGTCTTTCAGCGTCACGAAGCGCTCCAGAAGGAACACTCCGGTCAGCGCCAGCCAAAACCCATGGATGTTCACTCCACCAAGCACCATGAAACTCCACGCCAATGAACCAACGTACAAAATGGTGATGGATATTCCGGTGACGCTTAGTAATTGCCTTCCCCAGTAACCCGCAGTAACGCGGTTGAGTCCGTATTGGAAGCAATTCTCGATTGCGCCGCGCTTCCACCGGAGCCGTTGCGCCCACAAGTCCTTCCACGATGTCATCGCGTCAGTGACCAGCAGGCAATCCGCCGGGGCAAGGATCTTCATTCCCACCGTGAGGATCGCGAAGCTCAGTTCGTTATCCTCGGTCAGGACGGTGGTGTCGTAGATGCCGCCTGAGCCGTCGCCGGCCGGGAGCTGCCCGGTAGTACGGGCGTGCTCGATCCGCCGCAGGGTGCTGGCTCTGAACATGGATGCCGTGCCCGTGACCACCAGGCACTTGCCTCGCCTGCGCCGCACATCCCGGGCATACCGGGCGTACTCGTTATCCTGCAGGTGAACGAGGAATCGCTCGCGGATGCTTGCCTGCGGCCCGGGCTGTACCGCCCTGAAGGTGCCACCGACGGCCCCCAGCCGACGGTCCTTATCGAGATGCCGAAAAGCGTTCGCTACAAAATCGCTGGCGAGAATCGAGTCGGCGTCCTGAACGAGTACGACGTCGTCGTCCGCCAGGGTCGGAAGTAGAAGCGAGAGATATTGGTTGAGCGCGCCGGCCTTCTTATCCTGGTTCCCCGTGGTCTCGAACACCGAGACGCTTTTCAATGCTGCCTCTTGCAGGACGGCCACTGTCCGGTCGGTGCAGTTGTCCGCTATGACGACAACCTGCGTGGGGCAACGGGATTGCTTCAGAAGACCCTGGACCGACCCGAGGATCATTTCTTCCTCATTGTGTGCCGGAATCAAAGCAATGATTCTCGCCGCCTTGGGAACTTCGACGGCCAGGGAACCCACGTGTTTTGCTTGTCGCCGTGGTTGGGCAAGTTTCGACGAGATAACGTCAGCTGTCCCGACTGAAACCAGAGATTCGGAACACCCCGAAATTAAACTTAAACCCGAATGTAATGAATACATTTGTTGCCCCTAAAGTCCAAGTGATGTTTAGGAGCGTAAGTCAGCATTTGATTACAAAGCACGAGTATCGCATACTCGTCTTTTCGCAGGGGTGAGGAGAAATGGTCGAGAAGTCCGCGTGATTCTACTCAGAGCCGACCGGGGAGGTACGCGAGTAGTTACTCGGCAGCCAGGCGACACTACTCGCTGGAGCGTTTTGCCGCCTGCCCGGCGGCCGGCCACTATGGGTAGCGGCCGGCCGCTTTGGGTTACGCGTCAGGAAATGCTGTTCATGATGTGCCAGCCGGTGCCGACGTTGACCGGTGAGAGCCAGCGGCCGGTGCCGTTCCCGGGGTAGAGCCAGAGGGCGCCGGACTTGTCGCGTGCCATTACGTCGACGTTGCTGTCGCCGTTGAAGTCGCCGGGCCCGAAGATGATGTCAAAGCCCTGCCATCCGGACCCGATTTTCACCCGTGGTTTCCAACGGCCGTTGCCGTTGCCGGGGTAGAGCCAGAGGGCACCGTACTTGTCGCGTGCCATTACGTCGACGTTGCTGTCGCCGTTGAAGTCGCCGGGCCCGAAGATGGCGCTGAAGCCCTGCCATCCCGATCCGATTTTCACCCGTGGTTTCCAGCGGCCGTTGCCGTTGCCCGGGTAGAGCCAGAGGGCGCCGGACTTGTCGCGTGCCATCACATCGACGTTGCCGTCACCGTTGAAGTCGCCGGGCGCAGTCAGGTCTGTGAAACCGTTCCAGCCGGAGCCAACCTGCACGCGGGAGTCCAGTTCTTTGGTGTCGTTGCCCGGGTAGAGCCAGAGGGCGCCGGACGAATCGCGGGCCAGGACATCCGGATGGCCGCTGCCGTCGAAGTCACCGGGAGTGAGGATGCTCGTGTAACCCTGCCAGCCGGTGCCAATCTGGGTTCGACCAAGCCAGCCGCCGGTTCCATCGCCTGAATAGCGCCAGAAGGCGCCGGACGTGTCCCGGGCCAGGACATCCGCGTTATTGTCTGTTCTCAGGGGCGCAGTGCTGGATGCCGGTGTGAATGAGAAGTCGCGGATCACGACCTTTTCGGGTTTGACGGCGGTAGGTTTGCCTCCTCCGCCTCCTGTTACCCAGAGATTGAAGTGGATGGCTTCTTTTGCGGGAACCGGCACTGTTGATCCTTCCAGTACCGTTCGTTTGAGCAACCGTCCGGAGTATCCCTCGCCGGCGAAGGTCTCGAAGGTGATCTTCCGTGGTTCCCAGACCATCCGGTGTGTCAGGACGGAGTCGTTGGTGATCCCGAAAGTGATGGTGTTGTTGCCCTGGCCCGGGGGTTTGGTTGCGTCGAACCAGTAGCCGTGGCCCTGGGTGACAGGCCAGGACTCGCCGTAGGCAGCCCCGCCGCCCCAGGCTGATGCCTCACAGAGGTCGATCTCGTTGTAACCCGGAGTAGCGGCAGGGTCATAGGTGAACAGGCAGCCCCAGACCACTTCCTTCTGCTGCAGGGCCAGATTCTTCTCGACTGTCGTGCTGTAGGTGCCGTATCCAAACCCTTCACGGGTGGACTGGAATTCCGCCCCCACCGGGGCTGTCCCGGTCGGGTTCGTGAGGGTCAGGGTGACGTGTCCGTTGGCGTCGGGATCACTCACATTGGTTGCGCTGTACGAGCCGTTGAACTGGGGCGCGCCACCCCAGAACCGTTTCTGCCAGTTGTACCCTTCCCAGGAAAAGCTCCCTGCGGGGCCGGGATCAGTAACCATAGGGGCGGTTTCCGTTGCCTGCACCGGGGTGATGGCCGGCAGCATGAGCAAGCTGGAGACCGTCAACAGAGTCAGGGGCTTGAGTATCCGATGCGGGAGCCGTGCAGGCTGGGATGGGACTCGCCTGAAGGGACGGAGTACGTCAAGCATGTATGGGACCTCTACTGTTCGGTAGCCCGGCTGACCTCGAGGGTCCCGTGGCTTTGCGACCCCGGTTCGCACCGGGTTTGCCTTTATCGATGAGCTGTTGCCCATTCGCTTTGCCGCTGATGAGGATCAGCGGCTTTTTGATTATCGAAGACGACTCTCAGGGGATGGAGCCAATAAAACGCAGGGATCACGCAAAACTTGCACAGCTTCTTCCAAGGCGGGAACTAACCGGTTGCAGGAAGCACCGTCGGGATTCGGCACCGGTTGAGCCGCTGGGACCGCAGTTACCCGGTGGTAAAGTCGTAGCGTCCATGCGGGTCGACCACCTGTCCCGGCGCTATCGATACCCTGGCTAATCACCGACAAAGGGTGCGGCGGGAACCGTTCCGTGCATGGCAGCGAGTAGAAGTATGGAGAACATGTGACCATGGAAACCACGCGCGCCGGAACCACCGTTGCACCGGCGTCGAGGGCCCTGGAGGTGATCGGTGGAGATCTCACCGAGCGCAGCCTGCGCCGCTATCTCGAGGGCATTCCGGGCGTCGACGCCGTGGGCCTGGAAGCCCGCGCCGCAGCCCTGGGAACCCGCTCGATCAAGACCACCTCCAAGGCCTGGGCGCTGGACACCATCATCCGGCTCACCGACCTCACCACGCTTGAGGGCGCTGACACGCCCGGCAAGGTGAAGTCCCTGGTGGCCAAGGCGCTGGTGCCGGATCCCGATGACATGTCCACGCCGCGCGTCGCCGCGGTCTGTGTGTACGGCGACATGGTGCCGCACGCTGTGGAAGCGCTGGGTTCCGCGCACGACGACGGCGCCACCGGCCGCATCAACGTCGCCGCTGTTGCCACCGCGTTCCCGAGCGGGCGTGCGTCCCGATCGGTGAAGCTGTCCGACACCTCGGATGCCGTTGCCGCCGGGGCTGACGAAATCGACATGGTCATTGACCGCGGCGCGTTTCTCTCGGGCAGATACGGCCAGGTGTTTGACGAGATTGTCGCTGTCAAGGAAGCGTGCAAACGCCCGGACGGCACCTACGCGCACCTTAAGGTCATCCTCGAAACCGGGGAGCTGAACACGTATGACAACGTGCGCCGCGCCTCCTGGTTGGGCATTCTCGCCGGCGGTGACTTCATCAAGACCTCCACGGGCAAAGTGACACCTGCTGCCACGCTGCCGGTGACGCTTTCGATGCTCGAGGTCGTCCGCGACTGGCACCGCCTTACCGGCGAGAAGATCGGCGTCAAGCCCGCGGGCGGCATCCGTGCTTCCAAGGACGCCATCAAGTACCTGGTCACGGTCGCTGAAACTGTGGGGGAGGAATGGCTGCAGCCGGACCTGTTCCGCTTCGGCGCCTCAAGCCTTCTCAACGACGTTCTCCTGCAGCGCCAGAAGCTCACCAGCGGCCGCTACTCCGGCCCGGCCTACGTCACGATCGACTGAAGGACCTGCCATGACATTCCTCGATTACGCCCCCGCGCCCGAGTCGGCAGCGATCCTCAACCTCCGAGACGAGTACGGCCTCTTCATCAACGGCGAGTTCGTGCCCGGAAACGGGGAGTCCTTCACCACCATCTCGCCGGCCACAGAGAAGCACATCGCCACCGTGTCCTGTGCCAGCGAGCAGGACGTCGACGCCGCCGTCGTCGCCGCGCGCCGTGCCTACGACAAGACGTGGTCGCGTATGTCCGGTGCGGACCGGGGCAAGTACCTCTTCCGCATCGCCCGCCTGGTGCAGGAGCGTGCCCGTGAACTGGCCGTCGCCGAGAGCCTCGACAACGGCAAGCCGATCAAGGAAAGCCGCGACGTCGACATTCCGCTGGTCGCCGCCTGGTTCTTCTACTACGCAGGCTGGGCGGACAAGCTGGAGTACGCCGGCCTCGGACCGAACCCCCGTTCGCTCGGCGTCGCCGCGCAGGTGATCCCGTGGAACTTCCCGCTGCTGATGCTGGCGTGGAAGATCGCGCCGGCGCTGGCCGCCGGCAACACCGTGGTGCTGAAGCCCGCCGAGACTACGCCGCTGACCGCGCTGCTCTTCGCGGAGATTCTGCAGCAGGCGGACCTGCCTGCCGGCGTCGTCAATATCGTTACCGGTGCCGGCGCCACCGGCTCAGCGCTGGTGAACCACCCGGATGTGAACAAGGTGGCGTTCACCGGCTCGACGGCGGTGGGCCGGCAGATTGCGCGCTCCACCGCGGGCACCTCCAAGAAGCTCACCCTCGAACTCGGCGGGAAGGGCGCGAACATCGTGTTTGACGACGCGCCGATTGACCAGGCCGTCGAGGGGATCGTCAACGGCATCTTCTTCAACCAGGGCCAGGTCTGCTGCGCGGGTTCCCGTCTGCTGGTGCAGGAATCGATCCATGACGACGTCGTGGAGCGGCTGAAGGCGCGCCTGTCCACCCTGCGCGTGGGTGACCCGCTGGATAAGAACACCGACGTCGGTGCGATCAACTCCGCGTCCCAGCTGGGCCGGATGCGTGAGCTGTCCGACATCGGTGAGCAGGAGGGCGCCGAGCGGTGGAGTCCTGCGTGCAACCTGCCGTCGGAGGGGTTCTGGTTCCCGCCGACCATCTTCACCAACGTGTCCACCAGTTCCCGGATCGCGAGGGACGAGATTTTCGGGCCGGTGCTGTCCGTGCTGACGTTCCGCACCCCGGCCGAGGCGATCGCCAAGGCCAACAACACCCCGTACGGCCTGTCCGCAGGGATCTGGACGGACAAGGGCAGCCGCATCCTGGCTGTCGCGGACAAGCTGCGCGCCGGCGTCGTCTGGGCCAACACGTTCAACAAATTCGATCCGGCCTCGCCGTTCGGCGGGTACAAGGAATCCGGCTACGGCCGCGAGGGCGGCAAGCAGGGCCTGCACGCGTACCTGGCGCCGTCTGCTTTTGCGGGGTCGTCTGCTTTCAAGGGAGATGCACGATGAGCCGGCTCGCTGTTCCGAAGACCTACAAGCTGTATGTCGGCGGCAAGTTCATCCGGAGCGAATCCGGGCGTGTGTACGAGGTGGCAACCACAAAGGGGAGCTTTTCGGTGAGTTCAGTCAACGCCGCGAAGGCCTCCCGGAAGGACGCCCGCGACGCCGTCGTGGCTGCCCGCGCCGCCGTCAGCGGCTGGTCCGGGACCACCGGGTACAACCGCGGGCAGGTGCTGTACCGGATCGCGGAGATCCTGGACGGCCGCCGCGCGCAGTTCGCCGAGGAAATCGCCGCGTTCGAGGGCGTCTCGGCGTCCGCGGCGCAGGCCCAGGTGGACGAGGCGATCGACCTGTGGGTCTGGTACGCCGGCTGGGCGGACAAGTACGTGCAGGTCGCCGGGAACGGCAACGCCGTGTCGGGTCCGTTCTTCAACCTGTCCGTGCCCGAGCCCACCGGTGTGGTCGCTGTGATCGCGCCGCAGAGCGCTGGCGTGCCGGGTTCGCTGCTCGGCTTTGTCCGCGCGGTGGCGCCGGTCCTCGTGAGCGGGAACACCGTCGTCGTGATTCCGTCCGAGAAAGCGCCGCTGGCGGCGTTGAGCCTCGGTGAGGTGTTCGCGACCAGCGACGTGCCGGCCGGCGTCGTAAATGTGCTGAGCGGATCGCCGGCGGAGATCGCGCCGTGGCTTGCCGCTCACGCCGACGTCAACGCCCTGGACCTCCTCGGTGCGGGGGAGCTGGAGTGGGTGGACCTGCAGATCGCCGCCGCGGACACCCTGAAGCGGGTGCTCCCGCCGGAACCAGGGCCCGACGCCGGCGCCCCCTCCCTGGAACGCATCACGTTCTTCACCGAGACCAAGACGGTCTGGCACACGAAGGGTCTGCTGTAGGTCCTCATCTCCGCGGGACTGCCCACTGAGCCGACGTACTCACTGGGCAGTTCACGCGTGAGCCCACCGAGATCTGCAACCCGGTGGGCATTCGTGGTGAGCTAGATGTATTGACCACAGAGGTTAGTGACGGTCGGCGTGGTTTGGTGACATGAAGAAGACCTCCGGGTGAAGTGGGGCTTGTCTAGAGCATCCACTAACCAGGAGGTCTTCAATGTCCCACCCTAACGCCCTACTGACACCTCGCGGGAGGTTGTTACTGGCCCAGTGTGTTGTCGATGATGGTTGGCCGCTGCGCCGGGCTGCGGAGCGTTTCCAGGTCTCTGCCACGACCGCTGCACGCTGGTCCTCCCGGTACCGTCTACTCGGGCCCGCCGGCATGAACGATGCCTCCAGCCGTCCGCACCGCTGTCCGCGCGGGACGGCGGCGCGGACGGAGCGGGGGATCATCGCGATCCGGGTCAACCGGCGCTGGGGACCGGCCAGGATCGACTATCACCTCGGGATCCACCCCTCAACCGTGCACCGGGTCCTGGCCCGGTACGGTCTGGCGAGACTGTCCTGGCTGGACCGTGCCACCGGACGGGTCATCCGCCGCTACGAACATACCGCGCCCGGGGAGGACGTGCACGTGGATATCAAATAGCTCGGGAGGATCCCCGACGGCGGAGGGCACAAAGCCCTCGGCAGGGCCGCCGGGCGCCGCAACAAGGTTGGCACGCAGCGCAACCGCCGCCCCGGGTATCACTTCATTCACAACGCCGTCGACGATTACTCACGCTTTGCCTACTCCGAGATCCTCACCGATGAGAAGAAGGAAACCGTGGCCGCGTTCTGGAACCGCGCCAACACCTGGTTCGAGTCTCGCGGGATCACCGTCCAGCGAGTCCTGACCGATAACGGCAA
>NZ_FNDT01000047.1 GCF_900099735.1 Arthrobacter subterraneus | reverse complement strand
TGCTTCAGGATGGTGTTCGCCCGCCGCAGTTCGCGGACCTCGCGCTCGAGCTCGGTGATCCGCTCCGCATCGCTGCTCGTTGTGCCCGGGCGCAGTCCCTCATCGATCTCGGCCCGCTTCACCCAGGTCCGCAACGCTTCCGGGTTCACTCCGAGCTGTTCACCGACACGCCCGAACGCTCCGGTCCTTGTTGCCGGGTTCTTTCGCGCCTCGATCACCATCCGAGTCGCACGCTCGCGCAACTCGATCGGGTACTTCCGCTGTGCTGCCATGAAAAACATCCTCCGGGTAATCGATGTCTCCATCAAACCCGGTACGGTTCACGGAGATGTTCCTATAGACAAATCGGCAATATGGATCGGTGCCTGGAATTCTCGCTTGTACGGCTGATCTTCGCGCGGAAGACCTATGGACTTCCGGCGGTGTGCGCAACCGCGTATGTCCCGTCTTGGTTTGTGGGGAAGAGAGCTGTCCCGTCGGGAAGCACGGCTATGGGAAGGGCATACTCGCCCGAGGTCAGTGTCTTGCCCGATTGGAGATCGATTTTGACGGATTGGCCGTCTACCCGCGCATAGGCCACTCCTGCACCGGCGGCTGTTGTGGCAGCTGGGCTATCGGAGTCTTTGGTCCAGATCACACCCTTTCCTGCACGTACTGCGGTGATGCGGTATGCACCGTTGGCCCGTTGGGAAGTCAAGAGGACGGTTTGGGTGGCGTCATCGACCGTGGCCTCACCGGAGGGGATTCCATCCACCTGGCCCAGTGCCGCACCGGTCCTGAAATCGTGAAGTACGGCAACACTCTGCCCTGCGGAATCAGTCCAGTTCAAGATTAGGATATTTCCCGTTGCGGGCCCGTAATCGCCATCGTATCGGGCGCTGCTCCCTGCGTTGACGTCGATGAATCCTGGACTGAGCTGGGTTGAGCTCCAAAGCGTGTCGCCCGAGCTGGTGTCGATAGCAGTGAAACTTTCTGCGGTGCCCTGCAGGGCGGTGCCGTGGTGCTCGTAAAGGGCCATTCCGGCCGGTTCGCCGACGACTACGCCGGATGCGGCGTCCAACAGCGTGGCCGGTGTCCGCTCGTTCGTGAGCGCCTTGGGCGTGTTTGCGAAGATCAGTCCGCTTCCCGGGGACGGGCCTGGAACCTCCGTCGGCCCCCATAGCGGTTTCGCGTCTGCGGCGGAGAAGGCGGTAGCCACGGTAGTGCTCACTTTGCCCCGACCGTCCTTCCGGGCGTCGGAGTCCAAGATGACGATCGCCGCTTCGTCTCCAACCCGTATTGGCACCGTCCCCACACAGGAGGGGTTGGTATCCACCCGCCAGATGGTGCCGGTGGCGTTGAAGCCGTAAAAGCTCAGTTGGGAGTTGCCCTCATGGGGGAAGACCGAACCGACGAAGGTGTCCCCTATCGCGAAGGGGGTACTGTCGATCCTCACCTCGGAAGCGACTTCGAATCCCGGGAAAAGTCTATTATCAAGGTCCGTGTGGGGGGCAGTTGTTGGCGGTTCACCTATGTCGACGCGTCGGGCACCAGTCCGCTCAGTGTCGGGCAGGCAACCCGTCACAACCAAGAGCGCAATCAGGGAGATGCTGAGCGCCATGCGCCCGCGGATATGTTCGAACATTTCAGAATCCGACGGTAGCATGCACCAGGGACGGCCCCGCCTGCCGAGGCCCCCTGATGTCGACGAGCGACGAAGATATTCATTCAACCGGCGCGGTAAATGTTTATACATTTGAGACATTTCTCTGTACATTGGAGGTGCGTCGCGCGTCTTCGCGGCGTCCTCAGCTTGTTACCGAACTCTGCCGCTCGCTGAGGTTCCCAGTAAGAACACTGTGGCAGGGGCGGGGGAACCACTTTTGGGTTCCATCTGAACTCTTGGGGTTAAGTCATCCGATACCCGTATCGGACGACCGGGTGACTCCCACCCGAATCCGACAGCTCACCTCGCAGGTATCGGGAGAGGCTACTTTCGTGTCACTGAAGAACACCCATGCCCGCCACCGTGCGGACACCACCCGTCCGTTGGCAAAAATTTGGGGCACCACCCCCGGATCCCAGCATTCTCGTCCGCGACAGGCCGCAGTAGTCGTCGTCGGCGCTGGAATGCTTCTCGGAAGTGCCGTACCGGCCCAGGCGGGAGCAATATCCTCCGCCCCCGCTGCGGATGTCACGGCGGTCCAGACTTGGAGCGCACAAGCAGGTTCGTCCTACACCGTGCAGTCCGGGGACACCCTGGGACAGATCGCCGCGCAACACGGTATCGACCTGTCGGCCCTTCTGTCGTTGAACGGGCTGTCCTTGGAGTCCGTGATTTACCCCGGCGATCGCATCAACCTCACCGCCTCGGCTGCTGGTCCGGCAGCAGCTCCGCGGTTGATGACATTGGCTGGCTCGATCGGGTCAGCAGAAGAATCGTCTTCCGCGGTGCCGGACAACAGCCGGGAGGAGTCGGCGTCCTCGTCGACCAACCAGGCGATCCTCGCAGCAGCGCGCGCCCAGCTGGGAGCAGTTCAGGACTGTACTGTTCTGGGCGAGGTTGCGTTGCGCGCCGCCGGAATCACAGGCGTTGGGGACGAGTCCCCCGAGTCGTTGATGGCCTATGCGACACCCGTCTCAAACCCGCAGCCCGGCGACTTCATCTACTACGCCGATGGCGGCATGGGCTTTTCGCATAATGCCGTCTACATCGGGAACGGCCAGGCGATTCACAGCGGCTGGAACGGCAACCAGACTGTCATCGAAAGCGTCGATGTCGGATCCGGTCCGGTTTACTACCGGGTGAACGCCTAGCCTTCCGGCTCACGGCCCTGCCATGGCTGCGCTGTGGCAGGGCCCTGGCGGGAAACAAACCGGACCGGGAAGCAGTGGGACCGTCCCGGCAACCGAGCACACGGGGCCTGGATCCGAAACCGGGATCACCGCTCGGCGGTCAGTGCGAGGCATGCCCCGCCCCCCCCCAAGTCCCGCACCTGAAAAGTCGTGCACCTGAGCGAGGCGCGCAGTCTGCTGGTCTCGCCGCCGCACACGCAGACGCCTATATGCGGTTCTGTGTGGAGCCCGTTCAAGGAGTTGAAGTGTCGTCCTCCCATTCCCCCGCACCCGAGCGGCCGAGCAGACGCGCCCTGGTGGCGTCCATCGCGGTTGCCGTCTCGGTCCTTCTGATCCTGCTGATTGGCATAATCGCTTCACGCACCGGCGCTTCACAGGAGGCAAGCACCACGACTACTCCTCCCGGGCAAAGTGCAGCTGAGGAGCCTCTGGATTTGTCACGGCGGGCTGCTGGTGATCCGACCGCGCTCGGCGAGGTGGATGCCCCCGTGGTCCTGATCGAGTACGCGGATTACCGCTGCCCGTTCTGCGGCTTGTTCTCCCGGGACACACTGCCTTCCCTGGTCGACAAATATGTGGAAAGCGGAGATTTGCGCATTGAATGGCGGGACCTGCCGGTGTTCGGTGAGCAATCCTTCAGCGCGGCCGTGGCCGGGCGGGCAGCCGGCGAGCAGGATCGATTCTGGGAGTTCAATAAGGCGGTCTTTGCCGAAGCACCCAAACGTGGCCATATCGACCTACCGGAAGAACGGTTACTCGAACTGGCTCAGGAAGCCGGGGTACCGGACCTGGAGAAGTTCCGGAACGACCTGCAATCGGAAGAACTTGCCGCAGCGGTCACCAACGATGCACAAGAAGCTGCATCCCTTGGCGCCACTGGAACCCCAACCTTCCTGGTCAACGACACACCCCTGATCGGGGCCCAGCCCCTGGCCGCGTTCGAGCAGGCCATCGAAGGTGAGCTCAAAGAAGCGGGTCAACGGTAGATGGTCATCGGTTACGCCGGAGCCTTCATCGGTGGCCTGCTGAGCCTACTGAGCCCGTGTTCGGCCCTTCTGCTGCCAGCCTTCTTCGCGTACGCCTTCACCACTGCCACCAGGCTTGTGGCCAGGACCGGGCTGTTCTACCTGGGACTGCTTGTAACCCTCGTTCCGATGGGCATCTTCGCCGGCGCGCTTGGATCCCTGTTAACCCAACATCGCACTGCACTCATTGCCACCGCTGCAAGCCTGGTCATCGCCCTGGGCCTGATCCAGCTGCTCGGAATCCGCCTACCCGCGTGGTTCCGTAGCCGTGCCCGGGGGGAAGGTTCACGATTGTCGGTCTTTGTTCTCGGTACCGTCTACGGGGTGGCCGGTGCCTGCACCGGACCTATTCTGGGTTCAGTCCTGACCGTGGCCGCAGTAGGAAGCAATCCCGTGTATGGCGCTGTATTGTTGGCAGTCTATGCGCTCGGAATGGCCCTGCCGCTGTTTGTGTTGGCGCTCTTCTGGGATCGGCTGGGGATTTCCGGGCGACGCTGGCTACGGCCCCGACCGGTCACGGTGGGCCGATGGTCCAATTCAGTAGTGATGATTATTTCCGGCAGCCTTTCCATTGGAATAGGAATACTGCTGCTGGCCACCGACGGCACCGCAGGCCTTGGCGGGTTGCTCACCGTATCCGATCAGTTCCGCCTTGAGTCCGCCGCCAGCGGCGCAGCTTCGGCTCTACCCAACACCGCGTTCATGGTCGCCGCTGCTGCACTGTTGGCGCTGGCTGCCGTCCTCAACTGGAGAATCCGGCGACGCCCCAAGCCAGTTGAAACCGACCGCCCATCATCCAACGATCACGAAGAAGAGAGCGTTCAATGACGAACAGTGCACGTAGTGTAAGGGCCCGCAGTTCACTGACTTCAGCTTTGGCACAATGGCCCGCCCGGCGATGGATCGCCGCCACCGGTGTCGCAATCCTGACCTACTTCGTCGTAGCCATCCCGACAGACCTGATCGATACCCTGTTGTTCACCCGTGAGGTTCCACCGACGTGGTGAACCGTACCGGGTTTGATGGAGACATCGATTACCCGGAGGATGTTTTTCATGGCAGCACAGCGGAAGTACCCGATCGAGTTGCGCGAGCGTG
>NZ_FNDT01000048.1 GCF_900099735.1 Arthrobacter subterraneus | reverse complement strand
CCGAAGGTGAGGGAGAGAAGACCGCGGACCCCGCCTCCAGCCATATGGACCACAGGGTCAGTGCCAGCGCCGCCGATACTCCCTCGGCTACGGGCCCGTTCTAACTGTCTTCATTTCACCGTCAAGCATTTCCCGCCGGACGCGTAGGGCGACTCCCTGTTGCAGGTGAGTACGGTTCAGGGCTGCTAGTACGTGCGGTGTGGCGTCAGGATCGAGTAGAAACAACTCGCCTTCCTCGTTGACGAGCGCATATCCGCTCTCCACGCAGTGGCCCATCACGGCGCATTCGATCGTGTGTTGGCGTGCCCGGTCAGCCAGCTCAGCATGCGGGTACTTCCGGAGGCAGGCCAAGTCCACGACGTAACCCTGCGGCGCTTCCTTGTGCATCGGTTCGCCGCCTCTCAACTTGTTAGCACCGTCATCGCTAGTGTTCGTCGTAGTGGCCGTCGTGTTCGGCGTGCCAGTGACCGTCATGGAGATAGTCGAGGTGATCACCGTGCTGCCGGTTTTCGTGTCCGCACTTTTCCCCGTGCGAATGTTCCTCGTGGGATTCGTGCTCCCGATGCTCTGTCTGGTTCTCGCTCATTTGTTTGTTCCTCCCTTCGACCTCTGCTGTGGGGTTCCTCCTACGACGGTAGGCCTGGTCTTTCACGGGGGTCAACCCTCTGGCCAGTGTGATGTGTGGGTGCGTAGTGTTGGTCGTAAGTAGCCTTATTTGTCCGGGGTGAGGTTCATCCGTGAAAGGAGTAGCGAGTGAGCTTTCCTGCCAGCCGCCACATGTCTCCCTGGGTTGACACCATGTCCGTCCCGGAACTGGGGTCAACACGTTTCAGGAACGACGCATCCGATGTTCTGGTCCTGGGGGGAGGTATCACGGGGATCACCAGTGCGCTCCTGCTCCAGCGGGCAGGACTGAAGGTGACGGTAGTGGAGGCAAGACGACTACTAAGCTCGGTGACCACCCACTCGACAGTGAAAGTGACGTACGGTCACGGAACCCTGTACTCGAAGATCGAGCAGAAGCTGCGATTCGATGCTGCAGCTGCATATGCGGAGGCCAACGTCGCCGGGTTTCAACAAATTCTCGATCTCGCCAACGGCCTGAATATTGACTGCATGCTTGAGGTGGGCCACCCGCACGTTATTTACGCCGAGCGGCCCGAGGAGGTTCAGGTTGTGGAAGCCGAAGCCCGGGTTGCGGAGCGAATCGGTTTGCCGGTCACGCTCAGCCCGCACGCGCCGGTTCCGTTTGACGTTGCCGCCGCTGTTCACTTCCCTGATCAGGCGTACTTCCATCCTGGGCGTTATCTTGCCGGACTGGCTGAAGCATTTATCCGGGAGGGCGGCAACATAATAGAAGGGGTGCGGGCACGGGATGTCAACGAGGACAACGAGACCTGCACCGTTGACACGACAGCCGGAGAATTAACCGCCGCGCACGTCGTCGTCGCGACGCACTACCCCTTTCTGGACCGGGGCGGTCAGTTCAGCAGAATGAAGGCGACCCGTTCCTATGGCATAGCAGGAGTTTTACCCGAAAGAGTCAAGGCGGGAATGGCCATCAACGTTGGTTCCCCGACCCGTTCAACACGCACTGCCACACTCAACGACGAGGAACTGCTCATCGTTGTTGGAGAGGGCCACGATGTCGGCCATATCTCGGACACTGAGCAGCGCTGGGCGCAGCTACAGCAGTGGGCGCAGGAGCGTTATGGTGTCACCGAGTTTCGATACCACTGGTCAGCTGAAGAGACAAGCACGCTTGACCACATTCCCTTCGTCGGTTTCGCGACTCCGAAGTCGAATCGGGTTCTTTTGGCGACGGGGTTTGCCGGGTGGGGAATGACGAACGGCACGGCGGCCGCCATGCTCATGCGAGACTTGGTGGTTGGGCAGGACAACTCGTGGGCGAGCACGTTTGATGCCCGCCGCGCTGAGACGACCCTGCCGGGCAAGGAGTTCGTCAAGCACAACCTTCACATCGGTAAGGCATGGTTGAAAGACCGGGTCGGCGGGTCGCCAGAGGGCCCGGTGGAGGAACTGAAGCCCGGTGATGCCGCTGTGCTGGAGGTTGACGGTGAGCAGACGGCAGCCTACCGCGACGAGCAAGGTGTACTGCATCAGGTGTCCGCTGTGTGTACCCATATGGGGTGCACGGTGGGATGGAACAACGGTGAAAGGAGCTGGGATTGCCCGTGCCATGGTTCCCGTTTCGACCCGGACGGCCAGGTCTTACACGGTCCAGCGTCCAAACCTTTACCCAAGCGGGAACCCAGCTGATCCGGTCCTCCACCCACTGACGAAGGGCCGTATACACCTCCACTTCATCCGTCGACGACAAACCCTTGCCGAACTCATCGCACTAGAAACCGCGTAGCCGCCGTTAATTCCACGCGGATCGGGTAGCCCGCCAGATGGCAGGAATCCGTCCCCTCAAAAGTTGAGGGGCTTATAGGGCTATCCGGAAGTGGTGCTGAGCTCGAGTAACGACGTCACGCAGGAGCTCAGCAACACATGAGGGAACCCTTCCGCGATCCGGTACCAGATGGTGCGTCCCGCTCGACGGGAGACTACGAGCCTTGCGGCGCGTAACTGGCGTAGAGCGTAGGACGCAGAGTCTTCATTGATGCCTAGGGCCAAAGCAATGTCCCCAACGCGGAATTTTTCAAGTCAAGCGGTACCAAGGTGAGTTAGACGGAGGTTAGGCCGCCGTTTCTCCGGCGGTTTCGGTCGGTTGGTTGATCCATGCCG
>NZ_FNDT01000052.1 GCF_900099735.1 Arthrobacter subterraneus | reverse complement strand
TCGACCGAGGTAGCCCTGTTGAGCAGATAGAGACCTCCGATGAAGGCTGCTGCAACCACAAGCATCACAAACACACTGAGATAGGTGGAGCTCACATTCCCTCCCTTGATGGCTTCCTCTACAAGCCGGTTGTCTACCTCTCCTGCTTTCAATGTTGCAAAGAAACGGGACCTTCTTCGGCTAGTGCACCATATCCGCGCCACCGTAAGCTTCATTTGCTGAGCGCAACCAGGGCGGCGTTTCCCCCTCCGCGCGCACCGGATCCGTGCGTGGAGGGGGGTTTAGCGTCTGCCTACGGGAGGCATGCCCAGTCGTTCCATCAGATTAGCTCTGAGCTGCGAGCCAGGTGCGGAAGTTGACTGCTTGTGCCTGCTGCGTGGTGATGCCCTCGGCGGCTGATATACGCAGTTGCGGGTGGACGGCGCGGGACTGTATCTCGAGGAGCTCGGCAATTCCGCTGTGGTGGTGTGGAATCATTTCCCGGACGAAGGCAACGTCGAAGTCCTCACTGCTGGGCACAGCAGCCAGCTCTTTCAAAACTTTCTGCGTATGGTCCTGCATGGTCTGCATCACTTCACGGGCGTTCTCGGGCGCCTGATCTACGGCTTCCTCAGGTGTGAGCCCATACCACTCCTTCAGCCAGGTCGTGAACTGGTCAATCTGGTGCTGCTGGTTTCCGATGATGTTTTCGGCGTGGGTGCGTATATCCGGGCTGCTTCCATTCTTCAGCTCCAACTGGGCCATCTCGACCGCATCCTGGTGGTGCGGAATGACCGCGGCAAGGAACGTGGTCTCCAACTGCTCGCCTTCCAGATCAGCCAGGATCTGCGCGAACTTATGGCTGGTCGGTGGGGTCGGCATTGGCTGTGTCATTCTTACTCCTTATCGCTGCTCTACTTCGGCGTGATTGGGGGTACCTTCGGGCCGGCCGGTGCGTGGTAAAACACCTTTTGTCGCCCCTCCGCCAACCGGCGGGAACCTAATGATTCGTAAGGGCAAAGAGTGCTTGGGTCGTCCTGGTCAGTCCACTGACCTGCCCGGCAAACTCGATAAGCGGTGGCGCATGTGCATCACTGCGTGGGACACTGACGCTCCGCCGGCTCCTCGTAATCGGGAACCGGGCGGTCCGCCGCCTCCTGGGCCGTGGCGGCCACACCGTTACGCTCAATGTCATCGATCAACCAGTCCATCTCAAAGATTTCTCGGCGTTGGGCCTCGCTGATCTCCACAGCGAGTTCACACACCCGCACGTCGGCCAGTTCCGAACGCTCAGACCGGGTGATGGCCAGCGAGTGGTGCGGGATCATCGCGCTCATGAAGTCCTGGTCCTGCACGGTGGTCTGGCTGCGGTCCAGGAAAGCCCCGCCACCCAGCAGCAGGAGGCTGACCACCACCACGGACACGTTCGCCTTCGTATTCTTGTACATGTTCAGCATCCAGGCCAGCATGATCAGACCCATCGTGCCGCCCATCGCGAGTGCCATGAACACGCGGCTCTCGCTGAAGCGGATATGGCTCCATTCCCAGGAGCCGATGAACATGACAAAGTACATCACCACCATGGCGGTCAGAATCATCGCCCCGAAGCGCAGATACATGTTCCTCATCTGGTGGGACTTGTGCTCGCCCTGCCCCTGCTCAAGTAGTGCCCATTAGCGTGGTGTAACGGCCCGGGTATCGGGCGTGTTGATCCCGAACGTGAGGCGGCCACCGCGTGATTCTTGGAAAGACCGACC
>NZ_FNDT01000053.1 GCF_900099735.1 Arthrobacter subterraneus | reverse complement strand
GCGGTGTTGCTGACTGCATGCGGGTTGGGCCTCGGTTGGGGCATTGCTCGGCGGTTGACGGCATCCGCAGGCCCGAGGAGATTCGACCTCGTCGTCCGTGACGTGGAGCGCGACGGTGATCGCTGCTTGATCGTCTTGGACCGAACGCGCCAAACAGTCGCGGATGGCATCTACAACCTTTGGTTCGAGAATGGAGGCTGGGCTCAACTCTCTGCCGAAGTCTTCGATCGAGGACCAGCCCGAATCGCACGGCCCGTGACAAGTGCTTCTGCCGGCTTCGCTCTGGCGGCTGGCGATCGCGCATCATGGAGCGGGATCTACTTTGCGAGCCCAACTGATGCTGGCCTTTCCGCCCGAGAAATAGCGGTTGACACCGCCGTGGGAAGTGCTCCGGCCTGGCTCCTGGAGGGAGAAAGTGACCGCTCTACGTGGGCGATCCACGTTCATGGCTTGGGGAGCACCCGAGCGGGAACACTGCGCGGAGTGCGGGTCGCTTCGGACCTGGGCTACACATCGCTCGTCATCAGTTACCGGAACGAGGGAGACGGGCCGAAGCTTGGAAATGGCCGGTCCTCGATTGGGTTCACGGAAGTCGAGGATGCCGAAGCCGCAGTGCATTACGCGATGCAACACGGAGCACATCGGATCGTTCTGTTCGGATGGTCGATGGGCGCTGCGATCGCGCTGCAACTCGTCGGCCGTGCGCGCTACCGCGGCATTATCGTGGGGGTTGTGCTGGAGTCTCCGGTGCTCGACTGGGTTACGGTGATCAAGGCGAATTGCGTTCGGAGCGGGCTGCCCGCGGCAACAGGCATCCTCGCCGTCCCGTGGCTCACGCTCCGCCCACTGTCCCGGATGATCGGTCTGCCGACGGCCATCCCGCTTGGGGATCTTGATTGGGTCGCACGCGCCGCAGAGCTCGCTGTGCCCACACTGATCATCCACGGGACCCGAGATGACTCCGCCCCCATTCGGGTCTCGCAGACCCTTCGCGACCTGCGCCCCGACCTCGTTGAGTTCGAAGCCTTCAAAGCCGGCCACACACTGTCATGGAACTCCGACCCCGAACGCTGGCAATCGACGGTCACCGCGTGGCTTTTGGCACACGTCAACGCTGACGCCAGGTGAGGTTGGCGTCCCGCGGCGCGAAAGGTCGCGCGAGATCTCCGACGAAAAGGCCGCCGAAACGGCGGCCCTGAATGCAGAGCTCGCCACGTCCGCCGAACGGGCTACAGCACCCGAAACCCGGGCAGGACAGGGAGAAGAGGGCTACAGCCAGCGCGCGTGCGGAAGTAGGTACTCTCGCCGCGGACCTCGCCGCAGCGGGCGCGCAAGCCGAAACCCTGCAACAGGCCCACGATTCCCTGCTTCAACACATCACCCCGAAGGACGACAAGCCCGCCGGCGGGTCCGGGCGCCGACGCAGACGCACGCGTCCAGCACCCAGACGGTGATTGGGAAGATTGTATAAGTAGACGGAAACCTGCCTCATTCACCCCGCTTCTGTCCACAGGGCACGTCGGGAGTATGCGTCCGTGGCATTCTGAACGAAAAAGCGGTCATAAAAGAGGTGCGCCGGCTCCAGCGCAAACATAACGGCGGGCAGCCGTGGGGACCCGTACCACCAAGGGCCTTACGCTGTCAAGCCCCGGGTTTGGTGGAGAGATTTTTAGTTGGAAATTGTGGTTAGTAGGCCGGCATTGACACCGGCGTGTTGTTGTTCGTATTCGCTGG
>NZ_FNDT01000054.1 GCF_900099735.1 Arthrobacter subterraneus | reverse complement strand
TGTCAACGGCAACTTAGAAATGACCGGTGGCGGCAGGTTGGTTTGCCCGTTGGCGGCAGGTGATTGACCGGTCGCGGCAAGTATTTTTGGACAGGGTCAGGCGCCCCGGGCGTGCCGGGTTTCGGGGCGCCTGACCGGGTTTTGGGTTAGCTCATGGGGCGGGTTCCTTTCCCGTTTTGGGCTTGCATGAGCCGGACGGACTCGCCGCTGGTTTGGCAGAGGTGGGCGTGGTGGAGAAGCCGGTCCACGGTCGCGGTGGCGATGGTTTTTGGCATGAGTTCATCGAACCCGGAGGGGTGGATGTTCGAGCTGATCGCCAGTGACCGCTTTTCGTAGGAGGCTTCCACGACCCGGTAGAAGCCCTCGGCTGCGTCGGCGGAGACCGGCAGCAGGCCTATGTCATCGATGCAGATCAGGTCCACGTTGGTGGCGCGGGTGATGGCTTTGTTGACGCTGTCATCGATGCGGTGCCGGCGCACGAGCGCGCCGAGGTCTTCCATGCTGAGCCAGGACACGGACATGCCCTGATCGATGGCCTGCTGGCCGAGGGCTTCCAGGAGCAGGGTCTTGCCGGTGCCGGAGGGCCCACAGGCAATCAGGTTCTCCCGCCGCCGCACCCATTCCAGGGTCCGCAGGAACGACGTTGTTGCAGCCGGCAGGGTGGAGAGGGCTTCGTCCCAGACATCGAAGGTCTTCCCGGTGGGGAATCCGGCACGTTTGCGCCGGGTGGCCAGCATCGAGGCGTTCCGGCCGGTGGCTTCGGCTTCGAGCAGGACGCGGACGACTTCGGTGGGGTCCCAGCGTTGGGCTTTCGCGGTGGCCAGCACGTCGGCGACCACGGCCCGGGCGTGCGGCATCCGGGTCGTGCGCATCAGCGCGATCACGTTCTCCACCGCCGCGTCAGCCAGGGGCGGGGTCATGGTGCTAGCGCTCATCGATGGCTCCTTCAAAGTCTTTATCACTGGTGGTGTTGGGGGCGGTGCCGAAGTTGGCCCAGCCGCTGGTGCCCTGACTCAGCCACCGGCCCTGGTCGGTGACGGTGTGGATGGCGCCGGTTGTGTGGCTTTTCCCGTTGCCGGTGTTGACGATGGAGAGCAGGTCCTCGTGGGTGAAGCGCTGGTGCACCGCTGCCGCTCCCAGGCCCTTGTCGACCTCGTCGGCGCCAAGGACCTTGGCGAGGGTGACGGCTCGTTCCATTTTGTGCCGGATCTTCTGGGTGCCCGCGGCGGCGGCTTCCTTGAGCCAGAGCGCGGCGCCGGCGCCGAGGGCCAGGAACTCCTCCTCTGCCTTGTTCGTCGGGCGGATCACCCGTTCCAAGGCACCGGCAGGGGCCGGCGGGAAATGGGCGTCAATGATCGCGGGAGTGCCGGGGCGGGTGAGCTTGTGCCGGGCGACCTCGACCGGGCCGAAGTCCCCGACGTGGACGATGATCACCTCGGTCTCGGTCCCGCGCACCCAGACCATCTGACCCATCAGGGTGTGCGGGACGGAGTACCGGGACTGCTGAAACGTGATCATGGGCATGTTCGGCGGGACCTGCCGGGTATGGCCGAAACTCGCCGTGACAGGGGTCGCCGGAACCGGGTGCAACCGGGGCTGTTCGAGAACCCGGAGCATGTCCTTCGGGATCTCCAGCGTGGCCCGGTGC
>NZ_FNDT01000059.1 GCF_900099735.1 Arthrobacter subterraneus | reverse complement strand
AGTAGTGCCCATTAGCGTGGTGTAACGGCCCGGGTATCGGGCGTGTTGATCCCGAACGTGAGGCGGCCACCGCGTGATTCTTGGAAAGACCGACCAAGATCTTTTCCTTAGGAGAATCCACGCGATGACCGCACCCCATGTTATCGACCCTGCCCGTTTCCTGTCAGAGCAACTCGAGCAGGCCTCACCGGATCTGATGCGATCAATGTTGACCACGTTCATCAACGCCCTGATGAGCGCCGAAGCCGACGCGGTCTGCGGCGCCGAGTACGGTGCCCGCTCCCAGGACCGGAAGAACTCCCGCAACGGGTACCGGCATCGCGACTTCGACACCCGCACCGGGACGTTGGATGTGGCGATCCCGAAGCTGCGCTCGGGGTCGTATTTCCCGGACTGGCTGCTGGAGCGCCGGCGCCGTGCCGAGGCGGCGCTGACCACCGTGGTGGCGACCTGCTACCTGCTCGGGGTTTCCACGAGGCGGATGGAAAAGCTCGTCGAAACCCTCGGAATCACACGGTTATCGAAGTCCCAGGTTTCACTCATGGCCCAAGACCTCGACGCCCAGGTCGAAGCGTTCCGGACCCGACCGCTGGACGCCGGCCCGTACACGTTCGTCGCCGCAGACGCCCTGGTCCTGAAGGTCCGCGAAGGCGGCCGTGTGGTCAACATCCACGCCATGATCGCCACCGGCGTCAACGCCGACGGGCACCGCGAGGTCCTGGGCATCCAGGCCACCTCCGCTGAGGACGGCGCCGGGTGGCTGGGCTTCTTCCGGGACCTGACCGCCCGCGGCCTGACCGGGGTGAAACTGGTGACCTCCGACGCCCACGCCGGGCTCGTCGCCGCAATCGGGGCGACCCTGCCCGGCGCTTCCTGGCAGCGGTGCCGGACCCACTACGCAGCGAACCTGATGGCAGTGACTCCAAAGAGCAGCTGGCCGTGGGTGAAGACACTGCTGCACTCGATCTATGACCAGCCCGACGCACCGTCAGTACACGCCCATTTCAACCGGGTCCTAAACGCCCTCCAGGAGAAGCTGCCGAAGGTCGCCGACCACCTTGAGAGGGCCCGGGAGGACATCCTCGCGTTTACCGTCTTCCCCAAAGGTTTGTGGCGCCAGGTCTGGTCCAACAACCCCCAGGAACGCCTGAACAAGGAAATCCGGCGGCGCACGGACGTGGTCGGCATCTTCCCCGACCGCGACGCACTGATCCGGCTCGTCGGCGCCGTACTGGCCGAGCAGCACGATGAATGGACCGAATCCCGCCGCTACCTCAGCCTCGAGCTCATCCAGCAATCCCAAACCGTCGGCACCACGCCCGCCGACGCCCTCAACACCAAGGAGGACACCACACCCGAACTGGCGCTCAGCGCCTAACCCGAATACCAAGAATCACGCGACAACCGCGTTACACCACGCAAATGGACTTGACCC
>NZ_FNDT01000060.1 GCF_900099735.1 Arthrobacter subterraneus | reverse complement strand
CCGATGATCCTATGCTGCCTAGAAAAGCATCGGCGTGAGGTTCCAACTGCCCGTACCCCAAACCGACACAGGTGATCAGGTAGAGAATACTAAGGCGATCGAGAGAATTATGGTTAAGGAACTCGGCAAAATGCCCCCGTAACTTCGGGAGAAGGGGGGCCCCAACCGTGAACCGCACTTGCTGCGGGGAGGCGGATCGGGGCCGCAGAGACCAGGGGGAAGCGACTGTTTACTAAAAACACAGGTCCGTGCGAAGTCGCAAGACGATGTATACGGACTGACTCCTGCCCGGTGCTGGAAGGTTAAGAGGACCGGTTAGCTCACTTGTGGGCGAAGCTGGGAATTCAAGCCCCAGTAAACGGCGGTGGTAACTATAACCATCCTAAGGTAGCGAAATTCCTTGTCGGGTAAGTTCCGACCTGCACGAATGGAGTAACGACTTCCCCGCTGTCTCAACCATAAACTCGGCGAAATTGCACTACGAGTAAAGATGCTCGTTACGCGCAGCAGGACGGAAAGACCCCGAGACCTTCACTATAGTTTGGTATTGGTGTTCGGTGTGGCTTGTGTAGGATAGGTGGGAGACTGTGAAGCCCGGACGCTAGTTCGGGTGGAGTCATCGTTGAAATACCACTCTGGTCACTCTGGATATCTAACTTCGGCCCGTAATCCGGGTCAGGGACAGTGCCTGATGGGTAGTTTAACTGGGGCGGTTGCCTCCCAAAAAGTAACGGAGGCGCCCAAAGGTTCCCTCAGCCTGGTTGGCAATCAGGTGTCGAGTGTAAGTGCACAAGGGAGCTTGACTGTGAGAGAGACATCTCGAGCAGGGACGAAAGTCGGGACTAGTGATCCGGCGGCACATTGTGGAATGGCCGTCGCTCAACGGATAAAAGGTACCTCGGGGATAACAGGCTGATCTTGCCCAAGAGTCCATATCGACGGCATGGTTTGGCACCTCGATGTCGGCTCGTCGCATCCTGGGGCTGGAGTAGGTCCCAAGGGTTGGGCTGTTCGCCCATTAAAGCGGTACGCGAGCTGGGTTTAGAACGTCGTGAGACAGTTCGGTCCCTATCCGCTGCGCGCGTAGGAAATTTGAGAAGGGCTGTCCTTAGTACGAGAGGACCGGGACGGACGAACCTCTGGTGTGTCAGTTGTACTGCCAAGTGCACCGCTGATTAGCTACGTTCGGATGGGATAACCGCTGAAAGCATCTAAGCGGGAAGCCTGCTTCAAGATGAGATTTCCATACACCATTTGGTGTGAGAGGCCCCCAGCCAGACCACTGGGTTGATAGGCCGGATGTGGAAGCGAGGACTAACGACTCGTGAAGCTGACCGGTACTAATACGCCGATAACTTGACACACAAACACACTA
>NZ_FNDT01000061.1 GCF_900099735.1 Arthrobacter subterraneus | reverse complement strand
GGTCGGTCTTTCCAAGAATCACGCGGTGGCCGCCTCACGTTCGGGATCAACACGCCCGATACCCGGGCCGTTACACCACGCTAATGGGCACTACTATTGTCAGTAATTTTGGTCAGAATCATCGGTCCAAGCGCAGCTCCTACACCGATCGCACCAATGAGCAACCCAAAGTCTTGTTCCTCGAGTTGAAGGTGGTCCTGTGCCAGGACGACGAGGAGTGCGCCGGTTGCGCCGGCTGAGAGTGCGGCCAGGAATTGTGTCGCGGCCAATGCGCGCAGCATCTTGTGGTGTGCCAGCTGGTAGAGGCCTTCGCGGGCGTCCCGGTACCAGGAAGAACGCTTCACGCTTGCGGGCTGTGTCGGTAGCTTCAAGCGCAGCAGCGCCGCCGCTGAGACGAGATAGCTTGCGGCGTTGATCCAGAATGCCCAGTCATATCCGAACGCGACAACGACGACTCCGGCCAAGGGGGCAAGAACGATTTGTGAGACGACGGCGGCGGTCCAGATCCCGCTGTTGGCGGCGACCAGTTCGCGTTCCTTCACGAGGGAGGGCAACACGGATTGTGCTGCAGGGTTGAAGAACACCGCTGCCGCGGACAGGCCAACGGCTACGAGGTAGACGTTGGCCATATTGGCATCAACGAAAGGCAGGGCGAAAGCCAACGCAGCTCTGACGAGATCGGCGGCAATCATCACTTTTACCCTGGGCAGCCGGTCCACCAGCGCCCCGGCCAGGGGAGCCAGAAGCAGGACCGGGATGATTTCAGCGATCACCACCCCGGAGACCCCCAGCCCGGACCCAGTCAGGGAGTAGACCAGCAGGACCAGGGCAACGGTGTTGAAGGCATCGCCCCATTGCGAGATGGTACGTGCCGTCCATAAGGCCCGGTACGGCCTTTGTTTCAGCAAGGATGTGAACGAGGTCCCGGTAGGCATGGTCCAGTTTCAACAGTTCGTGTGGTGGCCATGGTCTTCAACAACAACCTTCCACCCAGCTGTAATATCTAGCTGGGAGGATGTATGAGAATTGGCGAACTTGGCCAGGTGGCGGGCATAAATCCAAAAACGATTCGGTACTACGAATCCATCGGAGTTCTCCCGGAGCCTGCCCGGACGGGATCAGGGTACCGGGATTACGATGAGTCGTTCCCCGATCGGTTGATGTTCATCCGGACCGCCCAGCGGTTGGGCATCACCCTAGATGAGATCAGGGAGATCCTTTCGTTCCGGGAACGCGGGGAGACGCCTTGCGCTTATGTGCGTGGTGGGTCAAGTCCATTTGCGTGGTGTAACGCGGTTGTCGCGTGATTCTTGGTATTCGGGTTAGGCGCTGAGCGCCAGTTCGGGTGTGGTGTCCTCCT
>NZ_FNDT01000063.1 GCF_900099735.1 Arthrobacter subterraneus | reverse complement strand
GATTAGACATAATGATCGGTTTCCTGGTTCTCGCCCCACGCGATTAAGCTGACTTGCTCTGTCACCGTGGTACCGCTCCAGCCTGACACGTAGGGACGCATAATTCCTCCACTTGTTCCAAGGCAAGAAGCACCCGGATCCGGGTGCCATCGCCGAGCAGTCGCAGTAGCGCGGCCACTTGGTACGCCTCGTCGGCGGCGAGGCCCTGTTGCTGTGCCCGAGCGACCCGCTCAGGGTCGACTGGGTGTCCGTGCGTCTTTGCCGAGCTCACCTCGTCCGAGAGGCCACCGGGACGTGCAGGATTCATGTTGTCTGACCGGTCTGTCCTGGGCCGGGCTGTCCTGGGCCGGGCTGTCCTGGGTCTAACCTCACCGACCCTGTTCGCTGTAGTGGGGTGGCAGGGTCGGGGGCGGATGTGGCGGCGGTTGCTCCATTGGCTGTCGACCGCAACTGCTGTCGCTTCGTTTCCGCCAATTGGAATCACTCCTTCACTACGCAGATCAAACCCTGATGCGCCCTTACCGCCGTGCCGTGCTAGTGCTGGCCCGACGAGCTTCTGGACGACTTGGTGGCGACAGCGCTCCAAGCTGCTAGCGAGAGCACGATCAGTCCCGAAACGATGTCGTTTCAAAGGATTGAGTTCGCGTTGCCTGTCTCATTGTAGTCAGTACAAACGGGCGATAATGAGCCATACCCCCAGAACGAAGTTGATCCAGCTCAGGCTCTCCCAAATGTCTGGGGGAGAAGACCCGGAAATACGTTAGTACGGCGATTACGACCCTGCCTCCGACTTGATTCCCTACAGCATTGCTTTGCTCGCTGTAGTCCAGCACCCACGGTGCTATGACCAGCCATAGTCCTACGGAAGATGTTCAAGCCGCCGGCTATCTGAACCTGCGCCACATTGGTACCAGAACCAGCATCTGGTCGTGCCCGACCGTACCTGCACGGTTGTTCCAGTAGTCATCTTGTCCTCCTGCCTTGCTCCCCGCGCGCCCAGATGACATACGATACTCGTAACAACCGTACGAGTGTGCGGAGGTTACTGCAACGGAATGGTGGCACATCAACGACCTGCGTCGAGGGCCGTCAGGAATGCAGCTAACCGGCGCTAAACACGGAGCAGGAGGAGTCAATGTCGAGCAAAGAGAACGAGCAGTCCAGTGAGCAGGGGTCAAGTCCATTTGCGTGGTGTAACGCGGTTGTCGCGTGATTCTTGGTATTCGGGTTAGGCGCTGAGCGCCAGTTCGGGTGTGGTGTCC